>JAHEIX010000013.1:0-40445 GCA_024639165.1 Flavobacteriaceae bacterium | reverse complement strand
TCAATCCATTTACAGATGCGATCAAATCTGCCTTTACAAAAAGAGAGCTTCCCCATTCGCTTCTATATGCACCAGAGAGTAACTCACATGCTATTCATTATGGGGACCAGGCGCTTATACTAGATTTAGGGAGCAAGTTTATGCAGAGTACCATGATATGTATACCACTTGTTCCGATAATGGCAAGGGTAATGGCTTCGGAATTTAACGATGAAAGGAAAACGGACCTTTATTATCTTAATAACATTGAAAGACAGATACGCGATATAGTTGTGTTTAAAAAACCCAAAGAAGTGGTTATCGCTTTTGAGAATGACAGCATAAAGCCCATTACGGTAACTGAGCAGCATAAGACTCGTGAGAAGTTGGCACGATATATTCTAGAGAACAAAATCAAAAAAGGATCCAAGCTCCTTATCGATATAAGATCAAGTGGAAACTATAAAATAACACTCATTCAAAAATAACATCAATATGAACCATTTTGTATCACTACACCGGTCCCTGACAATCCAGCCCGAGTTAATCATAACTCGATATGGACCAAAAGGATCGTTATGTATTAAAGAATGAAAAACTAACTGAGCAGAAAAGAGAAGCGGTCAGACAAAAGCTTTCTATTATCTGCAAGAAAGATGAGAACATAGATGAAATTTTAAAATCACTTGAGGCGTATTGCCTCATCGTTGTAAACAGCCATTAACTATACGCTATGACCACACTTGAAAAATTCAAACAGTTTGCACCAGTTAATAACGAGCTTGGTAAAAACAATAATGCCATTATCTACACTAGGGTATCTACCAAAGAGCAGGCCGACAATAATACCTCACTTGAAACTCAAAAAAGGTATTGTGAGAACTACGCTAAAACCAATGGTCTTCACGTGGTAGGTTATTTTGGAGGAACTTATGAGTCGGCTAAAAGTGATGAGCGTAAAGAGTTTAAACGAATGCTCAAATACGTAAGACAAAGTGGCTCTGTGGGGTATATCATAGTTTACTCTTACGATAGGTTCTCAAGAACCGGAAGCAGTGCAGCGCAGATCTCGCAAGAGCTATTTTCCCAAGGGATACAAGTTAAAGCCGTAACTCAAGAAGTTGATACCACCTCAGCCGCTGGAAAGTTCCAGCAGAACCTGTTTTATATGTTTAGCCAATTTGATAATGAGCTTAGAAGAGATAAGACCATAACAGCCATGACCGATCTTCTTCGAAAAGGCTATTGGCTTTGGAACCCACCCATTGGATACATCAATAAAAAGAAATACCATAAAGCTGTGGACTGGGAGATTGTTCCTTCAAAAGAAGGTAGGCTTATTAAAAAAGCTTTTGCTTGGAAAGCAAAAGGGATTTATACCAATGTAGAGATTATTGAAAAACTTCAATCCTTAGGTATGACCATAAACGAGCGAAGACTCAGTGAGGTATTTAAAAATCCTTTTTACTGTGGTGTGCTAACAAGTAAAATACTCCCAGGTGAAATTATAGAAGCTAAGCACAAACCACTTGTTTCAAAAGAAGACTTTTTAAGGATCAACTCTGCAGAAACGTATCATCCAAAACATCATAAAGCAGCCAATGAAAACCTGCCTTTAAAGCAGTTTATCTACTGTGATAGCTGTAAACTGCCACTGACTGGATACCTTGTTAAGAAAAAAGGACTCTATTACTATAAATGTAGAACTAAAGGGTGCTCTTGCAACAAATCTGCTAAAGCACTTCACAATAACTTTACTGATGATTTAAAAACTTATCAATTAGACCCTAAATACAAGGATATTATAAAAGAAGTGATGACATATACTTATGACAACATCACTAAAGAGTTAAGAACTAGGAAGAAGTCCATTAAAAAAACAATTACAGAGCTAAACACAAAAATAGAATCCATTGAAGAGCGATACGCCCTTGGTGAGGTGGATAATACCATCTACAAAAAGTTTAAAGAAAAGTATGAAACTCAAAAAGACGAACTACAGTCAAAAATTGAAAATCCATCACTTAGTAGTTCGAACCTTGAACTAGCCATTGATAAAGC
Source organism: Flavobacteriaceae bacterium (assembly GCA_024639165.1). Classification (GTDB taxonomy): domain Bacteria; phylum Bacteroidota; class Bacteroidia; order Flavobacteriales; family Flavobacteriaceae; genus UBA7446. The sequence goes on along the minus strand of JAHEIX010000013.1, from coordinate 38,405 downwards.
CCTTACTTTATCCGAATCTCTCGAGAAGATTTGGGTAGATGGAGATTTAAAACAACGACAAAAACTCCAAAATTTAGTCTTTCCATCCGGATTGGGTTACGACAAGTCAAACGACAGAGTTCGAACCCCAAAAGTGAACGCTATTTTTGGCTCAATCCCGATTTTATCGAAGGAAATCTCAAACATAAAAAAAGGAGAACCAATTCCTGTGAATCAATTCTCCGATTGCGTGAGCATATCCTGGTTCAAACAACGCTAGCACAGCGTTTAAGCGTTGGCGATCGCTTGTTGGTACGAGCTAAACTACTCCCCATTGAAGCACCAAAGAACCCTATGGATTTTGATTTTAAAACTCATATGCAACGAAAGGGTGTAGTGAGAAAAATCAACCTAGCCAAAACTCCTTATGCTGCTTTGTCGCCAAAACCAAGTGTAAGACGCTGGGCGTATAAACTGCAACAAAAACTGATATCACAGCTAAAGCATACACCGCTTAACCAAAACAATAAGGCATTGGTACTTGGCCATAAGGCCGAATTATCCGAAGAACGAATCGCCCAATATCAAAGAGCTGGCGCTATGCATCTTTTGGCTATTTCTGGACTTCATATTGGCGTAGTGCTTATGATTTTGCGGTTTTTTGTAAGACCACTAAAAAGGTTGAAATACGGCAAAGCGCTTGCGGCATTGCTACCGCTACTTTTCCTTTGGTGTTTTGTGCTTATCACTGGTGGATCAGCCTCTGTTACCAGAGCTGTAACCATGTTTACCTTTTTGCAAATAGGACTTGTGCTAGCACGTAAAAACGCTAGTATTCAAGGAGTTTGGGCAAGTTTTGTCATATTACTCTTTGTCAACTCCCGATTTATTTTTGATGTAGGGTTTCAATTGAGCTATGCAGCCGTTTTTGGAATAGTTTGGATGATGCCCCGTTGGCAACATCTTTTTATAAAGAAACATTGGTCTGTACGCTACCTCGCTGATCTTTTTGGAGTAGGCTGTATTGCTCAACTTGCGATTTTGCCCCTAAGCCTCTACTACTTCAACCAATTCCCACTCCTATTTTGGGTTAGCAATTTGGTACTGGTACCGCTGCTGGGATTTATCATCACTGTGGCTATCGCTTCCGTTGGCTTATGTTCTGTTCCATCTGCATATCCTGCTTATAATTTGCTCAACCACATCTTTGATGCCTATCAACATATCGTGACATGGATTGCGCAATGGGAACGCTTTTTTATTGAAAGCATACCTTTCAGATCAATAGATGCGGTGTTTTTGAGCATGGTCATTATTAGCCTATTTGTTTTTCTAAACCATTCCACACTTAGGAAGATATGGCTATTGGGTGTACTGACGGTATTATTTCATTTAAACCTGTTGTTGGAATGGAAACCTCCACCAAAAACACTTATTGGACATGTGTATAAAAACAGTTTAGTACTTACGGCTGAAAAGGAAATAGCAATTGCACATTTTGCAAAAAAACCAAAAAAGTGATGCAATTGGCCCTGCGGTTTCAATTAGAAAATCGTCTAGATAGCATTCGTTATCAACAACTAAGCAACAGCTACACTGATTTACTTGTGATTGATAGTCTGGGCATTTATAAGGGGGTTCAAGCGCACAATAGGGTTCTCTTACGGCAAAGTCCTAAGATTCATTTGGATGATGTGATTGAGTACATAAGGCCCACCATAATCATTGCTGATGGAAGTAATTATCCCTCGTTTGTAGCGCGATGGCAAGCAACTTGTAAAGCCAAAAAAATCGCATTTCACAATACGGCATCAGAAGGCAGCTATCCCTTAAATTGATTTTTAAAGGCTTTGATATAGGCCGTGAAGTCGTCGGCATTCTTAAAGTCTACATAATCCTGTTGATATATCAGTTTAAGGTAGATTTCTATTTGTTTTGGGTTTATATAACCAACCACTGGGGTGACATAATTCCCGTCTTTATCGAAAAAAACAAGCGTAGGATAACCAGAAACGCCTAAGTATCGAGTAAGACTATGTGCGCTGTTGCGGCTCTTGGCCCGCTGGGGGTCATAATCTGGGTTGTCATAGGCTTTGCCTTGGAAGCGTACAACTTCATTGCCTTCAGCATTAAATTTTACGGGATAAAAGTTGGCGTTTAGGTATTCACTAACGTCTTTATTAGCGAAGGTGTTTTTGTCCAACAACTTGCAAGGGCCACACCAAACGGTATAGGCATCAACCATAATAGGTTTTGGGTCTGCTTTCTGAGCTTCAAAAGCCTCTTCAAAGGTATACCAATTGACTTGGGCGGTTACACCAAAGGAAAGCAGCAAAAGAACTAGGGCAATACTATTTTTAATCAATTCCATGCATTTTTTTAATTAGAATAGGTTTTAAAGCGATCATCAAAATTCCTGCCAAAACAGGGATCACAAAGAAAATTAGGAAAAAATTCGACAAGCCATAAGCTTCGGAAATTTTATCGATATAGCTTCCCGTTTTTCCACCCAAATAATTTGCAACAGCACTACAAACAAACCAAAAGCCAAACATAAGACCCACTAGTTTTATTGGTGCCAACTTACTCACGTAAGACAAGCCTACGGGTGAAATACAGAGTTCTCCCATGGTATGGAACAAATATGCCAAGATGAGCCAAACAATGCTAACACTGGCTTGCTCTGCACCCAACGGAATACCCCAAGCACCAAAAGCCAAGAAGGCAAACCCCGTTCCTAAAAGGATAAGGCCAATAGCAAATTTTATAGGTCCGCTAGGGTTGTATTTAGAAGACCATATTTTGGAAAATAACGGTGCCAATAAAATAATATAAAGTGAATTTAAAACGGAAAACCAAGAGGCGGGTATTTCAGTAGCTGTTTCTGAAAACTCACGTACAATCATCCAAATAACAATACCCCAAATAATCGCAAAGCTTGCGCCCAAGAATAAATTAGACAGCATAAAACTGCTGAGCATTTTACTGAATAAGCTATAAAGCACTAGGGTCAAAACAACCATAGGCACTAGGGTAATTATGGTATTGGCTACCTTGAAAATATTGGAAGCATCACCAACTAGGGTTCGTTGGGTAAAATCTTTTGCAAATATGGTCATGGATCCGCCAGCTTGTTCAAATGCCCACCAGAAGAAGATCGTGAATATTGAAAAGACAACAATCACTATCAAGCGGTCTATCTCAACCTTGGTAAAGCCGCTCTTTGCGTTTTGGTCTTTATTGGCTGGCTGTACTTCCGCCAGTTTTTTAGGGGTTAATCCAATATTGCCAAATATTTTTTGGGCAAACCAAAACTGCAACATGCCAAAAAACATAAAAATACCTGCTAAACCAAAACCTAGATGCCAGCCGACTTTTTCACCTATATAGCCGCAGAGTAATATGCCCAAGAAGGCACCGGCATTAATTCCCATATAAAAAATGGTATAGCCACCGTCTTTGCGTTTGTCGCCATCTTTATATAATTGTCCAACAATGGAAGAAATATTGGGTTTGAAAAAACCATTCCCGATGATCAGTAAGACTAATCCAAGGTAGAAAAAGGTATTCGTAAAGGTTTCCAATGCCATGGAGGCATGCCCTAAGGTCATAATCAAAGCCCCCAAAACCGTTGCATTTCGATAGCCCAGAAATTTATCGGCGAGGAATCCGCCTAAGATAGGAGTAAGATATACCAATCCTGTATATAGCCCATACAGCTTTAAGGCTTCTTCGTTAGACCACGCCCAGCCATCATTCATGATGGAGGATGTGAGAAACAACACCAAGATGGCACGCATACCGTAGTAACTAAAACGCTCCCACATCTCGGTGAAAAATAAAACAAATAACCCAACAGGGTGATTTAAAATGGTCTTTTGATTAAGGGCGGAACCGCCAAATTGTGCTTCCATAAACTAAGTTGCTAATAAGCTAATATAGGATTTTTATATAAAGTTACACTTTCCCCAACAGTCGTATCTTTGCAATATGACAAATGGCAAAGGACAAGGTGCATTCGTTTCGGGATTTTCCAAAAAAACCAAGGCTGAAAAACTAGATTGGATTAGTCAACAGTTTCACAATCCCAGTCAGGCATTGGAAGTACTGCACAACTACAACCACAGCGACCAGGCATTACAAACGCTCCACGATGAGTTTATTGAAAACGCTTTAACCAATTTTTATATGCCATTGGGAGTAGCGCCTAACTTTATCATAAACGGAAAGACACTTACCATACCCATGGCTATTGAAGAAAGTTCAGTAGTCGCAGCAGCGTCCAACGCAGCCAAGTTTTGGAGTACCAAAGGGGGGTTTAACGCAACCATAATAGGCACCGAAAAAGTTGGACACGTGCATTTTATGTATCATGGGGATGTCCAAAAACTTAACAGATTTTTTGAGCAGTATCGGGCTGTCCTTTTAGCTTCAACAGATGAGATCACACACAACATGCGTAGTCGAGGTGGGGGAATTACAGCACTTAGCTTAGTTGATAAAAGTGATGCTATATCAGATTATTACCAGCTAGATGTGCGTTTTGAAACCCAAGATGCCATGGGAGCAAACTTCATCAATTCTTGTTTAGAGCAATTGGGTAGCACACTGAAGGCATTGGCGGCAAAACACGCTGATTTTTCTAAGAAGGAAAAAGCCATTGAGATAGTCATGAGCATATTGTCAAACTATGTGCCCAACTGTATGGTTGAGGCAGCTGTTAGCTGTCCTGTAAATGAACTATTAGCAAGTCCCGAAGACAGTAGGCTTTTTGCCGAGAAGTTTGTTCAAGCCGTAAGAATAGCAGTAGTTGAACCCTTCCGAGCAGTGACCCACAACAAAGGAATCATGAATGGTATAGACGCCGTTGTTATGGCCAGTGGAAATGACTTCAGGGCAGTTTCCGCAGGCATACATGCCCATGCGGCAGCAAGTGGTCAGTACCAAAGTCTTTCTAAGGCAGAAATCAAAGATGGGGTTTTTAGGTTTTCACTTAGGGTTCCGTTGGCCCTAGGTACTGTGGGCGGGCTGACCAAACTTCACCCCTTGGTACGTTGGTGTCACGAACTGATGGGAACACCCAATGCACAAGAACTCATGCAAATCGTAGCTGTTGCAGGTTTGGCACAAAATTTTGCAGCTGTAAAAAGCTTGGTTACTACGGGCATCCAACAAGGGCATATGAAAATGCATCTCTTAAATATCCTAAATCAGCATCAAGCAACGGAAGTAGAAAAAAAAGCGGCAATAGCGCACTTTAAAGACCATACCGTTTCGCACCATACAGTTGCTGACTTGCTCAAAAAACTCCGTGGCGCATGAAGTTTTATGCCAAAGGAAAAATATTACTAACTGCAGAATATGCCGTGTTGGGTGGAGCAAAAGCCCTTGCCCTTCCTACTAAGCTTGGACAGTCTTTAGAGGTCATAAAAACCTCCACAGGTAAATTAGAGTGGAAGAGCATTGATGTTAATGGAAAAGTATGGTATGAAAATAGCTTTGATAAAACCACCTTTAGCACACATCAACAAAACGATGATATTGGACAACGATTACAACAACTCTTTCAAACAATAAATACCGAAAACACGAGGCTGTTTTCAGAAATCAATGGACTGATGTTTGTGAGTACGCTCGAATTTGAGCGCAACTGGGGACTGGGGAGTTCTTCAACCCTAGTTTCACTATTGGCTCAGTGGTCAAAAGTAAATCCTTATGTACTACTTCAAAACGTATTTGGCGGTAGTGGTTATGACATCGCTTGTGCAACGGCAGAAGGTGCTCTTTTGTATGAACGCACAAATGGGATTCATCCAAATGTTACTCCGGTTGATTTCAATCCCTCGTTCAAAGATCAATTGTTTTTTATACATCTAAATAAAAAACAAGACAGTCAACAGGCAGTTGCTGGGTTTGATAGCAGTATACTTACACCAGATAAAATAGAAACCGTTAATGAACTCACACGAGCCTTTTTGGCGGATTCAACACTTGATCACTTTCAAGAACAAGTGGTTAAGCACGAGAAGTTTATTGGCGCTATGATTAACACAATACCCATTCAAAAAAGAGTATTTGATGATTATCCTGGAACCATCAAGAGTTTAGGTGCTTGGGGGGGTGATTTTATTTTGGCTTGTGGGGCTGCGGACACAACAGCTTACTTTGCAACCAAAGGCTATAAAACTTGTTTACCTTACGAAGCCCTGATAGCTAGTTAATTACGTGTTTTCAATTCAAGGGGTACCGCTAGCGTAACTTTTGTTCCACTTGCAGCTCCAGCAGCATCAAACAAGTCCTCTATACTGAAGGCTAGTTTTTGTTGATTGTAATAATTAAAAATATCAATCCTGTCCCGCATAATTTGTGTAGCATAGGATTTGTATTTGGCATATTTTTCTTTTTGGGCAGCAGCAGCTTCGCGACCAATACCGTTATCTGTAATACAAATACAAAGCATCCTATCTTGAACTGCTAATTCAATTTCTATTTTACCTGTATCCTGTTTTGGTACTATACCATGAACAATGGCATTTTCTACAATGGGCTGTAACATCATGCAAGGCAGAAAAACCTCATTTTGATTAATTTTTGGATCAACGTGTATTTCCAAATCAATTTGTTCATCCAGTCTATGGTCTTGTAGTTTAACATAGTTGGTGATTTATTTGATTTCATCTGCTATAGAAATCTTATCTACACTGCTCATGTCTATGGTGTCGCGGATAAGTTTAGAAAAGGAGGATATATATGCGTTAAACTCTTTTTCCCCAACTAATACCATAGCACTTTGCATGCCATTCAACGCATTAAAAATAAAATGTGGGTTCATTTGTGCACGATACGCTCTGCCCTCTAAATTGGTGACCTCAAGGTTTCGATCGCGGCGCTCATCGAGAAGTTTACTTTCAAGCGACAAAAAAGCATAAAACATCACTAGGGCTAGGATTATAAAAATGGAGATACACCACCAAGTGAGGTAGAAAGGCGTTTTGATGAAAATATCATATTGCAAAACATTACTCGAGATCACGCCGTTTCGTTCACCACGAATAAAAAGTTCATGGGCGCCCCTACTTAAACCAACCAAGTGAATTTCCGGACCTGTATTTTTCCATTGAAGTAAATCTGTTTCACCGGTAACTTTATACGAATATTGGATACTGGGGTCGTTTTCTAGCGCAACAAAAACATGATTGTAATTTCTAGTCAAGTTTAAAACTGTATTCGTGCTGTTTGCATCAATAAAAGTATACGCTTCTGTTTTATCATCTATATATTCAATTCCTTTTAATTTAATTTCAAAACTATCAGTGTTCTGGGCAAATATGTTAACGTTATTTAGAGCAAGAATAAAAAATAAAGTTGTAAAAAAAAGGAGGTGTGTGCTAGTTTGGCACGGTTCGTGAGTAGGTATAGTGTAATGTCGTAACATTTTTTATTGGTTATTGTTTTGACACCCGCACTTTTCGAAGTGCGGGTTTTTTTATTAGGGTGCCTAAATATAACATTTGTTTACGAATTTATCTATAATTTAGCATAATGCATCCATTTTACGATTTTCTTCTAAATAACCATTGGTCCGAAACATGGGCCTGGTGGGCTGATTTTACAGCTAATTCTCTTTTACTCCTTTTTATCTCATGGGTATTACGCATTATTGCGCGTTTTATTCTTGTTAATGTGTCTCACAGGATTTCGGGTGCCACAAAAACAACTATCGACGATGCGCTTATCGATCACAAACTACCCAAAAACGTTTCGCGCTTTGTACCATACTTCTTTCTCCACGCTGCAATTCCGTTTTGGAGCAATGGAAACGAAACCGTCCGTGCATGGGTTACAGCTCTTGTTGACGTCTATGCAGTACTCATCGCAATCCTTATCATAAGAAGTCTTTTAAGGGCCTTTAGACAACAGTTACAAAAACAGAAACAATTTAAAGACAAGCCCATTGACAGCTATATTCAAGTCGTGATGATTTTCTTGTGGGGCATCGGCATTTTGTTGGCGCTTTCTATCCTTTCGGGCAAGGAGCTCGTGTATTTCTTTACAGGCTTAGGAGCTATTTCAGCAGTGATTCTATTGGTGTTCAAAGACACTATTTTGGGCTTTGTTGCCAGTATTCAGATCAGTGCAAATGACTTGGTCCGCATCGGAGACTGGATTACTATGGAGTCTTATGGGGCAGATGGTGACGTTATTGAAATCAATCTTTCTACCGTTAAAGTGCGAAATTTTGACAATACCATTACTACAGTTCCTACCTATAAACTGTTGTCAAGTTCCGTAAAAAACTGGCGTGGGATGAGCGAGTCCGACGGGCGTCGCATCAAACGACCTATTTTTATAAGAGCCTCCTCTGTTCGATTCTTACATGCAAAAGAGCTAGAGCGTGTTTCCCAGCTGGACCGATTTAAAAACGTTGTTGAAAGCAAAAAAGATGAAATTGAAGCCCACAATAAAGCGACTAAAGCAAATACATCTATTCCCCTAAACGGCCGAAACTTGACGAATTTAGGCTTGTTCAGGTCTTATATTCAAACGTATTTATCTCAACATCCCAATATCAATCAAGAGCTCACGGTGATGTGCCGACAGTTGGCCCCTACCCCACATGGGATACCATTGGAGGTCTACGCCTTTACATCAGATAAAGTGTGGAAAAATCACGAAGGAATATCGGCAGATATTTTTGACCATATTTTGGCATCAGCCTCTTTTTTTCAACTCAAGATATTTGAGTTTGAACAACAAGCAGCTGTTTTATAATTTTCACAAGCTTACCTAAAAAACAAAAAAGCCCTCCAATACAGGAAAGCTTCTCATGGGTTCTCCTACGAACCTCTTGCAAACAACTGTTTGCAAGCAACACAACGCGTTTAATTTTTAAAGCTTTAAAGCTTTGCGGTCTGGACGGGACTCGAACCCGCGACCCCATGCGTGACAGGCATGTATTCTAACCAGCTGAACTACCAGACCTTTTGCGTTAGGTGCGTGCAAATATACACGCATTTTCGGATACACAAAAGCAAAAAGTATATTGACTATAATTGTTGGTCGATCGCAGTGGCATAAACAGCCTTTGGCGAAACTCCTACCTTACGGTCAACAAGCTCTCCATTCTTAAACAAAAGTACGGTTGGAATGTTTCGTACCCCGAATTTGGCAGCAAACACTTGGTTGTTGTCAACGTCTAGTTTTCCAACAACGGCTTTGCCCTCGTATTCATTACTGAGCTCATCAATAATGGGACCTACCATGCGGCAAGGACCACACCACTCTGCCCAGAAATCAACCAATACAGGTTGACTGGATTTTAAAACAACTTCATCAAAAGTTGCGTCTGTAATTTCTAGTGCCATATCTTTCTATTTTTTATATATTAATTTATTGTTTAACTAAAAGTTATATTTCTCTCTGCAATTATGTTTTCTGACTTCAGTTTCCTTACCACTATCATCAATAAATGAAGTAGTAATATTGTCACACTCTTTGTGATCATTATTTTTCAATATAAATGTAAATGAAAAAACAAGAAATATAACTGTGGTAATAAGAACAATATTAAACTGTTTTTTTTTCATATTATTTAATGGATAAATCAAAAATTAAAATCATAATTGTACTTAATAATTTCATATTTAAATAAATAAGTGTGTCTATCTCTTTTAACTCTGATTATGTTAAAAATTAATTTAACATTCAAACTAAAATTACATATATAAGAATCGCTATAATATAACTTATTTATTTTTTGATATTCAAATGTACATTGTTTTTTTACATATCAATACCATATTGCATCAGTAGTCGCTATTGAGATATTTGTATTTTCAATAGTTAGTTAAGCTTATAAGCCACGGGGTATGCGTCCAAAGCTTCTAACAGCTCCCCGCCAACATGTACTTTGACTTTACGGCTCATGGTATGTAACTTAATCTCATCTTCCGTTTCATAGAATGTCATATCTACTTTTTGATCTCCCTTGTGTTTTTTAAACAGCTCGTCTAAAAAGGAAGCCAGCTTTTCGTCGGCATGAGCTACATCGAGTTTGAGCGTTATTTTGTTCGTACTAGAGGTTAAAGTGTCTTGAAGCAGTTGAAAAGCATTGAATTGCATTCTGGGGGCACCTATTTTCCCTGTCTCACGATTCAGCCATCCTTCTCGTACAGAAGCCTTGACGTGGATAAAATTATCCTCAACCAAAAAGTGCCGGTATTTGAGGTACTCCTCCCCAAAGATTTTAAATTGATAAGACTCTTCAAAATCTTCTAACATAAACATGGCCCAACCTTTCCCGTTTTTAGAAACGCGATGATCAACTTCTCCAACCATACCACCAAAACTCAGTTCTTTATTAACCAAAGCATCCATGTCATTGAACACCCCGAGTTTGGCATTACAAAAATGTTTCATCGCGGGCGCAAAATCATCAAGTGGGTGAGCTGAAATATAAATACCCACCACTTCTTTTTCTTGCTTTAGTTCTTTTAAAGCAGTCCAAGGCTCACAAGCAGGAAGTTCGGGTGTTGCGATGGTCACTGCAGCATCGGCACCAAACAAGCTCACCTGCGAAGATTGTTCGTTTTCTTGGTGTTGTGCGCCGTACTTAAGGGCCTTTTCCACGAAAGTTACCCCATCTCCATTGTGATGAAAATATTGCGACCTATGTGCGTCAGATAATGAGTCTAGCCCACCGGCAAGTATTAAACTTTCAAACGATTTCTTATTCGCTGCTCGAAGGTCTATACGCTGTGTCAAATCAAAAATAGATGTATACGGTTGCTCTTGACGGTGTGCTACTATGGTCTCAACTGCAGCGCGTCCAACTCCCTTAACAGCACCCATACCAAAACGAATAGCGCCTTTGTCGTTTACTGTAAACTTGTAGAATGATTCATTCACATCGGGCCCTAGAACCAATATGCCCATCCTGCGACACTCTTCCATAAAAAAGCTAACCTGCTTGATATCATTCATGTTGTTGGACAATACCGCTGCCATATATTCTGCGGGGTAGTTTGCTTTTAGGTAAGCCGTTTGATAGGCAATCCAAGCATAGCAAGTGGAGTGTGATTTATTAAAGGCATACGAAGCAAAGGCTTCCCAGTCTTTCCATATCTTTTCAAGTATTTCTCTTGGATGACCACGCTCTTCTCCACCATTTAGAAACTTGGGCTTTAATTGCTCCAGTAAAGCAAAAATCTTTTTACCCATTGCCTTACGCAGCACGTCGGCTTCACCCTTAGTAAACCCTGCAAGTGCTTGAGACAACTGCATCACTTGCTCTTGATAAACTGTAATGCCATAGGTTTGTTTTAGAAACTGCTCCATGGCTGGCAAATCGTAAGAGATTTCCTCTTGACCATTCTTCCGCCGAACAAAACTCGGGATATATTCCAATGGCCCAGGACGGTATAGGGCATTCATGGCGATCAGATCTTCAAACACATTAGGTTTTAAATCCCGAAGGTATTTTTGCATGCCTGCACTTTCATACTGAAAAACTCCAATGGTCTCACCGCGCTGAAACAAGGCGTAGGTAGGTGCGTCATCAAGGGGGAATTCATCTGGATTCAGCTCAATATTGCGCTGGTATTTGACAATTTTTACGGTGTCTTTTATAAGGGTCAGTGTCTTCAAACCCAAAAAGTCCATTTTTAGCAGCCCTGCATCCTCAACAACAGAATTATCAAACTGAGTAACATACAAATCGGAGTCCTTGGCCGTAGCAATTGGAACAAATTCTGTAATGTCATCGGGTGTAATGATTACACCACATGCATGTGTTCCTGTATTGCGTAAAGAGCCTTCAAGTATTTGGGCTTGTTTGATGGTTTCAGCCTCAAGATCATTTCCCTCAGCAATAGATTTCAATTGCGCAACACGAGCAAAGTCGTCAGCACGTAAGGATTCTTTAAGGGCCTTGTCTTCAAGGTTGAAAATTTTCTTCAACTTCATGTTTGGCACCAACTTGGCCACTCTATCTGCATCACTTAATGACAAATCCAAAACTCGTGCAGTATCACGAATAGAAGATTTGGCTGCCATGGTGCCATAAGTTATAATTTGCGCCACTTGGTTTGACCCGTACTTATCAATCACATAATCAATGACTTTTGATCTTCCTTCGTCATCAAAATCAATATCAATATCAGGTAAACTTACACGATCGGGATTTAGGAATCGCTCAAAAAGCAAGTCGTACGCAATAGGATCTATATTGGTTATCTTTAAACAATATGCCACCACAGAGCCCGCTGCAGATCCACGTCCTGGACCCACTGACACATCCATTTCTCTTGCAGCAGCAATAAAATCTTGTACAATTAAAAAATAGCCTGGATATCCTGTATTCTCAATAACGCTCAGCTCAAAATCTATGCGTTCTGTAAGTTCATCGTTTAAGCTTCCATAGCGAGCCTTAGCGCCTTCATAAGTGATGTGGCGCAAGTAGGCATTTTCGCCCCTTTTCCCACCATCAGCGTCATCTTCACTAGACTGAAATGCATCAGGAATATCAAATTTTGGGAGCAATACTTCTCTTGCCAAATCAAAGGCCGTAATTTTATCGAGTATCTCCGGAATGCTCTCCAATGCCTGTGGCACATCAGCAAACAACTCTTGCATCTGTGCTGGCGTCTTAAAATAATATTCTTGGTTTGGAAGGCCATATCTATAACCACGGCCACGACCAATAGGCGTCGCTTGTTTTTCGCCGTCCTTAACACACAGCAATATATCATGTGCATTGGCTTCCTCTTGTTTTAAATAAAATACAGAGTTCGTAGCGACAAGCTTTACATCGTATTTTTTTGAAAATTGAATAAGCACAGGGTTGATGCGGTTTTCATCCTCCTGTTGGTGCCGCATGATTTCAATATAGAGATCCTCTTGAAATTGTTCTTTCCACCACAACAGTGCATCTGCTGCCTGCTTCTCTCCAACGTTGAGTAATTTGGAAGGTACTTCACCATAGACATTGCCTGTAAGGACAATAAGGTTGTCTTTGTACTCTTGTATTAATTTTCTATCAACACGGGGCACATAATAGAAGCCTTTGGTGTAGGCTAAGGAAGATAGTTTCGATAAATTTTGATAACCGGCTTTGTTTTTGGCTAGGAAGACCATCTGGTAACCATTATCTCTGCGACTGCGATCTAGGTGGTCTTCACACACATTAAGTGTAATACCTACTATGGGCTTGAGCGGCGGTCTGTCGTCATCTTCACCGCGCTTAGCGTTAACTTGTTTGACAGATTTCACAAAATGGAATGCACCCATCAAATTGCCCAAATCCGTCAATGCTACGGCTGGCATCCCCATTTGATCGGCTGTTTCCGCAAGCTCTTTTACCCGTATGGTAGACTGTAAAACTGTAAACTGAGAAAGGGTGTGTAGGTGTGCAAAAGGAGTGCTCAGGGGTGCTTCGGTCGGAACAACTGAGGCTAACACAGGCTCTTGCTTGTTTTGGACGAGTTTTGCTGATGCTGTTTTAAGATTGGTGTGTGACAAGCCTATTAATGGCACGGTTTCCTTGAAGGTTTCATTTAGTCGTGAAACAAGGCGTTCACCAGCTGTTACTTGGTCTACGGGAAATTTGTTTAGGCGCAGCAATTCGAAAAAAGTACGCGCTGTAGCCTCTACATCTGCCGTGGCATTATGGGCTTGATCAAAATCATCATCAAATAAATTTTTGTAGAGTTCTGAAAGCGTTGGGAGTTTGAATTTTCCACCCCTTCCCCCTGGAATTCTACATAGTGTAGCGGTATGCTCTGTACAAGTATCAAGAATGGGTGTGGTAGTTATGGAAGTATCCAAGCCAAGACGGTCTAGCTCTGCTCCGATAATATTGATATCAAATTTGACGTTATGGCCAATGATATATTTGGATTTGGCCAATGCAGCCGTAAAATCAGCTAAGATTGAATTTATAGCACTTCCCTCTTTGGTCGCTAGTGCTGTGCTAATCCCGTGTATTTGTTCTGATTCATATGGGATATCAAAGCCTTCAGGAGAAACAATATAATCTTTGTGTTCAATACAGACTCCAAAGTCATCGTGAAGTTGCCATGCAATCTGAACACATCGTGGCCAATTTTCATGATCAGAAATAGGCGCATTCCAGCGTTTGGGCAAGCCTGTGGTTTCGGTATCAAAGACTAAAAACATGCTAACAGATTAGTCAACTAATTTAGTGAAGTTCACATGTAAAATATACCTCAATGAATATGAAGTTATTAACGTTTGGTAAAATCAAAAAATAGTGTAGATTTGCCTCGCATTAATAACCAGGGTTTTGCACCCAAAAATTTAATTTGATATGTCAGTAAAAATTCGCCTTCAAAGACACGGTAAAAAAGGAAAGCCCTTCTATTGGGTAGTTGCAGCAGATGCACGTTCAAAGCGAGATGGTCGCTACCTTGAAAAATTAGGTACTTACAACCCCAACACCAACCCAGCAACATTAAAAATCGACGTTGACAGCGCTGTTCATTGGCTTCAAAATGGAGCACAACCAACAGACACGGCTCGTAACTTGCTATCTGAAGTAGGTGCTATGTTGAAAAATCACCTCGTTAATGGTGTTCACAAGGGTGCACTTAAAGAAGAAGACGTTGAAACAAAATTTGAAGCATGGTTAGCTGACAAATCATCACGTAACAATGTTAATATTGAAAAACTTTCCAAAGCTAAAGCCGACGAAAAAGCAAAAATGATTGCTGCTGAAAAAGAAGTTAGCGAAAAGCGTAAGGCTGATGCAGAGGCTGCAATAGCAGCACAAGAAGCCGCTGTTGCGGCGGAAGAAGCTGCTGCTGCGGAAGAGGCTGCACCTGAAGCTGCTGCGGAAGAAGCTGCACCTGAAGCTGCTGCGGAAGAGACTGCACCAGAAGCTGTTGCGGAAGAAGCTGCACCTGAAGCTGCTGCGGAAGAAGCTGCACCTGAAGCTGCTGCGGAAGAGGCTGCACCTGAAGCTGCTGCTGAAGAGGCTGCACCTGAAGCTGTCGCGGAAGAAGCTGACGAGAAGTCAGAATAACACCAACACATGCGTTTCGAAGACTGTTTTTTTCTTGGAACAGTTGTCGGTAAATACAGTTTTAAAGGGGAAGTACTCCTAAAGCTAGATACTGACGAGCCAGAGGCATATCAGTCTCTTGATAGTCTTTTTATCGCTCAAAACAATGCGCTTATCCCTTTTTTTATTGAGAAGTGTTCCATGCACAAGCCTGGGCTATTGCGTCTTCGCTTGGAGGATGTCGACAATGAAGAGGATGCCAATCTAATACTTAAGTCTAAGGCGTATTTGCCACTAACTAAGCTTCCTAAACTTACTGGAAAAAAATTCTATTACCACGAAATCATTGGTTTTGATGTTATAGACAAGAACTTGGGAGCTATTGGTTCCGTTGTAGCTATTAATGAGCATACGGCTCAGGCAACCATAGAAGTTTCCGTTGGGCAGAAAATTGCTTTAATTCCAATAGTTGATGAAATCATTCTAGAGGTCAAAAGGGATGCGAGATCCATATACGTTGACACACCAGCAGGCTTAATTGATCTTTACACTAAAGATGTATAGGGCTTTATGCTTTATAATGCTTTGTTCAGCGCTCAGCCATGCGCAAGTGCAACAGTTAGCAGAAGTGATTTTACGTGCACAACGAATACAGAGCAGTATTCAACCCATAAGTCAAACAGATATTGCGCAAGACAGCTTAATGCTAAAACAAGATATAGGGGAGCTATTACAAGGCGTACCCAGTTTATTTGTCAGCAGTCAGCAAAATTTTAGTCAAGACACACGAATCTCAATTCGTGGATTTGGTACACGCGCCACTTTTGGTATCCGCGGCATTAAGGTTTTATGGGATGGCATCCCCATGACGACACCCGATGGCCAAACCCAACTGGACCACATTCCATTGTCGTCCTTGGGAACAATTGAAGTTATTCGGGGTGTTTCTAGTGGGCTATATGGCAATGCATCTGGAGGTGTTATCATGCTCAAAAGCTCACCGATTAAAATCAATAAAACACTTACCGCCACCTATGGCGACTTCGGCAGCCAACACTTGGTTGGCAGCTATGGTTCCAAGAATGAAAAGAATCTTTTTCGCGCGGTTGCTGAACACAAAAAATACCACGGCTATCGACATTGGAGTGGTTATGAAAACAGCCTTATAAACCTGTCCAATACGTTTATAAATACCAATGGAGACAAACTCACTGTTACTTATAATTATTTCAATAGTCCTTTGGCTTTGGATGCTGGTGGACTCACCGCCGCTGAAGTAAGAGAAAATCGCAGTCAGGCAAGACAGCGGAACTTAGACCACAAAGCAGGCGAAAAGGTCAAACAGCATCAATTGACAGCCCGTTGGCAAAACAAAAAATGGACTACTTATGGCTTTTTAGCCAAGCGCAACCTAGCTGCGAAACTGCCTTTTGAATTTGGAGGGCAAATTGATTTGGGTCGTAGTTACTATGGTTTTGGCATGCAGAAAGACGGACGTAGTAAGCAATGGTTATGGCAATATGGCGTTGAAGCTGCAGCTCAGAGAGACGGAAGAAAAAGATTTAAAAACATCTTAGGAGAAAGAGGAGCCACTACACTAGACCAAAGCGAGCGTTTTTACACACTTGGCGCCTATGGAATTGTTGAATTAACCTTCAGGGATTGGCGACTTCGTGGCTCACTTCGTGCCGACACTCATCGTATTCAACTTGCTGATTATATGGGTAGTAACTCAGATAAAAAAAGGCTAACTGCCTACTCACCTTCGCTGGCAGCATTTTATAGCCTCTCCCCCAGCCTCAGTAGTTATATCCGTTGGGGAACAGGTTTTGAGACACCATCACTCAATGAATTGTCTGCAAATCCGACAGGGGAAACTGGATTTAACGACAAGTTAACACCTCAAAAATCACAAGAAATAGAAGTGGGTATGCTCCTTAAAGCAAAAAAAATTGATGCTTCTCTTGTGCTGTATACAACAACAACACAAGATGAAATTTTATCTTACGAGCTTAGCACTTTTCCGGGGCAAGATTTTTTTAGAAATATCGGCCGTGTAGACAGAAAAGGAATTGAGGCTACTGCTAACTTACGCATGTCCAAAACTGCCACACTAAAACTCAACTATAGTCACGGAACATTTAAAACTCAAGACGGAAATGACCTGCCTAACGTACCAAAAAGTCAATTTAGCACAGCTCTAAACCACTTATTTGGAATGACTACGGTGGCATGTAACGTGCGACATGTAGGCAAGCGTTATGCCGATTCAAAAAACCGTGTCGAAGTTCCAAAATTTTGGACAGCAGACCTGTATGCACAACGTAAATGGGGCCTAACAACTTGGACAGTTGGAATTCGTAATATTGCCAATACAAGCTATTATGACAACATTCGTATCAATGCCTTTAGCGGACGCTATTTTGAGCCTGCTGCCATGCGTCAAGCCTTTGCTCGTGTTCAAGTGCAGTTATAGATTTGGTATATTTGGATATAAATCTAAATTTACCCCATGAAAAGAAATATCATCATATTGGCATGTGTGACTTTAGTACTTAGCCAGTCTTCTTGTGCACAAAAAGAAAATATACCTCCCTTAAAAACTCCTGAAACTGCTTCATACACTATAGAACTTGTGGTGCCTGATGTTGAAGTGCCCTGGGGCATGGTGTTTCTACCCAATGGCAGCTTATTGTATACAGAAAAAGAAGGGAAGCTAATACGCTTTCAATACGGCAAAAAGCATGAAATTTCTGGCTTACCTACTCCTTATGTTCGAGGTCAGGGTGGTTTGATGGGCATTGCCTTACATCCCGATTTTGAGCAGAATAACAGCATCTATTTTACTATGGCAACCGCTAATGAAGATGCCTCTGCAGGAAACACAGGCTTGTATACCGCTACATTAAAAGGAAACGCACTTTCTGATGTAAAACTACTGTACAAGGCTATGCCCGACACCAAAAAAGGGGTGCACTTTGGTTCACGTATCGTATTTGATGCAGATGGATACCTGTATTTCTCTATAGGTGACAGAGGCGAGCGAGATATAAACCCCCAAGACATTACAAAAGATAACGGCAAAATATACCGGCTACACGATGACGGGAGTATTCCCGAGGACAATCCTTTTGTAGGAGTGGAAGCTGCTAAAGAAGCCATATATTCATACGGACACCGTAACCCCCAAGGGATGGTAATTCACCCTGAAACGGGTGCTATTTGGGCACACGAACACGGACCACGAGGTGGCGATGAAATTAATATTATTGAAGCTGGCAAAAACTATGGCTGGCCTAAGATTACATATGGCAAAAATTATTCGGGAACGACCATCACCAAAAATCGTTCACTCCCAGGGATGGAGCAGCCTTTCTACTATTGGGTGCCTTCAATAGCTGCATCGGGAATGGCTTTTATAACCTCCGATAAATATCCAAATTGGAAAGGAAGCATACTGGCTGGATCACTAAAAAAATCGTACTTGGAACGCCTCACAATTCGTGAAAACAACGTGGTGGAGCGGGAAAAAGTTGCAGCTGATATTGGGCGTGTACGTGATGTTATTATAGGTCCTTATGGCTACATCCACATCGCTGTTGAATTTGAGGGGATATATCGTATTAAGCCGTTAACAAAAAACTAATAGCTACGTTATCGCTTTCGCTGTAAATAAAAAACGGCTCCTTTGAGCCGTTTTTGGGTATAAATAAACGTAATGCTTATTTCTTTTCTTCTGCAAGTTCTGCGAGCATGGCCAAGGCATGTCCTTGATTGGGCTCGAGTGCTACTATAATTTTATCGTCCATAATTTCTAACTTTTACGGCGTTAAACTTATCGTAAAGATTGATCCGGGTGCGTTCTCTCCACCCGCGACTATATTATAAAACCCAGTCCACACGGGTTAAAGTATAGTGTGTATTTGTTTCCTAAAGGTAATTTTTTTAGTTTAAAAATATGTAAATTCTAAAAAAAAAAAAAATTACATTAGATTAATTTTAACCTAACTAAAATGCGGTTTCTATATTATCTCCCCATAATAGCCTTATTAACATTCCAATTTGCAGAAAGCCAACCTTACCTGGAATTACTTCGAGACGGAGAAACCTCTCTTGAAAAAATTGAACAAGCTACCAACCGCTATTTTAAAAAAGTAGGAACCGACAATAACGATTATAAGTTTTACCAACGTTGGCTATATGGTGCAAAAATGGAGGCGGATGAACAAAACATATTAACGCCAAATAGCGTGTACCTAGAGGAGTTACACCGTTACAATAAAAGCCGTAATATTTCTACACGTTCTGGAGTAGTGCAACAAACCGCCGCTTGGAATGACCTTGGTCCTACCTATAAAAATGGTACTTCTGGATGGAATCCTGGCGTGGGTAGAATTACTTCTTTGGCATTTGAAAATACAACTCATTTTATCGCCGGAAGTCCCACAGGTGGCATCTGGAAGACAACAGATGGTGGGCAAAATTGGAGCTGCTTAACAGATAATATGTCTAATATTGATGTCTATAGCCTTGCGCTAGCGCCAAACAACAGCAACACCTACTTTTGGGGAAGCACCGAAGGTAGAATATTCAAATCAACAGATGGTGGGGCATCTTGGACATTACTCAATGGCAGCAGCAGTATGGGTAGTAGCACATATGACAGGGTAAATAAAATACTTATCAAGCCCGAAAACACAGACATCATGTATGCAAGTGTTGAAAATGAAGGGGTTTTTCGATCAACCAATGGCGGCGTAAGTTGGAGTAAAATTCACAGCGAATCCAATAATGGGTATGATATTGAGTTTAAGCCCGGAAACACCAATGAAGTATATGCCACAGGTAATAACTTTTACAAATCTACCGATAACGGAGTGAGTTTTTCACCTCTCAGCAAACCCGATTTAAGCATAGGTGGGGTTAACTGGACGCAAGAGATGATAAAGGGGGATCATGAGTGGGTTTATGCAAACACCAATCAAAACAATACAGTTTCACCAAAAACAGGAAATGGCTTGGGTCTTTATTTCAGTGGAACCTTTGAAAACTATAGTGCGAGACTCATTTCAAAACAAATTGATTTAAGTGCTGTAGTAAACCCTAGCCTTTCTTTTTCATACACCAATGCAAATTACGAAGGAGACGTGGAAGAACTTACAGTATCCTATAGAACAAATACATCCCAAAGCTGGACAACACTTAGCTCTTATACCACTGAAGCTGCTAGCTGGACAGACGTTCTTCTTGACCTCTCAACTGTAACCAACAATTCTAGCACTTTTCAAATTGCTTTTACTGCGCTATCAAATTGGGGAAGAGGCCTAACACTAGACGATATCACACTAAAAGATGCTTCTGATAATATACTCTTTTTTGAAGGCTTTGAAGCTAAAAATTCACTCCTCAATGGTGCTTTTTCTGGAGATGCCAAAATGATGGGAGTATCGGCTCAAGATCCATCTAAAATATATATACTAGAAGAAAAAAACAGCATTTTCAACGGACTCTATATTTCTAATGACAATGGACAGACTTTTTCAAAATTAGACCATACTGACAAAAACTATTTTGGTTACTCTTCCCAAGCTGATGATAATAGAGGTCAAGCGCCTCGAGATATGGACATAACCGTAGATCCTAATAATGCGGACATCGTGTATATGGCTGGAATTTTATCATGGAGATCAACTGACGGTGGCGAAAACTTTTCTATTTCTTCCCAATGGGTCCCTGGAAATGCGGCTAATGAAAATATTGGCTATTGTCATGCAGACATAGATATTATCGAGTATGTAAACGGCAATCTTTTTGTAGGTTCTGATGGCGGTGTATATAAGGCAGCAGATCCAAATACTATTTCAGCCAACTATTATGAAGACCTTTCAACAGGAATTGGCGTACGTCAGTTCTATAAGATTGGTGTTTATGGCGGTGCTTCTGAAATCGTAAGCGGTGGATCACAAGACAATGGAACTTCGGTTCTTGTTGGCGGTGTGTGGAAAGATTGGCTTGGCGCAGATGGTATGGAAACCTTTGTCGATAAAGATGACAGCAACACACTCTATGGGACATCTCAGTACGGCTCCCTTTATTACAGTTCTAACCAAGGAGATACAGCCTTTGGCCTTACATCCCCAGCTGGAAAAGCTGGAAGTGATAATGGTGCCAACTGGGTTGTGCCGTTTGAACAAGACCCCTTGATTTCAGATAAGTTATATGTAGCCTATGATGTTGTTTATGCGCAAGCCTTAGGCTTAGGCTTAGGCTGGAATGCCATTTCACAACAATTTGATAGTAATATTGATCATTTTAAAATTGCACCTAACAACAGTGATATCATGTATTTGGCTGTTAATAATTTGTTTTATAAAACGACAGATGGAGGGCTTACAGACTGGACAGCTGTTACCCTTCCGGAAAACACAGGTAGTATCAACGCCATTACCATCAATAAAGACAATCCCAACATGCTGGCATTGGCAGTTTCTGGAAGCAATAAGGTACTCCTTTCTAGCGACGGCGGAAGCAACTGGCAAATTATCAACAATAGCCTACCCAGCTTTTCAGCAAATGCCTTGTCTTTTTATGGAGAAGACTTGATTCTAGGTATGAACTATGGTGTATTTTACAATGATGCTGATGACAGAAATACGTGGGTAGCGTTTTCGGACAACCTGCCAAACGTAAGAATATACGAGTTGGAAGTAAACTACAATACGAACAAGGTATATGCAGCTACTTATGGACGGGGGCTTTGGGCTGCCTCGTTGGACCCTTCAGCCTTGAGCGTTGATGATAAAATATTGGCGCAAATATTGGTCTATCCCAATCCAGCTGATGATCATGTCGTATTAAAAATACCGCAGTCGATTGATGCTTCATTGAAAATATACAATACCAGCGGTCAAATTGTTTACTATGCAAAAAAACAAACCTTAGGGCAAAATCACCGAATACCTATATCCTATTTGAGTAAAGGAAACTATGTGCTACGGATTACAACTGACCACCACACAACCACGTTTAAGGTTATGAAGAATTAGGTTATATCAATTGATTGAATACTCAATAATCTCTTGTTCGGGTACGTTACCCAAATCACCTGTGTCGCTAATCCATGCTTCAAGCAGGCTATTGAACTGACGTAGCTTAGTGTTGTAAGACGCCTTATCAGCCAAGTTGTTTAGCTCAAAAGGGTCCTTTTTTAGGTCGTAAAACTCCATTTCAGGTTTTGGGGTATCAAACCAGCGCTGTGCGTTTTTATTCAAAAGACCTTTATCATTCAACGCTATCAATCGACGCATCATAGGCATCTTTTTTCTATAATTGACATCCAATGCATGAGGTAGTGAAACATTGTAGTTTTTAATAAGCTTATATCGCTTTGTCTTAATGGATCTGATGCGATCTACTTGGCCGTCAAATCTGTCAGAAGCCGTCACCAAATATTTTCTGGGCTTGGTGTCTTTGTCTAAAATGGACATGCCCTGAAGGTAGTCTGGGAGGGGAATATGTGCCAGCTGCAATACAGTTGGTGCCAAATCCACAAAACTCCATAAGTCGTCGTTACGTTTGCCAGCCTTGGCGTTTTTTGGTAATTTAATCATCAGTGGCACTTTTACACCCGAATCATAAATAGCACGTTTGTGTCTGGGGAAGGGTCCGCCATGGTCACTGTAAAAAAAGATATAGGAGTTGTCATATAAGCCTTGTGCTTTTAATTCGTTTATAATGGCACCTATCTCTTTATCCATGCGCACCAAATTACTGTAGTTGATGGCCATATCTTCTCTAATAATCGGATCTTCTGGAAAATAGGGTGGAATATTATTCACCTCCTCTGGCGTTACATATCGCTTATTGTTGTGTTGTGCCCAAATTTGTGACTCGTGCGTGATTTGAAAATTAAATACCGCAAAAAAGGGTTGTCCCTCAGCGCGGTTACGCCAGTGGATGTTCGCTTTTTGCTCACCGGCACAGTAACGGCAGGTTTGGTCCCAAGCATCGTCACTAATCTTAAAGTTATAATCTTGTTTATTGCTGTTGGTGCAATAATATCCAGCTTCTCGCATATAAGCGGTGAAAGGACGTATATAATCCGGGAATTTTGGCGAATAGCTCGGAATGCCTAATTGGGGCTGATTACTGTCACGCCCTTCGTTGTAGGTCCGCATATTATGAGTACCCAAGGTGGTCGGATACATACCCGTAATTATGGCACTTCGCGCCGGAGAACAAACAGGCGTCGTTGCATGCATATTGTCATAAATAACACTGTCTTCAGCCAATTGTGAAAGGTGAGGTAAGGAAACGGTATCGTCACCATACATAGGAAAAAATTTAGGCGATTGATCTTCACTAACAAGCCAAATGATATTGGGTTGTTTGCTTTGGGCATTAGCAAAAGAAAACGTCAATAAAACAACTCCTATACCGCTTAAAATACCTTTCATCTATCTATAAAGTTAGCATAATATTTTTGATAGGTATCAAAAAACATATTTCCTATTTTTTTCATCCCAGTATAATTATAATGGCCTGCCGGCTTTCCATTCCAATTATGCGTGTAGATAGGAGTGTAGTTTGTTGCCTTGGGGTTGTTGCTTTTTAGAACCAGCGAAACGTTTAACCCTTTTTTACTTGTATCCCTCATGCCTTTAACCACTTTATCGTTACCCACTCCTAACATAAGAAAAGGCATATATGGAACGCCATAATAATCTCTTACTTTTTGGATAAGTGTAGCGATATTTTGTCCATATGTGCCTGAGGGCATAGGACCATTGTCAGATTCACCTTGCACCCACAGCATGCCAACAATTTCAAAGCTATTGGGGGGTAATTTGGCAAGTTGTGCATCTGTTGTCGCAATAAAATCCTCAAAAAGTTTTGGTTTATTTTCATCTCCTATAAGCCTTGCTTTTTCTTGGTTCCAGTTTGGATTCCATGCCCCATAGAGTGATGTACCTCCTTGAGAGCGCTTAATAAATAAAAACTTCTCTTCAGGGTAAGCTTTAGAAAGCGTCATGCCAAAAAACAATTCAGGACCAAAGCATTGGTCAAGTCTAAATTTCTTTTTTACAAAAGGCCAAGGATTAGTAACATCCAAAGGGCCATCCACAATTAAAGGAACATTTCCGTTGCCAACCGTTCCTTTATAATAAAAATGGATTCGTTTTTGTGCAAATGCTAATTGCTTTCGCTCATCTATTGTAAGTTTTTCAGCAGCGCCACGCCCATCCATATTAGACTGCCCTGCAAGCAAAAAAACTTTGGTTTTTTTTGCGTCTTGGGCTTGGGTCATAGTCAAGCAAAACGAAAGTAGCGCCAAAAAAAAAAGACGATTTGACATAAAATCTTTTGTTTCTAATTGGTTCTTTCGCTGTATATACGCTTCACCACTACATCAGTCATGGCGCGCATTTCTTCAAGTGACATGTCGTCTTTGTATTGTTTTTGCAGCGATTTTATTTTTTGCTTAAGGTTGGCTGTTATTTGTTCATAGCCTGGCTTCCCATACAAATTATTCATTTCGTTTTTGTCGTTTTCCAGGTCAAAAAGCTCCCATTCATCCATGTCATAATAGAAGTGTATCAGCTTATACTTACCCGTACTTACACCATAGTGAGGCTGAACTTTGTGCCAAAAAGGATATTCATAATAGTGATAGTAAACAGCATCTCTTCCTTTATATCTTTTTCCATAAAGTTGTTTTTTAAAGCTCTCTCCTTGAATGTCTTTGGGTATCGAAACACCTGCCAAATCCAGTAGTGTGGGTGCAAAGTCAATATTCAACAACAACTCCTTGTTGTGTGTACCTGCCTTAATTTTTTTTGGGTATTTGACCATAAAAGGCATGCGGAACGAAGGTTCATACATCCAGCGTTTGTCAAACCAGCCATGCTCACCTAAATAAAAGCCTTGGTCAGAGGTGTAGACCACTATGGTATTTTCATCCAAACCATTTGCTTTGAGGTAGTCAAGCATTTGCCCAACGGCTTCATCTACTCCCGCAACACATCGCAAATAGTCTTTTATATAGCGTTGATACTTCCAGTTTTTCAAAGCTGCACCTTGAAGGCTGTCGTGAGGTGTCCAAAACTCACCATTATTACCATAGCGCAGGTAACGGCCCAATTGTCTTTTTGTTAATCCTTCAGGCGCTGGAACCTTAAGGTCTTTTCTATTCATATGGTTCTCAATCTCCAGCTTATTGTTGGAAGCTGCTAAGCGACCTTCATAATCATCATTAAAGGTTTCATGGTGAGGGAAATCTTCGGTATATAAATCATTAAACTTTGGGTTTGGTGTCCAAGGTCGATGCGGCGCTTTAAACTGATACATTAGCATAAAAGGCTTGTCTTTATCCCTTGTTTCATTAAGCCATTTCAAGGCATCGTGTGCAACTTGCGCTGTTGAGTGACGTGTGGTTTCTTCAATCTTCTTTGTGCCATTTTCTACAAAAACTGTATTGTAATACGTTCCTTGCCCTCCGTGATTGACCATGACTTTTGAATAATCAAACCCAGTGGGTGCTGTACCTAAATGCCATTTACCAATAACGGCTGTTTGATACCCTGCTTTTTGGAGCAGCTTTGGAAAAGTTTGCTGAGAAGCATCAAAATCGCCTCCCTTTTCATTTTTGAAGAATCCATTGACGTGGCTGTACTTACCGGTCAGTATTGCAGCCCTACTTGGACCACAAATACTGTTTGTGTTATAGGTAGCGTGCATCAACATGCCCTCATTTGCAATACGATCAATGTTGGGTGTTGGTGCCAATGCTGCAAGCCAGTCATTGTAAGCACTCACGGCGCTCACGGCGTGATCATCAGACATAATAAAAACAATATTGGGTTGCTTTTTTTGCGCTTGGGCAACAAAGGATATCAACACACAAAGTAGAAGGTGAATGGTCGTTTTCATATTATTGAACTGTTTTAAATTTGATTTGTTGGCTCAGACTGTCGACGAGTTTTCTATACTTGGGCTGATCTGCAATATTGTACATTTCTAAAGAATCAGCTTTTAGGTCGTAAAGCATGTTGTCATAAACATTCCCTTCTTCACTCCTGCGCCATTCAGCGTACAAATAGTTGGGAGAAACAACCATATCACCATTCCAAATTCTTGAATATCCTACTGTTTTAGAAATCAAGCTAGGGTCTTTTAGATTTTTTACTAAAGAGGTTCCCTCAACACTTTCGGGTGTTTCGAATCCAACAAGCTCGGCTATGGTTGGATATAAATCAATCAACTCCACATAGCTTTGTGATTGTGCTTTTTGGGTTAAACCAGGGACGCGTATCATCAACGGAACCCTGTTTTCGACATTAAAAAGATTGTGCTTAGACCACCTGTTATGCTCCATGAGACTAAAGCCATGATCACTGGTAAAAACGACTATGGTATCGTCACTTAATCCCAACTCATCTAATGTGTCCAACACCTTGCCTATTTGTGCATCTGTATAGCTCACACAAGCATAATAGCCATGAATAAGTTGTTTTGCAAAGTCTTCTTTAAGGGTGAATGAAGCGGCATTTTTAGCATCATTACCGTTATTTTTTGGAATGCCCTTGTACTTGACCATTTCATACCAATTTCCTGCAGATTTTGGCCCGTTTTTAGGAAAGGTATTATTAACAGGAAGTTGGATATCTTCATCATCATAATAGTCCCAATATTTGCTAGGTGCATTAAATGGCAAGTGAGGCTTAAGGAACCCAACAGCCAATAGAAACGGCTTACCCGATTTCTTTAATTTTTTTAAATCTTCAACGGCCTTATTGGCGATTTTTCCATCTTTGTAAGATGCATCAGCGACGTCCAATCTTTCAAATGGATAAACGCCAGCCAACCCTTCTTTTTCAAGGGCTTCGCTAGATTTGGGAT
Organism: Flavobacteriaceae bacterium; assembly: GCA_024639165.1. GTDB lineage: Bacteria > Bacteroidota > Bacteroidia > Flavobacteriales > Flavobacteriaceae > UBA7446. Next base: position 11,509 of record JAHEIX010000013.1, on the reverse strand, counting down.
CCACGTAATCCTGATTATTAAACTTCCCCTTTGGGCGCCAAATCTCAGACCATGTATGTGCCATATCATCTCTATTATGAGAGATTTTACCATTGCTAATGGTCGTGTAACCATTATTCTTTAACAGCCCAGGAAATGTAATGGCATCTGGCATGTCGTTGCTAATGGAGGTGGTGTATTTCATAAAATAATTACGCGATGGCCTGATGCCTGTAAGTATGCTTGCTCTTGAGGCACCACAAGTTGGAATATTAACAAAGGTGTTGTTAAACTGCACCGCATTTTCGGAAAAAGCGGTGATGTTGGGTGCCACAATTTGATCAGCGCCATATGTTGGCAATACTGGTCTCAAATCATCTACAATGATGAAGAGCACGTTTTTAGGTTTTTTTTCTTGTGCTTGAAGGGTAAAACTAAATAGTACTATCAAAAGGTATATGAGCATATTATTTTTCATTGTAATAAATATTATGAGTTAGATAAACACGTGCTTTCTTCAAGCTTTTGGCGGCAGATGAGTTTCCGGTATAAATAATAAAGTCCCCTTTTTCAGCGAGGTATTTCATGTCAATGTTGTAATAGGCAAAGGCCTCAGCCGTTAATGAAAACCTAACATTTTTTGACTCCCCTGGCTGGAGGATTATTTTATCATAGGCTTTTAATTCAAGAACAGGTCTGGTAACACTGCTGAATTCATCTCTAATATACAGCTGTACAGTTTCAGCTCCCGCCATATTACCGGTATTTTGAACAGTTACATCAACATCTAATGTGTCCTTCCCGTTCCATGAATATTTAGATAGTGTCGGCGCTGATATTGAAAAGGTGGTGTAGCTTAATCCGTAACCAAATGGGTAAAGCGGTTTTGTTTTCTCAAAAGCATACTTGTGTACATAATTCGTGGGTTTATGGTTGTAAACCATTACAAGTTGGCCTACTGATCTTGCAGTCGTAATGGGCATTTTCCCGCTTGGATTAACCATTCCAAAAACTATTTTACCCAAGGATTTGCCACCCATACTTCCGGGCTCCCATGCATGAATGATTGATTTAATGTTATCTTCTATCCATGGTTCACTAATTGGTTTTCCACTAACATAAACTACAGTAAGGTTTTTGTTTTTTTCATAAATGGATTTAACTAAATCAAGCTGTTTCCCTGGAAGGCCTAAAAAGCTTCTCGCTTTATTTTCTCCTGCCGTCTTTTCAAAGCTTTTGCCGCCTTCCCAAGTATATCTTAACGAGTTATCGCCAACAACAACAAATACGTGATCATAATTTATAGCCATTTCAGAAGTGGCTTTGATTTTCGAATCTTGAATATTTCTAATCTTGATGCCTGAATTGTAATAGTCTACGTTATGGTTATACTTCTCGCCAATTTCCTGTATACCTTCAAAAATAGTCACCACGTTATCTTCAGGCTGCTCGAAATGCCAATCGCCCAAAGTAGTATTGTTATGTGCATTAGGCCCCGTAACCAATATCCGTTTTGAGTTTGAATTATTGATGGGAAGTACGTTCTTATTTTTTAAGAGTGTAATGGCATTATCAGCTATTTCTTCAGCTTTATTCAAATGACTTTTAATGAAAACATTCTCCTCAATTTTGGAAGTGTCAACAAATCGCTCTTCAAATAAACCAAGTTGGAATTTTGCATATAATATTTTTGAACATGCCTCATTAACTCTGTCGATTGATAATTTTTTTTCTTTGACTAGGGCAACGACAAAATCATAAAATTCGGGGCCATGCATATTCATGTCCATGCCTGCAGCTACCGAAAACAACGATGCTTCCTTATAGTTTCTTGCCACCTTATGATACGACCATATTCTTTTGATATCGTACCAGTCACTTACATAAAAACCATCAAAGCCCCACTTATCTCTAAACAGATCTGTCATAAGACCCTTGTGCATATGGCAAGGAATTCCATTGAGTTCGTTATGGGCTGTCATTATGGAATAGACACCTGCATTTATTGCCTTTTTATAGGGAGGCAAATGAATTTCATATAATGTTCTTTCCGAAACATCCATGGGTGAAATGTTTAGTCCGTTGAGTGGTTCGGCGCCAGCAATCATGTGTTTTGCACAAGCAATTACGTTGTTTGGGTCGCCAAAGTCATTCCCTTGAAATCCTTGAATCATTGCCTTACCCATTTCCCCTACCAAGAACGGATCTTCTCCAAAAGTTTCACCAACACGACCCCATCTTGGGTCACGTGCCACATCAATATTTGGCATAAACGTCCATTGAGAGCCTGTAGCCCTCATTTCCCTAGCACTTTGTTTGGCTACATCATAAGCAAAATCATTATTAAACGTGGCAGCAATTGATATCGGGGATGGATAGACAGTTGTCCCGCTAACCATAGCGTTTCCATGAATGGCATCAATGCCTATAATAAGAGGAATTTTTAGCCTAGACTTTAACGTAAAATCTTGTAAGAAATTAACCTCACTGGGCTCAAGAACATGAAGAAAAGAGCCTATTTTTCCATCAATAATTTCCTGTATAATTTCACTTTCAGACAAGCCATACATCGCAAAAGCATCTTTATTCAGCTTAGATACATCGCCAGAAGCCTTTTTATTTCTCTTTTGTTTTTTTAAATACGCTAATCCCACATATTGACACATTTGACCTACTTTTTCTTCCAATGTCATTTGAGACATCAAATCAGCAACTCGGCTGTCAACAGCAGCGTTGGGGTTTAAATATATTGATGTGCTGTTTTGCCCAAAAACAGTAGCGGTTATCAATAGAATTAACAGTTTTAGTTTCATAATTTACTTTAATATTAATTTGTCATCTGGTTTAACAACGGCTTCTCTGAGCGCAAAATATGCTGGCTTTGGGTTACTATTTTTATCAAATATGAATCGAAATTTATCATGATGCCTACCCGTATTTTTATCAATCATTCCCCAAGTATTAAAAGTCACTACACCATTTTTTCTTTTTGACAATAAAACTTTTAAAATATTAGAATATGCTGATGCTTGATCTTGTAGTGATTTCAAATTAATACTTGAATCCATTATTTGGTAATCAATTTCGGTGACGTGAAAATCCAGTCCGTGTTGATGCGCCCAATCAATAAGGGAAGCAAAATAGTCTAGTTGTTTTTTGTCTAGCGCAAGTGGTTTATTGCTTCTCAAATGGGCCTGCCACCCCAAACCGTCAACCCGATACCCTTGTGCCTTGAGGTATAAAATGGTCTCTTTTACTTTATCCCACATTTTGGGTTCCATACCTCCGTGTTGGTTAAACACCAAGCTTTTCTCAGTTGCGTACTTATTGGCAATCTCAAATGCTTTTGTGATATAAAGGGGTACATCGTTTTTATCCCTACCAATTTGTTCCCAAGGGTTTTCCCAAAGGGTTACGCCTGGTTTTTCTTCAAACCAAAAACCCTCAGGAGTAATGGTTTCATTAACGACATCCATCCACTTGACAGAGGGTTCTTTGTTCATGCGTTTGCAAAGCGCAGTAAAAAACTCCACCATGTTCTTTTCCAATTCTTTTTTAGTTCTACTGTCTGTCTTTGCCCAATGCGAGGCTTGCGGGCTTATCGGGCCGTGGATGCGCAGCGTAATGTTGTTTTTATCAGCAAAATCTAAATAGTCGTTAATGAGGTTCCAGTCCCAAACGCCTGGTTTTGGATGAATTCGCGCTTGCTTGGCGCAGTTTTCAGGGGTTGAATAAGTAAATTCTTGAAGGAAAAGATCTGATACTTTAGTATTGAGTTGTCTATGATTTAAAGTAGCGCCAATATATACCTGATTCGGATTATAGCCTTTTTCAAAAATTAAATCCTTAATCCCACCACTAGCCTTTTTGGCTTGTGATTTGGGCTGTGCTTTTGGTGGTTTGGCTGGTGATAAGAAAGTCAAGGCTTTCTTTTTAAGCTCGTCATAAATAGCAGCATATCCTTTCAACCCAATATGATTTTTTGTTTCCAGTGGATCGGTACTATAGTCGAATAGCTCTTCTTGAACAATATCTTTATCGGAGATTTTTTGACCTATTTTAGACTTGTCTATCCAAAGCGTGTAGCGATGAGCAGCTGTTCTAAAACTATACCCCATCTTATTGTTTCTTGGGTATTGGCTTACAGCAAAGTCTTTAACCGATTGTTGTTGCCCTACCATCATAGGCAATAAGGAAGTCCCGTCAACATTTGAAGGCGGTGCTATTTGCGCCATATCAGCCAAGGTGGGGAAAACATCTATAAACTCGGTTGGCGATATGATTTTTTGAGCAGCCTTTGTTTTAGGGTTATAAATAATCAAAGGGGAACGTGTTGCTTGCTCAAAATTTGAATGTTTATTCCACAAGCGGTGATCGCCCAAATGAAAACCATGGTCACCCCATATCACAATAATCGTGTTGTCCATCAACCCATCTTTTTTGAGCTTATTGACGATTTTACCAATCTGAAAATCAATGAATGATACGCAAGCATAATAGCCGTGTATAAGATCACGTTGAAAGTCTTCATCTAAGACCAATTGGTTGTTGGCATCTGTGGTGTATTCACGTCCATCTTCAACGTATGAGCGTAATTCGCCAGAACCATGATAAGCCAATTTTCCCGTGTTTTGAGCGCGTGCCCTAAAAGATGCAAGGGGCATGCGTTCTTTCTTGTAAAAATCCCAATATTGCTGTGGAGCAGAAAAAGGCAAATGCGGACGCTTAAAGCCAACCGCAAGGAAAAAGGGTTTTGAATTTTGAGACAAGTCATCAATCATGCGCAATGCTTCTGCTGCAATAGCACCGTCAACATAAGCTTCATCCGGTGCAGAACTTGAAGAAACAGGGGGTTTATACTTCCCTTTTAATGCCTTAGCTGCTTGGCTGCTCTTGATGTTGTTCTCTTTTAGATAGGCCCTGATATTGGCTTTTATTTCTTTGTTTTGATAATATCCCATAACAGGCGAACCCCACGCACTTGGATATTTGAGCTGATGTGCCCGCTTAAAGAGAAGTGACCAGGAGGCTGCATCCGCTTGTTGATCAACGCCTCTGGGATCAAATATTTTACCGACACCTGCAGTTGTGTATCCCATTTGTTTAAAATGCTGGGGAAGGGTTACAACATTGGGGAGTTTATCACGCATTCGGGTTTTTAAATCATAGACTTGTGTCTTGTCTGGTCTTAAGCCTGTAAGTAAACTTATGCGTGAGGGGCTGCAAATAGCTTGTTGGGTATGAGCATTTAGAAATACGCTTGATTTTCTTGCCAACATATCCATATTAGGCGTAACGGCGAGGTTATCACCAAAGCTTCTAATAGTTGGTTTCAGATCATCAACTGCAATAAACACAACATTAAGCTGCTTGTTGTTTTGTCCAAAAACGGCACAAGAAAAAGCGATAAGAAAAAAATAAACTATGCTATGCATTTGGGTTGCTGTTGGTTGGTTTTGGTTAACTACTATCTCTTAATGATACTCCTAGTACAAAAGAGGTTATTTTGAGTGATGATTTCTATAAAATATATGCCATTTTTTAGAAAGGAAAGGTCATATTCATTTTTTTGCCCATCCCAAGAGCTAATTTTTTTTCCATTGATATCATAAAGGGATGCTGCAACAACTGAAACGTCTTTTTCAATGTAAAGTTTGTTGCTTACAGGATTTGGATAAATATTAATATTTTGAGAAAGGTCTTTTTTACTTAATGTTTCCTGTGTAACTGAAAAGTTGTCAAAATAATACGTTCCAATGTCCTGTCCACACAGTAGCTGAAATTGTATAGCGGAGGTTCCATCTGGGACATCAAATGAAAAAGTATATGGCGTTTGGGGATAAGATGTTTGTAGCGTTTTTACTTGAGACCCCGTAAATTGATTGTCATTTAATATATATTTTACCCGCATTTTAAACGTTAAATCAGGGGAACTTCCCTTGCCATATACACTGAAAGTATATCGTTTATTATTAAAGCTACCATCATTAGAAATTTGTGCGTTTTTTAAAATTGCAGTGTCAAGCTGTCCAGATTGCAAAACAGTAATTTTAGCTGCACTAACGCCAGCTAAGGAACCGCTGCAGGTTGCATCTTCAAGCACAGCCTTATTATTATTATCTGGCTGACGATACAAAGACCAATTGTTGTCTAATCCACACTCAAAATCCATATTTTTTAGTACATCGGAATCATTACATGTTCTTTCAACACCAAGCAAAGCGTCCTTAATATCATCCACCCAAAGACTCGTTTCAACCTCAGTACTTATTGTTGTGGATTTTGGATCGTAGCTGTCCACACAGAAGTAATCAATGTCATATACAGTAAGACCTGAGTCTTTTCGCAAGTGAATGGATTTAGAAGCTTCACCACCAGCATCCCAAGCTGAAAATGAAAAATCCCTGCTAATAGCGGCGTTTGCCAAATATGCGTGATACTCATACCTAGAGTTAAGGTCAGGTCCACCATCTGCATATCCATTGCCATTGGGTGAATTATTTGCTGTAACAAGGTGTAAGTCTCCTGTTTGATAACTATAACCATATGCATTGTCAGCACTAAACTCACCTAAATAAACAGCCACAGGGGGGTTAAACTGATTTGCCCAGTCAGCAACTGTTTGAAAATCAGCATCAACATCATTTTTATCCTGGTTGGTACCCCAATTGTTTTCATTATACCTGTAATCGCTAGACTTTGTAAAGCTAAATGGCAGATAATAGTGAAATGTAGCAATAAGGTAATTATCACTATTAATAATTTGATTTCCAATGGTGGTTATCGCTCTAAAACTGTTTTGCGAGCCGCCTGTAACAACTATTTTTCTTGTCGAGTTATTACCTCCCGAGGCCCTAACAATTGAAATTACTTCGGCATTAATCTCATACATTTCGGAGGCTGAAATATGAAAATAGGGTTCATTAATGACCTCAAAAATTAGGTCGTCACTGTAATTTTTAAATCTATCTGCAATTTGTTCCCAAATCGAGTAGAATTTAGACAGGTCTGCGGCTCTTTTGGCAGACGTGGGGTGTGTATATTCTCCCTTTTCGGAGTCAAATGTGTAAATAAAATCAGATTTTAAAGTAGCACCATGAAAATCTAAAACAATGACCAAACCTTGATTAAGCCCCCATTGAATGACTTGTTCAATTCGGTTTAGATATGTGGAACTCACTACATAATCGGAGCGTGTTCCTGTAAAGCTAGTGTTTGCATTTGTACTATATCCGGCATTACTACCAGAAGTTCTGGTGCCGAAGAAGTCCATAGGAATCCGAACATTTTTAAAGCCAGCATTTGCCACATCAATAAAGTACTGTTCGGTTGCTGCGCCCGCCCAGTTTCCTTCAACTGGAGCACTAAGCACATTCCCTAAATTAAGTCCACGGCCCATCTTTGTGACCAGCTCTTGTGGGGTCTGCTGGGCGCTTAAAAAACCTGCTACCAATAAAAGTAGCAGGTTCTTTGCTTTGATTGTTGAAAATGTAAAATACCTATTTCTTGTCAGCATTTTTTCGCGCCTCATTACTTAGGGTCATCATTTTTCTAGCGAATTTAGCTCCAAACTCAGCTGCTAATTTTTCTTGAGCTTTCTTATATTCAGATTTATAGACAGCTTGTTTGTCTGCTTGCGCCGTTAGGTTTTGTGACTTAATAGTTGCATTCGAATTGTAAACACGAGCAAGCATTACGTCGTAAACAAACTGCTGTTGCGTTTCATTTAACTCCATTTTTTCAGCGATATACGTTGAAAACATAGTCGCTCGATTCATTTGAAACTTGGTGTAGTCTTGTGCTTGAGCACAAAAAGAAAAGGCAATTGCTGTAATAGAAAAGATGATTTTTTTCATTTTTTGGATATTAAAAAAAGGGAGTGTAAAATTTACCCTCCCCCTTTTTTGAGTTAAAATTTATTTTTTTATGAATTTGATTGTTTCTTGCTGATTAGAGCGTGCAAAATATACACCCGTTTTTAGTTCACTGATATCCATTTGTTGGATTTCAGACTCAACATTGAAAGATTTTACTTTCTTTCCAACTACATCAAATAAATCTACTTTGTCACCAACTTTAGCATTTTGTAAAACAATATAATTGTCAGCAGGGTTTGGGTAAACACTAAATGAGCTTTGCATAAATTCATCCACAGATGCAGTATAATTTACAGTGTCTACATAATTAGGAGCATGAATTTTTATTTGGTCTAGTAACCAATAGTCAGCAGTACCTACAGTTCCTACTGCTGACCCAGTGCCACCAGCAGGTCTTTGAACAGCAATCGTTAGGTGGTCAACCGTTACACCTGCAATTGAAGTGGTGTTTGTGTCAGTAGCTCCAAAAGTCCCCGTTCTTGCAGTATACCCACTATATGTAAAGCCAGCTACACTTCCAGGCTCTGTTGCCCAAAATTCCCATGTGTCTTGGTCATAATCAATTGTAACCCCTAGAACAACTGAAGTCGTCGATACAAGACTGTTTGCTCCAAAATGGCCTGCTGATTTTTGTTGGCCATTTGAATTTGCGTTATAAACATTTCCTATAAGCTGGGCTTGACCAGCGTTGTTAGGGTCTTCACGTAGTGTAAGTGCAGCTATTACATGGGCATTGGTATCCCTAAACTTAAAGGTAAGCTTATTATTAGAACCAGTTGTTAAATTCCAACCTTGTAATGCAATTGAGAAATACACTTTACCACTATTAAGGTTTAAACTAGCAGCACCACCGTTGGTTGTAGTATTTGGATATCTTTGCGTGTAAATATTTGTACTTCCTGAGCCGCTGGGTAACTTACTCCCTGGAATTAAAACACATCCAGGTGCTTCAAAACCATTAGCAGTAGTTGCGCCTACTCCGATAGTGCCCATATATCCTGCTTTAGCAGGTTTTTGGTTATCTGCGCCACCGGAATCACCACCCCAAGTAGAATCACCAGAATCCAAAGCTGTTTTAAATCCAGCAGCATTGGTAGCGACATCATAATTATATGTGAATACACCTTGTGAATAAACGCCAAATGATAGCGTTAAGATTAGTAAAAAGTATAATTGTTTCATATTTATGTTATTTAGTATTTAGGTTTTACTTTTTGTTTAAAAAGTTTAATATTCTTCTGCAGCAAAGGCTTTGGAAACTTCTACAAGAAAATTTCTCAAAAGCCATTGTCCTTGTGTTGGATGTGTATCATCAACTCTATGACATCTTAAGAAAAAGTATAGGTTTTGTGTTCCTGAAGCTATATCAACAACTTTATTTTCAACTTTGCTGAAAGTTGATATATCTGCACCTATTGAACCCCATCTACTTGTGCCTGACCAAGAGCTATCAGTTATATCCATCATTATATTCCATGAATCAGGAGTTAGTGGAGGTGCGGCGTTGTCAGTTGCTTGATAGCTGTAAAGCTCTCTAGCATGTCTTTGATTAAAGAAATTATTATAACCAAAAGCTTCATAAAAAGTAAATCTTACATTTTTAAATGTAGCATCAGTTATTGGTATTTTAAGTTCCACAGCCGCATCTTTGCGGTCAGCATTACCCGCCCCATTAATAGTTTGAAACTTTATTGCCGGTTTTCCTGTCTTACCGTGACTTGCGGTCGAAGCTAAATATGTAGCAGGGCTATCGATATGATGCAAGGTGATTTGATCAAGATTTGATAAATCATTTTCGTATAAAGGTGTTGTTTCCCAACGCGACTCAACCTCAATAGTGAATACATCCTCAAATGTATATTCATTAGCGGTAACATTAGTAGCTTTCAAACTAAGCGTATGCAGACCAGCTGGAAGGCCAGCGTCTGCAGCAATGGATACTTTACCAGAGGGCTCCTCTACACTAAATGAGGAGGAAAAATCAATTGCAGTTTCTCCAGCCGTCACATCTGGGTCATTATTAACAAGTGATTTTGGAAATATGATTTCCCACTGTGTTGGGCTCATTCCATCCACAACAGGAGCTGCTGTTGTATATGCTGAGTATGGTGAAACTACAGCCTTAGCAAGTGCAGTAGTGCCGTCTTGTTGTACCATTTGCAGCGTTGGTGGAGCACCAACAACTACTGTAAGTATATTCTGGACAAGAATTATACCTGCATTGGTAGTAACTCTTACAGTTAATTGATTAGGTCCTGAAACAGCACCATTTACTTTTGAAATTGCGCCAGTTGTAGCGTTTATTGTAAAGCCAACAGGGGCATCTACAAGTTCATATGATACTGATGTAACATCTGAGCCACTTGCTGATGTGTCTGTGTAAGACACTGTAGCCATAACCCCCTGCTCAAAAATACCAGCATCAACTTGAGCAGCATCAATATTTACTTGAACAGGAACTTCAAGAATTGTTAATTCAAATGCACCCTCGTAGACGGCCATTCCATTGGAGTTTGTAACCCCTATATCTACTGAATATGTGCCAGGAGTAATCGTATTGCCAGCATTACCATAAGCTACAGCTCCAGTATCACCATCAACCGTAAAAGCAGCCTTGTTAAAACTAGTACCTGTAGTTGATGTTGCGTTTAACAAGCGATAGCGGTAAGGCGTATCAAAATCACCAGTAGGCACAGTACTTGTAATGGCGCCAACTAGGGGGTAACTCGTTAAATTAGTATACGTTAGCGGGTTATCGCTAACAGTTAAAACCTCTTGCTCGTATCTTTGAATATCTTCGCTTTCATCACATCCAATGAAAAGAAACATGGACAATAAGAGGGTTGATAATAAATATTTTGAAACGTTCATTTTTTAGTTGTTTATTAAGTCGTTGTTGTTTATTTCTAAAAGTGGAATATCTAGGTACATCACTTCTGACTCAACATCATTAAGCAATACGTCTACAGATGCTTTAAAATTTGGGTTGTTGTTGTGTCTATTAATAGTATTTTCCAAAAAGTATGCATACCCTCTTCTTCTATTGTTGTATGAGTCAAGTCCTTCTCCAAGTAACTCAAAGCGATACTCATCCATGATGGCATCTCTGAAGCTTGCTTGGTCACCTGTATATCCAGCGTGTGGAGTTACCCCAGCACGATCTAAGACCTCAGTTACATAGCCCAGAGCCTCACCATTCTGAAGCTCATTAGATATTTCCGCTAACATCAAAATTAAGTCAGCATATCTGTAAATAATCAAATTTTGGCTATTACATTGATTCGTGTGACTTTTATCTTTTTCAGCATGCTTAAATAAATACGGGTGGGCATTTGAAAAAGCTGTACGTGCCGCGTTAGACGGATATACCCTTACTGTTCCGCCAGTGTCAGCACGTGTATATTCATGTAAATATGTAGCGCCTAATCTTAGGTCATCTGGATAATTTGCAGCGTGGTAGTCATACACATCTGCAGAAACTGAAAACCATCCAAAGGCTTGTCCTGCTTTATACTTCCAAGGCGTGTAATTACGACCCATTTGAGAGTTACATGCATCTTGAGCAAGTTGTAACTCAAAAATTGATTCTGTTGAGTTTTCATTGCTTCCATCAAATAAAGTAGCATAATCTGAAACAAGTTGATAATCCCCTG
>JAHEIX010000019.1:0-188285 GCA_024639165.1 Flavobacteriaceae bacterium | reverse complement strand
ACAAAGATACGTAATTCGGACTAACCATTAAACGGTTTCATGAAAGCAAAAGACATTCGCGCAAAGTTTCTAGACTTTTTTACTGACAAAGAACACAAAATTGTAGCCTCTGCACCCATGGTTATGAAAAATGATCCAACGCTAATGTTTACCAATGCTGGTATGAACCAGTTTAAAGAATATTTTCTGGGAAACAAAGTCGCTTCCAATAAAAGGGTTGCTGATACTCAGAAGTGTCTTCGCGTTTCAGGCAAGCATAATGACCTTGAGGAGGTTGGAAAAGATACCTATCACCACACCATGTTCGAGATGCTCGGAAATTGGAGTTTTGGTGATTATTTTAAAAAAGAAGCCATCGCCTTTGCATGGGAGTTCCTTACTGAAGAGTTGCAAATCGACAAAAATGACTTGTATGTAACCGTATTTGAAGGCGATGATGCCGAAGGACTTTCAAAAGATGATGAAGCTATTTCTTTTTGGGAATCACATATTACACCCGAGCGTATTTTGATGGGTTCCAAAGCAGATAATTTTTGGGAAATGGGCGATCAAGGACCTTGCGGACCCTGCTCGGAAATCCACGTTGACATAAGGTCTGCAGAAGACAAAGCTAAAGTTGACGGAGCTACTCTTGTTAATATGGATCACCCACAAGTGGTTGAGGTATGGAACCTGGTTTTTATTGAGTTTAACAGAAAGGCCAATGGCTCACTAGAAAAATTACCTGAAAAGCACGTAGATACGGGCATGGGCTTTGAGCGCCTTTGCATGGTGGTTCAAGGAGTACAGTCAAATTATGACACCGATGTGTTTATGCCAATCATTCGTGAGATTGAAACCCGTACAGCTACTGATTATGGCAAAAAAGAGGAGATCGATATAGCCATTCGCGTAATAGCCGATCATCTTAGAGCGGTTTCTTTTTCTATTGCCGATGGTCAATTACCTTCTAATAACGGGGCAGGATATGTGATTCGCCGTATTTTAAGACGTGCTACCCGATATGGATACACGTTTTTGAATCAAAAGGAACCGTTTATTTTTGCATTGGTCAAAACCTTATCGGACCAAATGGGAGATGCCTTTCCCGAGCTTAAAGACCAACAAGATCTTATTCGAAATGTCATCAAGGAAGAGGAACAATCTTTCTTAAAAACCTTATCACAAGGCTTGGTTATGCTTGAGCAACTCATGAAATCCAACGCACAAAAACAACTTTCTGGAGCAAAGGCTTTTGAGCTGTATGACACCTTTGGTTTTCCCGTTGATCTGACAGCGCTTATTTTGTCTGAAAACGACATGACCCTAGACGTGGATGCATTTGAAACCGAAATGGAGCAACAAAAAGCACGCTCAAGGGCTGCTGCTCAAGTGGAAACCGAAGATTGGATTGATCTTAGAGCTGATGACGAACAGGAATTTGTGGGGTATGATTTACTCAAAACACCTGTTAAAATTGTTAGATACAGAAAGGTAACCTCCAAAAATGGCAGCTTATTTCAGTTGGTCTTTAACCTTACACCATTCTATCCTGAAGGGGGTGGTCAGGTTGGAGATAAGGGCTATTTGGAAGCGCCAAATGGTAATGTGACTTATATCACAGATACTAAAAAGGAAAACAACCTTATTATTCATGTAGCTAACCAGCTCCCCACTGACCTCAATGCCACTTTTACTGCCGTAGTCGATGAGCAAAAGCGAAATGCTACTGCTGCCAATCACACCGCTACACACCTGTTACATCAAGGGTTACGTTCGGTACTTGGGGCGCATGTTGGGCAAAAGGGATCTATGGTACGCTCTGGTTATTTGCGCTTTGACTTTTCGCATTTCGCCAAGCTAAGCTCCGATGAGCTCAGTGCTGTAGAAGCTTTTGTAAATGCTCGAATACAAGAACAAATTGAGTTAGAAGAACAGCGTAGTACCCCCTATCAAAAAGCTATTGACAACGGTGCGCTTGCCCTGTTTGGTGAGAAGTATGGGGATACGGTACGCAGCATCCGCTTTGGCGAATCTGTTGAGCTATGCGGGGGTACGCACGTACAAAATACCGCAGCACTTTGGCATTTTACCATTACGGCTGAAACAGCTGTAGCATCAGGGATTAGACGTATTGAAGCCGTGACAGCTAATGAAGCTAAAAAACGTGTTTACGATCAAGCAGAAACGTTTGAGCAATTAAAAAAACAGCTCAAAAACCCCCAAGATGTTATTGCGTCTGTTGAGGCTTTACAAGAGGAAAACAGCAAGCTTAAAAAAGAGCTTGAAACCCTTAACAAACAATTAGTTGCACGACTTATTTCCGAACTGGAGACCAAAAGCATAACGCAAGGAGAGATGTCCATCATAATTGCTGAGGTTGATTTGGACGGTACGGGTCTAAAAGATGCGCTTTTTAAACTCGGTCAAAAGCACCAAAATCTGATTGCCGTATTGGGGAGTAAAAAAGGCAATAAGCCGCTCTTGTCTTGTTATGTTTCTAAAGCACTTGCTGAAAAGGGTACTTGGCAAGCCAACGCCATTATTAAACAAATCAGTCCCCATATTCAAGGTGGAGGTGGCGGTCAACCCTTTTTTGCTACTGCAGGAGGAAAGAATGCAAATGGAATCCCAGCAGCCTTATCTGCTGCTAAGCATATGTTGGTAAGCTAGTTTGACGGGGGATAAGCAGTCAAAATATCTGAAACAAAAGCATTGATTTTTGCTTCACGCTCTTGAGGCGTGCCACTGCTCAATCTGCCAGTTCCTTTTCCTTGCCAAACTAACTTCTTGGAATTCGCATCTATAAGATCAATATACAATACACCATTAGTCGTTGTATTTACATTGTAAGGACGGTTAAATCCCCAGCCCCAACCCATACCGCCAAAAGGACCATAGAAAGGGCCACCCCAGCCGATATAGCTTTCGCTGACACGTACATTTTTCTCTGCCTTAGTGTGAAAACTAACCAAAATATTGGGTGTTTCTGAAGCTGTAAAACCTTTTTCTGAAAGCGTGTTTTCAAGGGCTTTTAGGATACGCCTTTTGTCTAGGTCTGAAATTTTAGCATCGTCAATACCTGGTTTGAAAAAAGCATAGGTGTTATATGAAGTAAAATCAACATCCGTGTCATAATCTGTACTAACACGAATGGATGCACAAGAAGCGACTAAGAGGGCTGTAGCGAGATATAAAAACCGTTTCATAATTAAATTTATTTAGTAGCAATCAAAAAACATGCCGAATGTATGTCTAAATATAACACATATAATCACGTATTTTTGAATGTGCTCAAACCAACCGCCATAAACGAATACGTGCCACTTCCCGAATTTGAGGAAAAAGGGGTTTCGGTTTATCTCAAAAGAGAGGACTTGGTTTTTCCTTTAGCTTCTGGTAACAAATGGCGTAAACTCAAATATAATTTTAAAGCCTTAAAAACCTCCTCTGCTACAGGTATGCTTACCTTTGGTGGAGCTTACTCCAACCATCTTGCTGCTGCAGCTGCACTGGCCGCGCAAGAACAAATTCCTATAGTTGGTATAGTAAGAGGCGAAGAACTTGCAACTAAACCATTGAATCCAACCTTGTCTCAGTGTCAGGCCAAGGGTATGCAGCTGGTATTTGTTTCCCGAGCTGAATACAAGCTAAAAGAACACGGTGAAAAAGCACGCCAACTCGTAACAACTAAAAACCTATTGGTTGTTCCTGAGGGGGGTACCAACAAACTGGCGGTTAAGGGGTGCACGGAAATATTGACTAATGACGACATACGTTTTGATGTTGTCGGATGTGCTGTAGGAACTGGAGGTACCTTAGCCGGATTGGCAGCATCAGCTGCCGCACATCAAAAAGTTGTGGGCTTTCAAATGGTAGATGATGCCACAATCCCAGACCGTATTCGTACCTTTGTATCACGTGATAATTGGGAGCTCATACGGCACCCATCCTATGCGGGTTACGCCAATATCGATAAAAGGCTTGTTGCATTTGCCAACGAGTTAATTGAAAAAACAGGCGTGCTATTGGATCCTATTTACACGGCACCCATGCTGTTTCAGTTGGTGCAAATGATAAAAGATAATACATGGACGTTCGGAACATATATTTTACTTATTCACACTGGCGGAACGCAGGGAATCGCTGGCTACAATTATCAGTATCAAGCGCAATGGCCAGAATCCTAACTTTTTTTCTTAGCGCACTTATGCTAACATCCTGTGGGTCAAAAAAAGTAGTCTACAATGGTGAAGTAAAGCGAAACGCTAAAAAAATTGAAAACAAATCACCCAAGCAAACAGCAAAAAAACTTGCTGATATGGACGCCCATATGCGGATGAAGGTTTATGTTGTTCAGTATGCACCACTCGCACAAAAGGAGATGAAAAAATTTGGAATACCAGCAAGTATTACCCTAGCGCAAGGGTTACTGGAATCGCAAGCAGGCGTTGGCAAATTAGCGGTCAAGTCCAACAACCATTTTGGTATTAAATGCCACAAAGGGTGGCGCGGGCCTAGCGTTTCTCACGACGATGACGCCAAAGGAGAGTGTTTTCGCAAGTATAAAAAAGTAGCCCAGTCCTACAGAGACCACTCCGAGTTCTTACGCTACAGAGACCGTTACAGCAAACTGTTTAAAATGAAGAAAACGGATTATGTGAGCTGGGCACATGGCTTAAAAAAAGCGGGTTATGCTACCGATCCCCAATATGCCTACAAACTCATATCGCTCATTGAACGCTACGAGCTTTGGCAATTTGACGGCAGCAAAGCACCCATAAAATCCAAAAAAGCTAAAAGGGGAAAAAGTCAAAAAAGCAAAGATTCAGGTAACCAAGATTACACCGTAAAACAAGGCGATACCCTTTATGCTATTGCCAAGCAATTTAATACTTCAGTTCAAGCTCTTAAAGAGCGTAATGGATTGCGCTCAAATGAACTGGCTGTCGGTCAACAACTCAAAGTAAAATGATGAAGTACCAACGTAGTAGTGTCTTATTCAATGAGGCGAAGAAAGTAATTCCTGGCGGGGTAAACTCTCCAGTACGTGCCTTTAATGCGGTTGGTGGAACACCTATTTTCCTAACACACGCAAAGGGCGCTTACCTATATGATGAGGATCAAAATCGTTATATAGATTTTATAGCATCTTGGGGGCCCATGATTTTGGGACATGCGCATCCCAAAGTGGTCGCCGACATTCAAGCGCGTGCTGAAAAAGGAACTTCCTATGGCATTCCAACGGCATTGGAAACTGAAATTGCCAAACGTGCGCTGTCTATGGTGCCTCATATGGATCAAATTCGCTTTGTCAATTCAGGAACAGAAGCCTGTATGAGTGCGGTGCGACTGGCACGAGGTTTTACTGGACGTGACAAAATCATCAAATTTGCAGGTTGCTATCACGGACACGCAGATGCCTTTTTGATTCAAGCCGGAAGTGGTGCCGTAACTTTTGGTAGCCCAAACAGTCCGGGCGTAACAGCAGGCACGGCAAAAGACACCCTTCTTGCAGCATACAACAACCTCGAACAAGTGGCCGAAATATTTCATGCCAACCCAGAACAAATTGCAGCCATAATCGTTGAGCCTGTAGCGGGTAATATGGGTTGTATTCTACCTCAAGAAGGCTTCTTGGAAGGCTTGCGTAGTTTGTGTGATGCACATGGCACAGTTCTTATTTTTGACGAGGTCATGACAGGATTTAGATTGGCCCAAGGCGGTGCTCAGGAATGTCTTGGCGTTCGAGCCGATTTGGTTACTTACGGCAAAGTAATAGGCGGAGGTTTGCCTGTTGGTGCTTTTGCTGCCCGAAAAGAAATTATGGACTATTTAGCACCACTTGGACCCGTTTATCAGGCGGGGACCTTGAGCGGTAATCCACTGGCTATGACCGCTGGACTAACCATGTTAGATTTGTTGTATGAACATCCAGAAACATATACAAGTTTGGCAGATAAAACGGCCTTTTTACACCAAGAGATGATTCCGCTGTTGGAGCAAAAAGGGCTTCCTTATCAAATCAACAGGCTAGGCTCCATGATGTCACTCCATTTTACAGACAAGCCCGTTGTCGATTTTGAAACCGCAGCAAAGGGGAATAACAAATATTTTAAAAAGTATTTCCACGGCATGTTACAGCGTGGGGTTTATTTACCACCTAGTGCTTTTGAAAGTTACTTCTTAAATGATGCCATAACCCAAAAAGACCTCGAGCATACGCTGGAGGCCTTTTCTGAAACGCTTAAAGCATTATAAATTAACTAGGATCAAGTATTGCATCAATACGCACCACAGCTTCTTGCAAGTGGTATCGTGTGTTTTGATCTGTCGTAGCAGGCAAACTTGAATTGATGGTGTTTTTAAGATTTATCAATTGCGCCCTACTTACGGCTCTTATATCCGATTGACTCACAAGCACTCTAGTGCGATTGCTATATCTTCTGGCTGAACCTTCTAATGGTTCTTGACTTTCGGTCATCAGATACCCCAAGCGGTCAATATAAGCACGTTGTAAATTTCTTCGATAAATTCCAATGTCTTTGTTGTTATTCAGCTCACTCCAGATGCCTTTTCGCAAGGCGGTCATCATTTCTACCAATGCATACGCATCATTTCCATTGAGTGCCTCATTTTCAGAAATACGTGCCAAGCGATCAAAGCCCAACAGACGGTTAAGCGTTCCTGTTTGCATACGACGCATACGGTCAAGTACGCCTGCGAATTCTATTTTATTGAATATCTCATTGTTTAACATCCAAGTGGGCGTTGTGAATAATTCTTTTTGTAAGAACTGCATGCAAGCACGCTGGTGCTTTTTGTCAACATATGTATATACCGCACCTTCTTGGTCATAGGTCTTATAATATTCATAAACACCGCCAATATTAGCTGCCACATGTCCCATATAACGATTAAACTGACCCAATACTTGGTTATATAAATCTTGTAAATCCTCGTAGTCTTTGCCGTCCTCTGCAGTCCATTCAATGAGATTGGGTACGATTCTTTTTAGGTTGGCAATACCATAGGCACTTGCTTTTATGGCATTGTCACCTAGATCTTCTGTTTGTGAACTTGGGTCAATTGGATTTCCAAATTGTTGGCTTCCAAAACGATACATAGGATCGTCTTGATGTGCTAAAATCCATTTGTCCAAGGTTTCCTTTTCCTCTGCTGCCGTTTCAGCCGAAGGAATAGGACGATAGCCCCAGCGAACGGCATGTTTGTCATAAACCCCAATAACTGGCATCAACGATACATCTCCGTCTCCAGGCTGTGCTATATAGTTAAAGCGGGCATAATCCATGATGGAAGGTGCCGTACCATATTTTTTAGTAAAAGATGCAGAGCGCAACGAATCAACAGGGAACGCGACACTGCTTCCCATATTGTGAGGCAGTCCAATGGTGTGCCCTACTTCGTGTGCAGACACAAACCGAATCAAACGACCCATAATTTCATCCTTAAACGCTACGCCTCTAGCTTCAGGATTTATGGCGGCCGTTTGTACAAAAAACCAATTACGCAAGAGCGTCATCACATTGTGGTACCAGTTGATGTCAGACTCTAAAATTTCACCCGATCGAGGGTCACTTACGTGTGGCCCGTTGGCATTGGGAATAGGCGAAGCCAAATAACGCACAACTGAATAGCGCACATCTTCTGGACTCCAATCTGGGTCTTCTTCGGGTGTTGGTGGGTCTTTGGCAATAATGGCATTTTTAAAGCCTGCTTCCTCAAACGCTACTTGCCAATCTTCAATCCCTTGCTTTAAATAGGGCACCCATTTTTTTGGGGTAGCTCTATCAATGTAATACACGATGGGTTTTTTGGGTTCAACCAATTCACCCCGATTAAATTTTTCTACATCCTCATCTTTTATTTCCAAGCGCCAACGATCAAGGTAGCGCACCGTTTTGCTTTCTTGTACATCTAGACCATAGTCCGTTTGCCCTCTAGAAAACCAGCCTACACGTTGATCAAAATAGCGTCTTTTCATTTGCTTTTTGGGAAGTAAGATCATGGAATTACTGATTTCTAAACTAATCGAACCAGTACTCGAATTAGATGGTGGAGAACTAGAATTATAGGTTTTTATATGGCGTGCCTCTATGTTGAGGGGATAGCTTTTGAGCGTATTGATAAACGATCTTGATTTATCCATACTTGATATTTTGTAAGTTTTTCTTCTCGAGGCAGGAAAACCAAGTGCTTTAACGTCTGTTTCAAAAAGTTTGTTGATTTCAATCACAGTAGAAGTCGAATCTTTTCCAATGGATTTGATGTCAAATCGATAGAGGATAGGTTCAAAGTTTGAATTGACAACTGCCTCATGTATAGGAAGGGAGTCTGCTGCCACAACCTCGTGTGAAACCACACGGAGTAATACTTTTTTGCTGTCTCTCTCCCAGCGCAATACTTGGGTATTTTGTTTTCCACCACCAAATCCGATCCCTGAGGCTGTTTTGGCAATTCGTGTAACCATTAGCATTTCCGCCCCAAACAAGGAGTCTGGAATTTCGTAATAGAATTTGTCGTCAACCGTATGCACATCAAACAATCCCTTGTCGGTAATGGCTTTTTCGGTTATTACCTTATCATAGGGTTTAATGCCGTTTTTATCTTCCTTTTTAGGCTTTGGCTTTTCAATTACGGGAGGCTTTTTCTTTTTAAAAAGTTTGCCAAGTTGTGCGTGTGTAGGACATGCAATCATTAGGGCAAAACCAATGAGGAGGAACGATATTCTATTCATTATTTTTTTATTTAGTATGCTAAAGTGTTGAAAATAAATAACATTACCAACTTGTAGAAGTTTAATAATAGCGTATTCTTTTTTGCTATTTTTCCTTAAATTTAATCCACCAAATCTTAATATCATGAAATTTATATACACAATTTTTATGTTTTTGTGCGTAACCATATTTTACGCACAAGAACAATACCTAGAAAAATTACCCGACAGTCCAGATCCAGGAAAATGCTATGCAAAATGTATTGTTCCTGATCAGTTTGAAATAAAGACTGTTCGCGTTGTTGAAGTTCCTGCACATAATGTGCTAGAAGTGGTGCCTGCTGAATACAAGGCTGTAAAAGACGAAGTCATAGTAAAGCCTGCTTCAAAAAAATACAAGTATGTTCCAGCCGTATTTAAAACGGTTTACGACACCTTTTGGATTGAAGAGCCCTACAACAAACAATATCCAAAAATGGCCACTTTTACCGACGCATATGAGTCTGTTGAAGTAAAGAGTGAGTCAGGTAAATGGGTGGCTGGTGAAAACCCAGATTGTCCTTCAATTAACGCAGATGATTGTCGTATTTTTTATTATAAACAAGATCCTCCTGTAATCAGAGAAATTCCCGTAAAAAAACTCGTCTCTGATGCGACAAGTACTACCAAACAAAAAGGCGGGAAATACAAGCTTGTAAAGCGTGAGGTTATGGAAACGCCTGCGCAAACCATTGCAATCGATATTCCAGAAGTAAAAGAATTTGTGGAGCGCCGTGTTTTGGTAAAGGATGAAACAACAAAGGCAATTAAGGTGCCTGCTGTTTATACCACTGTTGAAAAGCGGGTACTGGTCAAAAAAGGAGGTATGGAGGCTTGGCGTGAAGTCCCATGTACACTTCCTAAAGACGCCATTATTTTACCGATTCACTATGAATTGGGCAGTGCAAAACTAACTGCAAAGTCCAAAAGAATTATAGATAAGCATATTCTTTCAAGAATGAAGCAACATCCAGATGCTATTGTTGAGGTAGGCTCCCATACCGATTCACGGGGTGGACATGAATTTAACAAAAGCCTGTCAAATAAAAGATCAAAATCAGTTGTTTCATATTTGAATCAAAAGGGAATTGAAACTTCTCGCTTGATTGCAGTAGGATATGGCGAGTCAAAATTGCTAAATGACTGTAAAGACGGTGTTTCTTGTTCAGAAACCCAACATGCAAAAAACAGGAGAACTGAATTTAAGTTCTACTAAAGGAGCCTAACCAATAAGTCATCATCAGTTTTGTTGACTTCTGCAATTGATTTAGCTGTTAAGCCTTTGATGGTCTTATCCCATTTTTTATTACTAAGCCCTGATTGCTCTTTTAATGATGAAAGTGCAACGGGGCTTTCTTTTTTGAGCAAGTCAACAACTAACTGTTCCTCTTCCGTCAGCTTAGGTCCTTTTTTCTCAGGACGCATCTGTGGAAAAAACAGTACCTCTTGAATAGAGTTATTGTTGGTCAACAGCATGGTAAGGCGATCAATGCCAATACCAATCCCTGAAGTGGGTGGCATGCCGTATTCCAATGAACGAAGAAAATCTTGGTCAATAAACATGGCCTCGTCATCTCCTTTTTCAGAGAGTGCCATTTGGTCTTCAAAACGTTCTCGCTGTTCAATGGGATCGTTTAATTCTGAATAGGCATTGGCCAGTTCTTTCCCATTAACCATTAGCTCAAAGCGTTCTGTCAAGCCAGGTTTGCTGCGGTGTGCCTTGGTCAGAGGACTCATTTCTTTTGGGTAGTCCGTTATAAATGTGGGTTGGATGTAGTGGTGTTCACAAAGCTCACCAAACAACTCGTCAATAAGCTTTCCTTTACCCATGGTTTCGTCTACTTCGAGACCTAATTTTTTTGAAGTCTCACGCAATGCATCCTCATCCATTCCTGAAACATCGATTCCTGTGTGTTCTTGAATGGCATCTAAAATGGGCACTCGTGGATATGGCGCCTTAAAGTTTATTTTATTTTCACCAACCGCTACGGCAGCTACACCGTTAACAGCAACAGCCACTTCTTCTAGTAAGGCCTCCGTTGTTTCCATCATCCAGTGGTAATCCTTGTAGGCCACATAGAGTTCCATTACCGTAAATTCAGGGTTGTGGGTTTTGTCCATCCCTTCGTTTCTGAAATCTTTAGCAAATTCATAAACACCGTCAAACCCCCCTACGATCAAGCGCTTTAAGTATAATTCGTTAGCAATACGGAGATAGAGCGGTATGTTTAGTGCGTTGTGATGTGTCACAAACGGACGTGCTGCAGCACCACCAGGAATGGGTTGTAATATGGGCGTTTCAACTTCTAGATAGCCACGATCGTTAAAAAACGAACGAATGGTATTGGTGATTTTGGTGCGTTTAACAAACGCACCTTTCACCTGTGGGTTTACAATCAAATCCACATAGCGTTGACGATAGCGTTGCTCGGCATCTGTAAACGCATCATAGGTGTTGCCTTCGGCATCTACTTTAGGTAACGGTAAAGGGCGAAGTGATTTGCTCAGTACATGCAATTGGTGGACTTCAATAGTTTTTTCTCCCACTTGCGTGGTAAACATGGCCCCTTCAATTCCTATGATATCGCCTATATCAAGTAGTTTTTTGTAAACGTCGTTATACTGGGTTTTGTCTTCACCTTGACACAAGATATCTCTGTTAAAATAGAGCTGTACCCTACCAGTAGCATCTTGAAGCTCGGCAAAGCTGGCTTTTCCTTGCACACGTCTTGACATCAGCCTTCCGCTCATGCGTACATGTAGACCGTTTTCAAATTGTTCACTAACCGTTGTTGCGTAGTGTGAAACATCAAAAGCAGCCGCTGGATAAGGGTCAATACCCAACTCACGAAGTTTTGCTAATTTCTCTCTACGGACAAGTTCCTGTTCTGATAGCTCTTGCATCCCAAATTTTTCTGTGGCAAAGATAACCAATGCGTATGAGTTCTCAAGATATCACGAATTTGTATCTTTGAACTACCATGAGTTTATTTAGAGTCCTACTAGCCATCTTGTTTCCCCCTCTAGCCGTAATTGATAGAGGCTGTGGTTCTTTTGTTATTGTTTTTTTACTTACACTATGTGCTTGGGTGCCGGGCGTCATAGGCGCACTGATTATTCTCAACCGACCGTTTTACTATGAGCCATAAACCAACGGTGCGCGCCCGCCAATTGGGACTGGTAACTTATGAAGCTGCAACTGCCTTACAGCAGGATTTGTTTCAACAAACCATAGACCAAAAAATCCACAACCGCCGAAATCCAGACGACCAAACCCCAACGGCTCATCATCTGCTTTTTGTTGAACATCCTCCCGTCTATACCCTAGGTAAAAGCGGAGATAAAAATAATTTACTGGTAAATAATACCACTTTGAAAGAAAAAGGCGCAAGCTTTTTTAAAACCAATCGTGGAGGGGATATAACCTTTCACGGCCCGGGACAGCTGGTAGGCTATCCAATTTTGGATTTGGATTGTTTTTTTACAGACATTCACAAATATCTACGCTTCTTGGAGGAATGCGTTATAGCTACTCTTGCCGATTTCAATATCGAAGCTACTAGGAGCAAGGGCGAAACAGGTGTTTGGTTAGATGTTGAAGGAGCCAATCCCCGTAAAATATGTGCCATGGGTATTCGTACTAGCCGTTGGGTAACCATGCACGGATTTGCACTAAATGTTAATACTGACCTGTCTTTTTTCGATTATATCATTCCTTGTGGTATAGCCGACAAGTCCATTACTTCAATGGCAAAAGAGCTGGGTGCAGCTGTTGATATGCAAGAAGTCATAAAGAAATTTAAGGAGCACTTTTCCCGTGTTTTTGAAGCCAACCTGACCTAGGGCATTTTGTAGATTCGCAACTCTTGTTTGTTGTTTTGTGCGGCCAGATATATTGCCGATCCAGGAACCGCCTGACCTAACATCGCCCATTTGCGACCAATTACGGGAAAACTATCAAGTAGTTTGGCATCTCGATTAAATACATAAACCTTGTCGGATTGATTGTCCCAAATAAGGATGTAAGTCCTGTTGTTGACCACCTGAATTTGTGGTGGGGCATAGACCCCAAAATCCAACTCCACCAACTGATCGTTTATACTAACCTTATTCTCAGTTAGCGTGACTAGTGTATTCCGATTTGCCGCTATGGTATAACGTGTTTCAAAGGGCAGTGCTGTTTTGGTCAGTTTTCCTGTGGTGCTGATTTGAACAAGCCTGTTTTTGTCATCGATACTTACAAAGCCACTTTGATAAGGATATATTTCTTGTGTTAACTTTACGTCTGTTGGTATTTTGATACGTGTTTTTCCCGTGCGGTGCAACAGTTCTCCTTTGCCCGATTTTTGCACAAGGGCAATATAGTCTCGGTTGCCAATACGAATGTGTTTAGCAGGGTATTTAAGTGCACTTTTTAGTTTGGTTTTACGCCAACCGCTTACCTTTTTCATGCTTCTGTCATACATACTCAAGTTATTACCGCTGCTCAATACAAGGCGGTAGTTGCGTTGGTTGTCGTAGTCAAAAATGCCAAGGGTGCTGGATGTACGCATCCCTTTTTTGTTATATCCTGAAACTGAATTGCCGTTGCGATCTAGAACCTGAAAGCTTTTGTCTGTTGTAAAAGCCAGTTGAAGACGTTTGTTGCGATATAGATCCACTTGGTAAACAGGACCTAAAATAGCACCATCGAGTTGTTTTTTCCAAATCTCCTCGCCGGTTGTGTCCAATAAGTAAAGTTGATTTTCCTCGTCTTGAACCACCCATTCCAGGGCTTGGGTTTTATGGTTGAGTACGGCATAAGGACCCCAACTCACAGGCGTGTTGAAAGTAGCAGTGCCAGCCAGCTCAACGGCTTGCGTCTTTTTACCTTCATCGTTGGGTTTTAGAAGACTTAAAGCCACATAAAACACTTCGCCTTCCACGGTACCCACATAGTCAGCTTGTCTAAATGCGCCAAGCGCTACTTTACGCAGGGCTGGCATCATTTTTTTTACTTGCGCTTCAAAATAGGCTGGCGCGGACCATCCCCAAAAACTACTGCGACTGGGTAGGGTTTTGACATAGGTTTGAAAGCGTTCATTATGCCCCAAAACATCATCTTTAGTAAGCGCGTAAATCAAGGATTCTAGTGCGGTCTTCGAAGTTCCCAAATAGAGATGTTCATTTAATAATGTAGCAAAAGCATAGGTGTTTTGCTTTAGAATTGGTGGCAGCAGATCAGTAATACTGTTATCATCGGAAAAAGCATAGACCATATGTGCTTCCGTTGTGTATTGTGCTTTGGATTTTTTTGCCAAGGCTTGTTTGATGTCATCTGGCGTTTTATTCGTTTTTACCAATACTAGGGTTTCATTCCCCAGTTGAAGCTGAGCAAGTTGTGTGGCATCCATTAAAAGCGAATCCATAACGGTTTCGGGCAGGTTGTGCACCGCTTTAAAGCGGAGTGAGGCCTTTTTGTAGGTGTCCAGATCAAAACTAAAAGCTTGAACTGTGTTGACGTTACTGGGGATATGTGCCGCCAGATTTTGTAAGGCACTGTCTTGATTTTTAAGAAAAGAAAGACGTGAAGCACCGCTGCTATCCATCACGCCATAGGCTTGCATATAAACCCCATTACTGTTGATCGTTGGTACCAGGGCTGTCCATGTGCTCCACTGCGACCAAGGCACAGGGTTCATGTCTTCAAAAAGTGTATTGAAATAAGGCGCAATGTTATGAGACACAAAAAAGGTATGGTCTTCCGTGGAGTTTTCGTAAAGCTGCTCAAGTTCAATATCAATGCTATTGGGTGTTGAACGAAGTCTTATACTGCTTTCCAAAAGCAATTTACTAGGTGAGCTAAAGTGAAGGCTGTCCCAACTGGCGTAGAAAGTTGGCGGATTGGAATTCCTTTTGAGTAGCTGCGTTTTGTTGTACTGGAGGGTATCTACGGCTACCGAATCGGTGTAAACGGGTTGTTGTGGGCTTATCAGTAATGGAATAAGCTGGCCTTTTCCTTCAGGATGAAAGCTCAATTGTCCGGAAGAGTTAGGTGCTATTTGATTTAGTTCTTCGAAGAATTCTGGCAGTAGGGTAGCAGCTGCCATGGCGGCGTGTTGTTGGTTACTGTACTTGTGTAGAGATGTAAAAGAGCTGCTTTTTAGTACCACCACCGCATTGTTTGGTAAATAATCCAGCAGTGAGCCTGTTGTATTTTGTTTGGATTGACAGCCAATCAGAAGGGCGCAGACAGCAAATAGCAACAATCGATTCATAGTGCAAATTTATAAATCTAAAGAGAGTTGTTTTGGTAATAATGCAAAAGTTTTACGGTGTATGTCAACAGCCCCGTGTGTTCGAATGCCGTTGCGGTGTTTGGGGGTTGGGTAGCCTTTGTTGGTATCCCAGCCGAAGTGCGGATGCTTTTGGTGGTATTCGAGCATGAGGTGATCTCGGGTGGTTTTTGCCAATATAGAGGCTGCAGCTATGTTGAGGTATTTTCCATCTCCTCCTATGATACAGTGATGGGGGATGTTTTTATAGGGTTTGAATTTATTGCCGTCTACGAGAATGGTTTCGGGCTCAAGCGCCATGGCGGTTATGGCAAGGTGCATGGCCTCAATAGAGGCATTAAGGATGTTGATTTCATCAATTCGGGTGTGGGAAACGTGTGCAATGCCATAGGCGAGCGCCACACTTTTGATTTCTTCTCTTAGGCTAAGGCGTTGTTTTGCAGTGAGCTTTTTGGAATCGTTGAGCAGCGGATGCATATAAGATGGGGGTAGGATCACGGCTGCTGCAGTTACAGGTCCCGCCAAACAGCCACGACCAGACTCGTCTGTACCACATTCTAGCGTCTGGGTGAGCTGTGTTTGCATCTAGGTACTAAAATACAAAAGAAATGCTTTAATACGGGGTTCTCTGTTATGGCTGAAATCAATACCTTTACCAAAACAGTTAAGCGTGCTGCGTATATTTCTTTTTTTATGGTTACCCCTTTGTGTTTTGGCACAAACCGGTCCCCCGCCAACAGCATCTCGTCTGCCCAAAAGCTTCAACGACAAAAAAGACCTGCCTCGCCAATTAAACGAAGACAAATTAGATTCTTTGTCAGTTCATTCAAGTGATGAGGACATAAGCATTGCCAATTACTTGATTATCAGCCAAGCTCGGGATACCGTCCACGTAGACACCACCCTTACCATAGCTAAATATTATAAGTTCAACAGCCAGCGTCGGGATAATTTCGCCTATTTGCCGCTGAACAATTCGGGTCAAGCACTAAACCCGTTGTCTTTAGAAGCTTGGCATAAGGAAACCGCACCAGCAGTGGGCTTTAAGGCCAAAGAAAGTCAACGCTTTCTGCCACACCAATTTGGCTATTATCACCTACCTACACCACTTTCTGAAATATTCTTTAAAACCACACAATCACAAGGGCAATCTACCGACGCACTTATCAGTGCTAATATTCACCCGAGGCTTAATTATGCCATTGGCTACCGCGGACACCGCTCTTTAGGAAAATATCAACATCAAATATCGGGACGTAGTCAGCTGCGCTTTAGTACACGCTATGAAAACCCGAACGGACGCTATCGCTTGCGTTTACAAATCATGAATCAAAAAATTTCACAAGAAGAAAATGGTGGATTGGACGAAGTCTCTATTCAAGATTTTGAGTCGGGTGATGATGAATTTTTTGATCGAGAACGTCTTGGGGTGAACTTTGAGAATGCTACTAACAGCTTTGTTGGGAAACGTTACTTACTGGAACAAGACTATTTGCTACTACGCTCTAATGACTCCCTGCAAGCACCCCGTTTGCGCCTTGGATACCGTATGCAAAGTGATATCCAAGAAAATCGTTTCAGTCAAGACCAAGCCTATAGCGGATATGGCGATTTGGCCGCTGACCTCACTAAGGCTTATGATCATACGTATTATAGTCTTCGTCAATTTGATGCCTACACCATACTGACAAGCCCTACCATAGGATGGTTTTCGGGTTATATACGTCATCACAAATACAGCTACAAGGAAGAAGCGCAAGTGGTAAATCCTTCCATAAATGAAGACGCTTATGCTGTAGGAGGGGAGTGGCGCAAAAAATTTGGCAGCTTGGATTTCCGTGCTTCAGCTGAGCTTGGTATCAGTGGCGATCGCTTAGGGAACTACGTCTTTGGTGAAATAAAACAACCGTTATTTTCATCTTTTTCCCTAACGGCTGGTCTGCGTTGGCAGCAACAACATCCGGGTTTTGTATTTGAGCAATTCACCAGTAGTTATGCCGACTACCAATGGAAGCATACCCCCGAAATGGAGCAACGCACGGCTATTTTTGCTCAGCTATCACATCCAGTCTTTGGCAAGCTTTCCGTTACAACCACCAACATTAATAACTACGCCTATTATTTGCAGCCCGATGCTGCTTCCCTTGCTATAGCACCTATGCAGTTATCCAGTGGAATCAATCTGTTGCAATTGGATTGGGAAGGCGGTGTAAGCTGGCGTGTATTTCGCTTGGATATGAAGGTGCGTGGGCAGCAGCTTAGTGATAACAAGGATGTCATGCCGATGCCTAATATTATTGGGCGTACCGCTTTGTATTATGAAGATCACTGGTTTGAAAAGGCTTTATTTTTAAATTTGGGCGTCAGTGCACGTTATTTTTCTTCTTATAAGATGCGCGCTTATCATCCGTTGTTATCTGCGTTTGTGGTGCAACCCCATCAAGAAATGGAAGGCTACCCCATTGTAAACGCATTCTTTAATATGAAGATTAGACAGACGCGGCTGTTTTTTGTTTTTGAACATGTCAATGCAAACCGAAAAGCCGCAAACTATTATGCGGCACCTGGTTATCCCTATCGAGATATGTTATTTCGTTTTGGATTGGTTTGGAACTTCTTCCAATAGCCTAACCGTTTGGCAAATCGCCACCCTCTTTAATCGGAAGTTTGGATGCGCCCATCAAAAAGGCATCTACATGATGCGCAGCCTCACGCCCCTCAGAAATGGCCCAAACAATAAGTGATTGCCCACGACGCATATCACCTGCAGTGAAAATGTGGGGTACATTTGTTTGATATTTTTCATTTCCTTTTACATTGGTGCGTTCATCTTGTTCAAGACCCAAACGCTCAGCGAGTGTTGGTTCTGGGCCAGTAAATCCAAGTGCTAATAATGCGAGCTCACATGGCCATTCTTTTTCAGAATTAGCCTCTTCGATAAGCTTTGGTCTTCCGCCATCTTCAGGTTTTTCCCAACGCACATTCACCGTTTTAAGCCCTTTCAAATGTCCCTTATCATCAGCAATAAACTCTTTGGTCATGATGCTCCACTCACGATGGATACCCTCTTCGTGTGAAGAAGTAGTTTTTAGTTTAAAGGGCCAGAATGGCCAAGGATGATCTTCAGTACGTGTCTCCGCAGGCTTGGGCATAATCTCAAAGTTGGTTACGCTATTTGCACCCTGTCGGTTTGAAGTTCCAATACAGTCAGATCCTGTGTCGCCACCCCCAATTACAACTACGTTTTTACCTCCAGCATGTAAAGCTCCGTCTACTTCGGTTAGACCATCTACCCAGCGATTGCTCTTAGGCAAGAAGTCCATGGCTTGTACCACACCAGGAAGATCAGCTCCAGGGATGGGTAATCTTCTGCGGATGGTTGCACCACCACAAAGTACTACGGCATCAAAGGCTTCTAGTGCTGAAACGGGCATGTTTTTACCAACTTCAACGCCCATTTTGAATTGTATGCCTTCTTCTTCTAAAATAGCCAAACGTCTGTCAATGACATTTTTTTCCATCTTAAAATCCGGTATACCATAACGGAGTAATCCGCCTACCTTTTCATCGCGCTCAAATACAGTTACTGTATGCCCTGCACGGTTGAGTTGTTGCGCAGCAGCAAGTCCTGCAGGACCAGAGCCAATAACAGCAACGGTTTTTCCAGTACGGCTTTCTGGTGGAACAGCCTTGATCCATCCTTCTTTAAAACCACGCTCAACAATATATTTTTCAATCATCTCAATAGAGACAGGCGGGTTGATGATGCCCAACACACAAGCTGCCTCGCAAGGAGCAGGGCAGAGTCTCCCCGTAAACTCTGGGAAGTTGTTGGTAGTGTGTAAAATACGAAGGGCTTTTTCCCATTCGTTGCGATACACGGCGTCATTAAAATCAGGAATCATATTCCCCAACGGACAACCACTGTGACAAAAAGGAACACCACAGTCCATGCAGCGTGCGCCTTGTTCTTGTAGTGTTTCTTCACTAGGAGTTACCGTAAACTCTTTGTAATTCTTAACGCGGTCTTGAACAGCTACATTCTGTTCGTTTACGCGCTCGTGCTCCATAAATCCTCTTAACTTTCCCATAATTATGCTTTTTGTTCTTGCGCCATGCGTTCAAGAGCTGCTTTATAATCGGTAGGCATTACCTTAATAAAGTGCTTCTGTGTTGTTTTCCAATTTTTCAATAAGTCAGTCCCTAGTGGGCTTCCCGTATACTTGACGTGATTTTGAATTAAGCTTTGGACGTGGTCGATATCTGTATCGGTCAAGTCTTCTAATCCAATCATTTCCATGTTGAAGTTGCGGTCATCAAAAATGCCGTCTTCAGCATAAATATAAGCGATTCCACCACTCATACCTGCAGCAAAGTTACGTCCTATCTTTCCTAAGATAACAGCTTCACCACCAGTCATGTATTCGCAACCGTGGTCGCCTATACCTTCAACTACAGCCGTAGATCCTGAATTTCTTACACAGAAACGCTCTCCAGCAATTCCGTTGATGTACGCCTCACCAGCTGTAGCTCCATAAAGCGCTACGTTTCCAATAATGATATTTTCTTCTGGCTTAAAGGTGGCAGTTTCAGGTACTTTGGCTACCAGCCTTGCGCCAGACAATCCTTTGCCAAAATAGTCATTGGCATTTCCAGTCACTTCCATATGAAGTCCTTTGGTTGCAAAACAACCAAAACTCTGACCCGCAGCACCAGTAAATAATAAGTTTAGCGTGTCTGCTGGAAGTCCATCGCGTCCGTGTGCTTTTGAAATTTCATTACTCAACAGGGCACCTACACTACGATCTGTATTCTTAATGGCAAACGATAGGGTTTGTGCTTCTTTTTTGATGATGGCTTTCTGCGCCTTTGAAACAATATCCACGTCAAGTACATTGTCAAGGCCGTGATCTTGTTTGCTTACGTTGCGAACGGGCACGTTATCGCCAACTTCAGGCTTATATAAAATAGCTGATAAATCAATCCCTTGCGCTTTGTAATGGTCAATGGCCGTATTCATGTTGAGCTTTTGGCTTTGCCCAACCATTTCATCAATAGATCTGAACCCAAGTTCGGCCATGATAGCGCGCAACTCTTCTGCAACATAGTGCATAAAGTTAATGACATGCTCTGGCTTTCCTTTAAAGTTTTTACGAAGTTCAGGATCTTGGGTAGCGATACCTACGGGACAGGTGTTGAGGTGACATGCACGCATCATAATACATCCAGAAGCTACTAGTGGAGCTGTGGAGAATCCAAATTCTTCAGCGCCTAGCAAACAAGCCACGGCTACGTCTCGTCCTGTTTTCATTTGACCGTCACACTCCATCACGATACGACCACGAAGGTCGTTCATCACTAAGGTTTGCTGTGCTTCAGCAATTCCCAACTCCCATGGCAATCCAGCATGTTTGAGCGATGTGAGTGGCGATGCACCCGTTCCGCCGTCAAATCCAGATATCAATACCACATCTGCTTTTGCTTTTGCAACTCCAGCCGCAATGGTACCAACGCCTACTTCAGAAACCAGCTTCACATTGATGCGGGCTTCTCTGTTTGCGTTTTTAAGGTCATAAATCAATTGCGCTAAATCCTCAATAGAATATATATCGTGGTGAGGTGGTGGAGAAATCAAACCAACATAGGGTGTTGAATTTCGTACTGATGCAATATAGGGATTTACTTTTGGCCCAGGCAGCTGTCCGCCTTCTCCAGGCTTGGCACCTTGCGCCATTTTAATTTGAATTTCTCGCGCATTAGTCAAGTAATGCGAAGAGACGCCAAATCGCCCAGAGGCAACTTGTTTAATGGCAGAATTACGCCATTCCCCGTCTTCATCACGTGTAAAGCGTCTTGGATCTTCACCGCCTTCTCCCGAATTGCTTTTTCCGCCAATGCGGTTCATGGCCTTGGCCAAGTTTTCGTGTGCTTCTTCACTTATAGACCCCAAAGACATGGCGCCTGTTTTAAAGCGCTTCACGATATTGGTCCAGGGTTCTACTTCCTCAATTGGAATAGGATCTAAATCGGTAAATTCAAACATACCTCGCAACGTCATCAATTGCTTGGTTTGGTCGTTAACAAGTCTGGAATATTCCTCGAAAGTGTCATAGCTTCCTTTACTTGTGGCTAGTTGTAGTTTGGCAATACTGGCGGGATTCAGCATATGAGCTTCCCCATTACGTCGCCAGCGATAGCTACCACCAATTTCTAGGTCAATACCTTCGCCTGCCGTCTTTTCGCCAAAGGCAAATTCATGACGTTTGGCAATTTCTTGCTCTACTTCTTTTAGTCCAATTCCCTCAATGCGTGTAGCCGTATTGCAGAAATAAGTATCGACAAACTTTTTACTTAGGCCTAGGGCTTCAAAAATTTGTGCGCCTCTATACGAGTGAAGGGTTGAAATACCAATTTTATTCATGATTTTGACAAGACCTTTTGCAATGGCTTTGTTAAAATTGGCAATGGCATTTTCAGCAGAAAGCCCTTTGATAGCTCCTTTTTCAACTTGGTAGTCAATGATTTCATTAACCATATATGGATTAATGGCACTAGCGCCATATCCAAACAAGGAGGCAAAATGATGTGGTTCACGTGGCTCGGCAGATTCGATGATAATCCCAAACTTAGATCGCAAGCTGTGTTTCATCATGCCGTGGTGCACAAATGCGCAGGCGAGTAGCATGGGCATGGGCGCCATATCTTTGTTAATTCCACGATCGGAGAGTATGATGATATTTGCACCATCCTCAACTTCTTTTTTAACTTGTTTTAATACGTCTTCGAGTGCGCGTTCAAGCCCGTTGTTGCCTTCATTGGCCTTGTACAATGCATTGACCGATTTAGACTTAAAGTCATCATGCTCAATAAACTTGATTTTGTCAAGGTCTTCGTTAGAGATGATGGGGTTTTGAATGTTCAGTTTTTTCGCATGAGCAGGGATAACATCAAAAATATTAGCGTCACTTCCTACAGACATGGAGGTGTCTGTTACAATTTCTTCACGAATTCCATCAAGTGGTGGGTTAGTTACCTGAGCAAAAAGCTGTTTGAAGTAGTTGTATAGCAATTGTGGCTTATGCGATAACACAGCAAGTGGTGTATCTGTTCCCATTGAGCCTATGGCCTCTTTCCCTAAGGTACTCATGGGCGTAATTAGGGTTTTGATATCTTCCTCGGTATACCCAAAGGCTTGCAGTCTTTTGATAAAAGGCTCAGCTTCAACTGGCGTTTTATTTCCTGTGTAAGGAACCTCTTTAAGTGGAAGTAAGTTTTCTTTTAGCCAATCTCCGTAGGGGTGTTTTGCAGAAATTTTTTCTTTCACCTCGCGGTCTTCAATAATGCGTCCTTCTTCCATGTCTACTAAAAACATTCTTCCAGGCTCTAAACGGCCGTGAAGGGAAACATTGGCAGGGTCAATATCAATTACCCCTGTTTCAGAAGACATAACTACATAACCGTCTTTGGTTACTGTGTATCTTGATGGGCGCAATCCGTTTCGGTCTAATAACGCACCAATGAATTTTCCATCCGTAAATGGAACACTTGCGGGTCCGTCCCACGGCTCCATAATACAAGCATTATAGGCGTAGAAATCTTTTTTGGCAGGATCCATAGATTGGTGCTTTTCCCATGCTTCGGGAACGAGCATCATCATCACTTCTGGAAGTGAGCGACCAGAATGTAATAACAACTCAACCACCATATCCATAGAGGAGGAATCAGACTTTCCAGGCAGTACAATAGGAGTAATGTGCGCCATATCGTCTCCAAAAAATTCGTTTGCAAAGAGTTCTTCACGCGCCTTCATGCGGATAACATTGCCTCGGTAAGTGTTGATTTCGCCGTTGTGGCACATATAGCGGAATGGCTGTGCTAAATCCCAAGTAGGGAAGGTGTTTGTAGAAAAACGCTGGTGCACAAGTGCCAGACGTGTTACCACACGTGGATCTTTAAGGTCTAGGTAAAAGCCTTCAATGTCTTCGGGCATTAGCAGCCCTTTGTAAATAACCGTTCTCGTTGAGAAGCTAGGAAGATAAAAGTATGAGCATTGCGACATCTTGCTTCCGAAAATGCGGTGTTCTGCACGCTTTCTTGCGATAAAAGCTTTGGTGTTGAGTTGGTCTTCAGTGAGTTTTCCTGTAGCGTCTTCAACAAAAACTTGTTTGATGTTTGGTAAGGTTTGTGCTGCAATACGCCCCACAACATCGTAATTTGTAGGTACATCACGCCACCCAATAACAGCTAGATTTTGACGCGCTAATTCTTCTTCAAATACTTCAATGCAATGGGTGCGTTGGTTCATTTTTTGGGGAAGGAAAACCATACCAAGCGCATATTTTTTTGATTCAGGGAGTTCAAAAGCCAATACATCGCTTAAAAAATCGTGTGGTATGTCTATAAGTATACCAGCTCCATCACCCGTTTTACCATCTGCACTTACAGCGCCACGGTGTTCGAGCTTTACCAAAATATCTAGCGCTTTGTGTATGATATCGTTGGTTCTTTCGCCCTTAAGACTGCAAATAAAACCAGCACCACAATTGTCGTGCTCGTTTTCTGGATGGTATAAACCTTGTGGGATGGGTAACATAAATCAATTTTTCTCAAATATAACGGCTACGTATAGTTTTTGTAAAAGACATGGTGGTCTAATGACAGCCCAATACTACTTTCACAAAATTTAACTTAAAAATTGTGAAATCGCAAAAATAGACAGCGTAAAATTAGTATTAATGGAATATAAAATACAGTTTGAAACTACCCCCTATTTTTATAGGGTTATATTTACAATAACTAATTATTTTAGTATATACACCCCATTATTATGGAGGTACAAATATATAAAATCATCATTTTTTGTAATATTTGTTCATTTCAGCTAATATAAATTGCGCTTTTAATTGTTTTTTTTTGGCCATTTACATTGCTATATTTGTTTTTGACTTAATACCAAACAAACCTTTATGGAAACCCTAATATTACTTGTGTTTTTTCTGGGCTATTTAGCCATTACCCTAGAACATAATTTAAAGATTGACAAACTGATACCTGCACTTACCATGATGGCTATTTTATGGGCAATCATTTCTTTGACTCACATGCCTGTCTTTGATATAGACACCATCTCAAGGAGTTTACACGAAACACACATTGAAGAAATATTACTGCATCATCTTGGAAAGACAGCTGAAATCTTGGTTTTCTTACTCGGTGCCATGACCATAGTCGAAATCATTGACTACTTTGACGGCTTTGCCACCATAAAGGGCTTTATCCGGACAAATGTAAAAGTGAAACTACTCTGGATATTTTCCATATTGGCGTTTATTCTATCTGCCATAATCGACAACCTTACTGCAACAATCGTTCTAATAACCATATTGCAAAAAGTGATTCAAGACCGCAACACACGATTGTGGTTTGCCGGGCTTATCATTGTTGCTGCAAATGCGGGTGGGGCTTGGTCCCCCATTGGTGACGTTACCACAACCATGCTTTGGATTGGCAAAAAAGTGAGTACACCAGAACTGATTAAATACCTATTTATTCCCTCTGTGGTATGTATGGTAGTACCAACGCTAATTGCCAGTAGATATAAGGTTTTTCAAGGCAGTATTGAAAGCAAGGACACGGGCGAGGTAAAAAAATCACCTTATGGCTCAAGAATGCTTTACTTAGGTTTGGGATCTATTTTGTTTGTCCCATTTTTTAAGCAAATTACCCACCTTCCCCCTTATGTAGGCATGATGTTATCGTTGGCGGTAGTTGCAGCTTTTGCCGAGTTGTACAGTAGTGCTAAATTTTCAATTTCAAACATTGACAAAACGGCTGATGATCACGCCATACATAGTCCTGTTCATGCAGCTTTGACAAAAATTGAACTGCCGAGCATCTTATTTTTTCTAGGAATACTGATGGCCGTGGGCGCCTTAGAATCTTTAGGTCTTCTGTTCAATTTTGCTGGCGAACTCACGCAAGCCATTCCGAATATGGATATTGTCGTTTCGCTTTTTGGCGCAATATCTGCCGTAATAGACAATGTGCCACTTGTAGCTGCCAGTATGGGGATGTTTTCCCAAGGCCCAGATGATCCAATATGGCATGCCATTGCTTTTGCTGCTGGAACTGGTGGAAGTATGTTGGTGTTTGGATCTGCAGCTGGTGTTGTTGCTATGGGTATGGAAAAAATTAATTTTTTCTGGTACTTTAAAAAGATTTCCATATTAGCATTTGTAGGCTTTTTAACGGGGTATTTAACCTTTATGTTGATGCGTGACTTTATTTTAATTTAGTGGTTTATGCGTCCGCTATACAATGGTTATTTGCACAACTGCCCATGTATCAGCGGACGGGAAAAGCTGCCCTTAACCCCAGCTTAGACGGCATTTCTAAGCTTGCGAGGCATCTCGACAACCCCCACCATAAATTTAAAAGCATACATGTTGCTGGAACTAATGGCAAAGGTTCTTCGTCACATATGCTTGCTTCCATTTTACAAGAAGCAGGTTATAACGTGGGGCTATATACCTCACCACACTTAAAGGACTTCAGAGAACGTATCCGCATAAATGGTTTGCCAATTGATAAAGCTTATGTGCTTGATTTTGTTGTTTCCAACCGAAATTTCTTTGAACAAGAGGCTTTTTCTTTTTTTGAAATGACCGTCGGACTCGCCTTTGATTATTTTGCCTCCCAAGAGGTAGATATAGCCGTTATTGAGGTTGGTTTAGGTGGTCGTTTAGACGCTACCAACATCATTACCCCAGAAGTTTGTCTTATTACCAATATAGCCTTGGACCACCAATATTTCTTAGGCGATACCAGAGCTGCCATAGCCAAAGAAAAGGGCGGTATCATAAAGCCTAATACTCCCGTGGTTCTGGGTGAGAAGGATGATGAAACCTTTGCTGTTTTTGACTCTATTGCCAAACAACAGGATGCAGGACTATGCGTAGCAGATCAATATGCTTATACGACTGATTTACTAGGAGATTATCAGCAAAAAAACATCAATGGAGTAGTTTCTACGCTGAAAAAATGCACTTCTTTCACTGTTACAGACAATCATATCCGCAATGGTTTACTGCGTGTTCGCAAGCATACGGGCATTCGTGGACGATGGGAAGTTTTGGGAAATAAGCCTACTGTAATTGCAGATGTTGCCCATAATATAGCGGGGTTAGAAGTTGTTTTAAAGCAACTAAGATCTCTCGAATACGATACCCTTCATGTTGTTTTTGGTATGGTAAACGACAAGGATGTAGAACACATAATGGCGCTTTTACCCAATGATGCCACGTATTATTTGTGCGCAGCAGCAGTTCCTAGGGCCTTAGATGTATCCAGTCTGTCGAAGTATTTTAGCAAGTATAACTACACATTTACTTCTTATGAAAGCGTAAAACACGCCTATGATACGGCTTTAAACAGGGCAAAATCCGATGATGTTGTTTTTATAGGGGGCAGCCTATTTGTGGTTTCTGAAATATTACCCTAAAAAAATAAAATGAACATGGTTTGGTACGCCTCTTATTTTATATATTTGCACCCCCCGGGCGCTTAGCTCAGTTGGTTCAGAGCACCTCGTTTACACCGAGGGGGTCGGGGGTTCGAATCCCTCAGCGCCCACATCAAACAAAATCCCGATGCATTGCATCGGGATTTTTTGTTTTCGCAAGCTTGATTTTTACAAGCTGCCAATCGTAGTTTTATTTCAGGGCACTGACTACTGTCTTTTACTATTTAATATCTTTGCAGTTCATTATTTATGAATAAAGCAAGAAGTCTATGTGTGGAATTGTTGGATATATTGGTCATCGGGATGCATACCCTATTATTGTTAAAGGCTTAAAGCGTCTCGAATACAGAGGATATGACAGTGCTGGTGTTGCACTTTTTAACGACTCCAACGTTGTTGTGAAGACCAAGGGTAAGGTTTTAGATTTGGAGCAGCTTGCTGCTACGCATTCCACCAAGGGCAAATCCTTAGGAATGGGGCATACCCGTTGGGCCACGCATGGCATTCCTTCTGATTTAAATTCACATCCACATCTTTCTAATTCTGGTAAAATAGCCATTGTTCACAATGGCATTATTGAAAACTATGCATCGCTTAAGAAAATGCTGTCAGATAATGGTTTTCATTTTAAGTCAGATACCGACACGGAAGTACTTGTAAATCTTATTGAGTTTATCAAAATCAACCAAAAGGTTAAGATTGGTAAGGCCGTTCAGATTGCCCTTTCTCAAGTGGTGGGAGCCTATGCCATTGCAGTTGTTGACGTTGACCGTTCAGACGAAATAGTGGTTGCTAAGCTGGGTAGTCCATTGGCTATCGGAATAGGTAAGGATGAATATTTTATTGCCTCCGATGCCTCTCCTTTTATTGAGTATACCAAGCGCACCATATACTTAGACGATAACGAAATGGCAGTCATCTCTAGAAGAAAAGGGTTTAAAATGTATTCCATCACAAGTGATAAGTTGATTACCCCTACTATTCAAGACATAAAGTTGTCCTTAGAAACTATCGAAAAGGAAGGCTATGATTATTTTATGTTGAAAGAAATACACGAGCAACCCCGTGCCATAACCGATACTTTTAGGGGGCGATTGCTGGTAGACGAGCAGCAAATCAATATTTCTGGTATTGAACAAAACAGGGAGATATTTGAAAACGCAACCCGTATTACCATTGTGGCATGTGGAACTTCATGGCATGCTGGTCTGGTGGCAGAATATTTATTTGAAGATGCCGCACGTATCCCCGTTGAGGTGGAGTATGCTTCTGAATTTCGCTATCGCAATCCCGTTATCAATAAAAGAGACATTGTCATTGCCATTTCACAATCTGGCGAAACGGCCGATACGCTTGCTGCCATAAAGCTTGCCAAAGAAAATGGTGCTTTTGTGTTTGGTATTTGTAATGTGGTCGGTTCTTCTATTGCCAGAGCTTCAGATGCGGGTGCTTACACACACGCGGGTCCTGAAATAGGCGTGGCCTCTACCAAGGCCTTTACTACTCAGCTCACGGTGATTATCATGATGGGGCTGCGTTTGGGACAACTTAAGGGTACGGTTGGAAAAGCAGATTTTAAACGTGTTGCCAAACAATTAGCTGCACTGCCAAAATTGATAGAGGACGTGTTGGCCTACGACAAACAAATTGAAAAAATTGCCCGTGAATACAAGGATGCATCTAATTTTTTGTATTTGGGTAGGGGGTATAATTTTCCCGCTGCGCTTGAGGGCGCGTTAAAGCTTAAAGAGATTTCTTATATCCACGCTGAAGGTTATCCCGCCGCTGAAATGAAGCATGGACCAATTGCTCTAATCGACGAAAATATGCCCGTGGTGGTTATCGCGACCAACAAGGGGCATTATGAAAAGATTGTAAGTAATGTGCAAGAGATAAAATCGCGTAACGCCAACATCATTTCAATTGTTACCAAAGGCGATGAAAGTGTTAAGTTGCTTTCAGACCATGTTGTTGAAATCCCAGAAGTTACAGAGGCTCTAGTGCCCATACTTGCTTCCATTCCATTGCAGTTGCTTTCATATCATATTGCCATTATGCGCGGTTGTGACGTTGATCAACCCCGAAACTTGGCAAAGTCGGTTACTGTTGAGTAGCTAACTACTTGATTATCAAGTAGTTAAGACGATTTCTGAACCTTCTATTTTTTAAATAAATTGTACATTAGAAGTACAAAAAATACGATAACACAGGTGTAAGTTATTATATCCATTATCACGTGTTCAATCAAACCTTCAAGAAAGTAACCGTTTATAATTACTATAAACATACAAAAGGACATGATCTTTCCAGTCCCTTTTGGTTCACTCCCAAGTCCTAATAATTCCCAGTATTTCATATATTAATAACTCAGTTCTGTTTTAGGAATTTAATCTTCTGTTAGTCTTGTAGTTTTGATATGTGTTTTATGTGTGTATTAATTTCCAGTATTTCATATATTTATTAATACAGATGTGTTTTAGGAATTTAAACTTTCTGTTTATAAATATAGAAATAAAAAAAATTAAATCGATATAACCTAAAACTTAAATAGTACAATATGAATCAAGATTTAACAACTTTTATAAATCTATGTTTGTCAGATGGAGTAATTTCTGATAAAGAAAGAGAAGTTATTTATAGAAAATCAAAAGAGTTAGGAGTTCCATTGGATGAGTGTGAAATAATAATCAAAGGGTTAACTGATAAAAAGAATTTTAAAATAGAGGAAACCAATAATAAAATTCAAATTCAAGAAAGTTATTCAGATGAGACTTATGAAAAACATTGGTTTTTAAACTGGTTGAAAACCCAAAATAAAATTTTAAATAAAAGAAAAAACCTTAATTCTATTTTACAAGAATCTGTATTAACTGAAATTGATGGATCTAAGGGAATGGGGAGTGTTGATGGTAATGCAATTAAAAAAAACACATTACTAAAAATCTGTGAATTAGAGGAAGTACCAAGTAAACCTTCTTCATTTTTTTCTTCTGGTAAAAAAGGTAAAAAAGGTTCACTTGAAAATAAATTTAAAATTATTATCAATGATGCAATTGAAAAAGAAGGTTATGTAATTTATTTCACATCAACTTTTGTAAGAGTTTCTGGTAGTATAGAAAATTTTTGTTATTGGGATGATACCGATTTAAATGAAATGATTGAAAACCATAATGATAATAATACAGGAAAAACTTTTAACGGGAAGTGGTATAGTTTGAGAAATAATCCAACAACAACGTTTGGAACTAGAGAGTCAGTTTTAATAACAAAAAAATCAATTTATGAATTTAGTGTCCCAAAAAAGACTAAAGACACTAATTCTCATCTATTAGCAAGATTTGAAGAATTGGAATTAAGAAAGACTGAAATTAAAAAATTAGATCTATTATTCTTTGAAGATGAATTCAATTCATTTAGAATGATTTATAAACCAATTGAGAAATTGTTCAGCAGTGATAGTATGTCAATTAATGATTTAATTCCCAAAAGGATAATCTATAAAAATGAGAAATTTATTGATGTATTAAATAAAATTGGTCTAAATGATCAACTAAGTAGAATTATTAATATTGATGAAAAAATTAAAGAATTTATTCAAACTAATTATAATTCTAAATTGAAAAAATTGAAAGAAAAAAAACAATTTATGATAGGATTTAAGAGTGAAGAGGATTTAATAGGTAGAGAGTCAATAGTTATAAAAGAAAACCCTATCGTAAATACTATTTATGATTTGTCAATTGAATTTTTCAATGTTTTCTTAAAATTATTAAACTTTAGAGACTCACTTATAAATTTACACCTTGAGAATAAGATTGCAGAATTGGAAGGATTGTTAAATAAATTTGAAAATTCTACATTCGGAATGACAAGATTTGAAAAAACTACATTAAAAACTCTAAATGAAATCAATGAGAACTTAATAGAAATTAAAGAAACAACAATCAATAGTTTGCAAGAGGTAAATGATAAATTAGGTATTGTAATTGAAAACCTTGATTCAATTGATAATAACACTGAAGAGATTATAAGAGGAATTAGTTTTAATAATTTTGTTAGTGTTGTAAATTTATATCAAAACTATAAAATCAATAAAAAAATTAACGACTAACATAAACCATAATATCTCTTACTTTTGGTTTAAACTCTCTGTTTATTCTCTTTTCTCTAACTTTTCCTTTCTTATAAATTGAATATATATAGTTGTGTCTTAGGATTGAATCTGTTCTTATAGACCTATATCCCTTGTCGTAAAGTATGTAACTAATTCTCTTATATCCATAACCTTCAATCTCTTTGAGTCTTTTGATTTCATCGAAAAGTTTTTGTTGGTATCCTGTGTAATGTGTAGTTTTGGTAAGAGTGGAAGTTTTAATAAAAATGGTGAATTTCATAACGATTGAATCGTATGAAACTTCCTTTTTAAAACACTCCGTCACGGTTGAGTAGTAACTATTTAAGAGAATATCAGCTTAAAATACGCGCACGAAATCAGGATGTTTTCATTAAAATGGGCACCCGCTTTTTCCATCTCTCTGGTGTAATAAGCTCTGTGTACTTTTCTCCAGTATGCTAAACTTCTATCTCCTTCGCCTTCAGTATAAGCAAATGCTTCACCAACATCTTTAAAGCGTATTTGCTCTAATTTTGCAACCTCAATAATGGCTTTTGCCTCACCGTGCCAATCGGTTACGATAAATAAAGTGCCAACTTTGGGTATGGGTTCATTGTGGTATTCGTACCACCATATAGAGGGCGCAGTAGCTTGTTTTATGTTCTGTACCACCAACTCAGCACACGTATTAGCATCGTGTTCATTGTCACAAAAATAAAAGTGATTTGGAATTGAGCTATTCTTG
This sequence comes from Flavobacteriaceae bacterium, assembly GCA_024639165.1. Classification (GTDB taxonomy): domain Bacteria; phylum Bacteroidota; class Bacteroidia; order Flavobacteriales; family Flavobacteriaceae; genus UBA7446. The sequence continues at coordinate 156,875 of JAHEIX010000019.1, read as the reverse complement.
TATTGGCGATGCTGCCGAGTAAAGCGATTCCAAAGATTAAGCAAAGAAGAGTTGGGTAAATCCACAGCCTAAAATTACATATTTCATCATAACATTGTATCTTCCCCCTATGCAACCCAAAACACCTTCTCAATTTTATGTATACACTGCTTTTTTACAGCAATCCTATGGATTGACTTTTGAAGATTATACCCGTCTTCATCAATGGAGTATTGAAAATCAAACTGCCTTTTGGGAAAGTATTGCCCGTTTTTTCAACGTAGCTTTTGACACCCCCTATGAAGAGATTTATGTTCCAGCGATCCCATTTTGGAAAACAAAGTGGTTCACAGGTGCAAAACTTAGCTATGCCCACCATGTGTTTCGTAATGCCACACCCAAGCAGCCCGCAATCATCTATCAAAGCGAGACCACTGACACGGTTGAAATCAGCTGGGCGCAACTTATTGCGAAGACCTACACCCTGCAACAGCAGCTTATAGCTCTTGGTGTTACCAAAGGGGATGTTGTCTTATGTTATGGCATCAACAGCCCAGAAACGCTTGCTGCATTTTTGGCGGCTAATGCCTTAGGCGCAGTATGGTCTTCCTGTTCTCCCGACTTTGGTACCGATGCCGTTTGTGATCGCTTTGCTCAGTTAGCTCCTAAAGTGCTGTTTGCCCATCAGCAATACACCTATGGTGGAAAAGCTTTTGATGTTAAGACAAAAATCAAAACGATTGGTGACTCCATAGGTTCTATTGAAAACACGTTGTTATTGGACGATCATAAAGATTTTGACGATGACTTCGTAGCCATTGATCAAATACATGTTGAGGCGGTTTCTTTTTCAGATCCCATTTGGGTTTTATTTTCATCTGGAACTACAGGAAAACCTAAAGCCATTGTTCATGGTGCAGGGCATATGCTTTTGGAACATCTAAAGGCGTTGGCATTGCATCAAAATGTATCCAAAGGGGATCGCTATTTTTGGTATTCCACAACTGGCTGGATGATGTGGAATTACGCATTAGGTAGTTTGCTATCTGGTGCAACGCTATGTTTATACTCGGGTGCACCAAGCTTTCCCACGAAAGACAGGTTATGGCAGTTTGCACATCAAGCTAAAATCAATCACTTTGGTGGTGGTGCGGTCTATTTTCAAGATCAAGTGGCTTCTCCAAGCACATTCGTTAAGCAAACAGATTTTTCTTTTCTCAAGACAATTGGTTCAACCGGTTCTCCTATGTCAGCAGCTGTATGTAGCGAATTGCAAGCACTATTTCCCTCAGCGCAGGTGATTTCTCTAAGTGGCGGCACAGATGTATGCACAGCTTTTGTGGGCGGTCATCCCGACTTGCCCGTTATCCCAGGAGAAATTCAATGCAAAATGTTAGGTGCTGCCGTGGAGGTTTGGAATGCTGAGGGAAACGCAGTAACTGAAAAGGCAGGTGAATTGGTGCTTGCCCAAGCTTTTTTATCAATGCCAATTTATTTGCTCAATGACCCTGAATATAAACGGTATGCCACCAGTTATTTTTCCAAATTTAAATCGGTTTGGCATCATGGCGACTGGGCGATGGAAACTAAAAGCGGAGGCATTGTTATTTATGGACGTTCGGATGCTACACTTAACCGTTCAGGTGTGCGTATTGGCACTTCTGAGTTGTATAACGCACTATCGGGTCTTGAGACTGTTGAAGATGCTTTGGTGATTCACGTATATAACGCGCATCAGGATCAGTTGCTCCTTTTTGTGCAAGCATCAAAATTGATAGATACCGATGCTGTAAAGCAGCACATCCGAAAAAGTTGTTCGCCTAGGCATGTGCCTGATGCTATTTATCTATCCCCAGAAATTCCGTACACCATTAGTGGAAAAAAGGTAGAGATTCCAATCAAAAGAATTTTGATGGGAGAAAAGCCTGAATCGGTGGTTTCATCAGACGCATTGAGAAATCCCAGTGCTTTAAGTTGGTATGTGGATTTTGCTAAAAAACTTAGATAGAAGCGATAACTCCTTGCATAAAGGTCTCTTGCTCCTCTGCAAGTTCTTTATCCACCAAGATACGACCACTGTGTTCGTCGGTGATGATTTTTTTACGTGCTGCAATTTCCATTTGAACTTGCGGTGGAATGGTAAAGAATGAGCCGCCTGAAGCACCACGCTCAACAGAAACAATCGCTAAGCCATTTTTAACAGACGTGCGGATGCGTTGGTAAGCATTTACAAGTCTTTCGTCTGCTTTCTTTTCGTACTCCTTGGATTTTTCGAGTAACAACTCTTCTTCCTTTTGCGTTTCCGCTAGGATGGCGTCAAGTTCATCTTTTTTGTGCTGTAGATGGTTCTTACGCTCTTCCAGTTTGGTTGTTGTTTCGGTAACGGACTCGTTTTTTTGTTCAATCAAGGCTTTTAGTTGCTTGATTTGCTTTTCAGCTAGTTGAATTTCAAGTTCTTGATACTCAATTTCTTTTGTCAACGACTCATAAGCACGGTTGTTACGTACATTCTTTTGTTGTTCGTTGTATTTTTTGATAAGCTCTTTTGAAGTTTCAATACCCAGCTTTTTAGCTTTGATTTCGTCTTCATAGGCAGTAACCTCAATACCCAGATTGCTTAATCTTTTATCAAGACCTGCAACTTCTGCATCCAAATCTTCTACCTCTAAAGGTAATTCACCACGTACATTTCGTATTTCGTCTATGCGTGTATCAACCAGTTGTAGGTTGTATAGTGCTCTTAGTTTTTCTTCGATAGTTGTTTCAACTTTCTTTTTTGCCATAGTTTAGAAGTAATGAACAGGATTGGTGTCCGTTTTTGATGAAATGAACGCAAAATTAGGGAAATTTTTGTTAAGATGCTCCATAATTGTTGTTTTGGTGAATTGCTCACTTTCATAGTGCCCAACATCAACCAACAAACAGCTTGCTTCAGCCCTGAAAAAATCGTGGTATTTAAGGTCAGCGGTGATGTAGGTATCTGCGCCCTGTGCCATGGCACTTTCAATAGCAAAACTTCCTGAGCCACCTAGTATAGCCACACGCTTGATGTGTTTCCCTAAAAGCGCACTATGTCTTAAAACAGGTGTGCCTAAAATAGCTTTTAGTTTTTTCAAAAAATCAGCTTCCTGTTCGCCTGTGGGTAGGTTTCCAATACAACCCATTCCCAAATCAGATCTGCTGTTTTCCAGTGTTGTAATTTCATAAGCAACCGTTTCGTAGGGGTGCGCCTCTAATAATGCTTTGATGACCTTGCTGTGTAGGTGCTTGGGGAAAATCATTTGCAATTGTGTTTCTTCTGCTGTGTGGCGGATGCCGTTTGTGCCAACAAAAGGTTTACTCCCTTCAAGTGGCTTAAAGCCACCTTCCCCCACAACGGTAAAGCTACATTCGTCATAATGCCCCATAGCTCCTGCTCCTGCAGCAAATAAGGCTTCTTGCACCGCCTTTAGTTGTTTGTTGGGCACATAGGTGTTGAGTTTTTGTATGGTGCCTTTAGCAGGTTGAATAACAGCTCTATCCACCAGTCCCAATGCATTGGCCAAACCAGTGTTAACGCCGTTGAGTTGTACATCTAGGGCAGTGTGTATGGCATATATGGATATGTCGTGCTTAATAGCTTTAGTGACAGCTCGAGAAACATAAGTTGCATCTGTAAGTTCTTTCAGCCCCTTAAAAATAATAGGGTGGAAGCACACCACGAGCTCACAATTTTCAGCAATGGCCTCATCAATCACTTCTTCAAGCGCATCGTGGGTTACCAGTACTTTTTTAACTTTCTGAGCATGGCTACCTACCAAAAGCCCCACATTGTCGAAGTCTTCTGCATAGGCAAGTGGTGCCCATGTTTCCAAACAAGATGTTATTTCGCCTACTGTCATTGTTCCAAAGATAAAAGTTCTACTTTTGTTTTCATGGCAATTTGGAAAAAAGCGTTGTTTCCCTTTCAAATTTTATTTGCAGGAGCCGTTGTGCTTCGTAAAAAGCTTTATGCTATGGGGGTTATTTCACGCTATGTGGCACCTATTCCTACAATTGTGGTTGGGAATCTAGCTACTGGAGGTACTGGAAAAACGCCTATGGTCGACTTCTTGCTACGCCATTTCTCTCAAAAAAAGGAATTGGGCGTGTTAAGCCGTGGCTATGGGCGCAAGTCCAAAGGATTTTTGGCTGTTCGTTCAACTGCCCCTTCGTCTGCTGTTGGTGATGAACCGTTGATGTTGGCTCAAAACCACCCAAATGTATTTGTAGCTGTTTGTGAAAACCGTCCAAAGGGAATTTTGAAAATGCTTGCCCAAAAACCTTCACTCGAAGCTATTTTTTTAGACGATGCGTTTCAACACCTGGCACTGCAACCGACTTTTAAAATAGTATTAACGGCCTATAATAGGCCTTGGTTTTCTGACGCCTTACTTCCTGTTGGAAATTTGCGAGAACCTGCCACAGCAGCCCAGCAAGCCGATGTGGTGATCGTAACAAAATGTCCCGCATCACTTGACGAAGAAACCAAAAACGCCTACAAAACGAAATTGGGCATAGCACCACACCAAAAACTCTTTTTTACCACCTTGGAATACGATACGTATGTTCGCGGTGCAGCTGAAATACCTTTAGATGAATTTATCAAAACCCCTTTTGTGTTGCTTACGGGGATTGCTAACCCAAGCCCCTTGGTTGAGTTTTTAAAGCGCCAAGGCGCTGACTTCACACATTTGTCCTATCCCGATCATCATGATTTTAGTAAAAAAGAAATCGCATCCATAAAGGCCATGCAGCAGCCAATATTAACGACCGAAAAAGATGCAGTGCGCTTGACTACTTATACACTTGCGCAATGCCATACTATTGCAATAGGTGTTAGGTTCTTAGATAATGAAGGCGCATTTTTAGAAGTGGTGCAATCAGTAATTGAGTAATTAACTACTCAATATGCTTATGCGCCTTGTAAGAAGAGCGTACCAATGCACCGCTTTCTACGTGGCGAAAGCCCATTTCTTTGCCCAATACCTCGTATTTCTTAAACTGTTCTGGGGTAATAAAATCAGCAACGGTCAAGTGTTTTTTGGACGGTTGCAAATACTGACCAAGGGTAATGATGTCAACCTTTGCATTGCGTAAATCTTCCATAGAGGCAATGACCTCTTCTTCAGTTTCACCAAGACCTAGCATCAATCCAGATTTTGTGCGGTATACGCCTTGTTCTTTGAGATATTTGAGTGCCTCTAGGCTTCTGTCGTATTTTGCCTGTATACGCACTTCGCGTGTAAGTCTGCGAACGGTTTCCATATTATGTGACACTACTTCTGGTGCAACTTCAACAATACGATCCAGTAAATCCTCTCTGCCCTGAAAATCGGGAATTAAGGTTTCAAGCGTAGTGTTGGGGTTCATCCTTCTAATGGCTTTTACGGTTTCTGTCCAAATGATGGTTCCTTGGTCTGGCAAATCGTCACGGTCAACAGAAGTAATAACAGCATGCTTGATACTCATAATCTTGATGGAACGCGCTACTTTTTCTGGTTCTGCCCAATCCACGGTATCGGGTCTTCCTGTTTGAACACCACAAAAACCGCAAGAACGTGTGCAGATGTTTCCTAATATCATAAATGTTGCTGTGCCTTCACCCCAGCATTCACCCATATTGGGACAACTACCCGAAGTACAAATGGTATGCAGCTCGTATTTGTCTACCAATCCGCGTAATTCCGTGTATTTCTTTCCTGTAGGAAGTTTGACTCTTAGCCATTTTGGCTTTGGAGTTCTTGCGGGCGCTTGCGTGGTGGTAGTTTCTGACATATAGCAATTTAGCCTACAAAATTACGAAACAGTTTCACTAATCAAAAAATTACGGACAAGTAAACTCCACTAAAGCCCAAAAGGAACAAAATACCCATTACGCTAGCCACTTGGAGCCACCGCTTAGGTTGGTGTGCTAAAGGGATGTGTTTACTGGTGACCAACCGCAAGTTTAAAGCTGCATAAAAGGGAGCAGTTATAAAGGAGAGTATGGTGGCAATTTTAACCAATAGTCCCATTTCAGAGGCTAAGAATACAAAAATCAAACAAGTGCCTAGTGTTAAAATCAACAGCCAGCTTTGTTGTTTTTGTAAAACAGGTATTTTCAACAGCTTTGAGGTATGTGCCATTACTCTTGGCGAAGCATCTAGTGTGGTGAGTGTGGTGCTGATCATGGTGGTAAGGGCAGCTAATGCGATAACCACAAACCAACCACTGCCCATAAGCGAGGTATAAAGCCCAATCAGCTGACCTGCAAATGAGGCACCATTTGGAGAAAAAGAAATACCTGCATCATACATTACCGTTGCACCAAGAACAATAAAACACAGACCTAAAATAAGGGTAACCAAATAGCCTATATTAAAATCAAAGAGCGAAGATTTTAAACTCGTTTCAGGGTTTATTTTTTTCTTCTCGATTGCCCAAAGCGAATGCCAAACCGAAATGTCCATAGGTCCGGGCATCCAACCCATGAAGGCGATCAGAAATGTCCATTCTATTGTGTTTTCTGGAAGGCGTTGTACGATGGGAAGTTCCGTGTTTTGACCCAAAGCAAATATCACGGCAACTAAGGTGCTAATACTTAAAACTAAAACAATGATTTTCATGCTTTTGTCCAACCATCCATAGCGACCGCGCCACAATACAGCAAAGCAAAAAAGGGCGACAACAACCGATACCCACATATTGGCATCTAAGCCCAATAGCCTTGCAGCTATACCCGCTGTTACTGAAGTTACGGCGGCTTGTATGGTGAACATGGTTCCCAAATTTAGTATATAGTAGGCTGCTAGAACCCCTTTCCCCAAGCGTTTATAGCCCTCTAAAAGGCTTTCACCTGTCGCCATGGCATAGCGTGGTCCAAATTGAAAGAATGGGTATTTGACGATGTTGACTAAAAGCAACGCCCATATTAGGCCATAACCAAAATCAGCACCTGATCGGGTGGATTGAACCAGGTGGGATACTCCAATAGCAGCACCAGCAAAAAGCAATCCAGGACCTAGCTTTTTAAATATAGAAATCACCTTAGTCGTGTTGAGTTGCTAGAATTTCAGCCAGTAATTTTCGGGCACGCATCAGTTTGACTTTGACGGTACTTTCACTGCTGTTGAGTTTTTCAGCCATTTGTTTGATGCTCAACTCTTGGAGGTACTTCAATTGTATCACTTCACGATAGCGCGGCTTTAGGTTTTTGATGGTATTGAGGAGTGTTTCTAGCCGCTGTTTGCGAATTAAATCGTCTTCTGGATCAGGCGCACTGTCTGCAATTTTCTGTGCTACTTCTTGGCTGGATTCTGTAGTAATATTGGAATTTGTTTTTTTTCTTATTTGGTCAATGTGCAAGTTTTTGGCAATGGTTGTAAGCCATGTTTTAAACCCATAAACTTCGTTATAGGTCAATATTTTTTCAAATGCCTTTCCAAAACAGCGTATGGTGAGGTCTTCGGCTTCATTTTCATTTTGTGTACGTTGTAACATAAAGCCATATACATCGTTCCAAAAAAACTCCAATAAATAGCGAAAGGCATGCTGATCGCCCTCTTGTGCAAACTTGATTTTTTCGATAAGCACAGCTGCTTCTGCCACCTAATTAATTGTTTTTTGGGTCGGGAAGTTCGCAGTCCGTTTGCTGATTGGGTAACTTTCCACAGAGGCTACAGGGTTCACCTTCTTTATTTAAAAAGGGACTTTGGCTTGCGCAAGTTCCAGCAAATTCGCCTCCCTTTTTAGCCCAAATTTTTATAGCAATTCCTGCAAAAGCAAGGCTCAGAAGAATCAAGGTAATTATGAAAAGTTCCATGTTTTAAAAGTAGCTAAAAAATTAATGTATGAGATTGACTTCTGGTTCGAGCGAAATACCAAACTTTTTTTCAACCCCTTCCATTACTAATTTGGCGTGTTTCCACAGCAATTTTCCAGATGAGGTGCCATAATTGACCAATACCAAAGCTTGTTTGTCGTGCATGCCTACTTTACCCTTTTTGAGTCCTTTAAAACCGGCCTGTTCAATAAGCCAACCCGCAGGGATTTTATCAAAAGCACCATCTATGTGGTAGTGTGGCATATTGGGATATTGTAGAAGTAGACGTGCGCATTCGCCTTTTGGTACAATGGGGTTTTTAAAGAAACTCCCCGCATTTCCTAATTTTTTTGGATCGGGTAACTTGCTCGTTCGAATTTGGACAACTGCCTTGGCAACATCTTCAATATTGGGTTTAGTTACCCCCATTTGTGCCAACGTTTCGGTTACATTTCCATAGTCTGTTTTTAGACTGTGATTTTTTTTAGTCAAAGCCAACCTTACTGCGGTAACTACGTAAGCGTCTTTTAAATCATTTTTAAATGCAGAATCTCTGTAGCCAAAATCACAATCTTCGGCATTGAAAATTCTAGATTCTCCTGTTTTGCGATTGATGCACACCGCATCGTAGAAAACATCGCTTAATTCAACGCCATAGGCGCCTATGTTTTGAATGGGTGCAGCACCGACCAAGCCAGGGATGAGGCTTAAATTCTCAATACCTCCCAGGTTATTGGCAACACACCACATGACCAAATCGTGCCAAACTACTCCTGCTCCAGCAGAAACTACGGCTATTTGTTCGGTTTCGTTGATGATTCGAATTCCAGGGATCGAAATTTTAATAACAGGCTTTGAAAGATCCGCTAAGAATAAAATATTACTTCCGCCACCAAGAATAAGCGCATCTTTAAAGGCCTCGTCTTTTAGCTTTTCTTGTAAGGCCAAACTTGATTTGATTTCAACAAAAAGAGGGGTTGATGCCGCAACACCAAACGTATTGTATTCTTGTAGTGAAACCGTATTATTTTTTTTCATGGGCTTACTTTTGATAAGCGTCTAATCCAAGTTTTAAAAGGCTAATGGCACGAATTAGTTTTGTTGAATTTAACACAAAGGCAATGCGTATCATGTCTTTTCCTGCTGTTTCTCCAGAGAAAAATCCATTTGCGGGCGCTACCATAAGCGTTTCACCCTTGTCTTGGAACGACTCAAGCATCCACTTGGCAAAATGATCACTATCCACAACGGGAAGCTTGACCAAACAGTAAAATGCGCCTTTGGGTAAGGATACCGTTACCCCTTCAATTTTAGTTAAATGCTCAATTGCGATTTTTCTTCGCTTTTGGTATTCTTCGATGGCATCATCCAAATATTGTTGCGATTCGTCAAGTGCAGCCTCACAGGCGTGAAGTGCAATGGTGGGTGGGCATAATCTCGATTGGGCAAACTTTAGCGCAGCTTGTGTTACCTCTTTGTTTTTTGTGATAAGGCAGCCTATTCTAGCTCCGCACATGCTGTAGCGCTTAGACATGGAGTCTATGAGTATGGCATGCTCCGAAAGCTTTTCGAGATGCATTACGGAGATATGTTCGTGGCCGTCGTAAACAAACTCTCGGTATACTTCATCAACAATAAAGAATAAATCGTGGGTTACAGCCAGTTGCCCCAGCGATTCAAGCTCTTCTTTACTGTAAACATAGCCAGACGGATTGTTTGGATTGCATATAAAAAGCGCTCTTGTTTTTGGAGTTATTGCCGCTTCAATAGTTTTAATATGGGGTAGTGAAAACTGACTCTCAAACGATGATGGGATACCCACAACCTTAACACCGCAGGCTGCAGCAAATGTTTCATAGTTGGCATAAAATGGCTCTGGTATGATAAGCTCATCGCCTTCGTTGGTGATGCAGTCTAGTGCCATAATAATAGCCTCACTAGCCCCTGTGGTTACCAGTATATCTTCCGCATCAATTTCTATTTGGTGCTGTTGGTAATAAGAAACCAGCTTGTTGCGAAAGGATACAGTTCCCTCAGAAGGTCCGTATGCGACAACGTTCTCGGAGAAATTTCTAATGGCGTTTAATGCACTTTTGGGGCTAGCCAAATCAGGCTGCCCAATATTTAGGTGAAATACTTCGATACCACGTTCCTTAGCCAAATTGGCTTGCTTGGCTAGCTTTCGAATGGGTGAGGTGGGTAAGTTTGCACCTTTCTTTGAAATAATCGGCATTAAAATAGTTTGCCTGCAAAGATGCGAAAAATCAATGTTTTAAACGAGAATTATTCTTCGGGAGCTTCTTCTATGACTTCCCCTTTGATCTTAAGGGCTACCATAGGAACGGAAGCATTGGAAGCAACTGTGATGGTTTTTCGAATGGGTCCAACTCGTTTGGTGTCATATTTTACTTCAATAATATCCGATGCGCCAGGTGCAATGGGCGCATCTGGTTTTTTAGGGATGGTACAGCCACAAGAAGAACGTACTTGCGTAATTTCTAGTTCTGAAGTTCCTGTATTGGTAAATTTAAACTGACGGATGCCATCTGCCCCTTTGACAATGGTACCGTAATCAATGGTGAGAGAGTCAAATGTAATGACTGCAATGTCTTGTCCAGCAGCTGTTAAACTTAGTACAACAGTGAAAAAAAATAAAAATATACGCTTCATGACGATAAATTTGGTTTTACTAAAGTAAGCATAAGTGTCAATTGTGCAAAATTAGGGCTTTCAATTTCAATACTCGATGCCTACATTTGCGCATAATAAGCACTAACGCATGTCCATACCATCAAAATTCACACCAAAAGTCGTCGAGCAGAAGTGGTATGACTACTGGACAGCGAATAAATATTTTCATTCTACACCAGACTCCAGAAAACCTTACACCATAGTGATCCCACCCCCAAATGTAACAGGTGTACTGCACATGGGGCATTTGATGAACAATACACTTCAAGATGTGTTGATTCGACGTGCGCGTATGCGGGGCTACAACGCTTGCTGGGTGCCAGGTACTGATCACGCCTCTATTGCGACAGAAGCAAAGGTGGTAAACAAGTTGAAAAGTCAAGGCATAGATAAGAATGAAATTGGGCGTGAAGCTTTTTTAGAGCACGCTTGGGAATGGACACACGAACACGGAGGTATTATCCTCGAACAGTTAAAAAAATTAGGTTGTACGTGTGATTGGGACCGAACCAAATTTACCCTAGACCCGGAAATGTCTGCATCGGTGATAAAGGTATTTGTTGATCTGTATAACAAAGGCATGATTTATCGTGGTTTTCGTATGGTGCATTGGGATCCTGAGGCACAAACCACACTTTCAGACGAGGAGGTTGTTTATGAAGAACGACAAGGAAACTTATACCATATTGCTTATGCCATTGAAGGCAGCGACGAAAAAGTCGTTGTGGCCACTACAAGACCTGAAACACTTTTTGGAGATACGGCGGTTGCTATTCACCCAGAAGACGAGCGCTATCTTGCATTGCACGGCAAAAAAGCCATAGTCCCTATTGTCAATAGGGTAGTGCCCATCATCAAAGATACTTATGTAAGTTTGGATTTGGGAACTGGCTGTTTGAAGGTTACTCCTGCACATGACGAAAATGACAAGGCCTTAGGGGAAAAACACAAATTGGATATTGTTGACATTTTCAATGCTGATGCTACTCTCAACCATCAGGGCTTGCATTATGAAGGAAAAGACAGATTTGAGGTACGCAAAGCCGTGGTAAAAGAGTTAGAGGCAGCAGGTGCACTTGTGAAAGTAACGCCTCATATGCACAAGGTAGGCACCTCAGAACGGACAAAGGCAGTTATAGAGCCTCGTTTGTCAGATCAGTGGTTCTTGAAAATGGCAGACTTGGCCAAACCAGCCATTGATGCAGTTGAGGACGGCGACGTACAACTGGTACCTAAAAAGTTTATCAATACCTACCGGCACTGGATGCAAAATATCCGTGATTGGAATATTTCAAGACAACTTTGGTGGGGCCACCAAATACCGGCCTATTACTACGGTTCTAATAGCACAGATGTTGTAGTAGCAGAAAGTAAATCGGCTGCCCTTGAAAAAGCAAAGGCCGAAAGTGGTAATATGGCTCTGACGCTTGACGACTTGCGCCAAGACCCGGATGTTCTTGATACTTGGTTTTCTTCATGGCTATGGCCCATATCGGTTTTTAATGGTGTTTTGGAACCGGATAACAAAGAAGTTTCCTATTACTATCCCACACAGGAACTTGTTACAGGTCCCGATATCCTTTTCTTTTGGGTAGCAAGAATGATTATGTCTGGCTATGCTTTGCGTAACGAAAAACCATTTTCCCATGTTTATCTCACTGGGCTTGTTCGTGATGGGCAAGGAAGAAAAATGTCCAAGCAACTTGGCAATTCTCCCGATGCCATTAAGCTTATGGAAACCTACGGCGCAGATGGTGTTCGTGTAGGACTGCTATTGAGCGCAGCAGCAGGGAACGACTTGTTATTTGACGAAAATTTATGTCAACAAGGAAAAAACTTTGCTAATAAAATTTGGAATGCTTTCCGTTTGATTCAAAGCTGGGAGGTAGATGAAAACTTGAAAACCTGTGCTACGGCAACTGCGGGTATTGATTGGTATTCAGCCAAATTCCAACAAACATTGGCAACTATCGACGACCACTTTAGTAAATATCGCATTTCTGATGCCTTGATGTCAACATACAAGCTCATATGGGACGACTTCTGCTCTTGGCTTTTGGAAATCGTTAAGCCAGCTTACAATACGGGAATAGATCGTGAGACCTATGCAAAAGTATGCGTGCTTTTTGAAGATAATTTACGCCTGTTGCACCCCTTTATGCCCTTTCTTTCAGAAGAACTCTGGCACGCCCTTAAAAGCCGTACTAAAGCGGAAGCCTTAATTGTTTCTGATTGGCCAAAACAAAAAGATATTGATACGGATATTTTGAACCAATTTGAGCACACTGCGACCTTAGTAGCACAATTGCGAACCGTTCGTAAAGAGCAGAATATTTCTTTTAAAGAGCCTTTGGACTTGGTTGAGACCAGCCAAGACAATATTTCACTCAGACCTATTGTTGAGAAGTTGGTAAATATCCAATCATGGACTAAGGAGGAACAAGCACCTGATCAAGCAATTTCATTTAGGGTAAACGCGCGTGAATATTTTGTGCCTGTAGGTGCATCTAATATTGAAGAAGAACGAAAAAAGATGGAAGAAGAACTGGCTTATCAAGAAGGGTTCTTAAGTTCAGTAGAAAAAAAGCTGTCTAACGAACGTTTTGTTTCAAATGCACCAGAACAAGTTGTGGCAATAGAGCGAAAAAAGGCAGCAGATGCGCAAACAAAAATAACAGCACTTAAAGCCAGACTTTCGGCGCTTTAGTTTTTCGAAGTAATAAGCGTCACACCTCCTTTTACAACTTGCCCTTCTTTAACAAGCACCGAAGTTTCTACGGGCAAGAATACATCTACTCTCGACCCAAATTTGATAAAACCAGCATCTGTTCCTTGCGTGACCGTTTGACCTTCTTTGGCATAGTTCACAATTCGTCTAGCTACTGCACCTGCAATTTGGCGGTATAGCACCTCTCCATAGGTTGGATTGTCTACCACGATAGTGGTTCTTTCATTTAATGTCGATGATTTTGGGTGCCATGCAACGAGATACTTCCCCGGATGGTATTTGCTAAACACAACTTCGCCTGAAACAGGATAGCGGGTTACATGCACATTTAAGGGAGACATAAAAATGGATACTTGCAGTCTTCTGTCTTTAAAATATTCGGGTTCTTCAACTTCTTTTACAATAACCACCTTCCCGTCAACAGGGGATACTACAGCGTCTTCAAGTGCCAGAGGGGGTCGGTCGGGGTTTCTGAAAAATTGAAGTATCAAAACCAGCAAAACAAGTAGTGCAATTTGGAGTGTAATACGTAACCACTTAAGGCCAATAAACTGCTCTGTCAACATTGCAGTCACAGCAATGAGCACAAAACTTACAATGATAATGGTAAAACCTTCTTTATGAAACATATGCGAATAAATTCAGTAGTAATATATAAATGGGCGCTGCCAATATGGAACTGTCGATACGATCGTAAATTCCGCCGTGCCCCGGCAAAATACTTCCGCTATCCTTAACGCCACAAACGCGTTTTATTTTGGATTGTACCAAATCGCCCAATGCGCCTAATATGGCCGTCACCATAAGAATCAAAATCCAACTGTATTGGACATTGTCTATGTCAGCAGCATAAAGCAGGGCTAGGGTAGCAACCACTATTCCGCCAAGGCTCCCTTCAATTGTTTTATTGGGAGAAATAGTTGGCGCTAGTTTTCGCTTTCCAAACAATGAGCCAATTACATATGCGCCAGTATCGCTTAGCCAAATAATACCAAAAAAATACAAAACATAGAGTGGGTTTGATTCTCCTAACAAGGCCAGTAAAATCAGGGGGATGCTTATTTGAAACAAGCTTAAAAAATATACAACTGTAAGGCTGTAGCTCGACGTATTTGAACTGCTAAAAAAGCTTAACATAATCACACTCCCAAGAACTCCTAAACCCATTAGGTAAGGAAAGCTTTCCGGAGTGAATTGAGCTATCATATACCCTGCAGGAAAGAAAAGATAGCTTAAAATGATTTTTTTATTGGTAATCCTTTGAAGCTCCCATTGTGCTATAACTGCCATCATGAAAAGAACTACAGAAAACAAAGTGGCATCGATGTAAAGGCTGCCTAGGAGCAATCCAACATAGAGGAATGAAGTTAAGGACCGAATTAAAAAATTCATGAAAAATCTTCAAGTAAAAGCAAGTACACTTCTTTGACACTGCTGCCATAGTTCATGTAGTTTTCATCGCTCATTACGTCTGTTTTAAACTGTTTTATGGAAGTAATGTTAAGGGGGATATTGTCAGCATAGCGGTTTTTGATGCTTTTTAATCCTTCTGAAACGGTTTTTGAAAACTGTCGGGTGCCAGCTATTACCACCAATGTTTCTGGCAAGTCTGCCAATTTATTAGAGCCCAATTGACGCTCGCACACCACAATACTTCCGTCATAAGCAACGATAGCCTCACAGCTACACAGCATGATTTTGGCATTGAGATTGGTTCTGGTTAGGGTAATACCAACCTCTAATTTTTTGGCTAGGACAGGATCTAGACAAAACAACTCTCGTATTTCAGAGGGGTATTCTCTTACAATAGATAGAAAGGCATCTTTTGCATCTTGCAAGGATTCACAATAAACAAATTTTCCGCCACAAGCTGTAAATTTTTGGGCAAAGGTTTGCTCAATTGGAAGTTCCTTGGGTGGCATATGTGGGCCACGCTCCTCCTCAACGATCTCTTCCTTGGGAGTCGTTTTTTTTCCGAAAATATTTGACCAGAATTTACTCACACATCAGGGTTGTTACGCAAAGGTAACAAATCGCAAATTACTTGGCATCATTTGTCCCCGTAGAATCTTTTTCCTTGATCGTTTTTACTTTCTTTATTGGAGTTGCCTTGGTCTTGGCTTTTGCTTTGGGTTTTGGCGCTTCAACTTCTGGTTTTTCGAATGGTCGCTTCCCAAAAATGCGTTCTAGGTCGTCCTTAAAAATAACTTCTTTTTCAAGTAAATGCTCTGCAAGTTCTGTGAGCTTGTCTTTGTGTTTTTTAAGCATTTGTATGGAGCGTTTGTACTCTTTTTCAACGATAGCCGAAATCTCAGCGTCAATGGTCTTAGCTGTTTCTTCCGAATAAGGCTTTGTAAAGCCATACTCGCTTTCGTTGGTTTGATAATACGTAATGTTTCCAACTTTGTCATTTAGGCCATAAATGGTTACCATGGCTCTTGCTTGTTGGGTTACTTTTACCAAGTCGCTTAGTGCACCCGTAGAAATTTTATTAAAAATAATGCTCTCGGCAGCTCTACCAGCAAGTGTAGCACACATCTCATCTAACATTTGTTCGGTGCGAACAATTTGTCTTTCTTCAGGCAGATACCAGGCTGCTCCTAGCGATTGACCTCTAGGAACAATGGTTACCTTAACAAGTGGCGCAGCATGCTCTAGCATCCAGCTTACCGTAGCATGACCTGCTTCGTGAAAAGCAATGGTTTTCTTTTCTTCAGGGGTAATGATTTTACTTTTCTTTTCAAGTCCACCAACAATTCGGTCTACGGCATCTAAGAAATCTTGACGACCTACTTTTTTCTTGTTTTTTCTGGCTGCAATCAATGCCGACTCGTTGCAGACGTTTGCAATATCAGCTCCTGAAAATCCAGGTGTTTGTTTGGCCAAAAAGTCAACATCAAGCTTGGTATCCGACTTTAATGGCTTGAGGTGTACTTTAAAAATTTCTTTACGCTCCCTCAAGTCAGGAAGATCAACATAGATTTGGCGATCAAAACGCCCTGCTCGCATTAGCGCCTTGTCCAGTACGTCTGCACGGTTGGTAGCTGCAATAACTATCACATTGGTATTAGTACCAAAGCCATCCATTTCAGTAAGTAACTGGTTCAGCGTATTTTCACGCTCGTCGTTCGAGCCTGTAATATTGTTTTTACCTCTTGCACGCCCAATGGCATCAATTTCATCAATAAATATAATAGCAGGTGATTTGTCTTTTGCTTGCTTGAACAAGTCACGCACACGCGATGCACCTACACCCACAAACATTTCCACAAAGTCTGATCCAGACAAGGAGAAGAAAGGCACTTTGGCTTCGCCGGCTACGGCTTTAGCCAATAAGGTTTTTCCAGTTCCAGGAGGGCCTACTAATAAAGCGCCTTTGGGAATTTTACCACCCAACACCGTGTATTTGCTTGGGTTTTTTAGAAAGTCAACAATTTCTTGTACTTCTTCTTTGGCTCCTTCTAGTCCTGCAACATCTTTGAATGTTATTTTAACATCGGTTTTTTCATCAAACAGCTTGGCTTTCGATTTCCCAATATTAAATATCTGGGCGCCACCACCTCCTGCACCGCCTCCTGACATACGTCGCATGATAAACAACCATACGCCAATGATCAAAATAAGTGGTAAAAAGCCAAGTAATACATCTAACCAACGACTTTCTACTGTTTCAAACTCATAGCTAAAAGAAACGCCCTTTTCTTCTGCAGCTTCTAATTTCTTTTGAAAAAGTTCAAGGTTCCCAACTTCAAATTGATAATGTGGGCCATTGCTATTTTTGCGTCCCAACAGGTCTGTCTTATTGGCCTTGCTATGTTTGGTTTCAGAAAGTGCCGTTTCCGTTAAGGTGACTTGTGCGGTTTTTTTATTGACCACGACAACCTTGCTTACTTCACCATCGTTAAGGTAGTTTTCAAAAGTGGAGATGTTAATCTTTTGATCGCTAGACATGCTGTCATTACCGCCAAAGAGTGACATGCCAATAAAGAAAAGTATGATACTCGCATATAGCCAATAAGAACTTATGGCTGGTTTTTTAGGTGGTGTTTTTTCTTTTTTAGCCATGTTTTAGTATTTAGACTCTATTAGCGTTTGCTTGGCATCACCCCAAAGCGATTCGATGTCGTAGTGAGAACGGGTTTGTTTTTGAAAAATATGCACAACAATGTCCACAAAGTCCATCAGTATCCATTCACTTGTTTCAAACCCTTCAACGTGCCAAGGTTTTTCATGAATGGCCTTGCTCACCAATTTTTGAACAGCACCAGAAATGGCACGTACCTGCGTGTTTGAGTTTCCTGAACATACAACAAAGTACTTGCATACGTTGTTTTCTATTTCACGTAAATCTAGAACGTTGATGTCTTCTCCCTTAACCTCTTCAATACCTTCAATTATGTGAGTTAGAAGGGTATCTGTATTTTTTTTCTTTGTCATGCAATACTTGTCAGTGTAAAAGTAATTGTTATTTGCAAAATTACTTCACAAAACCTATACTTTTGTGTATGCTAATAATCAAACTTAGTGCCACCCCCTCAACCAATAGCTTTTTAAAGCAGTGGGTGCAGGAAAGTAAAGCGCATGAAAGCATAGCGGTTTGGGCTGAACACCAAACCGAAGGTCGAGGTAGAATGGGAACAAAATGGCTTTCCAAAGCTAATTTGAACCTGACAGGTTCTGTTTATGTCGGGAATTCAGCCCAACACCAAAACAATATTTTTAATTTAAACAAGCAGGTGTGCCTCGCCATTATGGACACGCTTGAACCCCTAAAAATTCCTGAACTCCGCATCAAATGGCCAAACGACATTTTGTCAGCCAACAAAAAAATAGGAGGTGTTTTGATTGAACCCATCATTCGTGGAACGCAAATGACAGGCGTGGTTGTCGGCTGTGGAATCAATGTAAATCAAGAAAAATTCGATGCCTCATTGCCCTTTGCCGCTTCCATCAAGTCAATCACAAAGCAAAACCTCGAAATAGAGCCTTTGTTTGAATCACTTGCAAAAAATATTGCCACTGCCGTTCGTTTGGAGCAAGTTGACCACAAGCGTTATCTAGATGTATTGTATAAAATGAATGAATTGTGTGCTTTTAAAACAAAAGATGGCACTTCCTTTCAAGGGAAAATTTCTGGGGTATCAACAGATGGAAAATTGCTTGTCGCCCACGATAATGGTGATCGTAAGCTTTATGAAGAAAAAACGCTAATATTTACAGCCTTCCAGCATTAGCAATAAGGGCCTCTAGAAATTGCGTGAGCGGTTTTTTTACCATCATCTGCATCATCGGGTTGATATTGCCTTCAAATACCAATTGTATTTTTGTTTCTCCATTAAACTCCTCAAGGTTTGCGTGTAACTCGAAAGGAACGCTTCCTCCGTCTGCAGCCATGACTATCTGCGTGTTTGGTGTTTGGCGTGCTAGTTTCAGTGGAATTACAGGCATACCGCCCAACTTAAAACTAAAGTGTTTCTCGTCTTTTATTTGGAAACTCGCTTCTTCGGGCATAAGCAGCTCATAGGTGTTTGCTTGCGTAAGTTTTCCAAAAACTTCTTCAATGGGTTTTGCTACAGTAGCAGTGCTGCTTTCTAGTTTCATTTTGCCGTTTATTTAGGGGACCAAAGTGCAGGTGCCTTACGCCACTCTTTTAATATTGCTTCTTGCTCGGACTCAATATAACCAGCAGTAACTGCGGTTTCTATTAATGTGTTGTAGCCAGAAAGGGTGGTCAGTTCAACCGCTACTTCGTTCATATTTGCTTCCGCAACATCAAATTCGTAGCTAAATAGCGCTAACATACCAAGAACATTGATATTGGCCTTACGAAGCGCATCAACTGCTTGAAGGCTGCTTTTGCCCGTACTTATTAAATCTTCGACCACTACTGTTGGCGCATCAATATCGTATTGTCCTTCAATTTGATTTTGCCTTCCGTGCTTTTTGGGTTGAGGCCGCACGTACATAAAGGGCAAATCAAGGGCTTCTGCTACCAACATGCCAATGCCAATGGCACCTGTTGCCACACCTGCAATGGCTTTTGTTTGTGGGTATTTTGCTTTGATTTCGTTTGCCATAGCTTGGCTCAAAAATCTTCTTATATCTGGATATGAGAGCGTTATTCGATTATCGCAATAGATTGGCGACTGCCAACCACTGGCCCAAGTAAATGGATTTTTGGGTTCAAGCTTTATTGCTTTAATTTGTAATAGGTATTCGGCTACTTTTTTAGCGGTAGAGGGTTCCTTAGGCATGGCGCAAATGTATAAAGTTTTTGTCAATCAAAAGGAGATAATCCTCACTTCAACTGCTCCGAAAGGGAAAGGAGTAAAAGTCCTACCCCTAAAATCTACCCCCTTCAAAAATATTATACGTATCATTCGCACAACACGTGTCAAGCGACTTTACCTAACGCATGACAATCCCAAAAAACTTTTGAGTGGATTTAAAAAAAAGCTACCCGTTACCATTGCTGCAGGTGGTGTAGTACAACATGAAGAGGGAAAACTGTTGTTTATTTATCGCAAAAAAAGATGGGACCTCCCCAAGGGAAGAGTCGATAAGGGAGAAACTCTTGAGGGTGCTGCCAAGCGTGAGGTGAAAGAAGAAACAGGAGTTAAAAAAATCAAAGTAGGCAAACTGGCAGGTGTCACTTACCACGTTTTTAAGCGAAACAACCGCTATCAGTTAAAAGAAACCCATTGGTTTTTTATGAAGACTAGTTATAAGGGCGTTTTAACACCAGAATTCAAAGAGGATATTACCAAGGCAAGTTGGAAAAATAAAAGCAAAACAGCCAAAGCAATCAAAAAGACGTACCCAAACATTGAGGATTTGTTCGACAAATCGAAACTTATGGAAGCGTTATTTGGGTCGGAATAAACGTGCTGTAATCCCCATTATTGCGAATAAGTTCACGAACAATACTACTACTTATATACGAGGTCTCAGCGGAGGTTAGCAGAAAAACAGTTTCAATGTCTGACAAATGTCTATTGGTTCTAGCGATGGCTTTTTCAAATTCAAAATCACCATTGTTGCGCACACCACGTAAAATAAATTCCGCTTCAATCTCACGACAAAAATCAATTGTTAGTCCATCGTAAGCAGCAACTGATATACGTGTGTTGTGCTCGAAGCAGGTATTGATAAAAGCAAGGCGCTGTTCCAATGAAAACATATATTTCTTTTCACTGTTTTTTCCAATTCCAATGACAATCTCATCAAAAATCTTAACCCCGCGCTCAACAATGTCAAGGTGTCCAACAGTAAAAGGATCAAAAGACCCAGGAAATAATGCACGCTTCATGCTT
This sequence comes from Flavobacteriaceae bacterium, assembly GCA_024639165.1. Classification (GTDB taxonomy): domain Bacteria; phylum Bacteroidota; class Bacteroidia; order Flavobacteriales; family Flavobacteriaceae; genus UBA7446. The sequence goes on along the minus strand of JAHEIX010000019.1, from coordinate 136,342 downwards.
CAAAGGTATTATTTTTTAGACAGCTGTTGATCATGTCCACAATCAAATCCCCCAATGCGATACCTGCATGTTTGGCTTGCATAGGCAGTAAACTCTGTGCTGTCAAGCCAGGAATGCTGTTGAGTTCGAGAAAGTAAGGTGTGTTACCCTTAAAAATAAAATCACTTCTGCTGATACCCTTTACCCCCAAGATGTTGAATATTTTTTTAGCTGCTGCATTAAGGTTTTGCAATTGTACAGGCGTTAACCTTGCAGGTGTGATTTCCTCAGATTTGCCCTCATATTTGGCAGCATAGTCAAAGAAATCGCTGTGGGTAATAATTTCAGTAGGGGCCAAAACCTGAACGTTTCCTTTATATTCGATTACGCCAATAGAAACTTCAGTTCCAGATAAGTAACTTTCAATCAATACTTCATTGTCTTCTGCCAGTGCCGTTTTTATGGCTGCTGACATTTCTTCCAGTTTGTTGACTTTGACAACGCCAAAGCTGCTGCCGGCCTTGTTGGCCTTTACAAAGCAGGGTAGTCCTATACTTGAAGCTAGTGATTTGCTGTTCCAATCCGAATGGGAATCAATAATGGTGTTTTTAGCCATAGCGATCCCATGTGGCCGAAGCTTTTCTAAAGTTTTATGCTTGTTGTAAGTCAGTTCAGATACCGCTGCGGAACAGCCTGTGTAAGGCACTTTTGCCTTGTCTAAAACTTTTTGAAGGACGCCATTTTCGCCTGGCGCTCCATGAACGGCAATAAAAACAGCATCAAAAACATATTTCCGACCTTCATATTGGTAAGAAAAATCAGTTTGATTTACCTCCAGCTCGTTATCCTTATGGATTACAGTCCAGCTTTCAGCGGATATAATGACGGGTTTTACATCGAAAATATCATTAGGAATATTGTCGATAACAACCGTTCCACTCTTAATCGAAATAGCATGCTCGGATGTAGTTCCGCCCATTACTACAGCAATGTGCTTTTTCATAAGGCAAATATCATTATTTTTGGACTTCATTGAAACATATTATGCTTCACTTCTTACGTTTTTTATTTAGCAGGGCCTTTTTTTGGAACTTACTTTTGGTGTTAATCGCTATTACAGCACTGTTGCTATTGACTTTTTATGGACTCAATTGGCACACCCGACAGGGAGATTTCATTGAAGTGCCCGACTTACATAGCCTGACCATTACTGATGCAAAAGATCTCTTGCAAGACCAAGCCCTCAATTATGAAGTCATTGATTCTGCAAGATTTAATCCTGCTTACGTCCCTTTTGCTGTAATTGAACAAACACCGCTTGCTGGTGAATTGGTCAAAAAAAACAGAAAAATATATTTAACCCTGAATCCAGCAAACTTTAACGAAGTGATACTACCCGACGTTATTCAAATTACACGACGATCTGCAGAGTCATCCCTTCGTGCAGTTGGTTTGGAAATAGGTGAAATTTTATATCAGGATAATATTGGAAAGGACATGGTCTTGCAATTGCGTTATGATCAAGCCCCTATTGCACCTGGCGATAAACTTCCCAAAACATCCCGGGTAGATTTGGTATTGGGCAACGGTAAGAAACCTGTAGAATAATGATGAATCAAGAAAACAATTTAGACATCCTTCACGAGCATTATTCTTTTGGTGCAGATGCTGGTCAAGAACCCTTACGCGTAGATAAGTTTTTAATGAATCGCATTGAAAACGCCACACGTAATAAAATACAGCAGGCAGCAACAGCCGGTTATATTCAAGTAAATGACCAAGCAGTTAAATCTAACTATCGTGTGAAGGCCGGAGATGTTGTTCGTGTTTTTCTAGCACATCCGCCGCATGAAGATTTGCTTGTTCCAGAAGAGATGCCTCTTGATATTGTTTACGAAGATGATAGCCTTTTGGTGGTTAATAAAGATGCTGGTAGGGTGGTGCACCCAGGGCATGGGAATTATACAGGGACTCTAATTAACGGTCTTATTTATCATTTCGATCAACTCCCTAAAAACAGTAACAATAGACCTGGACTGGTTCATCGTATCGATAAGGATACTTCTGGACTTTTGGTTGTGGCTAAAACAGATAATGCTATGGCGTTTCTGGCACAGCAATTTCACGATAAAACTTCTGAACGGCAATATTTGGCACTAGTTTGGGGTGACGTTACAAACGAACAAGGAACAGTAAATGGTCATTTGGGTCGTGATCCAAAAAATAGGCTGCTGATGACCGTATTTCCTGATGGAGATCAGGGTAAGCCTGCCATTACCCATTACGAAGTTGTGGAGCGCTTTGGATATGTTACTTTAATAAAATGTGTCCTCGAAACAGGGCGAACACACCAGATTAGAGCTCATATGAAGCACATAGGTCATACCTTATTCAATGACGGACGTTATGGTGGAGATAAAATTCTAAAGGGTACTACCTTTACCAAGTATAAGCAGTTTGTCGACAATAGCTTCAAGCAGTTGCCACGCCAAGCGCTACATGCCCAAACCCTTGGGTTTGTACACCCCGAAACAAAGAAAAAAATGTCTTTTATGGCGCCTTTACCTGATGACTTTGAGGGTGCAATTGAAAAGTGGCGCAACTATGCCCAACACCAACACTTGGGCAATTCCTAATTGCGCTAGCAGCTTGTTTTATAGGGCTGAGTTGAAAACTTGAATGTAGTATTGTATTTTTAAAAAAAATTAGTGATGAAAATTCTTATTTCTCCAGCCAAGTCACTTGACTACAAAAGCCCCCTTCCAACTGCTGAAAGCAGCCAGCCTGTATTTTTAGATGACGCTAAAGTGTTGAATACTGCACTCCGATTAAAAAAACCAACAGATTTGCAGGCACTTATGGGTATTTCAGAAAAATTAGCTTCCTTAAACTGGGAACGAAATCAAGATTTTGAAACTCCTTTTAATGTCAATAATGCACGCCCAGCTGTGTTTGCGTTTAATGGTGATGTTTACACTGGGTTGGATGCATATACACTAGATGAAAACACTCTTGGAGTGGCACAAAACAGTATCCGTATCTTATCGGGACTCTACGGTCTTTTAAAGCCTTTAGATTTGATGCAGCCTTATCGTTTAGAAATGGGCACCTCATTTGGTGTCAATGGAAACAACAGCCTTTATGCATTTTGGAAAGACAAACTGACTGCCCATTTAAAAAATGAGCTAAAAACATCCGAACTGGTTGTTAATTTAGCCAGTAAAGAATACGCCAAAGCCGTAGATTTTAAAGCATTAGATAACCCTGTAATGAGCCCAGTTTTTAAAGATTTTAAAAACGGCAAGCTTAAAATTATCTCCTTCTTTGCCAAAAAGGCTAGAGGGCTGATGACCAGACAGCTGTTAGAAAAAAACGCAACTACCATAGCAGATGTGCTCGCTTTTGAAGCTGATGGGTATGCCTATAGTGAATCCGAAACCGTAGACCCTACTGCGCCTGTTTTTGTGCGCTGAGTTTTCTTTTTTTTGTCGCCTTTGGCCTTCTAACGCCATAACTTTTATTGACGATTTTTCCTCGGCGTGTTTTTTTGTCTCCTTTTCCCATTTTGAATTTGATTTTTTTGGGTTAAAAACGATAATTGAAGCCAACATTAAGAATTCCTTTGTACCCAAAACCCAGCTCGGCTACAACAGCGGCTTTTTTTCCATAGCGAAAACCAAACCCTGTTAGGTGATAGCCAAATCTCCCTGTGTTTCCTTTGGAAGCTTTGTAATTTGTTCCACTTTCAGGTTTTGATGTTCCTTGGATGGTTACATATCCGGCTGCCAAACCTGAATACATCCTAAATTTTGGATTTGCGATATAGCTATACTTTGCATGCGCACCTATACTTAATGCATTATCCGTCTGCTCTGCTACTTTTGTTTTTTCTACAAAGAGATCTTTTTTGATACGTTCATAAGCTGCTTCTACTCCAAGCATTAAATTATCTTTAATGGCGTAGCTGTAATTGATATATTAAGCACCATAGTATTTTTGGTTGTCCGAAGTTAGAGTTCCAACTGTTACTAGTATTAAACTGAATTCCGACAAAAAATTTTGAATCTCATTAGTAGTAACGCTTCCATATCCAATGGTCAATTCCTGTGTGTTTTTTTCTTGCGAAAAGCCATTGAAAAAAGTGGACGCTAATAAAAGGATTAATAATGATTTGAGTATCTGGGTTTTCATTTGCTGAGAACTTTGATTAAACAACTTGTGGCTTAGAACTTCCTCAAAAAAACAATACAAAAATGTGGGCAGTCAAATAGACTGATAAGTAGAATTGATTTGGGGAATAATTCTAATGTAAAATTACAAACTTTATCAGTATTAACGTATCTGATTTATAAAATCTTTAACACTAGCTGATCCATTTGCTTCCAAGTGTTTTATAAATGCAGAGCCAATGATGGCGCCTTTGCTATGGGCGGTAGCCGCTTGATAGGTTTCTGCGTTGCTGATTCCAAATCCAACCAAGAGTTTGGCGTTTAGTTTCATCGCGCCAATGCGTTTAAAGTATTCGGCTTGCGTATCGTCAAAACTGCTTTGTGCACCTGTTGTGGCTGCACTACTTACCATATAAATAAAGCCTTCTGAAACCTCATCTATAAAGCGGATGCGTGCTTCTGGTGTTTGTGGTGTAATTAAAAACATATTTAGCAGTCCGTATTGTTGAAACAAGGCTTGGTATTGCTTGTGATACACATCAACGGGAAGGTCTGGTATAATAAGCCCATCGATACCCACTTCTTTACAGCGTTGACAAAAGCGTTCTACGCCATATTGCATCATAGGATTAAAATATCCCATGACTATTAGCGGTACACTGATATGATTTCGCACGTCCTTTAGCTGATCAAATAGCTTGTCGGTTGTCATGCCGTTTTTCAGGGCTTGTGTAGAGCTTTCTTGGATGGTTGGTCCGTCTGCCAAGGGGTCTGAAAAAGGCAATCCCAATTCAATCATGTCAACCCCCGAAGCTTCCAACTGTTTAAGAATACTAACAGTGTCTTCTAGTTGTGGAAAACCAGCTGTAAAATAAATGGAGAGTAGTTTGTGGTCTTGCTCGAGTACGGATTGAATACGGTTCATATGATAAAAGCTCACTTTATTTCAAAGGCCAAAAATACTCTTTTACCAAAGGACAAGCAACAAAAAGTTCTAACCTACTTTTTTTTAAGCAAGTCTCTGATTTCTGTTAGTAATACTTCTTCTTTAGATGGTTTAGCTGGAGGAGCTGGTGTTTTTTCTTCCTCCGTTTCAAACGTATCTTTTATTTTGTTGTAGAATTTCACCACTAAAAAAATGGCGAAGGCTACAATAAGGAATGTGATAATGGTATTTATAAACATACCATAGCGGATAGCAATTTCCGCAGTTCCTTCTGCTTCAACAGCAGGTTGAATTACATATTTGAATGAGGCGAAGTCAACGCCTCCGATGAGTTTTCCCACTGGTGGCATGATGATGTCATTGACCAATGATTTTACGATAGCGCCAAAATAAGTGGCCATAATAAGACCAACGGCTAACTCAATAACGTTGCCTTTGCTAATAAACTTTTTAAACTCTTTCATGAATGGTGTATTTAACACCCCTTTCAACTTCATAAAGCAAACCTATATTTAACGCACTTTTTTGAATAAGATTGGGGCATATTCAAACACTAAATTACGCTTTTTTTGAATGTTATAACTTAAAATAATCAATGTAGGTTTCAAGATCTTTATCACCGCGACCAGAACAGTTGAACAACAAGATGTCATTGGGTTCAAATTTTCGCTCATCCAAAATAGCAAAAGCATGAGCCGTTTCAATAGCTGGAATGATCCCTTCCATTTGCGAGAGACTTAGTCCCCAATCCATGGCCTCTTGGTCTGGAATAGAAACAAATTCTGCGCGTTGGCTGCGATACAAATGTGCATGCATGGGGCCAACACCTGGATAATCTAGACCAGCAGATATGGAATAGGGTTCGGTGATTTGTCCATCGGGGGTTTGCATGAGCAGGGTTTTACTGCCGTGAATGATGCCTTCTTTTCCCAATGCGGAGGTAGCGGCACTCTCGCCAGAATCAATCCCTTTTCCAGCAGCTTCCACAGCAATGATATTAACCCTTGGATCATCTAAATAATGGTAATAGATGCCCGCGGCATTGCTTCCTCCACCTACACAGGCAATCACATGGTCTGGGTAATCACGTCCTTCAGCTTCTTGTAGTTGTGTTTTACATTCTTCACTAATAACGGATTGAAAACGCGCCACCATATCCGGGTAGGGGTGTGGTCCTACAACAGAACCAATAATGTAGTGTGTATCTACAGGATTGTTGATCCAATCACGAATGGCCTCGTTTGTAGCATCTTTAAGCGTTTTGCTTCCCGATTGTGCCGACCTAACCTCTGCGCCTAACATTTTCATACGGGCTACGTTGGGCGCCTGGCGTTTGATATCCAATTCACCCATATATACAATACACGTGATACCCATAAGCGCACAAACAGTTGCTGTGGCAACCCCGTGTTGTCCTGCTCCTGTTTCAGCTATAATACGGGTTTTTCCCAGTCGTTTAGCCAATAGAATTTGTCCAATGGTGTTGTTGATCTTATGTGCACCTGTATGACACAAATCTTCTCGTTTTAAATAGATTTTTGTGTTGTATTTTTCAGATAAGCGTTCCGCAAAATACAATGGTGTAGGGCGACCTACATAATCTTTTAGTAGCTGATCAAATTCTTTTTTGAATTCGTCTTTGGAGGTAATTTCAAGGTAGTTCTGACGCAATTCCTCAACATTTGGGTAGAGCATTTCAGGGATGTAGGCACCACCAAAATCTCCGTAGTAGCCTTTTTCGTTTACATTGTATGTACTCATAGCACTAATTTTTCTTTAAACTTTTTCAATTGCTCAGCATCTTTAAGTGCTGGAGCAGTTTCAAACTTGCTGTTGATGTCAATCGCATAAACAGGCAAGTCTGTGTTGCGAAGTTCGTTAATCTTATCTATTTCTGCCAGCCCGATGCCGCCACTTATAAAAAAAGGCAAATCAAAGGGATACTTTTCTAAAATAGACCAGTCAAAAGTAGTTCCATTTCCTCCTGGCATAGGTCCTTTGGTATCAAATAAGAAAAAATCACAATAGGGTAGATAGTCAAGTAGTGTATCAAAATCAAAGGCTTCACCTACTCCAAATGCTTTGATAACTTGTGCTTTTCCTTGTAGTTCTCGGCATAGTACGGGTGACTCATTGCCGTGCAATTGCACAGCACCAAGCTTGTGGTTTTCAATCGCATCTTCGATTTCCCCAACAGCGGCATCAACAAACACCCCTACTTTTGTAATGCCTGCAGCTACATGTTGTGGTTTTGAACAATGCCTTTTTGAGCCAGCCCACATGATAAATCCCATATAGTCAGGTTGTAGAACGGCTACTTCTGAAATATTGTTTGCTTCGCGCATGCCACATACTTTCCACTTCATGAGCTGTAGTTTTGAATGAAGTTTTGTGCAGCTTCACCAGGGTTGTCTTGAAGCATAAAATGTTCTCCCATCAAGAAGCCATCAAAACCAGCGTTGGAAAGTTTTTCAATAGCATCGTAAGACGAAATGCCACTTTCTGAAATTTTTACTTTATCATTTGGTATGTGCTTGGCTAAGGTGAGACTGGTGTTTAGGTCTACAGAAAAGTCCTTGAGGTTTCGGTTGTTCACTCCAACTACATCAACATAGGTCAAGGGAGCTTGTGTAAGCTCTTCTAGGTTATGCACTTCCAGTAGCACGTCAAGTCCTATTTCTTTTGCGGTTTTGGCAAGTTGATCGGTTTCTTCTGCGTTAAGACAAGCCTTAATAAGTAATATGGCATCAGCGCCATAGGCTTTGGCCTCGTGAATTTGATAGGCATCCACAATAAATTCTTTTCGCAATAGAGGCAGATTACACGCAGCACGCGCCAAGAGCAAATCTTCTAAAGAACCACCAAAATATTGTCCATTGGTAAGTACTGACATGGCTGCTACGCCAGCTTGCTCATATCCTGTTGCTACCGCTGCAGCTCGGGAGTGTAATTTTATTTGAGGCTTAGAGGGTGAACGGCGTTTATGTTCGGCCACAATTCCCATTGAGGTCTGTCTAATCCCTTCAGCAAAGGAGATTGTTTTCCTGTTGTAGTGGGGCATGGCTTGTAACTGCGCTTGGGACATCATCTTCTTTTTCAGAGCGATTTCCTTGCGTTGATCTATGACGATTTGTGCTAAAATGCTCATGCTTTACTCAGTGCTAATAATTTGGTGAAGGCGCCTAATGCCTTTTTTGATTCAATAGATTCTTGTGCTTTGGCATAGCCCTCTGGTATCGAAATGTCCAGTGCTGTTGCAATAGCGGTACCTGCGTTGGCACATACGACTTGTTTTTGTGCGGCCGTAGCCTTGTCATGGAGGACTGCTGTAAAAATTACTGCTGCATCTTCAACCGTATTTCCGCCACCAATAGCCTCAGGCGTAAGTGGCTTTAGCCCAAAATCTGCAGGGCGAACAAGGCGTTCTCCAGTATTGGAAATAATGTTGGTTGCACCCGTTAGGGAAATTTCATCATAGCCGTCAAGGGCATGCAACACACAAAACTGCCTATCTGATCGCTGAAATAAGTATCCGTATAAACGCATTAGTGCCAAATTAAACACCCCTACGATTTGGCGCTTGGGCATACACGGATTGACCAAGGGCCCTAGCATATTAAAAAAGGTTTTGAGTTGGAGCGCACGCCTGATAGGTGCTACATGTTTCATCGCTGGATGAAACAAAGGCGCATGCAATACACAAATACCTGCTTGGTCTATACAGCGTTCCAAAAAGTCGGCATCGTTAGAAAAACGAATGCCCAAATGTTCCATTACATTACTTGATCCACAAGAAGAGGAAACACCATAGTTGCCGTGTTTTGCAACGTGGACGCCTGCACCAGCTGTTACAAATGAAGCTAATGTGGAGATGTTAAAGGTGTCTTTGCCGTCCCCGCCGGTACCGCACAAATCAATAGGGTTGTAAGCAGCCAGATCAACGGCTATACAAAGTTCAAGTAACGCATCTCTAAATCCGGCCAATTCGGCAACATCAATGCTACGCATCATGTATACGCTTAAAAAGGCGGTAACTTGATAAGGGTCTGCTGCACCGCTGCCAATAAAGAGTAGCGCATCCTTGGCTTCTTGCTGCGATAGCTTTTCGTGTTGTGTAAGACGTGTTAGAATCTCTTTCATAGTGCAACCCAGTTTTTTAATAGCTGTTTTCCATTGGGTGTAAGCACCGACTCAGGGTGAAACTGTACACCATAAATGGGGTGTGTTTTGTGCTTGAAGGCCATCACCTGACCATTTTCTTCCTCGGCCAACAAGATAAATCCGTCTGGCAGTGGTTTGTTTACTACCCAAGAGTGATAACGCCCAACATCAAATGAACTTGGGAGTCCTGCAAACAGGGCATCGTCTTGTGTTATGGTCATTTTACTCGCTACCCCGTGAAATACAGTTGAAAGGTTGGTTAATGAACCACCGAAAACCTCTGCAATTGCTTGATGCCCTAAGCAAACGCCAAGCATGGGAATACTAGTTGCGTATGCTTCAATGGTGGCTTTAAGTAGGCCAGCCTCATCTGGAATCCCAGGTCCCGGAGAAAGCACGACTTTATCATAACCAGCTACTTCTTCAAGGGTGAACTGATCGTTTCGTTTTACGGTAACGGTACAGCCTAGCTCCTCAAGGTAGTGCACCAAATTAAAGGTGAAAGAATCGTAATTATCAATGACTAAAATATTCATGGAAATTGTTTTTCTGCTTTGTCCATGGCGGTGTTAAGCGCACGTAATTTATTGTAAACTTCTTGCAATTCGCTTTCGGGGTCTGATTTTGAAACAACACCCGCGCCTGCATGGTAGTGCAGTACATTGTTTTTACTCAAAAAGGATCTGATAATGATGGCGTGGTTGTAGTTGCCTTTGAAGTCCAAAAACCCAATAGCACCTCCGTAGAAGGAGCGATCTGTGGTTTCATAGGATTCGATAAGTTGCATTGCGCGGTGTTTGGGCGCACCACTTAATGTTCCAGCAGGAAAGGTGTCTGCTACAATTTGCATGGTAGCCGTTTCCTTCTTTTTTTGCCCTGTGACCTTAGATACCAAGTGGATAACGTGCGAGTAAAATTGCACTTCTCTGTCTTTTTCAACGGTCACTTCCTGTCCATGACGGCTCAAATCGTTTCTTGCCAAATCAACCAGCATCATGTGTTCAGCATTTTCTTTCAAGTCTTTTGCCAATTCTTTTGCTCTAGCTTCGTCCTGTAGATCATTTCCCGTTCGGATAAATGTACCTGCTATGGGGTGAATTTCCGCTACACCATCTTGTACTACCAGTTGTGCTTCTGGCGAACTGCCAAAGATTTTAAAACCTCCAAAGTCAAAATAGAAAATATATGGCGATGGATTGATAGAGCGCAGTACCCGATACAAACTGAAGTCATCTCCGCTGTAGGCTTGTGAAAAGCGACGGGAAAGTACAATTTGAAAAACATCGCCACGCATGCAATGCTTTATGCCTTTTTTGACCAAGTCTACAAATGCTTCGTCACGCATATTAGAGGATGCTTTCCCTTCTTTTTTAAATGAATACGAATCACGTGCAGGAGCCTTGAGTAATTTAACAACCTCAGCTAGGTTGCTTTCGCTTTGATAACAATGGGCAAAAAGCTTGGCTTGGTTGTTAAAAACATTGATTGCGATAATATTTTGATATAGTGCATAATATATCTCGGGTATATCTGCATCTCCTCCTTTTTTTGTTAGCTCAATATCTTCAAAATACTGTACGGCCTCGTAAGATGTATAGCCAAACAAGCCGTTGCTTAAAAAGCGATTTTCAAGTTCGTCTGTATCAAATTGAGCAGCAAATGCCTCGAGCCTATCAACTACCGAAATGTCTGGAGTAACAATTGTTTGGGAAGTACTGCTGTCTGGAAAGCGCTCTGTTATGTTTTGGTTGTGCACCTTAAACGAGGCAATGGGGTTAAAGCATATATAGGCCACACTGTTGTCATTGGCACCATAGTCAGAACTTTCGAGCAACACACTTTCTGGGTATGCGTCTCTAATTTTAAGATACATATTGACCGGTGTCATGGTATCGGTTAAGAGTTCACAAGTATCAGTTTGTAGTTTAAACTTCATTAGTTAAAAATAAAAAAAGGCTTGTCATATCATGACAAGCCTTTTAATTGTATATAATACGCTTATCATCTCCAATTAGGAGTTCCACCAAAGCGTATTAAAAATGCGTTTATTCATCTGCCCAAATATATGCAATTCAGCGATAAAAAAACAAGAGCTAGTAGGTAAAGCTCACGCCAAGCTTCAATTCGTCGTTAATAAGCTTGTCCCCTAGGTTTTCAAAAAAGGATCCAGATCTAAATTTTACATTGTATTTTGAACGGTCAATCTCTAAGTCAGCTGCGGCTGTGTTGTTGTCTATTTTGAGTTCAAACGATTCTGAATGGGTAATGCCTCGTATGGTAAAATCACCTGTAATTTGGTAACCTTCGTCAGTGGGAGTAACAGAAGTAAAAACTAGTGTGGCTTCAGGATGCTCTGCAACCCCGAAAAAATCATCTGATTCAAGGTGGCCAACTAGCCTTGCGCCGTATTCTTCAGATAAATCTGTACACACGATAGAGTTCATATCAACAGTGAAGTTACCACCCGTAAGCGCATCATCTTCAAATGTTAGAGTTCCTTTGCTAATGTTAATGGTTCCAACATGCGATTCGGTTGTGATTTTCGATCCCTCCCAATTGATGACTCCATTAGTTATAGCTTTTGTTTGTGCATTTAATCCAAAGCTTAAAAAAGTAATTGCCAAAAAGGCAGTTATTGTTCTTGTATTCATTTTGTTTTTTTAACGTTATTTTGATGTTAGCTTATTTAGTAATAGCAATAATTGTTCCATTTCATTTTTAGAAAGGGGCGCGGTGAGTGTTTTTTCTGTATGATCTATAACCGTATCTATTTTTTCGAGTAATTTTAATCCTCTTTGGGTTATAAAAATATTCACCTTACGCCGATTTTCTGGGCAGACAGTACGCTCTACACACCCTTTTTCCAAGAGCTTGTCGACTATCCTAGAGGTATTACTCATGCTGTGAATCATGTCATCTGTTATACTCTCCAAGGATGCAGCAGCTCCATTACGACCTCGTAAAATACGCAAGACGTTAAACTGTTGTAAGCTTAGTCCAAATGGCTGGAGTGTATTTCCGATGTGCTCAGCAAATACATTTCCTCTTTTCATCACGCGCACTACCACGTCTTTATTTATCATTGTACTAACAACTATTGTAGGTACAAATATATATAAAAATTTAAATTATATTTGATAAAATTAAAAGATGCACAAGATTCTCATTTTTTTATTGATAGCGACTGCTTGTGTATCTTCGTCCAAAAAACAAGCACAAATGAATGAATTAGCGCCCGATGCATGGGCTGAACTACAAGAGCAAACGTCAGCCTCAGTAATCCTTGACGTTCGAACAGCCGAGGAGTTTGAATCTGGATATATTAAGGGAGCTTTGAATCTGGATATTCGCGGAGGAGCAGACTTTCTCGCTTCAATTGAAAAGTTGGATAAATCGAAATCCTATTTTGTGTATTGTCGCTCTGGCGCAAGAAGCGGACAGGCTTGTCAGCTTATGAGTCAAATGGGTTTTAGCGCTGTATATAATCTTGAAGGCGGCGTCCTTGCTTGGGAGGGCGATTTGGAGGAGTAATCTCAAAACAAGGTGCGCGAAGAACTGCTCGCCTATTTATGGAAAACACAATATTTTAGCCGTAAGTCGCTGAGAACGACAGATGGTGATACCCTTGTTGTGGTCAAACCTGGACAGGAAAACCCGAATGCAGGGCCTGATTTCTTCAATGCACATATCCAACTAAACAAAACCCTCTGGGTAGGCAATGTTGAGCTTCATCTTCATGCTTCAGACTGGTTTAATCATCGGCATGAATTGGATACCAATTATGATAATGTTATTCTGCATGTGGTATGGAAAAATGACATGCCCGTTTTTGATATTAGCCAACAGCCCATGCCAACCTTGTGTTTATCTGAATATGTACCTAAAAGCATACTCAAAAAGTATGACCACTGGATAAGTCAAGATAAAAAATGGATTAGCTGCGCAGATAAAATTCATGCCGTCAGTGAGTTTCATCAACGATAATTTTGGGAGCGGCTCTATGTGGAACGACTTATGGAAAAAACAGCCTTGTTTCAGCATTGGTTATCACTAACCAAAAATAATTGGGAGGCGGTATTTTTTGTTGCCTTGGCCAAAGGGTTTGGGCTAAAACAAAATGGGTTGGCCTTTGCTAATATGGCGCTTGCAACCCCGTGGAAAGCTGTGCTTAATTGCGCTTCAAACACGGAACTACTTGAAGCACTATTTTTTGGACAATCAAATCTGTTTCAGAAATCAGTAGATCATACATATTTTGAAAAACAACAAAAAAGGTATCAGTATTTACACTACAAATACCAACTTATGCCAATTTTCGAAAATCTTAAGTTTTTCCGTTTGCGTCCTGAAAATTTCCCAACCATTCGATTGTCACAACTTGCCTGGCTTACGTCCAAACAGCCTCGGTTGTTATCCCACATTCAGTCTTCAAAAAACATAAACACTTTGTATGCCTTACTACAAGACAAGACGACCTCTTTTTGGGAATCACACTATCAATTTAACACACCTGCCAAACAACGACAACGCAAATTGACTAAGTCATTTATGCAGCTACTTCTTTTAAATACTGTTTTTCCTTTTCTGTTTCATTACTATAAATACACTGGCGATAGGCGTGCCGATCAAATAGTGGATTGGGTGCGTCAACTACCCCAGAAAAAAACAATTACAGCCTCAAGTTCAAGGCACTTGGTTGTATCATTGAAGATGCTCTAGAAAGCCAGGCCTGTATTCAGTTGAAAACCAATTATTGTAATCCACGCAGATGCTTGTCATGTAGCTTTGGACACGAACTTTTAAATCTTTGATTACTTTTGTAACATGAGCTCTATGCACGAATTACGCTACTTTTTAGAAAAACGTGGCTTTGAAGTATGCTCCCGAATGGCAGAACGCCTGGGTATGAAAGCAAAACACGTCCGCATTTTTTTTATATATCTGAGTTTTTTTTCATTGGGCGCTGGCTTTGCGTTATATTTGGTTTTTGCCTTCTGGCTAAGAATGAAAGATTTTTTATTTGCTAAACGCTCATCAGTTTTTGATCTATAATCCAAACCAATTTATGAAATACTTTATCTCCTTAATAATGGCCCTTTTGTGTCTGCCGCTTAACGCTCAAACCACCGAAAAGGGACTAGACGAGCGCATTAATGAAGCATTTAAACCTGTTTCTGACTTTTTCTCTGAGGTTGTTTTTTTTCAAGTTGGGGGCAATCCGTTTGTAATTTATTTACTGGTTGGAAGCGCACTGTTTTTTACTATTTACTTTGGATTTATCAATGTTCGCAGATTTCCATTGGCTATAAATGTTGTGCGCGGGAAGTATGACGATATTGATCATCATTCCGCTTCAAAAAAAGCAGCTGTAAATATAGCTGACGGTGATATAGTTGTTGACACCATAAAAGATGAAAGTGAAGATGGTGAAGTAAGCCATTTTCAAGCATTGGCAACGGCTGTTTCTGGTACTGTAGGAAATGGAAATATCGCTGGGGTTGCCCTAGCCATTGCACTAGGCGGACCGGGTGCTACCTTTTGGATGATTGTTTGCGGACTTATTGGAATGTCTACCAAGTTTGTGGAATGTACACTTGGAGTAAAATATCGTGATGTAGGACCTGACGGAACGATCTATGGAGGTCCTATGTATTACTTGAAAAAAGGGTTGAGTGAAAAAGGTTTTGCTAAGCTGGGAAAGATTACAGCAGTCATTTTTGCAGTATGTTGTATTGGAGGTTCTTTTGGTGGAGGTAATGCTGCCCAATCGAACCAAGCGACAGTAGTTTTAAAGCAGCTTATGGGGCTAGAAAGCACCAGTGCAGGGGCTGTTATTGGTGTGCTGATGGCAATCCTTGTTGGGCTTATAATCATTGGTGGAATTAAACGTATCGCATCTGTTACCGAGCGTGTTGTTCCTTTTATGGCAGTGTTATACGTACTAGCATGTGTTTATATTTTGTCGGTTAATTTTAGTTTTTTGGATGATGCTATTTCGCTTATTGTTTCTGAAGCATTCAACCCAAAGGCGATTGGTGTCGGTGGAGTCATTGGTGTTTTAATGGTAGGTTTTAAACGGGCTGCTTTCTCAAACGAAGCAGGAGCAGGTTCAGCCTCAATTGCCCATTCTGCTGTAAAAACCAAGTACCCAGCTTCTGAAGGCTTGGTCGCCTTGTTGGAGCCATTTATTGATACCGTGGTAATTTGTACGATGACAGCTTTAGTCATTATCACATTTAACAGTCAGAATAAGTTTGCTTACGGGGATTTATCGAAATACGATAATGCTATTGAACAAACCGATGGTAGTTATAGCCTTGTAATTGACGGGGTTAATTATCAAGATGTTAGCGGAAAGGTTTTGATTGATGGCAGCCTTTACGAGGGTGCTGGAATTACTTCCAAAGCATTTGAGCAATACATTCCATATTCGGATTTATTCTTAACTATAGCAGTTTTCTTATTTGCTATATCAACCATGATTTCATGGTCGTATTATGGAATTCAGTCTTGGAAGTTTTTGTTTGGCAGAGGTAGGCGTGCAGACATGACCTATAAACTGTTGTTTTTGATTTTTATCATAATTGGATCTGCAGCTAGTATGGACTCTATTTGGGCCTTCTCCGATGCCATGATATTTGCTATGGTATTCCCCAATATGATTGGGCTTTACTTCCTGTTCCCAGTGGTGAAAAAAGAACTAAACAGATACCTTACTGCCATACTGACCAAATCATGATCTAATATGTGAAACCCCCAAGTCCTTTTTACAAATTAAATAAAGCACAGCGCAGGGGTGTGTTGTGGACTTTCTTTTTATTCCTTGTTGTTCACGTACTTATTTTTATAATTGATAAGCCAAGTCCTAGGAATACCAAAGGCTTGCTTGAAAACAAAGAAGTCCAGCATCTAATAGATTCCCTAATGGATTTACAAATAACTTCCGACAAGCTACGGGACACTATTTATCCATTTAACCCCAATTATATTTCCGATTTTAAAGCTTATCAACTAGGCATTTCTATGTCGGCTGTTGAACGCATTCGTGCCTTTCGTGCCACTGGCTCTTATCTGTATTCAGAAAATGACCTAAAACAAGTAGCAGAATTTTCTGATGTTGAAATGAATCGCATACGTCCGTATTTAAAATTACCAAAAATTACGAAAGCTAAAAAACCTGTTGCAGTTAGGGTTAAAGCCGAAATTAACAGCGCTACAGTTGAAGCTTTGCAAGAAGTTTATGGTATTGGCCCTGTATTGGGTCAGCGTATAATTTCCTTACGCAAACAGCTGGGAGGATTTTTGATTAAGGATCAATTAGACGATGTTTGGGGTTTAAAACCTGAAGTACGAGATCAGTTGTGGATGCATTTTAAAATGGATTCTGTACCCAATGTCATCAAACAAAACATCAACGACCTAACTATCGCAAAGCTTTCACAATCGCCATATATCAGTACTTCTTTAGCTAGCAGCATTGTGGCTTTGAGAACACAACAAGATTCCCTAACCTCTTGGCACGACTTGGCTGTTATTACACAAATAGACTCCGTTAAAAAAGCAAGATTATCTTTATATTTGTCGTTTAACTAGCTATGAATACTGAACTACAAACAGGTCCATCCTTTGAATTGGGCGAAACACACAAGCTGATTTCAGCCGCTGCTCGTGATTTTGCACGACAGTACATTGCCCCGTACGTAATGGACTGGGACGAACGTCAATTTTTCCCGAAAGAACTTTTGCATCAAGCTGGCGACATGGGCTTTATGGGCATACTTGTGCCTGAAACCTATGGCGGTGCTGGCCTCGGATATTTTGAGTACACAGCTATTATTGAAGAAATTTCAAAGGTTGATCCTTCTATTGGACTTTCCATTGCAGCACACAACTCTTTGTGTACAAATCATATTTTGACTTTTGGGGATGAGTCCCAAAAACAACGTTGGTTGCCCAAGCTTGCTACCGGCGAGTGGATAGGTGCATGGGGCTTGACCGAACACAATACAGGTTCTGATGCTGGCGGTATGAATGCTACTGCTGTTCAGGATGGAGACGACTGGATTATCAATGGCACTAAAAATTTTATTACCCATGGTAGCAGCGGAGACATAGCTGTTATAGTGGTGCGTACAGGCGAAAAAGGCGATAGTCGCGGGATGACTGCCTTTGTTGTTGAGCGTGGTACTCCAGGCTTTTATGCGGGTAAAAAAGAAAATAAACTTGGAATGCGCGCATCAGAGACAGCAGAGCTTGTTTTTGATCAATGTCGTATTCCAGACGCTAACCGTTTGGGCCCTATCGGCGATGGATTCATTCAATCCATGAAAATATTAGACGGCGGAAGAATTTCCATAGCCGCATTGTCCTTGGGAATTGCAAGAGGTGCTTATGAGGCTTCGTTAAAATACTCATCCGAACGCGTGCAGTTTGGAAAACCCATCAACGCATTTCAAGGCATTTCATTTAAGTTGTCCCAGATGGCCACAGATATTGAAGCTTCTGAATTGCTGATGCACAAAGCTTGTTATGAAAAGAATATGGGCAGGCGCATGACGAAAATAAGCGCCATGTGTAAGCTTTTTGCTTCTGAAACTTGTGTAAGGGTTGCAAATGAAGCTGTGCAGGTTTTTGGTGGTTATGGGTATTCTAAAGATTATCCTGTTGAAAAATACCTTCGTGATTCCAAACTTTGTACCATTGGTGAGGGCACTTCTGAAATCCAAAAAGTGGTTATTGCAAAACAAATTTTAAAATAGGGTAGTAGGTTCTTATAAATACTACTATATTTGCCACCTAATTCTAAAGAAAGGAGGGTAGATTCATGCTAATAATTCCAATTAAAGACGGTGAAAATATCGATCGCGCACTAAAGCGCTTCAAACGTAAGTTTGATAAAACAGGAACCATGCGTCAGCTCCGTCAGCGCCAGACATTCTCGAAGCCTTCAGTTTCGCGTCGCGCTGAAATTCAAAAAGCTGCATACATCCAGCACCTACGCGACCAAGAAGACGTTTAATATCTTTTTGTAACTTGTCCTTATGGACAACGTCGCTGCTTTTCTCCGCTATTTAAATTCTGAGAAAAATTATTCCGCACATACGGTACGTGCCTACAGCAAAGACATAGACGGTTTTGCTCTGCACTGTTCTGATACTTATGGTTTGCACAATCTTGAGAAAGTGCATTACACCATGCTACGTGATTATATTATCGTGTTGTCTAAGCGTGGTTTGACCATGCGAAGCATCAACCGCAAGTGCTCTGCACTTAAATCACTGTATGCGTATTTCCAGAAAGTAGGCATCATTGAGGTGCATCCTTTTGCCCAACACAAGGCTGTTAAGGCAAAGAAGGCATTTATTACTCCTTTTAGCGTGGCAGAGCTCAATACGGTACTTGAGCAAATTGACCGATCAGATTTCGCAGGCTTACGTGACGCTACAGCCATTGAGCTTTTGTATGGTACGGGCATTCGTCAAGCCGAGCTCATTGGATTGAAAACTTCCGATATTGATTGGGCACGGGGTCAAATTCGTGTTTTAGGTAAACGCAATAAAGAGCGCCTTGTTCCGCTTATACCTGCGCTAGCTACCGCATTAAAACGCTATGTAGAGCAGCGCAAGGCCTATCCGGGAACGTCTGTACATTCTTTCTTATTGGTCACCAATAAGGGCAATAAAACGTATCCAGCATTTGTATATCGGCTAATAAAAACGTACTTTAGGGGAGTATCTAATAAGATAAGTACCTCTCCACATGTGTTGCGACACAGTTTTGCAACCCATATGCTAGATGCAGGTGCAGACATTAACGTGGTTAAGGAAATACTTGGCCATGAAAGCTTGGCTGCTACTCAAGAATATACGAAAGTTCAGCTCCCCAAAGTGCAAGACGCTTACCGCGCGGCACATCCAAGAGCAAAAAAGTAAGCATCGCCCAAGCTCACCTTTTTTTACCATTTTAAAATCTTTTATATGCAACTAACAATTCAAGCTGTCAATTTTTCAATTAAGTCAAAACTCAAGCGTTTTATATCCAAGCGTATCGATAAATATGAGCACTATTACGGAAAAATTTTATCCACTGACTTGTATATGAAGCTAGAGAAGTCTGCTCATTCACGAGGTAAGCAAGTTGAGATAAAAGTTAAAATCCCTGGAGATACCTTGATGGTTAAGAAGGAAAGCAATACTTTCGAAGAGGCTATTGATGCGGCTTCTAAGGCTGTTGAGCGCCTGCTTATTCGTTATAAAGAAAAGCAATTACGTTCTTATCAAAATGGCGTTTAATTTTTTTGAAGCCAACTAAATTAATTGTTACATTTGCAACCGCTCTTAAAAATAAGAGTAGAGGCCGATGTAGCTCAGCTGGCTAGAGCAGCTGATTTGTAATCAGCAGGTCGTGGGTTCGAGTCCCTCCATCGGCTCTTTAACTTTTTCACCAGTTAACGGTGAACGATCTTTGTCATAGGGGAGATACTCAAGCGGCCAACGAGGACAGACTGTAAATCTGTTGTTTTTTAACTTCGCAGGTTCGAATCCTGCTCTCCCCACACTGAAAATTAAAATGCGGGAGTAGCTCAGTTGGTAGAGCGTCAGCCTTCCAAGCTGAATGTCGCCGGTTCGAACCCGGTCTCCCGCTCTTTTTTTTCATTAACGCCGATGTAGCTCAGGGGTAGAGCGTTTCCTTGGTAAGGAAGAGGTCGGCAGTTCAAATCTGCTCATTGGCTCTTTTTTTTTTTTTTTGATACAATTCGAAAGCTCGAATACTTCGCTATCTATTAACTCCACCTTTACGTTGCATTAATAAATGCTCTTTTAAGGGCATATCTGCTTTAATTGGTAAACATGCCAAAACACTGTTTTTCCTATTAGTCATTTCTTTTGCTAACTTTATAAAAAAAAGAAAATGAAAAATTGGCTTTTTATCCTGCTGGTTTCAAACCTAGTTGTTGCGCAAACAACTTGGAATGGTCCAACCATGACTTTTACAAAAACTGACAATGCTGACCCAACCCTAGCAGCAAATCAAGACCAAATAACTTCAAATGTGTGGTTAACCAGAGGAACTGACAACGTATTGTTTAACGCCCAATCACAGACTGCTGCACCCTCCAATGGATACAATAGTCCTTTGGATACACAATGGGCGGAAGGAACCACTGCAAACAATACGTTAACGTTTACGGATTTTAAGACTGCTGCCCCTTTAGGGAGCAATGGTAAAAGGAATGTTTTACAAATGGTTGGCAAAAATTATGTCTTGCATCTTATTACTGACAATATTTACATTGACATTAAAATCACTTCATGGACTTCTGGAAGGTCAGGGGGCGGTTTTAGCTATGAGCGCTCTACTGATCCTAACCTAAGTATACTAGATTATGAAATGCCTAAGCTTAGCCTTTATCCCAATCCAAGCACATCTTTTTTACGTATCAGTGGATTAAAGGCTGCTGAACCTTATCGCATTTATTCTATTTTGGGCGTCAAGACTCAATCAGGTATTGTTTCAGAAAACCAAGAAATTGATGTTAATGGGTTACAAACAGGCATGTATATGATACAGGTATCCAATACAGCTCTACCATTTGTAAAAAATTAGGCTTTACTGAGACTTAAGATTTCGTAATAGTTGAACAGCAGTTGCTTTTGATGCCTTTTTGAATATGCTGCATGAGTGAGGTTACGAAAAATCCTTTACAAATAAAGTAAATGCCAATGGCTGTAAATAGCATGTCTTCATCATAAATAGCAATAATTCCAGCTGCGATCATGCTAAAAGCGGCCAATATATTGAGTAGGTTTGAGGTTTTTGCGGTCATGTGTTTTTATTTAGGAACATCCAATATATTAAAAATCTCAATATTTTTTTTACATAAGCATGTATTTGAAAAAGGAAAAGATTATATTTGCGCTCATTTTAAAAGAATAAACGTACATTATTATGGCTAAAGAAACTTTTGATCGGTCCAAACCACACCTTAATATTGGTACCATTGGACACGTTGATCACGGGAAAACAACGTTAACAGCTGCTATTACTAAAGTATTAGCTGATGCTGGTTTGTCAGAAGCAAGAAGCTTTGATCAAATTGACAATGCTCCTGAAGAAAAAGAAAGAGGTATTACAATTAATACTTCACACGTAGAATATCAAACAGCAAATCGTCACTACGCACACGTAGACTGTCCAGGTCACGCCGACTATGTAAAAAACATGGTAACAGGTGCTGCACAAATGGATGGCGCTATTTTAGTAGTTGCCGCAACTGATGGCCCTATGCCACAAACACGTGAGCACATCCTTCTTGGACGTCAGGTAGGTATTCCTCGTATTGTTGCTTTCTTGAACAAAGCCGATATGGTGGACGATGAAGAATTATTAGAGCTTGTTGAAATGGAAGTACGTGAGTTACTATCTTTCTACGAATATGATGGAGACAACGGTCCTGTTGTTCTTGGTTCTGCACTTGGTGCATTGAACGGAGAGCAAAAATGGGTTGACTCTGTGATGAAGTTGATGGAAGAAGTTGATGCATGGATTGAGCTTCCTAAGCGTGATGTTGAAAAAGATTTCTTGATGCCTATCGAGGATGTATTCTCCATTACTGGCCGTGGTACAGTTGCTACAGGTCGTATCGAAACGGGTGTTGCAAACACAGGCGATAGCGTTGACATTATTGGTATGGGTGCTGAAAAACTTGACTCTACGATTACTGGTGTTGAGATGTTCCGTAAGATTCTTGATCGCGGAGAAGCTGGAGATAACGTAGGTATCTTACTTCGTGGTATTGAAAAAACAGACATCAAGCGCGGAATGGTAATTTGTAAGACTGGTTCAGTTACGCCACACGCCAAATTTAAAGCTGAGGTGTATATCTTGAAAAAAGAAGAGGGTGGTCGTCACACACCATTCCACAACAACTACCGTCCACAGTTTTACGTACGTACAACAGACGTTACCGGAAATATTGCACTGCCATCTGGTGTAGAAATGGTAATGCCTGGAGATAACTTGACTATTGAAGTTGATTTGATTCAACCTATTGCATTGAGCGTAGGTCTTCGTTTCGCGATTCGTGAAGGAGGTCGTACCGTAGGTGCAGGTCAGGTAACTGAAATATTAGATTAATACAATCAACGTTTTTGTGTCTTAAAGGTGCTGTTTTATGCAGCACCTTTTGGCGCACTAAACGGGTGTACTAACTCAAAAAACGGAGCATGTGCACCAACAGAGACGGGTTTAGCTCAGTTGGTAGAGCACTGGTCTCCAAAACCAGGTGTCGGGAGTTCGAGCCTCTCAACCCGTGCAAGGAGAAATAAAAAAATGGCAATGATAACGTACATAAAGGATGCTTTCGCAGAACTTAAGAACCACGTAACCTGGACACCTCAGTCCGAGCTTTTACGTCATACTACAGTAGTAGTGGTTTTCTCTATCATTTTCTCACTCGCCATTTGGGGTGCAGATTCGCTCTTATCTCGTGTTGTTAAATTTTACTTTCAATTAATTAGCTAACCATGACAACAGACACGGATGTAAAAAAATGGTATGTTGTTCGCGCGGTAAGCGGTCAAGAAAACAAAATCAAGTCTTATATAGAGTCTGATATTGCACGTCTTGGTCTTTCTGATTTCGTAGAAGAAGTTTTGGTGCCTACTGAAAAGGTAATTCAAATCCGCAACGGTAAGAAGGTAAATAAAGAACGGAACTATTTTCCTGGTTACATCATGATTAAGGCCAACTTATCAGGTGAAGTACCACACATTATTCGTTCTATAACCAATGTCATTGGCTTTTTGGGTGAAACCAAAGGCGGAGATCCCGTTCCACTTCGTACCTCTGAAGTAAATCGAATGCTTGGTAAGGTTGACGAATTGTCAGTACAAACAGAAAATGTCGCTATTCCATTTAAACTTGGAGAGACTATCAAAGTAATTGATGGTCCCTTTAACGGATTTAACGGCAGCATAGAAAAAGTAAATGAAGAAAAACGCAAGTTGGAAGTAATGGTGAAAATTTTCGGAAGAAAGACGCCACTGGAACTGTCCTACATGCAAGTCGAAAAAGTTTAAAAGTGTTACATATACCGATGACTGTATAGCTTCCACTAATACAGGAATCATTAACTAGAGTTAAATTAATAATGGCTAAAGAAGTAAGTAAAGTAGTAAAACTACAAGTTAGGGGAGGCGCCGCGAATCCATCGCCGCCGGTTGGACCCGCTCTGGGTGCCGCAGGAGTTAATATCATGGAGTTCTGTAAGCAGTTCAATGCTAGAACTCAAGATAAGGCTGGTAAAGTATTGCCAGTTGTAATTTCTGTGTATGTCGATAAGTCTTTTGACTTTGTCGTCAAAACACCACCCGCAGCCGTTCAGTTGATGGAAGCCGCCAAGGTTAAAAAAGGATCTGGCGAGCCCAACCGCGCTAAAGTTGCAAGTGTAACTTGGGAACAAGTTCGTGCAATTGCGGAAGACAAAATGCAAGATTTAAATGCATTTACAGTTGAATCTGCCATGAAAATGGTGGCTGGGACCGCAAGATCAATGGGATTTACCGTCAAGGGAAATTCCCCTTTTTAATTGAAGTGAATCATGGGAAAAATTACAAAGAAGCGTAAAGAATCGCTAAGTAAAATAGACCGGACAAAACTGTACTCAGTACAGGATGCTTCCGCACTGGTTAAAGAAATCGCTAATTCAAAATTCGATGAGTCTGTTGACCTCGCTGTAAGGCTAGGTGTTGACCCTCGCAAAGCGGACCAAATGGTTCGTGGCGTGGTTAGTCTACCGCACGGTACAGGTAAAGATGTTCGAGTTTTGGCCTTAGTTACGCCTGACAAAGAAGACGAAGCCACAGCGGCGGGTGCTGATTTTGTTGGACTAGATGAATACCTCCAGAAAATCAAAGATGGTTGGACAGATGTTGATGTTATCATCACTATGCCAAGTGTTATGGGTAAGTTAGGTCCTTTAGGACGTGTATTAGGTCCAAGAGGATTGATGCCTAACCCAAAGACTGGTACTGTGACGATGGATGTCGCTAAAGCTATCAATGAAGTAAAGGCAGGTAAAATTGATTTTAAAGTGGATAAATCAGGAATTGTGCATGCACCAATCGGAAAAGCATCTTTTGATGCTGACAAGATTGCGGGCAATGCCGATGAACTGTTGCAGACACTTGTGAAGCTCAAGCCATCGTCTTCGAAAGGTGAATACATCAAAAGTATTGCCATGTCGAGTACTATGAGCCCAAGCATCAATATCGACACTAAGGTTGTCTAAATAGCGAATAGAATTTATGACACGAGAACAAAAAGCAAACGTAATAGAGCAGTTAACTGCTAAGCTAGCAGACAACGCAAACATCTATTTAACAGATGTTTCTGGGTTGAATGCTGAGACAACTTCAAATTTGAGACGTGCTTGTTTTAAAGCAAATATCAAATTAGAAGTGGTAAAAAATACGTTGTTATCCAAAGCCATGGAGGCTTCTGACAAAGACTTTGAAGATTTATCTACAGTCTTGGTTGGAAACACCGCTATGATGTTTTCAGAGGCTGGAAATGCCCCTGCTAAACTAATTAAGGAATTCCGCAAAAAATCGGATAAGCCTATTTTAAAAGGAGCTTTCATTGAGGAAGCTGTTTATTTAGGTGACGATCAAGTGGAAGCTTTGGTAAACATCAAATCCAAGGACGAATTGATTGGCGAGATAATAGGCTTGCTTCAATCTCCTGCGACAAACGTGGTATCTGCACTTCAATCAGGTGGCGGTACCCTAGCTGGTATAATCAAAACACTTTCTGAAAAGGAAGCTTAAAACGTAAACAAAAACAATTAAATAGTTCAAAAATGGCAGATTTAAAAGATTTTGCAGAACAACTGGTCAATTTGACCGTTAAAGAGGTCAACGAGTTGGCCAACATCCTCAAAGAAGAATATGGTATCGAGCCTGCAGCAGCAGCCGTTGCCGTAGCTGGACCCGCTGCCGGTGGTGGTGGTGAAGCAGCCGAGGAAAAATCAGAGTTCGATGTTATCCTAACAGCCGCTGGCGGTTCTAAACTAGCTGTAGTTAAGCTTGTAAAAGAATTAACAGGTCTTGGTCTTAAGGAAGCAAAAGAGCTTGTTGATAATGCACCAAGCCCTATTAAGGAAGGTGTAGCAAAAGACGAAGCTGAAGGACTGAAATCTTCTTTGGAAGAAGCAGGTGCTGAAGTTGAGCTTAAGTAATTAAGCTCTCGACCCAATCCAGAGGTTTAAGTCCCGAACATGCGTTCGTGGGCTTAAACCATTTGGTGTTTTATGCCCCTAGTACTAATTTTTTAATAGATTAACCCATATGTCCAACATGACAAGCGCAACCCGACACAATTTTGCTTCGGCCATTGGTACCCCTGCCTATCCAGACTTTTTAGATATTCAAATCAAATCTTTCCAAGACTTTTTTCAATTAGAAACTAAGTCCGACGAACGTGGAAATGAAGGCCTATACAATACCTTCATGGAAAACTTTCCTATTTCGGATTCCCGTAATCAGTTTGTCCTTGAATTTTTGGATTATTTCGTTGATCCACCTAGGTATAGCATACAGGAGTGTATTGAACGTGGTCTTACACACAGTGTCCCTCTAAAGGCACGTCTAAAATTGTATTGTACTGACCCTGAACACGAAGATTTTGAAACCATCGTACAGGATGTTTACTTGGGTGTTATCCCTTACATGACCCCTAGTGGTACATTTGTTATTAATGGTGCTGAGCGTATTGTTGTGTCACAATTACACCGCTCACCTGGTGTATTCTTCGGGCAGTCGTTCCACGCCAATGGAACCAAGTTGTATTCCGCTCGTGTAATTCCTTTCAAAGGTTCTTGGATTGAATTTGCAACGGACATTAACAGCGTGATGTATGCCTACATCGATCGTAAGAAAAAATTACCGGTTACCACACTTTTCCGTGCCATTGGGTATGAGCGCGATAAAGATATTCTTGAAATTTTTGACCTTGCAGAGGAAATTAAAGTATCAAAAACAGGACTGAAAAAAGTAATGGGACGCAAACTTGCTGCTCGTGTACTTAACACATGGTTTGAAGACTTTGTTGATGAAGATACAGGCGAAGTGGTTTCTATCGAGCGTAACGAAATTGTTTTGGATCGGGATACTGTTCTAGACAAAGAACACATCGACCAGATTTTGGAAGCCAATGCTGATACCATATTGCTGCATAAAGAAGAGGCACAATCCGCAGATTATGCTATCATTCACAACACCCTTCAAAAGGATCCAACAAACTCAGAAAAAGAAGCTGTAGAGCATATCTACCGCCAATTGCGAAATGCTGAACCGCCAGATGAGGAAACTGCTCGTGGTATTATTGATAAGCTTTTCTTCTCTGATCAGCGATATAACCTTGGTGAAGTTGGGCGTTACCGCATGAACAAAAAACTTGGCTTGGACATTGAAATGGACAAACAAGTTTTGACAAAAGACGACATTATTACCATCATCAAATACCTTATTGAGTTGATTAACTCTAAGGCTGAAATTGATGATATCGATCACTTGTCTAACCGTCGTGTACGTACCGTTGGAGAGCAACTTTCATCTCAATTTGGTGTAGGTCTGTCACGTATGGCACGCACCATTCGCGAGCGTATGAACGTTCGTGACAATGAGGTGTTTACGCCTATTGACTTGATTAATGCCAAGACCTTGTCCTCTGTTATTAACTCGTTCTTTGGTACCAACCAGCTTTCTCAATTTATGGACCAGACCAATCCGCTGGCAGAAATTACGCACAAGCGTCGTTTGTCTGCACTAGGACCAGGTGGTTTGTCAAGAGAACGCGCAGGTTTTGAGGTGCGTGATGTACACTATACGCACTACGGAAGACTTTGTCCGATAGAAACTCCTGAAGGACCAAACATTGGACTGATATCCTCACTAGGGGTGTTTGCGAAAGTAAATAACCTCGGATTTATCGAAACGCCTTATTTTAAAGTAGAAGAGGGTGTTGTTGATATGTCTGCTTCTCAGTATTTGTCTGCTGAAGAGGAGGAAGGTAAACTATTTGCACAGGCAAACATCGAAAAAACAGAAACTGGAGAAATAGCTGCTGACAAGATTATTGCACGTTCAGAAGCAGATTACCCAGTAGTTGACAAAACCGAAGTTGACTATACTGATGTAGCACCAAACCAGATAGCATCTATTTCTGCATCCTTGATTCCTTTCTTGGAGCACGATGATGCAAACCGTGCCTTGATGGGATCAAACATGATGCGTCAGGCGGTACCACTATTGCGTCCTCAGGCACCTATTGTAGGAACTGGATTGGAGCGTCAGGTGGCTACGGACTCTCGTGTACTTATCAATGCCGAAGGCACTGGTAAAGTTATATATGTAGATGCACAACGTATCACCATTAAGTATGATATGAGTGAGGACGAGAGACTTGTCTCTTTTGATTCTGACGAAAAAACATATGAACTTGTAAAGTTTAGAAAAACGAACCAAGGGACTTGTATTAACCTAAAGCCGATTGTTTCTATTGGGGACCGTGTTGAAAAAGGACAGGTACTTTGTCAGGGGTATGCTACTGAAAACGGTGAGCTAGCGCTTGGCCGTAACATGAAAGTAGCCTTTATGCCTTGGAAAGGGTACAACTTTGAGGATGCGATTGTTATCTCTGAAAAGGTAGTTCGTAATGATGTATTTACTTCTATTCACATTGATGAATATTCCTTGGAAGTGCGTGATACCAAACTAGGTAAAGAGGAATTGACAAACGATATTCCAAACGTTTCCGAAGAAGCTACTAGCGATTTGGACGAGAATGGTATGATTCGCGTGGGTGCTGAGGTAGGTGCTGGCGATATCCTTATCGGAAAGATCACACCTAAAGGTGAATCAGATCCTACACCAGAAGAAAAACTGCTTCGTGCCATATTTGGTGATAAAGCAGGTGATGTAAAAGATGCTTCTTTGAAAGCTTCTCCATCACTCAACGGGGTTGTCATTGATAAAAAACTATTTACAAGAATCTTAAAAGACAAACGTAAGCGTTCGCAAGACAAAGAGGCTATCATCGAATTAGAAGATAGTTATGACTTGAAGTTTGAAAAGCTAAAGGCTGTCTTGGTCGAGAAATTGTTCTCTATTTTGAGTGGTAAAACATGTCAAGGTGTGATGAATGATCTTGGTGAAGAAGTAATGCCGAAGGGTAAGAAGTTTACTTTGAAAATGCTTAACTCAGTAGACGATTATGCTCACCTTGTCAATTCTGATTGGACGGTAGATAAGCGCATTAACAGTCTTGTAAACGACTTGATGCACAACTATAAAATCAAAGAAAATGATTTACAGGGTGCACTGCGTAGAAATAAGTTTACAATTTCTGTTGGAGACGAACTTCCTGCTGGAATCTTAAAACTTGCTAAAGTTTACATCGCTAAGAAACGTAAGCTTAAAGTAGGCGATAAGATGGCGGGACGTCACGGTAACAAAGGTATCGTAGCACGTATAGTACGTCAAGAAGATATGCCATTCCTAGAAGACGGAACACCAGTTGATATAGTATTGAATCCACTTGGAGTACCGTCGCGAATGAACATCGGACAGATATATGAAACTGTTCTTGGCTGGGCGGGTCAAAAAATGGGTAAAACATTTGCTACTCCAATTTTTGATGGTGCAACCAACGAACAAATTGATGAATTGACAAAAGAGGCAGGCGTTCCACAATTTGGGCATACTTATTTGTATGATGGTGGAACAGGAGAGCGCTTTGACCAACCGGCAACCGTAGGAGTTATCTATATGTTAAAACTCGGTCACATGGTTGATGATAAGATGCACTCGCGTTCTATTGGACCATACTCACTTATTACCCAGCAACCGCTTGGTGGTAAGGCGCAGTTTGGTGGACAACGATTTGGAGAAATGGAAGTTTGGGCTCTTGAGGCTTATGGTGCATCTAGCACACTTCAAGAAATCTTGACCGTTAAGTCTGATGACGTGATTGGTCGAGCGAAAACATACGAGTCAATTGTTAAAGGGGAAGCCATGCCTAAGCCTGGCCTTCCAGAATCCTTTAACGTATTGATGCACGAACTTAAAGGCCTTGGTCTTGATATTCGATTAGAAGAATAATAAAAAATTGATATGGCACGTATAAACGAAGTACAACAACAAAAAGATTTCAGTAAAATCTCCATTGGGCTTTCATCGCCCGAAACCATTTTGGCTGCCTCTAGAGGTGAAGTTTTAAAGCCTGAAACCATTAACTATCGTACACACAAACCAGAACGTGATGGGCTGTTTTGTGAACGTATCTTTGGCCCTGTTAAGGACTTTGAATGCGCTTGTGGAAAGTATAAGCGTATTCGCTACAAGGGTATTGTATGTGATCGCTGTGGTGTTGAGGTTACTGAGAAAAAAGTACGCCGTGACCGTGTAGGTCACATAAGCTTGGTGGTTCCCGTAGCACACATCTGGTATTTCCGCTCGCTTCCCAATAAAATTGGATACTTACTCGGTCTTCCGTCTAAAAAATTAGACATGATTATTTACTACGAGCGTTATGTAGTAATTCAACCGGGTATTGCAACCAATGAAGAAGGTGAGCCTGTTCAGAAAATGGATTTCCTTACAGAGGAAGAGTATCTGAATATCATGGAAAAGCTTCCGCAAGAAAACCAATACTTAGAGGACAGTGACCCTAATAAGTTTATTGCTAAAATGGGTGCTGAATGTTTGATTGATATACTTAATCGTATTGACTTAGACGAGCTTTCATACCAGCTACGCGACAAAGCCAATAATGAAACTTCTAAACAACGTAAAACTGAAGCGCTAAAGCGTTTACAAGTTGTTGAGGCCCTTCGCGATGCAAATAAAAACCGTGAGAATCGCCCAGAGTGGATGATCATGAAAGTAGTACCAGTAATTCCACCAGAATTACGTCCATTGGTGCCGCTAGATGGTGGTCGTTTCGCTACTTCTGATTTAAATGATTTATACCGTCGTGTAATTATCCGTAACAACCGTTTGAAGCGTTTATTGGAGATCAAAGCTCCAGAAGTAATTTTACGTAATGAAAAACGAATGCTACAAGAATCTGTAGACTCGTTATTTGACAATACACGAAAGTCTTCTGCAGTTAAGACAGATGCAAACCGTCCACTGAAGTCTCTTTCAGATTCTTTGAAAGGTAAACAAGGACGTTTCCGTCAAAACTTACTTGGAAAACGTGTTGATTACTCTGCACGTTCTGTAATTGTTGTTGGACCTGAGCTTAAGTTGTTTGAGTGTGGATTGCCAAAAAATATGGCAGCCGAACTTTACAAGCCGTTTATCATCCGCAAGCTTATTGAGCGTGGGATTGTAAAAACAGTTAAGTCAGCTAAGAAAATTATAGATAAACGTGAACCTGTGGTTTGGGATATCTTAGAAAATGTACTTAAAGGACACCCTGTACTATTGAACAGGGCCCCCACACTTCACCGTTTGGGTATTCAGGCATTCCAACCTAAGCTGATTGAAGGAAAAGCAATTCAGCTTCACCCTCTAGCTTGTACGGCCTTTAATGCTGATTTTGATGGGGATCAAATGGCAGTGCACTTACCACTAGGCCCTGAGGCTATTTTGGAAGCACAATTGCTTATGTTGGCATCTCACAACATCCTTAACCCTGCAAATGGATCACCTATTACGGTTCCTTCACAGGATATGGTACTTGGGCTATATTACATGACCAAAGCAAGAAAATCAACCAAAGACAGCAAAGTTTTAGGCGAAGGGTTGACATTCTACAGTGCAGATGAGGTAAATATTGCTTTCAACGAAGGCAAAGTAGACCTGAATGCAATGGTTAAAATTCGCGCCAAAGACTTTAACGATGAAGGCGAGCTCGTATATCAAATCATCGACACAACTGTTGGACGTATTTTATTTAACCAGCATGTTCCTGAAAAAGCAGGTTACATCAATCAGGTATTGACTAAAAAATCTCTTCGTGGAATTATTGGAGATATCTTGAAAGTAACAAGCGTTCCAGAAACAGCCGATTTCTTAGATAAGATTAAAGACATGGGCTTCTCTTTTGCATTCAAAGGAGGATTGTCCTTTAGTCTTGGTGATATTATTATTCCAAAAGAAAAGACAGAACTTATTGATCAAGCCAATGACCAAGTAGATGGTATTATTGCCAACTACAACATGGGGCTTATTACCAATAACGAACGTTACAATCAGGTAATTGACATTTGGACTTCTACCAATGCTATGCTTACTGAACTCGCTATGAAGCGAATTAGCGAAGATCAGCAAGGGTTTAACTCTGTATACATGATGTTGGATTCTGGTGCTCGTGGTTCTAAAGAACAAATTCGTCAGTTGACAGGAATGCGTGGTTTGATGGCTAAGCCTAAAAAGTCAAATGCCGGCGGAGGTGAGATTATTGAAAATCCGATTCTCTCAAACTTTAAAGAAGGCTTGTCGATTTTAGAATACTTTATCTCAACACACGGTGCTCGTAAGGGACTTGCAGATACGGCTTTGAAAACGGCCGATGCAGGTTACCTAACCCGTCGTTTACACGATGTAGCACAAGATGTTATTGTAAACTCTGTAGATTGTGGCACACTTCGTGGACTATCCGTATCAGCGCTTAAGAAAAACGAGGAAATTGTTGAATCTATCGGTGAGCGTATCGTTGGACGTGTTTCTTTACAAGACGTAATACATCCGTTAACTGCCGAAGTTTTAGTTGCTGCAGGTGAGCGAATTGAAGATGAGCATGCCAAAGCAATTGAAGATTCTCCTCTAGAAAGCGTTGAAGTGCGTTCGCCACTTACATGTGAAGCTAAGAAAGGTATTTGCGCCAAATGTTATGGACGTAACCTAGCTACCGGAAAAATGGTACAGCAAGGTGAGTCTGTTGGTGTTATTGCCGCTCAATCTATTGGGGAACCCGGTACACAGCTTACACTTCGTACTTTCCACGTAGGAGGTATTGCAGGAAACATTTCTGAGGAAAACAAATTGGTAGCTCGTTTTGATGGTATTGCTGAAATTGAGGAACTCAAAACTGTTGACGGAAAAGACAATGATGGCAATGCTGTCAAAATTGTTATTTCGCGTACTTCTGAAATCAAATTGGTTGATAAGAATACAGGAATCGTGTTGAGTACCAACATTATCCCTTACGGTTCATTTATTTTCGTCAAAGACGGACAAAAAATCAAGACCGATGATGTAATCTGTCAATGGGATCCATACAACGGGGTTATCATCTCTGAGTTCTCTGGTGTTATCGGATACGAAAACATTGAGCAAGGGGTTACTTTCCAAGTTGAGATTGATGAACAAACAGGTTTCCAAGAGAAAGTAATTTCTGAATCTAGAAACAAAAAAGTCATTCCTACCTTATTGATTAAGGATACTAAAGGCAATACGCTACAGTCTTACAACCTTCCGGTTGGTGCCCACATCATGGTTGATGATGGCGAGAAGATTGAAAACGGTAAAATTCTTGTGAAGATTCCACGTAAGTCTGCTAAATCTGGAGATATTACTGGTGGTCTTCCTCGAGTTACTGAGCTTTTCGAAGCACGTAACCCATCCAACCCTGCTGTTGTTTCTGAAATTGATGGCGTAGTTACATTTGGTAAAATCAAACGTGGTAACCGAGAAATCATTGTAGAATCTAGAACAGGTCACATTAAGAAATACCTTGTGAAGCTCTCTAACCAAATATTGGTTCAGGAGAATGACTTTGTCAAAGCAGGTATGCCGTTATCAGACGGTGCTATTACACCAAACGATATTTTATCTATTAAGGGCCCTGCTGCTGTTCAGCAATATTTGGTAAATGAAGTACAAGAAGTATATCGTTTGCAAGGAGTGAAAATCAACGACAAGCACTTTGAAGTGGTTGTTCGACAGATGATGCGTAAAGTACGTGTTGAAGACTCTGGCGATACAACTTTCTTAGAAAATCAGTTGGTACACAAAGCAGACTTTATTGCTGAAAATGACGCTTTATTCGGTCAGAAAGTAGTGCTTGAAGTGGGTGATTCTGAAAACCTTAAAGCAGGTCAAATAATCACAGCACGTCAACTACGTGACGAGAATTCATTGCTCAAACGTGAGGATAAAAACCTAGTAGAAGCGCGAGATGCTGTAAATGCTACAGCTACTCCTATTCTTCAGGGTATTACAAGGGCATCGCTACAGACCAAGTCGTTTATTTCGGCTGCATCTTTCCAAGAAACAACCAAAGTATTGAACGAAGCTGCTGTAGCAGGTAAGGTAGATACCTTGGAAGGTTTGAAAGAAAATGTAATTGTAGGACATAAGATTCCTGCCGGTACGGGTAACCGTGCTTACAATGATATTATTGTAGGCTTTACCGATGAGTATGAAGCTTTAAAAGCTGAAAAATCTTTAAGTGCTGATGTCTAATGAGTGATAAGAAAAAAAAAGACGGTAGTATTAATATTGAACTTGATCCAGAGATGGCACAAGGGACCTATTCAAATTTGGCGATTATCAACCATTCCGCCTCTGAGTTTGTTGTAGATTTTATCAATATAATGCCTGGTGCACCAAAAGCTAAAGTACGTTCGCGTATTATTTTGACACCACAGCATGCCAAGCGTTTTTTGAAAGCACTTGGTGAAAACGTTCAACGTTTTGAAGGAGCACACGGCGAAATTAAAGACTATGAGCAACCGCCCATACCACTTAATTTTGGCCCAACTGGCGAAGCTTAAACATAAAAAAACCTCCATTACGGAGGTTTTTTTATATGCTGTATTTTCTTTCTTAACGAGATTAATTTTCACTAAATCTATTTAGCTTTATATTAAATTTTATTGATTTACTTACGATGTATGCAATCCATAATAACAACGCGGGTACGATAATTATTAATTGTCGATTATACGCACTTAGTAACGTACTTCCTCCTAAGTAAATGGATGTAAAGACGATTATAAAACGTAGGCTATAGACTAGTTTGTTCCAATTAATAAAGGTCAAAACAATGCTGTACAGTATTAAAGAAAACAAAATAGCAAAGTACCATACTTTTATCAGCGGAGTTTGATGCGCATAGTGGTATGGAAATCCAAAAATCATTCTACTGATGTTTGCATAAATATTTTTGATGTATTTTTTTGGATGCGACTTGATGTTTTGGATTGCAACTTTTTTGTAGGCGCATATAATTCATGTAATTTTTAACTGAAAGATTTCTGGTGTTGCGTCTTATGTTTAAAATTCAGAAGTGGCGTGGAAGCTAATGCCAGGATATTTGCTTTGGGTCATCTGTAATGAAAAGACCGAATCTGCCAAAAAGACCAACTGTCCTTGTTTGTCCTTGGCCAAAAACTTCGATTTTGTTTGTTTAAACCCAGCAAAATCGGTTTCGCCCCCTTCTTTTACTTCTACCCAACAAGCCTTGTGCACATTGAGATTTTCGTATGTGCAACTGGCTCCGTATTCGTGCTCAAGTCGATACTGAATGACATCAAACTGCAATGCACCTACGGTACCCACAACTTTACGCCCATTGAGTTCCAGGGTGAATAATTGGGCAACTCCTTCGTCCATTAACTGATCGATCCCTTTGTTGAGCTGCTTGGCCTTCATGGGATCTGCGTTATTGATATACCTAAAATGTTCTGGCGAAAAACTCGGAATTCCTCTAAAGTGTATCAGCTCCCCTGATGTAAGTGTGTCCCCAATTTTAAAGTTGCCCGTGTCATGTAGCCCTACAATATCTCCCGGGTATGAGATGTCTACGATTTCTTTTTTATCCGCAAAAAATGCGTTGGGGCTGCTAAATTTCAACTTTTTGTTATGTCGCACATGCAAATAGGGTACATTCCGCGCAAAAGTGCCTGAGACAATTTTAATAAAGGCCAAACGATCCCGATGTTTTGGATCCATATTGGCGTGAATCTTAAATACAAATCCTGTAAAATCTTTTTCATCGGGAGCAATAACACGTTCTTCACTGGCTTTCGCTAGGGGTGAGGGGGCTATTTCTACAAAGCAATCTAATAATTCTTGTACACCAAAATTGTTCAGCGCAGATCCAAAGAATACGGGGTGCTGCATTCCTGCCAAATAAGCTTTGCGATCAAAACTAGGATATACTTCTCGTACCAATTCTAATTCTTCCTCTAGGGTTTCTTTAGCACTTGCGCCAATAGCTGTTTCTAGCGCTGGGTCGTTTATGTTTTCTATAAGATTGCTCTGACTGATCGTAGTTTTTTGTTCTGCTTCAAACAAGCGGATGTTGTCGTTCCACAGGTTGTATATTCCTTGAAAATCATAGCCCATGCCAATAGGGAAACTAAGCGGCACAGTTGTAAGCCCTAGTTTTTGCTCTACATCATCCAATAGATCAAAAGCATCTTTCCCTTCTCTGTCTAATTTATTGATGAATACAATGATGGGAATGTTTCGCATTCGACATACTTCTACTAGCTTTTCTGTCTGTGCCTCTACGCCCTTGGCTACATCTATAACTACAATAACACTGTCAACAGCTGTTAGAGTACGGTAAGTGTCTTCGGCAAAATCTTTGTGCCCAGGTGTGTCTAGGATATTTATTTTTTTGTCTTTATACAAAAAAGCCAAAACTGAAGTAGCCACAGAAATACCCCGTTGACGCTCAATTTCCATAAAGTCACTAGTGGCGCCTTTTTTTATTTTGTTGGACTTTACTGCACCAGCTTCTTGAATCGCACCTCCAAAAAGAAGTAACTTTTCTGTAAGGGTTGTTTTTCCGGCATCCGGGTGGGAGATGATACCAAAGGTACGTCTGCGTGCAATTTCTTCCAAAAAACTCATAGGCGTAAAAATACGTTCATTTAATAAACTACCGCTTTACCTTTGCATTTTTTGTACTTTTAAATTTTATATGGAAGAACAAGTAGTTTTAGTAGATGTGAATGATAACCCCCTGGGTTTGATGCCTAAGATGGAAGCCCATGAAAAAGGGGTGCTGCACCGTGCTTTTTCCGTATTTATACTGAACGATAAGGGTGAATTAATGCTCCAGCAACGTGCACTTCATAAATATCATTCACCCGGCTTGTGGACTAATACATGCTGTAGTCATCAGCGTAATGGCGAAACCAATGTTGCGGCTGGTAAGCGGCGCCTGCAAGAAGAAATGGGTTTTGTTGCCGAGCTTCGTGAGGTAACCTCATTTATTTACAAAGCTCCTTTTGACAATGGTCTTACCGAACACGAGCTTGATCACATTATGATAGGACACTTCAACGAGACCCCTGATATTAACCTAGAAGAGGTAGCCAATTGGAAATGGATGGCTGTCGACACTGTCCGTGACGATATTCAAAAACACCCCGACAATTATACCGTTTGGTTTATTATTATCTTTGAGAAGTTCTATGAACAAATTAAATTGCAATGAATAAAGTAACCGTAAGCCGTAAGGCGCACTTTAATGCCGCCCACCGCCTATACAGGAAAGACTGGAGTGATGCTAAAAACGAAGAGATTTTCGATAAGTGCAGCAACCCGTATTACCACGGACATAATTATGAGCTTATTGTTTCGGTGTCTGGTGATATTGACCCAGAAACAGGCTATGTCATGGACATGAAAGTTTTAAAAGATTTAATAAAAGTACACATTGAAGATGCCTTTGATCATAAAAATCTAAACGAACAAGTCCCTGAGTTTGCAACACGTATACCTACTGCCGAAAATATGGCCGTAGTGATATGGGACAAATTGAGACCTCACATTACAACAGCACATGAGCTTTCTGTAACCCTATATGAAACACCAAGAAATTTTGTCCAATTTTCTGGACCTAACTAAAAACCAATACAATGGCAAATATCCGCGACCTTAAAAAAGATATAAATTACGTACTTGGAGAAATCATCGAAATGGCAATGGACTTAGAAAAAGCCAATCCTGAAGTTGATAAATCAAAAACCGCTGCTATAGTGGATGAGGCCATCACTGCTTTTGACAATTTTAGCGTCCGCATTTATGAAAAGGGAGTTGAAAATAAACGTACGCACTACCGTGCTATTGTTGCTGATTTGGAAACAAAAGGCAACGAGCTTATCGCTAAACTCAATGCGCTTTAAGCACCTTTCTAAAGGTTAAATTAATACGGGGCCCCACTTTTTTTGCTGTTTTTGCAATTTGATGTTTCCAGAAATGTTGCGTGGCACCTTCCATCAACAATAGACTTCCATGTGTTAGTTCCAATTTTAGTCTTTGGGATTTGTCACTGTTATGCTTTAAATGAAAATATCTAGAAGCGCCAAGACTAACCGAAGCAATTACTGGATTTACACCCAACTCTTTTTCGTTGTCTGCATGCCATCCGTTGCTGTCTTGTCCATCTCGATATAGATTTAGCAATACCGTGGTAAATGTTTCTTTTGTAAAAGCCTGTAGTTTTTGCTCAATATCCAGAAGAGGCTTTCGCATGGGATTCGGCTGCATCACAAAACCAGAGTAACCGTAGGAGTCAGTGGTATGACCGTGTAGTGAAGTCATACGCGGTTGTGGATAGGTTTTGCCAAATACGGTAATGGGGTCATTGCGCCAAGGTGTTTCCTTGGTCAGTTGTTCTAAGTACAAATCCGCCTCTTTTGTATTGAGAAAGTTTGGATAATACTTTATCGTTGCATCAGGAAGCTCAGGTGCAAAAACATCAAACAGCTCAACCATTATTTTTGTGTTTGTGATTTCTTTTTTTGATGGTTTCCTTTCTGTAGTGCAAAAACAATGTATTGACAAACCCCAGAATAAGCGACACGCCAACAATGATATATCCCATCGTAAAAAGCTTGCCTAAATTGGTCTTAGGCGAAAAATCGCCGTAACCAATCGTGGTGAGCGTAATCACTGAAAAATAAAGGGAATCTAGCCAAGACCAATCTTCTAAAAAACGATAAGCAACTGTACCTATGGCAAGAAAGAAATTAGTAGCAAAGAGTAGACTTCTATAGGCTGGATCACGCCAGAAGGAAATAAGTGTACGCCAGAAAAAGAGCATGGTAGGTTATTTTTAGTGAAAATAAAAAAAATCCCTCAACTTATAAAAGTTAGGGATTATAATTCCGTGCCTTTCGGCAAAGCTCTGGGTACTTCGATAAACTCAACGCCCTTTGGTAAACTCAGTGCCCTTAGATAAACTCAGTGCCCAAACATATTACTTTATCATGTCAAAGCTTCGTTGGATAAAGGCAGTAAGCTCTTCGCCTTTAAGTAGCGATTGTGATAACCGTGCCAAATCCAATGATTGTTTTATCAGACGTTCTTGTTTCTTTTTCGTTTTGGTTTCCAAAATCTGACTTACCAATGGGTGGTTTACATTGACTACCAACTGATACATGTCGGGGAATCCACCGCCAAACATGCCGCCACCGCCCCCGGTTTGTTGCATTTCTTTCATGCGACGCATAAACTCGGGTTGGGTAATCATAAAAGGTGCAGCTTCGCTGTCCATAGCCTCTAATTGAACCGTATACTGCTCCTTCGGCACTACGCTTTCAATCATGGGTTTAAGCGCTTCTTTCTGTTCGTCAGAAAGCTTAGATAATTGTGGTTCGTCTTTAACAATAAGCTTGTCTATGTGGTCGCTGTCAACTCGTACAAATCCGAGTTTGTCATCTTCCTGCTCTAATTTTTGCAATAAATGCCCTACAATGGGTGAGTCGAGCAATAGTACGGTGTACCCTTTAGCTTTTGCTGCTTCAATGTAGGCGTGTTGTTCGTCAGTATTGGCAGCATAAAGTTGAATGAGCTTGCCATCCTTGTCGGTCTGTGCATCTTTGGTTTGCTCTTTTAATTCGTCGAGGGTCAAATAAGTGCCTGCTGTGGTTGGAAAAAGATTAAAGCTTTTTGCCTTATCAAAAAACTTGTCTTCTGAAAGCATCCCATATTCAATTACAACTTTAATATCGTTCCACTTTTTCTCTAGATTCTCTCTGTCATTTTTAAATATGGACTGAAGTTTATCAGCCACTTTTTTGGTGATGTAGTTGCTGATTTTCTTTACTGCGCCATCCGCTTGTAAGTAACTTCTCGATACGTTAAGTGGAATATCGGGTGAGTCAATGACACCTCTTAGCATGGTTAAAAACTCGGGTACGATTCCTTCCACGTTATCCGTGACAAATACCTGATTTTGATACAATTGAATACGGTCTTTTTGTACGTTGAGATCGTTATTCAGTTTTGGAAAATAGAGGATACCCGTCAAGTTAAATGGGTAGTCTACATTAAGGTGGATATGAAATAAAGGCTCCTCAAACTGCATGGGATATAATTCCCTGTAAAAAGAGGTGTAGTCTTCGTCTTTTAAATCGCTTGGTTTCTTGGTCCACGCCGGATTTGGGTTATTTATAATATTATCAACCGTTTCTTTGGTTTCTTTTTTATCATCGCCTTCACCTTCCTCATGTGTTTCTTCCTTGGTTCCAAACTTGATGGGAATAGGCATAAACTTGTTGTATTTGGTCAAAAGCGCCGTAATACGTGTTTCTTCCAAAAATTCATCAGAGTCTTTGTCAATGTGCAAGACGATTTCAGTACCACGCGCTGTTTTGTCATGTTCTACCAAGGTGTATTCTGGCGATCCATCACAGCTCCAGTGAGCCGCTGGTGCATCTGTATGTGATTTGGTGATGATTTCTACCTTTTCTGCTACCATAAAAGCTGAATAAAACCCAAGACCAAAATGTCCTATAATGCCACTGTCTTTAGCACTGTCTTTGTATTGGTTGAGGAATTCTTCAGCTCCTGAAAAAGCAACTTCGTTTATATACTTGCTAACCTCTTCAGCTGTCATGCCTAAACCTTGGTCTATAACATGTAATGTTCTGTTTTCCTTGTCTATTTTAATCTCAATTTGTGGACTTCCATATGCCACTTTGGCTTCGCCAATGTTGGTGAGATGTTTGAGCTTTAGGGTAGCGTCTGTAGCGTTTGATATCAGCTCTCGCAAAAAGATTTCATGATCGCTGTAAAGGAATTTCTTTATTAATGGGAAAATGTTTTCTACCGCAACATTTATTTTACCTGATGACATAAGTGTTTGTTTTTTATTCTTTAACCAAAAAAAGTACCAAAATCAAAAGAGTGACAGTATGGCATAATATTTTTTTGTTTAATAAATTTGTTTTTTTGTTAAACGTTTTTATATTTGTGGAGTAATCAATCAACAAAAATATTGTTGCGGAGAAAATTGCTATGAAACTCATTTGATTACACACATTCCTTTTTATTGGTTTGTTTAATTTTGGTTAAGTTGTTCGAAGGTGCATCGTGGTTGTTGCACCTTCTTTTTTTTTTACCGCCATTATTTCGTTAATTGCTATTTAATTTAATCAAAAATGTATCAATCTCGTATAGTAGGTCTCGGACATTACGTTCCTGAAAACATAGTTAACAATGACGATTTGTCCAAACTTATGGACACAGATGACGCTTGGATTACAGAAAGGACTGGTATAAAAGAACGCCGTCTTATTGAAAAAGATTCTGGCGAAGGTACTGCCTCGATGGGTGTTAAGGCTGCTGAAATGGCCCTCGAAAGGGCTGGGGTTTCTAAAGACGATATTGATCTTGTAATATTTGCCACACTCAGCCCTGATTTATATTTTCCTGGCTCTGGTGTGCTATTGCAAGACCTCATGGGTATGGGAACCTGCCCTGCGCTTGACATACGAAACCAATGCTCTGGCTTTATTTATGGACTTTCTGTTGCCGATCAGTTTATTAAAACAGGCATGTACAAGAATGTGTTGCTCGTTGGGTCTGAATACCACTCGGGCGGAATGGATTTCACCACACGCGGACGTACGGTCTCGGTTATTTTCGGGGATGGTGCAGGAGCTGCTGTAATATCACGGGAGGAAGATGCGACCAAAGGGATTCAATCCACACATTTGTATTCTGAGGGTAAATACGCAGAGGAGTTGGCCATTATTGGTCCAAGTACTAAGCGGTGGATCCCTGAAATTGTGGCTAACTATGACGAGGACGATATGCGATATCATCCTTATATGAATGGGCAACTGGTGTTCAAAAATGCTGTTGTTCGCTTTAGTCAAGTGATTCAAGAGGCATTGAAGAAAAACGGCAAAAACGCAACCGATATAGACTTATTTATTCCGCATCAAGCCAATTTGCGTATTGCACAATTTGTGCAAAAGAAATTTAGTCTGCGAGACGATCAAGTTTACAACAATATCATGCGCTATGGGAATACTACTGCCGCATCCATTCCTATAGCTATGTCAGAAGCATGGGCTGAGGGTAAAATAAAGCAAGATGATACGGTGCTACTTGCCGCTTTTGGCAGTGGATTTACTTGGGGAAGTGCGCTGATACATTGGTAGTCCAATTCCTGAAACCCACAGAAGTAGTGCTGAAATGGCTCCGTTTAAGGCCAGCACAAAAAAGCCAAACTCAAAACCCAAAGTAGTTTTACAGAGTACAGTCACTCCATAAGATATCGTGGGTGCTGCAATACATAAATAGGGTACTAGCCCATCTCTTATTTGCAGATTTGAAAAAATACCTAAGAGGAACAAGGCCAATAAAGGCCCATAGGTATACCCAGCAAATAACAATAATTGAGCAATCACACTTTCGTCCCTAATAAAATAGTAGAAAAGTACAATACACAACCATAAGACAACAGCCATAATAAAGTGGATTTTTTTTCGCTGCTGAATTCCTTTTTTTCCTGACGCAATTCCCCATAAGTCAATGCTTGCACTTGTGGCAAGTGATGTCATGGAGCTGTCGGCACTACTAAAAGCCGCAGCAATGAGTCCAAATACAAACGCATATGCGACCACTGTTCCAAGTGTTGATTGCGTAGCTATCATGGGAAAAAGATCGTCCCCAGCAGCGGTTATTCCTTTGGATTGAGCATAGGCACTCAACAGCACACCAAGAACCAAAAATAGCAAGGTAACGATCACTAGGGCAATGGTAAACCATAACATATTTTTTTGTGCATCTTTTAGCGAGCGACAACTCAAATTTTTCTGCATCATTTCTTGGTCAAGTCCAGTCATGGCAAAGGCAATAAGTGCTCCAGCAAAAAACTGCTTTACAAAATGCTGACCACTGCTCCAATCCTCCCAAAAAAACAGTTGTGTATTGGGTTGTGACTGCCACCACACCCACAAAGATTGGGTGTCTAACTGAAGCTCATAAAACAATGCATAAATTGTAATGCTCAAAGCAATCAGCATGCACAGCGTTTGGGCTGTATCAGTATAAATAATCGTTTTAATGCCCGATTTTTTGGTGTAGAGCCATATGCCGAGTAGCGCTACAGCTGCACTCAGCCAGAATGGAATATTATGTTCGTCTAGTACGAGCCAATGCAATACCTTTAACAATAAAAATAGGCGAAAGCTAGTGCCTGTTATTCTGGATAGAATAAAAAAAGCGGCACCTGTTTTATAACTTTTTTCACCAAACCGGTGTTGTAAATAAGTGTAAATACTAACCACATTCCACTTATAGTAGAGCGGTAGTAATACCGTGCCTATGCACAAATAACCTAGCGCATAGCCTAATACCATTTGCACATAGCCCAATTGGGTAGTGGTAACCCATCCAGGAACAGATATAAACGTGACTCCCGAAAGCGTTGCGCCTATCATACCAAATGCGACCAGATACCAAGGAGCCTTTTTGTCGGCTGCAAAAAAGCTAGTGTTGCTATCGCTGTTGCCTACTAAATACGAGGTGCTGTAGAGCAAAGCAAAATAGATCAAAAAACAAAACACCAGCATATGAGCGGTCATCTCTTTTTTTTGTCAAATATAACGTATGTGACTATTGTTTAAATAGTGTATTTTTGAATCATGGAAATTCCGTCTTCTTTAGTTCAGAAAGCAGTAGATGAAATTGCACAACTTCCAGGTATAGGTAGACGGTCTGCACTACGAATTGTGCTTCATTTGTTACGCCAACCCAAAGATTTTAGTGTACGTCTTTCAGATGCTGTTGCAACATTGCGCGAGCAAATACGTTATTGTATTACGTGCCATAATATCTCAGATGCCGAACAATGTAATATTTGCGCAAGCCCAATGCGGGAGCGCAATATTATATGCGTGGTTGAAGATATTAGGGATGTTATGGCCATTGAATCTACAGGTCAATTCAAAGGCTTATACCATGTATTGGGTGGTAAAATTGCTCCTATGGAAGGCGTAGGACCACAACAACTTTCAATAGATGCTTTGATAAAACGCGTTGAACAAGAAAACATAGATGAAATTATTTTTGCACTAAGCAGTACCATGGAAGGCGATACAACAAACTATTATATTTTTAAAAAGCTAAGCGTGTTTGAATTGCGCTTTTCTGCCATTTCACGTGGTATTGGCGTTGGTGACGAGCTTGAATATGCTGATGAACTGACGCTTGGAAGAAGTATTAGTCAACGGATTCCCTTTGAAATTTCAATGAAAAATTAGCATATGAAATTATCCGTTGTTATTCTCAATTATAACGTAAAGTACTTTATTGATATCTGCTTACAAAGTGTCGCTGCAGCTACAAAAGATTTGGATGCTGAAATTATTGTAGTAGATAACGCTTCTGTCGATGGCAGTTTGGCTTGGATAAAAGCTAAATTTCCACAAGTAAAACGTATTGCCAATAAAGAAAATGTTGGGTTTCCAATAGGGAATAATATTGGTGTATCCCATGCCAAAGGGGAGTATTTGTGTATTTTAAATCCCGATACCATAGTGGCAGAGAACACCTTTGTTGACGCCATATCCTTCATGGAAAACAACAAGCAGGTGGCCATCATGGGCCCTAAACTTATTGATGGTTCAGGTACCTTTTTAAAAGAATCAAAAAGGGGCGTGCCCACTCCTTGGGTAGCCTTTACCAAAGTGTCAGGGTTGTTTAAAATTTTTCCTCAATTTTTTGGAAAATATTACAATTTAAAGCTACCTGAAAATCAAGCTGGCGAAACCGATGTTTTGGTCGGTGCTTT
Organism: Flavobacteriaceae bacterium; assembly: GCA_024639165.1. GTDB lineage: Bacteria > Bacteroidota > Bacteroidia > Flavobacteriales > Flavobacteriaceae > UBA7446. Next base: position 92,026 of record JAHEIX010000019.1, on the reverse strand, counting down.
TATGTTTATGAAAACATCACATTATCGTGCGCTTAATGGCTTTGATGAAGAGTGCTTTATGTACTGTGAGGATGACGACTTGAGCTACCGTTCGTTACAATTAGGGTATTCAAACTATTACAACCCTAGGATAAATATTATCCACTTTAAAGGCGAGAGTACGCCCAAAGATTTTGCTTATCAAAAAAGGTTCAGAGAGGCGTTGTACTATTTTTATACCAAACATTTTAAGATTTCTAAATTTGTAAAACTTTGGATTAAATTCGCTACGAATGCTTTTAGTTTTTTAAAACGAGTTAGAGGGAAACGTTCTGTAAAAAAGATAAAACAGCCCTATTGCTACTGGTTGATTTCAAAAGAGTTGAACTTGGAGATTGGTGTAAACAAAAACATACCTTTTATGCATAGCCCAGGACTAGATAATGTTATTCCACACACACGCACTGAACTTATTTTTGACCCTGATACCATTTCATTTGCTGAAATGATTGCTTTTATGAATGTGCATAAAAAAGGCTTTTCTTATAAATTTTTGAGCTCAGACAAAAGTCACGCCGTTGGAAGTATTTCAAGTCATGCCAAGGGAGAGGTGCTGGTTATGTCATAGCGAAAGCCACGATTAATTTGTACTTTTGAAAAAAAAATAACATGCCTATATATCAGCTTGTTTTACCCTCAATGGGCGAAAGCGTTTCTGAAGCCACCATCACCCAATGGTTAAAGAAAGTAGGCGATACTGTTGCTGCTGACGAAGCCGTAGTGGAAGTAGCAACCGATAAAGTTGATTCTGAAGTTGCCAGTGAGTACGCAGGCGTCATTAAAGAAATATTACATCCTGTTAACGCTGTTGTTGGTGTTGATGCCCCTTTAGCTGTAATTGAAACAGCGGAGGAGGTTACCCAAGACGTGACTCCAGCAGCTGTTCCAAAGGCAATTCCTACCCCAGCACCATCTGCTCCCAAGGTGCCTGAAAAAGTGGCGGACAGCCCTCAGCAATACATGGAACAAGCGCAAGCCTTGGTTAATCCTGTTACTCCAGTTGTTGAAGGACAAAAGCGGTTTTATTCACCTCTTGTGAAAAACATTGCCAAGGAAGAAAATATTTCAGACCAAGAATTAGCTACTGTCCCAGGAAGTGGAAAAGATGGTCGCGTGACCAAAGCCGATATTTTGGCATTTATAAAAAACAGAAAAGCTCCCCCTGTAGCTAGTACTCAGCCCAGAGTTGCTGCTTCACCAAGTGCCGAAACTTCAGCTACTAGACCAACAGTGTCTTTTGCAAAAAGCGACTCAGATGAGGTTGTGCCCATGACACGTATGGAGCAAATGATTTCTGATCATATGATGCACAGCCTTAAAACTTCGGCACATGTGCAGTCATTTATTGAAATTGATGTGACCAAGCTCTGGAATTGGCGTGAAAAAGTAAAAAATCAATTTGTTAAACAACATGGAGTTAAACTAACCTTTACGCCCATATTTTTGCATCTTGTTGCACAAGTACTGCCTGAGTTCCCATTGCTAAATGCCGTTCTAGAGGGTACAAGCATCATAAAGAAAAAAGACATCAACCTAGGCATGGCAACGGCTTTACCAGATGGTAATTTAATTGTTCCTGTCATCAAACAGGCCGATATGCTAAGCCTTACTGGACTGGCCAAAAAAGTACACGAGCTTGCTTCAAATGCTCGTACCAATACACTAAGCCCCGACGATGTGCAAAGTGGTACCTATACAGTAACCAATGTAGGGATGTTCGGCAGTCTTACGGGAACGCCTATCATCAACCAACCACAACTTGCAATATTGGCCCTAGGCGCCATCCGCAAGGTTCCTGCGGTGCTGGAAACAGAAAATGGCGATGTAATTGCCATACGTCAGCAAATGATGGTGTCACATAGTTATGACCACCGTATTATTAATGGTGCCATGGGAGGCATGTTCCTATTGCGCTTAAAGCAACGCATTGAAAACTGGGACGAATCTCAAACAATTTAATATGGAACTTTCGCTAACACGCCCGATGTGTTTTTTTGACTTGGAGACAACAGGAGTTAATGTGGCTAAGGATCGCATAGTGGAAATATCCATCTTAAAGGTTTTTCCAAATGGTAATAAAGAATCCAAAACATGGCTGGTAAATCCAGAGATGCCCATCCCCCCAGAAACTACAGCAGTTCATGGAATTACTGATGAAAAAGTAGCCAATGAACCTACGTTTAAACAGTTAAGCAAAGAAATCTACAGTATGATAAAAGGCTCTGATTTGGCAGGATTTAATTCCGACCGCTTTGATATTCCATTGTTAGCCGAAGAGATGTTGCGCGCTGAAATTGATGTGGATTTTAAAAAACACCTAACGGTTGATGTGCAAACTATTTTTCACAAAATGGAAAAGCGAAACCTATCGGCTGCCTATACATTTTATTGTGGTAAAGATTTAGAAAATGCCCATAGCGCTGAGGCCGATACCAATGCGACTTATGAGGTGTTGAAAGCACAAATTGAAAAATACGACGATCTCGAAAACGATATTTCCAAATTAAGTGCCTTTTCTACCCGTAGAAAAAGTGTTGATTTCGCAGGCTTGGTTATAGTTGATGCGGATGGAGATGCTGCCTTTAATTTCGGAAAACACAAAGGGAAAAAAGTGGTTGAGGTATTGGAACGTGAACCCGGCTATTTTAGTTGGTTACTCAACGCAGATTTCCCACGCTACACTAAAAAAGTACTCACGGCCATTCGTTTAGAAACCCTTAATAACGCATGAAGATTATATGTATTGGCAGAAATTATGCAGACCATATAGATGAGCTAGACAATGTTCGTCCAGATGAGCCAGTAATTTTTATCAAGCCCGATACCGCAATAGCACAATCCAACTTGCCTTTTTTTATTCCTGAATTTTCGAATGAGGTGCATCATGAGGTGGAAGTTTTGGTGCGCATCAATCGCATTGGAAAACACATTCAAACCAAATTTGCACAAAAATATTACGACCAAATAGGTTTGGGTATAGACTTTACTGCCCGTGATGTTCAACAACAACTCAAATCAAAAGGGCTTCCTTGGGAAAAAGCAAAGGCTTTTGATGGATCGGCATTTGTGGGTAAATGGTTTGATAAGTCTGCTTTGGGTGATCTGGGTAAACTTCCCTTTTCTCTTCGCAAAAATGATGTGGTAGTACAAGAAGCCGACACAAGCCTTATGCTTTGGAGTATTGATGAAATTATTGCGTACGTGTCTCAATATTTTACGCTTAAAATTGGAGATATCCTCTTTACAGGAACTCCAGCCGGTGTAAGTCAGGTCAATAAAAATGACCGTCTTGAGGGTTATATAAACGGTCAAAAGGCCCTTTCATTAATTGTCAAATAGATGCGGGCAGACATCATTACCATCGGCGACGAGATTCTCATAGGCCAAGTAGTGGATACCAACGCTACTTATCTCGGAAAAACACTGAACAATATCGGCATTGAAGTACGTCAAATACATTCCATTTCCGATAATAAAGACGCTATTTTAAACGCGTTCACAACGGCTCAAGACCAGGTTGATTTAGTGGTTATGACCGGAGGACTTGGCCCTACCAAAGACGATATTACCAAACATACTTTATGTACTTATTTTGATGATTCCTTGGTGTTTTATCCGGAAGTGATGGCGCATATTGACGAGTTGTTTGAAAAATATGTAAAAGCACCCGTAAATGATTTGAACAGGGGGCAGGCCATGCTTCCTTCTAGCTGTACGCAATTGTTCAATGCACATGGAACGGCCATGGGTATGTGGATGCAAAAAGATAAAACCGTATTTGTATCGCTTCCAGGAGTTCCTTTTGAAATGAAACATTTGGTGCAGAAGAAATTGATTCCATTAATAAAAGCAACTTTTTCCTTGCCTGCTCGTGTGCACAAGACTATGATGACCTACGGCCTTGGTGAAAGCATCATTGCAGAAAAAATAAGCGATTGGGAAGCTGCCCTGCCTCAACACATTAAGTTGGCTTATTTGCCTAACCTTGGAAGAGTACGTTTGCGTTTGTCTGCCCGTGGGAATGATGAAGGCCTGTTGCACAAAGAAATAGACGCCTTATTTGCCGAATTGTATCCGTTGATTGGTGATTATATCAAGGGCTTTGAAGCTGAGTTACCCATTGAAATGCAAATTGGAAAAGCCCTGAATCAAAAAGGCTGGACATTGGCAACTGCTGAAAGCTGTACGGGTGGTGCTTTAGCCGCTTTGTTTACGCAGCATCCTGGGGCTTCAACCTTTTTTAAGGGCTCGGTAGTGAGTTATGCTACTGACGTAAAACAGTTGCTGTTAGGTGTAGCAAAACGAGATATTGAACGCTTTACTGTGGTCAGTGAAGCTGTTGCTTTGAGCATGGCAAAGGGAGTCATTCGCCAAACGGCTGCAGACGTTGCCATTGCCACCACAGGAAATTTCGGCCCCACCAAGGGCGATGCTGATGTGGAAATTGGCACCGTGGTCATTGCTATCATCGCTCCAGACATCGAATATGTAGAGACTTTTTGCTTCGGAAAACACCGCGAGCGTAACTTGCGTAAAACATTAAATAAAGCGCTTGAGTTGTTGCATAATAAAATAGCATCTGAACTTTAGTCAAAAAATTTTTTTAACACACCATATTTTCCTAAGTTTGCACCCTGTTAAAAAAGATGTCATGTCGAAAGTATGTGAATTAACGGGCAAAAAGGCGATGGTTGGGAACAACGTATCGCATGCCATGAATAAAACCAAGCGTAAGTTTGGTGCTAACCTTATCAAGAAGCGTTTCTACCTTGTTGAAGAAGACAAGTGGATAACACTCAAGCTTTCAACATCGGCGCTTAAAACCATTAACAAAAAGGGTCTTCCTGCTGTTTTGAAAGAAGCACGCGCACAAGGACTTATTAAATAAGGCACGTCATGGCTAAAAAAGGAAATCGCGTTCAAGTTATTTTGGAATGTACAGAGCACAAGGACTCAGGTCTTGCAGGTACTTCTCGCTACATTACCACCAAAAACAAAAAAAACACGCCAGATCGTATTGAAATTAAAAAATTCAACCCGATTCTAAAGCGTATGACGGTTCACAAAGAAATTAAGTAATTATGGCTAAGAAAACAGTAGCAACCTTACAAACAAAATCAAAGCGTCTTACGAAAGCCATTAAAATGGTGCGTAGTGAAAAATCTGGCGCATATACATACGTAGAAACCATTTTAGCACCTGAATTGGTGAATGACTGGTTGTCTAAAAAGTAAAACCAACCATATAAACGATCAAAAAGCCACAATCTTGTGGCTTTTTTTATTCTCAAAACGTACCTTTAACCCATGGGGCTTTTTTCAAAATCATCTAAGAAACTTCAATCCGGTTTGTCGGCAACAAAAAAAGCTTGGACAGAACGACTGAAAAAAGTAGTGCTCGGAAAAAGTAGGGTAGATGCCGATTTTTTAGAAGCACTTGAAGAAATACTTATTACCTCCGACGTAGGGGTAGCCACTACTGAAAAAATCATAGACCGTTTAGAACAACGCGTAGCCAAAGATAAATTCATAAAAGCCGAAGAGTTGGATCAGCTGCTTTATGATGAGATATTTACCTTGTTTACCGATAACAACCCATCGCTCTCAACCGATCAGGACGGCTTGCAGGTTATATTGGTTGTTGGTGTTAACGGCGCAGGCAAGACGACTACTGTAGGTAAGTTGGCGCATCAATACAAACAACAAGGTAAAAAAGTAATGCTGGCTGCTGCAGACACCTTTCGTGCAGGCGCAATTGATCAATTGCGACTTTGGTCCGAAAGAGCTCAAGTTCCCTTTGTTAGCTTACAGGAAGGCAGTGATCCTGCTTCAGTGGCATTTACAGCTGTTGAACGCGCCATGAAAGAACAGGTAGATGTACTGTTTATCGACACTGCTGGACGGTTGCACAACAATACCAACTTGATGCAAGAATTGGCTAAAATTGAACGGGTGGTTAAAAAAATCATTCCAGAAGCACCACACGAAACCTTGTTGGTGTTGGATGGCGGTACAGGGCAAAATGCCTTTATGCAGGCTAAGTTATTTGCAGAAGCAACAACGATCTCTGGGCTTATACTAACCAAGTTAGATGGCACTGCAAAAGGTGGAGTTGTAATCGGTATTTCTGATGAACTTGATGTACCCATTCGCTATATTGGTGTGGGGGAAGGTATAGATGACTTAATTCCATTTGAAACCAAGGCATTTTTAGATTCACTATTTCAAAAAACGAGTCCATGAAAACAATGTTAAGCGTAGTGTTTATGCTGTTGGTATTCTCTTGTACTACTGCCTCACGTGAATATTGGCAACCATATGACGAATCTGCAGAATTAGCTCAAAATGCCGATCACGAAATTGCGAGAATGCGCTACAAGCTCATTCAGTCTACGTTTTTAGACAAAGATGCTATGTGGGCACCATTTGAAAAGGAATTACGTGGTTTTGACACTACCTATGACGCTTTAAAACCGCTGATTATTGAGCAAGATATTCCAACACTACAGCGTCATATAGCCAGCGGAAAGCTGTCCTACGAAAGCTTAGTTAAATTCTATTTATATCGTATTCGCCTTTTAGAGTCTAATCCCCAAACCACCTTGCACGCTGTTCTAGCCCTTAACCCCAATATTATTAATGAGGCCAAGCAAAAGGACAGGCAAGCCGCTGCGGATATGCATCCCATCTATGGAATGCCTATTTTACTGAAAGACAATATTAATACCGCAAATATGCCTACCACCGCTGGGGCTGCAATTTTAGCAAATCATATCCCCGACGAAGATGCTTTTGTTGTAAAACAACTGAAAAACAAAGGCGCATTGATTTTAGGAAAAGTAAATCTGAGTGAATGGGCCTATTATTTCTGCGACGGTTGTCCTGTTGGTTACAGTGCTGTTGGCGGCCAGACCCTAAATCCCTATGGCAGAAGAATTTTTGAAACAGGAGGTTCAAGTTCAGGCAGTGCCGTGGCCGTGGCTGCGAATTATGCCGTAGCCGCCTTAGGTTCCGAAACATCAGGCTCTATATTATCTCCATCTAGCCAAAATGCTGTTGTAGGGCTAAAACCCACTATTGGTTTTGTTAGCCGAACGGGAATAGTGCCTATATCTAGCACCTTAGACACTTCTGGACCCATGACCAAAAGCATCGCAGATACTGCCATATTGCTAGATGCTATTGCAGGCCCTGATCCACAAGACAAGGTTACATTGCGAGCTCCGCGTTTAACAGCTATTCTAGACAGCTATGTTGAGCCTTCACTTTCTGGAATACGACTTGGTGCCATGACCAATATTTTAGCGGCAGACTCTCTTTATCGAAATGCAGTTGAAGACTTAAGAGCTGCAGGTGCAGAGGTAATTGAGTTTACCCCCAAAAAAATTACGCTTACTGGATTTGCATCAATTCTTAATGGCGACATGAAGCGAGACATCCCAGCGTATTTTAAAAACGCGTCAACTGCAGATTTTGCAACTATAAATGTGACAGCAATTATTGATTTTAATAAGCAAGACAGCCTGCTTTATATGCCCTATTCCCAAAAACGCCTAGACGGTGTTATTGCCGACAGCATTACGGAAGAAGGTTTACAAACAACCATTTCAAAGCTAAATACAGCTGCTTTAGGCTTTTTTCAAGATCCCATTGCTAAATACCAGCTCGATGCCATACTTAGTAAGAATAATTATTACGCTGGTCACGCTGCTATTGCATTTTACCCGTGTTTAACCATTCCTATGGGCTATGCTGATGATGGAGAGCCTGCTAACCTTACATTTATAGCACCATCTTTCAGTGAGGTAAAACTCTTGAGCTTAGGCGCTGCTTATGAACGTATTTCCAATCATAGAAAATCACCAGAAGGGTACCAATAATATGCGGACAAAATCAACCAAAAAAAATAAAATCAATGTCGTTACTCTAGGATGTTCTAAAAACATTTATGACTCCGAGGTGCTTATGGGCCAACTCAAAGCAAGTGATAAAGACGTAGTACATGAACAACAAGGTAATATTGTCGTTGTAAATACTTGCGGTTTTATTGAAAATGCTAAAGAAGAATCGGTTAATACCATATTGTCTTTTGCCGAGCAAAAACAAACAGGTCAAATTGATAAGCTCTTTGTTACGGGTTGTTTAAGTGAGCGCTACAAAGATGATTTGGAGGCTGAAATCCCAGATGTAGATGACTATTTTGGCACCACCGACTTGCCCCTTTTGCTAAAGGCACTAGGAGCAGATTACCGCCATGAATTATTGGGTGAACGCCTCACCACTACACCAAAAAACTACGCCTACCTCAAAATATCAGAAGGTTGCGACCGACCTTGTTCGTTTTGTGCCATTCCCCTTATGCGTGGAGCACATCGCTCAAAGCCTATTGAAGATTTGGTTAAAGAAGCTCAAGGTCTTGCTAAAAATGGGGTAAAGGAGTTGATCATTATCGCTCAAGATTCCACCTATTATGGGCTAGACCTTTATAAAAAACGTCGTTTGGCGGATTTACTGCGTGCACTGACAACAGTTGATGGCATCGAATGGATTCGCTTACACTATGCCTTTCCATCAGGATTTCCAGAAGATGTATTGGAGGTTATTGCAACGGAGCCCAAAGTATGTTCCTATATCGATATTCCATTACAGCATATTTCAGATCATCTTTTGAAGTCTATGCGTCGTGGAACAACACAAGAGAAAACAACGGCTTTACTCCAGCGTTTTAGGGCTGCAGTACCAGAAATGGCCATTCGCACCTCGCTTATTTTAGGTTATCCCGGTGAAACGGAAGCAGATTTTGAATTGCTTAAGTCATGGGTAAAGGAAATGCGCTTTGAGCGTTTGGGCTGTTTTCAGTACAGTCATGAAGAGAACACTCACGCCCATACGTTGGTAGATGATGTGCCTGCTGAAGTAAAACAAGCTCGTGTTAACGAATTGATGGAAATCCAGGCCCATATTTCTTGGGAAAAAAACCAAGCCTTGGTGGGCAAAACCTTGCGTTGTGTTATCGATAGAAAAGAAGGGAATCGTTTTGTTGGTCGTACAGAGTTTGATTCGCCAGATGTGGATAACGAAGTTTGGGTAGATGCCCGCGAACACTACCTCAAGGTTGGAGATTTTGCTAATCTAACCATAACAGCCGCACAAGACTTTGACTTAGAGGCGGTTCCTGCACAATAGTTTCTTACATTGACTACTTTTGTCTTATGAAGCTAATCGAGTCGTTGGGATATCATAAAGGGGTTTATTCGCCCTTGATGCAGCAATTGTTGCAAAACGACGCTTCCTTAAAGTCCTTTCATAACGGGTTGGTTTCAATTCCAGCAGCTACTCGAGCTGCATCCAAAAGGGCTACTTCATTTGACCAATCCAAACGAAACACATTGGTTGACGTGTTGCACAAGCAATATAAACACCTTGATCCTGATGCGAAAACACGTACACAAATAGATGCATTGTTAGCACCCAACGCAGTCACAATAACCACGGGACATCAGTTGAATATCTTCACGGGTCCCTTGTATTTTTGGTATAAGATTTTGGATGTCATCAATTTGGCAGCACGCATTCAAGATGCAGATAACAAGCATCAATATGTGCCTGTATTTTGGATGGCCTCTGAAGATCACGATTTTGAAGAAATAAATCACTTCTTTTTGGGCGAACAAAAAGTAAGGTGGGAGGCAACTGCCTCTGGTGCTGTGGGGCGGATGCCTACAACGGGTCTAGAGACTGTTTTAAAGACGTTAACTCCCTACTTTACGAGCACTGACCAAGGAAAAGAATTGCTAGCCCTATTTTCTGAATGCTACCTGCAAGAAAATACTCTGGCCAATGCAACACGACGATTGGTACATCAGCTTTTTGGAGCACATGGTGTCGTAGTGATTGATGGTGACGATACGGCCTTGAAATCGTTGTTTGCTCCAGTGCTTCAGGCTGAAGTAAGCAAAAACATTACCCAAACGGCGGTACACAAAACCAATAACTCCTTAAAAAAGTCAATCAAGGGTTTTAAGCCCCAGGTCAATCCAAGGGCAATCAATGTTTTCTACCTGTTTGACAACAAGCGCTTGCGTATTACAAAAGATGAAGATGACTTTGGTACTACAGAAAATCCAGCTACATGGACACTCCAAAGTTTATGTGAAGAAATTCAAAAGTACCCAGAACGCTTTTCTCCTAATGCACTTATGCGTCCCTTGTACCAGGAGAGTGTACTGCCAAATATTGCCTATGTTGGCGGTGGAGGTGAGTTGGCTTATTGGCTTCAACTAAAAACTGCTTTTGAGGCATTTGACATTCCATATCCACTACTGCAGCACCGTACTACCGTTTTGTTGATGTCTGAAAAACAAGTCAAAAAATGCAATAAGCTACATCTGCCCATAGCCGACTTATTTTTACCAACAGCGGCTTTTATCAACAAGCGTGTACGTCAAATTAGTGATATCGACATCGACTTTTCTTCCCAACGTGAATTGCTTAAAGACAACTTTAAGGCCTTTTATCACTTGGCCTCACTAACGGATAAATCCTTTTTGGGAGCAGTTGAGGCACAGGAGAAAAAGCAGCTCAAGGGTTTGGATAAACTCGAAAACCGCCTCTTAAAGGCACAGCGAAAAAAACTGCAAGACGAGGTGGTGCGTGCCAATGACATTCGAAACGATTTATTTCCAAACGACAGATTGCAGGAGCGAACAGCTCATTTTTCTGCTTTTGTTTTAGATGCTGGCTTGGCCAATTTCACAAATGAATTAAAAGCGACTTTGTCTACCGCATCAAATGGTTTGGCAATCATTCAAATAGGATACCCATAACCTGTTAAAAACTATTGATAAGCGGTTCTGCTTCATTGAAGTTTAGTTGTATTTTTGCATATGCATAACAAAGTTTTAATCCTCGATTTCGGATCTCAATACACGCAGCTGATTGCCCGAAGGGTTCGAGAACTCTCCATCTTTTGTGAAATTCACCCTTTTCACAAAATCCCTGAAAACATCAATACATTTAAAGCCGTTATCCTTTCAGGATCTCCGTATTCGGTTCGTGCTGAGGATGCGCCACATCCTGATTTGAGAAAAATCAGATCCAAAGTACCCCTACTTGGAGTGTGTTATGGTGCGCAATATTTGGCGCATTTCAATGGCGGCGCAGTAGCCCCTTCTGATACAAGAGAATATGGTCGAGCTAGATTGGCACAAGTAGCACCCCATGCCTTTACCAAAGGTATTCCACTCGAATCACAAGTGTGGATGAGTCATAGCGACACCATTAAAAAATTACCTGAGCATGCAACGCAATTGGCATCTACTTCTGATGTTGCCAATGCCGCTTATGTTATGGACAACGACATGACCTATGGTATTCAATTTCATCCAGAAGTATATCATTCAACTGATGGCAAGCAGTTGCTACAAAACTTTTTGGTTGATATAGCCGGTATTAATCCCGACTGGACATCAGATGCTTTTGTAGAAACTACAGTAGCTACACTAAGCGAGCAGTTGGGTCAAGATAAGGTGATTTTGGGTCTTAGTGGCGGTGTGGATTCGTCTGTAGCTGCTATTTTATTGCACAAGGCTATTGGCCCTAACCTACACTGTATTTTTGTCAACAATGGATTGTTGCGCAAAAACGAATATGACGAGGTGTTGGAGCAATACAAAGGTTTGGGATTGAATGTTAAGGGGGTGGATGCTTCCAAGCAATTCCTAGATGCTTTGGCAGGGGAGGGTGACCCAGAGACCAAGCGAAAAATCATTGGTAAGGTTTTTATAGATGTTTTTGACGATGAGGCGCATAAGGTCGAAGGCGCAAAATGGCTTGCTCAAGGAACTATTTACCCAGATGTTATTGAGTCGATTTCTGTAAACGGTCCTTCTGCTACCATCAAATCACACCACAACGTAGGTGGATTGCCCGACTTTATGAAACTCAAAGTAGTAGAGCCGCTTAAAATGTTGTTTAAAGATGAGGTACGTCGCGTTGGCGCTACTCTTGAAATGCCAAAAGAAATTCTTGGTCGTCATCCATTTCCTGGACCTGGTCTTGCTATTCGCATTTTAGGTGATATAACAGCTGAAAAGGTAAGTATGTTACAGGAAGCAGATGCCTTGTTTATTCAAGGGCTTCGTGAACACGGCTTGTACGACGATGTTTGGCAAGCAGGCGTTATGCTGTTGCCTGTGCAGTCTGTCGGGGTTATGGGAGATGAACGCACCTATGAAAAGTGCGTTGCTCTAAGAGCCGTAACTTCAACTGACGGAATGACGGCAGATTGGGTACATTTGCCAAATGCTTTCTTACAAGAAATTTCTAACCAAATCATTAACCGTGTCCCGGGAATCAATCGTGTCGTTTATGATATCAGTTCAAAACCCCCTGCAACAATTGAGTGGGAGTAAGCTTTTGTTACTACTCACTTTTCTTTTGTTTGGCTTGCTTGGCAATGCTCAAGAGCCAGAAGTGTCTCACTTTATCATTCATAAAGTAAAAAAGAAAGAAACGCTAGAGCGTATCGCAATGCGCTACGATATTACGCCAGATCAAATCGTGATCTACAACCCTACTGCTAAAGCGGGTATACGCAAACGTGACAAACTCAAAATACCGAGGTATAAAACAAAAGTTGTTGTTGCTCCAGCGCAACCCAAAACAGCAACCCACAGCGTACAGCCCAAGGAAACTCTCTGGCGAATTGCCTACAACTACGGTATTTCAGTAGATTCCCTCCGGGTGTTAAACCCCCAATTAGGCGATACACTTTCTGTTGGAAGTATGCTTACAGTGCCTTCAAAAACTGCTGAAGAAATTGCGGCACAATTTGACTATTACACTGTTCAGCCCAAAGAAGGTTTTTTCCGTCTCAAAGAAAAATTGGGATTGAGCAAATCTGATTTGGAAGCCCTTAACCCAAGTCTAGAAGCTACTGGACTTATGGTAGGGATGGTCTTAAAAATCCCAAAAGTGCAAGCAGTAGATTCAAGCGCTGTTGGTGAATTCGAACCAATAAAAACCAGTTTATGGGATAGTACTTTTGTTACTCCTGTAGTGCGCATTGCTTTTTTAGCTCCGTTTCGACTTTCTAGAATTGAGTTAGATTCCATAGATCAAACAAATAAGACCCTTTCAGAACGCAACCTAACAACGGTCTCGCTTGACTTTTATTCAGGTATGTTGCATGCGGTCGATAGTCTGAACAAGGCAGGTTTGAGTATTGAGCTCTCTATTTTTGACTCTGAGGGGCAGTTGCATATAATTGAGCAGCTGCTCAATCAAGAAGACTTTACTGCTTATGACGCTGTTATAGGCCCCTTTACACCTGCCAACGTAAGCAGGATGGCACAAGCCATGAGCTTTTTTAACGTGCCGGTTATTTCCCCTTTGACTACGCGTGAGATTCAGCCCCGTAAAATGCTTATCAATACGATTCCCAGTAAAAAGTCACTTGCCAAACGCATGATGAGTTATGTGGATTCTTTGGACGCACAATATGAAAACCCTTGTGTGTTGATTATTGCAGACTCCAAAAATAAGCAAACAGCACAGCGTTTAAAGGAGCAGTTCCCTTTGGCAGAAGTGCTGCCCCCAGACGAAAAGTTTGGTTTTATCAAGCCTGATGTAGTGGACTCATTATTGACACCGACTAGGCCAAATTGGGTTTTTTTGGAAACCGAAAATTTAAATTTGGTGACCAGTATGACTTCCATGTTGAATGCCCAGTCTTCGGAAGCGCGCCAGGTACAATTGTTAACGCATTTCCGCTCACCAGCCTATGACGATAAAAACATTTCTCAAGCCCATTTGGGTAATATCCACTTTTCATACCCCAATCATTTTTTAGAAAAACGCGATAGCTTACGCCTTAAGTTTGACGCATCATTTAAAGACCGATATGGGAAGGTGCCCAGCCGGACTGCTGTGAAAGGTTTTGATGTTATGGTGGATGCTTCCCTTCGAATAGCCACCAAAAGAAAGTTAATAGACGGCTTAACGTTGGGTGTTTTGGATCAGCTTCAATACCGATTTGATTACCAGCCCAACCCAAAAGGAGGTTATCGAAATACCGCTACGTATTTGGTTCAACATCAAGGCTTTGAAACCATTGAAATAACGCCCATAAAGCCTCCAGCAGATTCCTTGCATGTTAGGTAGTTTATTCTTTGTATTTTTGCCACTTAAAATGAATAAGATTTATGCCTAAAGCCAAATACGTTTTTGTTACAGGGGGCGTTTCCTCCTCACTTGGAAAAGGCATTATTTCCGCATCATTAGCCAACTTACTTCAGGCACGTGGCCTAAAAGCCACCATTCAAAAATTTGATCCCTACATTAATGTAGACCCTGGAACCTTAAATCCATACGAACACGGCGAGTGTTTTGTTACAGATGACGGCGCTGAAACCGATTTAGATCTTGGGCATTACGAGCGTTTTTTAAATGTACGTACTTCTCAAGCCAACAATGTGACTACAGGACGCATCTATCAAAGCGTCATTCAAAAGGAACGCCGTGGTGAGTTTTTAGGTAAAACAGTTCAGGTTATACCCCATATTACCAATGAAATCAAAGCACGCATGCAGCAGCTTGGCGAATCGGGTGATTACGATGTGGTCATTACTGAAATAGGCGGTACGGTAGGGGATATTGAATCGTTACCTTATATCGAAGCTGTGCGTCAATTGCGATGGGAGCTGGGTCGAGAAAACTGTATTGTTATTCACCTAACACTGGTGCCTTACCTTTCTGCAGCAGCCGAATTAAAGACAAAACCCACCCAACACTCTGTTAAAACCTTGATGGAAAGCGGAATCAACGCTGATATTTTGGTTTGTCGTACAGAATATGAGCTGTCTGAAGATATTCGAAACAAACTGGCCTTGTTCTGCAATGTAAAACGCGAGGCAGTAATTCAATCCATTGATGCCAATACCATTTATGACGTTCCTTTGCTTATGCAAGAAGAAGGGTTGGATCGTGTTGTGCTCGAAACCTTGGCCTTACCAGATAACTTGGAGCCTGACTTAACAAAGTGGAAAGCCTTTTTATCTCGACACAAAAACCCTAAAAACCATGTTCGTATTGGACTGGTGGGGAAGTACGTAGAATTACAAGATTCGTATAAGTCCATTTTGGAGGCCTTTATTCACGCAGGAGCCGCTAATGAAGTAAAGGTGGAGGTTGTATCCATACATTCTGAACACCTTAGCGTTGACAATTGCGAGGAACAACTCAAAGACCTACACGGTTTGTTGGTTGCTCCAGGGTTTGGCTCAAGAGGAATTGAAGGAAAGATATGGGCCATAAAGTATGTACGTGAAAACAACATTCCATTTTTTGGAATTTGTTTGGGCATGCAAATGGCTGTAATTGAATTTGCACGCAACGTTCTGGGGCTTTCTGAGGCCAACTCTACTGAAATGAACGAAAACACACCACATCCTGTGATAAGTTTGATGGATGAACAGAAAAACGTAGAGGAGAAAGGCGGTACCATGCGTCTTGGCGCTTGGGATTGTACACTTACTGCAGGTAGTCGTGTGCACGATATATATAAGACTGATGATATCAGCGAGCGCCACCGCCACAGATACGAATTAAACAATGCCTACCTAGCGGATTTAGCCAAAAATGGTCTTACAGCCACAGGAGTTAATCCAAAAACAGGCTTGGCAGAGATTGTAGAAATTGATGCGCACCCTTGGTTTGTTGGTGTGCAATACCACCCCGAATATAAAAGTACAGTTCTTGAGCCACATCCGCTTTTTTCAGCTTTTGTGGAAGCTTGTAATACCTACGCAAATAAATAAAAATTTAACATGGAAGATCGGCGAATAGACCCTTTACAAATCATAGGAATGCTGCTTATTTTTGGCATATTCACTTGGATGATGTACAATCAGCCTGTTCCTGATTTGGAAACGACAGTTAACGACACGGCAGCAGTGGAACAACAAGAACCTGTGCAGGTCCTTGCTACAGATACAGCCGAGCAAGATGCTCCTGAGGCAGCAGCGGTTAGTGTTGTTACCGATACACTTAGCCTTCAAAATGATGTGCTTTCTATTGATATCTCTACAAAAGGGGGTGTGATGACACGGGTTGCCCTAAAAGATTTGGTCAATTATCAAGACGATCCCTTGTATTTGATCAACAATGATAACAGCTCCTTGAACATCGCCTTCACGACGGTTTTAGGTCAGTTATTTCAAACAAAATTTATGATGTTTACTCCCTCAGTAAGCACCACATCAGCGGGTCAGGAATTGCGTTTGCGTGCACCACTTGATTCCGATGGTTATATAGAATTGGTATATACCTTACCTAAGGAAGGATATCGCTTTGGTTTTGAAGTTGTTGCCGAAGGTATAGAAGGCGCTTTGGACCCTACTATTCCTGCTGCCTTTTCATGGCGTATGGATGGCTTCCGTCATGCGAAAAGTGCCCAATACGAAAACCGTTATACACAGCTTGCCTACAATCATAAGGCTGATAAATACAGTACGCTGTCTGCTGCAGGAGATGATGATGAAGACCTCAAAAACGTCGGGTGGGTATCGTACCGCCAGCATTTTTTTAGCAGTATCCTTATTCCAGAAAATCCATTTGAAGTAGCTGCAGTTATGTCATCTACCATAACAGATGAGGAAGAAGAAGAGTCCGAATTCCTTAAGTCGTTTATGACTGAAACCACATTGCCTTATAGTCGCAATCGTTTTCAAGCCAATTTTGATTGGTATATGGGCCCAACCGATTACGAAGTTTTAAAAACCTATGACGAATCCCTATATGAAAGTATTTCTTTTGGCTGGGGGCTTATTGGTTGGATAAACCGCTCGGTATTCTACCCATTGTTTAGCTTGTTGTCTGGCGTAGTTCCCCAAGGAATTGCCATCATTTTATTGACCATTATTGTGCGTTTGGTGCTTTCGCCGGTGCTATACAAATCGTATGTTTCTCAAGCCAAAATGCGGGTACTGCGTCCCGAAATAACGGCCTTAAACGAAAAATATAAAAATGACGCCACTAAGCGTCAGCAAGAGACGATGAAGTTATACAGCAAAGCTGGGGCTAGCCCAATGGCAGGTTGTATTCCCGCATTGATTCAAATGCCGGTTTTCTTTGCCTTGTTCTATTTCTTTCCAATCGCATACGAAATGCGTGGTAAGTCTTTTTTATGGGCAGAAGACTTGTCCTCTTATGATATGATTGCAGAACTTCCGTTTAGCATTCCTTTCTATGGCGATCACGTTAGTTTGTTTCCCTTATTGGCTTCCATAGCAATATTCTTTTATACCCAGATGACAGCAGGACAGCAAATGCAACCTTCACAACCGGGCATGCCCAACATGAAGTATATCATGTATTTGATGCCTGTGATGATGTTGTTTTTCTTTAACAATTATGCCAGTGGGTTTAGTTTGTATTATTTTGTTTCCAACGTCTTGATGATTGGAATCATGTTGGTGATTAAAAATGTGATCATCGATCAGGACAAAATCCATGCACAGATTGAAGAAAACAAAAAGAAACCCAAGAAGCAAAACCGTTTTCAGCGTAAGATGTCTGAATTGATGGAAGAAGCTGAACGTCAAAAAAAGCTTAAATAAACCCTTCCGCTAGGCATAGTCCTGACGAACTCACATATCCTGCTTACCTTTGTGCCATGCAAAACAAACGTGTCATTGTTGGACTTTCTGGTGGTGTAGACTCCAGTGTTGCTGCCTACTTGTTGCAGCAACAAGGCTATGAGGTCATTGGTTTGTTTATGAAAAATTGGCACGATGACTCGGTAACCCTCTCAGATGATTGCCCTTGGCTAGAAGACAGCAACGATGCGATGTTGGTGGCCGAAAAGCTTGGTATTCCCTTTCAGACCGTTGATTTAAGTAAGCAGTATAAAGAGCGCATTGTGAACTATATGTTTGCTGAATACCAACGAGGACGCACACCAAACCCCGATGTGTTGTGCAACCGTGAAATCAAATTTGATGTGTTTTTGGATATCGCTCTTTCTCTGGGCGCGGACTACGTGGCAACGGGCCATTATTGTCGGAAAGAAACGGTTACTTCGGCAGGCTCAGCAACCTATCTTGCTAAAAACGTTCCGAGAAGCACTGAGCTTGTCGAGGGCACTGAGCTTGTCGAAGTGCCTACCTACCAACTACTCGCAGGCGCAGACGCCAATAAAGACCAGTCTTATTTTTTATGTCAGCTTAGCCAAGCGCAACTTGCCAGAACCTTGTTTCCTATTGGTGGGTTGCAAAAGAAAGAAGTGCGTAACATTGCAGCTGAACAAGGGTTGGTAACGGCTGAAAAGCGCGATTCCCAAGGCTTGTGCTTTGTGGGCAAGGTAAGTTTACCCGATTTTTTACAACAAAAGCTTGCCACCAAAAAGGGGGATATTATTCAAGTACCAGCTTCGCATCCCATGTATGCCCAAACACCAGAAAATACGCCTGCTGGCTTGGCAAAGAAGTTTGCCTATACTACTGCTGATGGCAAAATCGTAGGCACACACAATGGCGCACATTTTTTTACCGTTGGCCAACGCAAGGGCTTGGCGGTTGGTGGCACCAAGGAACCCCTGTTTGTTTTGGCAACAGACGTGCAAAAAAACTGCATTTACGTAGGGGAGGGCAAAGACCATCCGGGCTTATACCGCACTGCTTTGTGGATAGATCAAGCCGATGTACATTGGATACGCCCTGACTTGCAAACGGATCAACCCTTGGCTGTTCAGGCACGTATACGTTACCGACAGCCTTTGGCGTCAGCCACACTCCATCCGACAGCAGCTGGGATGTACCTTGTTTTTGATGCCCCCCAATCGGCCATTGCTGCTGGGCAGTTTGCTGCTTGGTACCTAGACAATGAGTTGATTGGCTCTGGTGTAATTGGGTAGTAGGGGCTTAACGGTTTAGAAATGCGGTCGTTGCTGACGACAGGAAGCAATGCTGTATATCTTTTGTTATCGGTTCGGCTATTTTCATATGAATCGCCTTACTTTTTGTTTATAGATCATATAATCTTGTCCGTGTTCTTTAGTCAAAAATTCTTCTTCTAGTCGGATTTGTATTTGAATAAGAACGTAGCCCAAAGCCAAAAACAATACTGTCAATGCGTTTGGTGTTGTCAAGAAAAGTCCGACTAAACTTAAAATCATTCCGAAAAAAATCGGGTTTCGCGAAAATGCAAAAAGCCCACTTGTTATCAATTCTGTTTTTGTGTCTGAGTCAATGCCAATACGCCAAGAATTTTTCATATGTCCTTGTGCAATGACTGTCCAAACCAACGAAACAAAAAGAATTGCAAGTCCAATATATTTTATAGTCTGTTTATCAAGTTCTGTGATTGGAAAGAACTTTTCGTGCCAATTCGGAAACAAAGCGTAAACAATAACATAAATAAACATTGCTATCAATGTCAGTTTGAAGTAAAGTCCGATAAGTCCATAGGTACTATCGTCTTTTGGTAAAACAAGAGGATTTTTGCCAATACGTTTTGCTACGATAACAGATTTTAGGACGAAAGCAACTCCAAGACAAACAATAAAGTAAATCGGTAAAACTATTCTTAAAAGTTCTGTCATCTGTTTTTCTCTTATCCGTTCAATAATTTGTGGTAAGTCGTCCTAAGCTGACCGCTAACGGGCTCGTATAAGAATAGTGGCGGATTTAAGATCACATACTTTTCAGTTTAGACCAAAGTTTATTATTGTTAATATTCTTTGTTTTTGCAAGAATTCCGCCATTATTTTTATACGTTGTTAGGTGTAGTTTTTATTCGGATAATCTATTTTTCAAATCCATTCTTTCGTGCAATATTCTTATGATTTCAATTCTATCTTCAGAAATCAAATCGTAAAATATTATATGCTTCCCAGATTTAAGGCCGAGTAAATTTTCAATTACTCCAAAATATTCTTTTCCCGCATCAGGATTATCTCCAATTCCTTTGCAAGCAAGTTTTATAGTTGCATAATATTTGTCAGCTTGTTTTTCCGACCATTTTTCGTAAGTATAGTCCCAAATGTTATTTAAGTCATCTATGGCTTCTTGTCTTAAAACAACTTTAGCCATTCTTTCTTTTTTCAGCTTTTAATCTTTCTAGATTTTTTTCAAAGTCGAAATCTTCTACTATTGGACTATTAAGTCCTTCTTGGATTGCATTTCTTAAAGCAATCACTTTACTTTCTTCATTTTCCAAAAGTCGAAGTCCAGCACGAATTACCTCGCTCACATTTTTATATCTTCCAACAGAAACTTGTGAACTCACAAATTGGTCAAAATAATTACCAAGTGATACAGATGTATTTTTCATATTTCAATAATTTGCTCAAATTTACCAATTTTTGGTAAAAGATCCAAATTTATCGCGATTTTCAAATTACACCTAACAATGGCTATGAGTAGTTGCGTGGGTTAGCATTTAACTTTGCAAGTGCACACCAAACTGAAAATCCGCTGTTGTTGAGCTTGTCGAAACAAGGATTTTCAGAAGTAGGCGAGAACAAGCAATTACTCATAGCCATTGTTAGGTGTAGCTAATTCATTAATATTCCAACCAAAATGCTTCGCTAAAAAATTTAATATAGTTGTTTTTCCTGAACCATTTGCTCCAGTTAAAACTGTCAAGTTAGGATGAAAATCAATATCAAGTTTTTCAAAATGTTTCCAATCATTTATAATTAGCTTTTCAAATTTCATCTATGTTGTTTTCAAATTATGCCCAACACCTAAATATACGCATTGCGTATATCCCATTTTTATGTGGTTCGTATATCCATTTTTAGTGATTTGAAGTATCTTTCTAGAAATCAATGAAATAGCATATATTTCGAGCGTATATCGATTTACCTAAAGCGAATGTTGTGAGGTGCTTATAGAACGAAAAGCGCCAAAAATTTCAGTTCAAATTTTTAAATACAATATCCTTAAGATTGGCAGTGCGACCAAATTACATTCAAAATGTGTTAGGCAATGGCATTTGCATCATTGACTTCAATCCAGTATCCGTTGGGGTCTTGAAAGTACAACTGTTTGATGCCATCTTTTCTGATGTTGTATTGGTCAGAGTTACCGGGCCAATCGCAAAAGCTGATGTTTAGGCTTTTTAAGTGTTCGATAAAAGACGCCATGTCATCTAGCGCCATAGCAAAATGAACGGCCTTGTGTGTTTTTAGTTCTGCTTCGGGTCGGGGTATGAGGTGAAGCTCTTTGCCTTCGCCCAAAGACAGCCACCTGGTTTTGGAGTTTGATGCCGTGTTTTCGATTTCACCTAAGCCAAATACCGCCTGGTAAAAGGCAATTGAAGATGCTACGTCCTTAACCGCTAGTGCTAGGTGATTAAATGAGAAGGTTTGCATAAGGCAACACTGGCTTTAAGCCAATTGCAAGCGTTTTGCCGCATAGCGATAGCCAAAGAGTAGGGCAGCGCTAAAGAACAAATCGCCTAATATTGAATAGCCAAAAAATGGAATGGCGAGAGTAAAGCACGTTGTAAAGCCTTCCGGAGTAAGAGGGTAGTGTAAAAACCAAACCCCTAGGTTAGTCACTATAAAAAACAACAGGCTGCTTAAGAGCACAGATCCCAGATGCATCTTTTTGATTACGAAGCCCAAGGCAGTAATGGCTGTAAAAGCCAAGTAGACAATGGGGGTAATCATCGAAAAGCCCAAAAAGATATCCGTAACCATCATGGCCAGTAAAGGCATGAGTAGCGCCCAGTACTTGCGGCCAAAATGCGTGCCAGCAAACAAAGCCACGGCTGTTATGGGTGCTACATTGGGTGGGTGAGGCAGCAAACGCACCAAAACGGCTACAACAATAAAGCTAATCAGCACAGTTTCTTTCTTGCTTGAATACATAGTAGTTTGTTATGAAACAAAGGTACATATTTTTCAATAATCACCTTTTATTTCTAGGGTCTAAACCTTAATTTTGTGTCAGCTTTTAGGTTCTTCCGTATGCGAAGATGAAAAGGGAAAAAGGTGTAAAGCCTTTGCTGTTCCCGCAACTGTAAGTACTGCAACGCTCAATACTTCAGCCACTGCTAGCCATTTGCTGGTGGGAAGGCTTATTTGAGTAGTACAAGTCAGGATACCTGCCTAGGAGAATCATGCTGTGCGTGCTCGGGATAAGCACAATCGGTTCATTAGTACAACAACAACTAAACCATGCGATACATTTTAGCAGCAATGCTATGTATAAGTACCGTCCATGCGCAAGAGCTTTTGGACGAAGTAGTAGTTTCGGATACGCGTACTTCGAAACCTAGAAAAAACAGCGGCAAGGCTGTGATACACATAAACGCGGAAACCATTGCTCAAAATAAAGGAATCTCTTTAGCGCAATTACTTAACCAATATGCCGGAATATATATATCGGGCGCACAACTACACCCTGGCCAAAACTTGTCCTATTTTATTCGTGGGGGCAATAACCGGCAGGTGCTTATTCGCATCGACGGTGTGGTAGTCAGCGATCCCTCTCAAATTGAATCGGATTTTGATTTACGACTCGTGGCCCTAGACCAAATTGCCACCATTGAAGTGGTAAAAGGCGCATCGAGTAGCCTTTACGGCAGTGGTGCAGCCACCGCCATTATTGACATTACTACCAAAAAAGAGCTGACACAAAAAACCAAGCTTACGGTTGCTCAAGAATGGGGTACACAAAATACACATGATCAAAAATTAGCCAACCTCGCCGATCTAAGCAAGCAATTTGTTGCCTTGGAGCGTCAAGTGGGTAATTTGGCTTTTGTGACATCCATACAGCGTATAGCATCAGACGGAATGTCTTCAGTAGCAGGTACGGAAACCGACCCGGTCAATAAAGAAAATATTCAGTTCAGTGTTCAAAGCCAGTACACTGGTCCGTGGGCATGGTCGGCCTATTTGCAACGGGACGTATTTGATGCCAACTTTGACAGCACCTATCCCAGTTTTGAAGATGCAGATTATACATTTTTAAGTAAACAACAACGAATAGGCTTTACTCCGTCCTATACCGCAGGAAAATCAGCTGTTCAGGCGCAGTTTTCTTGGGCAGACAGCTCACGCGCTTATGCAGACAGCTACTCATCGGACTACACAGCAGCTATTTTTACTACAGATCTTACTTGGCGCCATCGGCTTTCAGACGAACTAACTTTGTTAGGGGGGCTTTTCTATCAAGACATCGATTCTGATTTTAAAAATGCGTTTTCTGGAGAAAGCTACACACACAATAACCTAGCGGTTTTTGTCAGTGGGCAGTGGCAACACGCCAAAGGGTATGCCGTTCATGCCTCTGTACGCAACACCAGCCACAGTGAATTTGGCACACACCAAACCTTTACGATAAATCCGTTTTATGTAAAAGGGCTTTCGTCTGGAGGCTACCTTAAGCTTTTTGGGTCTTGGGCAACATCATTTATTGCGCCTTCGCAGTATAAGCTTTACAGTGCTCAATATGGAAATACGGCACTAACACCAGAAGAAAACCAAACGCTTGAATTGGGTGTAGAGCAGGTAATGGAAAATAGCCGTATTACCGTGGTTACTTTCCAGCGAGAAGAGGACAATTTTGCAGACTTTGTTTCGCTTCCAAACTTTGCAGGGCAGTACCGTAATCGGCCTGGAATAGCTAAAGTTCGCGGAGTTGAGGTAGAAGCCAAATGGAGTCTAGAGAATTGGAACATCAACACCAATTACACCTTTACCGAAAAGGTGGATCAGGCTCCTTTGCGCCTTCCAAAACATACTGCCAACCTTGGCGTGCGGTATGTAACTCCCAAATCACAATGGGGATTACACTGGCGTTATATAGGTTCACGCTATGATTTAAATCAAGCTTTCACACAAGAAAAATTGGAGGCCTATACCTTGGTAGATGCACGCATAGCCTTTCCAGATTTTATTGGTAATACCACAGCCAGTCTGGCTGTCACCAATGTTTTTGATGTGGCATACAGGGAAATATTTGGATTTACCACCCAGGGACGTAACCTAAACATAGCCTTGCGCTATGCCTTTTAGTTCTTAGGGAAATAAATCGCTCTTGCTGCTTCAGTTTGAAGTTCAACAAATGTAGCGGGTATGCTTCTAGAGTCAACCGATATGCCTCCAGTAGTTTGCCCGCTTATGTATTCCAATGCTTTTTTAAGTAAGGGCTCTTCGACATGACCAAGCTCACCTAAAGATGCCAGGTTTTCCCTTAGGCTAACATTGGGCAATAAGCCTTCGTAATAGTCGCCTACTCCTTCACTGTTGTAATATTTAAAGGTGATCGGAAGTAACAGATACTTATGATTGGGATTTTTGGTTCCATTGCTGTCAATATAATCGTAAAAAGGATTTGAACCCACATCTTTTCCTTCTGTTTGATCGCCAATTTGAATCACATCCAAATAAGGTTTTAAACCATTAATAGTCATTTCACTTGCTGAAGCCGAACTTTTAGTAGTCAAGAAAAATACACGCGACAACCCCAAGTTGATATTTGAACTGGTAATTTCAATGTCTGAATTATTAGCACTTAATTTTTCGTTATAAACGAATTTACCAAACACCTTGTTGGCATGTTCTCCTGCTATAAGTCCAGCCAATAGTTGGGCGGTTGCTACAGATCCCCCTCTGTTGTAGCGCAAGTCTACGACTAATTCATCTATTGATGCTGTTGCCAAAGTAGCAAAGGCAGTTTTGAGCAGGTCGTCTTGAGAGGTGACAAACCTGTTATACATCACATACCCCACCTTTTTGCCTGCGTGTTCAATAACTTTAGCGATATGAACACTTTGCTCTGTTTGCTGGCTGTTGTTGAGGCTTACGCTGTTTCCTGTTTTGGTAATTGTATTGTTGCTTAGGGTTGCTAAGCCTATGGAATACGTAGGGGCATTGTTAAATAACAACTCCTGATAGTTAGCAATGGTGAGTTGGGTATCGTTAACATCTGTAAAAATAGCACCGCGTTTGATGCCTTTTGCTTCAGCATCCGATCCTGCAAGAACGTATTGTACGTAACCAAAAATATCTGGACTGTCCTTTGAAAAACGGACCAGTCCAAAAACCATCCCGCTTGTTAGGGATATGCCCATGATGTTATTTTCAAAAGCTTCGTAATCGTCTATGAGGACGCTGTACTTGTCTTCCTCGTATTGTAGGGCTTCAAAAAGCGCTGCCGGGCCGTCAAAAGATTGGAGAAAACTGGTGTATTCTTTGTCGTCGGCAAACTTATCGTCAGCCAAATTAGGAACATCTTTTTGCCAGTAATATGCAAAATTCATCACCTTGTAAATAAAATCCTCTACCTCTAAATTTTCTGTAGTGGCAACTACAACAGTGTCGTCAATATCATCTTTACAACCAAAAAAAAGAAAAATAAATAGGAGTGGAGCGAATTTTTTCATAAGATTGAGCACATAGTTGAAGCTAAATTAATAAAAATAAATTTCCCTATTTTGTAACAAGGTATTGCCAAAATCGTTAACTGTACAAATACCCAATAAATCTTCGACCTGCAACATGGATGAGCGAACATATTTAAAGCGAATATTGAATGTTCAAGACAGCATGTTTCGCCTAGCAAAGCGGTTGTTGACATCCTCGGAAGAAGCTGAAGATGCAGTTCAAGAAGTAATAACAAAATTGTGGGCAAATATGATACAGATAGCAACATTATCAAATATTGAAGGCTACGCCATGACCATGACCAAAAACTATTGTTTGGACAGGCTCAAGTCAAAGCAAGCTTCACAATTACGACTGGTACATTACCACCACGACAAGGCAACTACCTCCCTCGATAAAAAAATTGATGCCCGTGACAGCGTTTCTAAACTAATGGTCTTTATGAAAGACCTACCCGAGCAACAACAGCTGGTTTTACAATTGCGTGATATTGAACAATACGATTTTGAAACCATTGCTCAAATTACCGAACTATCAGAAGGCGCAGTACGCGTAGCACTTTCAAGAGCTCGAAAAAAAATCAAAGCACAACTCATTAAAGCACACAATCATGGAATTGAAACAGGTTCATAAATACGTAGACTTGTATTTTGAGGGTCAAACTACACGCGAACAAGAGGTGGTTCTTATGGATTACTTTACACAGCCAGTAGTTGATGCCAATCTTGTTCAATTCAAGCCTTATTTTGAGGCTATAGCAGATGAGCGGCGGCAAACCTACAAAGGAAAATCACCTGTAAAGCCAGCTTCAAAAACCAAATGGCGTAGGGCTATAGCCATAGCTGCGATAGCGATTTTCGGGTTTTTTATGACACAAATAAATACCACACAAGCGATTCAGCCTAGCCCCGAAGAAATTGTGTTTGAAGAGTTTAAGGCGCATATGTATTTTGTGTCTCAAAAACTAAACAAAGGCCATGAAGGTTTGGCTCATATTGAAACCTTTAATCAAACCACTAACAAATTTATAAAGACAGATTAATTATGAAAAAGAGTATCCTTATGATAGCCCTTATAACAGCTGCGTTTAGCTGGGGGCAAGACGTGTTTGAAAAGTATGAATATGACGACAGTGTTAGTTATTTTTCGATTAGCCCAAAAATGTTTCAAATGCTTGCCAAACTAAGCATAGAAACAAACGATCCAGAGGCCGATAAATTTTTAAGACTTGTAGAGGAAATCGAAAGTTTTAAGGTCATTACCACAGAAAGTAAAGACATATCTACTGATATTCAAACATGGGTAGACCAACATATTAAGACTCAAAATTTAGAGGAATTGATGCGTGTAAGAGAAAAAGGAGCGCATGTCAATTTTTACGTCAAATCGACAAAAAATGACGATAGGGTTAAGAAGCTGCTTATGTTCGTAACCGACATAAACGAAGACCAAATAAAACTCGGCAATCGTAAACCAGAAACCGTCTTACTCTACCTTAGTGGCGATATTGACCTAACCCAAATTTCCAAGCTTGTCAATGAGATGAATCTCCCAGGTGGTCAGCAATTGGGAAAACTAAATGAAAAATAAGATGAAAAAGCTATTGTTTTTTGCTGTCGCTTTGACCTTTTTAGGTTGCTCTAAAACCCAGAGTATTCAAGAGTATTACGTCGCCAAATCTGAAGACCCCAATTTTCTTGTCATTGATATACCTACTTCATTTTTGGGTATTAATAATGAGGTCTTAAATCAGGAGGAGCAAGCGGCTTTAGAATCGTTTCAAAAACTCAATGTGTTGATGTTTCGCAAGACAGGCGCAAATGCAGCGCAATTCCCAGAGGAGTTAGCAGCAGTGCGCCAGATTATTGATGGCGAACAATTCGATCCTTTAATAGCATTAAGTGATCGTCAATTTTCCGGAAAATTACTTCTTGAAGGGAGTATTGAACGTCCTGATGAGATCGTATTTTTTGGTGCAGCTGCTGATCAAGGCTTTTTATTAGCCCGACTAATAGGAAGTAAAATGCAAGTAGAAAAAGCGGTTTTACTCGCCAAAGCCCTTGAGCGTGAGGGTGCTCTAGATAACGCTGTTGAGGCCATAGGCCAAATGCTCTAAATACCCGTATAATTTTCTGGTCTCAACGCACCTAATTCATCTTTTACTTCAGTTGACACGTCTAAGGTTTCGATAAATGTACGAATAGAAGCCTCGTCTATACCTGTGTTGGTACGTGTGAGTTCCTTGAGTGCCTCATAAGGTTTTGGGTACCCCTCTCGACGCAAAATGGTCTGAATGGCTTCTGCGAGTACCGCCCAGTTTTTGTCTAGATCTCCTTGTATCGCGCCCTTGTTAACCACTAGCTTCCCAATACCTTTAATTAAGGATTCAAAACTGATAATCATATGGGCTAAGGGCATGCCTGCGTTACGCAATACCGTACTGTCAGTTAAGTCGCGTTGAAGTCGCGATATGGGTAGTTTTTCTGCCAAATGCGTTAGTAATGCATTGGCGATGCCTAGGTTTCCTTCCGCATTTTCAAAATCGATGGGATTTACCTTATGGGGCATGGCAGAGGAACCAACTTCTCCCTCTTTAATTTGTTGTTTGAAATAATCCATAGAAATATATGTCCATATATCCCTCGAAAAATCAATTAATATGGTGTTGATACGCTTTTGTGCATCACAAAGTGCAGCATAATGGTCGTAGTGCTCAATCTGTGTTGTTGGAAAGGAGTGGTGCAAGCCAAGCGTTTTTTCTACAAATGCCTTCCCAAACCCCTGCCAGTCCACAGACGGATACGCCACCTTGTGTGCGTTGTAATTTCCAGTAGCGCCACCAAATTTGGCCGCCATGGGAATTTGCGACATTAATGAAAGTTGTTGATCAATACGTGTTTTAAATACGTTGAGTTCTTTGTCCAAACGCGTAGGGGAGGCCGGTTGCCCGTGTGTTCTAGCCAACATGGCTACGCCCTCACAACTAGTCATAAGCGCTTCAAGTGCTGTGATTACCTCTTTTAGTTTGGGTAAATATTCACGTTCGTAAGCTTCTTTTACAGAAAGTGGAATAGCTGTATTGTTGATATCCTGTGAGGTAAGTCCAAAGTGGATAAACTCTTTGTATTTCCCCAGATTTAAGTCGTCAAATAGTTGTTTTAAAAAGTACTCAACTGCCTTTACGTCGTGGTTGGTGACTTTTTCAATGTCTTTGATGGCCTGCGCTTGATCTAAATTGAAATGGGTGTATACGCTGCGTAATTCTTCAATGGCAGAGCTAGGAAAATCCTTGAGTTCTGGCAAAGGGAGTTCGCAAAGGGCTATAAAATATTCCACCTCTATACGTACGCGGTATTGAATCAATCCAAATTCTGAAAAGTATGGGCTTAGGGATTTTGTTTTTGGGCGATAACGACCATCAACAGGTGAAATTGCACTTAATTTGTTTAATAACATAGGCTTTCAAAATGCAAAGGTATCGAATTTAGCTTTTTTAGCGATTAAGAATTTTATACTCTTCATAACAGTTGCTGATGGCCTCCAATATTTGCAGGTCGTTAGCCCCCTTAATAAAGCTGTCAGAGAAGTTGCATTTACGCAATATTTCATCTAGATCAACTCGGTCAATTTGGATGAGTTGCACCAAAGTTTTTCTGTCGTATTTAACTGCCAAAAGATCTCGAATCTCGTTGTTAGCTCTCGCTTTTTTGAGTTTGCGCAGTTGTTTGGGTTTTTTACCAAAAATATTATACAAAAAATCAGCAGGGTTTGAGATGGCTTGTAAAATGCGAATTTCACCTAGAGGCGTTCGGTTACCTGCTTCGTATCCACCCGATGGAAGTCCCGGAATACTGTACCTTCTTGTTCGGTTGATCGGCACATTACGCGCATCAATATCCAAATAACCTGTGAGTTGGTAAGGTCGTACGACCACTTCTTCTAGGGCCAATGCAAGTTCTGTGAGTTGAAAGCGGGTGTTGGGATA
Organism: Flavobacteriaceae bacterium; assembly: GCA_024639165.1. GTDB lineage: Bacteria > Bacteroidota > Bacteroidia > Flavobacteriales > Flavobacteriaceae > UBA7446. Next base: position 62,601 of record JAHEIX010000019.1, on the reverse strand, counting down.
TTTTACCAAGTCATTAGAAACGCGGACCTTAATGGGTTTGTAGCCTAAATAGGAAAAATAGAGGGTGTCGTTAACTTCTGCATCAATGGCAAATTTCCCTTCTTTGTTGGTAATGGACATGGTCACCTTGTTGAGGTTGATGATATGAACCGTTGAAATGGGTTTTTGATCTGAGGCATTTTCAACGATACCAATGACCTCTTGCCCATATAAAATGGTACAGCAGCCAGTTAAAAAGAGGAATTGCGTAAAATGTTTAATCATATGCTTCTACAAACTAAATGCATTCCTTGATGCTCTGCAATGTTTTTATCTAAAATTAACATTATGTTAGCGATTTAAGATGCTCAAATAATAAGGCAATCGCCCTGCTGCGGTGACTCAATTTTAATTTTACTTCGCTAGGTAGTGCTCCAAATGTTTCATTATAGCCTTCTGGTACAAAGAGCGGATCATAGCCAAAGCCGCCTGTTCCACTTAGCTCAGTGGCAATTTCACCCTTTACTACGCCTTCAAAGCAAATGGTTGTATTGGCGTCTACATAAGCAATTACAGTCTTGAATTGCGCTTTTCGGTTTGTGGCTTCTGCTAAGGCTTCTAATAGTTTGGCGTTGTTTTTTTTGTGATTTTTTTCCTCTCCAGCATAGCGGGCTGAGTACACTCCAGGGGCACCGTCGAGTTCAGCTACCTCCAAGCCACTGTCATCAGCAAAAACAGCTGTTTTAAAAACGTCATAAATATGTTTGGCTTTTAGTAATGCATTTCCTTCAAAGGTTTTTGCAGTCTCCTCAATTTCAGTGTGATAATCTACATCAGCCAAGCTTTTGATGTTGTAATCGTTAAAAACGGCTTTCACTTCTTCCACTTTGTTTTGGTTATGGGTCGCAAATATGAGTTCTTTCATTCGTGATGATAGGGTTGATTATTCAAAATGCTAAATGCACGGTAGAGTTGTTCTGCAACAAAGATACGGACCATTTGGTGAGAAAAAGTCATGTACGAAAGGGCTATTTTTCCTTGTGCTCTATCGTATACTTGCGCTGAAAAACCATAAGGACCTCCAATAACAAAGACCAATTTTTTAGTCCCTGCGTTCATTTTTTTTTGAAGAAATTGCGCAAAGCCTTTGGAGGTATGTGTGCTGCCCTTCTCGTCAAAAAGCACAAGGGTATCGCTAGGGCTTATAGCTCCTAAAATTAGTTTGCCTTCATCTGTTTTTTGCTGTTTTTCAGCAAGATTTTTTGTGTTTTTTAGATCCGGAATTTCATGCCAATCAAATGAAGTAAAGCGCGTTAAACGCTTGCAATAATCAGGTAACCAACTCTTAAGTTCAGCCTGCTGCGTTTTACCTACGCATATCACTTGAATTTTCATACGGCTAAGGTATCAATTCTCGTTGAAGCATTTTGTTTTAATAGCTACCTTTACAGCATGCTGCAAAAAAGCAAACAAAAACTCAAAGGATGGCTTCAAAACATACGCTTTGGCGATGCCAAGTCTATTTCCTTGTATCAATTATTAGAGCTCTATGGCATTGGAATTCTGAAAGGAACGTTGACTACTCGTGCCAGCAGTATTGCCTTTAGCTTTTTTCTATCACTATTTCCTTTTTTGATTTTTGTACTTAATATTATTCCGTTTGTGCCCATTGATAATGTGGAAAATACGTTCTCTTCCTTTTTCTTGTCTATTGCACCATCTGAAGCTCAAGATTTTTTGAACGGTGTGCTTTATGATATTCAATCCAAACCCAGAGGAGGCTTGTTGTCTTCGACTTTTGTGTTGTCTATTTTTTTTATGGCCAATGGCGTTAATGCCATTTTTGGTGGCTTTAGCGAATCGGTTCACATAACACTTTCCCGTCATTTTGTTAGGCAGTACATTTATGCATTAGGCGTCGGGGTGTTGCTGGGTATTTTATTCTTGATTTCTATTGCTGGGTATTTATTTTTTGAGCTGTTGTTGGCACAATCATTTGATTTTGGATTTGAGTTAAGTCCTTGGGTTCGCATCGTTTTTTTCTTGGGAATGGCCTATCTTGTTAGTGCCATACTCTTCTACTTTGGTACGCACCGTGGATTTTCCAGTTTTTTCTCGACAGGCGCTTTAGTTACCACTTGCCTATTTGCCTTAACCTCCTACGGCTTTGGGGTTTATATCGATAATTTTAGTTCTTATAACCAACTTTACGGTTCTATAGGTGCCATCTTGATTTTGATGCTGTATATATGGCTTAATGCAATTGTATTGTTGTTGGGTTTTGAGCTCAATGCATCCATCGCTAAGCTAAAACAACCCTAAGCATGTCGTTTTTTTTAGATGTTGTTCTTCCTTTGCCGATTAAAGAAACCTTCACTTATGAGATTACTCCGGCAGAGGCTAAAGTAATTCAGCCGGGTATGCGGATCCTTGTCCCCTTTGGCAAGCGCAAAAAGTACACCGCCATTGCCTGGCACACACATCAAGTACCTCCAAAAACCTATGCTCCCAAACAGATAGATAGCATCATTGACATGGAAGCTGTGCTGCAACCAATACAGCTGAAGTTCTTGCGTTGGATTGCAGACTATTACCTATCTCCAATTGGGTTGGTGCTGCGAACAGCAATGCCATCGTTGATGCTGTTGGAAAGTGAAACCGAGATCGTCACACACGAATGGGAACAGCTCCCCAGTAAAGCCTCTAAGAATGCACTTGTGTTGCTTGAGCAATTGGAAACCAACAGCACCTATTCTATAGCACAGATCCAGCAGTTAGTTTCGATTAAAAATCCATATGCCATTTTAAAAGAATTGGTAGCTGCGGGCTATGTTTCGCTAAAAGAGGAGGTTTATGCCAAATATACACGCAAGCAACAAACGGAACTTATCCTTCATCCAAATGTAAAAGGAGATGATGCCCTAAAGACCGTTATGGACCAACTTGCTGTTAAGCCAAAGCAATACAAAACCCTATTAACATTCCTTCAGCAAAAGGCACCTGTTGTTATGTCGGAATTTTCCAAAATGGAAACAGTTAGTCCTTCCTCACTTAAGACACTTATTAGGAATGAGGTATTGACAAAGTTTCAGCGCGTGATGGATCGCTTGCCACCTAAGCTCACTTCAGACGACCCGCTAATGCCACTTAGCGACCCACAGGGGGAAGCTAAATTAGCTATCGAAACCCACTGGAAAACAAAAGATATTGTATTGCTTCACGGCATCACGGGCTCTGGAAAAACAGAAGTATACATGCATCTTATCGCCCAGCAACTGGCCAAGGGTAAACAAGTCTTGTTTTTGGTGCCTGAGATTGGACTAACCACGCAGCTGATGCAACGTTTACACACTTTTTTCGGGAAGCAGTTGGTGGTTTATCATTCACGATATAGCCCACAAGAACGAACCGAGACTTGGAATAAAATCCTGGCAAACAAAGAAGAAGCCCGATTGGTTCTTGGTGCACGCTCTGCGGTTTTGCTGCCTTTTCAAAATTTGGGTCTGGTTGTGGTGGATGAATCACACGAGATGTCGTACAAACAATTTGAAGCTTCTCCCCGTTATCATGCTCGGGATGCTGCTATGGTGTTATCTCGGATGCACCAAGCAAAAGTTGTTTTGGGTTCTGCAACGCCAACCGTTGAAAGTTATGCGCATGCACAGTCAGGCAGGTACGGGTTGGTAAGTATGACAGCCCGATACAGGGACGCACAAATGCCCGTTATATCCTATGTTGATTTGAGCGAGGCGTATCTTAAAAAACAAATGAGTGGTCATTTGGCTCAGCCACTTATTCAAGCCATGGAAGAAACCTTGATTTCGGGTAAACAGATTTTACTTTTTCAAAACCGTCGTGGTTATGCCTCTTTTGTCGAATGTCGTCAATGTGCTCATGTTCCCCAATGTCCAAGTTGCGATGTGAGCCTCACCTATCATCAAGTTTCAAAGGAGTTGCGTTGCCACTACTGTGGCTATACAGAACCGTATACCCCAGCTTGCAAGGCTTGTGGTACGCTTGCACCCCAATCCCAAGGGTTAGGCACCCAGCAATTAGAAGAAGAAGTGCAGGCTTTGTTTCCGTCAGCACGGATTTCAAGGATGGATTTAGACACTACAAGAAAAAAACATGCCCATCAAAAACTGATCAATGCTTTTTCACGTCAAGAAATAGATATTTTAATTGGCACACAAATGATCACAAAAGGGTTGGACTTTAAGCAAGTAACACTAGTTGGGGTATTGTCTGCTGATAATTTTTTGCATTTCCCTGATTTTCGTGCCCATGAGCGTGCCTTCCAAGTGTTAACTCAAGTGGCGGGTAGGGCCGGTAGGTTAGGGGACGAAAGTAAGGTATTGATCCAAACCTTTCAGCCACAACATCCCGTCTTAAGTTTTGTAAGTAATTACGATTATGCTTCTTTTTATGAACTGCAAATACGGCAGCGGGAACAATTTGGCTACCCACCATATATGCGGATGATGCGTGTTGAGCTCAAACACAAAAACATGTCTACCCTTATCACGGCAAGTGCGTGGTTAAAAAAAGGATTAGTCGTGCGTTTTTCTCATGTTCTTGGTCCTGTTGCTCCGGCTGTTGGTCGTGTACGCAACTATTATATTCTTCATCTATTAATTAAACTACCCCTAGATGCTTCCCAATCGGCAGCAAAAAAACGACTATCAGACCTGTTAAAAAGCTTTGGAATGGTGGGTGCATTTAACCAAGTAAACACCAGTATTGATGTAGATCCGCAATAATTGTGGCTTACCTATTTGTCTAACGCAAGAAAATCCGTATTTTCGCTGCCCATTTAAAAAACAATATATGAACCATTACGAAACTGTTTTCATATTGAATCCCGTTTTATCTGAAGATCAGGTAAAGGAAGCAGTAGAAAAGTATGAGACGTTTATAACGTCTAACGGTGGCGAGATAGTCGCCAAAGAGGATTGGGGCTTGAAAAAGTTCGCGTATCCTATTCAAAACAAAAAAAGTGGGTTTTACCACTTGCTAGATTTCAAAGTTGATGGCAGCGCCATCATCCCATTTGAAGTTGAGTTCCGTCGCGATGAGCGCGTTATGCGTTATCTAACGGTTAAACTAGACAAGCACGCTGAGGCTTGGGCTGAAAAAAGAAGAGAACGTTTAACTGTAAAAGCTTAAAACATGTCAATAGAACAAGAAAGCAAAGGCGGAAAACAAGGAGAAATCAGATATCTTACTCCCCTTGATATTGAGACTTCAAAAGCAAAAAAATATTGTCGTTTCAAAAAGTCAGGTATCAAGTATATCGATTATAAGGATGCAGACTATTTGTTAAAGTTTGTAAACGAACAGGGTAAGATTTTACCTCGTCGCCTTACTGGAACATCACTAAAATATCAACGTAAATTATCGGTTTCTATCAAGCGTGCGCGTCACTTGGCGTTAATGCCTTATGTAGCCGATTTGTTAAAATAACAAGCCATGGAACTTATTTTAAAACAAGATGTTGAGAACCTAGGGTTCAAAGATGATATCGTTAAAGTAAAAAACGGCTATGGTAGAAATTTCCTAATTCCAAATGGATTTGCAGTAATGGCTACTTCATCTGCAAAAAAAGTTTTAGCTGAAAACCTCAAGCAACGTGCTTTTAAAGAGCAAAAGCTTATTGAGGATGCACAAAAACTAGCCAAGGAATTAGATAAATTGGATATTAAGATCGAAGCCAAGGCTGGTGCTGGCAACAAGTTGTTTGGTTCTGTTGGAACCATCGATTTAGAAGCTGCATTGGGCAAGGCTGGTAAAACTATTGAACGCAAAGCCATCAAATTGGCGGGTGGTTCTGTTAAAACGCTTGGTAAGCACACTGCATCAATACGTCTGCACCGTGAGGTATACACAGATCTTGATTTTGAGGTGACCAAAGCAGCAGCGGAAAAATAAAATCCGTTAAAATTCAAAACATAAAGCCGCTTTTGCGGCTTTTTTTATTTAAAATAAGATATTTGTATAAATTGATGATATGGCTCAAAAGGCTAGTATTCCAAAAGGTACCCGAGATTTCCTTCCAGCAGAAGTTGCGAAGCGCAACTATGTAACAGATGTGATTCGCACCCAATTTGAGCGATATGGCTTTCTGCCTATCCAAACACCTGCCATGGAAAAGTCAACTACTTTGAAAGGTAAATATGGTGAGGAAGGCGACCGCTTGATGTTTAACATTCTTAACTCTGGTGAAAAAGTTAAAAAGGCTGATATTAATGCGCTTCAAGACAATGCGTTAGGTCAATTTACAAGCTCTATTTCTGAAAAAGCACTTCGCTATGACCTTACCGTTCCCTTTGCTCGATTTGTTGCCCAGCACCAAAATGAGATTAGCTTTCCCTTTAAGCGTTATCAGATTCAATCTGTTTGGCGTGCCGACCGTCCGCAACGGGGACGCTTTCAGGAATTTACTCAATGTGATGCTGATGTTGTTGGCGCAGTAAGTCCACTGCTAGAAGCCGAATGCATGCAGCTTTTTGATGATGTTTTTGATGGTCTAGCGCTCAAAGATGCTACCATACGTATTAATCATCGCGGAATTTTAGCTGGCATTGCCCACTACTTGGAAGCGTCAGATCGCATTGTCGATTTTACAGTAGCACTAGATAAACTTGATAAAATAGGTCCTGATGGAGTTTTTAATGAGTTGCGAGACAAAGGATTTGATGATGTGGCTTTGAATCGCCTAAGCCCATTATTTGAGCTCTCTGGAGACGTTATGGCTCAGTTAGATCAATTAGAAGAAATTTTGGCCTCTCAGCCCGAAGCCTTGACGGGTATTGCACACTTGCGCAAGACATTAGGTTTTTTAAATCCTTTTAAAGTAAGCCAATTGGCTTTTGATATAACACTCGCAAGAGGTTTGCATTACTATACAGGAATTATTTTTGAAGTTGCATCCCCTAAAGCTGTCGCTATGGGTTCAATTGGGGCAGGGGGTCGTTATGACGACCTGACAGCTGTTTTTGGACTTAAAGACGTTCACGGATTGGGTATTTCCTTTGGATTGGACCGTTTGTGTATTGTGCTTGAAGAGTTGAATTTGTTTCCTGCTTCACTAACACAGGCTGTAGATATTGTTGTCCTTCATTTTGGTGATACATATATTCAAGATCTGATCCCGTATTTTGCGAAATGGCGCAACATGGGCATTCGTATCAATTGTTACCCAACCGCTCATAAATTAAAAAAGCAAATGCAATTTGCAGACCAGACTCAAGCACCTTGGGTAATGTTTTATGGGAATGATGAGCAGCAAAAAGGGGTAGTCTCAATCAAAAACATGCAAGACGGTAAAAACAGTGTGATAAGCTTGAAAGACTTCTCCGAAAAGGCTATCTGTTAAGATATATTTTTAAGTTCTTGATTTGTTTTGTCTAGCAAGTCTTTAATTTTGTTTTTCGCTTTCCTGTTGCTAGTTTCCTTTCCAGTAAGTATCCATTCGATACTGTATTCTGGAAAATGAGCACAAATACCTTGAAGTACGTTGTGGCTAATACTTGATTCTCTTCTTAAACACGTGGAAACAGAGTTTTGTCCAACCCCTATAATACGCTCAAACTTAGAGATTGAAATATTTTCATTTAAGAGCATTTTTTTTAAACGATTGTTGATAGAATCCATCATTTTCAAATTTAATAACGCAACTACTAACATTTGCTTAAATAAACTATGTTTAATGTTTATTAAACAAACAAGAGTTAGCAACCTCTTATTTAAATGACAATAAGTCTATAGTATAGCCAGTATGTCTCCGAAAGGATCAATTTTTCAATGAACGAAATTGTAAACTATTTCAGTGATTACAAAGTATTTTCAATATGAAGTTGGTTCAACATGTGCTTTGAGTATTACGGATGTGTTTATTGAAAAGGCCGTTCTGATTTACCCAAACCCAACAAAAGACAAATTTTTTGTAGATACTGAAGGTGCAGTTTTTGTTGAAGTCTTCGATATTTCTGGCAAAAAATTACAAGCCAGCAACGATAAAGAACAAGATATTTCCGCCTTAAGCCCAGGTGTCTATTTTGTTAAGGTAAATCGATTGGATACTGCTAATCATCAGCTTATTAAGATTTTGAAAAAGTAATGTAGCCTGCCTTTGGGTTTACGTATATGAGATTTTGTCGTTATTGGTAAAGCAGATTTGGTGATGTAGAAATTTGTATATTAGCAGCTGCTAAAAAGAAAAAATTTCTTCCATTGAATTACGGTAAACACCTATTTTTTTCATCGAAGACGCTGCATGTTTTGTGGTGTTTGGTTTTTTGTTCGCAGCTTACTGTCATTGCTTATTCGGGTTTAGATTATACAGGCTCAGAAGCCATTAGTATTACAAAGGAAAGTGAAGAACCCAAGCCTAAAGACGGAAAAGCTTTTACTGATATTTTAGAGGAGAGTAAGTTTTTAGTTACTGAACTCCCTGTATTTCGATTTTTCTTTCAAAAGGCCTTGTCTTCTCATTTTAGTCAACGTGTCCACACTGTATTTGTCACTGCTCTTGACGCACCACCACCCGATTTTATTTAGTTTTTCGAGCCCTTTTATATTTCTATTTTTTTTACAAATAACTAAATAATGAAAAAAGCATTCGTTCACATTAAGGGCGATATCTTCGGTGGTTTAACCGCAGGTATTGTTGCGCTTCCCTTGGCTCTTGCATTTGGTGTATCCTCTGGATTGGGTCCCACAGCTGGTCTTTATGGCGCTATATTTCTAAGTTTTTTTGCCGCTCTATTGGGTGGAACAAATACACAAATTTCTGGGCCTACTGCGCCTATGACAGCAGTGAGTATGGTCATCATCGGTACGCTAATTGCGTCTAATGATGGTAGTGTTGAAAAAGCACTTCCCATAATACTTGCTGTATTTATCTTAGCAGGTCTGATGCAAGTTGCCTTGGGCTTCTTAAAGCTAGGAAAGTACATTCGGTATATTCCGTATCCTGTTGTTTCTGGCTTCATGACAGCTATTGGACTCATCATATTAATCACTCAGCTGCTTCCTGTTTTAGGGTACTATGCCAAAGAAGACATGGCCTATGTTGACACATTTAAACCCCAAGCAGAAGCCATTATTTTAGGTAATATACTTGAAGAGGAAGCGGGCGAAGGCTTACTTGTTTTGGAAGACTTTTCAGAAACAGTTGTTCGAGGATCTGCTATTTCTCAGCAACAAATCCTAGAAGAGTCTCAGACGCTAGCGGCTAAATCTGCTTCGGGTGTTTTGGGTGCTATCCGCGTATTGCCATCTGCACTTCAAAACATCAGCTGGATTGAATTTTTATTAGCCCTTGGTACCATTATTATCATTTATGGTTTCAAGCGTATCACGACAGCAGTACCGAGTACGCTGGTGGCGTTGGTTGTCATGACGGGTATAGCCATATTCTTTGTGCCAAATTATCGTCCCATTACAGCAATTCCACAAGGTTTTCCTGTGCCTAAATGGGAAATTTTCACAGAGTTACGTTTGTCCGAATTGATGCCATACGTCTTCACAGCATTGACACTAGCGCTTTTAGGCGCTATAGATTCCTTACTTACAAGTGTCGTTGCAGATAATATGACCAAGACAAAGCACAAGCCCAATAAAGAGTTAATCGGGCAAGGGATTGGAAACAGTATCTCTGCTATGTTTGGCGGTATTCCAGGGGCAGGTGCTACTATTAGAACAGTAGTGAATATCAACTCAGGAGGTAAGACTCGCATTTCTGGAATGATTGCCGGGCTGGTTTTACTTATGATCCTACTGTTGTTTAGTTCAGCGGCTTCAACCATTCCAGCTGCGGTACTGGCTGGAATTTTGGTAACTGTTGGAATCGGAGTGATGGATTACAAGGGATTACGCGCCATTCCTTCACTTCCGCGAGACATTAAAATTGGCAAAACAGGTATCAGCTCTGAAGTTGTAGTAATGCTTGTAGTAATGTTATTGTCCACGGTATGGAATTTGGTTTATGCAGTAGGTATTGGTCTTATTATGGCATCTCTGATGTTTATGAAAAAGATCGGAGACCTTACAGAAAATTCTTCTGAAGTAAACACGGGTAGCAAAGAAAAACTTTGGGAAGATGAAAAGAGCAGCACATTGCTCAAAAGCGATAGCATCGCAATAAAGCATATTAACGGTCCCTTATTTTTTGGTTCTACAGACGGTTTTCAAAAGTTAGCCAAAACCATAAAGGCCGAAGCGAATACAGTACTCTTTCGCTTTGATCGTATGGAATACATTGACCAATCAGGATTGTATGCACTAGAGGACTTATTGGTAGATTTGAGTAAACAAGGAAAGCGTATTTATTTTATTCATGTACCAAAGCAACCACGCTACATGATGGAGCGTATAGGTTTGTTGCCGAAACTGGTTCCTGCGGCAAATGTTTTTGAGGAACTTCCCGATTTTTTAAATCACATCAAATCACAAAACTAAAATTTATAAAATGAGAAATAATATCTTAACATCAGATGCACAGGCTCAACTTACGCCTGACACAGTCTTTGCTAACTTAAAGGATGGAAATTCTAATTATACGACTGATAATTTAACAGCTGTTAACATCAATGATCTACGCGCTGCCAGTGTTTCTGGGCAAGCACCTCAGGCTATTGTATTGTCTTGTATTGATTCACGTGTTGTAGTTGAGGAGATTTTTGACCAGGCTCTAGGTGATGTTTTTGTCGCCCGTGTTGCTGGAAACTTTGTCAACACGGATATTGTTGCAAGTATGGAATACGCTTGTAAGGTAGCCGGTAGTAAGCTTATCGTGGTCTTAGGTCACGAAGGATGTGGCGCAGTAAAAGCAGCGTGTGACGGCGTTGAATTGGGAAATATCACTTCATTACTTTCTAATATTCAACCAGCCGTGGATGCAGTAAAGCCTAATGTGCCTGCACCTCACAACAGCGCAAATACAGATTTTGTAAACGCTGCTATAGCCGAAAACGTCAACCATACCATAGGCGAGATCAAAAGCATGAGTCCCATTTTAGCTGAAATGGAAGCTGCTGGTGAGATTGCGATAAAAGGAGGCGTTTATCAACTCGCAACGGGTGCAGTTGCATGGTTGTAGTCACAAGAATACACGAAACAAAAAGCGCCTTTGGGCGCTTTTTTTATTACAGCTAATAATTTGCCTCCATTTAGCCTTATAATTAGCTAAAAATTCAATTTTTATATCGCTAGTTCAATTTTTAGTCGTACTCTTGCTAATATTTTTAAATTATGAATGGTAAAGTAAAGTTTTTCAACGAATCAAAAGGATTTGGTTTCATCACAACAGATGCTGGTGAGGATGTTTTTGTACACATTAGTGCCCTAGAAGACGGTATGACTCTTAATGAAGGAGACAGCGTTTCTTTTGAAGAAGTTGATGGAAAACGCGGTAAGTCCGCTAGCAACATCAAGCTACTTTAATTAAGTAGCTTTCTTTTTCTCCCCTTCTTTTTAGAAGGTTTCTCATTGCAACATAGCGATTGACTTTCATGTTACTTTAGTATCATGATGGGATTATATTGTTAATATTGCTTAAGCAGATATTAACATATATTGACCATAAGTTATCATTATTTGCCCTAAAAGCTGATTATTTAAATTAAGTAACTTTTTTTATTTAATTTTATGGATGTGATAATCCAAATAATTAAGAAGTTAACTCTTCATGGCTTAATATGGCTTCATTAAATGAACACACTCAGCCGCTTGATAAAAGATTAACAAAGCACCTGCTTAGAAGGGCTTGTTTTCAATACTCAAAAGCGCAGTTGTATGACATGACTGGTAAAACACCAGCTGAAATATTAGCTCAGCTAAATGTTTCAAAGTCATACGCATGGAATTGGCCAAACGATCCTGTTACTAATTGGTCAGGCGCTAACCTTTTGTGTGCAAACAATCAGGATGGCTTTTGGTTAAATGATACCAATTGGCAAAACAACAGCTATACTTGTAGGCAGGGCCCTAAGCGCGCTTTGGTTGCTGGATGGTGGTGGTATAACGCCATAAAACAAAACACCCTAGTCGATAAATTAACGTGGTTTTTGTTTACCACTTTTACCGCCTCCAAAGACGACGGTTCTGGTAAATCGGCTCATTATTTTGACTATTTAAACTTGCTGCAATTCTACGCAGATAAAAGTGTTAAAGACCTTGCCCGCAAAATTACTTTTGATAATTCCATGCTCTATTATTTAGATAATGGTGATAATAACAAGAACAGCCCAAACGAGAATTATGCTCGTGAGTTTTTAGAACTTTTTACTATTGGGAAAGGTCCTCAGGTTTCTGATGGCGATTATACGAATTATACCGAACACGATGTTGTTCAAGCTGCTAAGGTGTTTTCAGGCATTAAATTAAAAAATAACCGCAATACTTTAGACAGTGACACAGTTAAATCTCCGCATTTCCCTTCGGGCATTCCTATGGGGTATATCAATGTCAATAACCACGATTCAGGAGATAAAACGTTTAGTTATGCTTTTGATAATCAAACCATTTCTGGTGGAAATTCGACAACAACAATACATACAGAGTTAGATGATTTTGTGGATATGGTCTTTGATCAATTGGAGACTGCAAAAAATTATGTTCGTAAAATGTACCGCATGTTTGTTCGCAGTGAATGGGAACAAGAGGTTGAGGATGATATCATCACACCTTTAGCGCAACAGCTTAAAAATAATGGGTATAACTTGCTAGAAGTACTACAAACATTACTCAAGTCAAAGCATTTCTTTGATTTAGATGATTCGGATAGTTCCAATGAAAACATTGGAGGTATTATTAAAAGCCCATTACAGTTTTTAAATGAACTGTTAACGATACTAGATATTAAGATTCCAAACCCCGAAACGCCTCAAGTGGCTGAGGGTACAAGTCAGAATGATGCAAAAAGCAATGAGAATTATAGGTTTTACATGTTTTGGTGGAATTTTTGCCACAATACGTTTTTCTCTTATAGTGGAATGAATATTTTTTCTCCACCATCAGTCGCTGGTTACCCTGCCGATTACCAACCACCTGCCTATGATAGGGCTTGGTTTAATTCAAACAATATCATAGCTCGCTACAATACTATCCTATCTTTTATTGGTGGAACCTATACTAGTGATAATTATGGAAACGGACATAATGTAATCCAAGGTGTTCAAACAACCAATAATGGTTATCAATATTATGCGCGCATATGGACAGCCTTTGATGCTACGGATTTTATTGAAAATACTGTTTCAGATCCCTATGACGCCACTAAAATAGTACAAGAGTTATCCGAGCTCTTTTATAGCGAAGATTTAGACGCCAACCGGATTGCTTATTTTGTGAAATTTCTAATTCAAGATAATGAGCAAAATTATGTTTGGTATGATGCATGGGAAGCCTACAAGACAACAAGTGGTAGTACACAAGAAGCTGCCGCTAATTTTATTAAGAACAGACTTTCTGGTCAAGACGGTTTACTTCCTAAAATGATCAATGCTGCCGAATTCCAATTGATGTAATAACGCTTATGAAAAGAAGAGAATTTATTAAACTTTCATCTACTGCTTCAGCTCTTGGATTACTTCCTTATGAGGTGGGCGCAGCCTTAAAGTTAGCCAATACCTCTTTAAATTGTGGGGATATTTCTAATCGAAAATTAGTTTTGATTGAATTAAAAGGAGGTAATGATGGATTGAACACCCTTATTCCGTACGATCAATTTGGATATTATAGTCAGCTTCGTCCAGATATTTATATTCCTGTAACTAATTACAGCAATCAGGCCGTTGATGTATCCGTTTCTGGGTCAAATCAAGATCTAATATTTAATCCTGCGCTTTTAGAGGGCAGTATTAATTCAGGTTTTAAGGGCTTGTATCAAGACGGTATGTTACGTGTATTACAATCTGTTGGATATCCTTCAGCTAACAAATCCCATTTTGCTTCAATAGATTTATGGGCAACGGGAAATGATGGTAACAGCTGGGATAATGGAAAAGATAGTGGTTGGATGGGTCGATTTATGGAAGAAGCCTATGCTGATCTATTTCCCTCAAATTTCCCCCTAGGTATTCAACTTGGCTCGAGTAATACATGGCTTGGTTTTCATGCCGAACACGAGCATGGTACTGCTTTAAATATTGAAGGCCAAGACTCTGAAAATTTTTACACAATATTGGACGGACTTGCCGGTCAAGCACCCCAAAACATACCTCAAAGCACGCACTATGGTTCAGAACTTCAGTACATTGTTGATACCGATGCAAACGCTAACACATACGCAAAGGCCATTGAAGATTCTTTTACAGCTCCCGGTGCAGCAAACTTAGTTACTTACCCAGATACAGATCTTGCAGATCAATTAAAAACCGTTGCTCGTTTAATAAGAGGTGGTATTCAGACCAAGGTTTATATGGTCACCATTGGAGGTTTTGATACCCACAATAATCAAAATGAAGGTACTGGAGATATAAACGGAAAACATACCGATTTACTTACTGAACTTTCTTCGGCTGTAGATGCTTTTGTTGCTGATATTAATTCCGATTCTATTGGGGATGACATTATTGGGTTAACCTTTTCTGAGTTTGGCCGAAAAGCCATTCAGAACGGTAATAATGGTACCGATCACGGAGAAATTGCCCCCATGTTTGTCTTTGGAAAGCCAGTAGAAGGGGGTATTTCTGGTGTAAATGTTGATTTGACAGAGGCCTCATCCAATAATAACTGGCAACTGAAAACCGTACAACACGATTACCGTCAGGTTTTTGCTACCCTTATGCAGGATTTTCTAGGAGCCGATGACTCAGTAATTGATAATGCTTTTTTTGATAACACGAATCAACAAAGTTTTTCAGATAACAAGCTTTCAACGATCATAAACGACGATTATCTTGTTGCTCCTTCTTGTTATATTACATTGGGCTTAGATCAAGTTAAAAAAGAATCTTTTTTTGCTGCTTATCCAAATCCAGTTTATGACAACCTATTTATAAACCCTATAGATGATACCACATCAATATTGGGTTATCGAATAATTGATACATTGGGGCGAGTCATTAAAAAGGGGAGTTTGAACTTTGATCAAGGCTACAGATCTATTGATATGCTTTCTGTAAAACCAGGTGCTTATATCGTTCAACTCAGCGATGGAGAACGTTCAGAACACAAAAAAATAATTAAGACCGCTGTTTAATTTAGGTTCAATAGTGTTTGTTTCATTTTCCTTCAATTCGTTACCTTTATAACATGAGATTTTTATTTTTATTTGTTTTGATTTTTGTAACAGCTTGTCAGCAAAAACCAAAAGTGCTTGAGCAAACTGCTGGTCATAGTTGCACACCTACCAACAGCCGATTTACGTCTGTTACTGATCAAAAGCCATATGTAAATTCAAATCAATCTACAGCGGATATGGTGTTGATTCCGGGAGGCACCTTTTCTATGGGTGCTGATGATGAACGTGCATGGCGCGATGAATACCCAAAACACGAAGTTCAGATAGACTCTTTTTGGATGGATGTACACGAAGTTACTAATGCGCAGTTCGAAGCTTTTGTAAAAGCCACCGGATATATTACTACCGCTGAAAAGGCTGTTGATTGGGAAGCAATTAAAAAAGAATTACCACCTGGTATACCCAAGCCTGATGACAGTCAGCTAGCCCCTGCTTCCTTAGTTTTTGTGGCTACCCAAAATCCAGTTCCACTTGATAATGTAAGTCAGTGGTGGCGTTGGAAACAAGGTGCCAATTGGCGTCAACCAGAAGGTCCAGGCAGCAGTATTGAAGGAATGGAAAGCCATCCTGTTGTCCACATAAGTTGGTTTGATGCTGTTGCCTATTGCAACTGGGCTGGTAAGCGGCTTCCAACTGAAGCAGAGTGGGAGTATGCTAGTAGAGGTGGTTTAGCGGACAACCCTTATGCATGGGGGAATGAAGATCTTTCAGCGGGAGCACCTAAGGCCAATACATGGGAAGGGAATTTTCCTTATCAGAACAAAGAACGCGATGGTTTTTATTTAAGCGCCCCTGTTAGTACTTATCCACCAAACGGCTATGGATTATATGATATGTCTGGCAATGTTTGGGAATGGTGTGCCGACTGGTATCATGAAAATTATTATGAGACATTAGCGAGTCAAAAAGCTGTTAATCCCAAAGGACCTGAAACGTCTTACGACTCAAATGAGCCCTATGCACAAAAGCGTGTCAGTAGGGGAGGCAGCTTTTTATGCCACAAAAGCTATTGTAGTGGGTATCGCAACTCCATGCGTATGAAAACTACGCCTGATACTGGAAGTATACATACGGGCTTTAGAGCTGTTAAGGACATGTAACAATTAATATCGTGTACTGATGACAAAGTTTATTAGCATCGCTGCAGTAGGATTTATTCTCTTTATGAGCAATTGCTGTTATGCCCAAAAAGTTTTTTCAGTTCAATATGCCAACCAAGCCGATGTTAAGGTATTTGTGGTCGATTATCCAAACCAAGCTGATCTCAAGGTATACAAGGTAAAATACAAAAACCAAGCCGATAAAAACAATGGGATTTGGTTCTTTACAGCATACGCAAACCAAGCAGACAAAAACATTTACTTTGTAGAGTACCAGAATCAGGCTGATTTAAATATATACTTTGTCAACTACAAAAATCAGGCGGGATGGGTGAATAATGCTAAAAAACACCTTTTCTATTAAGGCACGTTATGCTTCGCTTAAAGCTTGCTCGGATTATTTTTGAATAACTGTCTTATGGATTGTTTCATTTTCTCCACTTCCTAGCTTTAAAAAATACACACCATTTGTTAAGGGGGTAACATCGAGTTTATCAATAATTTTTTTTTAATTGCACCTGACCATTTACGTCATAAACCGTTACTTTGAGTTCTTCTTTATTTTCATTGATTTTGATTGTGTTTGAAGCTGGGCTTGGTGATAAGTATATATTGCTTGTGTTGTTGTTTTGGAGCGAAAGAGAATAATTGGCATAAAAATCACCCAAAGTGGTAAGTTGATTGTTTTCTGAGATTAAATCTGCCGTTTCAAGTCTTGGGTATTTTGAATTGTTGCTGCTTGGATCAAACCATGAATAGCGTTTTACATATTCTAATTGTTCTAAGGCATTTAGAACTTCATTCATAAAAGAATGCACGTATGCTTCTGAATATTTATTAGGTGTGCTTTCGGAAGCATTGTTGTCTCGAACAGCAAACTCAGTAATCCAAATTGGTTTTCCATAGGTTTCATAAACTTCTTCTACCAATGCTAAAAAGTTGGAAGGTGTGTTTTTGTGATAAATGTGAATGGCGACAAAATCAATTCGAAGGTTTTCATCTATTGCTTTATTCATAAAATTGCGCATCCAATCGTTTAGTGGTGCAGAAGTGACGGGGCTAGAGATAGGAACATTTAAAGTTTCTAATAAGGGCCACAGGTCTACGGCTTCATCAACTGTTAGGTTCGCTTGGCCCTCCAGATCTGGCTCATTAAAAGCCAATACGTTTTCAATGACACCCATGCTTTCCAAATTATTTAGGTAATCCATTTTTTCTTGTGTTGCGCTTTGTCTTCCCCAAATCATAGGAACAAATTCTACGCTATTGGGGTATGCTGCCCTGTATTCCCAATTCCAGGAATAATGCCAAGAGGGGTTTAGTTTATCAAATCTTTCCTGCCAACTGCTTTCATAACTTAAGCTAAAGGCAACCCCTTTTTTTGATGGGGGATTATTTTGTGATAGGATTTTAGAGGTTGTTAAAAGAAATAAAAGTAAATATCTCATGATTGTGTCAATATATGCGTTATTATGCAGACTGTTTTTCAATAATATGTATGCTCAGTTAAATACTTGCGTTCCTATAAAACAATACCACAGCGTGCTATTCACCTGTAATGTTTTTTTGATAGACCGCATGAAGGGTGGTCTTAAGTTCTGATACAACGTCTGCAAATTCTTTTTGATTTACAACATTGATATTTTCATCCTTATTTTTTTGGTGATCATAGAGCATAGAAGTGACAGTGGTATTGTCTTTTGGTCTGATGAACTCGGTATAACTAAAGTCATTAGTTTTCAATGTATACCCCTTACCTTTTTTAATAAAAACATGTGGTTTTCCTTTCAATTTTGGATTAGACATAACCTCTACCAAGCTCGTTCCATCCAATTGATCAATAGGAGCCTTAAGGCCACATATTTCGGCCAATGTAGGATAAACGTCTACTAGGGATGTTAAGGCGTTCGTTGGACCCTTGGTTTTTGCAAGTGGATTGTAAATAATCAAGGGTACTTGGGTTGAAGTGTTGTAATTGGTAAATTTTGCCCATTGCGTGTGCTCTTGTAAATTATAACCGTGGTCAGAGACCAAAACAACAATGGTGTTTTGGTCAAGCCCTTGGTCCTTGAGCGTTTCTAATATTTTACCAATTAAGGCATCTGAATATGAGACGGTAGCATAGTAGCCGTGAATTAAATCTATTGCTATGCTGTCTGAAACCTGACCGCGTTTGGGGATATTGGTATAAGAGCGCATTTCTGGCCAATTGCTAATGCTCATTTTTGGCGCACCATGTGGGACATAGTTGTAATTTTCGGGTTGCTTAATGTTATTTCTGTCGTATAAATCCCAGTATTTTGATGGTGCATTGAACGGCAAGTGCGGACTTATAAAGCCAGCTGTTAAAAAGAATGGGGTGCCGTTTTTCTTTAACTTTTTAATATCTCTGATGATCTTTTCAGTCATCAAACCGTCAATATAGGTAGAGTCTGTAACCTTTGCACTTTCATACGCAGGGCCTCTATCAGTCTTTTTATAGGTTGCTGCGTTTTCTGGATCGTGATAATCTTTCCAAAGCGATTGCCAATAATCTGTTGGTGCCAATCCCGTTTCGTTATCATCAAATGCATACGGGCGCCAAACCTCATCCCAATCTGCTTCCCTGTCGTCTAAATGATGATAGATTTTCCCATTTGAAATTGTGATGTATCCATTTTCTTTAAACAACTGAGGGAGGCTTATGGCTTCTGGTGTTTCCTTTTCAGCAAAAGTGTTGTAGTCTAAAAATCTATTTTTGGTGGGTAGCATACCTGTGAGCATGCTGGCACGTGATGCTCCACATACGGGTACATTACAATAGGCGTTCGTAAATTTCACACCTTTTGCTGCAAGTGCATCAATGTTTGGAGATTGTATGTGCGCTACTCCAAAACTACTCAATTCAGGTCGTAAGTCATCCATATAAAACAATAGGACGTTTGGTTTTTGAAGGGTTTTTTCTTTCGTGATTTTTTCACATTGAAGTAAAGACAAGAGGGATAGAACAAATAGTTTTTTCATAGTTTGTAAATACTTTAATAGCGAATCAAAAGAATACCAATGAAATCAGGCTAGGGAAGCAATTCCATTTACATAGCTTTTGATTATTCTTTTGATACTAGCCGTGTTCAACAAAATCAATTTACCTTACAGGGTTAGTGGAAATTTATCTTGCTCCTTTAAGGTTGTCAATGTTTATTGCTGCTGACAGTTCAACTTTAATAATTCAAAAATTGAGTTGTAATATAATTGATTTTTTTATTGATTTAATTTAATTGTTAGATAAATGCTCAAGCGCAACGCTTTCACTCTTGATATTTGTTAATTTCTTACAAGTATTAACATAATAATTATAGAATTTAGAATTTATTTCCTGTAAAATTGTTTAGTGAAAAGTTTCTGTAATTTATGTTGTTTTTTTATGTCCATGTTGCATTGTGTAGCCCAACCTTCCAATACAAGATGGCGCAATAGAGCTTACCTCAGGCACTGGTTTTGCCTATTGGGTTAATCAAGCGGATAATAATGCTGTAGCACAGTTTCAGATACAAACCAGTAATCTTATAGCAGGAAGTACAAAAGCAATACAAACAGATGTGTCTTCTCTTGGAAACTTTGAACATAGCATACAAACAAAATCCACACATGCTTTTGGTGTTGCTGGGGAAAGTAAATTATAGAGCTGCTTAAACTTCTTAATATTTCTGCTTTACATATTAACAATCCAACAAAATCACCCAAATTTAATCTTTACCAGAGCTATTCGGGTGCTTCAAATCGAACTACTAAAATTGAATATACTTTATCTAAAGAAACGCAGGTTAGTATAGAGGTCTATGACG
Source organism: Flavobacteriaceae bacterium (assembly GCA_024639165.1). GTDB lineage: Bacteria > Bacteroidota > Bacteroidia > Flavobacteriales > Flavobacteriaceae > UBA7446. Next base: position 42,451 of record JAHEIX010000019.1, on the reverse strand, counting down.
TTAATGGTAAAAAACTATTGCGTCTAGTTAATGAGTCCAAGCCAGCAGGAAATTATAATATAAGCTTTAATTCATATGAGCTTCAAAGGGGTTTGTATTTTTGTAAAATGACTACAGCAATGTTATCTCAAACTAAAAAAATGATGCTAAGCCATTAAACTTGTACTTTAAAAACGAGTAATTTTCAATTCATACCCACCAAGTAAAAAACCCTGCGCAAGCAAGTTTGGTAGATTTTTTCACCTTTTCTTATTAAGTGTTTGGTGGACGACAAGAGCGTGAAGTCGAACTATTTTGGGCAAGATTTAGCTATTTTTAGAAAAAATTATTGCCAAGGATAAAAAATTATTCTTGGGAATAAAAAGTGGAGCGGAGTGGAGTGAAGTCGAACTATTTTGAAGCTGATTTAAATCTTTTATTGAAATATTTGATAGTAAAGCATTGTTGGGTTCTACAATTCCATATACCTCAAACTCATAGATGCTGTAACCGTATTGAGCTCCATTAATGGTATTGCGTTGTGTGCCATACATTCTCACATAACGTGCACTTTGGGCAGTAAATATATGCGTGTCCATTCCGCCATTTCCATTTGTAACATTTGCGACTGTAGTCCATTGTTGATTGTTGGAAGACAGTTGGATTTTATAGTCCTTTCCATATGAAGCTTCCCAATGAATAACGACACGATCAATGGTGAAATTTGCATTCAGGTCCACGGAAAACCATTGTGGGTCTGAGTAGTCGCTTCCCCATCGTGTTGTCGTGTTTCCGTCTACTGCACGAAGACCCAAGAGGGCACTTGATTCTGAACTGCTTACAGTTACGGGCTTTTGAAAAGCGAGATTCTGCGCAACTAACGAAAAGGATGTTCCAAACAGAATGTATAAACAAAGGAATTTTTTCATGTAGCAAATGATGATTTGAGGCTAAAGTAAGCAACCCACCCAAGTTATAAATGGCTTTGACAGTTTAATTCGCTAGTTTTTTTAAAAGCAGCGCATACACTGGGAAGTGGTCGCTGTAACCATTGGTAAATCTCCCGCCAGCAAAACTTCGGAATGGATATCCTTTATAACGGCCTTTTTTATTAATTAAAAAAGGTTGGTTAAAAATGCCAGCTTTCCAAAAATACCAATGGGATTCACTAGGCGTAAGGAGGGATGGGCTAAGATGTACCTGATCCAATACATTCCATTTATCTCGATAACAGCTGGTACCAATTCCTTTTTTGTAAAAAGCAGTCATGGGGTTAAAAAACGGAGTGTTTTCTGTAATAGCAGCTTTGTCTCCGATTGCACCTAATACTTCCAAGACGCTTTTATTGGTAGGGTCATCATTAAAGTCACCCATATTAATGATTTTGGCTTTTGGATTTATAGCTCGAATTGAGTCAACGGTTTTACGGTTGAGCTCAGCCGCGGCCATTCGCTTGGGTTCGCTTCTTGCTTGTCCGCCGCTTCGCGATGGCCAGTGATGAACAATAAAATACATCACCTCATTTCCAAGCAATCCAGAAACCACCAATTGATCCCGGGTGTAATCTGGACTACCATCGCTGTCAAACAACGGCAGAAAATGTTTTTTTGCTTTCAATAAGGTAAACTTGCTTTTTTGATATAGCAAGCACACATCAATTCCTCGTTCATCAGGCGATTCAAAGTGTGCAATTCCATAATTGTATTTTTTTAAAGCAGGTGACGCTACCAAGCGTTCTACCACATATAAATTTTCAACTTCAGAAAGCCCTATTAGTGCAGGAGCACTTCCCGTTACATCTTTTCCTATTTCGCCAATGACTTTAGCGGTATTTACTAGTTTTTTCTCAAAAATAGCTTCAGTCCAGCGGTCTCTGCCGTTTGGCGTGCGGTCATCATCACGAGTTTTAGGATCATTAAAATGGTCAAACAGGTTTTCAACATTGTAAAACGCTACGGTTTCTACGGAATACTTTTGTTGTTGTGCCTGTAATAGCACAATCCAAAAAAGGATACTGGAAATTGTTAAAATGTTTTTCATAAAATTTATTCAAATTAAACAAAATAAAATTTAATTTAGAGCCAAATCTAAAACAACTTTTTTGCGAAGCTTATTACTAGTATTTCTATCCGTTGGTGCTTTATTTGCCCAAGAAAACGTATCGGGTTTGGTGGTTGATATTGATGGCCGACCTATCCAAAACGCTGTTGTTCAAGCGCCTGAACTTGGTATTCAAACCCAATCCAATGCAAACGGAACCTTTGTTTTGGAACTCGCTACTGCCGCATTACTTTCTGTATCTGCAGAAAATTTTGACACTTATGTCACGCAAGTGAATCCTGGCGACCAGCTTACCGTAACCCTCGAAGCTTCGATTTCTCAAGTTGGTATTAATACAATTTCAAATGCCCTTAGTTTGATTGAACTCTCTGACGATGAGTTAAGCGAGGATAACCAAGCGGCAGATAACATTTCTGGTTTATTGCAATCCTCTCAAGATGTTTTTTTGCGTACTGCAGCGTTTGAATTTGGTTCCTCCTTTTTTCGAGTGCGTGGTTTAGATTCTGACTTAGGTGCTGTTAGAATTAACGGTGTACCAATGAATAAGTTTTTTAATGGGCGTCCACAGTGGGGTAATTGGGGTGGCTTGAATGACCTTACCAGAAACCAAGAATTTAATCCAGGACTTAAAACTTCTGATTACGGTTTTGGAGGGCTTATTGGCGCGACCAATATCAACACCAAAGCATCCTCTTACCGCAGCGGAGGACGTGTTACATATTCATCTTCTAACCGATCGTATAGCAATAGAGTATTGGTTAGTTATGCGAGTGGTTTAAACCAAAAAGGATGGGCTTATGCGTTTGCCATAGGAAATAGATGGGGTGAGTCTGGTTATTCGGACGCCACTTTTTATGATGCGCAATCCATGATGCTTTCGTTAGAAAAAGTATTTGATAATCAGAGTTTAAACCTTACAATAATCTCTGCGCCTAATAGCAGAGGTAAATCTTCACCAAATACCCAAGAAGTTTATGACCTTATGGGTATTCGTTACAATGAGTATTGGGGGAATCAAGATGGTAAACAACGAAACTCACGTGTAAAGCGATTAGAGGAACCTATTTTTATGCTTAATCATGAGATTGAGTTTTCAGCCAATACCACTCTGGCCACTAGTGTGTCCTACCAAATGGGGGAGTTGGGGAACAGCCGACTTGATTATCCTGGTGGAGCAAACCCAAGCCCAACGTATTACCAAAACCTTCCAAGTTATTTTTTGGCAGACACAGATGGACCTGACTATGCGGGTGCGTATTTGGCAGAAGAACAACTGCGTATGGATGGGCAAATTGACTGGAACCGTCTATACGATGCAAATGCAAATACGGTTGCCAATGGCCTGCCTGCAGCATATGTGCTTTATGAAGATCGATCGGATGACAAGCAGTTCATGCTAAATTCATCGTTTAAAACATTCTTGACCGACCAAGTTAGTGTGGTTGCTGCCGTCACCCACCAGAACTTAACATCTGAAAATTTTGCGAGTATTCAAGACATGATGGGAGCTTCATCTTACCTTAATCGCGACTCTTTTGATGGATATGCTTTTAATATGGAAGATCCAGATGCCCAAGTAGGGGTTGGCGATCGTTTTAGATACAACTACATTTTGGATGTAGCACAAACCGAAGCATTTGTAAAAACCCAATTTAACTTAAGTCGATTTGACGGCTATGTGGCAGGGTCATTCAAAAACACGGCCTATCAAAGAGAAGGATTGTACCGACATGGAGCCTATGCAGCGAATTCTTTTGGTAAAGGAAAAAAACTAAATTTTGATGCACTCAGCGGCAAAGCTGGGCTTACGTATAAGTTAAGTGGTAAACACCTTTTCGATGTCAATGCAGCTTGGATTCAACGTGCACCACACCTTAGAAACACCTATGCAAATTCACGTGAAAACCATTTTATTGTGGGTGAACTTGCAGGACGCGACTTAGAAATCGAGACCCTATCTGCATTTGATATAAGTTATATACTTAGAGCGTCAAAGCTAACGGCTCGCCTTACGGCTTACCAAACAACGATTCAAAATGCGAGTGAGATATCCTTTTTCTTTGCTGAGGGAATAGGCGGCGATACCTCTTCATTCGTGCAAGAAATCTCTCAAAATATCGATAAAGAGTATCAAGGAATTGAGTTTGGTATTGAAGCCAATATTTCACCTACGCTTACGTTAAAGGGAGCTGCTTCTGTAGGACGTCACCTGTATACGAATAACCCTAGTGTGTACTTGACTTCTGATGATTTCGGATACTTAGACTTTGGTACTTCCAAAATGAAAAACGTTCGGATTGCCAACGGGCCACAAGAGGCTTTTTCTGTTGGTTTTGAGTACAGAGAAAACTATTGGTGGTTTGGTTTTACAACCAATTTCTTTAACAACACCTATGTTGATGTAAGTCCGATTAACAGAACACAAAACTTTTTACTAGACAGCGATGGATTGCCTTTAAACGACTATGATCCGGAACTGGCCCGTGAGCTTTTACAGCAGGAAGAGTTTGGTTCGTATATGGTTTCCAACTTGGTTTTGGGTAAATCATGGCGCATAAACCGCAACTACTTCGGATTTTTCTTAAGCGTAAATAACATCTTTGACACCTTGTTCAAATCTGGAGGTTTCGAACAATCTAGAAATGCCAACTTTACCGAACTGCGTGAAGAATTTGCAGCCCCTGCACGCCGATTTGGACCTAAATACTGGTATGGGCGTGGAACAAATTATTTTTTGAATTTATATGTACGGTTTTAACAATCAACGAATCATGAGAAACATTAACAGTATAGCCAAACTAGGATTTATCACCCTATTTTTTATTGCTTGTCAACAAGAAGATATTTTTGAAATCCCTAGTTCACTAGGCACAGAAGAAAATGCTAAATTATCTGAACTGATGGTGCAGGTTGAGGCAGGAGAAAAAAACATGATTTCGATTGCGGATTTAAAAGCATTACATGTTTCGGGAGAAGTAACCGAAATTGTAGCCAATCATGTGCTTAAAGGTTACGTGGTGTCATCGGATGCAACTGGGAATTTTTACAAAGAAGTTTTTATCCAAGACGCTCCTTCTGCTCCTACAGCAGCGATTCGTGTGCTTATTGATGTTCCGGACTCTTACAATATGTTTAATCCTGGGCGTGAAGTTTATATCGACTTAAATGGACTTTATCTTGGTGAAATCCGAACAGGCGATGGCTTGGTATCTTTAGGTGAATTTTTTCCTAGTTCAGACCGGATAGAAAATATGCGTGAACCAGTAGTAAAAGCGCATATGTTGCGTGCATCTAATACGGATGAGCTGACTCCAATGGCTGTAAAATTTTCTGAAATATCAAATGCGCATGTTGGTATGTGGGTTGAGGTTTCTGATGTTAATGTGGCCTCAAGGGATGCAGGAAAACCCTATGTAGACCCAAGGGACAGTTTTGATACGCAACGCACACTAGAAGCGTGTGAGGGCTTTTCTAAATCAACGTTTACTCTTGAAACAAGTGCATTTGCTGCGTTTAAACAAGACTTACTCCCAGAAGGAACAGGAACTGTTCGTGGGGTAGTGTCCAAGACGTATGACGGCAGAAGCTTGGTGTTGATGCTAAACACAATCGCTGACGTCGATATGTCGGGAGATCCATGTACGTTATTGGATTTAGACGACTTTGAAACAGTACTCAATGAAACGTTTGATGTTGTTAGAGACAACACGGATTTTGACTATCCGGGATGGGTAAATTTTGCTGAAGAAGGAAATGAGCTTTGGTCAGAACAATTTTTTAATAATAACGGATATGTTGAGTTTAGTGGATTTAGAACGGGCGATGACGTTAACATTGGCTGGTTGGTTTCTCCTTCATTTGATTTGTCTACGGCTGCTAGCGCATACGTTAGCTTTAAATTAGCACAACATCACTTAGATGATGATGTTAACAATACACTTGAAGCTTTTGTTTCAACTGATTTTGATGGATCTGATGTGTTGAGTGCAAGCTGGACTAAATTAAATATATCCGTTCCTGGTGAAGACAATACTTGGTATGCATTCCAAGATGCAGGTTTGATTGATGTGTCGAGCTATTCAGGGACGCTTTATTTAGCATTTAAATACACAGGCTCTGGAACAGACACAAGTCTCGATGGTGGGTATTTTGTTGATGATGTATTGTTTTTAAAACAATAGATGGTGTCTAACAAAGCGAATTTGTGTGCTATTGTAATAGCACAGCTGCTTTTTGGGTTAAATGTTTTTTCCCAAATACCTGGAGGTTATTATGACAATGCAGAGTCAAAGTCAGATCAAGTCCTTAGGCTAGCCCTACACAACATTATTGATGATCATCAAGAGTACGGTTACAGCAGCTCAAGTTCTACGGACGCCTGGGATATTTTAAAAGAATCTGATGTAGATCCAAACAATTCTAATAATGTATTGTTGATTTATACAGGTGAGTCTGTTAATGGTGAGAATGAATACGACGGGGGTAACGGTTGGAATCGGGAACACGTTTGGGCAAAATCTAGAGGAGATTTTGGCACAGCCACTGGCGCAGGATCTGATGTCCATAACTTAAGAGCAAGCAATATTCCTGTAAACTCTACACGTTCAAACTACAGTTTTGATAATTGTACAAATAATTGTTCTCAGACCTTTGGAAATTTTTACAGCGGCTCTTCACTTATTTTCGAGCCACGTGATCAATACAAAGGTGACGTAGCACGTATTATTTTCTACATGGATTTGCGCTATGAAGGTGACAATGGTGAAGTGGACTTAGAAATGACTGAGAGTATTCCATCAATAACCAATAAAGCTCCACGTCATGGAGTTCGGTCTACACTATTGGAATGGCACGAACTAGATCCAGTAGACGATTTTGAGCGCAACCGAAACAATGTGATTTACCAATACCAAGACAATAGAAATCCGTTTATAGACCACCCCGAATTAGTAGATTATATATGGGGCGACAAACAAAATATGGCATGGAGTAGCACATTATCCATGGCAAAACCAATTTCTAATATATCGATTCAGTTTCCAAACCCTGTCGATGGCGATTTTTTAAACTTGACCCTGTCTAGTCATCCACAAAAAATTGAATTATTCGATGCCAAGGGAAGAAAAATGAATCAGTATCTAGGCACTCAAAATCAAATTCTGGCCCCCACCACTTCTGGGATTTACTTCCTTCGTTTTACATTTAAAGATGAAGTAATAAATAAGAGACTTATAGTAAAAGCATCAAGCTAAACCGAAACATCCCAAAGTAAAGGAAGTAGGAAATAAACGATGAGCGTTAATAGTAAAATAGATAGGACATTCATCCAAAATCCCTTTCTAACCATATCATTAATCTTTAGATAGCCCGATCCAAACACAACAGCATTTGGTGGTGTTGCAACTGGGAGCATAAAGGCACAAGAAGCTGCTACAGTTGCCCCCACGAGCAGAAAGTATGGATGAATGTTTATGGCATCAGCTAGTGAAACCAAAACAGGTAGTAACATGGCGGTTGTCGCGAGGTTTGACGTGATCTCCGTTATAAAATTTACAGCTGCAATGATAATTAGCAACAATACAATTAACGGAATTGTACTCAGTGATTTTAATTGAATCCCAATCCAAAGGGCTAGTCCGCTATCCTCAAACCCAAGAGCCAATGCCATACCACCTCCAAATAATAGTAATATTCCCCAAGGTAGTTTTACAGCATCATCCCAGCCTAAAAGAGGTATCCCTTTTTTGCTACTAGGGAGGAGGAATAATATAAAAGCAGCCCCTATAGCAATGATAGTATCGTCAATGGCCGGGATGTATTGTTTCAGCAAAAACGATCGTGTAATCCACGCGAAAGCAGTTAAGATGAATACTCCAAAAATCATTTTTTCTTCGAACGAAATTTTGCCCAATTTTCGAAGTTGATTTTTAATTTCATCATTCCCTCCAGGAAACGATTTTTGCTTAAAAGTAAACGCAACTCGAGTAAGGTATAACCAAGCCAAAAATAAAAACACCACACTTACAGGAAAGCCAAATGCAAACCACTGCGAAAAAGTTATTTCCACGCCATAACTTTCTTGCACTACACCCGCTAATATGAGATTTGGTGGCGTTCCAATTAACGTTGCCATTCCACCAATAGAAGCACTGTACGCGATTGCTAGCATCAATGCTTTACCGAAAATTTCATTTTCATTTTCTATCGTGTCCGGATTGTCTTTTAGTTGTAAAACAATGGCGATCCCTACAGGGAGTATCATCACTGCAGTCGCCGTATTGGATATCCACATGGATAAAAATGCGGTAGCTACCATAAAGCCTAAAATAATATGCACCACATTGGTGCCAACAATCTTAATTATAGTAAGCGCGATTCGTTTGTGGAGGTTCCATTTTTCTATAGCAATGGCTAAAATGAATCCCCCTATGAAAAGAAACACGAATTTATGCCCATAGGAAGCTGTGGTTTCAGTTAAACTTAATCCACCACTTAATGGAAACAATAAGATGGGGAGCAGTGCGGTTACCGCAATGGGCAAGGCCTCTGTTATCCACCAAATGGCTATCCAGACAGCCGAAGCTAGCACCGAATTTGCAGCCTCGCTTAGCCCCTCAGGATGAAAATACTGTTGAATAAGTATGAAAAAAAGTGGTCCTAAAACGAGTCCAATTTTTTGCTTGCTAATAGTCATATGTTTAGTTAAAAATTAAATCAGCTGCATGCTGGGAAACTTCTGTAAAATCATGATTTGCTCCTTCAATAATATAGAGTTCCCATTTGAAATCTAAATTAGATGCCGCAGCCATTTCCGAAGCCTTGTTGAAAAAATATTGCGCCCGATCTAAGCGGGTTAATCCTTGCGCATCGGCAAAGGAATTGTGTCTAAGACTGCCTCCAGTGTTGGTGTCCATACTACCTACTTGAATCAATAAGTTTTTTTGAAATAGTGATTCTAAAGCTAAATTTTCTAACGGTGAACGCTCAAATCCGTAAGGAAATGGAACGCTTAAATCGGGACATGTATACCACCCGGGAGCAGAAGCAACAACTTTATCGTAACGAGCGTTTGGTTTAAACAGTAAAAAAAATCGGTGCGCAAATTGACCTCCAGCGGAGTGTCCAATAATATGATATTTGGACGTGGCATTACTCATTCGTTGTGTAATAAAATCAAACAAGGGCTCAACCACAGAAAAGCTCCATTCCGTTTCAGGGTTTAAGGTAGACAAAGAAGGATTGTCACCATCAACAAATACATTTCCCAGATTATACGCATCGCCACCAGAGAAATTTTCATAAGAAAACTCAGGTACAATAACTACAAAACTATGTTGATCGGCCTTTGCTATAAGTTCATTTCGAAGGTTTCTTGCATCTCGGCCATTGCCGTGAAACCCAAAAACGATTTGGGTATCGACCGCAACACTCTTAGGAATGTAATAATATATCCGCATTTGTTTTTTACCAAATGGCGCATAGCCCGAATACTCAAAGTAGCCACTGCCTGTTGATGTTTCAGTGGGCACCTCGTTAACCAGCTGTATCGCTGCGCTATCCCCAGAACAACTCACAGATACAATGAGGCTCACTACAAACAAAAACATCTGATATTTCATAAATATGTTTAAGTAATATAAATAAAATTTACTTTTCAATACATTTACCATACCAATTAGTTTAATCCATGAATACCAATTTTAAGTTTGCAGTAAGCAGGATTCGGAAAGAATATCAACTCCAAAAAAAGTTAAAACCGTTTAAAAAATATATCGTCTTATATCGTGCCATAAAGGCATGTATTGTACAAATGGAATTACCACACGCTTGGGTTCTACCTCCCACGCGTTTTTTGGCAGAGGAGCTGAATTTATCTCGAACTACCGTAAATAAATCGTACGAACTATTACAGTTGGAGAAGCTCCTAATTGCAAAAACCGGATCTGGAAATACCGTTAATTATGATTCTTCAAAGTATCAAAAAAGCAAAGTATCACAAGTACAGAAGGATGTTAGTGCCTATCCAAAAATTTCTCAAAAGGGCCTTTCGTATTTGCAGAACGTAACATTGCTTAACCGGCCTCACGGAAAAAATCTAGCCTTTAGGCCAGGTGTACCACCCATAGATGTATTCCCAATTAACCAATGGAAAAAACTACTAGACACCTATTGGAGGCATATTAAATCTTCTGGCTTGTCCTATTCAGATTCAACGGGTGTTGTTGCTTTAAAAAGGAGCATTCGAAATTATTTGAACGTAAGTAGAAATATAAAATGTGATTACAATCAAATTGTGGTCGTTTCTGGCTCCTTACAATCGTTATACCTTATTACAAATTCCTTAATTGATGAAAATGATTCTGTTGTCATCGAAAACCCATTGTTTCCAAATGTACATTCTGTTTTTAAAAGTGCACAAGCCAATTTGATTCCGATTGAAGTTGATGGTGAGGGAATAGATGTTCAAGCGATGCAAGAAATTAAAGGGGCTAAGATTGCTCATGTTACTCCTTCAAATCAGTATCCTTTGGGTATTAGAATGAGCCTAAAACGAAGGCAACAAATATTACAATGGGCGTCTGCTACCAAAGCCTTAATTGTAGAAAATGATTATGAAAATGAAATTGCAAATTCAACGGAAAGCACCCCTTCAATTTTCAGCTTAGACACTGAGGATAGAACCATTTATATGGGTACGTTTAACAGGCTACTGCATCCTTCCATCCGACTGGGCTACATGATTTTACCCAAGTATTTAGTGTCGACTGTTAGCGCCCTTCAGGAACATTCACACCGATTCGTCACCCCTTCTGTTCAGATTGTAATGAATCAGTTTATCGAAAAGAATTATTTGTACAATCACCTTAGAAATACAATAAAAACGGCTAAAGAAAGACACGATATGTTTCTTTCAATTTTTGAAGAAAAATGCCAAACGATGTACATCCAAAAGAAGTCTTTCTCAAGTTTTCATGTTGTAGCACTTTTTAAAAATAAAGGCAGTGTTGTTGAGGAAGACACCATCATACAGACACTTAAAAAGCAGCATATAACAGTGTTTTCATTGAGTAAATGTTATGTCGGAAAACCTCAAAAACTAGGATTGATTTTAGGGTATTCTTCGGTTCGGTTAACTGAAATGAAAAAGCATATAGATAAAATGATTCTTGTGCTGAATACGATTACCTAATTGGTATTTTTTTTTTAACACAATTGGTACGTTAAAAGTTTTTTATAATGTTTAAATTTGAACAAATTAATTTATTCTTAACAAGAAATTATGAAAAAACTCTACTTTTTATTTTTACTATGTACCTCAATTGGCGTTGCCCAAAGTGCAGGTGATATTGTTGTTACTGAGTTCATGGCCGATTCAGATGCTGTTTCTGATACGGTTGGTGAATGGCTTGAAATTTACAACGCTACAACTTCAGCGATCGATCTTAATGGTTGGACAATCAAAGATGATGGCTCGAATACATATACGTTTTCAGTTTCAGTTGTAGTGCCTGCTCAAAGCTATTTCGTTCTTGGAAGAGGTGCTGCAGACACTGCTTCGAATGGTGGTGTGGAATTGGATTTTAGCTATGGAGATGGAGTTTTTACACTTGGAAATTCCGATGATGAAATTGTTGTATTATCTCCAGATTCTACTGAAATAGACCGCGTTAATTATGGCGTAGGTGGATTTCCTGATGGTGGCCCAGGCTACAGTATTTCGTTAGATATAAGCGCTCTCTCAGGCGATAATAATGATCCTGCCAATTGGTGTTTGGGGGCTACAACTTATGGAGCTGGAGATTATGGAACACCAGGTGTAGCAAACCCAACATGCGCACCTGTATGTGAGGTTTCTCTTGGTTCTCATGATTCAACGTGTGATGCAATCACATCAGATGTTGACACGTATGCAATAACATTGGCTTACTCGGGCGCTGGCGCATCAACGTTTGTTGTTAGTGCAACTAGCGGAACCGTGGGCGGTGATGATCCATCAACTGTTGCTGACGGTACGATTACTGTTTCAGGAATTCAAGAAGGAGTTGACGTTACCATTACAGTGGACGACACCGGGAATGGTGGTTTATGTGCATTGTCCAGAACGGTTTCTAGTCCGATCTGTGCGCCGACAGGAACTGTAGATTTAGCATTACTAGGGATTATTGATTTTGGATTAGCTAGTTCAGACGGAAAAGCAATTCACCTTGTTGCGACTGCTGATATTGCAGATTTAAGTGTTTACGGTATTGGAGTGGCTAATAATGGAGGAGGAACAGATGGTCAAGAGTATACGTTTGATTCGCTTTCAATTACTGCTGGCGAAAATATTTTAGTAGCCAGAAATCCTACTGCAATGACAGCGTATATTTCCCAGGAAGGTATGGACCTTTTTGATCACGTTCTAATTGCAACATCGAGTATTTCTCAAAACGGAGATGATGCGATTGAATTATTTAAAAACGGGACAGTAGTTGAAACATTTGGAGATGTTGACTGTGACCCAAATGCAAGCGGAAACACATGCCCTGAATGGGAGTATACAGATTCTTGGGCGTATAAAGTTGACGGTGCTTGGACCTATGGCGGTGTTAGTTGTACGGTTGGAACAGCAACCATCTATGAGTCAACGTGTGTTTACCCGTTTGTAAGTTCGCTATCTATTGCAGACTTAGCTGCTGGAGGGATAGCAATTTATCCGAACCCAGTTAACAATGGTTTTGTAACAATTAAATCACAACTTTCAGGAGAACTCAATGTTGACCTTTATGACATTATGGGAAGAAATATTCAATCTACTCAAATGGGTACAGGAACATTAGATGTTCGTTCTGTAAAAGCTGGTATTTATTTACTTAAAGTTTCAAATGATGAAGTAGCGCATACAGCAAAACTTATCATTAAATAAGTACTCGTATTAAGGTATTTTAAAAAGGTGCTTTTGTTTAAAAGCACCTTTTTTAATTCGAACCAAATAATTGGTATGTAAAAGTTGGAGCCATTGGTATCTTTTGTAAAAACCATGATGGTCTACTTTTAGTCCATACTTCTTAATTAAAAAGGATAATAATGAAGACAGAATTTATATTAAAAAAATTAGTTGTTGGGGTATCAATACTCTTGCTTTCAGCCTCGTGCGAAACAGAAGATATTTTTCCAGCTTTAGAACTGTCTGCTAGCGACACAAATCTTAGCGAAGCTAGCGGCACTCTTACTATTTCTGCAACGCTTAACGCAGCTGCAACACAACAAATAACAGTTCCACTAGCAATTTCTGGAACCGCTACACAATCAAGTGATTATTCGGTAAGCGCTTCGGAAATTACAATTGATAAAGGAAGCGAATCTGGAAGCATAACCTTGACTGGGTTACAAGATGAAAATGTTGAAGGTGTGGAAACTCTAGTTGTACGTTTAGGATATGTACAAAATGTATTGATGCTTTCTGTTACTGAAATTGAAATCTCAGTATTGGACGATGATTCAGATTCGGATTCTGATGGTGTTTTAGATGCCAACGATTTATGTCCAAATGAAGCAGGAGAAATTGAAAACAATGGCTGCCCTTGGTTAGGATTTTTAATTAATGAGGTTCATTATGACCCTGCTAGTGATTTATCAGGTGACGCTAATGGAGATGGTGTACGTGATGCTAATGGAGATGAGTTTATTGAATTTTTTAATTCGGGTCCAGAATTGGATATTAGTGGTTATGAAATATATGATGCTAAAAATTTAGCTTTAGAAGTACCAAGACATGTCTTTCCAGCAGGTACTATAGTTCCTTCAAACGGTATTATTGTTGTATTTGGAAGTGGTAATCCTACAGGTCCTTTTGGAGGAGCCATTGTGCAAACAGCTTCTGGAGGTGAAATAAATATGAGTAACACTGGTGATTTGGTAACATTGGCAGATGCTTCTGGTAATGTAGTTCTTACGTTTGATGTAGAACCGTTATCAAACAATCCAGATGAATCTTACACAAGGAATCCAGATTTAACAGGAGAATTTGTCCAACACGCAAGTGTAGATGAAGCAAGTGGCACTTTATTTTCACCAGGCACACGCCTTGACGGTTCATCTTTCTAAAAAACAACAAACCCAAGCATGGATTTTTTAGGAGCCATATTATCACTAGTGGTTATTGTAGTTGCAGGAAGACTTTTGCTAAAAAAGTACAATCCGCACGCGGTGCTGTTGGTGTCTGGTTTGCTCATGCTAATAATAGCTCAAGTGTTAAATTATAATTTACCGCTTCTCAAAGACCCAACAGGGTTTTCTGGTTTTGATTTATTTCGATACATCAAAGAATCGTTTAGTAAAACCAATGCTGGGGTAGGGTTAATGATAATGGCTATTGGTGGCTTTGTGGCGTACATCGATAAAATCGGCGCTTCAGACGTATTGGTTCATGTGGCGAGTAAACCTTTAACATTTTTAAAGTCTAAGCCGTATGTTGCCGCTTCCCTAGTTATTCCAATTGGGCAGTTACTATTTGTAGCCATCCCATCAGCAGCGGGATTGGGATTGCTTTTGATGGCATCTATGTTCCCTATTTTAATTAATATTGGCGTAAGTAGGTTGTCTGCAGTTTCTGTTATTACGGCAACCACAGCCTTTGGTATTGGCCCTGCATCTGCCATCACAGCCAGCGCAACAAGTATTGCAGGGATTGATACGATTGTTTTCTTTTTAAACGATCAAATACCTGTGGTGTGGCCTTTAAGCATCGTAATGATGATTACCTATTATTTTGTGAACCGTTATTTTGATAAAAAAGATGGATTTGTAAAAGAAGTAGAAGCGCCCAAAAGAAAAGAATTGGAAGCACCATTAATTTATGCGCTAATTCCTATTCTACCTATAGTTCTCTTAATCGTTTTTTCAAAAATAGTTAGCTTTTTTAGTGTGCCTATCTCAATCGATACCACGACAGCCATGTTTATTAGCTTGTTTATTGCTTTGGTATTTGAGCTTGTTCGCACGCGTGACATCAAAGCAGTTTTAGCCTCGCTTCAGACATTTTGGAATGGCATGGGGAATATTTTCAAAACGGTAGTAACCTTAATTATTACAGCTGACATTTTTGCTAAAGGCTTGATTAGCCTTGGATTTATTGATGGCCTTTTAGTACTTGCTCAAAACATTGGTTTAGGAGGAGTCGGAGTCGGAATTGTAATGACCATTATGATTTTTCTTGCATCCATGCTTATGGGTAGTGGAAACGCCTCGTTTTTTGCGTTTGGCCCGTTGGTGCCAAAAATCGCAAATAAACTTGGCGTAGAAAGCACGTCAATTATTTTACCCATGCAGCTTTCGGCTTCAATTGGCCGAACGGTATCACCCATTGCAGGAGTTATTATCGCAACAGCTGAAATTGCAAACGTATCAACCTTAGCCATTGTGAAGCGAAACATCATTCCACTGGGGATAGCATTACTAGTTATGCTAATTTTTCATTTTATATAGTATGATCAAATTAATAAAAAATACAAACCTGTATACTCCTGATTATTTAGGAAAAAAGGACCTTCTTGTTGCTGGTACTAAAATTGTAGCGATTGCTGATAACTTGGATGCGTATAAAAGTGAAGCCACGGTCATTGATGCTCAAGGTAACATCGTAACTCCTGGTCTTATTGATCAGCATATGCACATAACGGGAGCGGGTGGAAAACAAGGATTTTCTTCCATGACTCCAGAAGTTACTTTAAGCGAACTTATTGCTTGCGGAACCACTACGGTTGTTGGCTTGCTAGGCACGGACGGAACTGCAAGAAATATTAAATCGCTTTATGGAAAAGCAAAGTCACTAGATGAGGAAGGTATTTCTGCCTATATGCTTTGCGGATATTACGGGCTAGATTCAGTTACGATAACCGGCGATATCCAAGGCGATATGGTGTTTATTGATAAGGTTTTAGGGTGCAAAATAGCTATTAGCGATGTGCGTTCATCGTATCCAACAGTTTTAGATTTGGTACGCAAACTTCGTGATGTTAGGGTTGGTGGTTTTATTGGAAAGAAAAAAGGCATTTTACATGTTCACCTAGGGAATTTGGACACTAAAATGGACGTACTATTTGAATTGGTGAACGACTATCAATTCCCAATTGAACATATTTCGCCCACACACGTTGGTCGTACAAAAGAACTTTTTGACCAAGCCATAGAATTTGCCAAACTAGGCGGTATTATTGACATAACTACTGGAGCGTCAAAATATACAGATCCTTACAAATCTGTTTTATATGCCTTAGAAAGCGGAGTTGAGATTAACAACATGACTTTTAGCTCAGATGGAAATGCAGGCTTAACAAAGTTTGATGAATCGGGTAAGGAAATAGGAATGAAGAAAGCACCTATTGATAAAAACCTTTCGGAAGTAGTCCAATTAATTAAAAAAGGAGGAGTTTCAATTGATGATGCCTTTAAATTAATTACGACTAATCCAGCGCGAAATTTAGGGCTAAAACACAAAGGAAAGATAGCAGTTGGTTTTGATGCAGATTTATGCTTTTTTACAGATGATCTTAAACTCACCGATGTTTTTGCCAAAGGTCAACACATGATGGAAAAAGGGAGCATTAAAGTAAAAGGAAATTTTGAATAAACGTAATAAACTAGAACTATGAAATTTTTTAAGACAATTGTTTTTTGCGGGATTATCCTGACGGTTCATTTTAGCGGTGCACAAAACATGCAATTAGAAGCGTACAAGTTTGGAGAGGGATTAAATTTTCGTGCTGAAGACGGTACTGCCATAAGATTTACTGGATACATACAGCCTTTTATGGAAAGTAAGCACTACACAGAGCTGGATGAAAACAACACAAAGAACCGGTTTCGATTGCGTAGGGCGAGATTTCGCTTGGATGGAAATTTAAAAAACGAACGCTTTAAATACCGATTCGCTTTCGATTTGAGTGGAACTTCCGAGGCAGGAGATGCCACCACAAACTACCTACTCGATGCCTTTGTCTCCTACGACATTACCAATCGGATTAAAGCAACCTTTGGGCAACGCTCAACCTATACAGATAACCGTGAATTATTTATGTCTTCCAACTCACTACAATTGGTAGAACGTAGTAGGGTGACTTCTGCATTTGCCAGTATTCGAGAGTTTGGTTTATTTCTTCAAGGTAATTTTAGAACAGGACGTGGATCTTACTTAAGACCCTATTTTGTGCTTACAAACGGAGATGGTGGTAATGTTTTAGGGAAAGACCACGGAGGATTAAAAATTGGAGGTCGAATTGATTTCTTGCCGTTTGGACTGTTTACAAACAAAGGCCAATTTAGACAAGCTGATGTAATGCGCGAGACAGCTCCAAAACTAGTTATCGGAACCAATTTTAGCCATAACAATGGAATGAGCAGCCGTCGTGGACGAGGCAGTGGGGATCGTATTTACTTAAACGATTTGGATGAAGAATCCCTGCCAGATTTCACTAAATATGGTGCAGATCTCTTATTTAAGTACAATGGATTTTCTGTTCTTGGAGAATATGTGAAAACGGAAGCTACCGTTCCCAATGACATCACACAGCGTGTTCGAAGCAGTAATGGTACAGTTACCTCAGATTTTACTCCTCAAGTAGCCGGAAATGGTGATATTAATGATATAATTAACTATGTCAGGGGAAGAATGATGCTTGGAAGTGCCTACAATATTCAGGCCGGCTACCTGTTTAAAAACGGAATTTCTTTAGATGTCCGGTACACGCACCTAGAAGCAGATAAGCATTCGTTTTTAAACAATGCTACATTCTATAACCGACCCAATTATTACAGCTTTGGTATTAGTAAGTACCTCTCTAGAAACTATGGTGCAAAAATTCAAGCTTCGTGGACTTATGTTGATGGTAGCGATGGGATTAACGATAATTCTGGCACATCTATTTTAGGAGATGAATCGCTAGCACGTGTTATTTTAACCTTTGCCTTTTAGGAAATGAAAAAGCATTGCTATAAACTTATCGTATTGTTTTCAGCATGTGCTTTTGCGCAAATAAGTCCCCAATCCAAAAAGGTAACCAATGCATTTTTCCCTGATTTCGAAACCTTAGAAGCAACGACTCCAGCATTTCAAAAAAAGAAGGGATTTACCAATTATAAGGAGCTAATAACGTTTTTAACTGCTCTCGTGGATCAACACCCAGAACGAATAGTATTAACCTATATAGGGGAGAGCCAAAAGGGAAAAGAAATTCCATTTGTTCGTCTTACAAACCCCAATACAACCCCAAAAATCAAAGTATGGATGCAAGGCGGTTTACATGGAAACGAGCCAGCAAGTACAGAGGGAATGCTTTATTTGTTGGATAAGCTTTTAAACGATGAGTCATACTCTCAGTTGTTGGATGAAATTGACTTAGGCATTGTTCCTATGGCAAATATCGATGGCTACCTTAAACAAAATAGATATGCGGCCAATGGCTTGGATTTAAACAGAGATCAAACCAAACTTATGGCGCCGGAAACCGTATTAATAAAGCAAGCCTTCTCTGCATTTAACCCAGAAGTTGGCTTGGATTTTCACGAATACAGACCCTACCGCAAGGATTATGCGCAGTTCAGTAATTTTGGTATTACCGCACTTTATGATGCCATGTTTTTATATTCAGGGAACCTTAATGTCCCCGAAAACCTAAGAAGCCTTACAGACAATTTATTTGTTAAAAATGCAGAAAAGCGTTTGGAGGAAAATAATTTAAGGCACCACGAATATGTTTCTACTTCAAAGTATGGTGGTGAAATTCACTTTAATCAAGGCTCAACCAATGCACGTTCGAGTGCCACAAATATTGCCTTAACCAACACGGTTTCTACTTTGTTTGAAATACGTGGAGTAGGTATTGGAAGAACATCGTTTAAACGCCGTACGTACATCACGTTTTTAATGGCAATTTCTTATATGGAAACCGCTGCTGCTAACAGCGAACTTGTGAAGAAAGAAATCCAAAAAGCTGTCGAACATCAAAATCAAGCGGTGGTAACCAGCACTAAATATATTTACAAAGACAGTATACAAGCAATAGACTTAGACTCCAATAAAGTTATTGATTTAGAAGTCACCATTAGAGATGGCTTACAAGCTATCCCTAAGCTTATTCGCAACAGGCCCTCGGCTTATTTAATTGATGCAAATCAAACGGAATTGATAGCAAAATTGAAAATCTTGGGAGTAACTGTAGAAACATTGGATACCGATCAATCTATTGAAGTACAAACGTATAAGGTGACCACTTTCAATAGGGACACAAAAAAATACGAGAAAATGAATCTTCAGAGCGTTGAAACCGCACTTTCAACTAAGACGATTCAATTTCCAAAGGGGACATTTAAAGTTGGAATGAACCAACGCAAAAGTAATATTATCATTGAAGTTTTAGAACCAGAAGCACCAAATAGCTTTGTGTCTTTTGGCGTTTTAAAAACCGAAATGAATCAAACATTACCCATTTATAGAATAACAAAAGAAATAAAGTAAAAGACAAACTCATGAAAAAATCAGTATCACTAATCGTATTTTGCTGCATGTCAATGCTAAGTAATGCTCAAGAAAGCACCGCTAAAAATAGTGCCAACTTTGAACTTGGAAGCGGATTGAACTTCTCTTTTAATGAGGGCAATTACCAGTTTCAACTTGGAGGATTCATTCAACCTTCTTTTAATTATTCTAGGCCTGAGGGTTTAGACCCAGACTATGAGTTTAATTCAAAGCGTGCTTTTTTAATTATCGCAGGGAAGGCTGAAAAAGAAAAAGTCAGTTTTTTAATTCAAACGGATTATAGCAACTCAGAACCTTTATTGGACGCATGGGTGGCATACCATCCTTCCAATAATATTACCATAACTGTTGGGCAGAAACAGACCTTTACAAACAACCGAGAAATGACTTTTAGAGAAGACAGGCTGCAATTCACAGACCGTAGTTTGTTAAGTCAAACATTAAGTAATACGGGACGTGAATTTGGTGTGTTTGTAGCATCTAAGTTTATGTTGGGAAGTCAATTTGGTATCGCACCAATGGTTGCTGTAACATCTGGAGATGGGCGTAATTCTTTCGGAAGTGATTCGCGTAACACGGATTTGGGAGGCCTAAAAATTGGTGGACGATTTGATGTGTATCCCCTTGGCTATTTTACACAAGGAAATGATTTATTTAGTGCAGATTTAGCGCATGAACAAAAACTAAAATTTGTCCTCGGTGCTGCTGCAAGTAAAAATTCAGGAGCGAGTAATGCTATAGGCGAAGGCCATGGAGACTTTTTCTTATACGATGTGAATGGTAACGACAACTTACCGGATTACACGCAGGTTTATGTCGATTTTCTTTTGAAGTATAAAGGGTTTTCCTTGTTGGCAGAATACGCCAACGCTAGTGCCGACGGCTTAGAGTTAATATACACCGATCAAGCAGCAACACAAATTTTGGCACCACAACAAATAAGTGATTTTTTAGTATTGGGAGACAGCTATAATTTTCAGGCAGGGTATGTTTCTAAAAATGGATATGGTTTTGATTTTAGGTATGAAAATGCCACACCAGAATTTGAATCCAATCTAAATTCTTTAATGGCAGAATCCAGTAGTTTCACATATGGTCTAACCAAATATTTCGATAATAATAATTTAAAAGTTCAAGCAGCCTTAACCACAACAGAATTGGGAATAGGAAATACCGTAACTACGGGCGAATTAATTTTTCAAGTAGTCTTTTAGATGAAGGAAAATAGACTTTTACTCGTTTTATTACTATTGCCAATTTTAATTTTTGGTCAAAAGAACGTTTCCATCACAAAAATTATTGAGGCAGACTGTTCAAGTCCATTTGTAAAATCTGTTGAGCTGTATGTTACCGGGAGTGTAGATTTTAGCACTGAAATACAGTTAAATTACATGCAAAATGGAGATTCTTGGTCAGCGATTCAAATTGATATTTCAGCGCTAGGAACCATTACAGATTCATTCGTATATATCGTAAGGGACTTGACGTTGATGCAAGCGGAATTTCCTTCGATAACTTTTGACTCTAGCAATACCGTTGTTGTTGACACCGCTACAAACGGAAACGACGGGTATCAAGTGGTATTAAACGGGAATGTAGTTAGTCAGTTTGGTAAAACGGCAACAGATGCAGATGATGATCCTATTTGGGAACATGATGATTCGGTTGTTTCACGAAAACCCGATATCCCTGATAATGGATTATGGGATGAAACACATTGGGAATACAGCGGGAAAAACGATTTAGATGGGGAAACTGCATGTAATGGTGGCAATGGAATCGAATCATACCTGACAATTTTAGGCGGGATTTTTCCGCTTCAATATAGTTCTGGTGATAGTTCTGACCCTAACGAATTAACCCTGGCTCCAAATACTACGGGCTCTTTTTCGTTTGTTCCTCAGGCTCCATTAGTACGACCACCACTTAACGTTTATTATCACATTCCAGAAGGCGATATTTCAACCATGCCTATTCTCATGTCATTTCATGGCGCAGATAGAAATGGAGCACCCCATAGAGATTTTTGGATTGACATGGCTGATGCCAATGGTTTTATAGTTGTTGCACCCGAGTTTTCTACTGGAAATTATCCAGGTTTAGGAGATAATTATTTAATGTCAAATATTTTTGATGATGGAGATAACCCAACTCAAGACTCATTTAATACTCCTAATGAGTGGACTTTTTCAATCTTAGACCCACTTTTTGAATATGTAAAAACAGCTACTTCAAATACACGAGATACTTACAGCGCTTGGGGACATTCTGGAGGCGCCCAATTTTTGCACCGCTTTGTAACCTATTTACCGAACAGTAAATTAGACATTGCTGTATGTTCCAATGCAGGTTGGTATACGGTTCCTGAAACAGGGGTTAGTTTTCCTTACGGCATTGACAATGGACAACTCCCAACAGAGGATTTAACAACAGCTTTTTCAAGAAAGTTAATTGTACACATAGGAAGAAATGATAACGATCCAAATTCAGGACTTAGGCGTAATACAGTTGTAGATGCCCAGCAGGGGATACATCGGTTAGCACGGGCGCGTTATTACTTTAATACAAGTCAAACAACAGCATCTACTATGGGTGTAGCGTTTAACTGGGAAATACATGAGGTTGCTGGTGTTGGTCATGAGCCACAGAAAGCAGCCAATGATGCGTTGCAGTACTTGTTGCCAAGCCTTCTATCTGTTGACGCAGCTAGTCAAGAACAATCTTTTCAACTCTACCCAAATCCAACGAAAACGGGATTAGTAACCATCTTATTACCCAACATCAATGATATTGTTCGGGTAAATATTTTTGATATTTCAGGCAAAGAGCTGATGAGTAAAGATTTAAAAAGCAACACCTTAAACCTTTCATCGCTACGCACTGGGGTCTATTTTGTCAAGATTAAAACTGCCGACGCCACCAGCGTACAAAGGTTAATTATTCAATAAAAAACCACAGTTTAAAATTTTCATTAGCTGTCTTCCTAAACGGATTACGGCTTTCGAATATTCTCCACAAGCTTTTGGATTTCTGCAGATGGAGCAGGTGTTCTGCTGCTAATCACTACCGTTACTATAAAGTTTGCTATCCTGGCTATATATTGTGATTGTAACTAAAAATACTAGTAATTGTATAAATTGTTTCATGTTTCAAAATTTAATTTTGATTATTATAAGTTTAAGTTTTAGCTTATTAATATCATTGCCTAAGAACTTTAATCATTCCCCAAGCATTTGTGTTAGCGTGACGTAGCACGACAAAATAATTTCCCCGTTTATCGGGGGCAGCAATTTGGAGCATGTCTTGTTGAACGGCTTTCGAACCATAGTTAACTTCTATCCCAGCAGTATTGTATATTTTCCAGTCTATGTTTCCAGAAATAGTAGATGGTATTTGAATTTGAATTCGATTTTTAACTGGATTTTGAATGAGTTGCAGCCCTTGAATTAAATTAAGTTTAGATTGACTCAAAGTGGCTTGCTGGTTCCCAAATATTTTAAATTCACCAGCTTGTAAACTAACCCCTTGATTTGTATTGTTTACCTCAAAAGTAGAGTTATCCATCAAATCATACCAAGTCCCAATGTATGGAAAGCCAGCTGGAATACTTTGTGTGTTGACATCAAAGTTGGCAAGAATGACTACGTTTTTTAATGATGTATTGGACAAATTATCGTCCCATACATATATCCTCTGCAGTAGATTGTTATTGTTGTAAGGACTTATCGCGGAGTTTGCCCTAAAGACCTCATTATTTCTCTTTAAGCTATTGATCATTGACCAGTCATCATATATTTGTTTTCGTTGGGCGATATTGAGCCAATTTTCATCCCACTGGAGTTGTGGTTTAGTATCAAGTTTGCAGTCTCCTACAGTGCCATCAGGACAGGTGTTTAATGACTGCTGCATACCGAGTTCACCAAAGTGCCAAATCATTTTTGGTCCTGGAACGAGCAAGGTCACAGCGCCAATTGCAGACATCCTTGAAAGGGCTATATTTAAGTTTTTGATATTGTGGTTGCTATTTGAGCTATTTCCATATTGAAGGTTTTTATACATGAGTCGCTCCTCGTCGTGACTTTCTGCATAGCCAACCAGTCGTTTTCCATTAAAACCACGACTTTCAGATCGCATTCTTTCGATATTGGCATCAGATGAAAAGCCCATACTGAGTTGGTTATATGGATTGGTCATTTTTCCCCACATCATGATGCCTTTGCCCTCATCGAGCCTGTAGTTTGCCCATTCACGTTCTTCATTATCGCCTCCGAGGTGCTCAAAAATCACATAATGATTTGGGTCAAGCGACCAAGAGTAATCTGCGTATTCTTTGAGGACAGCCACGCGATCTGCTTGATAATTATTGGTACATCCATCATCACTCGGACCACAATTTTGTGTAAACCCTTTGGTTAAATCCCAACGAAAACCATCAATTTTATATTCCTCTACCCAGTGCTTGATGACCCTTTTTGTAAAGTATTTTGTCAAGTCAGATTGATGATTAAAATCGCTTCCAACGCTGTAACTGTGTTTGGCTTCCGTATTGAAATAAGGGTTTTCTGTAGAGGGGTCTCCCCAGCCATTTGCATCAGGGTCGTCCATCCACATTCTGACGCCTGGTGCGCGCCCAAAAGCATGATTTAGGGCAAGGTCTAATATGACTGCAATGCCATTTTGATGGAAAGTATCTACAAGCTCTTTAAATTTTGTGGGTGTTCCATAAAACTTATCAAGCGCGAGGTGGAAAGCCGTGTTGTACCCCCAGCTTTCGTTGCCTTCAAACTCCATGATTGGCATGAGTTGAATGGCATTAATGTTTAAGTCTTTAAAATAAGACACTCGATCGATGAGATCTTGAAAACTTCGATTTTCGTCCAAATCACGAATCAAGACTTCGTAGATCACTAGGTCTTCTTTTGCGGGTTTATTGAAATTAGTGACTTGCCAATTGTAATCGCTTTGCCCTGTTTGGAGTACAGTTACCTCTCGACTTTGACCTACAGGGTATGAGGGGATGTTGGGGTAAGCGGCTTCAGGAATATAATCATCATCAAAAGGAGACAAAACAAGCGTAGAGTAGGGGTCTGCAGTTTTGACAATTTGTGGCGAATCTTCAACTGGGTCAACATCATATATCCAGTATTGATAGGAATAAATTTCATTGGAAGTTAGGCCACTCAGTTCCAACCAAAGCTTGCCAGAACTTGGATCTTTTTTCATCACATAAGTTTCATCAGGGTCGTAATTGTTGAAGCTGCCAGCTACACTCACAAAGCTTTTGCTTGGCGCACTCAACACAAGCGTCGCCTTGGAATGATCACCTGAGTGATAATTGATGCCATCTTCAAGTCCAGCAGGCATATTCACTTCCTGAGTTGTCTGGGCGACAACAACCTCAATACTCACTTCTCCACTTTCGTTGGTTGGGTTTGAAATACTATCCGTACCGACAATTCTCAGTATTCCATTTTCGGAAACATTTAATTGAAAGGTGTATGTGGTAAATCCAGAACCACTTGCAATCTGTGTCTCATTGTAATACACCACAAAACTTCCAGGCTTAAAACTACCTCCAGATCGCAAATCAACCTTGATAGCAGTATTTGTATTTGGTGCGACAACAATCGGGAAGCTATTATGAGAGCTAACAACTACGCCAACTCTTCCCACATCAAAAAATATATCATCTGTTTTTTTGTCGGGAAACCCGCTGCCACCACCGTCTTTGGGTTTGACCAGCACCCCGATTCGCGTGATGTTGGTATCGTTAAAAAAGGTAGTTGGGGTTAAGGTAATCGAATAGGTGCCATCGCTATTAGCTGTAAGTTTTTGTGACTCTGAAGAACTATTCCATGTTCCATTGTTGGGGGAATCGTTTTGTGCCGTTGTACTCCCATTTTTATAATACCAAGCCCATAGATACAAATCAGTTGTTCCCCACACAGAAGCATCAATTCCACCAAAAGTTAAGGTCACGCTTTCGTCTTCGTTAAATTTTTCTGGATTTAGGGTAAGTGTTGCTTCTTGCACTTGAGAAAAGCCAAGTGTTGAAGTAATTAGTAAAGCAAGTATCTGGTAAAAATTCTTGATAAAAACTAATAAACTCCCATCTATATTGTTTTACAATAAAAATGGGAGTTTGACATCATAATTAAATATATTTTCTTGTTACAAAGCGGTAACAGTTAAGGTGTACTTTCTCGCTGTAAATACATCTAGGGTTATACGATAGTTTCCAGTTGCTCCTTCATGTGTAAAGTTACCATCTTTGGTATCAAGAAAACCATCCCCGTCTGAGTCAGGACCGAACTGTCCCGGAAACCCAATATCCCAACCATTGTTTGCTCTAACCTTGTATTCTCCCCCATTAGTAAGGTTGATGTCTAGACTCAACACATTGTTTGTTGCATCAAACACAAAGTCTGTGTCTGAGTCCCACCCTGTAGGCGTGGCTGACCCAATCAAACCAAGACTCATTAGAGTGGTAGAATAAGTCCCTGCCCCAGTATCAGCTTGAATATAATACAAGCCATCTTCATCTACTGTGATATTACTTTCTTCTTCAACAACAAGAACACCATCATCAGATTTCCCCCAGTCAGGATTACCCCAATCGTAAACGCCATCGACACCTTCAATAAATTTGAATCCTTGATTGTCTGCTTCATCAATATCCATATAGATAAATCCTTCAAAATCAGTTTGGCCTGGTGCACTAGCTGCTATTAGCGGTGCGTCTTTCGGGCTCCATCCTTGGTATTGCCCAGGAACTGCTAACATAGGTGCTGGTTCTTCACCTTCAGTTTCAACCTTCGTAATTTTGATTTCTTGAGCTTCTGAAACCACGCTGGATCCATTCGAGTCTGTTGCATCTCCGACGCTGGCAGTCACTCTAAGGTATGCCATCCCAGAGGAATCTTTTCCTGAGGTTGGGTCACCATCCAAGTCCAATGCA
Organism: Flavobacteriaceae bacterium; assembly: GCA_024639165.1. Lineage (GTDB taxonomy): Bacteria > Bacteroidota > Bacteroidia > Flavobacteriales > Flavobacteriaceae > UBA7446. The sequence continues at coordinate 15,938 of JAHEIX010000019.1, read as the reverse complement.
TCAGATATGGCCAACAGGTTCGCAACAGAAACGGCATAATTGTTTTCAGTCAAAGCACCTGACGAAAAATATCCAGGGTCTGTAGCTGCAAAAAGGTTGGTTGACGATCCTTCAACTGTAAATGATACAGAAGTTTGTGCACCAAAAGAGGGTGTATTCCACAACAAACGCTCAGCAATATTTGCTGATGTTTGTGCAGATAATAGATAGTCGTCTAAAAAACTATTTGTAAAGGCCACTTCCTCGCTTGGAGGTATGACAGTAAACTCTGGCCCATCATCTTCGTTTTCACAGCTAAAAGCGATGAAAAGAAGAGCAACAGGTAAAATTGTTTTTGTTAAAAAGCTTATGATGTTATTTTTCATTTGTTCAATATTAATTAAAATCCTTGATTTTGTGTTAAGTTAGGGTTAGCACTAAGCGCTGTAAGCGGTAGTGGATATAAATTATAGTGATCTGGAATAGAAGCCCCATTTGCTGTATTTCCTTTCCAAGGCCACACATAGCTACTTCCAGTAAATTTTCCAAATCGAATTAAGTCAGAACGGCGATGCCCTTCAAGATTCAACTCACGAGCACGCTCATCTAAGATAAAGTCGAGGTCCAAATCGCCACTGGTAATTGCTGCAGCACCAGAACGCGCTCGAACAGCATTTACATATGCTAACGCATCTGCATTAGAACCGCCACCGCCACGAAGGATTGCTTCTGCAGACATTAAATGAGCATCAGCGAGTCTAAACAGTGGAAAATCAGTACTTGAAAATGATGTTGGTGTTCCACCACCATTTGAATCAGTATTCCTAAACTTGGTCACACCAAATCCATTGCCCCATTGTTTATAATCGTCCATCTCGAACGAGTGTCCTTGCGTCCAAAACAATGCTGCTCTAGCATCATCAGAATCACTGAGTTCTTGTGCGCTACTTCCAAAGAGTCCATACCATGCTTTTGTAGCACTATGACCAGTCCACCCTTCGGCTGCACCAAATTGTGAAATCTCCATTGTTTCTGTGCTCAGACAACTATTCACAACATAAGTTGTGTTTCCATAGGCCTGACTCACTTCTGCGTCTGCAATGAGAGGGAAGATGATTTCAGTAGAGGTATCATTGTCTTTTGAAAATAACTTCACAAAATTTGTTTCGAGCGAATATCCACCATCATTTATGACTTTTTCAGCATAGGTGTATGCTTGGTCATACATGGCAGTTCCAGTATATACTTCTGCATTGAGGTATAGCTTGGCAAGAAGCATTTGTGCGGCTCCTTTTGTTGCCCGACCATAAGAATTTGTCTGTGGTAAATTCTGCTCAGCCTCAAGCATTTGTGATACTGCATAGTCGAAAAGCTCTGATCGTGATGCCTCTGGAAGGGGATTGGATTCACCCAAATTATCCTCAGTCGCAAGGACACCTTTCCCAAACACATCGATTAGATAGTAATAGGATAGTGCTCTGATAAATTGTGCCTCAGCAACCAATTGGTTACTGTTTTCAACAGCAACAGAATTTAGGACACCAATCAAATTATTGGCTTGTGCAATCGAGTAGTACATTCGATTGAAGAGGTATCCAAAAAACTTATTGTTTTCGTCCCAGTCTGAGGTGGTTGTCAATTGATCCAAACCATCATCTCCCCATCTATTTTTCATTCCATCGGCTGAAAGATCTTGTAGATTGATAATTCCTCTCAAAAATGTACCCTCTCCAGCATCCCCATCGATATCTGAACTACCAGGCCCACTTGGGCTGGATAAGGCAAAGGAAGCATACAATCGAGACAAGATCCCATTTACAGCATTTGGATCATCGGCAAGAAGCTGTTCCAATGAGAGTTCTAGCTCGGGTTGTGTGTCAAGATCATCAACACAACCTTGCAATGTAAATATGAGTAAGAATAAACTTAGTATTTTTTTCATTTTGTTGAATTTTAAAAGTCAATGTTGATACCCAACGTATAGCTTTGTGGTCTGGGGTAGAAGTTATGATCTATCCCACCAAAATTTTCTGGATCCCTACCACTATATTTGGTGATTAAAAATGCATTATTCACATTCAAAGAGGCATTGAGTGTTGCTCCTCCAACGAGAGTTCCGAAGTCATATCCAAGCGATATGCTTTCGCATCGAATAAAGGAGGCATCTTCGAGGTAATAGTCTGAAAATTTAACATTTCCAGCGTTGTCCAAAAAATTTGGATCAGCTGCACCATTGTTAAAATCGAGAACATTGGTGAGGCTATTGGTGTTGTTTGGTCGAGCTCTGTCAATATATCCTGACGTAAGCAATAACCCATTGTACACTTGGCCTCCATATTGTCCTCTAAAGAAAGTGCTTAAGCTCGCTTTTTTATAGCTAAGATTCATTCCAAAGCCAAATGTGAAATCAGGTCTAAAGTTTCTGAAATAACGATCGTCGTTTGTGATTTGATTATCGCCATTCAAGTCAGCAAAAGCATTGTAAACAGGATTTCCATCAGCATCATACAACTGTCTAAACACCCAAGCAGCATAGGGCTGGTGTCCAACTGCGTGGTATCCAATATCGACGCCTGTTCCGACAGGAAGACCACCACCAGCACCAACTCGAGGTACGCCTTTCAGGTCTATTACCTCACGATCGATGTAGGCAAAGTTTCCATACAAGCTCAAATTGGCATCTTGCGAACGAATCACATCTAAACTCAAGCTTGCCTCAATCCCTTGACTTTCCATGTCGCCAACATTTTTGACAAAACTGCTTGAGAGGGCTTGTCCTGGCGCAACAGGTACCCTAGCTAACAAATCACTGGTTTCTCGTTGGAAAACATCAACGCTACCTTGCAACCTGTTGTCATCAAATAAGCTAAAGTCTAATCCGATATTTATGGTTGAGGTTTTTTCCCATGTCAAATCAGGGTTAAATGCCTTTGCTGAATATAAATTCTCTCCTGGCAGATATTGTGAAGTCGCTGAACCTAGTTCAAATAAGGGTATGGATGGATAATAACCAACGACTCCAGTGATGTCTTGTTGACCAGTTTCACCCCATCCAACACGAATTTTGAGGTCATTGATAAATTCAATACCACTTACAAAATCCTCGTCACCCAATTGCCAAGCAAATGCTGCAGATGGGAAGTATCCCCAGCGGTTTTCTTCTGTAAAAAGCGAAGATGCATCTGCCCTAAGTGAAAAGGTGAAAAGATAGTTTTCATACAAACCAATGTTGGCACGACCAAAAAACGATTGCAAATTCAACTCATTAAAGTAACGGTTGGTAGGATTGTTTTCGTTCATCATCACTTCTCTTCTACCTGTATCATCGTTGTATTTATACAATTCTTTAGTGCCTTCGTTTTTAAAATTTTGATACGAATACCCCACTTGAGCACTCAAACTACTAATGGCACCAAGATTGGTTTTGTCATAAGAAAAATAGGTGTCAAAGGTAGTGTTGCTGATGTTTTGATCTTCTCTGTAATTTTTACCCGGGTTAAATACATAATTCGTATTCACATCGTTATTTGAACTATCGAATCGGTATGTTGCTAACGAATTGTTATCATATTCTTCTGTAATGTAGGCACTCGATGCTTCCAAACCAGCATTGACGATAGCACTCAAGCCATCAATTCCAGGAATATTATAATCGAGTTCCAAATTGGAAAGCACCTTCAGAACGCTTTCTGGTCGACTTCTTTGCATCAACAATGCCACTGGATTCCATTGACCATCTAGCTTCAATTGATTTCCGTCAACATTGGTGTTTTGATAATAAGGAGCAAATCGATTGTCTGGGCTGTAATCATAGATAGGTTTGGTGGGATCCATGCTGATTGCATTTCCAAGAGCTCCTCCTTCATCTACAGAATTTTTTGTGACCGAAAATAATTTGGTGTTAAAATCAACTCTCAAATTACCATCCAAAAACACAGGTGACAAACGAAAACTTGAACTCAATCGCTCATAATCATTGTTTTTGAGCAAGCCCTCGCTATATGTGTGCCCAAGAGAAACCCTCCAAGGCAAATTAATATTACCTCCAGTAGCCGATAAATTTACAGTCGAGCTAAAGCCTTGTCGGAAAATTGCATCTTGCCAATCTGTATTATAACTTGTGGTTTGACCTCCGATGGTTGCTCCCAATTTGTCGACATGAGTGGGGTGATAAGTTGCAATAAAATCTGCAAATTGTGGGCCATCCATAATATCAATACCCTCCGGTATAACGCTTAATGACTGGGTTGTTCTCAGGCTGTATTTTGGCTCCCCGATTTGACCCTTTTTTGTCGAAATTAGAATCACACCATTCGAGGCTCTAGAACCATAAATGGAGGTTGCTGATGCATCTTTCAATACTGAAAAACTCGCAATATCATTGGGGTTGATTAATGTAAATGGATTGCTGACACCTGCAGGTGAAACAATATCCAATGGAATTCCATCAATAACAATCAGTGGATTGTTGTTCGCATTCAACGAGGCACCACCACGAATTCGGATATTGGGAGCAGAGTCAGGGTTACCACCATTGTTGGTGATGACCAAACCAGCGACTTTCCCTGTGAGTAGCTCATCAGATGAAACGATTTTACCACTGTTAAAATCACTGTCTGACAAAACTGCTACAGATCCTGTTGCTTCTTTTTTGGTCACGCTTCCATACCCGATAACAACAACTTCATCAAGTTCCGAAGTGCTTTCCAAAAGCGTGATATCTAAAGTCGTACCATTGACTGTTGCTTCCTGAGTTTCAAAACCCAATGATGAAAAGACCAGTACTTGCCCATTGGTGGCAGAAATACTGTAATTCCCATCAAAGTCGGTAGAAACGCCATCCGCTGTTCCTTGAACAACTACACTCACAGCCGGAAGAGGATTACCGTTGGTGTCGGTAACAGTTCCAACTATATTTTGCTGCGCCACAAGTGAAGTAGCAAAAAATATGAGTGCAGTAGATAAAATTAGTTTTAAATACTTCATTTAGTTTGTTTTAAACGTTAAATTAGGTGCGAAACACACACTTCACTCTAGCGAATGTATGTAAAGAAAGTGTTAAGAAAAAGAGATTTGGGTTGCGAGTGTGTACTATAACGTTGTAGTAATTTACGAAAACGTTTGCGTGTTGAAAACTTAGTAAATATTCAATTTTTAGATATTAATTATGAGGATATCAAAAAATAATAGATTAAAAATTATAATTTCGTAATGCTATGAAACAAAAAATCACGCTTAAAAAAATTGCCCAAGAGCTCAACGTCTCGATTTCAACAGTTTCTAAAGCCCTAAAAAATAGCAATGAAATTGGTGTTGAAACAAGAGAGCGAATCCAAGCATTTGCCAAGTTTTACAACTACCGCCCCAACAATATCGCACTTAGCTTAAAGCATAGGAAAACAAAAACTATTGGTGTGATTATCCCTGAAGTGGTTCACTATTTTTTCGCGCAAGTGATTGATGGAATTGAAAAAGTAGCTAGTGAAAACGGATACAATGTTATCGTTGCCTTGTCCAACGAATCTCACGAGAAGGAGGTGATCAATATGGAGACGCTTGCCGATAGTTTAATCGATGGGTTTATCCTTTCTTTGTCAAAGGGGACAATGCAAAGTCAAGACTTTCACCACATCAATGAAGTCATGTCACAGGGTATGCCTGTCGTTCTTTTTGATCGAATCGCAGATCAAATAGAGTGCGACAAAGTTGTGGTAGATGATACCCAAGGAGCGTATCAAGCTGTGAACCATCTCATCGGCAAAGGACGAAAAAACATTTTATTATTGACAACCCAAGACTATATCACTGTTGGTCGTTTGCGAACCCAAGGCTATATAAAGGCAATACAAGATTCTGATTTGGTTTTGAATAATGAGTTGATCATCAAAGTTGTGGATAACAACAATTCCAATTCAGCTTTACCAACTTTGGAAGTACAGATTGAAGAAATCGTCTCAAAATATCCTCAGATTGACGCCATATTTGCAGTAAATGAAATCTATGCAGCTGCCGCTTTGCGCGTTTTACGTCAAGCCTCTAAAAAAATTCCAGACGAAATAGCATTGGTTTGTTTTACAGATGGGCTGATTTCAAAATTCTCTTTTCCGACCCTGACAACGGTTAGCCAGCACAGTGAAGAAATTGGAAAAAAAGCTGCAAAAATCTTAATCAATCGTTTATCTTCTGACGATAATGATATTCCAACAAAAACAGAGGTAATTCAATGTACAGTTGTAGAGCGTGAATCGTCCTAGCTTGTTTTTTTTAAAAAATCGTTTACCTTTGTTGCATCAAAGCTAAACACACACTTCACTTTTATTTTAGTTTTGATGAGCATCGCTTGTCATAATTTATAAATTATGAAAAAGCATACACTTGGGTTCTGGGATATCTGGAACATGAGCTTTGGGTTTTTAGGGATACAGTTTGGGTTCGCCCTTCAAGGTGCATTTATGTCTAGAATATTCCAGACATTAGGAGCAGCAAAAGATGAGATTCCTCTTTTATGGATTGCCGCACCATTGACAGGGCTTATTGTTCAACCAATTATAGGGTATCTGTCTGACCGTACTTGGCACTCTCGCTTGGGTAGAAGAAGACCGTATTTTTTGATAGGCGCAATTTTAAGCTCAATCGCTTTATTTTTTGTCCCTCATTCTCCGTATTTGTGGGTAGCTGTTGGGTTTTTGTGGGTCCTGGATGCCTCTATCAACATCAGTATGGAGCCCTTTCGTGCCTTGGTCGCCGACAAGCTTCCAGATCATCAACGTTCGTATGGTTTTATGACCCAAACTCTGATTATTGGTATCGGAACTTGGGCTGCCAGTAATCTTCCTTGGCTTGTGTCGCAGCTTGGTGTGAGTGATGCTGCTGCACCTTACACAATGCCCATGTCTGTGAAAGTAGCGTTTGCTGTTGGTGCTTTTGTTTTTTTGTTTAGTATTTTATATACAATTTTTACAACGAGCGAGTATCCACCTGATGACCTCGACTCTTTTAAAGAAAAAAATAAATCGAGTCGACTTTTACCTGAACTATGGGAGAATATTATCCACATGCCTCGAACGATGGTGAAGTTAGGAGTCGTTCAATTTTTTAGCTGGTTTGCATTTTTTACAATGTGGAGCATGGCCAATCCGGCACTTACTGAGCATGTCTATCAAGCCCCAGCGCCTATAGAGGGGAATTATAATTTTAACGATGAAGATGCAATGATTACATTCGAAAAGCAAAACATTGCTTTTCAGAAAGCTTCTAATCTTGTGGGATCCAAAATGGGCATTTATGGACTTTCGTCTATGGCTTTTGCTTTGGTCCTTACGCTCTACACTTCTAGAAGGACAATACACCGCAAGTTTTTACATATGGGCTCGTTAATCATTGGTGGTATGGGCTTTTTGGGCATGTATTTTTTTCCTGAACCAAACCTTTTAGGGGTTTGTTTTGCGTGTGTTGGGATTGCTTGGGGCAGCATACTTTCAATGCCTTATGCTATGCTCTCCAGTTCAGTCGATCCAGAAAAAATGGGCATCACAATGGGCATCTTCAATATGTTTATTGTATTGCCACAAATCGTTGCAGCATTGGGAGGGGTAATCTTCTTTCAAGAACTTTTGGGCCCCGAACCAATATATGCTATGGTTGTAGCAGGAATTTCATTACTCCTTTCTGCCAGCGCAACATTACTTATCACGAACAAAAAAGCAATAAGATATCAACCAATATGATGGGATTTATTTTTGATTTGGATGGTGTAATTGTAGATACTGCTCGTTTTCATTATAAAGCGTGGCGTGACTTAGCTGCAGAGTGGGGCTATTCCCTAACTTATAAGGACAATGAACAATTAAAAGGTGTGAGTCGGATGAATTCGATTCGAAAAATTTCTGAATGGGCAAAGATAGATTTGCCACAAGATGAATTAGAGAGAATGGCTGATATCAAAAACGAATATTATTTGAACCTATGTGGCTCACTCGGAATACAGGACGTTCTTCCAGGGGTATTGCTGACCATTCAACAATGTGTAGATCGAGGAATCAAAATTGGTGTTGGATCGGCGAGTAAGAATGCAAAAATTGTATTGAATAAACTGGGCATACATCATTTGTTTGACACTGTAGTCGATGGCACAATGGTTCAACACTCGAAACCCAACCCAGAAGTTTTTCTACAAGCAGCAAATAACCTCAACGTACCAACCCACTCGTGTGTGGTATTCGAAGACGCTCAAGCAGGCATAGAGGCAGCAAAAAGCGCAGGTATGTTTGCTGTAGGGGTAGGCTTTGATTTGTTGAGATCCTGCGACAAACAAATCAATAGTTTTAAAAATTTTGACCTCGATGATTTTATCAATGAAGTGCAAATGGTACAAAAATGAAACAAGAGTTTATACAACCCGATAATTGGAAAATTATAGAAGAAGGGTTTGACCCCAATCGCGTCAAATCATCTGAAAGTATATTTAGTTTGGGGAATGGTGCGATGGGTCATCGTGCAAATTTCGAAGAACAATATACTGGTCCGAGCTTTCAAGGGAGTTATGTCGCTGGGGTTTATTATCCAGACAAAACACGTGTTGGCTGGTGGAAAAATGGATATCCAGACTATTTTGCCAAAGTTTTAAATGCTCCCAATTGGATAGGCATTGATGTGCAAGTAAATGGTGCACCTTTGGATCTCAACACTGCAACAATCCACAGTTTTACAAGAGAACTTGATATGCAAGCTGGGGTTTACACAAGAGATGTTGTACTTACAACCCCCAATGGAGTCAAACTTAAAATTAAAGCTATTCGTTTTCTTGCTATGTTTCAGCAAGAATTGGGTTGTATCAAATATAGCATTCAACTTTATGATCAGGGTGCTGAACTCACAGTTTCACCTTATGTAGATGGACATATAAAAAATATAGACAGCAACTGGGACGACCCTTTTTGGGAATCAATAGACCAGCGATGCGATCGTAATTTTGCATACCTGCATGCCAAAACGTGTAAATCTAACTTCGATATAGTTTCCTATCAAGCGGTGTCGTTTTTTGTTGATGGGAAGCAAAGAAAAGACTTTTCCTGCAAACAAAAAGATGGGTACACATCCTTCGTGTTCCAAACAAAGTTACTGCCCAATCAAGTGTTGGTGGTTGAGAAAATGGGGGGTTATTGTTCTTCGCTTCAACAGCCTGTCGATAGGCTTCCTAGTCATGTTCAAAACATTGCCTTAGAAGCACTCGACAAAGGCTTTGATGCCTTAGTAGAAGCACAAAAGTCATCTTGGGAGACTGTTTGGAAAACAGCAGATATAATCATTGGAGGAGACATAAAAGCGCAGCAAGGGATACGTTTTAATATATTTCAGCTCAACCAAACATATACAGGAAACAATCCCAAACTAAACATAGGTCCAAAAGGATTCACTGGCGAAAAGTATGGCGGCAGTACTTATTGGGACACAGAGGCTTATTGTTTTCCATTTTACATGGCAACAAAAAATGAATCGGTAGCAGAGAACCTATTGCATTACAGGTATAATCATTTGGAGAAAGCCATTGAAAATGCTGGAAAATTAGGGTTTAAAACTGGCGCAGCCTTATATCCAATGGTCACTATGAATGGCGAAGAATGTCATAATGAGTGGGAAATTACTTTTGAGGAGATCCACAGAAACGCTGCCATTGCCTACGCTATTTTTCGATTTGAGGCTTACACTGGTAACAAAGACTATGTGGAAAATAAAGGCATCGATGTACTGGTTGGGATCGCACGATTTTGGTCGCAACGCATGAATTTTTCACAAGAGAAAAAGCAGTATGTTATCTTAGGAGTCACTGGACCAAATGAGTACGAAAATAACGTCAATAACAATTGGTATACCAACTATGCAGCCAAATGGTGTTTAGACTACACAATAGAAAGATTGTCAATCATAGCCAACGAATCACCAGAAACCTATTCCAAAATCCTCAAAAGACTTTCGTTGACAAATTCAGAGCTTGAAAAATGGAAAGAAAAAGCCGATCAAATCTATTTGCCATATGATGCCAAGCATGAAATTTTCTTGCAACAAGATGGTTTTTTAGACAAAGAATTGACAGATGTGTCATTTATTCCTGAAAATCATCGCCCAATAAATCAGCACTGGTCATGGGATAGGATTTTACGCTCTCCATACATCAAACAAGCCGATGTACTGCAAGGCTTTTACTTTTTCGAGGATGATTTTTCCAAAGACCAACTCGAAAAGAATTTTGATTTTTACGAGTCCTTTACAGTTCATGAGTCTTCGCTTTCACCATCGATTCATGCTGTGCTTGCTGCCAAACTCGAAAGACCCGAACAAGCCTATAATTTTTATTTGCAAACCTCTCGATTGGACCTCGATGACTATAACGCAGAGGTCAAAGACGGGCTACATATAACTTCCATGGCAGGAACCTGGCTGAGTGTTATTGAGGGATTTGGTGGTATGCGTGTCAAAAACAATGCGGTTTATTTTAAACCTCAACTACCGAAAGCTTGGAAATCACTTTCGTTTAAAATAAATTTTAGAGGGAGCATTTTGGAGCTTTTTGTTTCCGAGTCTGAGTCCAAAGTAACCTTGGCCGCTGGTGAGCCAGTCCCTGTATTTTTGAATGGATTAGCCATTTCGTTTGATCAAAAACAAGTTCTCACCTAAATCTTTTTTATGAAAAAAATTCTTATTCTTTTTTTTACGCTTAACCTGTCGGCGCAAATTCAAAAAGTGGAGCCACCATTTTGGTGGGAAGGAATGAAAAACTCATCGCTGATGATAACACTTTATGGTGATAACCTTCACGAATATGAAGTCAATTCAGAAAGTATAAATATTATTGATGTTGTTCGATTGGAAAACCCAAATTACCTTTTTGTCTATGTTGACTTAGGTTCATTAGTAGCTGATGACTACGTATTGGCATTGGAGCATCCGGAGAAGCCAACGATAGAAATGTCATACGGGCTAAAAAGTCGTCAGGTTGGTTCAGCACTTCGACAAGGGTATGATAGCACAGATTTTATCTACCTGATCATGCCAGATCGATTTGCAAATGGTGACCTAATCAATGACTCACATCCTGATTTAAACGAGCAAGCTAATCGCAATGACCCTTGGGGCAGGCACGGAGGTGATTTACAGGGAATTATCGACCACCTCGATTATATAGAAGAACTGGGAGTTACTGCAATTTGGAACACCCCTGTTTTGGAGGATAATGACCCCAAAGGTTCCTATCATATGTATGCTGCAAGTGATGTTTATCAGATTGATAGACGTTTTGGGTCAAACGAAAAATACAAAGAGCTTTCGAAAGAACTCAAAAAACGCAACATGAAGCTCATTAAAGATTATGTTGTTAATCATTGGAGCTTGGAGCACTATATGATTAAAGACCTTCCTTCAAATGATTGGATTAACCAGTGGGATGAATTTACACCTTCAAGCCATGCCAAAGAAATTTTCTCAGATCCTTATGCTGCAGAAGTTGATCTCAAACACTTGGTAAACGGTTGGTTTGTTGAAAGCATGCCTGACTTAAACCAAAAGCAGCCACAGTTGCTAAAGTACCTTACCCAAAATGCGATTTGGTGGATAGAGTATGCAGATCTTTCAGGACTGAGAGTGGATACGTATCCTTACAATTTTCGAGATGAGGTTACGATGTGGGCAAAGGCGATCATGGATGAGTACCCTAACTTTAGTATCGTTGCTGAAAGCTGGGTGATTAATCCCATCCATTTATCGTATTGGCAAAAAGATAGCCCCATTGCGGCAATGAGTGGATTTAACTCTCATGTAACCCACGTAAAAGATTTCTCTTTGTTTGCTGCTGTACATGACTTGTTCAAAGGAGAAACACCTTGGTGGGATCAGAAAATGAATAAAATTTACAAAGTTTTCCAGAATGATTTTGTTTATGCGAACCCCAATGATTTGATGATATTTTTAGAAAATCATGATACCACTCGAATCAATGAATTGGTTGATTTTGACAATTACAAACTCATGAACACCCTTCTGGCAACAGTACGTGGGGTGCCACAAACCTATTACGGGACAGAAATTGGCATGAAGGGATCAAAGGAAAAGGGAGATGCTGATCTTCGAAAGGATTATCCAGGAGGGTGGCCAGATGATTCTAGAAGTGCTTTTACATCCTTGGGAAGAACAGACACCGAAAACAAATATTTCGATTTTACTAAACAGCTTTTTAATTGGCGAAAATCAGAGTCAGTGATTCATTACGGCAAAACCATGCATTATGCACCTCAAAACGAAGTGTACACTTATTTTCGGTACACAGACCAAAAGTCAATCATGGTCATTTTGAATGCCAACGATCAAGATCAGGAGCTGGATATGAATCGATTTCAACAGCGTATAGGCAATGAAAAACACGCGAAAGATGTCTTTAGCAAAGCTGCTGTTTCATTGTCGCAACCACTACGGATAGCAGCAAAAAGTGCAAAAATAATTTCCTTTAAAACCCCTCAATAATGCGTATCATCTATTCTTTACTAATTGGACTACTACTCTTTGTCACTTGTCAAAACAACTCTAAAACATACGATAATCAGATTACATTCTCTGATGAATTTTTATCATCTGCAGTCATTTATGAAGCTAATATCCGCCAGTTTACACAGCAAGGAACCTTTGCAGAATTTAAGAAACATATTCCACATTTAAAATCCCTAGGAGTTGACATCATTTGGTTGATGCCAATACACCCAATCGGGGAGCTCAAGAGGAAAGGTGGATTGGGAAGCTATTATTCTATTAAGGATTACCGGGGCATAAACCCCGAGTTTGGAGATCTTAATGATTTTAAAAAACTAGTTGACGCCATTCATAACGCTGGTATGTTGGTTATTCTCGATTGGGTAGCGGGTCATACTGCTTGGGATCATCCGTGGGTAGCTGATCATCCAGATTGGTATTTGAAAGATTCAGATGGAAACATTATTCCACCTAATCCAGATTGGACAGATGTAGCAGGTTTGGATTTTTCCAATACTGAAATGCTTCAAGCACTTGAAGACGATATGAGCTATTGGATTGAAGATATTGGAGTTGATGGGTTTAGGTGTGATGCAGCATACAATATATCAATTGATTTTTGGAAGAAAACCATCAATAGACTCAATGAGACCAAGCCAGTTTATATGTTAGCAGAGTCTGATGCAAATCATAAAGGCGGTTATCCATTGATCGATTTATTTGACTCATCTTACGGATGGCACACACATCATCTTCTCAATGAAATTGCGAGAGGAAACGAAACTGCAAAGTCACTAACAGAGCATCTTATTGGGATGAGTGAGGTTTATTCACCCACTCACGCTGTAATGAATTTTACATCCAATCACGACGAAAATTCATGGCAAGGAGATGTATTTGAACGACTGGGACCAGCGGCTGAGGTACTTTCTGTATTGACTTATGTGATGCCAGGCATGCCACTGATTTATGGAGGTCAGGAATTTGGATTGGATAAAAGACTCGCCTTTTTTGAAAAAGATTTGATTGAAAAAAAGGATTCCCCTTTTTTGAATCTTTTCACAAAGCTCAATATTTTGAAAGAGAACAATAGGGCATTAGATGTCGGAGATAAACCAGGGAATTTTAATGTTTTACAAACAACGGATGACCAAGTACTCGGAATTCTTAGGTCAAAAAAAAATGATAGTATTGTCTTTTACGCAAACCTATCACCCAACATAAAAGTCATAAATTCAGAAAACTTTTTTGGTTTTTCGAATGTCTTTACAGGCAATCAAACTTCATCATCTGATAAAATCACATTGGCTCCATGGGATTATGTCCTTCTTGAAAACAAATGAAATTAAAATGAATAGCATCCGATTTATACTCTTTTTTCTTGCAATTTTTGGCACCGATCAATTTTATGCTCAGACTTGTCTTTCACCAGATGGACAGACAAGTATTTCCTTTTCCCTTTCAACTGATGGTCAACCTCAGTACGAGATGAAACTAGGGGAAACAACAGTAATACGCACAAGTCGATTAGGATTGGAATTAAAAAATGACACTGACCTGATGAGTGACTTTGACATTGAAGATGTTCAATTTGAAGGCTTTGACAATACGTGGACACCTGTTTGGGGGGAAGAAAGCCAGATCAGAAATCAATACAATGAAATGTTTATTTCCCTCAAACAAGAAACAACTGACCGAACAATGAACATTCGATTTCGTGTTTACAATGAGGGTATGGGTTTTCGATATGAGTTTCCACAGCAACCAAACTTAGGTCACTTTATTGTGAGTCAGGAAAAAACACAATTCAGCTTAACTGGTGACCACACTGCTTTTTGGATCCCTGGTGATTATGACACGCAAGAATACGATTACACCACATCGAAACTCTCAGAGATTGAAAAGCTTTTCGATACAGCCGTGACAGGTAATGCATCTCAGGAGCAGTTTTCAAAAACTGGAGTGCAAACAGCTCTTCAATTGAAGTCGGAAACGGGGCTCTATATCAATTTGCATGAGGCAGCCCTGATTAACTATCCTGCGATGCATTTAAACCTTAATCCAAACACCTATACTTTTGAGTCATGGCTCACACCAGATGCTGTTGGAAATATGGCCTATATGGTAGCCCCTCAAAACACCCCATGGAGAACAGTCATAGCGAGTTTTGATGCAAAAGATATACTCGCTAGCCGAATCACATATAATTTAAACGAACCGTGCGCAATCAAAGACACCAGTTGGATACGACCCATAAAGTACATGGGAGTTTGGTGGGAGATGATCACTGGAAAGAGCTCTTGGGATTATACAAAGGACTTTGCATCGATTCAGCTGGGTGTTACCAATTTAAAAAATGCAACTCCTAATAAAACACATGCAGCAAATAATGATAATGTTAAGGCATATATCGATTTTGCTTCTGAGCATGGTTTTGACGCCTTACTTGTAGAGGGCTGGAACATAGGATGGGAAGACTGGTTTGGTCACTCCAAAGATTATGTCTTTGACTTTGTAACGCCATATCCCGATTTTGATGTCGATGAGCTAACAACTTATGCTTCAACTAAGGGTATTGAGCTGATGATGCATCATGAAACCTCTGGTTCGACGCGTAATTATGAACGCCACATGGATAAGGCATATGCCTTTATGAAAAAACATGGATATCACTCTGTAAAAAGTGGATATGTTGGAAATATCATTCCAAGAGGAGAGCACCATTATAGTCAATATATCAATAACCATTACCTGTATGCAGTCAAAAAAGCGGCAGATTATAAGATAATGGTTAATGCCCACGAAGCTGTGCGTCCAACGGGAATAGCAAGAACTTATCCGAACTTGATTGCCAACGAGTCGGCAAGAGGAACGGAGTTTCAGGCATTTGGGGGGTCGAATCCAAACCATACTACAATTCTTCCTTTTACACGTCAAATTGGCGGTCCAATGGATTATACCCCTGGGATTTTTGAAATGGACATCAGTAAGCTCAATCCGGATAATGATTCTCATGTCAACACGACACTAGCAAATCAGTTGGGATTGTATGTTGTAATGTATTCTCCGCTGCAGATGGCAGCAGATTTACCAGAACACTATTTGAAATTTTATGATGCATTTCAATTTATCAAAGATGTTGCGATTGATTGGGACGCATCGGAGTATTTAGAAGCAGAACCAGGTCAGTATATTACAGTTGCTAGAAAAGAAAAAAATAGTGAACGTTGGTTTATTGGAAATAGCAATGGGGAATTAGCGCGGACTTCTGAAATCGACTTATCTTTTTTGGATGGATCAAAAACATATCTTGCAACAATTTATCGAGATGGTGAGCATGCAGATTACAAAACGAATCCACAGTCCTACACAAGCGAATCAAAAGAAGTAACTCAGCAAACAACTTTACAAATCAAAACAGTAGCAGCTGGGGGATATGCAAT
>JAHEIX010000009.1:4771-43458 GCA_024639165.1 Flavobacteriaceae bacterium | reverse complement strand
CAAGAGCGTAGTTATTCTCGCCATTTAAAATGGTGGTACTATGATATTTACGAGCTGTAGTCCAGCGCTCGACTTGCTTACACTGTCATGAATCTCGCTGTCAATACCAGTCGACCCCATGCTTTCAAAGAACCCCATAAAGGGTAGGCAAAGATACGCTATTTTAAGAAATTTGATTCACTGCACTTCGAAGAATCGTTAATCGTTCGAGCAAACCTTCTAGCAGATGTAATGGCAGCATATTAGCTCCATCGCTCTTGGCACTACTTGGATCGTGATGTGTTTCCATAAAAAGGCCATCAACACCGGCTGCAATACCTGCACGTGCTATGGTTTCAATTAGCTCTGGACGACCACCCGTAACCCCACTTGATTGGTTGGGTTGTTGCAAAGAATGCGTTACATCTAGTATCGTAGGTGCTATGGACTTCATCACCGGAATACCCCTAAAGTCTACTACCATATCTTGGTACCCAAACATGGTCCCTCTTTCTGTTATCCATACGTTATCATTTCCTGTGTCAGTGACCTTTGATACAGCATGTGACATACTTTCTGGACTCATGAATTGTCCTTTCTTTAGGTTGACGTATTTGCCCGTATTGGCTGCAGCAACAACTAAATCGGTTTGCCGAACCAAAAAAGCGGGAATTTGAAGTACATCTACATATTCGGCTGCTTTTTCAGCATCTGATACTTCGTGTATGTCCGTAACAGTAGGTACATCAAAGGTCTTACCTACTTTTTGAAGGATCTTTAGTGCGTTTTCATCACCAATTCCAGTAAAGCTATCAACACGGCTTCTGTTGGCCTTTTTAAAACTCCCCTTAAAAACAACTGGTATATTCAGCTTAGTTGTAACCTCAACTACATGTTCTGCAATACGCAATGCCATGTTTTCTCCTTCGATAGCACAAGGACCTGCGAGTAAGAAAAACTGATCGGATTGTGCTTGGCGTGCGGTAAATGTTTTCATCTTGTAAAAATAGGAATTATACAGATGCAATGTACATACAACACCAATGGAAAATAATGTACATTTGTGCCGCCAAAAAAAGCTATGCAAAATATTCGAAACATTGCCATTATCGCCCACGTTGATCATGGTAAAACAACATTAGTAGACAAAATACTTCATCACTGCCAATTGTTTCGTGACAACGAAACCAAAGGAGAGCTCATTTTAGATAATAATGATTTGGAAAGAGAGCGTGGTATTACCATATTGTCTAAGAATGTTTCTGTTCAATACAAAGACACCAAAATTAACATCATCGACACCCCTGGTCACGCCGATTTTGGTGGCGAGGTAGAGCGGGTGTTGAATATGGCCGACGGAGTACTACTGCTGGTAGATGCTTTTGAAGGACCTATGCCACAAACACGCTTTGTGTTACAAAAGGCGATCAATCTTAAGTTAAAGCCCATAGTGGTCGTTAACAAGGTTGACAAAGAAAACTGTACGCCCGAAGAAGTATACGAATCTGTTTTTGATCTGATGTTTGAACTTGGAGCAGAGGAATGGCAACTGGATTTTCCTGTATTATACGGATCCGCCAAAAATAATTGGATGTCTGAGGATTGGCAAAACCAAACTGATTCTGTTTCCCCATTGTTAGATGCTGTTGTTGCGCATATTCCCGCACCCAAAGTCTCAGACGGGAATACTCAAATGCTGATAACATCTCTTGATTACTCTTCCTTTACAGGTCGAATTGCAATTGGAAGGTTGCACCGTGGTGTACTAAAGGCTTCGGATACAGTTTCGCTTGTGAAGCGTGATGGGGCTATTGTTAAGTCAAAAATTAAAGAATTATTGGTTTTTGATGGATTGGGTAGAAAAAAAGTAGATGAGGTAGCCGCAGGAGATTTGTGTGCTGTTGTTGGGCTTGAAGATTTTGAAATTGGCGATACTATTGCTGACGTTGAAGCACCAGAAGCGTTGCCTACCATAGCTATAGATGAACCTACCATGAGTATGTTGTTTACCATCAACGATTCCCCATTTTTTGGCAAAGAAGGCAAGTTTGTTACTTCACGACACATCAAGGATCGTTTGGAGCGTGAGTTGGAGCGTAATCTGGCTATGCGCCTTGAAGAAACAGATGCAGCAGATAAATTTATGGTGTATGGCCGTGGTGTGCTGCACTTATCTGTTTTGATCGAAACCATGCGCCGAGAGGGCTATGAACTGCAAATTGGTCAGCCACAGGTGATCATTAAAGAAGTAGATGGCAAAAAATGTGAGCCTATAGAAGAGTTGTCGATTGATCTTCCAGAAGAAGTTTCGGGCAAAGCAGTAGAAATGGTAACCATGCGTAAAGGGGAAATGACAGCCATGGAACCAAAGGGGGGACGTATGATGTGTTCCTTTAAGATTCCTTCAAGAGGCATTATTGGTCTTAGAAATCAATTGTTGACCGCTACGGCTGGTGAAGCTATCATGAACCATAGATTTATTGATTATGAACCATATAAAGGTGAAATTCCAGGAAGAATCAACGGATCACTCATTTCTATGGAAAAAGGAACAGCAATTCCCTATTCATTGGATAAGCTCCAAGATAGAGGTAAGTTTTTTGTTCCGCCCGGTGATGAAATCTATACAGGGCAAGTAATTGGTGAAAATTCTCGTGCAGATGACTTAGTGGTAAATGTTACTAAAACTAAAAAGCTCTCTAACGTGCGTGCATCAGGCTCTGATGACAAGGTTAAATTGGCTCCGCCCATCACCTTTAGCCTTGAAGAAGCACTGGAATATATCCAAAAGGATGAGTATGTAGAGGTAACGCCAAACTCACTTCGCTTGCGTAAAATATACCTTGATGAAAACGAGCGTAAGCGAAATGCTAAACAATATTCTTAAGCATGTTTAGTTTTTGTATTTTAGAAAACTAAAATCAATTAGCGCTTGTACAATGTTCTTTCTTTTTCTGCACTCTCCGTAGCAGTTAAGCTTTTAGTTGGCTTTTTGCTTACAAAATTATTTGCCTATTTTCTTGGCCCATCTGGTCTAGCGACATTCGGTAATTTAAAAAATGTTACCCAGCTTTTATCTTCATATGGCTCAATGGGGATGCAAAGTGGAATTATCCGATTTTCATCAGAGTTTAAGCTCCATAAACATAAAATTACCGAGTTACTTGGTACTTTGAATATTATTTTTACCATATCTAGTCTTGTTGGAGGCTTTTTTGTTTATTTTTTTTCTGATGAATTAGCCCAAACTATCTTTCAAGATCGTTCGTTGAATTTTATTTTTAAAATTACCGCTGTTTTACTCCCTATGCACGGTTTTCATCTTATGTACTATGCGTTGCTTCAAGGTTTTGGCAACTATAAACGAGTTGTTGGGCAAGACATTCTTATGAACCTTCTTAAAATCACTCTCGCCGCTTTTATGATTTTAAATTACGGTTTAACAGGAGCTCTTTTAACTATTGTAACGCTTCCTGGTATATACTTTTTCTTAAGTGTTTTTAACGTTTCAAAATCCTTAAACGTATTTAAAGTAAATTGGTCAACTTCAGTTGCTAAAAATCTGGGGTTATATAGTCTTATGAGCCTATTTTCAAGCATAGCTATTCCCCTAATTTACATATTGATTAGGAATAGAATCACGCTTACTTTGGGCCCTGAAAACGCAGGCTATTGGGAAGCAGTAAACCAATTTTCTTTTTTCTACTTTATGGCGCTTCAGTCTGTTATTATGATGTATGTACTACCTCGTATTTCAGCAAATTCAAATATCTCTTTTTTTCGAAGACAGATAAAAGAGTATTTTGTTAAGTTAATGCCAGGTTTTATTGTTTTTTTATTTCTTTTATTTTTATTCAGAGACTCTATTATTTGGTTGTTGCTAACAGCTAACTTTAATGCTGTTAGTGATTTGATGATGTGGCAACTTTTAGGAGATGTGTTTCGTGCTTCTTCATTGATCCTATTAGCTTATGTTCATGCTCGTCGTTTGATCAAACATTATATAATGGTAGATTTAGTTTTTTCAATTTCAATGTTATTATTCTCCTATTTGTTTATTGAGTTTTTTGGCCTAATAGGCGCAGTACAGGCACATTTTGTTTCATACTTTTTATATTTTAGTATTAATGTGTTTTTACTCCGTAAACTTTTATTTTTAAGCGCTAATGAATAATTATTACAGGCACATTGATGTTTTTAAAGTAGCTCAACCTTTTGTGTTCCTTTTTAGTTCTTTTATTGGTGTTTATCTTTCTGAATTAGCCGTTTTTGAGTACGACCCCACACGACTTGTTAATTTGGTTGAGAATATTGCCTTTTCATCACTTCTTTTCTCTATAATGGTTTTGATTTTTAATCAATATGCTATTAAAATATTCAAATATATTTTTCTGTTATTACTTGTTTTTACCATTTTAGAAGGGGTGTATTTTTTAATCTTTAGAGCTGAGTTTACTTCTTCAGCCATTTTCATTGGATTAGACACCAATACACGCGAAATAGGAGAATTTGTACAATTTAACTTAGCTAATACTCATTTGTTTTTTGCTTTTGGTGTCATGATTTCCTTTTACCTTTCGTGGTATTTTTTTAAGCCTAAACTTCCAACTATGAGCAGTTTTAGACGCCTTTTTATGCTCTTTGTTGCATCCCTCGGGATATTTATTATGAGCACAACAAAAGTTCAAAACTACAATGTCTTCTTTGCTATTGTCAACAGTGTTTTAGATTATAATAAGCAACGCAACCAGTTTCAAAATCTTGAATTAGTTCAAAATCCTTTTTCTGAAGTCACCCAACTTTCTGATTCTATAAAAACGCATGTTATCGTCATTGGGGAGTCAACTAGTAAGTTGCATTTTGGTTTGTATGGATATGAGCGTAACACGACTCCTATGTTAAGTGAAATAAAAGGGGAACTTAAACTTTTTTCAGATGTTGTTAGTGGGGATACCAACACCATTGGTTCGTTGATGGAAGCACTTGTCATAAAAAAAGAAAACAAGCTAATTGGAAATGTTATTCAATTGTTTAAACAGGCAGGATTCAAAACATATTGGTTGTCAAATCAACCTCCTATTGGAATGTACGAAACTTTGGTTACTAAAATTGGCATCTCTGCAGATGATGTGCGTTTTTTGAATAGTGAAAATTATTATTTACCAACAACTCATGACGAAGTATTGATACCAGAACTGCATCAAGCGTTATCTGAAAATCAAAGTAAAAAAATAATTTTTATCCATTTAATGGGTACTCATGCAAACTATGCTTATCGCTACCCAACATCTTTTGCTAAATACCCTACTAATTTAAATGATCGTAAGCTAAATACCATCAATCACTATGATAATGCGGTGTTGTATACAGATCACATCATAAGATCCATTATTGAGACTGTTCGTAATCAAAAAGCCCCAGCATCTGTTCTGTATTTTTCAGATCACGGTGAGGAGGTGTATGATAGTTTAGACTTTGTTGGCCATTCACCGAATGGTTTGTTTAGTTTGAATATGGTTGAAATTCCATTTTTGTTGTGGGGATCCAATACCTTTGAGATTTCTGAGAGTGATTTGAAGCGTAAATTTTCTCTAAATGATTTATCTCACTCTATTGCCGATCTTTGTAATGTCTTTTCGATGGATCTGGATCCCAAGAGAAGTATTTTTAACCACTCATTTGTTGAAAGACCTAGAATAGTTCGAGACACTATCCTAGTCAAATAGAAAGATTTTGGAATGAAGATTCTATATTTAACGCATGATGCTTTTGGACAAGGGGGTGTGGCACGTATGCTATCCGTAAAAACATCTTTATTAACCCAAAAATACGGACATGAAATAGATGTTATATCTTCAGGTGCTTTTAGTGCGCCTTTCTATTCGTTTGACTCATCAATTTCTATAAAATACCTCCATGCCCCCACTAGCCTTAGATTAAGCTCCCTTTTGTATTTTAGGAAATTAAAGAGAGCAATTAAAAATATAAAACCTGATTGTATTGTTATTTGTGACAACGGTTTAAAAGGCTATTTGACTTGTTTTATCCGCCTGAACATCCCTCTCATTTTTGAGTCTCATGCCATTGATTTTATTCCCTTTTTAAACACTAAAAACAAAGGTCTTGTGTTAAAACGGTTCTTTTTAAAAAAACTGCACGCCCTTGCGCTAAACCGAGTAGATAAAATAGTTACGCTTTCTAAATCTCAATCCTTTTTTTTACATCTAGATAATGCTGTAGTTATACCAAACCCTTCATGGTCAGCCAACAAAAAAAAGGCTGAATTAACTTCAAAAAAAGTGATCGCAATGGGGCGCTTAGTAGAGTCAAAAGGATATGTGCGAATGATTGAGATATGGAAAGAAATCCATAAAATATATCCTGATTGGCACTTAGATATATACGGAGATGGTGAACAAATAGATTTGCTTCATAATCAGATTAATGCGTATAAACTTGACGGTTCTATTTCTGTAAAAAAGAGTGTTGTTGAAATTGAAGAATTTTTAATGGATTATGCCTTTATGATTCATACATCGTTTTACGAATCTTTTCCTTTGGTAGTGATGGAATCTATGTCTTTTGGACTTCCTGTAGTTGCATTTGATTGCCCTGTTGGATTAAAAGAAATCATTAGAACAGAAGAGGATGGCTTTTTGATTGAAAACGATGATCTAGATGCTTTTGCAGAAAAAACAAAAAGCCTAATTGCTAATATTTCCTTGAGACAAAAAATGGGTGAAAATGCTTTTAAAAATATACAACGCTACGACTTGGATGACATTATTGAAGTTTGGAATACCCTTTTTGTATCCTTGCAAAGAAACTATCGAGCCGTAAAGTGATATAATCTATATAAATCAAATAAAAATAAAGGCGCTTTATTTTTGGATAGTAGGTTTTCTATTGGCTTTATTGTTATTCGTCCAATCAGTTTGAATAATCCAACAAGCCCTGTTTTTTCAATCAAGTTAAAAACGTAGACAAGGCCATTATCTCGATAGGTGATTTCATTATTTTTGTAGAGCCAGGCTATTGTTTTAGCGCCCTCTCTTGCTTTTTTTAAAAATTCCGTGTTACTCTCAATTCCATTGTGATAGGTTTCGTTGTCAATATGGATAGGGATTATTTTAAGATTTTTCAACGATGCAGAAAAAACACAATCTAGTCCGTATCTGTTGTTTTTAACCTTATTGGTCTTTAAAAAGAGCTCTTTTTTGATCAATACATTTCCTGAATAGATGTTTTTAAAAGGACGTTTTGTGCGAATTACTGAGTTTTTCTCTTCTCTTTTTATTCCGTATTTATGACGTAGTAAATGTTTGTTTCCCCCCTCTTTTTCATAAGCATACCCTCCAAAAACAACTTGCGCTTTAGTTAGTGCAAAATCATGATATTTTATTAAGAATGTCTCATTTTTAGGAATCATGTCAGCATCTATAAACAACAAATATTGGTACTTGCTTATTTCTGCTAGTTTTTTTCGTGATGCAACCCGACCTAAATTTTCTTTGTTTTCAATGTGTACATACCCCATGCTCCTACAAACAGTTTTGTTTGATATTTGATGCAAAGTAGATCCATCATCAAAAACGATAATTTCAATGATGGCATCAAGCGATTTTATTTGATTGTTTAATGATTTGAGTAAACCCGTGCAATCAGTATTATATGTTGGTATGCAAATAGATATCAACTTATTGGTTTTTTACAACAACCTCAGTAACCATGCCTTCTTCACACTTAAAGGTCTTTCCGGGATACTTTTGAATAATCCCAAAATCGTGTGTGGCCATGAGTATTGTGGTGCCTTGTTTGTTTACATTTTGAAGCACATCCATAATTTCCCACCTCGTAATGGGGTCTAGGTTGCCAGTTGGTTCGTCGGCTAGCAATACTTTTGGATGATTGAGCAAAGCTCGACCTATAGAAAGGCGTTGTTGCTCACCGCCTGATAAGGTTTGTGGAAATTTCTTCTCTTTTCCTTCTAAATTCACTAGCGTCAATACTTCGTTGATACGCGCATCACGCGCTGCTTTATTTTTCCAGCCTGTGGCACGCAATACAAAGGCCAAATTTTGATATACGTTACGGTCGGGTAGGAGCTTAAAGTCTTGAAAAACAATGCCTAACATGCGCCTCAGTTTATGCACATGTTTGCTTTTAAGTGTTGCCAAAGCCGTGTCACAGATGCTAATTTCTCCCGACTTTAATGGAAGTGCGGCATAAAGTGTTCGTATCAAACTGCTTTTCCCACTTCCTGTTCTTCCAATAAAATAAACAAACGCACCAGCCTCGATATCAAGCGATACCTTGTTTAGAACCACATTTTTGTTTTGCTGTATGGCCGCATTTTGTATTGAAATAATTGGAGTTCCCATATGGGGTTAAAAGTAAGCATGTTTTTTAGAAGATTTTAAACAAGAATATATAATTATTCAACTAAACACATTAAAACTTAATTAAAAACGATCGATAATGTTTAATAATTAAGTTAAATATCCATAATATACTTAATAATAAAAATAAATATAGCAAATTTGCCACAAAATTAAAACTATGTGCGGAATTGTATGTGCTTTAGATGTCAAGCAATCAACCGAAGAGCTTCGACCACAGTTGCTCGAGATGTCCAAAAAAATTAGGCATCGTGGACCGGACTGGAGTGGTATATATGCCGACGACCATGCCATATTTGCGCACGAACGCTTGGCGATTGTTGACCCAGCCTCTGGAAAGCAGCCTTTGTTTAGTCCAGACAAACAGCTTGTGCTCGCTGCCAATGGCGAGATATACAACCACCGTGAGCTTCGCGCTACCACCCCTGATTATGCTTTTCAAACAGGTTCTGACTGTGAAGTGATCTTGGCGTTGTACCAACAAAAAGGCGTTGATTTTATCGATGATCTTAACGGAATTTTTGGTTTTGCACTCTATGATGCTGCCAACAACGATTTTCTAATTGCTAGAGACCATATGGGGATTATTCCACTATACTACGGTTTTGATCAAGCGGGTACTCGATATGTGGCTTCTGAACTAAAAGCCTTGGAGGGTGTTTGTCACAGCATTGAGGTTTTTCCTCCGGGACACTATATGACTTCAAAAGACGAAGCTCCGAAAAAATGGTATACACGTGATTGGGAAGATTATGAAGCTGTTAAAGACAACCCAACAAGTATTGAAGACTTGGGTAAAGCGCTTGAAGATGCGGTTCACCGTCAACTTATGAGTGATGTACCGTATGGCGTTTTGCTTTCAGGTGGCTTGGATTCGTCCATTACCTCGGCCTTGGCGAAAAAGTTTGCTAAGAATCGTGTTGAGGCAGATGACAAACAAGAAGCCTGGTGGCCACAACTACACTCTTTTTCTATTGGCTTAGAAGGTTCGCCTGATTTGGCTGCTGCAAAAGTCGTTGCAGACCGAATTGGTACGATTCACCACGAAGTTACCTTTACCGTACAAGAAGGCTTAGACGCCATTCGAGATGTTATTTACCACTTGGAGACCTATGACATTACTACTGTTCGTGCTTCCACACCGATGTACCTATTGGCTCGTGTAATCAAATCCATGGGCATTAAGATGGTGCTTTCTGGCGAAGGCGCAGACGAGGTGTTTGGTGGTTATTTGTATTTTCACAAAGCACCTAGCCCAGAAGAGTTCCACAAAGAGACTGTCAGAAAGCTAGAAAAGCTTTATCAATACGATTGTTTGAGAGCCAACAAATCACTGGCAGCTTGGGGTATTGAAGGTCGCGTTCCCTTTTTGGACAAAGAATTTATGGATGTTGCCATGCGTATCAATCCAAAAGACAAGATGATTACTCCCGAGCGTATGGAAAAATGGGTACTTCGCAAGGCGTTTGAAGATGAATTGCCTGAGTCTGTCGCTTGGCGTCAAAAAGAGCAGTTTAGCGATGGAGTTGGCTACAACTGGATAGATTCCCTTAAAGAATTGGTAGAGTCTTCTGTAACGGATGCACAAATGGAGCAGGTGAACCATCGTTTTCCAGCCCAGCCGCCTAGAACTAAAGAAGAATATTTCTATCGCAGTATTTTTGAAGAACACTTTCCGTCGCAGGCAGCAGCACTGACGGTACCTTCTGTACCTTCGATAGCTTGCAGTACACCAACTGCTTTGGCATGGGATGCATCCTTTCAAAATATGAATGAACCTTCAGGACGTGCCATAGGTAGTGTCCACATGGACGCTTACGAATAATTTTTGCACAGTTTGTGTTGATAACTTGACTAACGAAACCCCACACTTTTACCATTAAAGTGGGGCTTTTCTCGTAAATTTGTGAGAATAGCTTTTATTCATAATTTAAACATATGAGTGACCAACCAAACCAGAATTATTCAGCAGATAGCATACAGGCATTAGAAGGCATGGAGCACGTGCGTATGCGCCCATCCATGTACATCGGAGATGTAGGCGTACGCGGACTCCACCACCTTGTTTACGAAGTAGTAGATAACTCCATTGATGAGGCCTTAGCCGGTCATTGCGATTTAATCTCTGTACAGATAAACGAGGACAATTCCATCACTGTTGAAGACAACGGTCGTGGTATTCCTGTAGGAATGCACAAAAAAGAAGGCGTTTCTGCACTTGAAGTTGTAATGACTAAAATAGGAGCAGGGGGTAAATTCGATAAAGATTCCTATAAAGTTTCTGGAGGTTTACACGGTGTAGGGGTGTCTTGTGTGAATGCACTTTCGGACATGCTAAAAGCTACCGTATACCGCGAGGGTAAGGTGTGGGAGCAAGAATATTCAAGAGGTAAGGCGCAGTATCCTGTCAAACACGTAGGTGATACTGATAAGACGGGAACACTTGTTACCTTTTCCCCAGATCCAACGATATTTTCACAAACACGTGAATATAATTACGATACACTTGCAAGTCGTATGCGCGAGCTTGCCTATTTGAACAAAGGGATAAAAATACAGCTAACAGACCATCGCAACAAAGACGAAAAAGGAGCGGTTGTTTCTGAACTCTTTCATTCTGAAGAAGGGCTTAAAGAATTTATACGTTTCTTAGATGCCAACAGAGAACCCATTACTACGGACGTAATTTCAATGGAGGGAGAAAAAAATGACATCCCTGTTGAAGTTGCCATGATTTACAATACTTCGTTTACAGAGAACCTTCACTCTTATGTGAACAATATCAATACCCATGAGGGAGGTACCCACCTTTCAGGATTTAGACGTGGTCTTACCACAACGCTAAAGAAATATGCCGACGCATCTGGGATGTTGGACAAACTAAAATTTGAAATTTCTGGAGACGATTTCCGTGAGGGATTAACCGCCATTGTTTCTGTTAAAGTTGCAGAGCCACAATTTGAAGGACAGACCAAGACAAAGTTGGGTAACAGAGAAGTAAGTGCGGCTGTTTCACAGTCTGTTTCTGAAATGCTAGAGAATTATTTGGAAGAGCACCCCAACGATGCCAAATCCATTGTGCAAAAAGTGATTTTAGCAGCCCAAGCACGTCACGCTGCACGTAAGGCACGTGAAATGGTGCAACGCAAAACGGTGATGAGCGGGGGTGGATTACCCGGTAAACTATCAGATTGCTCTGAACAAGATCCAAAACTTTGTGAGGTATTCCTTGTGGAGGGTGATTCGGCAGGTGGTACTGCCAAACAAGGTCGTGATCGGAATTTCCAAGCCATACTACCGCTTCGCGGTAAAATATTGAACGTTGAAAAAGCCATGCAACATAAGGTTTTTGAAAATGAAGAAATTCGTAACATTTACACTGCCCTAGGGGTAACCATAGGAACAGAAGAGGATGCCAAGGCATTGAATTTAGATAAGTTGCGCTACCACAAGGTGGTTATTATGTGTGATGCCGATGTCGATGGTAGTCACATTTCAACCCTGATACTGACTTTCTTTTTCCGTTATATGCGTGAGCTTATTGAAAACGGTTACATCTATATTGCAACCCCACCGCTTTATTTGGTCAAAAAGGGTCAAAAGAAGCAATATGCTTGGGACGACGATCAGCGTGATCGTTTGATGCAAGATTTTGGCCAAGGTTCTTCTGTACAGCGTTACAAAGGTTTAGGTGAAATGAATGCAGAGCAACTTTGGGACACCACCATGAACCCAGAGTTTAGAACATTACGTCAAGTAACCATAGACAACGGAGGCGAGGCAGATCGTGTTTTCTCCATGCTTATGGGTGACGAAGTTCCACCAAGACGAGAATTTATTGAAAAGAATGCGATTTACGCGAATATCGATGCTTAAGCTTTTAGTATTTGCGTTCAAGCCTTACTTTTGCAAAACCAAAATAACAAACACATGAAAGTTACCATAGTTGGCGCCGGAAACGTTGGCGCTACTTGTGCAGATGCTATTGCTACACAACGTATTGCAAGCGAAGTCGTATTGCTAGACATTAAGGAAGGATTTGCCGAGGGTAAAGCCCTTGACATGATGCAAACCGCTACAACCCTTGGCTTTAACACTAAAATTGTAGGCACAACCAATGATTATACCAAAACTGCAAACAGCAATATTGTAGTAATTACATCCGGTATTCCACGTAAGCCTGGTATGACACGTGAAGAATTAATTGGGATCAACGCGGGCATAGTTCAGTCTGTTGCTGAGAATATCTTGGCGCATTCACCGGACGCCATTATTGTGGTGGTTTCCAACCCGATGGATACCATGACCTACCTGACATTAAAGAAAACAGGATTGCCAAAAAACCGCATCATTGGAATGGGTGGCGCTTTGGACAGTTCGAGATTTAAAACCTATTTGTCCCAAGCCCTTGATAAGCCAGCCAATGATATTCATGGGATGGTTATTGGCGGTCATGGCGACACGACCATGATTCCGCTGACGCGATTGGCTTCCTACAATGGTATTCCAGTTTCAACCTTACTTGAAGCGGATGCACTTGAGCAAGTTGCTGCTGACACCATGGTTGGTGGTGCAACGCTTACCAAGTTACTAGGAACATCTGCTTGGTATGCGCCAGGTGCCTCAGTAGCTTATTTGGTAGACAGTATCCTCAATGATCAAAAGCGCATAATACCATGTTCTGTTTATTTAGAGGGAGAATACAACCAAGAAGATATTTGCATTGGCGTTCCCTGCGTTATTGGACGTTCAGGTTTAGAATCCATTGTAGATGTACATTTAACAGCAGAAGAGCAAGCAACTTTTAATAAAAGTGCAGCTGCTGTACGTAATATGAATGCAGCGTTAAACGATATACTTTCATAAAAGTGTACGTGAAATTGTAGCAATTTGTTAATCAGGGCGGATACGCTATATTTGCTCGTCTTATATACGACACAAAAAACTTAATCATGCAGAATAACGGACTTATCAAATTTTTCACCGTTTTGTTTGGCCTTGTCAGCCTCTACCAACTATCATTCACTTTTGTTACTTCAAAAGTTGAATCAGACGCCAAGACATATGCCCAAGCTTCCGTCAACACAGATGACGCAGACTATTTCACCCTTGTAGACATAGCTGAACGCAACTACCTCGATTCTATTGCAGAACAAAAGGTGTTTGGTGTTTTTAACTACGCTACAGCAAAAGACCGGGAGTTAAACAAAGGATTAGACCTTAAAGGCGGTATTAATGTTATCCTTCAGGTTTCCGTTAAGGATATCTTAAAGGGCTTGGCTGAAAATAGCCGTAACCCATTGTTCAATCAGTCTCTAGCAAGAGCAGATGTGCTTCAAAAGTCGTCTGATGATACCTATGTGAAGAGTTTTTTCTTTGCTTTTGAAGAATTAAAGGGTGATGAAAACCTTTCCAACCCTGATATTTTTGGAAACCGTACCCTAAGCGATGACATTAATTTTAATATGACTGATGATGAGGTGAAGCCTGTTATCCGTAGAAAAATTGACGCTTCTATTGTTTCTGCATTTGAGGTATTGCGCAAGCGTATTGATAAATTTGGGGTAACCCAACCTAACATCCAACGTTTGGGCACTTCAGGTCGTATTTTGGTTGAATTACCAGGTGCTAGAGACGTTGAGCGTGTTAAAAATCTCTTACAAAGTACTGCCCAACTTGAATTTTGGGAGACGGCTTCAAACCAGTCGTATGGCACTTTTCTAGGTCAAGCAAACGAATTGCTTAAATCTGTTGTGGAGGCCGAAAAAGAAGAAGAAGAAGAAGTTTCAGAAATTGATGATTTACTCTCCGATGTAGCTGCTGCACAAGACTCCATTACAACAGTAGTAAACCCCATATATGATTATGTTAAGGGAGCTGGTTATGCTGGTGGTCCAGTATTGATTCAAGTTGATGTTAAAGACCAACCAACAGTGGAGTCGTATTTAAACCGTGCTGACGTACGTGCCTTATTGCCTGCAGACTTGCGTTACACCAAGTTTTTATGGGGAATACCTGACGAAAAAACAAATTTGGTTGACTTATATGTAATTAAAGCTAACCGATCTAATGAACCTCCGCTAAGTGGGAGCGTTATTGTAGATGCTGCACAAACCTACGACCAATTGGGTGCTGCTGCCGTTTCCATGCAAATGAATGGCAAGGGCGCACGTATATGGGAAGAAATGACAGGTAAAGCCTATACCGATAAGAGTAATATTGCTATTGTATTAGACGATGTCGTTTATTCAGCCCCTGGCGTTTCTAAGGGTGCTATTTCGGGTGGTCGTTCTGAAATATCAGGGCAATTCTCCCTAAATGAAGCCATTGACTTGGCCAACGTATTAAGAGCTGGTAAACTTCCAGCTGCTGCTGAAATTATTCAATCTGAAATCGTAGGCCCATCTCTTGGACAAGAAGCTATTGAAAGTGGTGTTAACTCATTTGTTATTGCATTATTGCTCGTACTTGCCTGGATGATTTTCTATTACGGACGTGCTGGCTTGTATGCAGATATCGCCTTGAGCTTAAACATCATTCTTATCTTCGGAATTCTCGCAGGATTAGGCGCTGTACTTACGCTGCCCGGTATCGCTGGTATCGTACTTACTATTGGTATGTCAGTAGATGCGAACGTACTTATTTTTGAACGTATTCGTGAGGAATTGGCTAAAGGCAAAGGACAAAAGCAAGCAGTTTCTGATGGATTTAGAAATGCCTTGTCTTCTATTTTAGATGCTAACATTACTACAGGGCTAACTGCATTTATTTTGTTTGTTTTCGGTACTGGTCCGATCAAAGGATTTGCAACCACACTACTTATAGGTATTGCAACCTCCTTGTCAACGGCTATTTTTGTAACACGACTACTTGTTGACGGGCGTTTGGCCAATGCAAAGGCTTTGGCATTTGCTACTGGTGCAACCAAAAACTTATTCCGAAACTTAGACATTAAATTCCTTAAAAAACGAGGCTTTGCTTACGTTGTTTCAGGGATGCTTATCGCTGCTGGTGTTGCTTCTTTGTTTACGCAAGGACTCAACCAAGGAGTTGATTTTGTAGGTGGGCGTTCATACACGGTTCGCTTTGAACAGGCGGTTAATCCAACAGATGCACAATCACAGTTGGTAAGCCTTCTCGGGAGTGCTGAAGCCAAAACTTTTGGTGAGGACAATCAGCTAAAAATCACCACCAATTATAAAGTAGATGTTGAAGGTACTGAGGTTGATGATGAAATTCAACAAGCCTTATTTAACGGTCTTTCGACTTTCTTACCAGAGCGCTTAAGCTATAACGATTTTGTAAACGGAGCAGAAGATAAGCAAGTGGGTATTATGTCCTCTATCAAAGTTGGTCCAACCATCGCTGATGATATTAAAAAGAACTCGTTCTTGGCTGTATTTGGGTCATTGATCGTGGTGTTCTTGTATATCTTACTACGCTTCCGCAAGTGGCAATACTCTTTGGGAGCTGTTGCAGCGGTTTTCCACGACGTACTGCTCGTTTTGGGTGTGTTCTCTATTACTTATACTTTTATGCCTTTTAGCATGGAGATTAACCAAGCGTTTATCGCTGCGGTGCTTACCGTAATTGGATATTCTCTTAATGACACGGTAGTGGTGTTTGACCGTATTCGTGAGTTTACACGTCTGCACACTTCATGGGAAGGTCACAAAACGGTAAATAGCGCACTGAACAGCACGTTGAGTAGAACGATTAATACCTCTTTAACAACGCTCGTGGTGTTGTTGGCCATCTTTATCTTTGGTGGAGAGGCGATTCGCGGATTTATGTTTGCGCTTATTGTTGGGGTATTGGTAGGAACGTATTCCTCGTTGTTTATTGCAACACCTGTAATGTTCGATACCAAAAGCAAGAAAAAGAAAGCCTAAGCTTCTTTTTTTCTAGCAGAAAATACAACCAGCCCTATTCCTAAAAGGATTAGTGGTAGACTAAGCCATTGTCCAGTGGATAAGTATCCGAGCTGTTCTCCGAAGCCGCCCTGACTTTCTTTTACAAATTCAGCTAAAAAGCGCACGCTAAAGAGTAGGGCAAAGAATAGACCTAATAAAAACCCTTCTTGTTTGCTTTTCTGGGTGTTTTTGTAAATCATAAAAAGGATGATAAACACAATAAAATACCCTAGCGATTCATACAGCTGAACAGGATGTCTTGGAAGCGTTTCACCATTGTTTTTGAAAACAACTCCAAAGTTACTTCCCGTATACTTCCCGACAATCTCGGAATTAAAAAAGTTTCCGATTCGAATGAATATACCTCCCAAAGCAACGGTAATAGCAATGCGATCTAACAGCCACAACAGTGAAGCGTATTTGAACTTACGTACATACAAATAAAGGGCTGTTGTGATACCAATGGCTGCGCCATGGCTCGCAAGGCCTCTGAATCCTACGAATTTCCAACCTTCTTCAGAAATTTTGAATGGTAAAATGATTTCCAATAAGTTATGTTGAAAATAATCCCAATTGTAAAAAAACACTTCTCCAAGTCGTGCTCCTAATAGAGTCCCCACAACCATATAAAGCAACAAAGGGTCTAGATGTGCCACGGAAACGCTTTCTTTTTTAAACATGTACTTCATTAGGTATAAGCCACATGTGAACGCAATGAAAAACATAAGACTGTAATAGTAGATACTAATGCTGCCAAGGCTAATGGCTACTGGGTCGGGTGCCCATAAAAATTTGAGTGCTAACATGAATTTTAATTTTGGTTAAATATACTGTAAATATTGCCCTAATCCGGAACAGGGTCGTGCCCTTGCCCGCCCCAAGGGTGACATTGACTGATACGCTTTACGGCTAGTTGCGCCCCTTTCCATAAGCCGTGTTTCTTTAATGCTTCTAAGCTATACTGCGAACAAGTAGGGTAAAACCTGCAGCTTGCAGGCAGTAGTGGTGAAAGAATGGTTTGGTATAAACGGATGAGAAGTACAAATGGAAAGATGAGTAATTTTCTCATGACTTAAGGGTGTAGCTGGTGCCGTCTTTGCCATCTTTTAACTGAATTCCTTTTGCTAACAAAGCATCGCGGATGCGGTCTGAAGTAGCAAAATCTTTGGAAGCCCTAGCTTGATCTCGCATTTCAATGAGTACTTCTAAGGCTTTGTCCAAGAAGGTGTTGTCCTCATTTGTTGCGACCTCAAGCGTTAGCCCTAGCACATCGTAAACAAAAGCATTAATGCTTTTTATTAATTGTTCAATATCGGACGCAGTCAAAGTTTCTTCCCCATCGTTCACGCGGTGGATGAGTTTAACCGTTTCAAATAACTCAGCAATCAATACCGGACTATTGAAATCGTCATTCATGGCAGTATGGTATGCTTGAATAACTTCGCTTACATCTAGGCTACTTTTGCTGCTTTGCGGTAGCTGTGGCAGCATCTTAATACCAGTACTGAGGCGGTTGTACCCCTTTTCAGCAGCTTCTAGGGCATCGCTGCTCAAATCTAGAACACTTCTATAATGCGCTTGCAGCATAAAAAACTTAGCTACATCTGGGGAGAACGGTTTTGAAAGTAATGAATTTGATCCATCAAAAAGCTCATTTGGCAATATGTTGTTTCCTGTGGATTTTGCCATTTTTTTGCCATTCAGGGTAAGCATATTTGCGTGCATCCAGGTGTTTACTGGATTTTTTTTATTTATGGCTTTGGCCTGTGCGATTTCGCACTCATGATGTGGGAATTTTAAATCCATACCCCCTCCATGAATATCAAACTGATCTCCTAAATATTTGGTGCTCATAGCCGTACATTCCAAATGCCACCCTGGAAAACCATCGCCCCAAGGGGAGGGCCAGCGCATAATGTGCTGTGGTTCTGCTTTTTTCCACAAGGCAAAATCTTGTGGTGCTTTTTTCTCACTTTGACCAGAAAGCGCACGAGTATTGTGGATCATGTCTTCAAGTTTACGTCCACTCAATGCTCCGTAGGTATTGGAAGTATTAAATTTTTCAACGTCAAAATAAACAGACCCGTTAACTTCATAAGCAAATCCAGATGCGATAATTTCTTTGATAATTTCTATTTGCTCAATAATATGCCCAGTTGCTGTGGGTTC
Source organism: Flavobacteriaceae bacterium (assembly GCA_024639165.1). GTDB lineage: Bacteria > Bacteroidota > Bacteroidia > Flavobacteriales > Flavobacteriaceae > UBA7446. The sequence continues at coordinate 24,998 of JAHEIX010000009.1, read as the reverse complement.
TATATTGGGCGCAAGAGTATTAAAAGCTGCAAGAGTTTTGTGAAAGTCAACGGTGTAGCGTTGTACGACTTCCATGGGCTCTATTTGTTCCAAACGCGCTTTTTTAGATATGCGATCCTCGCCTTCATCTGCGTCATGCTCCAAGTGCCCAGCATCGGTAATATTACGCACATAGCGCACCGAGTAACCCAAGTACTTGAGATATCGAAACACCAAATCAAAAGAAATAAAGGTGCGGCAATTGCCGAGATGCACATTGCTGTAGACAGTAGGTCCACAAACATACATACCCACATGTTTGTCTTCAATAGGCACAAATGACTCTTTCTTTCCGCTTAGGGAATTAAATATATGCAGCGCTGAAGTTGTTTCGCTCATGCGTTAAAAGGAGGTGTCGAGGTTTAGATAACCCAAAAATTCTTTTTTTACGTCTGGATTTTTAAAGGCACCACCAAATTCAGCAGTTACGGTACTGCTGTCTATATCACGAATCCCACGTGCATTCACACACAGGTGCTTGGCATCAATAACACAAGCAACGTCGTCGGTATTTAGCACTTCTTGTAGCGACTTAACAACTTGTAGTGTTAGGCGTTCTTGAACTTGCGGTCGCTTGGCAAAGTAATCCACAAGGCGATTCATTTTTGACAAGCCCACCACGGTACCATTTGAAATATAGGCCACGTGCGCTTTTCCAACAATAGGGAGCAAATGATGCTCGCAAGTAGAGTAGAGGGTGATGTTTTTTTCCACCAACATCTCTCCGTATTTGTATTTATTGTCAAAGGTTGAAGCACTGGGTTTGTTGTCTGGGTGTAGGCCAGCAAAAAGTTCGTTTACAAACATTTTAGCTACGCGCTTGGGAGTGCCTCGCATGCTGTCGTCAGTCAGATCCATACCAAGCGTTTCCAGAATACGCGTAACGTCTTGCTCAATTTTATTTATTTTTTCTTCATCAGATAACTCAAATGCATCTTCACGCAGTGGCGTGTTGATGTTTCCACTTAAATGGTCATCATGAATATCCTCTATTGTTTCTTTGAGCAATCGGTCAAATTTCATAGCATCTTTCATAAGAGAACAAAGATACTACATTCGTAAAAATAACGCTTTTTAGAAGCGAACGTTGTAGGTAAGTGCTACTTTACCTGCATTTTCGTTTACATTAACACTGTCAGTAAGGCCTGTGTAATAGAGTTGTCGTGCATATTTCTGGGTGCTTTTCGTGTAGGCCAAATCGAGAGAGCCACTTCCGAAACGGATACCCATACCTAGTGAAAAACCACTGAAGTCATCCATGACTGCCTTTTCTTTGTACGGGCTATCCTCTTGCCAATATCCAGCACGTAGGCTTAGGTCACCAATGCGCCCCTCTCCACCAATACGCAAGTAACTAGCGTCGTCAAGCACCGTGCTTATTTCGGTATTTACGGCATTCGAGTCAGCAGCATAGGGCAGCGTAACACTAGAAGAGCCGTAATTTTTCTTGCCATAATCCACACTTAAAAGTCCTTTTTTACCCAAAACAAGCGCTGCACTCCCTTGAACTTTACCCGCGGTTTTGATTTTATATGGGCCATTTAAGTTTACAACGTTGGGGTATATAGCCGCACGTTGAGTTGCATTTGTTGTATCCAAATAAGATGTTTCCAAACCTTCAGTGTACTCGTCTTCCAGCTCGTAATGGGTAGGGCTGGTGTAGTTTAATCCAAATCGGAGTACGTCGGTTGCCTTATAGATGGCACCAAACTGAAATGAAACCCCCGTACCAAACGTTTTGAGGTCTTGTTGAAAAAATACTTGGCTTAAACTGCTAGCGCTGTCTAAATAAATATCTTCTGTTGCTTTGTACTCAGCATAATCAATAGCATATATATTAATATTTAGTCCAAGCGAGAGTTTTTCCATATAACGACCACTAAAGTTTAAGTTATAGAGCTGTTGTCGACCTGAAGTGTTGTATTCAAAAGTTTGTTTGATACCACCCCCAACAAGGCCATCAGCGATATATGCATTATTAAGGTCGTCATGGGTAATGGTATAGGTGTATAGCCCCATATAAGCCTGCTGTGTGGCATAACCAAACCTACTTCCTAAAAAGCTGTATTCATCATCAGCATTGTTGTTAAGATCAAATGTGTTATGGGGAACGCCAGTTGCATTTTGCAAAAAATAATCTTCAAGCCCTCTGTTGAAATTTGTTCCTTGTGCAAAAAGATTTTTGTCATAATTGCTAAGGGTTTGGGTATTGAAACCAAATGCTACCTTGTCCCATTTGCTAGAAGGGTTGGTAAGTACGAGCACAAGTCCAGCTTGGTTGATGTCAAAAGATGATTTTTCAATATTACTACTCCCCCCAAGGTAGTTGGCATCTGTCGAAAACGACTGTATGCCAATGCTAGCACCAGCTTCATTGAAAGCAAATACACTTGATCCAGCGGGGTTATTAGCAATAGCCGACAAATCTCCGCCAAGCGCCCCAAAGGCACCGCCCATCGCTTGATAGCGCGCCGAACCGTTTAGTTGTTCAAAGCCATACCTCACAACCTCGCCAACAGATTGACCCAGCATCATATTGCTGCTTAACAGGGCACTAAAAACCAATGCAAATAACCTTATTTTTTTCATTTCTTTATTTTTTAAATTCTACAAAAATCTATTCAACCTCAACATTAACTTATCTTCTTCTTGATGAACCAGAACTTCGAGAGGAGCTACTTGAAGTTGATCTTGTTGAGCTACTAGGCGTTGACCTTCTGTAGCTTGAATTCGAAGAAGAGGAGGAGCTTCTGTAGCTCGAGTTGTTTGATGATGTAGTTCTTTCTGTACTATACCTTCTCGTCGTTCTCTTGTTTTGACTTGAATTTGTACTGTTGTCTGAGTCATTATAACGCTGTGTACTATTGTTGTTACCCGAAACACGTCTTGTTGTTGTAGTGCCTCGTGTGTTGGTGCGTCGTTTGGTATTGTTGTTGGAAACACCTGCTCGATTGTTTGCGTTGCTATTGGTTCTGTTGGTAAGGTTTGTTCTTGACAACCCTCTACTGCCATTCAGTCTGCTGTATCGAACGGGGGCATAGCCTTGATTTATTCCCGGTCTGTAGTAGGGATTGTTGTATCCCCAATTATTCCAGTAAGATCCGTAATACGGATTTCTATAACCCCAACGATAGGGATTGTAAAAAGGATGATGGTTAAATGTAAAATACCAAGGATGGTAATTATATCCCCAAAAAGAGGCACGCCCATAATTAAACGGTGCATAATACCAATTCCAGCCAAAGGGTCGGTTGTAAATTACATTAATGTTGATTCTATCTACTTGATCTCCCCATGAGCCATGTGATTGGTAGTTCCCAGCACTGTTTTGTTGTGGTGTTGCATCTTGATATTGATCAACATCTGTGAACATATAATCGTCTTGAATGCCTTGAGAAGCTTTATCAGCAAAATAACTCTTGTAATAGGAGCCGCTGTTTTGTTGGGTATTGTTAGTAGCGGGAGCTGCAACTTGTCTGGGTTGCTGTATAACTTCCTCGTCATAAATACCATCACCGTAGTAAGAAACGGACTGATAACCACTACATCCGGCTAGAAATAGTGTCAATACTATGAATAAAAAATGAACAGAACTTCTGTTTAAGCTAGGTGGATTAAAAGTACGCATGACACAAAGTTTAATTTAACACTCAAATTTAAGTAGTTTTGCACTACAACTAATTAAAAAATCAAAAGTTGTGCCAAACTTATGGGTAAACATTTAACAACACGAGCTGAGGACTATTCAAAATGGTATAACGAACTCGTTGTAAAAGCCGATTTAGCAGAAACTTCCGCTGTGAGAGGGTGTATGGTCATAAAGCCTTACGGCTATGCGATTTGGGAGCGCATGCAAGCCATATTGGATAAAAAATTTAAAGAAACGGGCCATAGCAATGCCTACTTCCCCTTGTTTGTTCCTAAGAGTCTGTTTGAAGCAGAGGAGCAAAACGCTGAGGGTTTTGCCAAAGAATGTGCCGTAGTTACACACTATCGCCTTGAAAATGACCCAGACAAGCCTGGAAAACTTCGTGTTGACCCTAAGGCAAAGCTAGAAGAGGAACTTATTGTACGCCCCACTAGTGAGGCCATTATATGGAACACATACAAGAATTGGATTCAATCCTATCGTGACTTGCCTATACTGCTCAATCAATGGGCTAATGTGGTTCGTTGGGAAATGCGTACCAGGTTATTCTTGCGTACGGCTGAGTTTTTGTGGCAAGAGGGGCACACTGCCCATGCTAGCGAAGCAGAAGCACTAGCAGAGGCAAAACAGATGAATCAGGTATACGCTGATTTTGTGGAACAGCATATGGCTATTCCGGTTATTCAAGGTGTTAAGTCTGAAGCGGAACGCTTTGCCGGTGCGGTAGAAACCTATTGTATTGAGGCTCTTATGCAAGATGGAAAAGCTTTGCAAGCGGGTACTTCACACTTTTTAGGCCAGAATTTCGCCAAAGCATTTGATGTGAAATACGCTACAAAGGAAGGCGGATTGGAACATGTCTGGGCTACTTCTTGGGGTGTATCTACTCGATTGATGGGTGCGCTTATTATGACCCACAGCGATGACAATGGACTTGTTTTACCACCTGCACTGGCGCCACATCAAGTGGTAATTGTACCTATTTACAGAGGCGAAGAAGAACAAAAAGCAGTCTCCGAAGCAGTTGCCCCCATAGTGGAAGCCTTACGGAACGAAGATATTCGTGTGCATTTTGACAATCGAGATACCCACAAACCCGGATTTAAGTTTAATGAATACGAGCTTAAAGGGGTTCCGCTGCGTATTGGTATTGGTCCAAGAGACGTTGCAAACGGCACGGTTGAGCTAGCTCGCAGAGACACACTTTCAAAAAAGAGTGTTCCGCAATCTGAATTGGTCGGTGAAATCCAATCTATGCTTGAAGAAATTCAGCAGGCTTTATTTGATCGTGCAAAGAATTTTAGGACAGAGCACATCACTGAAGTTGATGATTTTGATGCTTTTAAGGAAGTTTTGGCTTCAAAAGGTGGATTTGTTTCAGCACACTGGGACGGCACTTCTGAGACCGAATTAGCGATCAAAGAAGCCACTAAAGCAACCATTCGTTGCATCCCAATTGACGGTGCGAGGGAGAAAGGGAGTTGTGTATACTCTGGAAAACCTTCAAATCAGCGTGTTTTGTTCGCAAAAGCATACTAATCAAAATATAAGTTGCAAGTTTGTTAGGTATCATATAAATTTGCACCTCGTTAATCCGAAGGGCCCGTTCGTCTATCGGCTAGGACGCCAGGTTTTCATCCTGGTAAGAGGGGTTCGATTCCCCTACGGGCTACTAAACATAAACTATGGCAAATCATAAATCCGCCTTAAAAAGAATTCGTTCAAACGAAACCAAGCGTCAGCGTAACCGTTTTCAGCACAAAACAACACGTAACGCCATTCGCGATTTCAAAGCATTGGAAAAAAAGAAAGAAGCTGAAAAGCAGTTTCCACTTGTTGTTTCCATGATTGATAAGTTGGCTAAGAACAACATCATTCACTACAACAAAGCAGCTAACTTAAAGTCTAAGCTCACCAAACATTTGGGCGCACTTTAAACTAGCGGTATAAATTTTTTATAGAAGGCGTCCATATTGGATGCCTTTTTTTGTGCCCTTATTTTTTTTAATTTAGAGGGTTACTAATTTCAACACTGTTCTATAGCACTAATATGTGTTCAGTTTTTTTTGGTTTATATGATTTTAAATTTACCTTTCACTGAAAATTAGCCCCTTACATGGCAATTCCTAAGACGATATATCAGACATACAAAACAACAAAGCTTCCAATTATTTTTCGGTGGCACATTAGACGGTTGAGAAAAAATAACCCAAGCTATACTTACGAGTTCTATGATGACAAACGCGCTTCGGATTTTATTATTGAGGCATATGGCAACGAAATAAGCGCTCTTTTTAATCGGATAAACATTGGGGCTGCAAAAGCAGATTTTTTCAGCTATGCGATATTTTATAAAAAGGGGGGTGTTTATCTAGATATAGACAGCCTTATTACCTCAAAAATTGATGATTTTATCAAACCTGAAGATGTTGCTGTTATTTCTAATGAAAGTAATTTGAACTTTTTCTTGCAGTATGTTTTGTTTTTTGAGCCCCAACATCCAATATTAAAGAGAACAATGGATTTGATGATTTCAAATCTAAGACAGAACACTTACCCCTATGACACACACAAAATGACTGGTCCAACGGTCTTTACAAAAGCCATTAACGATTGTATGACAAAAGAACCAAAAGTGGGTTACCGTATTTTAGGAATTGATTTTGATGACAAGGTGAAGTTTAGTTTTCGAGGCAGCAAAACGTTTTTGTATGGCCTACAACGAAAAAAACATTGGAAAAAATTAGTTAATAAGCTTACGGTGATGTCTGCCAAATAGACAAATAACTAGTAAAAAGGCTTCCATTTGGAAGCCTTTTTACTTTAAATTACACCCGTATGTTTACGCATTCATAGAAATCAAAAACTCATCATTGTTGAGCGATTTCTTGATACGGTCGCTGATAAACTCCATGGCTTCCACAGGATTCATGTCAGCAAGGTATTTACGCATTATCCACATACGCTGAACGGTTTTTTCATCCAATAAGATATCGTCACGACGCGTGCTTGATGATACCAAGTCAATGGCAGGGAAAATACGTCGGTTGGAAATACGTCGGTCGAGCTGTAGCTCCATATTACCGGTTCCCTTAAATTCTTCAAAAATAACCTCGTCCATTTTAGATCCTGTTTCGGTAAGTGCCGTTGCAATAATCGATAGCGAACCGCCATTTTCAATATTACGTGCAGCACCAAAGAAACGCTTGGGTTTGTGTAATGCATTCGCATCTACACCACCACTCAATATCTTACCGGAGGCAGGCTGTACGGTGTTGTACGCACGTGCTAATCGTGTAATGGAATCCAATAGGATAACCACGTCATGACCACACTCTACCAATCTCTTGGCTTTTTCAAGTACGATGTTGGCCACCTTTACATGGCGGTCAGCTGGCTCATCAAATGTGGAGGCCACAACCTCACCCTTGACGTTTCGTTGCATATCCGTAACTTCTTCTGGACGCTCGTCTATGAGTAAGATGATTTGGTATACTTCTGGGTGGTTAGCTGCTATGGCATTGGCCACGTCTTTTAACAGCATCGTTTTTCCAGTTTTGGGCTGGGATACGATCATACCACGTTGTCCTTTTCCAATTGGGCAAAATAAATCCATTACTCTTGTTGAGATAGTGCTTTGCTTGTCTGCCAAGTTAAATTTTTCCTCAGGGAATAGGGGAGTGAGGTGTTCAAAGGAAACACGGTCACGTACGATATCGGGTGAAAGCCCATTTATCAACGATACCTTTATCAGCGGGAAGTATTTTTCCCCTTCTTTTGGTGGACGAATGTGACCCAATACAGTATCTCCCGTTTTAAGACCAAACAAACGCACTTGCGATTGAGATACATAAATATCGTCAGGGGAAGTAAGGTAGTTGTAGTCAGACGAGCGTAAAAAGCCATAGCCTTCTTGCATCATCTCCAAAACGCCTTCACTTTCTATAATGCCATCAAACTCATAATCAGGCTGGCGATAGCGGTTGCGGTGATCTTTGTTATGATTCCCTTTTTCAGCAGCATCGTTTCCGTTATGGTGGCGATTTCCTTTGTTGTTATTGTTGTTATTGCCGTTGCCCTTATTGTGCTGTTGTTTTTGTCTTGTCTGATCCGATTTTTTATCGTTTCTATGATTTGGTTTTTTGTCCTTAGCCTCTCTGTTGCCTTTGTCGCTTTTGTGGTCTTTATTGTTCTCTCTCTTTTCTCTTACAGGCTTTTTGCTTTCAGCAGCTTCCGGTTTGGCAGCTTCTTGTTGCGCTTCCTCTTGCTCACCTTCTTCTGGAAGTGTAGACTGGTGATCAATGATGCGATAAGTGAGTTCAATTTTTTTTAGTGCGGTAATTTTTTTTATACCTAGCTCTTTTGCAATTTCTTGCAATTCAGCAAGCTTTTTAGCTTTTAACTCTGATAATTCAAACATGTGTGTTATGGTAAATGTATGTTGTATGTCGGCTGAAGTATTTGCCGTTAGGGCAAACATACAACTTTTTTTATTTTTGTCTTTTAAATTTTTAAATCTGAATGGATATTTCCATTGTAGTTCCCGTATTCAACGAAGAAGCTTTTGTAGAAAAGTCTCTTACTTCTTTATTAAATCAAACGTATGCGCCCAAGCAATTGGTTGTTGTTGACGATGGGTCAACAGATAACACCGTTGCTATCATCCGCAAACTTGCCGATGCGCACCCCAATGTGAAGCTTATTACGTCTGATGATGCATCTGTTCATGCACCAGGTGAAAAAGTAGTGCGTGCATTTAGGCGTGGTTTTGACGCGCTTTCGGATGATTGGGATATTGTTTGCAAGTTTGACGCTGACATTGTCTTTCCAGACAATTATCTTGAAAAACTCAAAGATGCCTTTAGCAGCAATAACAGCCTTGGTATGTTTGGCGGCCTGCTTACGGTCGCGAACGATGACATATGGGTAATTGAGACGATTTCACATAAAAACCACTTGAGAGGGCCTATTAAGGCTTATTCAAGGGCATGCTTTGAAGATATTGATGGTATTCGGGAAGTTCTAGGTTGGGATACCCTAGATGAGTTATTGGCTTTGTACCATGGATATCTGGTTCAGACAAACAAGAAGTTGTGGGTTAAGCACCTACGTCCTACAGGGGCTAGTTATAGCCATTCGGTAGCTGCTGCCAAAGGTCGTTTGTTTTATGAATTGGGTTATGGGTTGTTTTTGGGTGTGTTAGCCACAATGAAATGGTCTTTCACCCAGCGGGGTAGTTTGCTTGCAAGTTTAGGTGGGTTTCTAGGTGCTTGGTTTTCTCGTAAGCCCAAGCTTGTTACAGCGAGTGAAGCTCGTTTTATACGACGATACCGCTGGTCACAAATCTTTTCCCGGTTTATCTCCTAGTTCAATTACAACAAGATTTTGTGCTTTCCCCGCTGCGATTTCAAAGCGTATCATGGTTTGTTTTTTATGAAAGCCATGTTTGCCTGCTGCCCCCGGATTCATAAATAGCAGCTCATGTTTCTTATCATAAGCAATCTTGAGAATATGGGAATGACCACAAATAAATAAGTCAGGATTTAAACGCGTTAGTTTTTCTTTAATGCCTTTTGCATAACGGGGCGGCTTACCGCCAATATGGGTCATAAATACACGTAGCCCTTCAATAGTAAAGAACAAGGATTCATCAAATTGACTTCTTATGCGTGCATTGTCAATATTGCCGTACACGACTCTAAGAGGTTTGATTTTTTCTAAGGCATCTGTTACTTCAAATGCGCCAATATCGCCCGCATGCCAAATTTCATCGACGGCCTCGGCATAGCCCAAAACCCGAGGGTCTAAAAAACTGTGCGTATCTGAAAGCAACAATATCTTTTTCATCATCTTTGTACAAAATTACACCTTTGCGTTATTTTTTAGAGTTTTCATATAAAGGAACTGCTTATCATGGATGGCAACGCCAACCCAATGCTATAACAGTACAGCAGCAAATGGAAGATGCCCTAAGTACGTTGTTAGGCAAAGAAACAGCTGTGCTAGCAGCCGGTAGAACAGATACAGGCGTACACGCCAAGCAGATGTTTGCACATGTTGATTTGTCACTTACTGCTGAGGCGGTCAAACAACTTGCGCATCGGCTAAATAAATTTCTTCCACAGGATATTTCCATTGTAAATATTCATCCTGTAAAGACAGACGCCCACGCACGTTTTGATGCAATATCACGGAGTTATGCCTACCACTTGGTCCAATTTAAACATCCATTTGCACACGAGTTGGCCTATACCTTTACGCAACCACTTGACTGGGATGCCATGAATGCTGCAGCCAAATTACTGTTGAGCCATACCAATTTTAAATGTTTTTCTCGTTCTAAAACAGATGTAAAGACCTATGACTGTAAGGTTATGGAGGCTTATTGGACGCAATCAGATTCGGAATGGATTTTTCATATTTCAGCCAACCGATTTTTACGCAATATGGTTCGTGCCATTGTCGGTACGCTGCTGGATGTAGGTACTGGTAAATCTAGCTTGGCTGATTTTCAAGCGATACTAGTCAGTGAGGACAGAACCAAAGCAGGAAGTTCAGCACCCGCACAGGGTTTGTTTTTGACGCAAGTTCAATATCCAAACACTATCTTTGAAACAAATGGATAAAAAAGAATCAAACAGCATTTTGGATGTAAGCTTGTTCAAGCGCCTCCTATCTTTTGCAAAGCCTTACCGCATCACATTTATATTGGTATTGGTCTCTGCGGTGCTGTTGTCTGGATTTTCTACCCTAAGTCCCTATTTACTCAAGATTACCATCGACGATTATATTACGTTAAAAGACTATGATGGGATGTTGCTTCTTATTGCGCTTATGGTTCTGACCTTGGTGCTTGAAGTTATTTTTCAGTTTGTGTTTATTTATTATGCCAACTGGCTCGGACAACACGTTATTTACGACTTGCGCAATGCACTCTATCGTCACATGATACAGTTTAAAATGGCTTATTATGACAAGTCAGCCGTTGGGCGTTTGGTTACGCGTGTGGTAAGTGATATTGAAACCATTTCTGGAATTTTTAGCCAAGGCTTGTTTATGATTATCGCAGACCTATTAAAGATGATCGTGGTTATCGTGGTGATGTGGACCGTAAGTTGGAAGCTCTCCATTATTGTCTTTTCCGTGTTACCACTAATTCTGTTTGCAACCAGACAATTTCAAAAAGCCATGAAGTCGGCTTTTGATGAGGTGCGTACTCAAGTAGCCAACCTGAATAGTTTTGTACAGGAGCGTATTTCGGGCATGAGCATCGTGCAACTGTTTGGTCGTGAAAGCCTAGAGTCGGCTGCATTTAAAGACATCAATAACAAACACCGTAAGGCATGGCTGAAAACCGTTTGGTATAACTCTATTTTCTTTCCCATTGCAGAACTTTCCACCTCAATTACCATCGGACTTCTTGTGTGGTTTGGGGGGCTCAATGTCATTGCAGGTTCGTCGGGAATAACACTGGGGATTATCTTTTTGTTTATTCAGTTGTCGCAGATGCTGTTTCGTCCACTACGTCAAATTGCGGATAAGTTTAACACCCTTCAAATGGGTATGGTGGCTGTTCGTCGTGTTATGGCAGTGCTTGACACACAGGAATCGATTTCAAATAGTGGCAGTATTCCTAACAATGAAATTTCTGGTAATGTTGCTTTTGAAAATGTAACATTTTCTTACAAAGAAGATGAAAAGGTCCTGCACGGAATATCGTTCAATATGGCGCCGGGTGAAACTGTAGCTGTGGTTGGTGCCACGGGTGCTGGTAAGTCCACGCTTATTAATATTCTAAGTCGTTTTTATGAAATTGACGGGGGTAAGGTTACCTTAGATGGGGTAAACATTGAAGACTATGACCGCTCTTGGTTGCGTAAACAAATTGGTGTGGTGCTGCAAGATGTTTTTCTTTTTGCCGATTCCATTTACAACAACATTACCTTGTGGGATGCCTCTATTTCGGAAGATGATGTGATTGCAGCTGCCAAAAAAATAGGGGTTCACAACTTTATTTCTAGCCTTCCAGACGGCTATCATTTTAATGTAAAAGAACGCGGAGGGATGCTATCAACAGGACAGCGTCAGCTGATTGCTTTTCTAAGAGCTTATGTCATACAACCTAAGATTTTGGTTTTAGACGAGGCCACTTCTTCAATTGATACGCATGCAGAAAAGCTTATCCAAAAAGCTACTAAGGAAATTACAAAAGGAAAAACCTCTCTTGTAATAGCCCACAGATTGGCCACCATACAGCGTGCAGACAGCATTATAGTATTGGATAAGGGAAGGATAGTTGAGTCGGGAACGCATAGCGAATTATTGAAAATTCCGGGAGGCCATTATAAGAATCTCTATGAAGTTCAGTTTGTGAATGCTGAACCCATCCTTTAAGCCATGTCTTTGGCTATGATTTCATGCAGCTCCTTATATGAGCCAAAAGAAATTTTTTCTCCATCCTTAAAGTAGCTGATACCACCTGTTTCTTCGGATACCACAAGTACTACCGCATCGGTTTTTTCAGTAATTCCAACAGCGGCTTTATGTCGCAAGCCGAATTTTTTTGGCAACCCACTTTTGTCGGATACAGGGAGTACAACACGTGTTGTTGTGATGTTGTTGTTTTCTATGATAGCAGCTCCATCGTGTAAAGGAGCGCTTTTATGAAAAATACTTTCAATTACAGGAATGGAAATTTCCATGTTTACTTCTACTCCCGATGATTTGAGGAAGTCTAAGCTGCTGTTCCGCTCGAGAACCAAAAGTGCGCCTGTTTTTTGTTTTTTAAGCGAAGCACAACTTTTTACCAAAGCATCAATATTAAGTGATGATTCCCTTTCATTTGAATTGGTATTAAAAATACTGAGATAGCGATTGATTGTCTTCCGGTTTGCCAAATTTGAAGACCCCAACATCAATAGCATTTTGCGAATTTCTTGTTGAAAAACCACAATAAGGGCAAATACCCCAACGCTCATAAATCCTCCGAGGATGTTACTGAGCAATTCCATGTTTAGCGCATCAGTGATTTTCCAAATCAAATAGAGTATGACAATGCCCACAAAAATATTGATGGCTGCAGTTCCTTTAACAAGACGGTAAGCGTAGTATAGCAACATCGCTACCAATACAATATCGATGATGTCCAGTATATTAAAATCTAAAAAATCAAACATCCTATAAAATTACAAATAATTGGTTAAGCGTACGTTAGTTTTTCAATGAGGTGTATGGCCTGTTGGGCTTCTTTGACGTCATGCACACGTAAAATTTGTGCACCCTGTTGCAAGGCAATGGTATTTAATACGGTTGTGCCGTTTAGCGCATCGGCAGCTTCTATTTCTAGTAGTTTGTGTATCATAGACTTGCGCGATAGGCCAATCAATATGGGTATGCCGTCCATTTGCATGCTACTTAAACTTTTCAGTAGCGAATAGTTGTGATCTAACGTTTTTCCGAAACCAAACCCTGGATCAATGATAATATCGTGTATGCCAGCCTTGTGCGCTTCGTCAATTTTTGCTGCAAAAAATGATCGAATAGCCACCAATACATTATCATAACTGGGATTGTCTTGCATGTTTTGCGGTTTCCCTTGCATGTGCATAGCGATATACGGAACACCTCCTAGTGCACCAACAGTACCCAACATTTTAGCATCTAGGTTACCACCCGATATATCGTTAACTATGGCTGCACCAGTAGCTACGGCTTGTTGGGCAACAACACTACGGTATGTATCTATGGAAATGATGGCTTCAGGAAATCTTTTTTGTATTTCTTCAATTATTGGCAACACCCTAGCCAACTCTTCATCAATTGAAATTTCAACTGCACCTGGTTTTGAGCTTGCTCCACCAACGTCTATAAAAGTAGCGCCTTCAAGAAGCATTTTTTCCGTTTGGGCAAGTGCACGATCTGTGTTGTTGAATACGCCGCCATCATAAAAGGAGTCTGGGGTTAGGTTGAGAATCCCCATAATTTTAGGTGTTGTCAGGTCTATAAGCTTGCCTTTACACGAGATGTTCATAAATACCGCTTAAATTAGTTGGTTTAAAATAAAAACATTTTCATTTTTGAGCGAAATTTACAACAAATCAAATCAGGTGGCGCAAACCGAAGCACAATTTCTTACTGCAGCAACAACATGTAAGTCGTTGTTTGAGCAAAAAATGAAAGATTACGGCTGTGCGTGGCGCATACTTCGTCCCACTTCTCTCACTGATCAGATTTTTATTAAAGCACAGCGTATTAGAACCTTGCAACAACTCGAAACAAAAAAGGTTGATGAGGGTGAAGTGCCTGAATTTATTGGCATTGTAAATTATTCTATTATGGCATTAATCCAATTGGAACTCGGTGCCGCAGACCAGCCCGACTTGTCAAGCGAGGAGGTGATGGTTCATTACAACAAACACGCAGCAGCGACCAAAGCCCTTATGGAGCTTAAGAATCATGACTATGGCGAGGCATGGCGCGACATGCGCGTAAGCTCCCTGACCGATTTGATTCTACAAAAGCTATTACGCGTAAAACAAATTGAGAATAACGAAGGCAAAACGCTTGTGAGTGAAGGTTTAGAAGCCAACTTTCAAGACATGATTAATTACGCCTTATTTGCACTGATACACTTAAATAACCAATCATAACCATGAGAAAACAAATTGTAGCCGGTAACTGGAAAATGAACCTCAACGCCGCAGAAAGCCAGGAATTGATAGCTGCTTTAAAAGCACAAACTTTTGATACCAACGTACATGTAGCCATCGCTACGTCTTACGTACACCTAGCAGCAGCAGTAGACCAAACGGCTGGTACATCCATAGGAGTGGCTGCCCAAAACATGCACCAAGCTGCCTCTGGCGCCTATACGGGTGAGGTTTCGGCTGCCATGTTAGAAGGCATAGGGGTAAAGACCGTTATTCTTGGTCACTCTGAACGAAGAGCTTATTTCCACGAGACTGACGCCCTTTTGGCTGAAAAAGTAAATACTGCACTGGAAAACGACATGCATGTTATTTTTTGTTTTGGGGAGGAGTTAGAAGATCGCAAGTCAGAGGCCCACTTTGACCTTGTTACAAGTCAGCTTACAAATGGACTCTTTCATCTACAGCCTTCACAATGGGCAAATATTACACTAGCTTATGAGCCCGTTTGGGCTATTGGAACTGGGGAAACCGCAAGCCCAGCTCAAGCACAAGAAATGCACGCACACATAAGAGCAGTATTGGCTGCTAAATATGACGATGCATTAGCACAGCGCGTTTCTGTACTTTACGGGGGAAGCGTAAAGCCTGCCAACGCCAAAGAGATTTTCGCCCAAAAAGATGTTGATGGCGGATTGATTGGTGGTGCTGCTCTTAATGCTGAAGACTTTGCTGCGATTGTCAACGCTTTTTAAATTTGAAAGCTTACCGTGCTTATCATTTTAGTGTTTATCCAACAGATAAAACAGCTATTTTTTCTGCTTGGCTAACAAGCTTTCCATTTGAAAGTTTTGTCAATACCGAAACAGGGGTGACAGCATATATCGCTTTGGACGAAGTGGCTCAAATTTCTGAGGCAGCCTGCCTGGCTGTTCCGTTTGATGGGGTAGTGGCTACCCTAAACATTGAAGATTTTGAAGGGCAAAACTGGAATGCTATTTGGGAAGAACATTTTCATCCCATTACAGTTGGCGATTGGACCATAAGGGCTTCGTTTCACAAGGCTTCCACCACCAAGAAAGAAATTATCATCGACCCACAGATGTCTTTTGGTACGGGGCACCATGCCACCACACAGCTCATGCTCGAACAGCTTCTAGACATAGATGTTACTGATAAATCAGTTTTAGATATGGGGACGGGAACGGGTGTTTTGGCAATTGCTGCAAAAATGCAAGGCGCTGAAAAGGTTGCTGGCGTTGATATTGAAAGTTGGTGTGTGGATAATGCCATAGAAAATGCGGCTAAGAATGACATACGCGATATTGCCTTTAGCACCAAAACCCTTGGTGATTTTACAGCCTTTAAACCGGATTTGATTTTGGCTAACATTAACAGAAATGTGTTGTTGGCCCATTTGCCTAGCTATGCTCAAATGCTTTCGCCAGACGGCAGCTTACTGTTATCTGGGTTTCATCAAGAAGATGTAGCTGCGCTACAGGCTTTGGCTCAAGAAAACGGACTCAAACCCCTAGGGAAAACAAAAAAAGAAGGTTGGATTTGCTTAAAATTTATACTTTAGTAAAGATGATTTACTTTGAAAAAACAAAAGAACAAGAGCAAGCACAGCGAGAAGTAGCCGTTGAATCCTCTCGTTTGCACGAAATCATACTGTACAATGACGATGTCAATACCTTCGATCATGTCATCAGTACTCTGATTGAAGTGTGTGAGCACACACCAGAGCAGGCTGAGCAATGTTCGCTTATAGTGCACTACAAAGGCAAATGTTCTGTTAAACGTGGTTCTTACGATGAGTTGGAGCCCAAATGTATTCGACTACACGCTGCAGGACTAAGTGCTGAAATTGTTTAGATCGTTATTTTCCTCAATTGCTTACCTTAGCTTAAAAATTTACCTATGCGCATTATGTATATAGTACTGCTTGTCGCATGTTTTAGTTATGCTCAACCTACTACTATGAAAAATTCAATTCACACGTTTACTGTTGAGGACATAAACGGCAAGCCTTTTTCGCTTGAATCACTCAAGGGAAAGAAAGTTATGATTGTAAATACGGCCTCCAAATGCGGTCTGACGCCTCAATACAAAAAGTTAGAAGCCCTTTATCAAGAGTACAAAGACCAAAATTTTGTTATTGTTGGTTTCCCAGCCAATAATTTCATGTGGCAAGAACCCGGAAGTAATGAAGATATCAAAGCCTTTTGTGAAAAAAATTACGGCGTTTCTTTTCCAATGATGGCTAAGATCAGTGTTAAAGGAAAAAGCCAACACCCCCTTTATGCTTTTCTTACTAAAAAAGATAAAAACGGCGTAAAGGACAGTTCGGTTAAATGGAATTTTCAAAAGTATCTCATCGATGAAAATGGTCATTTGGAAGCGGTAATTTCCCCTCGTACACAACCCGATGACCCCGTTGTGTTAGATTGGATAAAAAGCTAAAAATGAAAATAGACATCCTTGCCATAGGGGCGCACCCTGATGATGTAGAGCTTTCTTGTGCTGGAACGCTGGCCAAAGAAATGGCCAATGGCAAGCAGGTAGCCATTCTCGATCTTACGCAAGGAGAACTTGGAACTAGAGGGACGGCTGAAATCCGTGCAAGTGAAGCTAAAGCGGCAGCTAGAATTTTAGGTGCTAAAGCTCGATATAACCTCAATTTTGCCGATGGTTTTTTTAAAAATGACAAGGCACATCAATTGCAATTGGCTGCATATATTCGTTTTTTAAAACCCGAAATGGTGCTTTGCAACGCTGTTTCTGACCGTCACCCCGATCACGGCCGCGCAGCTGCATTGGTGGTAGAAAGTTGTTTTTTGAGCGGATTACAGCAAGTAAAGACCACGTATGATGGACAACCACAGGAAGCATGGCGCCCAAAGCAAGTGTATCACTATATCCAATGGAATGAAGCCCATCCTGACTTTGTGGTGGATATAAGCGCCCATATGGACACCAAACTTAAGGCGGTTAACGCCTATGCCTCACAATTTTTTAACCCAAAAACGTCAGCACCCGAAACACCCATCAGCAGTCAAAACTTTATGGATAGTGTTAAATACCGTGCTGCCAATCTGGGAAGACTTATTGGGGTTGATCATGCAGAAGGGTTTACAGCCACGCGTTTATTGGCTGTTGACCGTATAAACGATTTGATGTAAAAGCTGTTTTGGATTCTCTAAAAACGTAGTACATTTGCATCCTAGAAAATGGTGGTTGTAGCTCAGTTGGTTAGAGCGCTAGATTGTGGTTCTAGAGGTCGCCGGTTCGAGACCGGTCTTCCACCCAAGAAAAACCCTTCGAGAAATCGAGGGGTTTTCTTCTTTAAACCAGCTATACGTTTAGTTTGGCACTTACATGTAATTGATGCTTAAAATTACAAAAAAAGTATGCTCTCGGCATTTTTTCGGCACTTTTTTACAACGTTAACACAGGAATTTAAGGCACTAAATTGTAAATGGGACTCGAATAACAAGTATTTGATTCTTAAAGTGAGTAGAACTTCTACGAAACAAGAACGGTACTAGGAGGTATTACTGTGGGAGATTATGAACTCATTGACAATCCCAAAGCAGTAACGAACTATGTCACCAAGTGGATAGACCGGTGATTGTGAATATGAGATTTTATAGCAACATTATCATTATTGATGGTCCTGATAGTCATGGTTTGTATGTTTTGATTTAAACCTACTATATATAGTTAAAATTTCCTTTTCGCTTAAACTATATTTTGCACCAATAATTTCAATTTTATTTTTAAAATCATTTTTGAACTTAATATTCAAATCATTCAATTTATTTTTTTCAGAAACCGTCATTTGGTTTGAATAAATTATTTTTTTTTCTTGATAATGGTTGCTTATGATATTGTCTAATTCAATAAATATCGCATTTTCTTGTTTGTCACTGAGAATTTTTTCACCCATATTGCTTTGACCATAGGTAATAAAACATGATGTAAATAAAATGATTGTTAAAATTTCTTTCATTTCTAAAGAATTACGGTTTATAAATAAAATAAAATGAGCCATCTTGAGCTGTAGATTGCCCATGTGCACCTCTTAATTTGAATATAACTTGCTGGCTGTTGGGATCATATTCTATATATCCTCCAAAAGACTCATAATCTTTAGCAGTTATAATGCCGGACACATCAGTTGAGGATGTAAAGTTTGATGAAATTGGAAGTGTTATGGTTGCCCCATCACTAAGATTTGAAAACTTTCCATTAACTACAATCATTTCACCGTATTGAAAATAATTAATCGTGTCGATTGTGCCATTTCCGATAAGTGTTGGAGTATAACTAGTCGAAGCATTATTGTCAATATCATATGAGAAAACAAATGAACCAGTGGAGTAATACGCAGACATATGGGCACCAGCTACATGTAATTTAACACTGCTTGTCCCTGGAATAGCTTCTATATATCCTCCTACTGATTCCATACCCATCATATAACCACTAATAACTCCATTTACTTCGTTTGTATTGGAAAATACAGTTGGCGTTGGAATGCTTATTGTAGCAGTTATGCCCATTCCATCTAAATCTCCATTTGAAAAATTTCCATTCACAAATACAGTAGAACCGACGATTTCATAATTTGCTTCACTAGGGGTAATTGTTCCATTTACTACAGAAGGTGTATAAGAATTTCCGCTCGAATTATCACTGTATGAGAAAATATATGAACCTGAAGTATCAAAGGTCATTCCATGAGCACCTCTGGCTGACAGATTAACATGGTTGGTCCCAGGAACGGCTTCTATGTATCCTCCTACTGATTCCATACCCATCATATAACCACTAATAACTCCATTTACTTCGTTTGAGTTGGAAAAAACAGTCAAAGTAGGAATATTAATCTTAATGGGGCTATCAAGGCTTGCATTGGAGAAGTTTCCAAAAACAAAATTTGTATTTCCAACTTTAAGATATTTAGATTCTTCAAAATTACCTGAGCCACTCTCAACAGTCGGGGTATAAGAAGCGGTTTCTACAACATTAACTGTGCGCGAAACCTGAGTGGCAGCATTATTATTTTCATCTGAAACATTATAGGTGACAGTGTATGTGCCAGCAACATCTACATTTACTGTGTTTACTATTACAATATCATTTGTAATATCTCCATAATAATTGTCACTTGCAGTTGCACCTGCATCTGTGTATAGGGTTCCTAGTTGATGGTTAACTATAGCATATCCCATTAGAGTAATCACAGGAGCTGTTGTATCCACTACATTGACTGTGCGAGTAACTTGAGCGGCTTTATTTCCATCACTGTCAGTTACATCATATAACAATGTATATATGCCAACCAATGAGGTGTCAACAGTACCCGTAACCGTAATGCCATTAGAAATATCCCCATCATTTAAATCTTCTGCTGTTGCACCTGCATCATTATAACTGCTTCCTACTTCTACATTAACATTTGCGTCTCCTGTCAGAAAAATTTCAGGAACATGAAGTGCTTCAAGTGTGTCGACTCTTAAAATTAAAGCATCAATCAAGTTTTGTAAAATTAATATTTCACTGTCTAAGTCTTCTGTCGCATCTACAACAGATATTGACTCGTTGATATAATTTGTCTGACTATTTGAAACATAGTTCCCGCCTGAAGATAGACCAACTCCATTGATAGTAGCTAAAATTGCAGCGTCGCTTGCAACTTCATTGGCATCTACATCAGCTTGTACAGCATCGATGTTTGTTTGTAGCGTTGCATCAGCTGTATCGCTTGCTGTTTCATTGGCGTCAACGTCTGCTTGAACAGCTGCAATGGCTGTATTGGCCGCAGTTTCGTTCGCATCTACATCAGCTTGTACAGCATCAATGTTTGTTTGTAGCGTTGCATCAGCTG
>JAHEIX010000009.1:0-4671 GCA_024639165.1 Flavobacteriaceae bacterium | reverse complement strand
CATTGGCGTCAACGTCTGCTTGAACAGCTGCAATGGCTGTATTGGCCGCAGTTTCGTTCGCATCTACATCAGCTTGTACAGCATCAATGTTTGTTTGTAGCGTTGCATCAGCTGTATCGCTCGCTGTTTCATTGGTGTCAACAATGTCTTGTAAAGAAGCCACCAAAGCATCCGCTTTTGAATTTAATGCATAATATGAGAAAGGGGTAAAATTAAGTTTTTGATTACTTAATAAAGAGAATCTTGTACAAGTACTAGAAAAGTCTATGTCAACTCGTAGAGATTTAGCCTCGGCAGACCAAGCCACAGCATCCCAAGTGATGGCTCCTATAGGTAGTCCTGTCCCAATCACAAGATTAACCATACCATAAGCATCTGTTTTTACTGATTGTGACTCGGAGTATTCGTAATTCCCAGAGCTATTGATAATATGAAACTGCAAACAGATATCTGTGTTTGTAAGGGGAGAATGGTCATTGTCCTGTCCTGGAAGCTGCTCAACGTTAGGATTAATGATTAGCGCTTGGTAGGATATTCCGTTTCTGTCTTGACCAAAAGAAAGCGCCGATAATAGGAATGTAAAAAGTAATAATCTCATCTTACTGTATGTTTAGTTTTATTCCCAATTGGTGGGTGTTAAACGAAAGTTTTTCTGTAGCCCCGCCCGTGATATTTAGACCAATCTGGAAGTTATAGCCAAGTGCTAAAAGAACACTATTTGTTGATACAACCTGATAGTTAAGCCCAAATCTTGGGCTTACCCATAGGCCTTTAAATTCATCGTATTCCGATAGCTTATAGCTATTCTCACCAAGCACTTGTTTTCCGCTTACCATAGTAGAGAACTCAAAGGCTGCATTAAAGCCAAAGGTTTCGTCTCCATTGAAATACCTGTTCCACTGCGCAAAACCGCCTAGGTGCGTTACTTTCCAGTCATAAAGGTCAAAACCGTTACCTCCTGTGGCATTTAATTGATTCAAGCTAATTCCATATGAAAAGCTACTTCTGTAGCCAATAGAGCCTAGCCCTGCTCGTACATACACGCCAGTTCCTGGTTCTATGTTATCGTTTGAGTTACCGTCATTGTCAGCGTAAGCGTAGCTTGTAAAGTTCATTCCTGTTTCAAAGAACACGTCTTGCGCTGATAGGCTAGTGGCTATGAGCATAAAACCAAATAGGATATATTTTTTCATTACTGTTTAATGAGTTTAGCGTTAAACATTTTTTTGTCTGCTAGTATAGTAATCAAATAGGTTTGAATACTAAGTCTTGGCGTGTCTACCACCACCTGAGATGTGTTACTAAAGTCTTTTGTGTATACAAGCTGCCCAGCAGCGTTTTGTATAATCACCTGAATATCGTTGTATTTCTTGTCTAGCGTAGCTGTAAACTGCTCTACAAAAGGATTGGGATAGATAGCTACAGTGAGGTCAGTTGTTATGTTTTCTACAGCGTAGGCTACTTTAGTGGGGTTTACAAAGCCCTGTGAGACTGTAGCCCCAGTGGTTTTAATGTTTCCTATAACTGAGGACTGTCCTATGGAATATATCGCCTTTTGGGAGGTTCCTCCACCTGCACTCACCGCCTGATGGTGCAGTTGAGCGAAACTAATAAAAGGTGCTAGGATTAGAAGATACTTCATGTTCAAATATAAATAAATTCACTTTGTTTTGCTGGTGAGATGTTATTATTATATTATTATATTTAGCTAAAAATTCATCAAATGAAAAAATCAATTCTGATACTATTAATCGCTGGAATGTTCATGCCTAAACAGGCCACTGCTCAAAACAATGATGGAGTTGCCGCTGCTGCAGCTGGACTTTTAGCCATTGGAGGAGCGATTGCTGCCATTGAGCAGATTAAAGAAAACCTAGAGCAAGTGGCAGTAGAGCAAGTACTCACTGCATACCCATATCTTGTAAATTTTGAATTAAAAACAGGTTCATTAAAGGGAACAAAACTTAAAGACTTATCATCAGTAGGTGTAATTACTTTTGAAATTACAGATAGAGACTCAGGGGAAAAATATGTTTTGTTTGCATTTACGAGTCACGGATGGGCAAATGAATATGGTGTGGATTTTTCTAAATTGCTGTGGAAAAATTTTACAGCAGGTGAGTGGAACAAGCTCATGCAGAATTATATTCAAACCGCTAGTGGAGTAGAGCTAACTGTGGATGAAGTGGCACAAAGTAAGATTGTGAACACAGGTGTCAAACAAGGCTCTAAGTTCATATTGAAATTTGATAAAATTGGAGGAGATGTTTACCTGACTTCAGACTATTCAGATGAGTTTAAAATTGTATTTAATGAGCGTTCCATGGGGTTATACCTAAAAGCTACACGTGATTTAATACAAGTCAGACGTAAGGCTATAATCAAAGCTCACGAACATTTGAACGAGGATTAAAGCCAAAAAAATCAAGAATTATATCACTGGTTTCCACCCCCGTGGTCAACTGAAAAAGGTTGGAATGAGGGTTATAAAGTTATACCTGACACCAAAAATAATATTGTAATATCAACACAAAAAAATAACTTTAAAACTTATTCTTGGAAATATAAACTTGAAGAGCCCAACAAGGGAGTTTCAAATCCTTTCAATATAGTTAAAGAAAAATTAATTTTAACTTCAACTGTAACTGCAAGTCTATTTGAAGATAGTAGAAATACTTGGACTAATTTGCCAAAAAAATTATACAGAAGAACAAAATGGTTACGTAAAAAAAATCCGCGGTTACCAAAACTTATTATTGAACAGTCAATTGATTATGAAAATAACAAAACTGTTAAATATTTTATCAAAGATTTGATTGATTTTGAAATGCTTAAAACATCTTTAGTTTCCTTAAGGCAAAAATACTCTATGGGATGGACAAATATTGACAAGATTTTCGATTTAAATATCCAATTAAAAATAGACCAAAACACATATACATTCAGGTGCTTTACATCTAATATTCTTGAAGAAATATCATTAACTGATACGTCTGTGGTGAGGTTATATCCATTGTATAGTTCAGGGTTTGGGTTTATTGACGATTTAAAAGTAGCTAAGAATGCTTATTTTAAAATAACTAATTTTGGCGGTACATTAAATTTTCTTGATGATAATCCAATCAATGAGATAGATTGGAACACCTACCATATTGATTTAAATGGCTCATTTGAAGCTTTATCTTTTTAAATCATTGGACATCTTCTTCTTTTAGCTCAGCTACTTTTGATTTCTTCATATAACAAGTGAGAAGCTTAACACTCTCTTTAAATTTTTCTTAAGTTTGAATATGAAGAAGTCAATATTACTTATAATAGCTCCTATACTATCGCTCACATCCTGTGCAACTGTAATTAAAACACAAGAAACTAAGTTTTACTATCCAACATATAGGCAGTGGAAAAGTTTAGATGAAAATGAAATGGAAATAGTAAACGATTTTACATTTAAGAATAATTACATAGCCCCTGAATATAGCCATTTGAAGAAAATTAGTTTCAACAAAAGGGGTAGGAGAAAATTAGCCGAAATAAGAAATAATAAGCAATAGGAAGAGTATTAGTTCTTCACATTGTTATTTTTTATGATACCAATCAATAAACCTAAACCATAGGCATATCCTCTTCTTTTAGTTCTGTTACTTCTAATCCTCTTAAATAGGTTTAATATATTTACATTATGAGAAAATTACTACTACTAATATTTATACTTCCTTTTTCATTACACAGTCAAGACACGTCAAAAAAAGAATTAGAGTTTGACCCAAATATTCAAGTAATCGAAGCAAAAGCTTCTTGTGGGATATGTATGTTTGATATGGATGGTTTCAAATGTGAATTAGCTGTAAATATAGATGGTGCTAAATATTATGTTGAAGGAACTGATATTGACGATTACGGAGATGCACACTCGGATGATGGTTTTTGCAATGCTATTAGAGATGCTAAAATGCAAGGACAAATAGTTGACAATAAATATATTGTAACTTATTTCAAGCTAATTGAAAATTAGGCATATCTTCTTCTTTTAATTCTGTTACTTCTAATCCTCTTAAGTAGGTTAGCGATACATTTAACACTCTGTCAAAGCAATATTTTTATATTTGGTATTATGAAAAAACTAATTCTATTGTTACTGTTTATTTCTTGCAATAATCAATCTAATGAAAACGATGAACCAATACCAAATCAACAAACTGTAGAGGTATATTTATTAAATACACTTAATGATTCAAGAGGATATTGTATCGATATGATGGGCTATAAAACTAATGCAGAAATAAATAAATCGTTACAGGCACATACTTGTTATTCATATCAAGGTGAAATTTCAGTAGACCAAAGTTTTATTGAAGCTAATATTGAAAATGAAGAATTTTATATTCCGCACTTTAATGTATGTATGGAAGCAACTGAAAATAAAGCGGGGTCAAGTTTAAAATTGAGTAGTTGTGACAAAAATGACAATCAGAAGTTTATTTTAAAGAACGATGGAAAAATCCAGCTAAAAAGTAATTTAAATTTATGTCTTACTGCTTCTGAGAACTTTCGCGAAGGAGGGGGCGGTAACCCAGTTCATTTGATTCGAAGTTTAACTTTGGAGAATTGTGATGATGCATTATCATCTTATCAAAATTGGGGTATTAGGGTTAATTAAACCATAGGCATATC
>JAHEIX010000006.1:0-45887 GCA_024639165.1 Flavobacteriaceae bacterium | reverse complement strand
GCAGATATGCCGTACATTCGCAGCAAAAATAAACACATGCGCGTAGCAGTAGTAGGCGCCACCGGTATGGTTGGCCATGTAATGTTAGAAGTATTGGCAGAACGCCAATTTCCCATCACTGAATTGATACCTGTAGCTTCGGCTCGTTCGGCCGGCAAGCAGTTGGCTTATAATGGTAAGCATTATACGGTTGTTACTCTAGAGGACGCCCTTGTTTTAAAGCCAGATGTTGCTTTGTTTTCTGCAGGAGGTGATACGTCGCTTACTTGGGCACCAAAGTTTGCTGCCGTAGGCTGTACCGTTATTGACAACTCCTCGGCTTGGCGAATGCATCCCGACCACAAACTGATAGTTCCTGAAATCAATGCCAATGAACTGACGGCTGCAGACAAAATTATTGCAAACCCGAACTGCTCTACCATTCAGATGGTAATGGCACTTGCGCCCATACACCGCGCATTTGGGATTGAAAGAGTAGTGGTGTCTACGTATCAGTCTATTACCGGAACAGGGGTTAAGGCTGTAGAACAATTGGAAAACGAATACGAAGGGAAAGACGGCGAAATGGCCTATCCTCATGCCATTCACCGCAACGCTATTCCACATTGCGATGTTTTCTTGGATAATAATTACACCAAGGAGGAGATGAAATTGGTCAACGAAACACACAAAATTTTAGATCCTAACATTCGTGTAACTGCTACCGCAGTACGCATTCCGGTTGTGGGAGGGCATAGTGAATCGGTAAACCTAACGCTTAGCAAGCCTGCTGAACTGGACGAGGTCCGTCGAGTACTTGCTGAAACGCCAGGCGTAGTGGTACAGGACGATATTCATAACAATGACTATCCGATGCCTCTTCAGGCACACGGGAAAGATGAGGTTTTTGTTGGGCGTATTCGAAAAGACACCTCACAAGAAAATGGCCTAAACTTATGGATTGTTGCAGATAACTTGCGGAAAGGTGCTGCTACCAATACAGTTCAAATTGCGGAATATTTAGCAGAAAATAGCTTAATTTAAATTTTTCTACCTTTAGAAAAATTAAAAATATGCGCCCCTATTTAATCCTAATTTCCGTAGCGCTGGTTACTTCTTGCGCTAAAAAATCACCCATTATGTATCCCGAAACCAAAAAAGAAATAGTCATTGATAGCTTTTTTGGACAAGCTGTAGAAGACCCATATCGCTGGCTGGAAGATGACCGCTCAGCCGAAACAGAAGATTGGGTAGCACGCCAAAATGCAGTGACATTTGACTACTTAGACCAGATCGATTATAGGTCTGCGTTAGAAGAATCGTTGACAAATCTTTGGAACTATGAAAAGCGGTCAAGCCCATTTGTTGAGGGTGATTACACCTACTTTTATAAAAACGACGGTTTGCAAAACCATTATGTATTGTACCGTCAAAAAGATACAGAAACCCCAGAAGTTTTTCTAGACCCAAACGATTTCTCTGAAGATGGAACGACTTCTTTAGCAGGTGTTCGCTTTACTAAAGATGGCAGCCGCTTAGCATATCTTATCTCTGAAGGAGGCTCCGATTGGCGTAAGATTATTGTCATGGAAGCTGCATCAAAAAAGATCATTGAAGATACCCTAGTTAATGTTAAGTTCAGTTCGGTTTCTTGGTATGGAAACAAAGGTTTTTATTATTCGTCATATGACAAGCCTGAAGGCTCTGAGCTCTCTGCCAAAACCGATCAGCACAAATTGTATTATCACAAGCTAGGAACACCTCAAGCGCAAGACAAGGTTGTTTTTGGTGGTACAGATAAGCAAAAGCACCGCTATATAGGCGGCTCTGTTTCTGAAGATCAGCGCTATATGTTCATTAGCGCCTCTAATACTACTTCTGGGAATAAATTATTTATGTTGGACTTGCAAATTCCTAATACAAACATAAAGCCCATTGTTGATCACGAAGATTCGGACACCTACGTCTTAGAAACAGCGGACGACAAGCTATTTTTAGTAACCAATTTAAATGCACCCAACAAAAAACTAGTAACGGCTTACGCTTCTCGCCCTACACCAAATTATTGGAGGGATTTAGTTCCTGAAACCGAAAATGTTTTGAGCATTAGCAGCGGGAGTAATTATTTCTTTGCTGAGTACATGATAGATGCCTTGTCTAAAGTTTATCAATACGACTATGACGGTAAGTTAATAAGAGAAATCAAGTTACCAGCCGACGGAAGTGCAGGCGGGTTTAGCGGTAAAATTGACCAAGAAACGCTTTATTACAGCTTTTCAAATTACCACACGCCATCTTCTACCTTTGCACTAAATCCAAAAACAGGTGAAACACGTCAATATTGGGCACCAGAAATTGCCTTTGATGCTGATGATTTTGAGTCCAAACAAGTGTTTTATAGTTCTAAGGATGGTACACAAGTGCCCATGATGATTACCCATAGAAAAGGGCTTGAGCTTACTGGAGACACTCCAACCATTTTATACGGATATGGTGGATTTAACATAAGCCTTACGCCTTCGTTCAGTATTACCAATGCAGTTTGGCTAATGCAAGGGGGTATTTATGCCGTTCCTAATTTACGAGGCGGCGGCGAATACGGTAAGGAGTGGCATGATGCAGGAACACAAATGAAAAAGCAAAATGTGTTTGACGATTTTATTGCAGCTGCAGAATACCTTATAGAAAACAAGTATACAAACCCAGAATACCTCGCCATTCGTGGCGGTTCAAACGGGGGATTGCTGGTGGGCGCATGTATGACGCAACGCCCCGAGCTCTTTAAAGTCGCATTACCCGCTGTTGGTGTTTTGGACATGTTGCGCTATCATACATTTACCGCAGGCGCTGGCTGGTCCTATGATTACGGTACCGCCGATCAGTCTGAGGAAATGTTTGCGTATTTAAAAGGGTATTCACCCGTGCATAATGTTGATGCGAATACGCCTTATCCCGCTACCTTGGTTACCACGGGAGACCATGATGACAGGGTTGTGCCTGCACATTCTTTTAAGTTTGCAGCAGCACTACAAGCCAATCAAAGTGGACAGAATCCAGTGCTGATTCGAATTGAAACAGATGCGGGTCACGGCGCCGGCACCCCAGTGAACAAAACCATTGAGCAATACGCAGATATATTTGCCTTCACGCTCTATAATATGGGCTTTAAAGTACTTCCGAACAAAAAAGTGAAAGGCTAGTTCAACTAGACCTCATCTTCCATTTCAAAGTCCTCCATAAACTTGGTGGTATAATTCCCTGCAACATATTCAGGGTGATCCATCAACTGACGGTGAAAGGGAATGGTTGTCTTTACACCCTCAATAACAAACTCGTCCAATGCACGCTTCATTTTGTTAATGGCCTCTTCACGTGTTTGTGCCGTGGTAATGAGTTTGGCAATCATCGAGTCGTAATGTGGAGGTATCATATACCCACCATATACGTGAGTATCCAAACGCACTCCATGACCCCCAGGAGTATGAAGCGTCTTGATTATCCCAGGCGATGGTCTAAAGTCATTGTATGGGTCTTCTGCATTGATACGACATTCGATAGAATGTAGTTTTGGCATGTAGTTTTTTCCTTCAATTGGCTTTCCAGCAGCAACTTTTATTTGTTCAGCGATCAAGTCAAAGTCAATGACTTGCTCCGTTATGGGATGCTCCACTTGAATACGAGTATTCATCTCCATAAAATAAAAATTACGGTGCTTATCAACCAAAAACTCAACGGTTCCTGCACCTTCGTATTTGATGAATTCTGCCGCCTTAACCGCAGCAGCTCCCATTTGTTCACGAAGCTTATCGGTCATATATGGTGAAGGAGTTTCTTCGGTTAATTTTTGGTGTCTTCTTTGAACAGAGCAATCACGTTCAGATAGATGACAGGCTTTTCCAAAAGCATCACCAACAATTTGAATTTCAATATGGCGAGGTTCTTCAATAAGCTTTTCTAGGTACATATCATCGTTGCCAAAGGCAGCCTTAGATTCTTGACGAGCATCTTCCCACGCCTTTTCAAGATCTTCTTCTTTCCATACGGCACGCATACCTTTTCCACCACCACCGGCAGTTGCTTTTAGCATTACGGGGTATTTTGCTTTTTTGGCCAGCTTTTTACATTCATCAAAGGATTCTATAATTCCTTCAGAGCCAGGAATTGTTGGCACACCAGCAGCTTTCATGGTTGCTTTTGCAGTAGCCTTGTCACCCATTTGCTGAATCATTTGCGCAGAAGCACCAATAAATTTTATTTTGTGCTCTTCACAGATTTTAGAAAATTTGGCATTTTCAGATAAAAACCCATATCCGGGGTGGATGGCATCTGCATTGGTAATTTCAGCTGCTGCTATAATATTAGGGATCTTAAGATAAGACTCACTACTTGGCGCAGGGCCAATACAAACGGCTTCATCGGCAAAACGGACGTGCAAACTATCGGCATCTGCTTTTGAGTATACCGCCACTGTTTTGATTCCCATTTCACGGCAAGTTCGGATAACACGTAGTGCTATTTCGCCTCTATTGGCGATTAAAATCTTGTTAAACATAGGTCTGGCTTTAGGCAGGATCAATAACAAATAATGGTTGGTCAAACTCGACAGGTGTAGAGTCTTTAACCAAAATCTTTACGATAGTTCCGCTCATTTCTGCTTCAATTTCATTGAAGAGTTTCATGGCTTCAATAACACAAAGCGTGTCGCCTTCGTTAACACGATCCCCTACTTCCACAAAATTAGGTTTGTCTGGAGACGGTTTGCGGTAGAAAGTACCTATAATTGGAGACTTAATAGTGTCGCCTGAAGTTTCTGTAGCAGGAGTAGCGGCTGTTTCAACCGGCGCTACTGCTGCTTCAGCAATTGGCGCTGGAGCAACGGGAACAGGGGGCATAGCTAGAGGCGCTGCTTGTGGCAGTACAGCCATAGGTGCTGCGGACTCGCCCTTATCTGTTTTGATGGTAATTTTGATCTCTCCCATTTCTAGGTTTACTTCACTTGCCCCAGATTTGGCTACAAACTTTATTAGGTTTTGTATTTCTTTTAATTCCATGGTTATTGTTTTTAAGAGTTGTAAGCCCACGTCAGGTAGCTAGCTCCCCAAGTGAAGCCACCCCCAAACGCAGTGAATAGTAATTTTTGATTTTTCTTTAAAAGGTGTTCGTAATCCCACAGCAATAGTGGTAATGTCGCTGCTGTAGTGTTTCCGTAACGGTCAATATTGATTAACATCTGATCAGATTTGAGGTTTAAATGATTGGATATTGCATCTAATATACGTTTGTTTGCTTGATGTGCAACTACAAAATCGATATCATCTTTTGATAAACCGTTGCGCGTGATCACTTGCGTAATGGCAGCACTCATATTAGATACGGCAAATTTAAATACAGGGCGACCTTCTTGATGAAGGAAATGTTGTTTTTGCGACACGGTCTCTTTTGAAGCCGGTAGCATAGAACCTCCCGCTTCAATTTTCAAATATGTTCTTCCCTTACCATCAACACGAAGTACTTCATCCTGAAGTCCAAGCCCTTCGTCGTTGGGTTCGAATAAAACAGCTCCAGCGCCATCTCCGAAAATCACACAAGTAGCGCGATCAGAATAATCAATAATAGACGACATGGTATCTGCCCCAATAAGTAAGACGTTATTATAACGGCCTGAGCTTATGTATGCAGCAGCAGCTGACATACCGAATAAAAAACCAGAACAAGCCCCTTGTAGGTCATAGGCAAATGCGTTTGTTGCACCAATTTCAGTAGCAACATAGGCCGCAGTAGATGAAACAGGCATATCAGGTGTTGCTGTGGCCACAATAACCAAATCGATTTGTGTTGGATCAAGATTTTTTTTGTCGAGAAGGTTTTGAGCCGCTTTGATGGCCATAAACGAAGTACCCAGTGAAGTAGGTTTGAGAATACGACGTTCTTTAATCCCGGTGCGTGAAACAATCCACTCATCGCTTGTATCTACCAGTTGCTCTATATCAGCATTGGTGAGCACATGCTCGGGGACGTAGCCTCCAACGGCGGTTATGGCTGCAGTTTTAGTAGTCATATAAACCGAATTGCACATAAATACAATTCTACAAGTTTTGGCCAAAATTAGTCAAAAACAACTCGTTTTGGCCAAAAAAAGACCAAAACTTATCAATAATGCACAAAAAAAGCGCCTTTTACGAAAGGCGCTTTATATACGTTTGACTTAAAAAACTATGCTTCAGCTTCGGCAGAATTGTCAATCAAAACCTTGCCTCTGTAGTATAATTTTCCTTCATGCCAGTGCGCACGGTGGTAAAGATGTGCTTCGCCAGTAGTGGAGCAAGTTGCAATTTGAGGCGCTACGGCCTTGTAGTGCGTACGGCGTTTGTCGCGACGCGTTTTGGATATTTTTCGTTTAGGATGTGCCATAACAGCTGTTTTAGTCTTTTTTTAATTTCTTTAACGCATCCCACCGGGGATCCGTTGTTTCACTTTCATTGGTGCTTTCGCTTGGATGTAACTCCTCTAGACGGTCTAACAAATCTGATTGAAGACTGCCATTTTCTATACCGGGATGTACTTTTTTTTGCGGCACTGCCAACACAATGGTTTCAAACAGTGTTTGAGCAAGATCTAACTGATGTGATCCGTGCGGGAGCACCAGCAGATGTTCATTTTCATCATTGAATGTTTCGCCAAACTTTACTACCAACTCATGCGTTGGGTTTAGTGGTAAATCAAACAATTCGTTGGTTAGATCACAACCAACACGAACGTGTCCAGAAATCGTAAATTCTACTTCAAGCATACTGGCTTTTTTGGTCAAATCAATCTGAACAACAAGCGCAGTACTGCTGAATTCGGTATAATTAAAAGCATCAAAGAACGTAGCTGTGATATCGCGATTAAAATGATGTACTCCCTCTTTTAGTCCAGCGAAAGCCAACACAAAGGGGGCTAAAACATTTTTATTATCGCGCATTACAGTCGGCAAATATATAAAATTTGGCGGGACAGTACTCTATTTAATCCCTCTTTTGACGGTTATTGTAAATCGTACAGGCCATCTGCACGGCAGCAGCGAAAGAAACATGACTTGCAACACCTTTCCCAGCAATATCAAAAGCAGTGCCGTGATCTGGAGAGGTGCGCACAAAAGGGAGTCCGGTGGTTATGTTCACTCCTTCTCCAAATGCCAAGGTCTTAAACCCAACCAATCCTTGGTCGTGATAGCAAGAGAGAACAGCCTCAAAATTTTCATACTGTTTTTGTCCAAAAAAACCATCGGCGGCAAAAGGTCCAGACAGTAAACCCCCCTCCTTTTTTAAGGCGGCAACAGCAGGCTTCAAAACAGTATCATCCTCGTTGCCAATAACCCCTTGGTCTCCTGCATGTGGGTTTAATCCCAACAGCGCTATTTTAGGTATTTGGCAACCAAAATCGTTTAGTAGTGTTTGTCCGAGCTGTTTTGTTTTTTGCGTGATTACATCTATTGTTATGGCAGCAGTAACTTCATGAAGTGGAATGTGATCCGTTAGCAGCGCAACACGAAGTGTATCATGCGCCAACAACATTAAGGCATTGCCTCCCCACAATGCACCCAAATAGTGCGTGTGTCCCGCAAAAGGAAAATCAAGACTTTTTATTGCGGCCTTATTAATTGGCGCAGTAACAAGGGCATCGGCCTGCCCTTTTTTGACTGCAGTAGCAGCAGCTTGTAGCGATTCAAAAGCGGCAGTTCCTGCTTGGGTTGTTTGTTTGCCGAAAGCTACTTCAGGGGACTCTTTCCATATCTTAGCAATATTTAATAGCCCTTGTTTTGGAGCCTCTTTCATTGAGCCTAAAGGAACTTGTGTATGAAAAAGGGCCTGTTGCTTTTCTACAAAATCTACACAGGCGTATACCACTGGAATGCAGCGTTCAAACAGACGATTATCTTGAAATGTTTTCAGTATAATTTCAAGGCCGATCCCATTGGGATCACCAATAGAAATTGCAATAATGGGTAAGGCAGACATTTTGTGTATTTTTGCGTGACAAAGGTAAAGGATTCACCGCTTATGTTTACAGGAATCATTGAAACAATGGGTACCATAACACGCATTGAACGCGAAGGCGGAAATGTACACTATTCCCTTTCGAGCAATATTACGCACGAACTTAAGATAGATCAAAGTTTAGCCCACAATGGCGTATGCCTTACGGTTGTTGCCATTGACGGCGATCAGTACACTGTTACAGCCATACAGGAAACCTTGGACAAAACCGCACTCAAGCAATGGACTGTTGGAGACAAAATTAATCTCGAACGTGCCATGCGACTTGGCGACAGGCTAGATGGGCATATGGTACAAGGTCATGTCGATGAAGTAGCGAGCTGTATTAGTGTAGAAGATCAGAATGGCAGTTGGTTGTATCGATTTGCATACAGCGAAGACTCTAAAAACATGACCATTGAAAAAGGCTCAATTTGTGTAAATGGTACTAGCTTGACCGTTGTAGGTTCGGCATCCAATACTTTTGGAGTGGCCATTATTCCATATACCTATGCGCATACGGTTTTTCACCAATTACAAAAAGGCGATTTGGTAAATATCGAGTTTGATATGGTAGGCAAATACATAGCCAAGCTGCGCTAGCAACGGCCATAATTTTTGTAACACCCGTCTCTTTTTTTATATTTATTATCCCAAATATTTTTTTCATGAAACCTATAGATTCACTCTTTCTTTTTGTGGGTATTTCCTTCTTGAATGCCCAAACGATAGTTATTAACGAAATAGATGCAGACAGCCCAGGCGCGGACACTGCAGAATTTATTGAACTGTATTCTTCAACCCCCAACCTGGCATTAGACGGCTATGTACTGGTCTTATTTAACGGAGCTGACGATGCCAGCTATGCCGCCTATGATTTGGACGGATACAGTACAGATGCCAATGGTTTTTTTGTGATTGGCGATTCTGGAGTAAATGGCGTTTCGTTTACTTTTTCAAGCTCCTCGTCCTCTAACATTCAAAATGATGCTGAAGCAGTAGCGCTATATCAGGGCAATAAAGCAGATTTCCCCACAGATACACCAGCCACTACCAGCAATCTCATTGACGCTGTTGTTTATGACAGCGATGATCCAGATGACACAGGCTTATTAACGGGTTTAGGTAAAACGGTTCAGTACAACGAAAATGCATCTTCAGATGCAGCAAATCAGTCTTTACAACGCCAAGCAGATGGGAGTTTTAAAACAGGCACCCCATCTCCTAATGTGGCAAATGCCGTTCTTAGTATTGAGACAGCTGAAATATCAGGGCTAAACATCTATCCCAATCCTGTTTCACAAAAGCTCTATGTCGAGGGATTGACCCAAAGCGCTACAGCAACTATCTATAGCCTTTCAGGTGAGCGTATTTTAACTAAACCAATACATGACAATCTTGACGTTTCCCATTTGACGACAGGCATTTATATGCTGAGACTGACACACAACGGAACGACCCTAAGAATAAAGCTTGTCAAACAATAAACGCTTATTTCATTTGATATAACCACAAAGCAGGATTTTGTGGAGTGGTATTATAGAATAGGCTGAACTGTAGTGTTGTCTTGCCTGTGTCTTTATTTGTGAATATTTGCCCAATAGCCTGTTTGGCAGTAACACGGTCACCCTTTTTCACATAAACCTTACTGAGATTCTTGTAGCTCGTAATATAGTTACCATGCTGAACGAGGACTATGGGATTACTTCCTTTAAATTGAACAATATTCAACACTTTTCCTTCAAAGACACTTCGAGCGGTTGCTCCCGCAGGGACTGAAAGTGTTACCCCATTGCTTTTGATGGTAGTGGTGCGTACAACAGGGTGCCGTTGAGTGCCAAAACGCTGCGTAACAATTCCTTTTTCAACCGGCCAAGGCAAGCGCCCTTTGTTGGACACAAAGCTAGCAGCGAGGGCTTTGGCTTCTGGTGTTAACACAAAGGTTGTTGTTTTCGTACCTGCCTTTTTGTTCGATGCAGCAATAGCCTCTCGAATAAGACGCGTTATTTCTTTATCAATTTCCTCTTGTTGTTTTTGTTTTTTCTTGATTTGTGCAGCGTAATTTCTTTCCCGTTTTTTCAGTTCTAGAACGATTATATTTTGTCTTTTTTTAATACTGTCTAATTCTTTTTGTGCTTTCCTATTTTGTTCAATGAGTTGCTTTTTGTCTTTGCGTTGTGCTACCAAGTCTGTGGTGTACTGCTGCAAGGCTTTGGTTTTGGCAGCTATCTGTTCTCCTTGTTGTTTGCGGTAGGCGGCATACTGTTTCATATAAGCCATACGCTTGTAGGCTTGCCAAAAACTTTCAGAAGAGAGCAAGAACATCAAACGATTTTGGGAAGACTTATTTTTTCGCGCAGAAACAACCATTTCGCCATAATCTTTTTTTAGTGACGTGAGTTCTGTCCTCAGCTTTTCTATATTACGCAGATTTATATTTATTTCTTGGTTGAGTCTATTTATTTGGCGGTTGGTGAGTCGAATCAATGCATCTTGCCGATCCATTTTTAGTTGAACTGTTTCTACTTGAGTTAGGACATTGGCGCGTTTTTTAGCACTTGTTTTTATCAATGCATTTATCTGAACAATTTCCTGTTGAAGGCGCTTTTTCTGTGCTTCAAGCGCTGCTTTTTTGTCTTGAGCTAAGCTCAAAACAGGGACAAGCATTAAAAGCCAAACCCACTTTTTCATTATAACTTAATTTTTGAGTACCCTTTTGGGATTTCAAAGGGCATTTGAAAATTGCCATTTAATTGCGTTTGTTTGGATTGCAATGTTAAGACGGTAGTCTTGTCTACTCCGCTCAAGCTGGCCATAAGTTGCTGGGGCACCCATTGGTTGTCAATGCGTCGATACCCATCATAATCCACGCGAACAGACGTTTCACCGTCTGAAAACTCTTGAGCGACCAGCCTAAAAGCAGCGTCATAGGTCCATTTCAGCGAAACCCCTCTTTTTCGTGAGCTAAGGATGTAGTTGTTTTGTGAAAACGTAAGTTTTGCTCGTTTTAGGGCTCGTGTGTCTAGTGGTCCTGCTGTGATGATGCGCTCAATCATTTCATAGTCAACCGGTGCACCCAGTAGCTTTTTTACTTGCTGAAAATCAAACTGTGCGTAGCGCCTATTTATCTTTTCATAAAACTGAAGCTGCTTGGGCGTTATGAGAACACGTGCCAAGGGTACAATCACAGACCCGCTTACCCAAATTCCTTTGCCTTGCTTGAGCCTTAGCGTGACGCTAACTTTTTGTCCCTTTCCCTCTCGTTCAAGAGAAGCTTGCCCTCGCCATTGTAAACCTTCAAAGCGCAGTGCGTTTTCTTCAATTTGTTGTTGTACTGCTCTAGGACGCAAACGAGTATCAATAACGTCGGTTGTTGCTACGGGTGATAGGGACTTACATCCCATAAGGACTAGCAATACAATTCCAATAACCCCCCCTTTTTTCATTTGCTATTCTAATTCAGAATAATCGCCAATACTCACGTGTTTTTGAGTTCCGCTATAACGAACGTGATTTCCAATCATGGCGCCGTCTAAATGCGATTTTTCAATGTGGCAGTTTGTTTGAATCATGCTATTTTTAACCATACTGTCCTTGACAAAGGTATTGGCTCCAATGGATACATGTGGACCAACAGTTGTGTTTTTAAGGACAACGCCCTCTCCAATGTAACAAGGGGCAATAATTTGGCTATTTTCTAGGGTAACCTTGCCAACAAGATCTGCTCCTTCTGCTGCCAAATAATCTAGCATTCGACCATTGGTTTCGACGGTTACCGCAGGGTTTCCACAGTCCATCCAAGCACTTACCTCTCCCGGGACAAAGCGCTTGCCATTTTCCATCATGCGCAAAATACCGTCGTTGATTTGGTATTCACCGCCATGGGTTAGTTTTTCGTCCAAAACCCCTTGTAAGGCATTTTTTAATAACTGTACATCCTTAAAATAATATATTCCAATTACCGCTAAGTCTGAGACAAAATCACGAGGTTTTTCCACCAACGCATTAATGGCTCCTGTACTGTCAAGTTGTACAACACCAAACTGTTCTGGTTTTTCCACTTGTTTTACCCAAATAACGCTGTCTGCTTCTGGGTCAAGGGTTAAATCAGCCCGTATTAATGTATCGGCATAGGCAATAACTGCAGGACCAGAGAGTGAAGGTGCTGCACACATTATTGCATGCCCTGTTCCAAAGGGTTGGTCTTGGCGGTAAATACTTGTTTTGGCACCAAGGCTTTCAGACAGTTCTGTAAGCGACGCAACGACTGCCTCACCAAAGTAGGCAGGGTCGCCTAGCACATAGGCAATTTCACTAACGGGTTCAGGAAGTAGTTTGGCAATATCACGAACCAATCGATGGACGATAGGTTCTCCAGCTACTGGAATTAGTGGCTTGGGCACCGTGAGTGTATGTGGGCGTAAGC
This sequence comes from Flavobacteriaceae bacterium, assembly GCA_024639165.1. Taxonomy (GTDB): domain Bacteria; phylum Bacteroidota; class Bacteroidia; order Flavobacteriales; family Flavobacteriaceae; genus UBA7446. The sequence goes on along the minus strand of JAHEIX010000006.1, from coordinate 33,464 downwards.
GGGAGCCTCTACCCGCCATGGGAACGATTATCTTCATATGTTATTTTATTCCTGTGCTACCAAAACCGCCAGCTCCTCTAGCTGTTTCTTCAAGAGAATCAACTTCGACCCACTCTGCTCGCTCGTGCTTGGCGATTACCAATTGCGCAATGCGATCACCTGGAGTTATTGTAAAAGGTTCACTAGATAAGTTTATAAGGATAACGCCAATTTCGCCTCTGTAGTCTGCATCAATTGTACCGGGCGCATTGAGTACGCTAATTCCTTTTTTAAGCGCCAAACCACTTCTGGGGCGTACTTGAGCTTCTAATCCTATGGGAAGTTCCATGAACAGTCCTGTTTTGACAAGCGCTCTTTCTAAGGGGTGGAGTGTAATGGGTTCTATTATATGCGCACGCAAGTCCATACCAGCGGAGGCTAGCGTTTCGTATGAGGGAAGTGCGTGGGCAGATTGGTTAACAATACGAATCTTCATATGCACAAAAGTACAAAAAGTGCCTTTGAAGAGATCAAATCAAAAAATAAGTTCTAAACCATTCGCGCTCATGAGCAATGAAAGCCGAGATAATGCTAGCGATACTAAGTGGTAAGGCGTAAGGTCTAGGATGTGTGAGATGGCTGTCAGTCGTGCATTAGGCTTGTTGTTAGCATCAATAATAAACCAAGGCGCTATGGTGCTGTTCGTGTGTGCAAACATGCGTTTTTTATAAGTCGTGTATTTCTCCCATAATTTTTGAGCTTTTTCGTCTGTTGGGGTCATCTTCCAACGTTTTAAGGGGCTGGATTTTATTTCTTTAAATCGCGCCGCTTGTTCTTCTTTGGTAATTGAAAAATACAGTTTAATTAGGGTGATCTTGGACTGCACCAACATGCGTTCAAAGTCATTGACTTGCGACATAAATAGCTCGTATTCTTCCTGCGAGCAAAATCCATTAACGGGCTCTACTACCGCACGGTTATACCAACTCCGATCAAAAAAGACAAGTTCACCCGGCTTGGGTAATTGACGGATATATCGTTGAAAAAACCACTGCTTTCTTTCGTCTTCTGTAGGAATGTTAAGTGCTACGATGCGGAAATGTCGCGGGTTTATATATTCCGTGATACGCCGTATTGCACCGCCTTTACCGGCAGCATCACGGCCCTCAAATAGCACCACTACTTTTTGATCATTTTCGATTACCCAATTTTGTAGCTTGATATGTTCTTCTTGTTTTTTTTTCAAAACGGTGAGATACTTGAGTTCTTCGAGGACTTTATCTGAATTGATTTTTTTTCTTTTTAGAAGGCTGTACTTTCCTAGTTTGGAATTAAATAAGGCGATTTCTTCAGGGGTGTATTTTTTTGACTGCATGATGGGGCTTTAAACATCTAATTGAATGGCACTTCTGTGATAGCGCATTACCACATTTGGATCTGGGAGTAGCGTAGCTTTAGACACTCCTTTTCTGCTGTAATCAAATTGGGACAATACATAGCGGATACTTTCCAATCGCGCTTGCTTCTTATCATTTGCCTTTACAATAATCCACGGACTAAAATTGGTATGTGTTTTGCTAAACATTTGCTTTTTGTATTTCGTATAATCATCCCAAAGCGTTTGCCCTTTTTGATCTACCGGGCTAAATTTCCACCGCTTTAAGGGGTTTTCTAAACGTGACTCAAAACGCTTTTTTTGTTCTTCCTTGGAAATCGAAAACCAAAACTTAATCACTTTTATATTGTCTTCATATAGCAAATGCTCAAACTCGGGGACCTGTTCAATAAACTTTTTATATTGCCGAGGTTCGCAAAATCCCATAACCGGTTCTACGACGGCACGATTGTACCAACTACGATCAAAAAATACCAATTCCCCTGGATTGGGAAGTACCCTGATATAACGTCTAAAGTACCATTGGCCTTGTTCTACTTTTGTGGGCTTGGTAAGCGCCACCACCCGTGCTTTACGTGGATTTAGGTGTTCTTTAAAGCGCTTGATACAACCCCCCTTTCCTGAGGCGTCTCTGCCCTCAAACAACACAGCTACACGCATTTGTTTTTAGCAATCCATTGTTGCAGATTAACCAGCTCGGATTGCAATTCACGCAATTCGGCTTCATACGGGAGTTTTTCAATCGTTTTGGAAACAGGAATGTTGTTTTCCGCTGCGGTTAGGAGTAATTCCTTGGTCGTTGTTGCATAAACGATATGGTCGTAGGTAAATTTCATTTGTAGGGAATTGGGGTGTGGTGATTTGGGTCACAATTTGGGGATTTGATATACTCAAATGTAAAAAAATACAGCCATCAATACAACCCATATATTACAGTCTTCAACAAGGAAGCACTTTTTAGAAGGAAAATTAAAAAAAGGAAATAGAATTAGCCGTTCAGTGCTTCGGCGCCACCTACAATCTCTAGGATTTCGTTGGTAATCGCTGCCTGACGTGCTTTGTTGTATGTCAGCTTCAACTGATCGCGAAGCTCGGTTGCATTATCTGTAGCCTTGTGCATGGCAGTCATACGTGCCCCATGCTCACTAGCAAAGGAATCACGAAGTGCTTTAAACAATTGCATTTTAAGCGCTTTTGGGAGTAGGGTATTGAAAATGGCTTCTTTGCCCGGCTCGTAGATGTAATCTGTATCTGTTTGAGCTTCATTAGCTTCAGGCACTAAGGGCAAAAACGGCTCTACAGTTACCAATTGCGTAGCGGCATTCTTAAACCTATTGTATACCAAATGTACCTCGTCGTAAGCTTCGTTTACAAAGCCATCCATAAGTTGCTGGGCAAGTTCAGTAGCATTGGCATAGGTCAAATCATCAAATATGGCGGTTTCGTGTCCTTCCATATCAAAGTCTTTACTCAAAATATCATTTCCTTTTTTACCAACGGTAAACACAGCGGTGGTTGCTTTTGCCCTAGCAGCATGGGCTTTGACCTCTTTGACAATATTGGCATTGAACCCCCCACAGAGACCACGATTGGAAGTGATGGCTACATAAAGTATGCGCTTAACAGGGCGTGCACTTGTATATGGACTCTCGTTGTCTTGGGCACCACTTAAGTTTTGTAGCAATTCGGTAAGCTTGGCTGCATATGGGCGCATGGCCGTAATGGCATCTTGCGCTTTTTTGAGCTTGGCTGCCGATACCATTTTCATGGCACTGGTAATCTGCATCGTTGAAGATACAGAGCTTATCCTGTTGCGTATTTCCTTAAGGTTTGCCATTTGTTATGCGTATTGAGCGGCTAAGTCAGTGGCTACTTTGGTCAAGGTTTCTGTAACCTCGTCTGTAAGTTTACCTGTTTTAAGCGTATCAAGCACACCTTGATGCTTGGCTTTAAGTAACTCTAAATAGCTTTGTTCAAACTCTTTGACCTTGTTCACCGGAACTTGGCGCAATAAGTTTTTAGATCCAGCAAAAATGATGGCAATCTGATCTTCAACCGTAAACGGATCGTTTTGGGCTTGTTTTAGGATTTCCACATTGCGCTTTCCTTTCTCAATCACATTCATGGTAGCTGCATCTAAGTCAGAACCAAACTTGGCAAAGGCTTCCAACTCACGGAACTGCGCTTGATCAAGTTTAAGTGTACCAGCTACTTTTTTCATGGATTTAATTTGTGCTGAACCCCCTACACGAGATACCGAAATACCTACGTTAATGGCAGGACGTACGCCCGAGTTAAATAAATCAGATTCCAAGAATATTTGACCATCGGTAATTGAAATTACGTTGGTAGGGATATAGGCAGATACATCACCTGCTTGTGTTTCAATAATAGGCAAAGCAGTTAATGAACCACCCCCTTTAACTTTAGACTTAAGCCCTTCAGGTAAGTCATTCATTTGTTTGGCAATCTTGTCGTCTGCAATTACTTTGGCTGCACGCTCTAGCAAGCGCGAGTGTAAGTAGAATACATCCCCAGGGTAAGCTTCACGTCCCGGAGGGCGACGAAGCAGCAGCGATACTTCACGATAAGCAACCGCTTGCTTAGACAAATCATCATAAATAATCAGAGCTGGACGACCTGTATCACGGAAATATTCGCCAATGGCTGCACCCGCAAAAGGAGCATAAACCTGCATAGGCGCAGGATCCGATGCGTTTGCCGCTACTATAGTTGTGTAGGCCATGGCACCTTTTTCCTGTAGTGTATTTGCAATTCCAGCAACCGTAGATGCTTTTTGTCCGATGGCTACATAGATACAGTATACAGGCTCACCTGCATCGTAAAATTCTTTTTGGTTAAGGATGGTGTCAATACACACGGTTGTTTTACCTGTTTGACGATCACCAATAACCAACTCACGTTGTCCACGTCCTACTGGGATCATGGCATCAATGGATTTGATTCCCGTTTGAAGCGGCTCGTTTACCGGTTGGCGGTAAATTACGCCTGGCGCCTTACGCTCTAAGGGCATTTCAATGGTTTCCCCTTCAATAGGACCTTTGCCATCAATAGGCATACCCAGTGTATTAACCACACGACCAACAACACCTTCGCCTACATTAATAGAGGCAATGCGTTGTGTACGCTTAACGGTATCTCCTTCTTTAATTCCTTTAGAAGGACCTAAGAGTACTACTCCTACGTTGTCTTCCTCAAGGTTAAGTACGATTCCTTCCAATCCAGAGTCGAAAGTTACTAACTCGCCATATTGCGCATTGGATAAACCGTATACACGAGCAATACCGTCACCCACCTGGAGTACCGATCCTACTTCGTCTAAAGAGACACTGCTGTCAAATCCTGTTAATTGCTGTTTTAGTATTGCGGATACTTCCGCGGCTTTTACTTCTGCCATGATATTGCGTTTGAACGTAACGTTTGTTTTAATGAGTTGAGTTGATGTGCGACACTCGCATTGAGGGCTACATCATCAATTCGTAGTATAAACCCACCAATGATGGCAGGGTCTACTTTGTTGACTAGGGTCACTTTCTTGTCTGTAAGTGTGGCCACTTTAGCCAAAATTTCTTTTTCCAATTCGGGGGTAATAGGCACTGCTGTTGTGGCAATTGCCTCAACCAACCCCAAATGTTTTTGATAAAGCTCTTTAACCTTTAGCGCAATACCATCGAGATTGTGCGTGCGGTTATTTTCAGCTACTAAGCGTAATAGGTTCTTGCCTGCATCGCTGCACTGTGCAAAAACAGCTTGAAGCGCATTGTGCTTTAAGTCGCTGCTAATAACAGGGCTTTGTAAAACAGCTTCCAAATCACGGTTGCCCTGTACGGTATCGTACACAGTTTCCATGTCTTTGGCTAGCGCATCCAATTGACCATCTTCAATGGCCTTTTGCACAGCTGCTTTAGCATATCGCAATGCGGCTCTTGTTCCTATCATGCCTTGAGATCTACGTCTTTAAGTAGCTTTTGTACCAATTCGGTTTGCTTTTTGTCAGAAGAGAGTTGCTCTTTTGTAAGCGTTTCTGCAATTTGAAGCGATAGGTCAGCTACTTCGTTTTTAAGCGAAGTAATGGCCACTTGTTTTTCACTTTCAATGGCAGCTTTTGCTTGGGCAATTAGCTGTTCTGCTTGGACTTTAGCTTCGCCTTTGGCATCGTCAATCATTTTTTGACGTAGCTCACGCGCTTCTTTTAGTAAGCCGTCTCTTTCTGCACGGGCTTCCTTTAGAATACGCTCGTTGTCGGCTTGTAGGTTTTGCATTTCTGCACGCGCCTCTTCTGCCGATTTCATAGCCGAGCGAATGCCCGCTTCTCTTTCGTTAATGGTGTTTAGGATGGGTTTCCATGCAAATTTGCGGAGCAATAAAAGAAGTGCCACCACAATTGCTGTCTGCCATATAAACAAACCAAACGAAAATTCGCCTAATAATTTTTCCATAGGGTTATATTTAAGTAAGATAAGCAACAGCCTAGCCGCTGCTTATCTAATACTTGTGTTCTTACTATACAGCAAATAGTGCTGCAAAACCAATCCCTTCAATAAGAGCGGCTGCAATCAACATAGCTGTTTGAATTTTCCCGTATGCTTCAGGTTGACGAGCAATAGCTTCCATAGCTGAGCCACCGATTCTACCGATTCCCATACCTACGCCGATTACGACGAGACCTGCACCTACGATTACTGGAATTTCCATGTGTATATATTTAATTGTTAATGTTTGTGTTTAATGCGCTTCATCATGATGTTCTTCTACGGCAAACCCAAAATAGAGTGCCGATAACATGGTGAATATATAGGCCTGCAATGCGGCCACTAATAATTCGATTAGGGAGATAGCAAAGGCCAATAAAAAGGACAAGCTGCTACCTAGCCAGTTGTTAAAAATAAACATAAGCCCAATAAGACTCATCAATACAATGTGTCCTGCTTGCATGTTGGCATACAAACGGATCAATAAAGAAAAAGGTTTGATAATGACACCCAATAGTTCAATGGGCATTAAAAGAATTTTCATCGGGATAGGAACACCTGGCATCCAAAAGATGTGTGCCCAGTAATTCTTGTTGGCGGTCAAATTGGTCAATAAAAAAGTAAGTAAAGCCAATCCAAAAGTAACAGCAATATTTCCTGTAACATTAATACCTAAAGGAGTAAGCCCCAAGAGATTTAAAAACCAAATAAAGAAAAATACGGTTAGCAAAAAGCTCATGTAGCGACCGTGGTGTTTTTCTCCAATGTTGGGGATAGCAATATCGTCGCGGACATATAAAATTATGGGCTCAAAGAAGCGACCTATACCAGCAGCAACGCCCCCGTTTTTATGATAGGACTGCGCTAAAGAGCGGAACAAGAAAAACATCAATAATGCCGTAAATAGCATGGTTATAACGCTTTTGGTCATCGATAGATCAAGTGGTTTTTCGTTTACTGCGTGATGCGCATCATCATAGTTGATGGTGCCCGCTTGATCAGTCTTGTAAATTTTTCCGTGGTAAAGCTTGTAATGGCTGCTTCCTTTTGACACTACCGCTTTGCCGTGCTTGAATTTGGCAGACGAGAACATCACAAGCCCGTTGTCCCATAAAATTACAGGAAGTCCGATGTAGCCAATGTATTTCTTTTTATCACCGTCTTTATAAGAACCTAAATAGAAGTCGTGAGAGTCTTTTAAGTGGTGTTGGATGTAAGCTTTGATTTCTTCCTTAAGTGAGCCTTTTTTTTCAGGTTCCTTATCATTAGAAACGGCAAATGCGTGAGTTGCTAAAAGAAGCGTAAAAAATACAAGAATTGCTCTTTTCAATGGTTTTGCTTTAATCTTGACATTTCGTTGAAATTTAAACGCTGCAAATGTACACTTTTAGCCACAAGAAAAAAAGAGAATACGGCGAAAAAATTAAGCCTCATTTTTTGATTAAGGGGAATGTAAACCGCAAAAAACAAGTAGGTAAAAAAACCGGTTTGAAGCTATTCGTATCGATTTAAGAATTTAACCAGTCCGTAGATGTTAACAGCGAGCACCAGCATAAGCAGCAATAAGGTCATGGTTTTGCCTGTTTCCCAGCGCAAATCAAGGGCTTTTCCACCAACAGATGCCAGGTATAGGCTAACGCCCATTTGAACGGTTAGTCCTGAAAGGACCGCCCAAGTTTTAGGCCGTTTTTTCGGCTTTTGGGGTTTTTTCATCAACCATTGACTTTACAGATGCAGCTTTCATGCTACATTGTGCGTTTAACGTGGCACCAGATTCAACAGCAAGCTTGCCAACAGTAACTTGTCCTTCCACGATACCATCAGATTTGATCGTTAACAGTCCGTCTACAGAAAGGCTACCATTGAAATTACCAATGATATCGGCATAGCCACAAAGCACTTCACCATTAACAGTTCCTTCTTTGCCAATGACAACACGGCCCGAAGTATTGATTTTACCCTCTAAAGTCCCGTCTATACGGAAGTCAGACTTAGATTCAATTTCACCAATAATCTTAGTATTGGGTTCTACAAAATTGATTTTTACATTATTTTTTGAATCCATATTTTTTTGTTTTTTTTCTGAAAACATGTCACTTAATTTTCCAATTGTTCTAGGCGTTTACTAACTAAAGCATTCCGATATTGGGACGTCGAAATTACAACATTTTTGGATGCTAACAAACGCGGGTTGTTTTTACGCAAAAGTGCAGCTGTTTCTTTTGCACTTTTTAAAGAGCTAAAACCGTGAACAACCAACGTCTCTACATCACGGTTAAATACATCAATTGATACTCGCAACACCATTTCAATTCCCTCTTCGGTAAACCAAGATTCAAGCCATGTCTTGTCCTCTTCTGATTGCTCGCGATCTTCTAAGGTCCTGAGGAATACGATTTTTGCTTTTTCGACTTCGCCCAGCGCTAGATCGTTATAAACGTCAAAGCCATCAAGTTGTGCTTGTGCCTTTTGTGCGCCTTGGGTTTTTGGATAGGTTTGCACAAGCATAGTCAGGGCGTCTTTATAGGCTTCTAGTCCATCCAGCCTCCCTAGGGCAGTAGCCCGAAGTAATGCCCATGCTGCTTGGAGTTCTTTGTCTGTAAGTTGCGGAATATAACGTTCACTTTCTTCAATAACAGCGTTAAATTCTTGGGCGTTAAATTTTTCTTTAGCAGCCATTATGGCGGCTTGATTGGACGCCAATGTTTGCGCCAAGGCCTCGGGATTCTGTATTATTTTGGCATAATCACTTTCCGGATACTCTGTTAGTATTCGGGAACGCCATTTGCGCTGTTTGGGAGGGTTGTCCTGATACAACTCATACATATGATATAGCGTTGGTGGAATATAACGCACATCGGGATTGCCATCCATGAGGGAATGGAATCGGGCAATAGCAAAATCTTTAATTAGGAACTGTTCTTTATAGGCCAAGCCCGCTTGAAAGTAGGCTTCGTTTTGAAGAAGGCGCAAGCTGTCGCGCGCTTCTGGAGGAGGAATTTGAGACAAATACGTTTTTGGATCTAAGGCAGGGTCTAAGCCTTCATCAGTAGCTTCAATTTCTGATGTTTCTTCTTCAACAGCAATGCTTTTTTTAGGGCTATACTTCCAGTTGTCTGCCAATGTAATGTTTGCCCAGTTTTGATTAAAACGGAGTTTTCCATTTGCTACTTGACGGCTATTGTAAAAGTAAAAGTCGCCAAGCATCGCAATGCTTCCATCAGTTCCCTCTTTGGATGCAGCTTCAGCTTTTTCTTTGTCTGATATTATCTTTTTGATATAGGCATCCACAACGGCTTTTTGGCTTTCTTCTGGCATATCAATCAACAATAGCAGGCTGTCGGTCTCTGTAATTGTTTTTTCATAATTGATAATGTCATCAAGTTTTTTACGTTGTCGGGTCACTTTCCTGTAACGCCGGGTCTCCTTGGCAAGGTTTTGAAGGGTGCTGTCCAAATAAGCACCTGCTTTAACAAAAGCCACCTGGTCTAGGCGATTGAGTGCCAATTGCTCATAAATCAACGACTTGAGATAGGCATCATTGGTTTTGGTTTGTAGTGATGCATTTAATTCTGATTCTGCATTGATAGTATCTGCACCTTTGAGTAGGTAGGTTCCATAAAAATAGTGAATTTTGTCTCTAAACCTTCGGTCTTCATCGCTACGTAACAATCGTTTGTAAGCTTTTAGTGTTTCTTCATCCTTGGGCGTATTGTTTTTGAGTTGTGCCAGTCGGGCGTGAATCCACAGCTCACGGGGCAGACGGCGCTTCAAATCCAAAACGTACTGGTAGGCAACTATGGCAGAATCGGCATAATTTAAATCTTCATAAAGCTGTCCCAATAAATAGGCATATCGCCCTCTTTTGTAGGCTGATTTTTCTGTAGCAAAAGCGTTTCTTAATGGTTCGGTACCTAAGCTGTCTTTTTCCGCTTTCAACAGAGCATCTGCTAAGGCTGCTTGATTTACGGCATATTGTTCACTAGTGAGTGACCCTGAGTAGGCAATATTGATGAGTTCTCTTGCTGCTCTATCGTGCTGCTCCAAAGCTAAATAACTCTTTGATCGCCAGAGTTCCGCTTCAACTGCCAAATCATCTCCCGACATGTTTTTTACTAAATAAGTAAACGCCTCAATGGCTTGAAGGTATTTACCGTTGTAATACCGTGCCTTACCCAACAGTAAATAGGCTTTTGCAATTTGATTGTTGCGCTGTTCTCCATTAATAAGCATGGAGTGTTTTTGTACAGTAAGCACTGCTTTGTCTTGTGCGCGGTCAAAAAATTCGTTTGTAGTGACCTCTTCAGACGCATAAGCCTCTGGCAAGATATAAGGATCAACAGGGAGACGCAGCCAATAGTTATCGTTATGATTTAGCGTGATGTCCAAAAGTCCGTAGCGCAGCGCTTCCTCTCCGTTAAACAAGGGGTTAAACATAGAAGTGGTTTTGTGGTAGAAGCGGTTCATCGCAGCATCTTTTTTGGTAGAACACCCTATGGCGACCAAAATAATTGCACAAAAAAGAACGACTTTTTTCATGTTGTAAACCTATGATAAAAACTCAAAACATCAGGTTTTAGTATATATAAACTATAACTGCTCTTGAAAAAAGGCCTCTAGCTCGTTAAGAGTTTTGGAAGAAGTTACAACGTCACGTACTATTTTTCCTTTATTAAGCACCACAATTCGATCACAAACATCAGTGATGTGTTGCAGGTCATGACTGGAGATTAGAAATGTTTTTCCCGTTGCGCTCGCCTCTTCGTTCAACAGTTTTTTGAGACGAATTTGCGTGGTGGGATCTAGGTTGGCAAATGGCTCATCTAGAATAACCAAAGGGGTATTGGACAAGAGGGTAGCAACAATACCTACCTTTTTTTGATTTCCTTTAGAAAGATCACGGATATACTTTTTTTGCCCCAGCACTTCGCCATGAAAGAAGTCCTTGTAAGGCTCCAATGCTGTTTTAATATCATCTTTTTTCATGTTGCGTAAGCCGCCCACAAAATTAAAATACTCCTCAGGGGTGAGGTAGCCGATAAGGAATTGTTCATCTACAAAAGCAGCGGTATGGTTTTTCCAGCTCTCATCTTTTGAAACCACTAGTTCCTTATTTTTTACTTGGCCAGTGGTAGCTTCAATCAAGTCCAGAATAAGACTAAATAGGGTTGTTTTTCCTGCGCCATTGTTTCCCACGAGTCCAAATGTCTGACCGCTAGGAATGTTTAGAAGATCTATGTCGAGCACTGTTTGCTCGCCATATTTTTTCGAAAGGAGGTTAATATCAATCATGTGTTTTTTTGTTTGTAAGCGGCAAGTGTTTGGTACTTTTCGTTTTGATAGACTTTCTCAATCCAATCAAAAACAAGGTTTCTTAATGCAAACCCTAGGATGCCAACCACCCCGATGAGTATAAAGCCCATAAGCTTGCTGTGCACCAAAACCCCCACATAAAAAATGAACATAGGCAAAAATATTTTTGGCACGCCCAGCAATATTGTTTTTACATTAAAAGATTTTTTGTCTCCAAAAGCACGTTGCATGGAGTTGAGGTCAATAGGTGTTCTTGTATAAGCTCCTGAAAGCAGTACCATATGCGCATTTACGCCAATGTTATAGATGCCTCCAGCAATGATAGCGAAGTAACTTTCCCAACTAAAAAAGATATAGAAGCTTGCCAAAGGAATGCTCACTAAAGTACCCACAACGACCAACCACCACTTTGATTTTAGGTATTCTTTGTAAGGCACGTTTTGTGTCATCATTAAAGCATAGTAACTACTATCCCAACTTGGAACAAACTGACCGAAGCTAAATAAAAAACCACCCGTGACAAAAATCCCAACAAACACCTTGATCACAGGGGAATCGTATATATCCATCATAAAAATAAGCCCATAGAACAAGAAAGCAACACCCATCCAAACGGCCATACGCGCACGTTTGTTGCGGACAATGAGTCGAATATCATTCTTTAGAAAAAAGGAGGTACGGCCAAAGCCATCCAACCATTTGAGTTCGGTGACACGCTGCACTTCTTTTTTAGGGCGCATTTGGTCGCTGTCCATGTACAATTTCTTCAAAAAGTGTTCAAAACTTTGGCGGTATGATACCAACATAAGCGCCAAGGGGACCAGCACCCAAAGGGGTTGGTAATAGGGCGCCATAAATACGGGTTCTGAGTAAGCAGTGATATCAAAAAGTTCGTAATACTGTAATCCGAACAAGGCAATTAAAATAGCGGCAGCGATAAGCAACAACCTGTCTTGGCTATTGAGCAATACGTTTAAAAAATTGGTTGCTAATATAATATAGCCAATACTCAACCCCCAGCTTATAACCCCCCACAGGCTGTAGTCTTCTTTAAGGAGAATAAAGCCAAAAGGAATAAAGAAGAAGAGGTTGATAATATTAAAGAAGCTGATAATACTTTTGGCAAGGCCAAAATGTACAATCCTCTTTTTAGATAAGGGCAATATCAATAATGGCTGCACATGCACCATGGGCATTTTTTGAATAAAATAGCGGATAACGATCCACAGGACAAAGGCATAAATCAAAAACCCACTCACTGTGGGCAGTGGGTCTAAACCAAATTCTTCTTGAATTCCATAAAATGCGATAAAGGCAAGCCCAGAAAAAACAAAAGCAAAATAGGCCCAAACAACACCAATCAAGATTTTTTGAGCAAGTTTTGAGGCCACGCCAGCAGCCCTAAAAAAGGACTTCCACTGGAGGTAAATAAATTTTTTATACATTTAGGGATGCTTCAGAGCAAATATAGACTTTTTACTTCTTATTTTTTGTTCAATAATTCAAATGCCAATTCGATTACTGTCTTGGGGTCAATGGTTCGCATGGCATCTTCATACCCACGACGGATTTTGTTCCCATAAACAGCAGTTGGCAAGAACGGATATTGCTGGCGATCTGCTGTAAGGCTATTGGCGTTTGCTTGCCCAAAAGGGGCAAAGCCCAAACAAGGATGTGTAGCTCCCCAAAGGCTGAGAACAGGGACGTTGTAATTGGCAGCCAAGTGTCCATTAGCTGAATCCATGGAAATCATCAAATCGAGCTGGGCGATAAGACGCAACTCTGCATCAAAATCATATACACTGGTTGCGTTTATCACATGTTTGTAGGCCTTTGCCCAAACGTCAAGTTGTGCACGTTCTTCACGGCCATAACCAAACAAAATAACTTGGTAATCTTGTTGTAAAAAGGCAACGACTTTTTGCATCAGATCAAGGGGGTATTGCTTGCCTGTGTGAGCAGCAAAAGGGGCTACACCAACCCACTTTCTGTTTTGGTCTGGGTTTAGCGCCGCTGTATTTGGGCAAATTGGTTTTGGCGGAAATTCATGGCGATCAAGCGAAATAGGTAGGCCCAAACGTTCAAATACTTGGGCATAGCGGTGAATTTGGGGAACTAAGGGGACCAAGGTTTTTTGACGCGCTCTTGTAAGTTGTTTTTTGGCTTTTCTGCCTTTGTTAAGCACAGCTTTTCGTATCCAAAATCGGGGAGCGAAATAACTGCGTAGTATTTTAGTACGCAATACGTTGTGCAAATCTGCAATGGCATTTGGCTGTTGTGCAAGCAGGCTTTTGTAAAGCCGGTAAAGCCCTGTAACTCCTTTGTGCGTAACACTAAAATCAGGGCTAAAAACAGCAGTATTGGGGAGTTCTGTAAAGATAGGTGCAAAGCGTTTTCGTGTGACCACGGTTATACGCAATTCCGGATAGGTTTGCGCCAAGCACCGCAGCACAGGTAAACACATGGCAACGTCGCCCAAAGCCGAGAAACGAAGCACCATGATGTGTTTGGCAGCCATTACGATTTGTTCTGGTACAGGACGGGATTTAGGGATTCGTCATTGTACATTTTCATTTGCTTGTATACTTTCATGTATTTCTTGCCAGCTGCCATGTCAGCGAGAAGCTGGTCTATGGCGGTAGACAAATCTGTTTTTTGCCCCATTAAAACAGCAAGTTTTTTAGCACAAGCAGCACGATGCTCGTCAGAGGCAGTAGCGCGATTGGCTTCCTCTTGCATGTGATAAATTTTAAGTGCTAAAATAGACAAGCGGTCAATGGCCCAAGCCGGACTTTCGGTATTGATGGTCGCACCATCTAAATGCATTACCGAACTAAATTTTTGCAAAAAATAACTGTCGATATATTCTACCATATCGGTGCGGTCTTGATTCGAAGCATCAATTTTACGTTTCAGTTCTAAGGCCGCAATGGGGTCTATACTAGGCTCGCGAATCAGGTCTTCATAGTGCCATTGAACGGTATCAATCCAGTTTTTTCGGTATAATAAATGATCAAGACTTTTAGGCTCGAAGAGATTTTCAAAGGGCTGATCAACACGGTCTAAAACGTGGTATTTCGAAATACATGTTTCAAAAATTTGAAAAGCATGAGCAGAATTCATAACAGAAATTTTTCCAAAGATAGCGCAAAATCTAAAAGCTGTCATGTATTTGCATTGTGCCAACTTTAGGTGTATTTTTGCAAGGTAAAACCAAGATTATGAAAGCCATTTTTGAAGCAATTGCCTTCCTTTTTGAAGATATTCTTTTTATTCCCCTAAATATGCTACGTGAGTTAGGGGCTAGCAATTGGTTTGCTGCCAATGCCTTCAATTGGTTGTTCTTGATGATTGGTTTTGCAGGCCTGTTCTATTGGTTACGTCAGTTAAAGAAATTTAATGACAACAACGAGGAGGACTTTGACTCTACTTCTCACTCGTTTCTATAAATCGAAACCTAAATCTTTTCGGAAATACATTCCTTCAAACGAAATGTTTGATAGGTTGCTGTATGCTTCTGTGAGTGCCTCTTGTACATCGGTACCAAATCCTGTTGATGCCAAAACCCTTCCGCCATGGGTTACTATTTGATCATCAACTTTAGTAGTTCCCGCTTGAAAAATCAGCCCATCTCCATCTAAACTAGAAATAACCTTTCCTTTTTCGTAGGCTTCTGGATATCCACCCGACACACCAACTACGGTTGCTGCAGCTTGTGGGCTAATGTGAAGGGCTACTTCGTGTAAACGCTTTTCGCCAGTAGCCAGCAGCAATTCTGCCATATCATTTTGGATGCGTGGCAAGACCACTTGGGTTTCGGGATCACCCATGCGTACATTGTATTCAATCACAAAGGGATCGTCACCAACGCGGATAAGACCAATAAAGACAAAGCCAACAAAATCAAGCTTGTCTTTTTTAAGCCCTTCCATGGTTGGGGTTATGATACGATCGTGAATTTTTTGTTTGAAAGCGGGGTCATTAAAGGGGACAGGTGACACAGCACCCATACCACCTGTGTTCAGTCCCGTATCGCCTTCACCTATACGTTTGTAGTCTTTGGCAAAGGGGAAGGTTACATGGCTTTCACCATCGGTAAGCACAAAACAAGAAAGCTCAATACCGTCTAAAAAACCTTCGATAACCACCTGTTCGCTTGCTGCGCCAAACTTCTTGTTGGCGAGCATATCGGTAAGTGCTGCTTTGGCTTCATCTAGCTCATGGATGATGAGCACGCCTTTTCCTGCAGCAAGACCATCGGCCTTTAGCACATAGGGAGCAGGAATACTTTCCAAATAAGCCAACCCTTCTGAATGATTAGCAGCATTAAATTGTTTGTAGGGCGCAGTAGGGATGTTGTGTCGCTCCATAAAAGCCTTGGCATATGCCTTACTACCTTCTAGTTTTGCAGCTTCTTCTTTTGGGCCAATCACCGGGATATGGCTTAGTGTAGGATGATTAGCAATATGGTCGTGAATACCTGCGACTAGCGGTGCCTCGGGCCCCACTAAAATAAGGTCAATGGCATGGCTGCTAACAGCTGTTGCTACGGCTTCGAGGTCTGTGGGATTGATGTCAATGTTGGTGCCCAGTTGTGCAGTGCCCGCATTTCCAGGGGCAATAAATAATTTGGGTTGAAGTACGCTTTGGGAAAGCTTCCAACAAAAGGTGTGCTCTCTTCCGCCATTGCCAAGGATAAGAATATTCATCTAAAGGTTTTGGCAAAAATAGAAAAACGAAGGGGATTAAGAGGCGTATTTACGCGTTGAAGTATATATGCTGGTCAAAATTTTAAATCACATACAAATACACCATAAAGAAATGGCAGCTTGCACCACCCAATACAAATAGGTGCCATATAAAATGGTTGTAGGGAATTTTTTCGACAGCATAGAACAGCACGCCAACCGTATAGGCCACTCCTCCGCTAATCAGTAAGGTTAAGGCCTTGGTATCTAGCGCCGTAGTTAGCTCGCTATAAGGTATAATGGCTAGCCAGCCCATGGCCAGGTATAAAAAGGTAGAAAAACGTTCAAAACGCCCTGTAAAAAAAAGCTTTAAGATGAGTCCAAAGGCAGCGATGCCCCAAACTACCCAAAACAGTATCCATCCCAAGCCATTTGGAATCGCAATCAAGAGCACAGGAGTATAGGTGCCCGCAATAATTAAGTAGATGCTGATGTGATCGGCAACCCGAAAGTAGTGCTTCCGTTTGCTTGCTGTTATGGCGTGATAGCAAGTGGAAGCCAAGAATAACAAGATGATAGAAAGCCCATAAACAATAACGCTAAATAGCCCATAAGGGTTGGTTTGATCGACGTCCAAAAGCATGAAGACCAATGCGGCTACTCCAAAGCCTACACCCAAAGCATGCGACCACGCATTGAGTTTTTCTTCTATAGGCATATTAGGTTTTTTTATTTGTTGACGGCAATTTCCACCATAACCTCATTGCGACGGTTATAGAATTTATAAGGACTATCATAGCCCAAATACTCAACAGCTCCTTTGACCTCAATGCTGTTGTCTTCAAGGGTTTTCAGAAGACGTTTTGTGTGTATGGCTTCTTTGCTTGTATTCGTGTATCCTCCATAGCGTATGGCAGCTACATAGCGAGGTTCGGTTATGCGCAGTGACACATTTTCACCCATGGGTTTAGGGGCTCCTTTTTGATGCACATCAAGTGGCATTACGAAAGCCATTTCGGATTTGTCTTTATTCATATACACGGGTGCCGTCATGGCAATTTTTTCTTCAGCCTCGTTACTGCCCGAAATATAGCGGAACAATTTGCCAAAGTTATTGCCGCCACTTGTTTGAACCAGTGTTGCGCTTGGATAAAATCGAATTTCAACACTGTCAATAGCTTTGATTACTTCGTAGGGTTGTATTTCGGTGTCTTGTGCCACAGTTATAGAATGAACACTCAATATAGCTGAAATAAGTATAATAGTTGTCTTTTTCATAATGTCTATTTTCCTTTTTTAATATCGCGCTGTACATCTCTGCTAACAACGCTTAAATATTTTTTACGCTTTTTATCTGAGACAAAAGGGACTGACCAAAATTGCTTGGTTTTGGTAAACAGCGCAAGTTTCCACCCAAAAACAAACGAATAAACACCCATTACTAGGCGTAATTTTACCGAGTTGAGGTATAGGGTTTTTACAGGAAGCGCTGGCGCACCATGCGTAACATAAGTCCGTACTTTTTTGTCACTCAAAAACGACTTTGGATAGGCGTATAATTTTGTGACATTGACAAACTGATAGGCAAAGCCAGGGGTTAGCACCTCATCAAAAAAGATTTCCATTCGAGGGGTTAGTCTGAACCACCATACGGGTGAAACAAAATAAATACGATCAGACCAAGTAACCAATTCTTTATACCTGCCAATTACGGTATCTCTTGGACGGGTAAAGCTGTCGCGGTATAAGTCGATGATTTCAATATCCTCGTCCGCTTTTTCTAGGCTTTCAACGATGGTTTTAAAGATCCCATTATAGCAAAAGGAGGATTGGTCTGGGTGACCAACAATAACCAGATTTTTCATAAGCAATTTTCACAAAGGTACCAATTTTGTAATAGCTCAGTTATTGAAATAAAGGAGTTTAAAATTGGGAATGATTTTAGTACATTTACAATGCTATGAAATTAAACTTGTCCGCTGCCGGTATTACATTTACGCAACACATACCCAAGCATCAAACGCCTTTCGAACGTCTTTTTGAAATTTTCAAAGAGTTGATTACGCATACTTCTGGCGATTTTGACGAAGCCATTGATTGGTTACGTGAACTGGACAAGGAATATGGGCTAACCAACTCAGAATATACCATAGATGATTTTATCGAAGACCTCTTAAAACGAGCTTATATACAGCCAAAAGGCGATGGCACTGGCGACGGAAAAGGGATGTCCCTCACTGCCAAAACAGAAAAGCTGTTGCGTGAACACGCGTTAAAGCAAATTTTTGGCAAACTTAAAAAAGCAGGCAACGGCAACCATAAAACCAAAAGCACCGGGCAGGGCGCAGACGATACAGGCGAATTTAAAGCGTATCAATTTGGCGATCCCCTTGAGAAAATATCCATGACCGAAAGCTTGCGCAATGCACAAATACGCACAGCAGGAGATGATTTTACCTTACATCACGACGACCTAGTAGTGGAGGATAGTTACTACAATACTCAAATGAGCACGGTTTTGATGATTGACATCAGTCATAGCATGATTTTATACGGAGAAGACCGCATAACTCCAGCAAAAAAAGTAGCCATGGCACTTGCTGAGTTTATCACCACACGGTATCCCAAAGACACCCTAGATATATTGGTGTTTGGAAATGATGCCTGGCCCATTGCACTCAAAGACATTCCCTACTTGCAAGTAGGACCTTATCACACCAACACCGTGGCGGGCCTAACACTTGCTATGGATTTATTGCGACGAAGGAAAAACAGCAACAAGCAAATTTTTATGATAACCGATGGTAAGCCTAGCTGTCTTAAAAACCCAGATGGGTCTTACTACAAAAACAGCATGGGGTTAGACGACCATATTGTGGACAAGTGTTACAATATGGCACGTCAGGCCAGAAAACTTCACATCCCCATCACCACATTTATGATAGCACAAGACTCCTATTTAAAAGAATTTGTGCGAAACTTTACAGAAGCGAACAAAGGCAAGGCATTTTTTACTGGCCTAAAAGGCTTAGGCGAAATGATTTTTGAAGACTATGAACAGAACAGAAAAAAACGATTGAGATAAATGAAAAAAAGCAAGACACTAGGGGATCTAAAAAAAACAGATTACAAATCCCTTTCCATTCAACAAGAACTGGCAAAAAACTTAAGGGCACGTATGCAAAGTGGAGCGCCAACATTTGAAGGGCTTTTGGGCTATGAAAACACAGTTATTCCCGATGTAGAACGCGCATTGCTTTCAGGGCATAGTATCAATTTACTTGGATTGCGAGGCCAAGCTAAAACAAGACTTGCACGACAACTCACACAACTTTTAGACGAATGGGTACCTGTAGTGGAAGGGTCTGAAATAAACGATGACCCCATAGTACCTATAAGTAACTATGCTAAGGCGCTCATTGCAGAAAAAGGAGACGATACTCCTATCATTTGGTTGCATCGAGACGATCGTTTCTTTGAAAAACTGGCTACACCAGATGTAAGCGTAGCCGACCTAATAGGGGATGTAGATCCTATTAAAGCAGCCAACCTAAAGCTGTCCTATGCCGACGAGCGCGTGATTCATTTTGGCATGATTCCAAGAGCTCATCGATGCATATTTGTTTTAAATGAATTGCCTGACTTGCAAGCGCGGATCCAGGTAGCACTTTTCTCCATATTACAAGAAAAAGAAATTCAGATACGTGGCTTTAAACTCCGACTTCCTATTGAAACCCAGTTTGTCTTTACGGCCAACCCTGAAGATTATACCAATCGGGGAAGTATTGTAACCCCGCTAAAAGATCGTATTGGTTCTCAAATTTTGACACACTATCCGCACAACCTTGCTACGGCCAAGGCCATCACTCGACAGGAAACCCATACCAACAAAGCTGTTCAAGAGGCGATTCATGTTCCAGAATTGGCTCGTGATATTTTAGAGCAGATAGGTTTTGAAGCAAGAAAAAGTGAATATGTAGATGCTAAAAGCGGTGTGAGTGCCCGTATGAGTATTACAGCTTTTGAAAACCTAATGAGTGCTGCGGAACGCCGCATGCTGTTGTCTGGCGAGCAAAACACCTGCGTCAGAATGTCTGATTTTTTGGGGATTATCCCTGCTATAAATGGAAAAGTGGAATTGGTCTATGAAGGCGAGCAAGAAGGAGCAGAGCAGATTTCTTTTCACTTAATCAACCAAGCTGTAAAAACCTTATTCCCAACTTATTTTCCAGAAATTAAGAAGTTAGAGAAACAAGATGAAGAAGGTCCTTATGACCAGTTATTGGGGTGGTTCTACTCAGACAATGAATTATTTCTAGAAGACAGCCTTCCTGATAATATATATCACGACACCTTGAAAGGCGTTCCCAACTTAAAAGAACTTGTGGCTACACATCAGGCAGATTGCCTTACTGAAGACCTGTTTTTTATGATGGAATTTTTATTGTGGGGGCTTGAGGCAAACAAAAAGCTAAACAAATACCGAACCATGGAAGGTTTTCAGTTTAAAGACGGCCTAGGAAACCTGTTGGCTGGGCTCTAACACACCCCATTAAAAAGCGTGTTAAATCAACGTTTCTAGCTTAAACCCTAATTAAAGTTCAATGCGTTGTCAATTAGGGCGAGGTGTGAATATGCTTGGGGGAAGTTCCCAAGCAGCCTTTTTGAGCTAAAATCTATATCTTCACTAAAAAGCCCCAAATGGTTGCTGTAGCCTAGTAGTTTATCAAAAAGCACCTTAGCATTTTCTTCTTCTCCAATCTTATATAAGCTATTAATAAACCAAAACGTGCAGACCGTAAAGGACGAACTGGGCAAGCCAAAATCATCTTCGTTTTTATAGCGATACAAAAGGCCTTCGTGCATCAATTCTTTTTCAATGGCCTTAACCGTTTTGACGTATTTAGGGTCTTTGCCTTCAATAAAACCATAGTATTCCATCAATAAAACAGATGCATCAAGATGTTCGGACTGGTAAGATTGTGTAAAGGCCTGTTTTTCTTTATTCCAGGCGTTGTTCATGATGTCGTTGTGTATTTCTTCTCGAAGCGACTCCCATTTGGCTGCAGACTTACCACCCTCAATCAGCGTTGAGATTTTTATAGCCCGATCAACGGCTACCCAGCACAAGAGCTTAGAAAAGGTGAAGTGGCGATCTTCATGCCGAAACTCCCAAATCCCCTTATCAGCCAGTTGCCAATTTTTTCGCACCACCCAAACAATAGACTTTACAATGGTCCACAGTTCCTCGTGCTTTTCATCATCTTGTGTGTAGCTTTCAATTTGGTAGTGAATAACATCCATCAGAATACCATAAATGTCGTTTTGCTTTTGGATGTAAGCTGCATTGCCAACGCGTACGGGTTTTGAGCCTTGATAACCGTCAAGATGCGCCAAGGTTTCTTCGGTTAAAGTTTTTTCTCCGCTGATGCCGTACATGATCTGTAGTTTTTCATTTTTGTCGGGAACCAAATCTATAATATAGCGGATAAAGTTTTTGACAATTTGGTTGTGCCCCAGCTTTGCAATCACTTTGATTACCATTGAAGCGTCTCTAATCCAGCAAAAACGATAATCCCAATTCCGTACTTCGCCAATGGTTTCGGGCAAAGAAGTAGTCGCTGCCGCTAATACCGCACCTGTCTTTTCAAAGGTCAATAACTTCAAGGTCATTGCACTTCGTAATATTTCTTCGTTGTAGTGCTTAAAAGAAGGTGTTTTATGACACCAATTTAACCAATAAACTTTGGTGCGCTCAAACTCATAGCAAGTATGTTCTAGTGTAGGTATATGGATTTTTTCATTGTAAGACACACTCATAAAGTGGTCTTGTGTAAGTGTAAGTTCGGTACCATTTAGCATGGCATTTTTATCTAAATCGGTATACAAAAACAAGGTGTCGTAATTTTTGTCGTCTACCACACTGACAAGAAAATGGGGTTTGACAAAGTTTTTTGTTTCACCAACAGCATATTCCAATCGCGGGTCATAAATAACGCGATATTTAGGCGCTCCTTTTAGATGTCTTAATAGCCGTGTAATTTCTGGGGGTGCATAGTAGACATTGTCCTCTTTTTTATAGCGCGGCATGTAGTCAACGACCTCAAAAGCGTCGTGTCCGTTAGAAAAACGCGTGCATAAGATGCTGGTTTTTTCAATATAAAATTGTGAGATAGAATAACTTTCGTCACACGAAATTTTAAATTCTCCTCCAATTTTTTGATCGAGAATTTTTCCGAAAACAGAGGCAGAATCAAATTGTGGTAAACAACACCATTCTATTGAGGAATCTTCATTTATAAGGGCCGCAGATTTACAATTTCCAATTATCCCGAAGTTTAGGCTGTCAGCATGCTTTGCGCCATTTTTTTTTGACATACATTGTGGTTCAAAATGTTTACTTAAAAGTTGTTAATGGCCAAGAACATCATCGTTTCAAATCGCCTTCCCATTAGAATATCTAAGGTAGAAAATTCTTTCAAATTTACCGCGACAAGCGGTGGATTAGCTACTGGGATGAAATCCGTACACGAACACGAGAACTCCTTGTGGGTAGGTTGGCCGGGAATTGGCATAGATGAAATTGCACCTGAAGCTTGGGTACCGCTAGCCAAGGGGCTTGAAGAAAATAATTATGCCCCCGTACTCTTAGATAAAGAGGAGGTGGAAAACTTCTACTACGGACTTGCCAATAAATGCCTCTGGCCCCTATTTCATTACTTTATAGAAATTTCAACATTTAGTGAGACACATTGGGAAACCTATGTTGAGGTAAATAAAAAATTTAGTCAAAGTGTAATTGATAAAATTGCACCTGGCGATACCGTTTGGATACACGACTATCAGCTGATGCTGTGCCCTAAAATGATAAAAGATGCACGCCCAGATGTCAATATTGGATTTTTTCTACATATCCCTTTTCCTTCATTTGAAATTTTCAGGACATTCCCTTGTCGCGAAGCCCTTTTAGAAGGAATGCTTGGCGCTGACTTAATAGGTTTCCATACCTATGATTACGAACGTCATTTTTTAAGCTCTGTGCGACGTATTCTACGCAAAGAAGTACAATTTAATAGGGTAATTAATGGCTTTCGTGAAGTGGTGGTAGACACGTTCCCTATGGGGATTGATTACGACAAATTTCACCGTAAAGCGGAGGAACACCTTGCGCAAAAAGAAAATGAAAAATCAGAGTTAAAAAAACAATTAGAGTTGCATAGAAAAGGCGCCGAATCGGGGAAATTGATTCTTTCAATCGATCGCCTAGACTATACTAAAGGAGTGGTAAACCGCATCGAGGCTTTTGACCTTTTCTTGACCAAATATCCAGAGTATTTAGAGAAAGTTCGCTTGCTGATGCTGACCGTTCCTTCTCGCTCGGATGTGCCTGAATATGCCAAATTGAAAAAAGAAACTGACGAGTTAGTAGGTAGAATTAACGGCAAATACGCAACGGTTAATTGGACCCCTATTTGGTATTACTATCGAGCAATGAGTTTTGACGATCTAATAGATCTATACATGACATCGGATATTGCCATGATAACTCCCGTTCGAGACGGAATGAATCTTGTTGCTAAAGAGTTTATTGCTTCTCGAGTTTCGGGTGATGGGATGTTAATTTTGAGCGAGATGGCGGGCGCTTCTAAAGAATTATTCGAGGCGATTCTTATCAATCCCTTTGATAAAAATGCCATGGCAGATGCCTTGCTGAAAGCCATAACCATGCCTGTTGAGGAACAAAAACAACGCAATATCGGAATGCAAAAACGATTAAGCCGATACACCGTTGATTATTGGGCAAAAGACTTTATGAAAGCACTTCAATCTAAAAACGAGATCAAAGAGGAGATACAAATTCCTAAAATTCACAACGGAACCCAACAAAAATTAGTTCAAGCCTTTGCTAAGGCGAAGAATAAGATGATTTTTTTGGATTATGACGGCACGTTGGTTGCCTTCAATGAAAAACCTGATTTAGCAATACCAGACGCCAAGTTATTATCAATAATCGATAGGCTTTGTAAGCTCCCTAATACCGATGTTGCCATAGTAAGCGGCAGAGATCAGGCATTCTTAGACAAGTGGTTTGCAAAGCTCCCAATTACACTTGTTGCAGAGCATGGACACTACATAAAAAGAAAAGGTGCTGAGTGGAATGGAAGTATTACAGGCAAAAAGGAATGGATGGCAGATGTGTTGCCTATTTTCGAAACATTTACAGATAGAACTCCAGGAACTTTTATTGAAGAAAAGCACAATAGCCTGGTTTGGCACTACAGAAAAACAGACCCCGAACTGGCTGCTGGCAGAGTGGTTGAAATTAAAACGGTTTTATCGAGCCTAATTTCAGATGAAGTAACAATATTAGACATGGACAAAGCCCTTGAAGTGGTAGATCGTCAAGTCAATAAAGGTAGTGCGGTCTTTGAAATCAAAAACCAAGGCGATTATGACTTTATTCTTTGCATTGGTGACGATGTCACAGACGAAAATATGTTTGTGAGCTTACCCGATCACGCCTACACTGTTAAAGTAGGGCGTAAACCCACAGCTGCCAAATATTATATTGAAAGCGTAGCACAAGTGAAAGCGCTATTGTTAGGAATGGTTCCATGATTGAAATGAACCCAAGTCAGCTTCTCCTTCACCGTATCAAAGCAGCCTTTTGTGAAATAATCGAAGCTCCTTCATCCTTCACACCTCAAGAAATAAGAAGGTTAAGCGCCCAGCAGTTTCAATCTATTTTCAGCGATTTAAAAGTGCAAATAAAAGGTTCGGAGCACCTACCTTATGAACAAGGGAGTATATTTATTTACAATCATTTGGACAACCATTCCAGCTTGATAGCTGCCGACAACTTTCAAATCACATTGGACAGTCACTACATTAGTGGTATGCTTCACAAATACTATAAAGCGCCTGGTATTCGTGTAGCGCGTCATTCGCTATCACATGAGTCAAATCACAAGGCATACTATGAACGTTTTGACTACATTAGGGTCTACTCGAATAACTTTACTCCAGATCATTTGAGTAAAAAAGAAGTAAAAAAGGAAAACAAAAAATTTTATTCGTTAGCAGCCCATGCCTTAGAAAACGATACGAGCTTGGTCTTTAGTCCAGAAGGCCTGTCATACAAAACAGAGGCATCTCCGGGGCCGTTTAGCACAGGAGTTTTTAAACTTGCTTGCAGCATGAAAAAGCAACCCAAAATAGTGCCTTTGGTCATGGTAGACTTCGATAAACTACCCCACAAGGCTACCTATAAATGCCAGGTGATGCCTGCTTTTACCATGGCAGATTTTGACATTCACAATCCAAACGACCCAAGACTTCCTGAAGTAGTTAAAAAAATCAATAAGAAATATAAAAATTGGATACAGAAACTTCGGTTGGAAGAAACGCATTTTGAGCGTGAAATAGCGGTCCTAAAAAGAAAAGTGAGCCAATTTAAAAACCAAAAAGCATTGACTGTTTTTTATGGAAGCTCCTCAATACGCTTGTGGAAAAACATGGCAGAAGATTTGGCACCACACCAAACGTTAAACCTTGGTTTTGGAGGAGCCTTTATCCATTCGTTATCTCATTATTTTGAAGATTTATTTGAGTACTTAACCCCTCAAAACATCATGCTCTATTTGGGAGGCAACGATTTGACTTTAGGCTTTGACGCCACCAAAATTGTAGCTGATATTACTTCTTTTATAGAGATGATTCACAAAAAATTCCCCAAGGCCAACATATACAATATATCCATCAAGCCCTCATTTGAACGTGAAAATGAATTAATGGAAATACGGCATATTAATGCAGGTGTCCAAGCGCTTGCAGACAGGCTTCCATATGTACACCAACTAAAACTTTACGAAAAACTAATGGACGGCAATCATATCAGAAAAGACGTCTTACTTCAGGACGGTCTTCACCTAAACGAAAAAGGTTATCAAGCCCTAAAAGAGCTTGTTTTGGTAGCGTTAGAAACCAGCGAATAAAGGCTCCTAAGCAGCGCTATTTTGCTTCTTGATTAGGTTTAGCGCAGAACCTGCTTTAAACCATTCAATTTGCGCTTCGTTATAGGTATGATTTGCCAGTATAGTATCAGAAGACCCGTCGCTGTGCGCCACCTCAATGGTAAGCTGTTTTCCAGCTGCAAACACAGATAAGTCAACAAAGTTAAAGGTATCGTCTTCTTGGATGAGATCATAGTCAGCCTCATTTTCAAACGTAATCCCCAACATACCTTGCTTTTTTAGGTTGGTTTCGTGTATACGGGCAAAGGATTTTACCAACACAACTTTAACCCCTAAGTGTCTAGGCTCCATGGCTGCGTGCTCACGGGAAGAGCCTTCGCCATAGTTGTGGTCACCTACAACAACAGTTTCAATACCTGCAGCTTTGTATGCACGTTGAACATCTGGTACGCCTCCGTATTCTCCTGTGAGTTGATTTTTAACAAAGTTGGTTTTTTGGTTGTATGCATTTACTGCACCTATCAAGCAGTTGTTTGAAATATTATCCAAGTGTCCACGAAAACGCAACCAAGGACCTGCCATGGAAATGTGGTCTGTGGTACACTTGCCAAAAGCTTTGATAAGCAGTTTTGCTCCAGTTAGGTTTTCACCATCCCAAGGGGCAAAGGGTGTTAAGAGTTCCAAACGTTCAGAGCTTTCGCTTACTTCTACAGAAACACCAGAGCCATCTGCCACAGGCGCCAAATACCCGTTGTCTTCCACGTCAAAACCACTTGGTGGAAGCTCAACTCCCGTTGGGGCCTCAAGACGTACTTCTTCTCCATCTTCGTTGATAAGCCCATCTGTTATCGGATTAAAATCAAGTCTACCCGATATGGCCACTGCGGCTACAATTTCTGGAGAGGCAACAAAGGCATGGGTGTTTGGATTTCCATCTGCGCGCTTGGAGAAATTTCTGTTAAAAGAGTGTATGATGGCATTCTTTTCTTGCTTGTCCGCGCCCGCTCTAGCCCATTGTCCAATACAAGGACCACAGGCATTGGTGAATATGGTTGCATCTAAGTCTTCAAAGATTTCGAGTAAGCCATCTCGCTCTGCAGTGAAGCGCACTTGTTCAGAGCCAGGATTGATACCGAAAGTAGCTTTGGTAACTAGTTTTTTATCTACTGCTTGCTTGGCAATGGAAGCTGCACGTGATAAATCTTCATAAGAGGAGTTGGTACAAGATCCAATCAGTCCCCACTCTACGTCTACGGGCCAGTCGTTAGTGGCGGCTTTTTCAGCCATTTCCGATACAGGAGTAGCTAAGTCTGGCGTAAAAGGGCCGTTGATGTGTGGTGTTAGCGTATTTAAATCAATTTCAATGACTTCATCAAAGTATTGCGCTGGGTTTTGGTACACTTCCGGATCAGCGGTAAGGTGTTCTTTTACCTCATTGGCAGCATCTGCCACATCGTCTCTGTCGGTAGCACGCAAGTAGCGTTCCATTGAGGCATCGTAGCCAAAAGTGGAGGTTGTTGCTCCAACCTCGGCACCCATATTACAAATGGTTCCTTTTCCAGTACATGACATGGATTCGGCACCATCTCCAAAATATTCAATTATAGCTCCAGTTCCACCCTTTACGGTTAGGATACCCGCAACTTTTAGGATGACGTCTTTTGGTGCAGTCCAGCCGTTGAGCTTCCCTGTAAGTTTTACCCCGATGAGTTTTGGAAACTTAAGTTCCCAAGGCATATCTGCCATTACGTCTACGGCATCGGCACCACCAACTCCTATGGCAAGCATACCTAATCCGCCGGCGTTTACCGTATGCGAGTCTGTTCCTATCATCATGCCGCCAGGAAATGCGTAGTTTTCTAGCACTACTTGGTGGATGATTCCAGCACCAGGCTTCCAAAAGCCGATGCCGTATTTGTTGGATACGGATTGTAAAAAATTAAAAACTTCCGCAGATGTGCTGTTGGCTGACTTTAAGTCGGCAATGGCACCGTCTTTGGCTTGAATAAGGTGATCGCAGTGTACGGTAGTAGGGACAGCCACTTTTGGCTTGCCTGCTTGCATAAACTGCAAAAGGGCCATTTGTGCGGTTGCATCTTGGCACGCAATTCGGTCAGGTGCAAAATCAACATAATCCATACCTCTTTTGAAGACTTGATTCGCTGCACCATCCCACAAATGGGAGTACAATATTTTTTCAGAAGCCGTAAGCGGCTTGTCAGTTACTTTTCTAGCCGCTTCTACACGCGCTGCTAGGCGAGCGTAAGTGGCTTTTATCATTGCAATATCAAATGCCATTTTCGATGTATTAGTCTAAAGTGTAAAAGTATAAAATACTCCGCTTATTTTGAGCCTTATGAACAGATTTAATCTATAGATGTATAATTGAAGTAAATAACGAGGGTTTATTATGTGTTTATACAAATACGTGTAACTTTACAACATGAAAAAAGCGGTTATTGTCAGCGGTTATTTTAATCCCATTCACAAAGGTCATCTGGAGTATTTTCACAATGCAAAAAAACAAGGCGATGCCTTGTTTGTTATTGTAAACTCAGATTATCAGCGCGAATTAAAGGGTTCTAAAGAATTTCAGGACGAAAAAGAGCGGATGATCATCATATCAAACTTCCGTGTGGTAGACAAAGCTATTTTGTCTGTTGATCAGGACCGCACCGTTTGTGAAACCTTGACTAAAATACACAGAGAGTTTGGTGATGAATATCAATTGGCATTTGCTAATGGCGGCGATCAAACTAACGATACTATTCCTGAACGCCCTATTTGCGAAAAACTAGGCATTAGGCTTATTGACAACCTTGGCGATAAAATCCAATCGTCTTCTTGGTTGCTAGACAAGCATTGATTAAATCCG
Source organism: Flavobacteriaceae bacterium (assembly GCA_024639165.1). GTDB lineage: Bacteria > Bacteroidota > Bacteroidia > Flavobacteriales > Flavobacteriaceae > UBA7446. The sequence continues at coordinate 4,746 of JAHEIX010000006.1, read as the reverse complement.
CTACAAGACGTTAAAAGGTACTGCTGCTCTTGTATTACCCCAGCCCAAGTGTAAGACTGGCGTATCATCCACTGAAAACACCATTGAAAAGGCCTCTAAAGCATCATCTGCATTTGTGGTGGGAACTTCAAAACGCAATAAATCTTCATCTTGGTTGTATGAATATGACCCCCAAAGATTAGTCGCCTTGTTGATGATAAGGGTCATTTTTTCTGCGTCAAAAATGGTAAAAAGAGAATAAGTGCCTACTGGAACGTCAGTTCCCCCAATGGCAATGGCCTTAAATACACGAAGTTCTGTAGCTTCATTAGCACCTGTTCGCCATATTTTTCCAAACGAGACGATGTCTGCAAAGGCCCTGCCTTTGAGTTGAGGTCTGCTATATGTAATTGTTGCAACTTTATCCGAAATGCGATAGCTTGCGGGAAAAGAAGCCTTATCCATAGGACTTTTATCAAGACCTCTAAAATTTTGTGCTTGTAAAAAAGGAAGACTGAAAAGGAGTAGGGTAAGTGTTAATTTTCTCATTGTATAGGTGTTTAAATAAGCTGTAATATAATGCTTTTGTCATAAAATAAAACCCGACTAGATGCTGAAACCCAAAGTCAAATACCGATTTATTTTATGTATTCTTCAATCACATATGCCGTTAGGGCTAAGATTACACAAATTGCAATACTCCCCCAAAAAATACCACCTACTCCCATAATATATCATTTAATATTAATGGGCGTTATCTTAAATACGAGAAAAGCCCACCTTGATTGTTATCCCTAAAGATAGCTAAATATTAGAGAAATCGCTTATTTAGGACAATCCCCTTTATCAAAAGCCGTTACCCCACCATAGAATGTAGCAGTACATGCGTTACTATAGGTGATGCCGTCACAACCACATACAGGATCGTACTCTTTTGTACAGGCAATTTCTTTAAGCAAGTTATTGGGATCAGTACAGTTGCTAGGTGCAGTCCCTTTTGTAAAGTAATACGAAACTTCATCGTCTGCAATTTCTGGAACATCAATGTAGTGCAGCGCAAGGATATTATCAGCAATGGTATAGCGAAATTGTCTTTTGCTAGACAAAAGGGTTAGGGTGTCATCACTTACAACATAGGACTCAACCTTATTAGGGGTAGAAATACCCACAGCATTGCCCTCCTCCCCTTTACTTACTAAAACACCATCTTCAAAGAGCCAAAGCTGATTACGTTCAAAATCATATTTTTCAAAATTACAGTAGCAGACTGCTTTATCAAGGATCCACTGACCCTCAAGTGTATAGTTTTGGGCAAGATTTTTGTCTTCACAATTAAAAACGAACAGCAAAAAAGAGAGCGTTACATATTTCATAGACACCAAAAATTTAAAACAGCATTACCATAACTAGAGCAAAATACGTGCCTAGTCTTCAAAGCCCATTTCCCAACTGCCGTAAATGAGGTTAGGGATTAGAATAAATTTTTCTCCGAACAAGGCACTTGTATCGTTCAACCGTTCTATTCTTACCTCGTTGGTTTGCTTGTAAAAACGCGCATCAAAATCGGCGAGATTATCACCTAAAATGAGCGCTATATTAAAATTTGTGAGTTGATTTCTTCTAGCCTCTTTGTTGCCATCTTTATCTCTAAGTAGCATGATGGTATCATCGTCAAAAGGAAAACCAGCGCTGATGAGATTGGCTTTTGTAGGCTCATAATTTTCAACCTTTCTATTGGACACGTAAATGATTTCAATGCCAAGGGAGTCTGCATAAGTGTAAAATTCTAGCGCACCGGGAATAGGCAAAGCTGTTTTTTCATGCACCCAGGCAGCCCAGTTTTCTTGTGTAAAAGTGGTGTTTTTTTCAATCAGCATTTCATTGTAAGGGAGATTGTTCAGTACGGTTTCGTCTATATCTGCAATAATGGCCAAAGGTTTTTCGCTATTTGTGACAAGGGCTTGATCCACTTTCATTTTTGCAAGGTTATAGGCTTGGATGCAAAGGGCATGGTATTCAGCCGCATTTTTTTGCCAATACATGGAATGGTCTTTTTGCGAATGTTTAGGCGAGCAACTCAGTACCAAGCCTGATAGTAATAGAAATAAGAGCTGTTTGTTGATAGGTTTCATGCCTTAGACATTAGATTATTCACGATTGTAGTTATCGTAAAGGTATAGGGGCAAGGCCAGTGAAAAGCCTACGATAAATAGCGAAACAACGTACTTTAGAAATTGCTTCGTACTGATATATTTCACCTTTACCTTATAGAGTATAAAAATTAAAAAAGTGGTAGCGGCTACGGTTAGGTCGGCATTTAGAATCTTCATTCCGTAGTTTAGGTTGATTTGCTCAAAAAACAAAGCCGTTGACCATTCCCAATTATTTGCTTCAATAAACTTGTAGATGTTGTAGTATGGTAATACTACACCCAAAACACATAGCAAAGCAAATAGTTTTTTCATTTGATATTTAACATGCTTTTGAATGTTCTGAGCTCACATAAATAAAAGTTGCGTAATCGAGTATAAAAAAGCTTCATAGATTTATTTTGGCTTAATTTCCTCTTCCAACTTTACGAACACCCGATGATTTAGGCTTGTTACTTTTGTTTGATACTTTTTGTTTACCTCCCTTTTTTTCAGAGGCGCTTTTATTTAAACTATTACCAAAAAACTTGCTAGACATATTTGAAATTTTAGTTAGGCACTAATTTAATAAAAATCGAGGAGCATAAGCGCACCCCTCTTTTTTTAGTTCTGCTGCACATTCAAACGCGAATAAAACCGCTTAATTCTCATATTTTTCTAAGTCCAAAAGAGCCGCTTCCCATAAAGTTATATTTTCGGACAATACGGCTTTGGCGTTGTTATACTCATCAAAAAAGGCAGGTGTTAGGGTATCGTATACTGTTGCTATACGCGCATCTTTTTCCTTTATCTCAGCTTCGAGAGATGAAATCTTTCGCTCTATGGTACTGATCTTGTTTTTAAGTTGTCGGAATGCTTTTGATTGCTTTGATGCAACAGTTTTGGTTTTGGTTTTCTTGTTGATAGGTTTCGCTAGAGTATCGAGAGACGCCGATCCTTTGTGGGCAAGGTACTGATCAATATCACCAAGGAAGACCTTAACCTGCTTGTCGCTAAAGGCGTAGACTTTGTCTGCCAGTCCTTGAAGAAATTCACGATCGTGAGAAACCAATATCAGTGTGCCTTCATAAGCGGCTAGGGCTTCTTTTAAAACGTTCTTAGATTGGATGTCCAAGTGGTTGGTCGGTTCGTCCATCACAAGTACATTAAAGGGCTGTAACATCAGTTTGCAAAGCGCCAATCGATTTCGTTCCCCTCCAGAAAGCACGCGAACCTTTTTGTCTACGGCTTCTCCCCGAAACAAAAAAGCGCCCAAATAATCCCTAACCTTGGATCGGTTTGTTTCGTTTGAACTGGCGATGGCTGATGCTAATACCGATTCTGCTCCATTGAGTTGGTCTGCTTGGTTTTGGGCAAAATACCCCAACATAACATTGTGTCCCAGAGAACAGCTACCTTCATAATCTAATTCGCGCACAATGGCCTTGGCCAATGTACTCTTTCCTTGCCCGTTCTGACCTACAAAAGCAATTTTATCCCCTCGTTCAACGGTCATATTTACGTGTTTAAGCACTTCTTTTGAACCATAAGATTTTTGGAAATCTTCCACTTCAATTACGACTTTACCTGGGCGAATGGCGGTGGGGAAGCGTACTTTCATCGTTTGGGTTTCTTCGGCATCGACCTCTATGCGCTCAATTTTGTCTAATTTTTTGACCAGTGATTGCGCCATACTTGCTTTAGAAGCCTTGGCTCGAAAACGATCGATCAATTGTTCGGTTCGAGCAATTTCTTTGGCTTGGTTTTTTTGAGTAGCACGTTGTTGGGTGCGTATTTCATCTCGGAGCACTAAAAACTGGGAATATGGCTTTTTAAAATCATACAGGCGCTGTGCCGAAATCTCCATGGTTCGGTTGGTAACATTGTCCAAAAACATTTTGTCGTGGGAAACCAATAACAACCCGCCTTTAAACTTTTTCAAAAAGCCTTCAAACCACATAATCGACTCAATATCCAAATGGTTTGTTGGTTCATCTAAAAGCAATAAGTCATTGTCTTGTAAAAGCAATTTAGCTAGTTCGATACGCATCCGCCATCCTCCTGAAAATTGCGAAGTTTGTTGGTCTAGGTCTTGTGTTTTAAAACCCAATCCCAAAAGTATTTTTTCGGCTTCTCCTTCAAAAGTATACCCGCCCAATTGTTGAAACTGCTCATTGTACTCACTTAGCTTGTTTAAAAGAGCGCTGTAGGCCTCACTTTCATAATCTGTTCTAGTAGTAAGTTCTTGATTGATATGAGTGATACTTTTTTCAAGACGTAGTAGTTTAGGGAATGCCGAACGGGCTTCTTGGCGCACGGTACGCCCAACTTCAAAATCGATATCCTGACGCAGAAACCCAATTTGTAAATCTTTTTCGGTGGCAAGCTGTCCAGAATCTACAGCGAGATCTCCTGCAATTATTTTAAGCAAGGTCGATTTACCAGCACCATTCTTTCCAATAAGCCCTACCCGATCTCCAGAGCCCAAGCGAAATGAGAGGTCCTCAAATAGTGGTGTGCCACCAAAAAAGAGACTTAGTTTATGTGCATTGAGCATGAGGTGCTTGGGTTACTTTTAGGTTGCCAAAAATAACAGAATTATTGATCCTAGCGTGAATCAAGGCGCTTAATTGTGGAG
>JAHEIX010000002.1:198480-200349 GCA_024639165.1 Flavobacteriaceae bacterium | reverse complement strand
GCATGCAATCAATGTGGTATGTCGGTTAACGCATCTTGTGCGAAATGCGACAGACCTTTAGAAAACGGTCATTTATCTCTTGATGATGGCAGTGAGGTACAGATTTCTCAATGCCCTTCTTGCGAGGGAAAAATCAAATCGCCGCAATGTTGCGGAGCAGACATGAGCTGCGAGGTGTAATGACACAGTACACAGAAGCAAGTATTTTTAAGGCTCTTGGCACGCACGCTAACGATTGGCAATGGGATGCAGGATGCATTAAAACCGAATTGGTTTTTGAAGACTTTAAAACCGCTTTTGATTTTATGGCTGAAGTGGCTGAAGTAGCCGAAAAACTAGGCCACCATCCGGACTGGCACAACAGCTATAATAAAATTATGATTTCGTTACGCACCCACGATAAAGATGCCGTCACTACGCTTGATGTAGCGTTGGCCAAGCGCATAAGTATGTTGTATACCCGCTTCAAATAGCCTTAAATAAGCGTTTCAAGTACGCGATTCTTACCATATAAACCTGCTTTTTTTACATATTCGCATTTCCAGTGGGTATATTTTATGATGTATACATATTGTATAGATATTATTTTTAATTTCAACAAAATGCAAGTATATATTTGAACAAATCAAAAATTATGAAACAATTATATACACTTTTATTAATGTTACCTGCCATGCTTTTTGCGCAGACAGACATTGATTTTCAATCTATAAGTTCTGGACTACCTGGTCCTAATTGGGCTTGGACAGCTGACCAGCCAGATACATCTTTTGATGTTGTAGATAACCCATATTCAACTGGAATAAACACTTCTAGTAAAGTTGGTGAGCTTACTGCTGCGGCTGGCTCAAATGCATGGGCACTTGCTTTTTCAGATGGTATTGGTAGCTTTTCACTTGATGCCAACAACACTACTGTGAAAATCATGGTTTATAAAACAAGAATTTCACCTGTCCAAATTAAGTTTGAAGATGCTGCTGATAACACTATCAATGTAGCTAGAACAGTATCCAATACAGTTATTAACGCATGGGAAGAATTATCTTTTGACTTTTATTCTGCAATTGGAAACACATCATACTCTAAAATTGTAATCATTCCTGATAATTCAACAAGAACCGAAGCTAACATTACTTACTTTGACAATATTACTTTCACTACAGGCGTAGAGACAGTTGGACCTACTATTGCGCTTCCAGTTGACTTTGAAGAAGCTGTTGACGCTTATGAAATTGCCGGCTTTGATGGTGGTGTTGCCTCTATAGAAGCAGGTCCAGACAACGCTAACTCACTCAAGTATATTAAGGGTGCGGGTCAAAACTGGGCTGGTGTAAAGATCACCTTGGATACAGCAGTTGATGGAGCCAATGGTGAAGTAATAACTGCTAGTGTCCACTCAACAGTTGCTAGAGACATTACGCTGAAGTTTGACGTAGCAAACGTCGAGCGTAAAGTAAGTCACGGTGGTACAGGCTGGGAAGCAATGTCGTTTGACTTCACTGGTGCTCTGCCAGCAGATCAGACTGTGATTGCGTTCTTTAACGACCTAACTCAGCCGGGTGATGGCAGTGCAGACTGGACAATCTACATTGATAATCTAGCCCAGACTACTGGTGGAAACGCTGGTCCAACTATTGCGCTTCCAGTTGACTTTGAAGAAGCTGCTGACGCTTATGTTGTTACCGGCTTTGATGGTGGTGTTGCCACTGTAGAAGCAGGTCCAGACAACGCTAACTCACTCAAGTATGTTAAGGGTGCGGGTCAAAACTGGGCTGGTGTAAAGATCACCTTGGATACAGCAGTTGATGGAGCCAATGGTGAAGTAATAACTGCTAGTGTCCACTCAACAGTTGCTAGAGACATTACGCT
>JAHEIX010000002.1:0-198380 GCA_024639165.1 Flavobacteriaceae bacterium | reverse complement strand
CGTTTGACTTCACTGGTGCTCTGCCAGCAGATCAGACTGTGATTGCGTTCTTTAACGACCTAACTCAGCCGGGTGATGGCAGTGCAGACTGGACAATCTACATTGATAATCTAGCCCAGACAGGTGATGGTGTTACACCACCTGCAGGACCAACAGATGCGCCATCAACACCTCCAGCAAGAAATTCATGGGATGTAATTTCTGTTTATGGGGAAGCATATGGAACTGCTATTGGTTTAAATAATACAGGTTGGGATAACGCCACTTTTGCAGATGAAACCATTGCTAATAACGTTGTTTTGAAAGCTGAACTTGCTGGCGGAGATTTTCTTGGTGCTGATTTAGTAGCAAAAATTGATGCCTCTGAAATGACTCATTTCCACATTGATTATTGGATTGCTGGAGATCTTTTGGCAGGGCAAACGATGAACACAAAATGGTCAAACCATGCTGGTGGGACTATCCAAACCTCATCCTTCCAAGACTATAACACTGGACCACAAACTGGTACATGGAAATCTAGGGATATTGAAATTGAAGCATTAACTGGTCAAGGTAATGGTGATTTTTCTCGTGCGGAATTGGCGCAGCTTATTGTAACTTTATCAGCAGCATCTGGAACTTATCCTTCTGTAATTTATATTGATAACGTTTATTTTTACAGAGATGCGACGGCTTCTATTAATGATTTAGAAAGTAATGTAAATGTATACCCTAACCCAGTTGAGAACACACTTAACGTAAGTGCAGTTGATGTGGTTGACAGCGTAACTATCTTTGACCTTACAGGTCGCGAAGTATTGCGTGCTACTCCAAATGCAGCTGCATTTAGTTTAGACGTAAGCAGCCTAAACAAAGGCTTATACTTGGTAACGGTTAAGGCCGGTAAACAAGAACTAAACACGAAATTGGTAAAGTAACCAACCGTACTTAATTTCACGTTTACACCAAAACCCCGCCAAATGGCGGGGTTTTTTTAGTTATGCTTTGGTTAAATTCGTTTGCGCGCGTCTAAAGTTGTCAATCGCCACAAAATAGTCTGGGTCTTCCAAGACATTCACATCACATATTTTTTCTGCCTTTTGTATCAGCTTTACGCAGTCTGAAGACAAATGGCGTAAGTGAATATTCTTCCCCTTTTTCAAGTAGCGCTCCGTTAGTTTATTCACACACTCAATGGCGGACTGATCTACAATACGCGAATCCTTAAAATCAATTACAACCTCATCTGGATCGTTTTGTACATCAAATTTGCTGTTAAACAACTCTATAGAACCAAAGAACAAAGGCCCGTATATTTCATAATGCTTAACCCCGTGTTCGTCTAGGTGTTTGCGTGCCCGAATACGCTTGGCATTTTCCCAAGCAAAAACCAAAGAAGATACCACAACCCCGGCCAACACAGCAATAGCCAAATCGAAAATAACAGTAAGCGATGTAACCAATACAATGACAATTACATCCGATTTAGGAACCTTGTTCCACACCTGAAACGAACTCCAAGCAAAGGTGCCAAAGACCACCATAAACATAACGCCTACCAAGGCTGCAATGGGTACCTGCTCTATATAGCCAGCCCCGAATAAAATAAAGCCTAGCAGCGCCAATGCTGCTGTAATGCCTGACAACCGTCCTCGCCCTCCAGATTTGATATTGATGATGCTTTGCCCAATCATGGCGCAACCGCCCATGCCGCCAAAGAATCCATTTACAATATTGCCAAAGCCCTGTGCGGCACATTCTCGATTTCCACTGCCGTGGGAGTCTGTGAGCTCATCGATAAGGTTTAAGGTCATCAAAGATTCAATCAGACCAATGGCTGCAAGAATACAAGCATACGGCAAAATAAAGAAAAGGGTGTCCAGCGAAAACGCAATAATCGGTACATTGAAACTCGGAAAGCCCGCCTGTATTCCGGTGCCACCATTGGCAACCACAAATGAGCGAACAGTTTCAGTTTCTAAATTGCCAAAAATGACCAATAGAGAAACCACCACAATGGCTGTAAGGGCTGCGGGAACTTTTTTAGTAAGATACGGTAGGCCAACCATGATAGCCATCGTCAAAACTACCAGTCCAATCATCGTGGAAAGAGCCGATCCAGAGAGCCACTCCCCTTGGCTTTTAAACATGCCCAGCTGAGACAAGAAAATAACAATCGCCAGTCCGTTTACAAAGCCCATCATGACCGAGTGGGGAATCATACGCACAAACTTTCCGAGGCGCAATACCCCTGCGGCTACTTGAATCAATCCGGCCAAAATAAGCGTAACAAATAAGAACTGTAGCCCTGCGGTATCGCTACCCCCAAGGGCATTTCCCTCGCTGACCAAGTGTACCATGACCACAGCCATGGCGCCAGTTGCGCCAGATATCATCCCCGGACGACCACCAAAAACAGCCGTAATAAGGCCCATCATAAAGGCGCCATAAAGTCCAACAACAGGCGATACGCCAGCCACAAAAGCAAAGGCTACGGCTTCGGGCACCAACGCCAAGGCAACCGTAATGCCAGAAAGAAGATCGTTTTTAACACTGCCGCCTGTGGACTTATCTATAAATTGAAATCGTTTCAAGGGTGTAAAATTTAAGGGGCAAAAGTAGGCTAATTGTTGGTAACCATAAGGTTGTGGGGTTTATTTAATGAAATGATAAAAATCAATACTAGAGATACTTTTTCTATTTCCTCCTCTAATTAATTACTGTATCTTTCAATATGCATTTACAAGACCTCTTAGAGCACAGGCGTTCTGTGCGTCTTTTTAGTGACAAAATATCAATTCCGCCAAGTGATGTTGAAGACTGCTTAAAGCAAGCAACATTAGCGCCTACAAGTTCAAACATGCAACTGTGGCAATTCATCCATCTCGTGGACGACAAATGGAGAGAAGGACTCACCAAGGCGTGTTTAGGGCAAACAGCCGCTTCGACCGCGACACAGTGGGTTGTGTTTGTTACCCGTCAGGATCTTTTTCGATCCAGAGCCAAGTTTCTGCTAAACTTTGAAAAAGGAAATATTGAACGAAACAGCCCTTCAGAAAGGCAAGCAAAACGCATCGCTGTTAGAGAAGTGTACTATGGCAGATTGATGCCCTTCTTATATGCACGGTTTTTTCGATTGTTGGGAATAGTGCGAAAGCTCACCGTATTCGTAATGGGCATGTTTCGGCCAGTGGTTCGTGAAGTATCCGAAACCCAAATGAGAACCGTTGTGCACAAATCCTGTGCCCTTGCAGCACAAACTTTTATGTTAGCTATGGTCGAGAAAGGATACGACACCTGCCCCATGGAAGGCTTTGACAGCAAAAAGGTGAAAAAATTACTCCAATTGCCAAGGGGAACAGATATCAATATGATCATATCGTGTGGCGTTCGCGATGGTAATAAAGGAATATGGGGCGACCGCTGCCGGGTGCCTTTTGAGGAAGTTTACGAGCGCCGGTAACCCTAGAAAGCTAGGTTACCGTTGGCTGATTTCCATCGTGGTATTCGTATTCTTTTTCCAAAACAATTTCTTTTAGACGACATACTGTTTCCCACAAATCTTCGTAGCGTGTATAAAGTGGGGCAATCCCCAATCGAATAAAACGGTTAGGTCTAAAATCAGGGATGATTTTTAACCGATTGTCTTTGGGGTTTAACAGACATTGACAAATCCGCCATGATTCTTTGTGTGAAATGGTAATATGGGCACCGCGTTCACTAACCGCTTCCGGACTCTCAAGTGCATAGCCTAAAGTTAGCAACTCTGCTTTTATTAGTTCAAACAAATAGGTTCCCAGCTGCTCACTTTTAGCTCTAATCTGGTCTATTCCCGCTTCAAGCGTAATATCAAGCCCCACTTCGAGTGTGGCTAAGGATAAAATCTGTGGCGTGCCTGCGTCAAATTTTGCTATTCCCTCTGCTGCTTGATAGTCTGATGCAAAATCAAATGGTTTTGCGTGACCAAACCATCCTTGGATAGGCGATTTTAGGGATGCTATCAGCGATTGGTCTACGTAGATAAAAGCGGGTGCGCCAGGGCCACCGTTCAGGTATTTATAGGTACAGCCAATGGCCGCTAGGGTATTGCTTTGTTTAAGGTCTATGGCAACTGCCCCTACTGCATGACTCAGATCCCATATAATGATGCTGTCGTGTTCTTTAGCAAAGTTATTGAGTGACTTCATTGGGTATAAGTAGGCGCTTTTATATGTCACCAGACTCAGGCATAAGATGCCTGGCGCATGTCGTATCGTGTTTTGTAGCAATGGAATATCTGCGACTAAATCACTTGAATAGCGAACGGTAATGGGAGCAGCTATAGGCAATTGCGTGCTAATGCCTTGTAGAATATAGTTATCTGTTGGGAAGTTGAGTGAATCTGTCACTAATTGCTTTGGAAAATGTCCAGATGTAAGCAAGGCATGTGTTAGCTTATACAAATTTACGGATGTTGATTCGCCGACCAAGACTTCATTAGGGTTTGCGTTGAGCAATACGGCCAGCTTGGCCGCAATACGCTTGGGTACTGCTAGCCAATGATCGTTCCAACTGCGAATCAGTTTTTTGCCCCACTGTTCTTCTAAGATTGTGTTAAGGGTTTCTTTTGCGTCAAGCGGTTGTTTCCCAAGTGAATTACCATCCAAATAAATAACCTTTTCTGGATGAAAAAAGCGATCGCGAAAAGACGCCAAAATATCTTTCTTGTCTAATTGCTGTGCAACTTCTTTATGACTCGTCATCTTATTGATTAAAAAAAGGAATTACCATTTTCACCCATTCGGCATACATTTCCCCACTGGGATGCAAGTCATCCACAGCTACATAAGCTGGATTAGTAAGAGCTTCACGTGAAATAGAGGTAATATCAAAAAAAGCAATGTTAAGGTTAGCACATATCCTTTTAATGGAGCTGTTGTAGGTGTTTATTTCCGCTGCAATGCGATCGCGATCTTGATCTTTAGCAAAGGGCATTGCACCCCAGTCTGGAATAGATAAAACAAAAACACGACTTGCACCGAGATTGGAAAAGGCAACAGCATGGTTTAATAATTTGATAAAATCGGGCTCAAAGCTTTCAACACTTCTACCGCGATATTGATTGTTTACGCCTATTAGCAAGGATACATAGTCGTATTTTACTGTAATATTTGCGGCATTTATAGCTGTAAGCAACTCATCTGCAGTCCAACCTGTCCTTGCAATAATTTCTGCTGGCTCAAATGTAATTTCTTCTCTATTGAGTGTTTTAACAAGTTGATTGGGCCAGCGTAGGCTATCGGCAACACTCTGGCCTATGGTATAACTGTCACCCAAAGCTAAGTAGGTCTTTAGTGAATTTGAAGTGTTTTCATCATTGGTTAAGCTATTGGGTTTTTCATCTTTTACATGACAAGACAAGAATCCAATAACCATTACAAAAGAAAAGACTCGTAAGTATAATTTCATTGTTACAAGATAAAGAATGTTTTATTAGCTGAACTTAAAAATATAGTTACGCATTCTACCTTTCAATAAAATAACTTGCCCCAACAAGTTGGGTATATGCTTTTTTATTGCATTGCGAAAGGTTTGAAAAGCCTGCAACAGGTTTATTCCCAAAACTATGAGAAGTATTACTTTTGTAGTAGATGCTAAAACGTATTTTTCCTTTTCTTTCTTGGATTCCTTCCTATAAAAAGGAGTATATCGGTGGTGATTTAACTGCAGGAATTACTTTGGGGATTATGCTCATACCACAGAGTATGGCATATGCCATGATTGCCGGATTACCCCCTGTTTATGGTTTATATGCAGCCTTGATGCCCCAATTGGTCTATGCGTTTATGGGTACTTCGCGTCATCTTAGTGTCGGTCCCGTTGCAATGGACTCTCTACTAGTAGCTGCAGGATTAGGCGCCTTAAATATTGCTGGGATATCAGATTATATTGCTATGGCCATTGTACTAACGTTTTTTATGGGAATCCTTCAGTTGGCACTTGGCATATTAAAAATGGGGTTTTTAGTCAATTTTTTATCTACGCCCGTTATCAGTGGATTTACCTCAGCTGCTGCTCTTATAATTGGCCTTAACCAATTGAGTAATTTACTTGGAGCTAATATTGAACAAGCCAGTAAACTTCACGAATTGACTGCAAATATTTTAGGTGGCTTAGACCAAACACATCTATACACCCTTTTAATGGGGGGTGGTGCGCTTCTTTTAATTTTAGTTTTTCAAAAAATAAATAAAAAAATTCCAGCGGCCTTAATAGTGGTGATCCTTAGTATTGTTGTCGTGTATTTATTTAGGCTAGACTCCCAAGGTGTAGCTATTGTGGCTGCCATTCCAAAGGGATTACCCGCGTTTGAAATTCCTCAAATCTCCTTAACAAATTTACAAAAGCTTTTCCCTATTGCGATAACCCTTGCATTGGTTGCATTTATGGAGGCCATGTCGGTAGTGAAGGCCATGGCCAATAAACACCAATACGAAATATCGCCAAACCAAGAGTTGTTGGCATTGGGCACTTCAAATATTATCGGTGCTTTTTTTGCATCATACCCTGCTACAGGAAGCTTTACTAGAACAGCCCTAAACGACTTAAACGGCTCAAAAACAGGATTTACAGGGCTAATAAGCACCTTGATTATTGGCAGTACGCTACTGTTTTTTACACCGCTTTTTTACTATCTCCCAGACACGGTTTTGGCAGCTGTAATCTTAATCGCAGTAGGTGGGCTTTTTGATGTGCGTTATCCCATCCGTCTATACAACACCAAAAAAGACGAGTTTTATCTGCTACTGATTACTTTTTTATTAACCCTTTTTGTGGGGATTATACAAGGGATCTTGTTCGGATCACTGTTAGCACTACTGCTTTTGGTCCATCGAACTGCCAAGCCCCATATTGCAGAACTTGGAAAAATTAAAGGGACTTCCTATTTCAAAAACAAACAACGCTTTATACATGAAGTGGAGCAACATACTGATGTGCTTGTGATTCGTTTTGATGACCAGTTATATTTTGGCAACAAAGACTACTTTAAAAGTGAAGTGCTAAACATCATTGCAGCACAAAGTCAACAACCCAAATCCCTTATACTTAAGGCAGAGCCCATCAGCTATATTGATAGTAGCGCACTTATGATGTTAGAACAACTCGTAGAATCGCTTCAAGAAAAGGGAATCCAAGTGCTGATCTCAGAACTTATAGGCCCAACGCGAGATATTATCATGAAATCCAATATTTTTAACCTTATTGGGAAAACACATTTTTTTGTGGAAACAGCTGATGCGTATGCATTTGCAACAGGACAAAAAGAAAAAAATGCGTTACAAGAGAAAATAGCCTTGCAAACACAAGACAAGTCTTGAAGTAATCGTCATAAAGACTAGAAATTTGTAATTTTAACCCTAAATCATGTACTAATGAAGGTAGAACAGTTATACACCGGATGTTTATCTCAAGGCGCGTATTATATTGAGTGCAATGGTGAAGTGGCAATCATTGATCCACTTCGTGAAACCACTCCTTATATCGACCGAGCTACTCGAGATAATGCGACAATTAAATACGTTTTTGAAACGCACTTTCACGCTGATTTTGTAAGCGGACACCTTACCTTATCTAAAAAAACAGCTGCTCCGATCATTTTTGGCCCAAATGCAAATCCATCTTTTGATGCAATAATAGCTACCGATGGGCAAGTTTTTCCGCTAGGAAACTCTCGTATTGTGGCATTGCATACGCCAGGTCATACGATGGAAAGCACCACCTACCTACTTCAAGATGAAAACGGAAAGGACCAAGCCATTTTTACAGGTGATACACTCTTTTTGGGAGACGTTGGACGTCCCGATTTGGCGCAAAAAGGCAAAGATATTACCCAAGAAGATTTGGCAGGCATTTTATTTGATAGCCTCCGCGAAAAAATCATGCCCCTAGCTGACGATGTTATTGTTTATCCTGCGCATGGAGCTGGGTCGGCCTGTGGAAAAAACATGATGAAAGAAACGGTTGACACCTTGGGCAATCAGAAAAAAATGAATTACGCTCTACGTGCTGACATGACAAAGGAAACGTTTATAAAAGAAGTTACAGATGGCCTGCTGCCTCCTCCAGAATACTTCCCTTTAAATGTTAAAATGAACAAAGAAGGCTACGCTGATTTAGAAGACGTTTTAAATCAAGGGATGCACGCCTTATCTGCTGACGCCTTTGAGCTAGCAGCAAACGAAACTAATGCGGTCGTATTGGACGTTAGACACCAAAGTGCGTTTGTTGCAGGGCATGTGCCACGCGCCATTTTTATTGGCCTAGACGGTGGGTTTGCACCATGGGTAGGTACCTTAATTGCAGACGTAAAACAACCTATATTGTTGATTGCCAGTCCCGATAGAGTGGAAGAAGCCATCGCCCGATTGTCACGAGTAGGCTTTGACAACACCATAGGGTACTTAAAAGGAGGCTTTGATACTTGGCGTACAGCGGGTAAAGAAGTGGATACACTAACATCAATCCCTGCTACTGCACTAAAAGCTGCACTGGTCGATAATGTACCTGTTTTTGATGTTCGAAAAGCATCTGAATATGCTTCCGAGCATATTCCTGCTGCAGAAAACACCCCGCTTAGCTTTTTAAATCAGCATCTTGCAACCTTCCCTGCCAAAGAAAACTTCTATATTCACTGTGCTGGCGGTTATCGCTCTGTGATTGCTGCTTCTATTCTTAAAAATCGAGGCATTCACAACATCATCGATGTTGCGGGAGGCTTTAAAGCTATCAAAGAAGCTGAAATTCCTGTGTCAGACTATGTCTGTCCTTCAAAACTATAAATCCGTTGGAATACCGGGACTATATAAAAGGAGATACGCAAGTTTCTACAATTGGACTGGGGGCTTGGCAACTGGGCGTTGATGCCGGATGGACGACGCTTTCAGAAAAAGAGGCAATACGTTTAGTGCATAAAGCACTGAATTTGGGGGTCAACTTTTTTGATACCGCCCCAGTATATGGAAAGGGTACTAGCGAGTTAAGACTCGGAAAGGCTTTTGTGGGCAAAGACAGGTCTAAGCTTGTTATCAACTCCAAGTTTGGACGTCTTGCAGACGGCCGTGTGGACTTTGATGCAAAACACATTACCGCCACCGTTGAAGGAAGCCTAAAGCGATTGGGTATTGATTATCTAGACTCGGTTATCATACACAGCCCGCCTTTTGCGTTTTTAGATGGTCGTAATCAGGAACATTATGCTATTCTGGACCGCCTAAAAGAAGTAGGTAAAATTAAAGCGTATGGTGCCTCTATAGATTCCGTCAACGAAATTGAAATGTTGCTCAAAACCACCAATGCTACCATAATTCATGCTTTTTTTAATGTATTCCATCAAGATGCCTTGGATGCAGCAGAACGTATAGTAGAGAAAAACGCGACTGTGGTGGCTAAAATCCCTCTCGACTCGGGATGGCTTACTGGAAAATACACCAAGGACAGTGTTTTTACTGGAGTTAGAAATCGTTGGTCTAAAGCCGAAATCGCAACCCGAGCGCAGTTGGTAGACCGCTTTCGATCGCTAGTAGGCACAGACCGAAATTTGGTGCAAACAGCTTTGGCATTTTGCTTGGGAAATAGATTGATCGCCTCTGTGATTCCTGGTTGTGTTTCGGAACAACAACTTGTTTCGAATATAGAAAGTGCTTCCAAACCGCTTTCAAACGAAATGATAAAGCAGTTACACGCGTTTTATAAAGAAGAAATTAAGCCGCTAAGGCTGCCCTGGTAGTAGCAGCGCATACTTTTTACAAAAAAATACAATACATTTTCTAATACAAACTTTTTGGCAGTTGGCGTGTCTAACTATATTATGGTAAGATCTTTTAGCACTCTCGTACTGGTATCCCTTCTTATTTTGTCTTGCACCAAACAAGAAAGCCCTGAAACAACAATTATTGAAGAGACGCCTCCCCCAAACATCCTTTTTGTAATTGCAGACGACATGGGCAAAGATGCTACGCCAAACTACTCGGAAGGACAAGAAAAACCACAAATGCCAACGCTTGAAATGTTGGCTAGTGGCGGCATCACTTTTGATAATGTGTGGGCTTATCCGGTATGTTCTCCCACGAGAGCATCTATACTAACGGGGAAACTTGGCTACCATACTGGGGTCTTGGAAGTAGAGCAAGATATTTCGTTAAGCGAAGAAAGCTTACACGATTTTGTTAAAAACCAATCAAAAGGCGCTTATGACACGGCATTGATTGGAAAATGGCATTTGTCGAACAACCTAGCTGACCCCAATAGCATGGGCATAGACTACTTCTCTGGTATTTTGGGAGGTGGTGTAAGCTCCTACACTGATTGGAAGGAAGTTACCAATGGTGTAAGAACAAATAGTACTACCTACACCACCACAGCATTTTCCGATGCAGCAATTGATTGGATTAGCAGTCGTGAAAAACCATGGTTTTTGTGGTTGGCTTATAACGCCCCGCACACGCCCTTTCACCTTGCGCCTGCTGACTTGCATAAACAAGGAAGCTTGCCTTCAGATGATGCCAGTATAGCCGCAAACCCCTTGCCTTATTATTTTTCTGCCATTGAAGCATTGGATCAAGAGCTTGGGCGGGTAATTGCAGCCATTCCAGATGGTCTAGAAAACACCCTTGTCATTTTTTTAGGCGACAACGGGACGCCTAGTCAAGTTATTCAAACGCCTTATCGCCTCCGCAGAGCAAAAGGGAGTATCCATCAAGGGGGGATTAACGTTCCTTTGATAATTGCCGGGGCTGGAGTGAGCAGAAAAGGAATACGTGAAGCAGCGCTCATACAGTCTACCGATCTTTTTACCACCATAGCCCAAATGGCGGGTAGTGAAATAACAGAAAAGCACAATAGCAAAAGTTTCTATTCGATGCTTAGGGAAGCCAATGCTCCTAAAAGGACATATGCATATGCAGAAAAATCACTTAATGGTGCTGTGAGTTATGCCGTTAGAAATGACCAATATAAGCTCATTATAGAAGCTGATGGAACGGAACTGCTTTATAACTTAAGCAATGATGCTTATGAGAATACCAACTTGCTTAATAATCCTTCAGAAGCTGTGGAAAACATCAAAAATACGCTACTTGAAGAGGCCACAAGGGTGCGCAATTAAAAATCTTTCATTTAAGAGGATAGAGTTCTAGAACTAAAGAATAGGGCATAGCATAAATGTGTTAACTTTAGAAACTAATCAAGCAAAACACAATGAAAAAAATTATTTTATTTACAACCATACTTTTACATGGGCTCACTTTTGCTAACGCTTCTACTTTTGATTATATATATCTAGAAAATGGAGATTTAGTTCAAGGTCATATCGTAAAAATCGGCAGCAACCGCATTAAAATCAAAATTTACGAAAAAAATCATTCAATCAATTACAAGGAAATGTTGGGTATTGTTTTTGGTCAAGAGCCAACAGCAGAAGAAAAATACAAGCTAGGAAAGCTAGACGGTAAAAGGTTTGCTAAAAATAAAACTGGAAATTTACTTTTTGGAACTGTTTCTTTAATTACGGGAGGTCTTCCAATTTTACTAATATATGCTACTTCAAAACAAAGCCCTCACAGCGATGGAATAACAGAAAAAAATAAATTAATTATTGATGATGAGCATTATTTGAAAGGGTACAAGCGAGGTGCTAAATCAACGTCTACATGGGAAGCAGTTAAAGGTGGATTAATTGGTGCAGGGGCTTTATTTTTAGTAGCAGCATATGGAATGTCACAGGTGCCATAGCGGCAAGAGTAACTAACGTGAAGAATAAGATATGCCCATGATTTGATTCCCTAAATTAGTAACGCTTCAATAAATTCTTTGCCTAGTACGCTAAACATGTGTTGTAGTGGTTATTATCTACTTTGCTTATTATTGAGAAAAGCCGCACACACATTTGATTACAAATCAAACTTTTCAGTTAAATTAGGGTCTAAGTGATTAAACAATTAAATGAAACGCATTTTAAACTTATTCTTTCTGGTATGCGTATTGTCATGTAGTAAAAATGAAGATTCGCAAGAGCAGAATACCACAGACTGTTCTGGAGATTATTCTACTGCTGGGATTTTAGTCGATATTAATGAAGAAATCTATAACGATGATACGTCAGTGAATACGTACAGCAAATATTCATGGACTTCTGATGGTGATGATAGAATTTTAAGTGGAAACGGGATTCCTAATCATGAGGTGGGAACCTTCCCAAACTCCAACAATCCAAATACCATCACAGAGCAAAATGTAACTAAGCGATTTACGCTTTGTCCTGAAATAATTTCGGAAAGTGGATTGGAGGTTGTGGGTCCTGCTTTGGCAATTGCCTATGCTTTAAATAGTGTCAAATTTGATCCTGCAACAGCGGGGAGATGTAATGATGCAGGGGAATGTAGTTTAGCTCAAGGACAAGGAAACTGGAATATTGAAGCATTAGGACATGATACATTTGACTTTGGCGATGACATGAACCATGCGCATGTTCAGCCCAATGGTGCGTATCATTATCACGGAATACCAGAACTATTGGTAGATTTTCTTGGCGATAATCAAGGCATGACATTGGTTGGATGGGCGTCGGATGGGTTTCCAGTATATGCAAGATATGGGTATTCAGATGCAACTAATGCTAACAGCGGAATTAAGTCATTAACCCCTAGCTACAAGCTAAAATCTGAGCCTGATGCGAATCGACCTGCGTTTTTAACTGCGCTCATAGGTGGGCCTGGTCAAGGAACAACCAATCCAAATACACCCATTTCGATGGGTGCTTTTACGCAAGATTATGAATATGTGGAAGGGCTTGGAGATTTGGATCAATGTAATGGACGCTTTGGAGTAACGCCAGAATTTCCTGAAGGTATTTATTACTATGTCGTTACAGATGATTTCCCTTTTTTTACAAGGTGCCTCAAAGGAGATATTTAAAATTAAAGCTGCTATACTATAAAAGTGTTAGCTGAATTTGTGTCAGAAAGCAAGAAGATATGCCTATGGTTTAGTCTCCAAGGATAAGTGATATAACTATTGCAGCAGTTAGTATTAAAATAATAGCAGCAACAATAATTTTAGCCTGCTTTTTAGCTTTCGGTGTTCCATCATCATCGTTAAATCCTCCTGCGCTTACAGGGCCTGTTTGCAACATATTCAAATATACTAATTAGAAGAATTAAAAGAAGTGCATCTGCCATTTGTATCTACACTAAAAGGCAACTCTTTAATCATTTAAGGTATTTTCCTGACCTGCCATTCTCCCCTTTAATGTAATCTTCATAATTTTTAGGTGGTTTTGGTTTAAACCCAAGCTTTTTTAAAAGTATACCTATTAAAATACAAAGTAAAATTGCCCCGACTACATATAATATTGTTTCCATCAATTAAGGGTATATAAAACTTTTTTCATTTTTTAAATTTAATAATTAGGGCGTAAAGCAAAATACCAATTGATGCTATTAGAATGAATATTGAACCTCTCATAAATCAAACTTACTAAAAACCTATTTAAGAGACTTGGAAATAGCTGAACTTAAAGAAGAAGATATGCCTATGATTTAACTATTTTGCTCTTTTATAAAGTTGTTTTTCGTTCATTTGAGCATAATGTTTTCTAACCTTTCTAATAAATCTCTTGTCTGAAAACCGTTTCATCTTTGGACTGCTTTCCCAAGAACTTATTAAATCATTATTGTTTTTTGTAAAATAAAACACAATTGACATTTCAAACCAATTAAATCCGTCAAAATAAAATGTCCTATCAGCTTTTGGGTTTTTTTCTACAAATTCTTCTAAAGACATTGGAGTTTTTTGGTTCGGTTGTGGAATAAATGATTTTAAGTATGATTCATAAAAATAATTTATTTCCGTTCCATTAATATTATTATACTCTGTTACTTGTGAATAATCAACGGATGAATCTAAGGCTCCACCAAACTTTAAGTCAATTTTTATTATTCGTGTTCCGTTACTCATTTCCATTGGAGTTGCGGAGTCTCCAAAAAAATTTAAAACTTGTTGTCTTGTTTCAAAACTGTCTATAAAAAATCTCCAAGATTTAAATTTATCTAAATATTCAATTTTTGAATTAATATCATCAAAGTTTTGAGATTCAACATCTGAAATAGTTAAGATTACCAAAAAAGTTAATACCTTTCGCACGTACAAATTTTAACAAATATGAAAAAAATATTTCTAATAGTAATGCTATTACCTATAACTATAAACGCTCAGTACACTAAACAAGAAATTAAAAAGTTTGAAAAGTGGAAGAAAAAATTAGAACTAAGAGTTGTAAATAGGGGAGTAGATTTAAATGAAACTTTTGTTTTTTATGTTGATAGAAAGTTAAACTCTACAGCCGCTGAAAAAATTGCTAATCTAGCTTTTGGAGCTTCAGAAGAAAATTGGGACTATATTATATCAGAATTTGAAAATGCAATGTTTTTAAATGGTTTAGATGTAGGCACTTATGAATTCAAAGAGATTGAAAAAGGCTCTCAAAATAATGCTAAAAAAAGCGGAAACTTAATTGTAAACGGCAGGTATTTATTTGAATTTGACAGATCTGTTAATGATTACATAAAAGTTGCCGTTAAAGACGTTCAAAACAACTTTAAAACATCTGCTACATTATCTTGGAAAAGAAATCTTGGAGGCATAGGCGGTGGACAGGGGTTTTCAACTATTATAATTGAGCACGTTGTTAAAGAATTCATCAAATCCAACAGATAGTTTTTTCATAATCAAATATAATAAACATATCCCTAGCCTACTTAAGAGGTTTAGAAGTAGCAGAACTTAAAGAAGAATATTTGTCTTTAGTTTAAGGAAATCCTGACAATGATAAAATCGCAAGAGCACCAATTCCCAGAAAAACATACGAACTTCCAACCCCAGTTAATGTCTTCAAAACAGAAAATTTTCTAACTTTTAAATCATAAATTTCATCTTTTGGAATTGTTTGATTTTGTCCTTTATGTTCTAAAATTATTTTATTTTCATTAATAGAAATTAAACGTCCTTTAACTTCTGTTTTATCAAGTTTTGATACCTCAACTTTTTGTTTTTTTTCATTATTGATATCACTATAATTTACTGACTTGTAACTAAAGCAGCTTTGAAGAAGAAAAGAAAATATTAGAAATGGAAGAAGTTTTTTCATTTCTTAAATATACAAAATTTTCTAAGCATTAGGGGGTGTATCCCTAACCTACTTAAGAAGTTTAGAAGTAGCTGAACTAAAAGAGGAGGATATGCCTATGATTTAGTCTAAAATTCTGTGTTTGCCTACAATGTTTTTGATATTATCAACATGCATTTTTTTGTATTCTTTATTTGAGCCATCTAAAACAGCTTGCCTCAAGACATCTACAACCTCATGCTTATTTTTATATGGAGCAGGGCCATTATTAGATTTTATTGAGTTTAGTACTTCTGAAATTCTGTGAGGCTTTACAATAAATGTATTTTCTGGAACATAATTTATTTCCTTTAAATGACAGTCTCATTTCACGTTCTGACGCTTCTTTTTTTAGCAATTCAAACTCCGATGGTTTGACTCTTACATTTATGTTTTTGGTTTTACATTCTATTGTATTTAACATAACTTTTTCTTTGGTTTACATATAAGTAATAACCAAGTCCAAAAGTGTTTTGCTTTCGTCTGGCGCTATTAGAAAAAACTTATCCTTTTAGGGGGTTAAAACAGCCCATTTAAGCCCTACTGTTTGGGCGTTCAGGCACTTTTAGAGCATTGGTGGGCGGTAGGTATACTTGAAAAATTAAAGTGGCTATTTGACGAAAATGTCATTAAATGTTGTTTTACCCTTAAAAAGAGAAGACATATCTGTAATGTTACTTACATCCCAAGTATTAATATCTCCATATGTGTTAATAGCGTTATTATTATCCGCAATATAAAGGTCAACAGCTGTTTGTAACTCTTCTTTTGTGTTAAACACATACTGTCCAAACCCAACCACAGGCGCAATTAATAATAAGAGTAATACTTTCTTCATTTTTTAGATTTAATAATTAGAGAGTATAGTAAAATACCAATTGATGCTATTAGAATGAATATTAAACTTCTCATACGTCAAAAATAGAAAAGTATTTGTGGTTTTTAGGATTGGCTACATAAAGATAATCTTAATGGGGATGAAATTACAATGGCAGTTGGAAAAGGTTACTCAAATACAGCCGTTGTATATTTTAGGCTATACGAGCAATCTCGGCAGAGTTAAAAAAGTAGACGTAAAATGGGTAAAAAAGTGCCGAGAAAGTGCCGAGAACAGGGTAAAATGTTGTATATTTAAACATCAATTTCTTGTGAGTTCAAAACAATTACAGTTAAGTGTAATTCAAGAAAAAACCCTCCTCAACAGAGAAGGGCTTGAAGGTTAATGTGTGATGTAGCGGTTACTACCTGCTCCCCCTCAAGGACTCGAACCTTGGACCCTCTGATTAACAGTCAGATGCTCTAACCAACTGAGCTAAGGAGGAAAATGTGGGCAAATATAATTTTTATTTTACTCCTATCAAACGCTTATACATAAAATAATATTCTCTAGGCTAAGACAGTATAAAACGATAAATATCATTACCGTTGGCAAAAACAAACAAGCCCAATAATAAAATTAAACCTGCCATTTGCGCATATTCCAAAACCTTTTGGTGTGGTTTGCGACCTGTCAGCATTTCGTAAGTCAAAAATACCACGTGCCCTCCGTCCAATGCAGGGATGGGCAATACGTTCATAAAGGCCAAAATAATGGATATTAAGGCTGTACGCTCCCAAAATACACGCCAGTTCCACTTGGAAGGAAACAAACTTCCAATGGTGGCAAAACCACCCAATTGGCTTGCGCCCTTTTTGGTGAACACAAATTTGAACTGAGCAATATAGTCATACAACGTCCAGTAACCATAATTAAATCCTTCTTTGATACTTTGCCCGGCATCATATGTATGAGTTATCGCTTTTGGGAACGTCCCTTTATAATAAATCCCCAAAGTGTCTCCCATGGCCACCGGAATTTCAATTTCACTGATGATATTGTTCCTTGAGATTTGAACAACTATCATTTCTGCTTGGCGTTGCTTAAAAGCATTGCTTACTTGGACAGGAGGTGGCGTTGTTGGATACCAGGGATTAATAGCTGTACCATCAATGCCTACGATTTGATCATTAACCAAAAGGCCTGCTGCTTCAGCGGAAGAACCGACCACCACACGGTCTATTACGGCTGGGATATAAGGTACAAAAGGAATCATTTCACCTGCTGCAAAAAGCTGCTTGCCAAAATCTTCGGGAATGGATATGGAGGCATTTGTGCCATCTGCACGCACCACATCTACCGTAGATACATCACGTAAAAACAACCATTTGTTGATGTCCATAGCATCATCCAATGCTAAGCCGTCAACAGATGATATCTTGTCGCCAACAGCAAACCCCAAAGAGGCTGTAGTAGGTGTAGGTGCCAATCCGTATTCCAGGTTGTCATTGGTGACTACCGTCTTACCCCACACGAACATAACCATCATATAAATTAAAAATCCGAGGACCAAATTAACCGTAACGCCACCCAACATTATAATCAATCTTTGCCATGTTGGCTTGGCGCGAAACTCCCATGGCTGAGCCGGTTGAGCCATTTGCTCGGTATCCATGCTTTCGTCTATCATCCCTGATATTTTCACATAACCCCCAAGCGGAAGCCACCCTATGCCGTATACCGTTTCGCCTATCTTCTTTTTGAAAAGCGAAAACTTGACATCAAAAAACAGGTAGAATTTTTCAACCCGAGTCTTAAAAAGTTTTGCTGGGATAAAATGCCCTAATTCGTGTAGCACTATAAGTAGGGACAAGCTTAAAATCAGCTGACCGCCCTTTATAAGGAAAAGCTCCATGGGAAAAATTTAGTAGACAAATGTAAGGGATTTGAACGAGCTAAAAAACGGGGAAGTTGTATCTTTGTCAAATGGAATTGCTGCATTTTTTTCGACGCTTTCGATTTGTCGGCCTTGTTATTTTAGGGCTATCGATAATTATCATCGCATTCTTCTACAAGGCTTTGAAGCCAACAGTAGTACTGCCCGTTTACCAACCCGCCATGGTTGCCCCCGAACTCGTTGATGAAAGCATACAGTACGTAAAAAAATACCACACCATTGCGCCCTTCTCCATGACCAATCAAAATGGGGAAACAATAAGCGAGCAAGACTATGACAACAGCATCTATGTGGCAGATTTTTTCTTCACCACCTGCCCTAGCATCTGTCCTATAATGACAAAAAATATGTATGCCCTGCAACAAAGACTAGGCCCATACCCAGCTGTTAAGTTACTTTCTTTCAGCGTTACTCCAGAAATAGATAGCGTGGAACAGCTTAAACGCTATGCGATAGAAAATAAGGTAAACGACAGCAGATGGAATTTGGTTACGGGCAGTAAAAAAGAAATTTATCAACTTGCGCGCAAATCCTATTTGGTTGTTAAAGAAGATGGAGACGGTGGACCCCACGATATGATTCACACCGAAAACTTTGTGCTGGTGGACAAGCAAAAGCGCATCCGTGGCTACTATGACGGTACTCAGGCAGCAGCCATGGACGACATTCTCCGCGATATTGCCATTTTAATAGCAGAAAAGTGACATTTATTATGTCTATTTAATGTGCTAAAGCTTACATTTGCTCTTTAAAATTGGTCTAAATAAATGGATTTAACGCTGGCAGATTTGGAAATTGGCGATGTGGCTACCATCGAATCTTTTGATGTAGAGAAACTACCCATGAAGCTTATCGAAATGGGCTGTCTCCCTGGAAATAAGGTGAATTTACTGCAAGTAGCACCCAGTAAGGATCCCTTATACCTAAACATTTCAGGATCCTTTCTGGCCATAAGAAGAGAAACGGCACTACAAATCATTGTTCGAAAATAAGGTGAGTAAAAACTTAAACGTTGCGCTTATTGGAAACCCGAATACTGGGAAATCATCCGTATTCAATCAACTCACAGGCCTGAACCAAAAAACGGGGAACTATCCCGGTATTACCGTAGAGAAAAGACAAGGGGTTTGTCGGCTACCGAGAGGTGTAAAGGCGCGTATCTTAGACCTGCCTGGCACCTATAGCCTCAATGCCTCCTCTTTGGATGAGAATGTGGTGGTTGAGCTGTTACTCAATAAAAATGACAAGGACTTTCCAGATGTTGCTGTGGTGATCTCCGATGTAGAAAACTTAAAGCGAAACATGCTGCTGTTCACCCAAATTAAAGACCTCAGTATCCCTACCATTTTGGTCATTAATATGTCCGATCGCATGAATCGCAAAGGCATTAGCATTGATGCTGAAAAAATGGAAGAACTACTGCAAGCAAAAGTAGTTCTGGTAAGTGCCCGAAAAAACGAAGGTATTCATACGCTGAAGCAGCATATTGCTGCTTACAAAAATATTTCAACAGCCCCCTGCGTTTCTATAGCCGAAATTGATCAAGATTATTTTTCTTCTCTGGAACGCACATTTCCAAATCAATCGCTATACAAGCTTTGGTTGGTTATCACCCAAGATGTAAATTTTGCGCGCATAGAAAGACAGAAGATGGAAGCGCATGATGCCAATCATATGCGCAGTGGCTCCTTTTTAAAACGACTCCAGCAGAAAGAAACCATCAAACGCTACCAATATATTAACAATGTGCTCAAGGCCTGCTATGACAAAGACAACGCCAAAGCAACCGACTTGCGTGGTAAGTTAGATCGCGTACTCACCCACAAAGTATGGGGTTTTGTGATTTTCTTTTTAGTGCTATTTACCATTTTCCAAGCCTTATATGATTGGAGTAGTGTTCCCATGGACTTCATAGACACCTCCTTTGCCCAACTCAGCGATTGGGCCAAAATAAACTTGCCCAATTGGTTGGCACCCAACCTCATTGCAGAGGGCGTCATTCCAGGACTGGGGGGTATTGTCATTTTTGTACCTCAAATTGCCTTGCTTTTCCTCTTTATTGCCATTTTAGAAGAAACCGGCTACATGAGTCGGGTGGTATTTATTACAGATCGTGTGATGCGCCGTTTTGGACTTAGTGGCAAGAGTGTCGTCCCCTTAATTTCAGGAACCGCATGTGCTATCCCGGCCATTATGGCAACACGAAATATTGAAAATTGGAAAGAGCGACTCATCACCATATTGGTTACCCCTTTTACCACCTGTTCTGCACGATTGCCTGTTTATCTGATTCTCATCAGTCTGGTGATTCCCAACGAACGAATTATAGGGGCAAATCTCCAAGGTTTGGTGCTTATGTTTTTTTATCTACTAGGGTTTGCTATGGCGCTACTTGCAGCGTTTGTGTTACACAAGACCTTACCAAAAAAGCAAACCAGCCATTTTGTTGTAGAAATGCCAAACTACCGCATTCCCCTGTTGAAGAATGTGGTCATTACCATAGTTGAAAAGACAAAGTCCTTTGTACTTGAAGCAGGTAAAATCATTTTAGCAATATCCATTTTACTTTGGGTAATGGCTTCAAATGGTCCAGGTGCTACTTTTAAAAATGCCCCTGAAATAGTCGCTGCCCAAGCAGCGGTAACAGAAGCCAATTTTGAACAAAAATTAAGTGCCTACAAACTTGAACATTCCTACTTAGGATATATAGGAAAAGGGATTGAGCCCATAATTCGTCCGCTGGGCTACGATTGGAAAATTGGCATTGCCATTGTCAGTTCTTTTGCTGCGCGTGAAGTCTTTGTGGGAACTCTTGCTACCATTTATAATGTAGGCGATTCGGAAGAAGAAACCATTAAAAATCGCATGTCTGCTGAAACCTATTCCGATGGAACACCCGTTTTTAACCTTGCTTCTGGCTTGTCGCTTATGATGTTCTATGCCTTTGCTATGCAATGTATGAGTACCCTAGCCATTGTGCGAAAAGAAACCAACAGCTGGCGTTGGCCTGCTGTCCAGCTTGTAGTCATGACAGTAATCGCCTATCTTGGTGCACTGGCAACATTTCAATACTTTAGTAGTTAATTATGGAACACGTAATTATCATTGCAGCTGTACTTTGGTCGTTGTATTTTCTTGTACAACGCTTTCGTCCTAGAAAAAAAACAACGGGGTGCGATACAAAAGGATGTGGTTGTCATTAACCCCCTAGGGCTACGTCTAGCGTCATCATCACTACAAAACCGCCTATAAAGCCCAAGGCCGCAATATCTGTGTACTTGTCTTGTTGAGTTTCAGGAATTACCTCCTCTACTACAACAAAAATCATGGCTCCAGCTGCAAAAGCTAGTGCATAAGGCAAAATGGGCGTGAAAAAAGTAACCGCAAAAGCGCCAATTACAGCGGCAATAGGCTCCACAATGGCAGAGGCTTGGCCATAAAAAAAGCTTTTTCGTCTGCTAAGTCCCAACCGACGCATGGGCATGGAAACCGCAACCCCTTCTGGAAAATTTTGTATGCCAATTCCAATGGCCAAAACAACAGCACCAGCAATAGATGCTTCGGGTAGTCCAGCGGCAACACCACCAAACAATACGCCCACAGCCAATCCCTCTGGAATGTTGTGAAGGGTGATGGCCAAAACCATAAGCGTAGTACGGTGCCAAGGGGTTTTGATCCCTTCTGACTCTTTAAAGTTAATATGCAAGTGTGGCAGAACCTTGTCCAGTCCAAAAATAAATAATGCGCCAAAAGTAAATCCAACAGCAGCTGGTATGACCTTTATAAAACCGGTCCCCGGACTCATATCAATCCCAGGAGCCAACAAGCTCCAAAAACTTGCTGCCACCATTACACCTCCCGTGAAGCCGAGCATACCATCAAGAACGGATCGGTTCATTGTCTTAAATAAAAAAACAAAAGATGCGCCAAATGCGGTAAGACCCCATGTGAAAAGCGTAGCGTAGAGTGCACCTAAAATGGGAGGGGTACTCTCAAAGAAATTAAGAATAGATTCAAACATGCTGCAAATATAACAGATTGAAAACTTAATTCTTTGTGCTTAATCGGCATATTTTGTACGTTTGGCGAGGTGGAAAAGGAGCTGGATTACGATTTTATATTTGCAGGTGCTGGCGCAGCTACGCTTCAAATTGTTCAAAAACTGATACAATCGGGTAATTTTGCAGATAAACAGCTGCTTATTTTAGAACGAGATCCCAACAAAAAAAACGACCGCACTTGGTGTTTTTGGGAAACCAAAACCAATACGCAATGGTCAGAACACATTGTAAAAGAATGGGATAATATTTCATTTAGATCTTCAAGTCTAAACTTAAAAGAAAAAATAAGCCCCTTGTCATATAAAATGATGCGTAGCGCGTCTTATTACTCTTCTATGCGAACGCTGATTGAACAACACAGCAATATCAGGCTTCTATATGAGGGCGTTGTTTCTTTTGAAGAACACGAATCGGGAGTACGGATAACCACTAATGAAAAAACCTATAACACCAAGCTTTTCTTTAACAGTATGCTAGATTGGAGGGCGGTGCAACAGCAAAAACGCTACCCTGTGCTTCAGCAACATTTTGTTGGCTGGTTTATCAAAACACAAAAACCCCATTTTGATGCAGATACCGCAACTTTTATGGACTTTACAGTTGCACAAAAAGGCAGCACCCGTTTTATGTACATATTGCCTAAAAGTGACACGGAGGCGCTGATTGAATACACTCTTTTCTCAAAAGAAAAACTAAAACCTGCCGCTTATGAACGTGAGTTACGCGCTTACTTAAGTGAAAAAGACATTCGAGATTATACGATTGAAGAGCAAGAAACAGGAAGTATTCCCATGACGTGCTATCCTTTTGCCAAACAAAACAGCAAGCATATACTGCATATTGGCTCTGCTGGTGGATGGACAAAGCCTAGCACGGGCTTTACCTTTGCTTTTATTGAACGAAAAGCCACAGCCCTGGTCAATTTCCTTAAATCAAATACCGATATGCGTACGTTTGAGAAACGCAATAGATTTTGGTGGTATGACTTGCTATTCTTGGACGTATTAGCACGACACAACCATAAAGGTGGTTATTTGTTTTCACGAATGTTTCAGTACAACAAACCCGAGAGGATATTTAGATTTTTGGAAGAAAAATCAACTCCAAAGGAAGAAGTAAAAATCATGCGTAGCTTTCCGTTGGGCTTATTTGTAGGGCAAGTTTTTAGACGATTATTGCGTACGTTTCATTAGCCAATTTCCAAAATCTTTAAAGCGCTGCATTTGTGCTGTTTTTAAAGGAATTTTATCCAACACATCAAAAGCATTTTTGGTATAACGTGCCACTTCTTCTAGCGTCGCCGTATCAGCCTTAGCAGCGCTAAACAGTTCGGTAACAGCAGTTATTTTGGCGCTGTCGTCTTTGGGTGTATTTGAAAACCATCGGGTTAATTCTTGCTGCTGTTCGGGAGTTCCGTGAGCAAGCGTGAGATGTACCAAAATGGTTTTTTTATTTTCCGCAATATCTCCGCCAATGCGTTTGCCAAAAGTTGCCGCATCGCCAAAGGTATCCAAATAGTCGTCTTGCAATTGAAAGGCAATCCCCAGTTGTTCGCCGAAGTGATACAACTGCTTGGCATTAGCTGAGTCGGCACCGCCAATTCGTGCGCCCATTTCCAAGGCACATCCTACCAACACCGCTGTCTTTAAGCGAATCATTTCCAGATACTGAGCAATGCTCACATCGCTACTGGTCTCAAAATCCACATCGTATTGTTGCCCTTCACAGACCTCTAGTGCTGTTTTACTCAACAGTTGAGTAAGTTCTTTAAATTGTTCAGGTGGATACGCATTCAGACATTCATAGGCTTGGATCAACATCGCATCCCCCGACAATATGGCTGTGTTAACATCCCATTTTTGATGCACCGTTTGCTGTCCTCTGCGCAAGACTGCCTTATCCATAATGTCGTCATGCATAAGCGTAAAGTTGTGGAAAATTTCCACTGCCTTGGCGGCATCAAGACCGGCTTTGGCATCTTTACCAAAGGCTTCACAAGCCATCAACACCAAAATCGGACGAAGCCGCTTACCGCCTAAGGACAATAAATAATCAATTGGAGCATATAGGCCTTGAGGAGCTTTGTCTTTGTTCGCAGAAATGAGCGATGCGTCTAGAAGCTGATGGTATGCTGTCAAAAATTTCATGTATGTAAAAATACGTTATGGAATTGTAATGAAGCCTTCTAGAAAAGAAAAACGTTGGAAACTTTTTTGGTTTTTAAAGTTTCCTGTGTATTTTTGCGTGCTATTTGTTATGAAAAACATACTCCCCCCCTGCACGGAAATGTTCCTTACGCTTGGTTTTAAAAGCGTAACCATGGACGATATTGCCCAAAGACTTGGGATATCAAAAAAAACACTTTATACACATTATTCTAATAAACAGGCATTGGTGCGAGCGTGTGTGTTTGACTTTTTTAATTACATAACAGAAGAAATAAACGGCATTTGTCAGCTATCAAAAAACCCCATTATTGAGTTGCACGACATCAAAATGTTTATGATGAAGCACATCAAAAATGAAAAGATTTCTCCCCAATATCAACTCAAAAAATACTACCCTGAAATTTTTCATGAACTCAGCGACAAACAGCTAGACTTCATGATCGGCTGTGTGAGTAAAAGTTTAAAAGAGGGAGTAGCAACAGGACTGTTTCGCGCCAACTTAAATATCCCGTTTATTGCACGCTTGTACTTTAACGGCATGATGGGCATCAAAGATCAGCGACTATTCCCGGCTGACATATTTCAACACAGTCAACTTATGTCCGATTACCTAGAATATCACCTGCGTGCCATTTGTACAGAATCTGGAATAGCCGTTTATAACACCCTTGAACTAAGACCCCATGAATAACATATTACGCCTAATTGCACTGTTCTTTGTTTTCACTCTCAATGCCCAAGAGCTGGATTTGAACAGCGCCATACAGTTGGCCATGACAAACAACAGAAGCTTACAAAACGCAAATTCAGATATTAAAATCGCCCAACAAAAACGACTCGAAACCATAGCCTCTGGACTTCCGCAAATATCTCTATCTGCCAATTATAACAATGCTTTTGACCAACCGGTGTCTCTTGTTCCTGGTCAATATTTTGGTGGTGTTGCAGGAGAGTATAGCGCCGTTACTTTTGGCACCTCTCAAAGTGTTTCTGCAGGGCTAACGCTAAACCAAATGATATTTGACGGCACCTACTTGGTAGGCTTACAGGCTTCCGAAATATACCTCCGCATTTCACAACAAGCCTATGTCAAAACCGAGCAAGCTGTGGAACAAGCTGCAGTGGAAGCTTATGTAAATACACTTTTAGCTAAGGCGCAACTTGTCTATTTAAATCAAAATCTAAGTCTAGCCAAAAACAACCTAAAAGAGGCCAGGCAGGTTTTTGAAAACGGTTTTATCGAAGAGGAAAATGTGCAGCAATTACAACTAACGCTCGCTGCTTTAGAAAGCACGCTACAATATGCCACACAAATGCATGTCGTAGCCAAAAATGTGTTGCGGTATGTATTGGGCATGGACCTAGACGAACCGCTATCCCTGAGCAGTTCGCTTGAGGGCTTGGTACTTGAAATGCAAAATACAGCCGATGGCAGCTTGTCGGTTTCAGAAAACATCGACTATCAAATGGCACAAAACGATGTGCGCTCCAAGGAACTCTTGCTCAAGCTAGAGCGCTTTAAAACCTTGCCCACTATTAAAGCATTTTTGAGTGGGGGTTATGATGGCTTTGGCGATGATTTTGATTTCACCCAGCCCAGTCAGGATTGGTATGGTCGCGCGGTGATGGGCGTTAATCTTAGCGTACCTGTATTTAGTAGTTTTCAATCTAAGGCCAAAAGACAACAAGCCAAATTAGCGCTGAATCAATCTAAAAATCAAGCCCAAAATGTTGTCCAGGAAATCTTGCTTGAAGAAAGCCGTATGAGAAGTGAGGTGCAGTTCCAATTGGAAAATGTGCAAACTACAGCTCAGAGTTTAAGGCTGGCAGAAGACATTGCCCAGAAAAATGAAATCAAATTCAAAGAAGGCCTAGTTTCTGGATTTACACTCAGACAAATACAAACACAGTTATACGAGGCGCAAAACAATTACCTAAACGCCATGCAACAACTGGTTGTTTCAAAAACAAAATTATCCCTATTACTAAACCCTGTAACGCAAACAAAATGATACAAAGAACACTAATAACCCTACTCACTGGCCTATTACTTAGCTGTAGTTCTTCTGAAACCCCAACCACCCAAACACTAATTGCGCAAAAAGACGTGGTGGGATTACGGGCAAAACAAGCCGAGCTTGTAAAACAAAACAATGCCATAAAAACAGAGCTGAATACGGTTATTGAAGCCATTGATGCGTTGGACGAAAATAAAAAACGGTCGTTGGTAACTGTATTGACATTAAAAAAAGAATTCTTTCAGCACACAGTCGTGTTACAGGGAACTGTAAAAACAGATCAAAACTTAATGCTCACTGCTGAGTTTTTAGGCAAGGTAAAGGCCATATATGTCAAAGAGGGGCAGTCCGTAAAAAAAGGAGATTTGTTGCTAAGCATAGACGATGGTGGTCTTTCTCAAAACGTGGCTTTACTAAAAACCCAACTCGAACTAGCCAAGACTATTTACTTGCGTCAAAAGCGCTTATGGGATCAAAATATAGGCGCTGAAATTGAATATCTACAAGCCAAAGCCGCTTACGAAAGCCAAGAAAACAGCTATGAACAACTCAAAAAGCAACTTGACAAGTCAAGCCTTTATGCCCCCTTTTCTGGCCGGATAGACGATGTTGTGGCTGAAGTAGGTCAATTGGTTTCCCCTGGTATGAGCCCCTTGCTTCGTTTGGTAAATCTACAAAGCATGTATGTTGATGTTGATGTGCCTGAGCGTTATTATACATCTATAGATAAAGGTACTGCAGCAACCGTTGAAATTCCATCGTTTGATCACCAATATCAAAGTCGTGTAACGCATAAGGGAACCCACATAAGCCCAGGCAACAGGACCTTTAAAGTAACTATTGCTGCAGACAACAAGCTAACCCTTGCGCCCAACACCATAACCGTTGTAAAACTCGTAGACTACCAAAAATCAGATGCCCTAGTTGTGCCGCTAGAAGTTGTTTCTGAAAATTTTGAAGGAACGCAATATGTATATGTGGTTACTGATAGCAATAAGGCGGAAAAAAGATTTATTGAAACTGGCCTTGTTGAAGGTGATGTAGTTGAAGTTATCAGCGGATTAAACCCCGAAGATCGTGTCATTTACGAAGGGGCGCGTTTGGTTAAAGAAAATGAAAACATCCGAATTACAAATGCCTTATGAGTCAAGAAAATAAATCCAACTCCGCTTTTGGTCTATCGGTTTGGGCTATAAAAAACAGTACTATTATTTACGTACTGATGGGTATTTTCCTAATTCTAGGAGGTACGGCATACGTTAATATGCCAAGAGAAAACTTCCCCGAAATTACAGAAACAACCATTTTTATAAGCACCCCCTATCCTGGAAATACAGCACAAGACATTGAGCGCTTTGTTACGGATCCACTTGAGGAAGGCATCAAGGGTATTAGCAATATTACCGAAATCACTTCCACCTCCCAAGACGATTATTCCATTGTATCCATTGAATTTGATGAAGATATTGACGTAGACCTAGCCAAGCAGCGCGTCAAAGATGAAGTGGACGCAGTGGTTGCTTCGGAAGACTGGCCAACTTTTAACAATGCCAAGCTAGAACCTGCTGTTTTTAACTTAAATTTCTCTGAGGAGCTTCCCATTCTAAACGTGAGCGTACAGGGCGATTACCCCATTGAACGCCTCAAAAGCTACGGTGAAATTTTAGAAGAACGCATTGAGCAGTTGGACGAAATCAAAGCTGTTGATATTAGAGGGGCGCAAGACAAAGAAATCGAAGTCGCTGTAGATATCCGAAAAATGATGGCTTCTAAGGTGAGTTTTAATGACGTCGTGCAAAGCATTGCCAACGAAAACATGACGGTTTCGGCAGGTAGTATGCGTAGTGGGGGACAACGCAGAAGTGTCCGTGTAGTTGGAGAGGTTAGTACTCCCGCGGAACTTGAAGAATTTGTCGTAACCAACGAAAAAGGTACGGTGTCTCTTGGGGAAATTGCATCCATATCCTTCAAAGAAAAAGAAACGACCAGTTTTGCCCGTGATTTTGGCGTGTCTACGGTTATGCTTGATGTCAAAAAACGCGGTGGAAAAAACTTGATTCAGGCGGCTACTAGCATACGACAGATTGTGTTGGAGGCCCAAGAAAATGACTTCCCAGAAGACCTGAGCGTGACCATATCAAACGATATGTCCTCGCTGACGCTCAACCAAGTCAACGATTTGGTAAACAACATTCTCTTTGGTGTACTGCTGGTGGTAACGGTGCTTACCTTTTTCCTAGGGTTTCGTAATGCCTTGTTTGTTGGTTTTGCCATTCCCATGTCTATGTTTATTTCCTTTGTTATCCTTCAAACCTTGGGTTATACCATGAATACCATGGTGCTATTTGCGCTTGTTATGGGTCTTGGGATGTTGGTAGACAACGGTATTGTCGTTGTAGAAAATGTGTATCGTCTTATTGAAAAAGAGGGGATGCCACGCGTTGAAGCTGCTAAAACAGGCGTTAGTGAAATCGCATATCCCATCATCATTTCTACAGCTACGACAGTAGCAGCCTTTATTCCTTTGGGCTTTTGGCCGGGCATTATGGGGCAGTTTATGATTTATTTTCCCATAACCCTTTCCATTGTTCTGGGATCATCGCTATTTGTTGCACTGCTGTTCAACTCCATGTTGGTATCCAAGTTTATGGATGTGGAAGAAAAAAACATGACCCAGAAAGGACTCATTCGCCTAAGCCTAATACTAGGAGGCATTGGCTTGTTTTTTATGCTTATTTCCACCGGGACTAGAGGCTTTGGAAGTTTTATGATTACCATTGCAGCCCTATTTTGGTTATACCGCTATGTTGTCAAAGGGCTCGCCCACAAGTTTCAACGATTCTTCCTCCATAATTTAGAACGCAACTACGAAAGGCTACTGCAATTTGCCATGCGGGGTTGGCGTGCCTATGCCTTTGTTTTTGGAACGATTGCCTTGTTAATTACATCCTTTGTTTTGGTCGGAATTGCCGGTCCAAAAGTGGAGTTTTTCCCAGACAACGAGCCGAGTCAAATCATCGTATATATTGAATATCCACAAGGAACAGACATTGATAAGACCAATGCCATTACCAAAGGTATTGAGCAAGTGGTCATTGAAACGGTCAACAAAGAAAAATACATGGATGAGGACACCAACTTTATGGTGGAATCCCTTGTATCACAAGTAGGTGAAGGCGCTGGAAATCCACAAACAGACGGCGGTTCTCAAGCAGAAATGCCACATAGAGGAAAAATTACGGCCACCATGCGCGAATATAAGTTTCGCCGTGGACTGTCTAGTGAGGTGCTTCGAAGCGAAGTGCAGCAAGCCCTCCAAGGCAAATTTTCTGGCGTGAGTATATCCGTAGAAAAAGATGCCAACGGCCCTCCTGTGGGCTATCCCATAAATATTGAAATTTCAGGAGGTGATTATATTGAGCTCATCAAGGTTGCAAACGAAGTGCGAAGCTTTATCATTAAGGAAAACATCCCCGGCATAGAAGAGTTAAAAGTAGATGTAAACCGCAACAAACCGGGCATGGAAGTTACGGTTGACAGAAGAAAAGCAGGAAGTCTGGGCGTGAGCGCTGGTCAGGTTGGTTTCCAACTGCGACGTGCGCTTTTTGGTGAAAAAGCAGGCGTGTATAAAAATGACGGCGAAGACTATGATATCAATGTGCGCTTTCAAGAAGCAGACCGGTATAACCCCTCTGCACTCTTTAACCAAAACATTACCTTCCGAGATATGGCCAGTGGGCAGATTAAGAGTATTCCCGTTTCAGCGGTAGTAGAAACCAAAAATGTAGCAGGGTTTAGTGCCATCAAACACAAAAATATGCGCCGTGTGGTAACGGTTTATTCTGCTATACTCCCTGGTTACAATGCCAATGAAATTGTGGGGCAAGTACAAACCCAATTGCAAGGGTTCAATATCCCAAAAGGAATCGATTATGCCTTTACAGGAGAAATCGCCGAACAAGAAGAAAACATGCGATTTTTATCTAGTGCGCTTGGCTTTGCCATACTGTTGATCATGTTGCTGCTTGTTTTTCAATTTAACTCCGTGAGCAAACCCCTCATTATTTTATTTTCCATTTTTATGAGTTTCACTGGCGTAATGCTTGGATTGGTATTTTTCAACATGACCTTTGTTATCATCATGACCATGATGGGCATCATTTCCCTAGCAGGAATTGTGGTAAACAACAGTGTGGTTTTGCTAGATTACACCCAATTGCTCATAGACCGAAAAAGGAAAGCGCTTGGCATAACAGATGATAATCTACTTCCTAGAAAAGACATATTTGAGGCCATTGTTGCGGGTGGAAAAGCCCGTTTGCGCCCTGTATTATTGACCGCCATTACAACCGTTTTGGGATTAATTCCACTCGCTATCGGGCTAAACATTAACTTCTTTAGTTTGTTTGCTACAGGCGATCCGCAAATTTATTTTGGTGGGGAGAATGTTATTTTTTGGGGGCCTCTTGCTTGGACAGTCATATTCGGACTTACTTTTGCGACCTTTCTCACATTGGTGATTGTTCCTGTAACGTTCTTTTTAAGCAAAAGAGCGGCCATTCGTTTTAAAGCAACTTTAGGAAACTAGTCGTGAGTCACCGCAGACGGAAATGCATGGGTTTGACTACTGTAAAAAATAAGATCAGACATCCTTTTGCCCAACACGTTGTAGAAAAGGAATGTTTAACTTTTAAGTCGCTAGTCGTAGATTAATTCTATTTTTGAAAAAATTTAAAGGATGTATAGAAGCCATCATTGCGGCGCGTTACGTGAAACACATATTGGTTCAGAAGTTACCCTAGCGGGATGGGCGGCTAAAGTTCGTGACAAGGGTTTTATGTTGTGGATAGATCTCCGCGACCGTTACGGAATCACCCAATTGGTCTTGGACGAAGAACGCTGTTCGGCAGCACTACTAGAAAAGGCACGTAAAATAGGACGAGAAGCAGTTATTCAAGTCACCGGGGTTGTAATAGAACGAGAGGCCAAAAACCCAAATATGGACACGGGAAATATCGAACTCTTGGTGTCTGAGCTAACGGTCCTAAATGAAGCCCAAACTCCTCCCTTTACCATTGAGGATAAAACTGACGGCGGAGAAGATCTTCGTATGAAGTATCGCTATTTGGATATTCGACGCACCCCTGTTCAAAACAGCCTGTTGTTTCGCTCAAAGATTGGTTTATTGGTTCGCAATTATCTAGCGGAACAAGCTTTTATAGAAGTTGAAACGCCTTACTTGATAAAATCTACTCCTGAAGGAGCTCGTGATTTTGTGGTGCCTTCACGTATGAACGAAGGCCAGTTTTATGCACTGCCACAATCGCCACAAACTTTTAAGCAATTGCTAATGGTAGGTGGTATGGACAAATACTTTCAAATTGTGAAGTGCTTTAGAGACGAAGACCTTCGTGCCGATCGCCAACCTGAATTCACGCAAATAGACTGTGAATTGTCTTTTGTGCATCAACAAGATATTATGGCCTGCTTTGAAGGCCTCTTATCCCATTTGTTAGAAGAAATTCACGGCATAAGCCCTGCGCCATTCCCTGTGATAAGTTATGAGGATGCGATGAAAACCTATGGAAACGACAAACCGGATATTCGTTTTGGCATGACCTTTACAGAACTTAATGACTTGGCACAAAACAAAGGCTTTGGTGTGTTTGATAGTCAAGAACTGGTTGTTAGCATAGCTGTTCCCGGTGCTGCTACTTGGTCTAGAAAACAAATAGATGCGTGGATTGATTGGGTGAAACGCCCACAAATTGGCGCCAACGGATTAGTTTGGGTAAAATGCAACGAAGACGTTACATTCAAATCGTCGGTAGATAAGTTTTTTGATAACGATGCGCTAGCTACTTGGGCTACAGCCTGTGAAGCAAAAGCAGGAGATTTAATTCTTGTGATGGCAGGTGAAACAAACAAAACTAGAACCCAATTGAGTGCCCTTCGCATGGCCCTTGCCGAGGCATTGGAATTGCGGAAGCCAGACGAATTTGCACCACTTTGGGTGGTGGACTTTCCACTGTTTGAGGAAGATGAAGAAAGCGGAGCCTTACACGCCATGCACCATCCGTTTACCGCGCCAAAACCAGCGCACCTCTCGCAATTGGAAAGCAATCCAAAAGCCGTAGTGGCACAAGCCTATGACTTGGTTTTAAACGGAAACGAAATTGGTGGTGGTTCTATTCGTATTCACGATAGAAGTACCCAAGAAAAAATGCTTTCCCTGCTTGGGTTTAGCAACGAAGAAGCCAAAGCGCAATTTGGCTTTTTGATGGATGCCTTTACCTATGGTGCGCCTCCACATGGTGGAATTGCCTTGGGCTTTGACCGTTTGGTGGCCATATTGGACGGCAAGGAAACCATCCGGGATTATATTGCGTTTCCTAAAAACAATAGCGGTCGTGATGTGATGATTGATGCGCCGGCACCACTAGACACAGAGCAACTTGCTGAATTATCGTTGATTGTGAAGCCAAAGCCAGAATAAATGAAGTGGTTTTTACGCATCTTTTTTGTGCTTGTTATTGCCAACATCATTGCGGGTTATGTCATACGCCAAGACGATTTGGCATTAGGCGAAAAATGGATTGGTCTAGCTGTAGCTACGGGTTTCTTTATTTATATGCCCATTTTTTTGGTACACCGCTGGAAAGGAAAGCAACTCAAAGACTACACGCTTTCTCCAGAAAACCTCAAAAAAATGAAGGAAACGCTAGAGCCTGAAAAAAGGAAGAAGAAAACCTAGCCTCTTTTTTCGTTAAAAAACTGCAGTAATAATTTTCGTGCCTCATCAGCCATAACTCCTGAAACCACTTCTGTTTTAGGATGCAACAGCGTTCCCTGTTGGCGATAGCCACGTTTAGGATCGTCGGCAGCAAAAACTACTCTAGAAATTTGACTCCAAGACAATGCCCCAGCACACATGCTACATGGTTCAAGTGTTACGTATAGGGTACACCCCTGAAGGTATTTCCCGCCTATGGCATTGGCCGCAGCCGTGATGCCTTGCATTTCGGCATGGGCTGTCACATCGGTAAGGGCTTCGGTAAGGTTGTGCGCGCGCGCAATAATGCTGTTATTGGCTACAACGACTACACCGACTGGCACTTCATCCTTTTCAAGGGCAATTTGTGCCTCAACAAGAGCCTTTTTCATAAAAAAAGTGTCGTCAAAAACCTGTTCCATTACGCCATTTTTTGGTACCATTCCAATGCTTTGCCGTCTGTGAGACTTGCAACATAGCAACTGATGTTCAACAACAACTGATAGGTGTCGTCTTGGGGAAGTGCAAGCGTGTCTGGAAGGCATTGTAGCGCAAGTTTATCAAACGCTGAAGCCTTGTCCGCTTTACTGCGCACTGCTGCACCTACAAACACATCCAGCAATCGGTGTATGACTTGATAGCCCTTGAGTTCTTTTTCGATAACCTCTTGTGCTTGATAAATATTGCGCACGCTTAGGTCGATGATATCTTTGATTTGGGCCTTATACTGACTTCTATCCGTTAGCGATGTTTGAAAGTTGCCTTCCATTATTTCCTGCTCATGCTGCATAAACAGCTGTGCCGCTTCTTGTATCAGCGTGCTGATGGACAGGGCACGTAGGTAGGCCAGTCGATCGGTTTTGGTGGTCAGCTGTTGATACTTGCCCGTGTCTATGGTATCCTTTACCAGTTTTATAAGGTATTCCAAAGCATAGTCTTCAGAAATCCACCCAAGGTTAATACCGTCTTCAAAATCGATAAGAGTATAACAAATATCGTCTGCTGCCTCCACCAAATAGGCAAGTGGATGACGCATCATTTTATTGGTTGAGTCCATAAGCCCTAAGTCTTTTGCTACGGCTTGGTAATCGGTTTGTTGGGCGTTAAAAAACCCAAATTTTTTATCAGCTACGTGCTTGGTGGGCTTATGCGGCAGTGATGCCTTGGGATATTTGGTAAAAGCGCCTAGTGTCGCATAACTCAAACGCAAGCCGCCAGGAACGCCTTCTCTAGATTCCATCAAAATTTTAAGTCCATTGGCATTGCCTTCAAAATGGGTGAGATCTTGGTATTGCGTTGGGGTGAGTTGGTTTTTATAGCTAGCTCCTGCGCCATTGGCAAAATAATCGCCTATGGCCTGTTCCCCGCTATGACCAAAGGGTGGATTGCCAATATCGTGAGCCAGTGAAGCCGCGGCGACAATAGCACCAAAGTCGTTTATGGTATAGCCATGTGTGGTACTGAGCTCAGGATATTTGTCCAATAAACGTTGTCCGACCATCCGTCCCAAGCTCCGCCCAACAACTGAAACTTCAAGCGAATGCGTAAGGCGTGTATGCACAAAATCGGTTTTTGAAAAGGGAATGACTTGTGTTTTGTCTTGCAGGTTTCGAAAGGCTGCAGAGAAGATAATACGGTCGTAATCTACTTCAAAACCACTTCGGGTAGGGTCTTGCTCCGCACGGATTCGTTTTTGCTTATCTCCTTTGCGTTTAAGAGATAGCAGTTGCTCCCAATTCATGGTCTTACTCATTGTTGCAAGATAGTAATTTGCAATGTTAAGTTAATGTTTAGACAATGTAGAATTTGATAGTGTTTGATAACGTTTAAGTGATGATTATATAAAAAACCGGAAACCACAATACGGTTCAATCAAATGTACTTTTGAAAAAAATTAGATTTTTAAACTTATATGAAAATTAAATTCTTTTTAATACTCGTATTATCTGTAGTTTCCTTTGGTCTATCGGCGCAAGAAACTGGAGCCATTGCTGGGCTACTCTCAGATAAAGAGTTTGGGAATGAGCCACTTGTTTTTGCCAATGTATTGATTAAAGGCACATCCAAAGGAACAACTACAGACTTTGATGGTAAATACCTTTTAGACCAATTAGCGCCAGGCATTTACACCGTGCAGTTTAGTTATGTGGGCTATGAAACTATTGAAATTATAACAGCCGTTGAAATCGGAAAAACCAACACCATTGATGTCATTCTCCAGGCGAATAGTGTTTCTTTAAATGAAGTTGTGGTAAAAACATCTGTAACCCGAGAAACTGAACGTGCATTGTTATTGCAACAAAAACAAGCTGTGGTTATGAAAACAGCCATAGGCGCACAAGAATTGACCAGAAAAGGCGTTGGTGATGTAGCTACTGCTGTGACAAAAACCGCGGGAGTGTCCAAGCAGAATAGTGCTAAAGGCATTTTTGTACGAGGCTTAGGAGATCGCTATAATGTAACCACTCTTAATGGGTTGCCGCTTCCTTCTAACAATCCAGCACTAAAAAACATTGAGCTAGGGCTATTCCCAACAGACATTGTCGAAAATATAGGCATCAATAAAACATTCAGCTCAAAAAATTATGCAGATTTTGGAGGTGCAAATATTAATATTGATTCCAAAAATTTTAGCGGTCAACCTTACTTAAATTTAAACCTCAATGCTGGTGGAAATTCAAATACCGTTGGAACGAATCCTTTTTACGCGGCAGATGGCCCCAACGTGTTTGGGTTTTATACGCCTTCTGTACCGACTAACCCTACCGCCACATCAAATTGGGGAGCAAGCTGGAATAGAAAAGAAACAGGCTTTTTACTTAATGGAGGGATTAAACTCACTGGTGGTAAGGCATTTACACTTGGAGAAGAGGGTCGGTTAAGCACATTTATAACCCTCAATTTTGATAATAATACTTTTTTTAAAGAAGGGCCAAGCCGAGGAAAAGTGGGTGCTGATGGATATACGCGACAAGACTTTTACAAAAATGTGTATCAGTACAACACCAATACTACTGCTATGGGAAGTTTTAATTGGCGAATTAACCCCAATAATAAGCTGTCATTCACGAGTTTGTTTATAAATAGCTCTTCGCAAAATCATGATGAATACACTGGTTTTGATATTGAATTTGATAACGCCGTTACTGAAAATGATAATGGGGTTGGGTTCATTCAACGAAACACCTTTGAACAAACAACCCTAGTTGTGAATCAGTTGAGCGGAACTCATGATTTATTTAAAAACCACCGTATAAATTGGCATGTAGGGCTGAATCAGTTGAAAAGTAGTATTCCAGACCGAATGCAAAACACAGCGGGCCGCGATTTTAGACCCAACCGAAGTAGTGACTATGTCTTAATTTCTGGTAGTCCGATTTACAACCACCGTTTCTTTCAAGATCTCTCAGAGGACGAAATAGCTGTCACTATTTTTGACAAATGGACCTTGCGCGACAAAGAAGATGAGGTAAAAGGAGTATTCGATTTTGGTTTCAGTGGACGGTATAAATTTATTGATTTTGAATCGCAGCAATACGAGTTCAGACTTAACAATCAAGCTGGTGTCTATAATATAGAGATTGCTAATTTCGATGGGTTTTTTAATAATACTAATTTAAATTCGCTCTACTTCATCAATCAACAAAAACCACAAACCTACAGCGGCGGACAATATATTAACGCTGGTTTTGTAAATGGAATGTGGAATTTTAACTCTAGGTTTTCTATCCTTTTAGGACTTCGTGCAGAGATGATCGCCATAGAAATTGATTACCTCACACTTCAATCATCAAACGAAGAGCGTATTGCCTTTATCAAAGAAAAGTTATTACCATCACTATCTGCAAAATATATACTCAAAGAAAACATGAATTTTAAGTTTGCCGCAAGCAAAACCTACACGTTGCCACAGTTCAAAGAGCGTGTAAATATGCTGTATGAAGAGGTAACTCAA
Organism: Flavobacteriaceae bacterium; assembly: GCA_024639165.1. Classification (GTDB taxonomy): domain Bacteria; phylum Bacteroidota; class Bacteroidia; order Flavobacteriales; family Flavobacteriaceae; genus UBA7446. Next base: position 161,451 of record JAHEIX010000002.1, on the reverse strand, counting down.
GTTTACAGAGGAAACAATTATGTGTACGAATCCACTAATTGGAATGCCGATTTGAAGTGGGAATATTTCCCAAATGATGATGAGCTAATTTCTGCTACGGTCTTTGGAAAATTGATTCAAAATCCAATCAACAGTATTTTTATTAATTCCACCTCCAACGATATATCCTATATCAACACAGGAAAGCAGGCAGAAGTATATGGTTTGGAGCTTGAGTTGAAAAAAAATCTTCTCCGCTTTAACGCAGATGACGATGAATTTGACGACAAAATTTCTGGAGGACTAAATATCTCCCTGCTTCAAACCGTTCAAGATTTAGACACTCAGAAAGTAACGGATGAAACGGACTATAGCGCCAATTTTACGTTTGACTCTAGTGAGTTGACTGGTGCGTCCGATTTTCTTTTGAATGCGGATGTTTCTTACGTAAAAGAGTTTGATACGGACAAATCGATTCAGGGAACTGTTGCATATTCCTATTTTTCAGACCAACTAAATACAATTGGTACATTGAATAAAGGTAATGTGATTGATAAGAGCTATGGCACTTTAGATTTTGTTGTAAAAAGTACGATGAAGCAGTTCTCTTTTGGGTTATCTGCAAAAAATCTTCTAAATCCTACAATCTCTAGAATTCAAGAAGTGTACAACACTCCTGGCACCCAAGAAGTAGTTCTTGATGCGTATAAAAAGGGTGTTAACTTAAGTTTATCTATTGGCTATAAATTTTAATTGAATGTTAAGCACCCTTGGTTTTTATTCTTTGTTTTTAGAAAACTATAACAAACGCTTAATAATTACCTAAAACTAGAGTGACTTTGTTCGGCGAGCTTTGTAAAGAATTTAATAATTAAAAATGAATAATCAAACCATACTTATATTGATTTTGACAAGCATACTGATGCTTAACTGTACCATTGACGATGAAAATGCTACAGCACCTAGTAGTTCTTTTGAATTAGACCCTAATAATTTTCAAGGCATTATTCAAAACGGAACTATTTCTTTAAATCCAACACTAAACTATACGCTAACAGGCGCCTTGGTTGTAAAACAAGGAGCAACACTTAACATACCTGCCGGAACCACCATTACGGCTGCTGCGGGAACTGGAACTACTGCCTATGTTGGTGTAGAGCGTGGAGCGACCATTAACATAAGTGGAACTGCTACTAATCCTGTGGTAATGACAGCAGAAACACAATCTCCTGGTGCGTGGGGTGGCTTGGCCATTGCTGGATATGGAGTGACGAATGCTGGAGTAGATGTTACTTCTGAAGTGGGTGATTTGACTTATGGAGGAACAGATAACACAGACAGCTCGGGTTCTATTACGTATCTAAGAGTTGAATATACTGGAGCAACCTTTACCAATGAAAAAGAATTTAATGGAATTACCTTGTTTGGAGTTGGGTCGGGAACTGTGTTTAGTAACGTGTCTTCCGTAAATGGAGGAGATGATGGTATTGAGTTTTTTGGTGGTGCTGTTGATGCAGAAAATTTAGTTTCTATCAACTCTGGCGATGATTCTATAGATTTTGCAGACGGATTTACAGGATCCATTACCAACGCTTTTATAAAAGGTATTACCAAAGCGGGTATTGAAGGTTCCAACAATGGAGACGATGGAAGTTTAGAACCCGTTACAACTGCAACCATTTCAAATGTTACTATGATTGTTGATGGTCTTGGCAACTCAGAAGGAGCCATTTACTTCAAAGAAGGCGGAGGAAATCTAACTTATAGAAATTTTGTGGTCGATGGCATTAGCTTAGGAATGAAAATAAAAAGTTCAGATGGTATCGCGCAAGAAAGACTTGCTAACGGTGACCTAGTAATTGAGAATTTTAATTATATAAATGCTCCTACCGAGTGGGATTGGGGTGGCTACACCTATGTTGGTGCCAATACAGGTGCTACTGGTGCTGGAAATGGTGCTGATATACCAGACTGGGCTGTTGGTTGGGCTGAATAGAAAAAAGTGAATTATAAAAAAGGCTCCCGTTTGGGAGCTTTTTTTATTGGTTTGTGTTTAACGCTACACCCAATTTTTGATGCCATTCGTTAACGTTGGCGATTTTGGCGTTTACAAAATCTACTTCTTTAAGCGTACCATCGAACCAAAACAACCATTGCCCCGTTTTGACACCATTGGAATAATGTCCTTGAGAAACCTTGTTGCCTGCAGTATCGTAACTTGTCCAAACGCCATCTAATTTCCCCTCACTATTAAAGTATCCCGTTTGTGATACTTCCCCGTTATCGTGGTAATATACAGCACTAACACGGTTTTCTTTTTTTTCAAAACAAGGCTTGTTTGACTCTTGTGCACATAGAGAAGCGAATAAAAAAAGTGTGGCTCCTATCAAATATTTTTTCATATCAGGAATGTCTTTAGGATTCTTTCCATGATCAATATTAAGCAATAATTAACAATAAATCAACTTTTTGTTTACATTAAGTTAACATTCGGTGCTGAGATGGCGTAATATTAAAAACTGACTTTATTACTTAATAATTAAATAACATTTATATTACAATACCGATGAATCTGCTTCTTAATTTTGAGTTGTCTTAGACACATTATTCATTATTGTTTATTAGTTTTTGTCGACTAGTAATAATGGATTCCTAAATATGACTGCCTTGGCCAGGCAGTCTATTTAATATTTAATTTTAAAGAAACGTTCTGTTAACATTAGTTGTTCACTTTTGTGCCTGACAAAAGCTAATAACCAACACTAATGAAAAACAAACTATTACTTCTATTTATAATTTTTATAAGCTTTAGCGTACAATCTCAAGAAATAAGCGACACTTCCTTTGGAAAAGGAATGTTAAATTTTGTTGCCAAAGACAGTACGTTTAGCATCAAATTTGCACCAAGATTTCAAGTGCGCTCCATGTCTTCATGGGATCACAATGGCGAAAGCTACAACAGTCCTGATCACAATTTTATTGTCCGCCGTGCGCGACTAAAGTTTGATGGTTTCGCTTACAGTCCAAAATTAAAATACAAAATTGAGCTTGGTTTATCGAATAGGGATCTTTCGGGTGCAAATGAATTTAACAGAAATACCCCCCGCTACATTTTGGACGCGGTAATCATGTGGAAATTTGCCAAAAACTGGGAATTCTGGGCCGGACAGACAAAATTACCTGGTAACATAGAGCGTGTTATTTCTTCGGGAAATCTACAGTTAATCGATCGTTCCTTATTGAATAGTCGATTTACATTAGATCGTGATTTAGGCATTCAATTGCGCCACATATCAAGTCTGGGTGGAACCTTTTTGATGCGTGAGAAATTTTCCATCTCACAAGGCGAGGGAAGAAATGTTACGGAAGGAAATGAAGGTGGACTCCAATACACTGCGCGTGTTGAGCTATTGCCTTTCGGCGCATTTAAATCCAAAGGGGATTATGTGCAGTCCGATCTCAAAAGAGAAGTAACACCAAAGTTGATGGCCAGTGTTACCTATAACTATAACCAAGATGCGGTCAGAGAAAGAGGTTTTGCTGGAGATTATATGATTCGTCAAGACGGATCTATCTACCAAACAGACCAAACTACCATTTTTGTTGATGCCATGTTTAAATACAACGGATTCTCGTTTATGGGGGAGTATGCCAAGCGTACTGCTGACAATGAAATTGCTACAGAATTGAACAATACTCCCACGGGAGATATAGTGCTTACAGGAAATGCATTAAATCTTCAAGCGGGTTATTTGTTTAAAAATAATTACGAGCTCGCTGGGCGTTATACATCTATTGCATACGAAGCCATTACAGGTAGTGCGCCTGTAAAGCAATATACGCTAGGCTTTAACAGGTTTGTAGTAGGTCATAAACTAAAAGTTCAAAGTGATATTAGTTATACAACGCTTGACGGGGCTGAAGACAACATCACGTTTAGAATCGGTTTTGACATTCATTTTTAATATAACATTCTAATAACATTTCGTTCAATCATATTGATGATTTTTGTACATAAATACAGCTAGAAACTATGGAAAACATTTATTTATTCATGATTATTGCTTTGGCTGTTCTAGCCATCGCCGACTTGATAGTAGGGGTTAGTAATGATGCCATTAACTTCTTAAACTCTGCTATAGGATCAAAAGCTATTTCCCTGAGAACCATCATGATTTTTGCAAGTCTTGGTATTTTTGTAGGAGCGGTATATTCTAGTGGTTTAATGGAGGTTGCTAGGAAGGGCATTTTTATACCTGCCATGTTCAACTTTGACGAAATCATGTACATTTTTATGGCGGTGATGATAACCGATATCTTACTGCTGGATTTCTTTAATACTTTGGGGCTTCCCACTTCAACCACGGTTTCCATTGTTTTTAACTTATTAGGGGCTGCTGTTGTGATGTCACTCATTAAAATAGGCGTGTCCGAAACACAAACCGTTGCTGATTTGGGCAACTATATCAACACCAAAAAAGCCCTTGAAATTATTAGAGGGATTTTGTTATCGGTGCTTATTGCATTCTCTGTGGGTGCCTTAGTACAGTGGGTTTCTCGTTTTATTTTCACCTTTCAAATACAAAAAAAGGTGAAGAATTTTGGCGCTGTTTTTGGCGCTGTTGCGCTAACGTCCATTACTTACTTCATCTTTTTAAAAGGATTAAAAGGGACGCCCTACTACAAAACACTAAAAGGATCCATTGAGGGAAATGAAATATTTATCATTTTGGGGAGTTTTGCTTTGTGGCTTGTTTTGTCATATTTATTTGAATACCTCACTAAAAAAACCGTCCTGTTGGTTGTTATTGCTGTAGGAACGTTTGGTTTAGCGCTGGCTTTTGCTGGTAATGATTTGGTGAATTTCATAGGGGTTCCTATGGCGGCTTACCACTCTTATGAAGCGTGGTCTGTTTCAGGTGTAGATGCCTCATTGTTTTCTATGGAGGTTTTAGACAAAAAGGTGCCTGCTGAGCCACTGCTGCTGTTTATTGCTGGGGCAATTATGGTACTCACACTTTGGTTTTCTAAAAAAGCCAAAACCGTTGCAGAAACCGAAATCGGCTTATCCCGTCAAACAGATACACATGAGAAGTTTGAACCTAATTTGATTTCTCGATCTGTTGTCAGAGGCGCTACGCAGCTGGCCAACTATTTTAGTGTTATTATTCCAAAAGGGGCAAAAGAAACAATTGAGCAAAGGTTTAAAACCCCAGAAATAAAAATAACCAAAGATCAAAGTATTGAAGCTCCTGCTTTTGATTTGATTCGTGCTTCAGTCAACCTTATGGTTGCTGGTATTCTTATCGCCATTGCCACTACCATGAAATTACCCCTTTCTACAACCTATGTTACTTTTATGGTTGCTATGGGAACGTCTTTTGCAGATAGGGCCTGGGGAAGAGAAAGTGCTGTATATAGAGTCTCAGGAGTGTTGAATGTAATTGGAGGTTGGTTTGCAACTGCTTTTGGAGCATTTATTGCCTCGGGGATTGTACTGTTTTTAATCAATTGGAATCCCCCTGTAATAACGCCTATATTAATTTTGCTGACGGTAATATTACTCTATCGAAATTATCTAGCCCACAAAAACATTGAATTAAACTCTGGCATGGATAGCTTGAAAAGTTCTGAGAGCGGTTCTGTGCAAGGAGTGGTGCATGAAAGCGCTAAAAACATTTCGATTGTTATTAAAAGAAGTAATAATATTTATACCAGCGCCATTAATGGACTTGCTTTGGAGGATGTTGCTATTTTAAAGAAAAACAAAAAGCAAATTGTAAAGCTTTCAAGTGAAGTAGATGAATTACGCGATAATATTTTTTACTTCATAAAGAACCTTGACGATTCCAGTATACATGCGAGTAATTTTTACATCAATATTTTGGGGTATTTACACGATATGTCGCAATCTTTAGAATACATAACTAAGGTATGTTACAAGCACGTTAACAACAATCATAAAAAGTTAAAATTCAGTCAGTACAAAGAGCTTAAAGAAGTCTATCTAAGATTTGAAGCGTTTTTTGAAGATATAAAAACTGTATTTGATAACAGATCCTTTGACAAACTTGGTCATATTATCGATACCAAACAGGAAATAAATAATCTAGTTGTAGAAAAAATTCAAAAGCAGGTTGAAAGAACTCGCCAAGAAGAGTCTAGTCCAAAAAATACGACCTTATACTTTAATGTTCTTGTTGAAACTAAAGACCTGTTAAATGCAACTACTAATCTATTAGTTGAATACCACGATGCGCATGGAAAAACCAGCTAATAAGTAAGACTGTCTCAAAAAAAAAGAGCGCTTCATAAGAAGCGCTCTTTTTATTTATGAATGGTTGGTTATTAGGACCCACACATAAGGCAGTCGTCGTCTTCGCTTTCCTTAGACTTAGCTAGCATTTCTTTTAGCTCAGATGGAGAAAGGGGTTCTACTGCCACAGCCGCCTTAGCTTTTGGCTTGGTAGAGGCTGCAGGTACTTCTGCCGTTTCCGCTTTTTTATTGACGGTAAATTTAATGGCATCAACAGCCGACTTCGTGCGCAAATAATACATCCCTGTTTTTAAGCCAGACTTCCATGCATAAAAGTGCATTGAAGTGAGTTTGGACATGGTTGCGCCTTCCATAAACAAGTTAAGCGATTGCGACTGATCAATGAAATATCCGCGATGACGAGACATATCAATGATGTCCTTCATGCTCATTTCCCAAACTGTCTTGTAAAGCTCTCTAATCTCGGCAGGAATGGTTTCTATGTGTTGAATCGATCCGTTTGCACGCATTAATTCTTGCTTCATTTCCTCATCCCAAAGGCCAAGATTTACCAAGTCTTCCAACAAGTGTTTGTTCACCACAATAAACTCACCAGATAACACACGTCTTGTGTAGATATTGGAGGTGTACGGCTCAAAGCATTCGTTATTTCCTAAAATTTGAGACGTAGATGCTGTTGGCATCGGAGCCATCAATAGGGAGTTGCGAACACCATGCTTTTTGATTTGCTTGCGTAAACCTTCCCAATCCCAACGACCACTTAGCTCATCGTCTTTAATGCCCCACATATTGTGTTGGAATTCACCTTTAGAAATCGGTGACCCTTTGTAGGTTTTATAAGGACCTTCAACTTCTGCCAAATCTTTAGAAGCCGTTAGCGAAGCAAAGTAAATGGTTTCAAAAATCTCTTGGTTTAAGGTTTGTGCATCTTCGCTAGTAAAGGGCAAACGAAGTTTGATAAACGTATCCGCAAGACCTTGAACGCCTAAGCCCACTGGACGGTGACGCATATTGGAATTCTCCGCCTCTTTAACGGGATAATAGTTTCGGTCAATTACCTTGTTTAGGTTTTTCGTCACACGAACAGTCACGTCAAAAAGCTCTTGGTGGTCAAAAGTCCCATCTTTAACAAACATGGGCAGTGCAATAGAAGCCAAGTTACATACCGCAACCTCATCTTTGGAAGTATATTCCATAATTTCCGTACACAAGTTTGACGAACGGATGGTTCCGAGGTTCTTTTGATTCGACTTGCGATTTGCAGCGTCTTTATAGAGCATATATGGCGTTCCTGTCTCAATCTGAGATTCTAAGATTTTCTCCCATAGCTCACGCGCTTTGATGGTCTTACGCCCACGATTTTCCTTTTCATATCTGAGGTACATTTCTTCAAATTCCTCACTGTGACAATCGTAAAGCCCTGGACATTCGTTAGGGCACATTAGTGTCCATTCCGTGTTTTCTTCCACACGTTTCATAAACAAATCTGGAATCCACATAGCATAGAACAAATCACGTGCGCGCATTTCTTCCTTACCGTGGTTTTTCTTTAAGTCTAAAAAGTCAAAGATATCTGCATGCCATGGCTCAACATAAATGGCAAATGAGCCTTTTCGCTTTCCACCACCTTGGTCAACATAGCGGGCTGTGTCGTTATAAACACGCAGCATGGGCACAATACCGTTTGACGTACCGTTGGTGCCTGCAATATAAGATCCTGTCGCACGGACGTTGTGAATAGACAAGCCAATGCCTCCAGCAGACTGTGAAATTTTAGCCGTTTGCTTAAGGGTGTCGTAAATCCCATCAATGCTATCATCACGCATGGATAACAAAAAGCAAGACGACATTTGCGGCTTTGGTGTACCCGAGTTAAATAGAGTTGGTGTGGCGTGTGTAAAATACTTTTTGGACATCAAGTGGTACGTCTCTATCGCAGCATCCAGGTCGGTTGGGTGAATACCCACAGAAACACGCATCAGCATATGTTGTGGTCGTTCAGCAATGTTCCCATTGATTTTGAGCAAGTATGAACGTTCAAGCGTTTTGAACCCAAAATAATCGTAGCCAAAATCACGGTTGTAGATAATGGTAGAATCCAGCAACTCGGCATTGTCTTGAATTACGTTGTTTACTTCCTCGGAAAGAAGCGGTGATTTCTTTTCTGTACGTGGATTGACATACTCAAAGAGGTCTGCCATGGTTTCAGAAAAAGATTTCTTGGTGTTTTTGTGAAGGTTAGAAACAGATATCCGTGCGGCTAGCTGGGCGTAGTCGGGATGAACGGTTGTCATGGAAGCGGCTGTTTCGGCTGCCAAACTATCGAGTTCAGAAGTGGTAACGCCATCGTATAGGCCTTCAATAACTTTCATGGCCACCTTTACGGGATCTACAAGTTCATTGAATCCATAGCAGAGTTTACGAACCCGGGCGGTAATTTTGTCAAACATAATGGGTTCTTTACGCCCATCTCTTTTTACTACATACATAATGTCGTTTGGTTTTATTGGTTAATCTGCGCGGATATTATTGGTGAATATCGATGCTGCACTTTTTTCGGATGACTAAAAGTCGTCGCCGAAAGAATACTTCTCTTTTTCCTCTGTTTCTTGGTTCATCACCCCTGCTTTTTGGTATTCCGATACACGCTTTTCAAAGAAATTCGTTTTTCCTTGAAGCGAGATCATATCCATAAAGTCAAATGGGTTGGATACATTAAACTCTTTTTCTAAGCCAAGCTCAACAAGTAGACGGTCGGTAACAAATTCCAAATATTGCGTCATCAGTTTGGAGTTCATTCCGATTAGACTAATCGGTAGTGATTCCGTAATAAACTCACGCTCAATATTTAAGGCATCGATAATAATTTCGCGGATACGAGCGGGTGGCACTTTGTTTACCAAGTGTTTGTTGTGCAAGTGAACCGCAAAGTCACAGTGCATGCCCTCGTCACGAGAAATTAATTCATTTGAGAATGTTAGCCCTGGCATAAGTCCACGCTTTTTAAGCCAGAAAATAGAACAGAAAGCCCCTGAGAAAAAGATTCCCTCTACAGCTGCAAAAGCAATAAGACGCTCTGCAAAAGAATCTGAATCTATCCAACGTAATGCCCAATCTGCTTTTTTCTTGATGGCAGGAAACACCTCAATAGCTTGAAATAAATTATTCTTTTCCGCTTCGTCCTTAACGTAAGTATCTATCAATAGAGAATAGGTCTCAGAATGGATGTTTTCCATCATGATTTGGAACCCATAATAAAATTTCGCCTCGCTGTACTGCACCTCGTTTACAAAGTTCTCAGCCAAATTCTCATTTACAATACCGTCCGATGCTGCAAAAAATGCCAAGATGTGTTTTATAAAATAACGCTCATCATCATTCAGCTTCGTAGACCAATCTGTCAAATCTTGATGTAAATCAATCTCTTCAGCTGTCCAAAAACACGCCTCTGACTTCTTATACCATTCCCAAATATCGTGGTGCTCAATTGGGAAAATTACAAAGCGATTTTTGTTTTCAGACAATATGGGTTCTATAGCATTTGGCATAATTTCTTTTTAAAGGGTTTTTGGGATAAATAATTTCCTTACAAATATTCCAAAAAAAATGACCAAATAAAAGCCATACTTTTCCACAATGCCTTTTAGTTTTTAACAAGAACTAAGGCTTTTCCTACAAAAGATTAAAAAATGGTCTATTTGTAAAATATTGATATTCAGCTACTTGTAAGAGTCTGTATGGTAAGGGTATTGTCTAACAATTGTTGTTAGCATCAAAATCTTGCGCCGCCGCATGCAAGGCATCATACCACGCCTGCCCAAACTTTCGCACCAGTGCCCCTTTCACAAATTGATAAAGCGGTTGTTTTAGTGCTGCCCCAAGTGAGCAGCCTGGCGCACATATGGACCATTCGTGGTAGTTGACTGCCACAAATGCGCTGTAGTTTTTCACACGGACGGGATAGAGATGGCATGAGATGGGTTTCTGGAGATTGGTCGCTTGTTTCTTGTTGGCTTGCTCAATGCCGCACTGCGCAACGCCTTTGCTGTCATAAGCAATATATGCGCATGCCTTGCCGTCAATCAGGGGGGTTTCCCACTCCTCAAATGCATTCCGGGTGGCTACGCCTTGTACCTCGATGGCCGCTATGCCTTCTTTTGTCAGAAAGGGCTTAAGGGTTGTCCAGTGTTCTTTGAGCTGGCTTATTTCCGCTGTTTCTAGCGGTGCGCCAGCTTCGCCCTCCACACAACATGCCCCTTTGCACGCTGTTAAATCGCAAGTGAAAGCTTGCTCAAAAAGCGTTTCTGAAACTAGCGTTTTGCCCAATTGAAACATGCTGCTAAACTACAATTTTGAAACATAAATAAAGTATCTTTGAGCCATGTTTAACATAAAAGAAATCGTCACTTGCACCATGGTATTGTTTGCCGTCATCGATATTATTGGCAGCATTCCCATTGTTATTGGCCTGCGGCAAAAGGTTGGGCATATTCAGTCCGAAAAAGCCTCTTTAGTTGCCGGGCTAATTATGATTGGATTTTTATTTTTGGGTGAACAAATTCTAAGTCTTATTGGCATTGACGTCAACTCCTTTGCGGTGGCTGGAGCGCTAATTATATTCTTTTTGGCACTGGAAATGATTTTAGGCATACAACTCTACAAAGACGAATCTTCAGAAACAGCGTCTATTGTACCCATTGCATTCCCCATTATTGCGGGTGCAGGAACGCTGACTTCTATTCTTTCGCTACGTGCTGAATACAACTTGGCCAATCTTATTGTTGCTATTGTAATCAATATTGTCATTGTTTATATTGTATTGAAATCTTCCAAACGCATTGAGCGAGTATTAGGTCCTTCTGGTATTGGCGTAATCCGTAAAATATTTGGCGTGGTTCTTATGGCAATTGCCGTAAAGTTATTTGCAGGTAATGTTCAACAATTATTTAACTAATGAAACCGACATGTTAAAAATAAGTAGTAACATACAAAGGGATGCTTATTTTTTAACATCAAAGGTTACGTGTGACCATTAAAAAACAACAATTATAAACACATGAAAGTACTTATATATATCTTTTTAGTTTTGGCTGCTGGCTTGCTGATTTTTAATTTATTCCACATCGATTTTGAGGAGCCGCTTGAAGGAGAAAGTTTTGCCGCAGTGATAGGGGTTGGGGCAAGTCTCTGTGCTATTATCTTACTTACTATTCTAAAAATAGCCCTTAAGATTAAAGAAAAAATGAAGGGTTAGTCTTGGGTCAAAGCAACGACTGCTACGCCTGCCCGTTCTAAAAATTCAATGCCAGAAACATCTTTGTATGCTTTTGCATAGACCACTCTTTTGATGCCTGCTTGATGGATAAGCTTACTACATTCTTTGCAGGGCGACAGTGTAATGTAGAGGGTTGCTCCTGCGCAAGATTGGGTGGAAGAGGCCACTTTCATAATCGCATTTGCCTCAGCGTGTAATACGTACCATTTGGTGTAGTGCGCTTGGTCTTCACAAGCATTTTCAAAACCGGTGGGGGTTCCATTATAGCCGTCAGAAATAATCATACGGTCCTTGACAATAAGTGACCCTACTTGCTTGCGTTGACAATGCGATAGCTTGGCCCACTCCATAGCCATGCGCATATAGGCTGTGTCATAGCGCAATTGTTTCTTTTCAGCTTTGTTCATAGTGCTTTGGTTGCCGTAATTAAAATAGGCACTAAAATACCTATAATTATGCTACTGCCTACCAAAAGGCGGTCGCGTTTTGAAACCCTAAAGACGTTGCTCAAAATACTGTTGGCTAGAACAACCAAGGCCACAACAAGAAGCTGTGCCAGTTCAATACCCAAGGTAAAATACAACAGCGGAAGGCCTATTGATTTGTGCGGAAAAACCATAGAAAAATAGCCCGAAAAACCAAGTCCGTGGATGATGCCAAAAAAGGCAGCAAGCACAAAAAATGGCAAAGACGGTTTGCGTTCCAAGCTGTTATTCCAATACAATGTATGTAGGGCGGTGAGTACTATCGTGATGGGGATTAAAAACTCAATCCAGTTGGAAGAAAAACGGATAATACCAGCCGATGCGGCCCAAAGAGACAGGGTGTGGCCAACCGTAAATGCCGTTACCAGCAAAAGCAACAATCGCAATTGTTTAAATACAAATGGCAGCGACATGGCCACCAAAAAAAGCAAGTGATCATAAGCGTTTATGTCTAAAATATGCTCAAAGCCAAGTCGTAAATAAAATATAAAATCGTTCATGATGTGCTAAAATCCTCGTTCGTTCTTAATGTCTTCGTATGCTTTTTGAATACGTTGAAATTTTTCTTTTGCGGCCTCCTCTGCGGCTTGCCCTAAGTTACGTACTTTATCTGGATGGTGTTTTTTCACCAAGTTCCTGTAGGCCTTTTTGATGTCGTTTTCCGAAGCTGTTTTGGGTACTTCTAATATGGTGTAAGCGCTATCTGTTTGGGCAACAAACATGGCCTTAATGCTGTTAAAGTCTAAGGTGCTTATGCGCATATACCCTGCAATTTCCACTAGTTTTTCTAACTCGGGTGGCGAAACACGGCCGTCGGCTTTGGCTATGCGAAATAAGAAATCTAACATCTGTAAACGGGCACCGTATTGTGTTCTGCTGGCAAGAAATTGTCCAATTTCTAGAATTGAAATCCCCGATTGTTTGAACTCGGCATTGTAAACACGAAAAATTTGATTAGCACGCTCTTTGCCAAAGAATTGAACAAACTGTGCACGCACATAATCCAATTCGGATTGGCTTGTTTTGCCATCGGCTCTTATCACAATACTGGCCAATGCCAAAAGGCGCAACTCAAAGTCTTGCTGGGAAACACGTGCAGTTTGGAAAGAAGTTTTAATCCTTCCGCTATTCGCTGCTTCAAAAAGCGTTCCCAAAAAAAACCCCAATAAGGCTCCAGGAAACCGGAAAATCATATAGCCAATAAATGCAAATAGCCAACGCACGCTGCAAAAATACAAATGATAATAAGGTTTGCCCCATTTTTATCATCTTATATTATAGTACATTTACGCCATGCGATTTCCAGAAGCCAACCGTTTTAAAAAAACACGCTCTTTTGTGCAAAAACACATAGAGAGCGGTACTAAAATTCTAGATTTGGGAACTCCCAATGACTTGTCCAAATTTATTGCCTCGTCAGGATATACCGTAGACAATACTAAAGGTGAAAACCTCGATACAGATTTCCAGCCCTATTTAGATACAGGTGTGGATTGCATTACTGCCTTTGAAATATTTGAACATATGCTGGCACCATTTAATATCCTTAGCCAACTCAAAACCCAAAAGCTAATTGCCTCTGTGCCACTAAAGCTGTGGTTTGCCTCTGCATATTGGAACACTAAAGACGATTGGGACAAACACTATCATGAATTCGAGCAAAAACAATTTGATTTTTTGCTTGAAAAAAGTGGTTGGGTTGTCAAAGACCGTCTCATTTGGGCTTCGCCTGACCCAAAAAAAATTGGACTAAGGCCACTATTGCGCTATTTTACACCCCGTTACTATATGGTGTATTGCGAACGTGCCTAAAAATCCAACAGCTTCCTTATCTTTGTACTCTAAATAATTTGCTATGTATCCTGCTGAAATTGTTAAACCCATGCGCGACGAACTTACTGCCGTAGGTTTTGACCAATGTACTACTCCAGAAAGTGTTGCTTCGGCAATAAATAAAAAAGGAACTACACTTGTTGTGGTGAACTCTGTCTGTGGCTGTGCTGCTGCCAACGCCCGCCCAGGTGTACGTATGTCGCTAGCCAACGACAAAACGCCTGCACAACTCATTACTGTATTTGCAGGAGTAGACAAAGAAGCTACCGCAGAAGCAAGAGGACTTATGGTCCCTTTCCCCCCTTCATCGCCTAGTATTGCGTTGTTCAATGACGGAGAATTGGTGCATATGCTTGAGAGGCACCACATTGAAGGAAGACCTGCTGACATTATCGCAGAAAACCTTAAAGAAGCCTATAACGCTCACTGCTAAACCTAACAAATGGCTAAGCTAATATCCTATCCGCTTAGCGTACTGTATTATCTGTTTTTTGGGTTCACCCTCATCTTATTTGATGGCATCCAACGTATCTGCTATTTTTTTCTTGGAAAAAAAGCGCACCGTGCAAGCATCATTGTGCTTAACTTTTTGTTGTTGCGCTGCCTCAATATTTTAGGAACTCGATTTGTTTTGAACTGCCCTTTTACCATTGAAAAAAACCAGTCATATATTTTTGTTGCCAACCACCAGAGCACCTATGACATCCCTCCGCTCATTTGGTATTTACGCAAGGCTTATCCAACATTTGTTGGAAAAAAAGAGTTGGGCAAAGGAATCCCCAGCATTTCATTTAATCTAAGGAATGGCAGTGCTGTACTTATTGATCGGAAAAACCCCAAACAGGCGCTAAAAGACATCAAAGCATTTGGAGAAAAGCTGGCAATAACCAACAGCAGTATTGTGATTTTCCCAGAGGGAACACGAAGCAATAGCGCCAAACCCAGCGCCTTTCGAATAGGTGGATTAAAACAACTTATCGATGCCATGCCCGACGCAAAGCTGGTAGGCATTACCATCAACAATTCCTGGAAACTCTCGCGCTACGGCTATTTCCCTATGGGTGTTGGTGCTAAAATTACACTTAAAATGCACCCTCCTGTGGACTGCCCAAGCGATCAAGTAGCAGAAACCCTTGAGCGATTAGAAAAAACCATTACAGCTGCTATCAATCCCTAATCAACACTTGGGAAGCGAAGTTCAAAGCGCGTAAGTGCGTCGGGGGTAGAGTCAAAAACGACAGACCCATCATAGGTTTCAACAATAGATTTTACCATGCTCAAGCCCAATCCCATACCGCTCGTTTTCGTGGTAAAGGTTGGTTCAAAAATCCGGTCGTGTAAGTCTTTTGGAATTCCCTTGCCATTGTCTTCAACAGCCAATAAGATTGATTTTTTTTCTTTAGTCAGCGACACACGAATCTGGGGTTGTTCAACTTCTTCGCATGCCTGAATGGCGTTGTTAATGAGGTTGTTTATAATCCGCACTAACTGTGTGGCATCGAAATGAGCATATACGTCGGCTACTGACTGAAAAGTAATGGGAGCATCTGCATACAGCTCTAAAGCACGCCCTACAACTTCTTTTACATTAATACGTTCTGATTGGCCTGTTGGCATGGTAGCAAACTGTGAAAATGTTGAGGCAATGGCGCTCATGGTGTCAATTTGTTGAATAAGTGATTGACTAAACTCATGTACCTTTTCATACCATTGGGCATTTCCTTTTGCTGCTTGTTGTTCAAAATGCTGAATGCTTAGTCGCATAGGCGTCAACGGATTTTTAATTTCATGTGCTACTTGTTTTGCCATTTCACGCCAGGCTACTTCTCTTTGGGATTTGGCGAGCTTAACCGCACTTGCCTCTAGCTCATCCACCATGTGATTATAGGCCGACACGAGTGCTGAAATCTCACGACTGGCCTTGTTTAATTCTATTTTGGTGTTTGTTTTGGATAGTTTGGTTTGATTGAGCTTACTGCTGATGGTTTCCAAATGACGTGTTATATAAGAAGAGACAAAAAATGCCAAAATGATGGCAATAATCAACATGACCACATACACTTGAACCAAACGAATCAAAAAAGCTTTAAGCTCCATTGAACTAAGCGAATCATCGTCAAAATAAGGCACGTTAACAATGGCCAAGGGTTGGTTGTCTAAATCATATATATACGAAAATGAGGAACGTGTTGTTACACCATCAGTAGTACTCACGTCTATTAGTCTTTCATCCGTATTGGGTTGAAGTTGTTCTAAAATAGTCGCAGTAAGTGTTTGTGAGGGAATTGATTCCATCAGTTGTGAAGAACAAAGCAAATCACCAGATAAGCTATAGAGCCTAAAGTTAATGTTTAAAACGTCTGCTGTTTCCTTTAAGTGGGGCTGAAAAACGACTTTAATGTTTGTTCCGCCAACATTCAATGGTGTACGTTCCAAAAGGTACTTTAGTCGCTTCTTGAGTTGATTTTCTTTGCGCGACAAACGCTGTTCGTGATAGGTGTTGGACTGCTCGCTATATTGTACAATGGTTACTCCCGCAATCAATATTGAAGCCACCAGCACCAAAAAAATTAGAGCTATAAAAATCCGAGCGCGAAGAGATGGCAACCGCATATGCTAGCCGTTTTTGTTACGATAACGTTTGTATACCCGAATACCGAGCATGAGTAAAAAAGTCAGGCCAAATAGCCCCAATAACCCAAAAATCCAATGAATGCTATCTTTGAGTATCGCCAAAAATATCACAGCAAATAAAATAAGTGTTGCGCCTTCATTCCATATGCGAAAAAAGCTGGCACTACGCTTGCAATTCCTTTGTAAAAATGCCTTGTAAAAACGATGTGTTTGTATATGGTATAAAATCAACAGCCCCACAAATACCAACTTGACCAACATCCAGGATTTACCCAGCAAAAAAGGGTTTATCCACAACATCCAAAGCCCAAAAATTAGTCCTAAAATAGCAGAAGGAACCGTAATGATTTGCCACAAGCGTCGCATCATCAATTGTAATTGTGGTATGATAATATCGGCCTCTGGTTGTGGGCGTTCGGCAGCTTCAACCATGTATACCATAAGCCGTGGCATATAAAATAGCCCAGCAAAGTAGGTGATTACAAAAATCAAATGAAGTGCTTTTATGTATAAATAATAATCCACGCTTTGGTATTGTTCTAAAGGTACGCCTTTTTCAAAATTAAGAAGCTGTTGCCCACTCATCTATCCAGCGACTGAGCACATTTACCCAATCGTCACGATCGTTGATACATGGAACTACATGCATTTCTTCTCCTCCCTTTTCTTCAAAATCTTCTTTGGCCTCCATGCCTATCTCCTCTAACGTTTCTAGGCAGTCCGAAACAAACGCAGGGGTCACAACCGCCAACTTCTTAGTACCGGTTTTGGCAAATTGCTCAACCGTTTTATCTGTATAAGGGCGCAGCCACTTATCGCCTGCTAATCGAGACTGAAACGAAGTTGAAAAGCTTCCTGGCCGCAGCTCGAGATACTCCGCGACCTGTTTGGTGGTTTCATAACATTGGTGACGGTAGCAATAGGCATGCGCATCGGATGGCGTTTGACAACAGCTGCCATCAATCTTACAATGCGATTTAGTAATATCCGATTTGCGAATGTGTCGCTCTGGAATGCCATGATAGGAAAACAACAAATGTTCCCACGGTTTGTCTTGAAGGTATTCTTGAATAGAATGTGACAATACTCTGATATAATCTGCATGATGATAAAATGCTGGCAAATGTGTAAAGGACATTTTTGGATATTGTGCAGCTCTGATTTCTTCTGCCAAAACCAATATGGTTTCTGTAGTAGCCATGGCGTGTTGCGGATAAAGGGGAACAATCAGCACCTCATCTACCCCTTTTTGATGTAGTTCTTCCAAGCCTGAAGCTATAGACGGTTGACCATATCGCATGGCAAGCGAAATGGGTACAGATGTCTTTTGAGCAACCTTTTTGTGTAAGCGTTCCGATAAGACAATTAGTGGAGAACCTTCGTCCCACCAAATTTTTTGATAGGCCTTTGCCGATTTTTTAGGTCGGGTTTTGAGAATAATCCCTTTGACCAAAAAAGAACGAAACCACTTGGGTACGTCAATCACGCGCTCATCCATTAAAAACTCTTCCAAGTAAGGCTTGACGTCCTCAGGGGTAGGACTTTTGGGTGAACCTAAATTCACCATTAGAACTCCTTTCATAGCAACATTTTTCGTTACGAAGATACAGACAAAAGGTATTTTTTTGGTGTTGTGCCAAACTTCTTTTTAAAGGCTTCAATAAAATGACTTGAATTACTGTAGCCAAGTTGACTGGCTACTTCATTCACATTGTAAGAGCCTGTGCCCAATAGTTGACGCGCGTGGTTCATCTTGTGGTCCAAAACAAATTGAAAGGCCGTGCTGCCATAAAGTTGCTTAAATCCTTCTTTCAATTTCTTTAAACTTAGGCCTATTTCATCGGCCAATTCGGGCAAACTTGGCGGATCTACCATGCGTTCAAGCAAGATTTTTTTAGCGTTGCGAATTTTTCGCACATTTTCTTCATCAACCAAAAAGGGACACTCGGCAATATCTGTGGCTTCGGAAGGGTTAAAGTACAGACTCAAAAGCTCGTAAACCTTTCCTTTTAAGTAAAGCCTACTCATCAAAGCGTTGGGTTGGTGTTGTAAAACCTGACTCAACACTACAGCCATTGAAGGGGTGAAAACATGGTCTTTATAGTATTTTTTGTCAACGTTTTCGTCCGAAAGGAAACTGATTTGTTCCGCCTCTTGCGAAAATAGGCTGTGGAATTTTTTAATTGAAATAAGCACCGTGACCAGCTGAGTGTTTACGGCAAGATCTAGCTCCATGGGCAATTCACGCTGAGGGTTATACAACAGCAAAACGTGTTCGTCTAATATGGGAAGACTGTAGGTTCGTGCATTAAAATGAAAGGTTGCGCTTCCGCGAAAACAAAAATGAAATTGAATCAAACTGGCATCAACATGACGAACAACGTGTTGTTTTTTATCGGTTCCGTTTTCATAAGTAAGGACGTCAAAACCCGCCTCAATGGTTTGGTCAATAACAGGACGTAAAGCGTTATTTTCTGTATTCATTGCTTCCTTTTGTTTTACTTCTGTGGAACAAACATACAAAGAAAAAATAGCAATTTCTCTGTGAACGGCCGAGCCCTAATAGCGTTAGAAAAAGTACTTTTAGCGGTATTTTTTGTCTTGGCTGTGCGTTATTTTTGCTGTGCAACTAAAAATCAAATATGCCGACAAGGGATAATTTCTATTGTATTGGTGTTAGTTATAAAAAAGCAGATGCGGCGCTACGGGGTCGTTTTAGCATAACTTCAAAAGCAATCCCCTTTTTATTGGATGATGCCAAAAGTAAAGGAATTGATTCTTTGGTCTTAAGCTCGACATGTAACAGAACTGAGTTATATGCCCAGACGCCTAATTGCGAGCTACTTGTTGAATTGCTTTGCAAGCATTCAGAAGGAACAGTTCAAGACTTCAAAATTGCGGGAAATACCTATGAAGGTGCCGAAGCTATTTCGCATTTATTCTTTGTAGGAACTGGCCTTGACAGTCAAATATTAGGGGACTTTGAAATCATTTCACAACTTAAAAAGAGTTTTAAGATTTCTAAAAAAAGTAATATGCTAAGCCCGTATATGGAACGCATGTTTAACGGAGTACTGAACGCGAGTAAACGAATTAAAACAGAAACAGAATTATCTTCTGGGGCAACTTCCGTCTCCTACGTTTCTGTGCGCTACATCCTGGACACCTTTGCCGACTTGGACAACAAAAAAATCGTGTTGTTTGGATTGGGGAAAATTGGTCGTAACACTTGTGAAAATCTTGTCAAGCATACCAAAAAAACCAGCATCACACTTATCAATCGAACGCGCGAACGGGCAGAACAATTGGCAGGAAAATTTGATATAGAGGTGAAAGACTACGCTGATCTTCCTGTTGAAATACGCAAAGCTGATGTGCTTGTTGTAGCAACTGGTGCCGAGAAGCCTACTATTGCTAAGTCGCTGATTCATACCGATAAGCCACTACTCATTTTAGACTTATCTATGCCCAAAAACGTGAATCCTAATGTGCTGGAACTTCCAAACGTTTCGCTACTTCACTTGGACGAGCTCTCAAAAATGTCGGACAAAACGTTGACAGAACGAAAAAAGCACGTGCCACACGCTAAAGAAATCATTGCTCAATCTGTAGAAGAATTTAATCAGTGGCTCGAAACACGCAAGTTTACACCTGCACTTGTCGCTGTCAAAAAACTGATGGAAGACATCCAATTGCAAGAGTTGGAAGCCCATCGTAAAAAGAACCCTTCCCTTGATACTGATAGTGCCTTAGCGGTTTCAGATCGTCTTATCCAAAAATTAACCAACAGAATGGCAACGTACTTACGCACGAGTGAAAATGCTGGTGAAAGTGTCAAGGCATTAAAAACACTATTCAATGTAACTGCCGATGAATAAACTTGTCAGGATAGGAACGCGTGGTAGTGCGCTGGCACTCTGGCAAGCTCGACAAGTACAACACATGCTTGAGACTCTTGGCCTTAGAAGCGAACTCGTGCCCATTTCTTCTAGTGGAGATAAAGAGTTACAAAAGCCCCTATATGAAATGGGGGTGCAAGGAATTTTTACCAAAGAATTGGATGTCGCTCTTTTAGATGGTCAAATAGATGTTGCCGTTCACAGCATGAAAGACGTGCCAACACAACTTCCAAAAGGTATTGCTCCTGCATTTATTCCAAAACGTGGTCCCGTAGCTGACGTTTTTATTTCCAAAAACGATGCTTGGGAAGACATCAAAAGTATTGTGGCAACCAGCAGTCTCCGACGTGCTGCGCAATGGTTGCATAAATATCCACACCACAGTACTATTGACATCAGAGGAAATGTTCCCACGAGACTAAAAAAATTAGAAACCCTGGACTGTCAAGGCACCATAATGGCCATAGCTGGTCTGATGCGTCTGGAAATGCTACCCAAACAGCATACCGTTTTAGACTGGATGGTTCCAGCGCCCGCACAAGGGGCTTTGTTGGTTACTGCATTGGCCGCTAATAAAGAATTGATGGAAACGTTGTCTCTATTAAATGACGATGAAACGGCCTTTTGTGTGGCACAAGAACGAATCTTCTTGCGTGAGCTAGAGGGCGGTTGTACGGCTCCTATCGGAGCTCTGGCAAAAATGAAAGATGGCCAAGTTCATTTCATTGGAAGTATTACACAAAAAGACGGGAAGCAACAGTTGGTGTTTAATCAGTACATGCCTGTTGAAAAAGCCCATGACATTGGTTCTATTGCTGCCAAAGAACTCTTATCACGTGGCGCTAAAGCAATGCTAGATGAATAAGCCCTTAATCTTATCGACCAAAAAGTTAGATGTGGTTTTGCGCGAGCGTATCGTTCAAAATGGTCTCGCCTATATGGAATACGATGCTATTCAGGTCAAGCCCCTGTCTTTTGAAAGCCCTGCTCTTACAGACTATATAATCTTCAGCAGTAAAAACGCTGTGAAAACGGTATTAAAAAATGGATTCCCCTTAGCAAATGCACACGTACTTTGTGTGGGAGAACAATCAAAAGCGTTGCTTTTTAAAAATGGTATAAAAACGACAAAAACAGCTAAAAACATGGAAGAATTGGTCGTTTTTATTGAAAAAATGGCTCATAATGCCTCTTTTTTGCATTTTTGTGGAAATCGAAGATTGCCTCTTTTGGCAAAAAAAATGGCTGCAATGAAGGCCAATTTTAAAGAAATTGTGGTCTATGAAACCACGCTTAATGTAAAAAAAATAAATGCTGTGCCTGACGCTGTCCTTTTTTACAGCCCTAGTGGCGTAGAAAGCTATACAGACATGAACGCAATTGGTAACAGCAGTTGTTTTTGCATTGGTAAAACCACTGCCAAAGCACTCCCGCTGCAACCAAAAGACTTGATTGTTTTGGAGAACCCCAGTATAAAAACCCTGGTGGCAAAAGCCATTCAACGCCTAAAAAAACACCAGCATGCTTAAGAACGATATTTTTTTACGAGCACTAGAAGGCGAAGCCCTAGACAGACCGCCCGTTTGGATGATGCGTCAAGCAGGGCGTTATCTGCCTGACTTTATGAAACTAAAGGCGAAGTATGATTTCTTTACACGTTGCCAAACGCCAGAGCTTGCAGCAGCAATTACGGTAATGCCTATTGATCAAGTGGGAACAGACGCAGCTATCTTATTTTCTGATATTTTGGTCATTCCACAAGCCATGGATATCGCGGTTGAAATGAAAGACGGTGTTGGGCCTTGGTTGCCAAACCCCGTGCGTACCGCAGAAGACCTAGCGAAAGTAGTCGTGCCTGATGTTGAAGATCGTTTACACTACGTTATGGAGGCTATTAAGCAAACTAAACTATTGTTGGATGATAGGGTTCCTTTGATTGGTTTTGCTGGATCGCCTTGGACCATTTTGTGTTATACCGTTCAAGGGCAAGGGTCTAAAAATTTCGATATAGCCAAAGGATTTTGCTTTTCTCAACCCGCCTTGGCACATGAGCTGCTTCAAAAAATTACAGATACTACCATTGCCTATCTAAAAGCAAAAGTTCGTGCAGGTGTAGACGCTGTGCAACTTTTCGATTCTTGGGGGGGCATGTTAGGTGAAGAAGACTATCAAACCTTTTCATGGCAATACATGCAACAGATTATTGATGCGCTTAAAGACGAGACCAAAGTAATTGCATTTGCCAAAGGCTGTTGGTATGCGCTTCCAATTATGGCGCGTTCTGGCGCTCACGCCCTAGGCGTAGATTGGACGTGTTCTGCCCGCAATGCACGTTATCTTTCGGGTGGGCAAATTCCGCTACAAGGAAATTTTGACCCCTCTCGTTTATTATCACCTATCCCCGAAATTGAAAGGCTGGCCCACAAAATGGTAAGCGAATTTGGCACCCAAAACTACATTGCCAATTTAGGTCACGGCATACTGCCCAATGTTCCTGTTGACCACGCCAAGGCATTTGTCAATGCTATTAAATCCTACACCCCCTAAATCGATACGTTATGAAATCCCATTTCACTGCATATATAAAAACCCTGCAAGACAACATAACCGCTGGTCTTGAACAAGAAGACGGCATGGCGCAATTTCAAGAAGATATTTGGCATCGCCCTGGTGGTGGTGGCGGAAGAACACGTGTCATTGAGCAGGGTGCTGTGTTTGAAAAAGGAGGTGTAAATATTTCTGAAGTGTTTGGCAAATTGCCCGAGTCCATGCAACAGCAACTAGGTGTTTCACATGGTGACTTCTTCGCTTGTGGTATTAGTTTAGTCCTACATCCCAAAAATCCCATGGTGCCAACGGTACATGCCAACTTTAGATACTTTGAGCTTTATGATGAAAATAAAAATATTGTTGATCAATGGTTTGGTGGAGGCTTAGACCTAACCCCCTATTACCTTTTTGAAGAAGACGCAACCCACTTTCACCAAGTGTGTAAATCGGTTTGTGACAAGCACGATGCACACTTTTACACGAACTACAAGCAAAAATGCGATGCCTATTTTTGGAATCATCACCGCGATGAGGCAAGAGGGATAGGCGGTTTGTTTTTTGACTATTGTCGTCCTGACGATACCCACAATTTAGAAAAGTGGTATGCTTTTGTAACAGACATGGGCAATGCTTTTTTAGCTGCGTATTTGCCCATTGTTCAGAAGCGAAAAGCACTCCCTTTTTCCAAAACACAACGTCAATGGCAAGAAGTAAGACGAGGGCGATATGTTGAGTTTAATCTTGTCCACGACAAAGGGACCTTGTTTGGGCTCAAAACCAAGGGGCGTATAGAAAGCATCTTAATGAGTTTGCCCCCAACGGTTCAGTGGGTATATGACCACCAGCCAGAAAAAGATTCGGAAGAAGCAAAATTATTAACTGTTCTAAAAAAGCCCAAAGACTGGGTCTAAACTATGATGTATCCTCTTTATAGAAATCGACGCTTGCGGGCAAGCGCTGCCATGAGAGACTTGGTGCGTGAAACTAGCCTTTCGGCTAATGATTTTATCGTGCCCATGTTCATTGTGGAAGGTTCTAAAACCAAAACAGAAATTCCGTCAATGCCCGACTATTATAGGTTTAGTCTTGACCTTGCCACGGCAGAGGCAAAACGACTTTATGATTTGGGGGTAAAGGGAGTCCTTCTTTTTGTTAAGGTTGATGATGCCCAAAAAGACAATACAGGTGCTGCTGCTTTAAACCCTGATGGCTTGATGCAGCGCAGCATTCGTGCGATTAAAAAAGCGGTTCCCGAACTCCTTGTTGCAACTGATGTTGCCCTCGATCCTTTTTCTAGCTTTGGACACGATGGTATTGTGAAAGAGGATAAAATTCTGAACGATGCAACAGTAGCGGTCTTATCGAAAATGGCGCTTAGTCACGCCGAATGTGGTGCCGATATGCTTGCTCCTAGCGACATGATGGACGGCCGGGTTTTGAGCATACGCCAAGCTCTTGAAAAAGCAGGCTATGTAAACACTGCAATTATGAGCTACAGCGCCAAATACGCCTCTGCCTTTTATGGTCCTTTCCGAGATGCGCTGGATTCTGCGCCGGGTTTTAGCGACAAAAAAACCTATCAAATGGATTTTGCAAATCGCAAAGAAGCCATTACTGAAACCATTCGCGATATTGAAGAAGGTGCAGATATTGTAATGGTTAAACCAGGGATGCCATATTTGGATATTGTACGTGACCTAGCCAATGAAGTACAGGTCCCGATTGCTGTTTATCAAGTAAGTGGTGAGTACGCCATGCTAAAGGCCGCGGCGGAAAAAGGATTGCTTGACCACGACAGTGTAATGATGGAGCAGCTCGTAGCCTTTAAGCGCGCAGGAGCTTCCATCATTGTTTCCTATCACGCAGAGCGCGCCATATCCTTATTGTAAAAGCAGAACTACAAATTTTTGTACTTTGCTGAAAAATACCCATGAAAAAATTCGCCTCATTTTTAAAAAGACTTCTTGTTGTTTTAGTACTATTAGTAGCAGCCCTCTATATTTCAGGCTATGGTTACCTAATTGAATTAGGAGCTAAAGTCGTTGAACTTGGAAGAACCTCAGCGGGCTTGGAAGACTACGTATATTTCGATTCTCGTCCGATTGCCAAAAGTGACAACCCCCAAGCATGGCCCTTACACGCCGATTACAATTCCGTTCCTGCCACAAGCAACCTTCAAAAACTTCACCAAGACCTCGAAACCGCTGTATTTCTCATCATTAAAAATGATTCGATTTGGCACGAGCAATATTTCGAACCCTTTGGGAAGGACAGTAAAACCAACTCATTTTCTATGGTCAAAACAATCGTGTCGGCTAGTCTAGCCAAAGCCATTGAAGAAGGTGACGTGAAGAGCTTTGACCAAAAAGCAAAAGACTTTCTACCGTGGTTAAAAGGCCCCTATGCTGATTCCTTAACGGTAGGGAATTTGGCCACCATGTCCTCTGGTCTAAAGTGGAAAGAAGATTATGAAAATTTACTTACCATCACGCCCCGCACCTACATAACTCGAGATATCGTTGGTGTGATGAAAACACTTCCCATTGAGGCTGCTCCGGGAAAGCGTTTTGTCTATCAAAGCGGAAGCACACAGTTACTATCTTTGGTACTAACAGCTGCTACAGGTGAGACGATTTCTGATCTGGTAAGGCGCTATTTTTGGAATCCTCTTGGAGCACATGCAGATGCCAACTGGCGTCTTGACTCTGCCGAAAATGGCGTAGAAAAATCATATTGTTGCTTTAATTCCAACGCTCGGGACTTTGCCCGTTTTGCCGCACTGTTCAAAAACGGTGGTATTTGGAACGGTACGCAATTGATAAGTGCTGACTATGTACAAAAATCCACCTCCCCGCAATTTAAAAATGGTCAAGACTATGGCTATGGTTGGTGGTTAGGCTCACATAAGGGGAAACGCTATTACAGCATGCGCGGACACAATGGCCAATATGTGATTGTATTTCCAGATGAGGACGTGATTGTCGTACGTTTAGGTCGTAGGCAATTGCCCGATTTGCCAGGCGTTCGGCACTCTGCCGATTATTTGGGCTATATGGAAGAAGCCTTTACAATGTTAAACCATGAAACAGCCACAAGCCCTTGATACCATCCTGTTTCTTGATATAGAAACTGTTCCCGAAACCACAGATTTTACTCAGCTCGATAAAGAAGCACAAGATTTGTATGCTGCCAAAACCGCCTACAAGCGAAAAGCAGCAAACTTAAGCGCTGAAGACTACTACAGCCATGCGGGTATTTGGGCTGAGTTTGGGAAAATCATCTGTATTTCCGTTGGCTATGTTACCACCACAACCGACGGCCGGCAGTTTAGAATACGCAGTTTTTCTGGTGACGAAAAACAATTGCTCGTTGCGTTTAAAGCGCTGCTTGACAGCCATTTTTCAACTGTACAGCATAGGCTTTGTGCCCACAATGGGAAAGAATTTGATTTTCCTTTTATAGCCAGACGGTTGCTAAAGCATCAATTAGAATTGCCCTACATATTGCAGTTGATGGGCAAAAAACCTTGGGAAGTGCCGCATCTTGACACATTAGAATTGTGGAAGTTTGGTGACTTTAAACATTATACTTCATTAAAATTATTGGCGCACTTTTTCGATATCCCATCCCCAAAAGACGATATGGAGGGTTCTGATGTAGCACGGGTATATTATGAAGAAAAGGATTTGGCGCCCATTGTACGCTACTGTGAAAAAGACGTGATTACCCTTGCCCAAGTCTATCTTAAGCTGACGTTACAACCGTCATTACGCGAAGATGAAATCGTTTCTGTTTCGTGAATGTGTCAAACGTTTTGAATTCAGTATTTTTGTAAGAACAACACTATTATGGATATCATTATTTCGTTACACTCTAAACTGGCCTATGTGGTCTTAATCTTCTTAGTCCTGGCTACTTTAAACGCTTTTTGGGGCTTGATTGGCAAGCGGCGCTTTGGCAGCAAAGACTTGCGCCTATCGCTATTTGCCCTAATTTTTTCTCATATTCAACTGTTGATCGGCATCGCTACGTATTTTGTGTCGCCTTATTTCTCAGCTTGGGAAAATGGCATGGGAGCTGTAATGAAAGACAGCACCTTGCGCCTGTATTTGGTAGAGCACCCAATTACAAATATCTTAGCCATTGTCCTTATCACCATGGGTTGGTCCTTACACAAAAAGGCGGCAGGAGACAGGAAAAAGTATTTTAGAATTGCCGTTTTCTACGGCGTTGGATTACTGCTGTTGTTAAGTAGAATTCCTTGGCAAAACTGGCTATAAAACAAGAAAGCACCCGATGAGGTGCTTTCTAATAACCAACCATATTAAACTATGAAAAACTAGTAAGCAATATTTTTCTTGCTTTACATTTACACCTGCAAGTTAAATCAAGTAATTCCTCACAGTTGTGAATTATTTGTTAAAATATTTTTAAGAACAAAAAGCTTAATTAATGCTAGATTTTTCAAAAGTTGCTGTAATTGGAGGGGGTAGTTGGGCAACTGCACTCGTCAAAATTCTCTGTGAAAACAACACAACTGTTGGTTGGTATGTCCGCAACGAAGTGATATACGAGCACTTAATGCAAGAAGGGCATAATCCTAATTATTTGAGCAGCGTAGAGTTCGATATGTCAAGATTAGATTTGCATACAGACATAAATAAAATCACACTCCATTACGACGTGTTAATCATTGCAACACCTTCTTTTTATATAGATAATGTATTGGCCCCTTTGACTGCCTCGCTTGAAAACAAAGTGATTTTTTCTGCGGTTAAAGGAATCGTCCCTGAGCAAAAGGTATTGGTGGGAGCGTATTTAGCTGAAAAATTTAATGTAGATGAAGCGCTCTTTGGGGTGATTGGAGGGCCATGTCATGCAGAGGAAGTGGCCTTGGAACGCCTATCTTACCTGACCGTAGCAAGCAGCAATATGAGCATTGCCGAGCAAATGAAAGAAAAGCTGGCATGCGCTTATATTCAAGTTTCTTTATCTGACGATGTTATGGGTGTAGAGTATGCCGCCACACTCAAAAATGTATATGCCATTGCCGTAGGTATTGCGCATGGGCTTGGCTTTGGCGATAATTTTATAAGTGTGTTAATTAGCAACTCGATGCGTGAAATGAAGCGTTTTATAAAACGAGTAGACAATAATAAAAGAGACATCAACAAGTCCGCTTACTTGGGCGATTTACTCGTTACGGCTTATTCTGTTTTTAGTAGAAATCGCATGTTGGGGAACATGATTGGCAAAGGCTATACCGTCAAGGCAGCACTTGTGGAAATGACCATGATTGCTGAGGGGTATTACGGAACCAAAACAACCTATGAAATGAGCACTGCTTTTGATGGAGAATATCCAATATTAGAATGTGTTTACCAGGTCCTTTATGAAAAAGGAAATGCCAAGAAAAAAATGAACCTTTTAAGCAAGGTACTTGATTAGCTCAAGGGAGTGAATTGCTTTAGGAAGCGCAGATCGTTGTCATAGAACATTCTGATGTCTTCAATTTGATACAAGAGCATTGCCATTCGTTCCAATCCCATTCCAAAAGCAAAACCAGCGTATTCCTCAGCATCAATGCCACAATTTGTCAAAACATTAGGGTCTACCATACCACATCCCATAATTTCAAGCCATCCAGTACCTTTGGTAATGCGATAATCTGCTTCGGTTTCTAAACCCCAATAAATGTCGACTTCGGCACTCGGCTCTGTAAAAGGAAAATAGGAAGGTCTCAATCGAATTTCTGCTGTACCAAAAATGGCTTTGGTAAAATACATCAGCGTTTGTTTCAGATCAGCAAAGGAAACTTCTTTGTCTATATAAAGTCCTTCTATCTGATGAAACACACAGTGTGAACGTGCAGAAATGGCTTCGTTTCTAAACACGCGCCCAGGAGATAAAATCCGTATTGGTGGTTGATTGGACTCCATGTGTCGCACTTGCACTGAAGATGTGTGTGTGCGTAACATAACGTCGGGATCTGTTTGTACAAAAAAGGTGTCTTGCATATCGCGAGCAGGATGATGCTCTGGTAAGTTTAAGGCAGTAAAGTTATGCCAGTCGTCCTCCACTTCGGGACCAGAAGAAAGACCGTATCCAATACGGCTAAATACGTCAATTACACGTTCTCTTACGATGCTGATGGGGTGTCGTGCGCCAAGTGGAATCGGCTGACCGGGACGGCTGATGTCATCCATAGAACTTTTCGAGTGGGAGCCGCTTAATTCCGTTTGCAAGGCCTTAACTTTAGTTAGCGCATCGGATTTAAGTTGATTTAGTAATTGTCCGTACTCCTTCTTTTCTTCATTGGGAACATGACGGAAATCTGCAAAAAGTTTGGTGATGTGTCCTTTCTTGCCCAAATAGGCAATACGAAATGGTTCAACCTCATCTGCAGTTGTAGCAGAGAAAGCAGCCACGTCTTTTAAATGTGCCTTGATGTTGTCTATCATGTGCACAAAAATACACATTAAGCGCATAGTACCACCAAACCGAAGAAATCTATACGTACATTTGTGTTATGGCACTTAACTACATAGACCTTGCTGTTATTTGTTTGCTTGTATATGGCCTTGCCCGAGGCGCCTATAGAGGCTTCTTTGTGGAAATTTCTTCTCTGTTGGCGCTTGTCTTAGGGGTATTTGGAGCCTTGCACTTTTCTAACTTTACTGCATCATTATTGGCCAACTATATTGAGTGGGATTACCTGCCATTATTGGCCTTTGCACTAACTTTTATTGGCATTATGATTGGTGTAGCTTGGATAGGAAAGCTACTGACAAAGTTAGCAAAAGTGGTACTGCTGGGGTTTTTAAACCGGTTGCTTGGTGCGCTTTTTGGCGCTTGTAAATGGTTGGTTATTTGCGGTGTGCTGCTTTGGATTGTTGGGCAACTTGATGTTTTTTTTAGTTTTTTGCCCGAAAGTCTAAAAGAAGACTCTTTGGTCTTCCAGCCCTTAGAAGAGTTGGGTGCTTACCTGTTTGAAAAAATCAATACGGAAGAAAATCCCATAGATAATATCCCGCCTATTCTTCAGCAAAGCTGATGAGCTGAACACTGCTTCTTGGAATCCAACCTATGGAGCCATTTTGAAGCCTGATTTTAATCCAATCCTCTACACTTTCCAAAATAAAAACCTTCGCCCCCTCGTGAATGGTGAGCAATACTTCTGATCGCATATTGGGCTCTGCGCGAAAGGACTCCGATTGTACAAAAACAATAGCGGGATTGGTATTGCGTAGTGTGCTTTTTTGCTGCAATATAATCACCACAGTCAAAATGGATAGCAGAAGGGAACTAACAAAACCCGTGAAAAAAACCCTTTTTCGGATGCTGCTGTTTGATCTGATAAACAAAAAGAATAAAAGTGCACTTACCCAAAACGTAAGGATAAGCACAATACTCCAACCCCGAACAGAAGTGAGAAACACCACCTCGTCAGTTGTCTTTTTTAACTCGCTTTCTGGCAAGGACGTGAACCTGTCGAGTGTCATGTTTTG
Source organism: Flavobacteriaceae bacterium (assembly GCA_024639165.1). Lineage (GTDB taxonomy): Bacteria > Bacteroidota > Bacteroidia > Flavobacteriales > Flavobacteriaceae > UBA7446. The sequence goes on along the minus strand of JAHEIX010000002.1, from coordinate 131,011 downwards.
CGCATACGCCAAGTTGTTGATCAACTGTTCGTTGCCTGCATCTAACAACAGGGCTTTTTCATAATTCAATATGCTGGAAGCTATTGCGTTTTTTTTGTAGTACGCATTGCCTAGGTTAAAGTACAATTCTGGTGAATGTACGCCCAAAGAACTCACGGAATCATAATAGACAATGGCACGGTCATAAGCCCCTTTATTGTAGGCGATATTCCCTTCTCTGAAAAGATCTTCTGGGTCTTGCCCAAAACAAGTCAGGCAAGAAAAAAATGCGAAAAATAAGATGTTTTTCATGACTTAAATTGTTTGTCCATTTGGGTTATGGCAGCTACGGCTGTTTCGTAGTCTTGCTCCATGCTGCTGCGAGAACTGGGTGCATATCGTGCAAGCTCACAATTGGTCAAAACTTGAATAAATAAGGCTACGGTATCCTTTTCAACACCTTTGTCGGAAAGCAGTGTTTGCATTTTTTCTTTACTAAAATCGTCCGTTTGAATCTGTAGTCTGGCCTTTAAATAATTATGAAGAGCGGCTTCAAGCGAAACATAAAAAGCAGCTGCTTCAGACATATTTTTTTTGGCCTTGCCTAAAAACTTTTTCACCAAACGCGCCTTATGCCGTCTTGCAATTGCAGTGGCGTCGGGCGTTTGACTGCGTATGATAAAATACAACAGAAGTAGTATGACGGGCAGCGTCAACAACACAAAAAACAATGTACTGCCAAAGAAAGGCGGTTGCTGAATGGGCTTGAAGGACGTTTGCTGTGCAATAAACTGAAATGAACCCGCAACATTTGGCACAGCTACTGTACCTGCGTTTGGTGCGTTGACCACAGGCGTTGCTGCCTTTGGGCCCTCAAGAACATCAATAATCAATTCGGTTGATTCAAGCGTCTTATACGTTTTTGCTTTGGGATCAAAATAGCTGAATACAATGGGGGGGATAGGGTATTTCCCTTGAAATTGTGGTACCAATGTATACGTGTTCTTTATGGAACCGCGCATGCCCGAAAGTGTTGTGTTCACTTGTTCGCTGTATTCGGGGTCATAACGCTCAAGTGCGCTTGGAGTTGCCATTTCTGGAAGTGAAAACAGCTTTAGGTTCCCTTTACCCTTCACCTCTACTGTTGCTTGAAGTGATTCTGAAGCATTCAGTGCGTCTTTAGAGGCTTTTACTTCAAAGCTAAAGTCGCCAACGGCGCCATTAAAATTGGTTGGCTTACCGGCTTCAGGAAATGGCAATACCGTTAGGGTGCGTTTGCCGGCTGTAATGGTACGAGAAACTTGAGTGTAAACTTGGTTCCCAAAAAAGTCTCTGCGGTTTGTAGGAACATCTAGTTGCACGTCTAATGAAAGCGGTGCTATGGGCAGTTTGCCTGCACGTTGTGGATAGAGGACTGTTTGTTGCCAAGCCACATAATTATACAGTTTGCCCTTGAACATTTCCCGCTCAATGGTCCGTCTAGAAGGAATGTCTTGCGACCAAAAGTCGTTGTATTCGGGCATATCAATTGGATTGACATCAGACGGCCTTACTTTACTGTCAAAGTAAAGTTTGTAAATCACCGTTATCGGTTCGTTGATATATACCTTGCTTTTGGATAAGACAGCAACCAAATGAAGGCTTTCAGAAGCTATATAATTCGGATCATTTGGGTTTTTGGGTAGCTCAACAGCATCTTTAACCTGAATGTCAACAGGGACGGTTTTGTAGATGTTCCCGTCTATTTCTATTGTAGCCTGCCCAATGGTTATTTTCCCCTTTTTGAGGGGGATTAGTAAATAGGTGTAGGTTTTAGAAAAAGAACTCTTGCCGTTAACGTAAATATTACTCACCGACTGACTAGGGCCTGCCGCAATACGAAATCCATCAAAAGAAGGGGGGTTAAAATTATCACCCTCCTTATTCATGGTAAACTCTATACGTAATCGCTCATTAATCCCAAGTTCACGTTTGCTTATTTGGGCTTTAAAATCTACCTGAGCAAAAGCAACAGGCGAAAACACCATAGCTATAAAACAACAAATAAACAGCTGTCTCATTACCAATCTTTTTTACTTTTTACACCCGCCGGCTTTGCCTTTTGGGCATTGACTTTATCTTGTACTTTTTTCTCCTCGTTACTCATGGCCTCAAGTAGGTTCTTTACCTGTTGGGGTGATAATTGTGTAGGATTACTTTGGGGTTGCTGTTGGTCTTTTTCCTTGTCACCGTCTTGATCTTTTGGGTCGTCCTTTTTATTGTCTTTTTCATTTTCCCCCTTATCCTCAGAATCCTCTTTTTTATCCTGTTCATTATCTCCTTCTTGATCTTTGTCCTTATCCCCTTTTTCGTCTTGGTCTTTGTTGTCCTGATCGTCCTTGTTGTCTTGATCGTCCTTATTGTCTTGGTCGTCCTTTTGGTCGTCTTTGTTTTCTTCGTCTTCCAGCATTTTTTTAGCTAGGACATAATTATAACGTGTCTCGTCATCGTTGGGGTTATTGCGTAAGGCGTTTTTATAGGCCTCCACAGCACCTTTATAATCTTTGAGTTGCATCAGCGCATTACCTATGTTATGAAAGTTGCGGTGTTTGCTGGGTCGTTCTTTGGTAATCTCAACAGCATCCGCATAAACAGATAGGGCCTCCACTACATAATTGTCTTGTTGTAGGGTGGTTCCCATATTGTACTGAGCAATATCTTTTTTGAGCCCTGTTGCAGTAGCCCTTCGGTAATTCTTTTCTGCCTCAACATTGTTTGACGTATCAAAAGCTTGATTTCCATCATATATATAATTATCTGCTTTTTGAACAAGGGTAGGCTCTTGTCCTAAGGCAACAAATGGGAACAGCATTATGGGGAGCAATAACCTAAGCATCTTGGAACAAATTTAGTTTTTTAACCCACTGGGTTTTGCGATAGAATAAAAATAAGTCAAGGACAATCAAAATCAAACCAATACCTATAAACCATTGAAACTGGTCCTTAAATTTAGCAAATTGTTTGGCTTCAAACTCTTGTTTGTCCATTTCCTTTAGGCGATCTATAATGGATGTTACGACTTCCTCGGTGTTGCTGCCCTCCAAAAACAAACCATCGGTTGTTTTTGCTACGGACTCCATCTGTTCAAAGTCACTTTTTGTGATAACCACCTCTCCCTTATCATCTTTCTTATAAGAAGTGGAATTCCCTTTAGTAATGGGAATAACCGTTCCTTTTTCAGTCCCAACAACCACTGTAAAAAAGGTAATTCCCAGTTGGGAAGCGCGTGATGCTGCTGCTAAGGCATCATCGCCATGATCTTCTCCATCAGAGAGGATACACACTACCCGATTGGTTTGGTTCTCATCGTCAAAATAGGTTTCTGCCAAGCGCATGGCAGCCGAAATGGCCGTTCCTTGAGAGGAAATCATATTGGTGTCTAATGAAGCCAAGAACAATCGGGCTGCGGCATAGTCTGTTGTAATGGGCAAATGCGGAATGGCCGATGAGGCATATGCAATAATGCCTACGCGGTCGCTAACCAATTGATTGATCAGTTCGCCTGCAAGGCGCTTTGCCTTTTCCAATCTGTTTGGTGCAATGTCTTCTGCCAGCATACTCTTGGACACATCAATAGCAAATACCAAATCTACGCCTTCTCTTTTAACAGTTTCAAGCTCAGTACCAATTTGTGGATTGACCAATCCCAAACATATAAAAGCCCAACCCAACCAAAACAAAATTTGCTTTAGCCAGCCTTTAATTGAAGAGCGTTCTGGCGCGATATGATCCATCATTTTTGCAGACGCCAACGATTGCAAAACCCGCTTTTTCCATAGGCTAAAAAGCACATAGCCCAATACCATCAATGGTATGAGCAGTAGCAAATAAAAATACTGTGTCTGTTCGTATTGTATCATGCCAGTGCTGATTTAAAAAGCGTAAGGCGCAAAAGCCATTCCAAAAATAATGCCCCCATTGCGGCAAAGACAAACCACCTAAACTTTTCGTGATACTTGGTGTAACGAATTTCTTCGATATCTGAGCGTTCTAACTTATCTATCTCTTTGTAAATAGCCGCTAATTTTTTGTTGTCTGTTGCACGGTAGTAGCTGCCTCCTGTTTCTGCAGCAATAGACTTCAGTAATTCTTCATCAATTTCAACCTTTCGTAATTGATACACAAAAGTGCCGTCTTGGCGCAGGGCAACAGGAGCAGGTGCGCTTCCGTTACTGCCCAATCCTATGGTATAGGTTTTGATGCCATAAGTGCTTGCAAGACCCGCAGCTGTCTTTGGATCAACAAAACCGGTATTGTTTACTCCGTCTGTGAGCAGAATAATCACCTTACTCTTGGCTTTACTGTCCCGTAAACGATTTACTGCTGTTGCTAGTCCCATACCAATGGCCGTTCCGTCATTAATCACGCCATCATAGCTGACCTTGTTGAGTACATCAATTACCAAGGCCTTATCTGATGTAATAGGTGTTTTGGTATAGCTTTCACCTGCATATACCACCAGACCAATACGGTCTGTTTCTCTTTTGGCAATAAAGTCTGCTGCCACCTTTTTAAGGGCTGCCAATCGGTTGGGCTTTAGGTCTCGTGCCAACATACTGGAGGAAACGTCTATAGCAATAACAATATCAATCCCTTTGTTTGTTTTGGTTTGGGTACTGACATCTTGTGTTTGGGGGCGCGCCAATGCGGTTATTATTAGGGCTATGGCCAACAAGCGCAACGCCAACAATACGGGGCGCCATTTGGCTAAACTACCCGACTTAGAAAAAGCATCAAGGCTAGAACTTAGTAAATGTGCTACTTGTCTTTTCCGTGAAAAAATATGCCATGCCAACAGTATGGGTATCAACAACAGACCCCAGAAAAAATCAGGATGAGCAAAGGTGTAATCCATCATGGTTTTTCCATTTTAAATTCAATACTGCTTAGCATTCGGGTGATCAGTTCTTTGGCATAGCGATCGTTTCGATCGTAAACCAACTGAAGCTGCTGAAAGCCTTTGTTTTCAGTAAAGTGATACACCTCATAGGTTTTCCGCTGTGTGTCTTTATTTGCTTTGGTCCAATCAAAAGAGCCAGAAGCCACAATCCCCTCAATTCCTGAGGTGGTTTTATAGTCGTTCTGCTTTTGAAAAATATTGGTCGCCCCCATGCTGTCAAATGTACCTATCACCTTATCTACCTTCTGTTGTAAGTCGATGGTTTGTTCTTCTTCTGCTGTGGAGTGCTCCATATGTAACACTATCATAAAAGCGTCTTCTAAAGAACCCAATACAAACTGTTGATTAAGACGGTTTTGAGTGGTCTTCCTGCTCAAGACATCGGGAGATTTGAGTGCCATAGCTGAGATCCCATAGGTGCTCGAAACCCATTCTTGTTGCAACCACTTTAGTGTTGGATGTCCAAACACACGGTCCTTGGCTTGGACGGCACCGTAATTGTAAATCATAACCCCAGCGGCAATGGCTAATACTCCTAATAATGAAACGCCTGCTATTTTAATTCGCTGTAGCTGTTGTTGCTTGCGACGCATGCGTGCATAGGCCTCATTTTGCAAACGTTCTTCTTCTGTTGGTTCGGGCAACGCCGCTTTGGTGTCCTTGACAACCAATTCGATTTTTTCGCGGTCCAATCGTGCCAAATACTCTTCTGGAAGGGCGCGTGCAAACTTAACAAGGTCGGCCGTTGACAATACTTCTTTTAATTGATCAATTGTTGTATTTGTCAGTTCGAGATTACCCGTATCTCGCAACAGCTCCAACTTTGTCAAAAGTTCTTCAGAAGTACTTTCTAGGGCATCAATATTGGTCTCATCCTCTAAATAATTCCGGACAATGTCGGTCATTTCAGAATAGTAATCTTTATAGGCCTCTTGCTTGTCTAGCTGTTTGGATTCTAGAGCTTGTAAGGCTTGTAGTGCCCGCTCAAAGGGAGGCATTTTTTCGCGCTTGGCACGTATGCGTTTTTGGGTTTTTATAACAAGAAAATAGAGTAGCACAAGGGCAATCAAAATTAAAAAACCATAGCTGTAGGGTTTCCACCAACCTGTGGTGTTTTTGGCTATAGGCAAAATGGTCTTAATGGGATAAAGAGGCTGTTCCAAGGTATCTACTGCCACATCGTTAACCCTTACCAACAGGGAATCCGTTGAAAACACCTCACCGTCAACAACCACAATTTGCTGAGGTAGGGTAAACTGCCCAGAATCAAACTGGATAACCGCATAGGTTTTGGTATAGGTAACTGTATTTGCTACAACTGTGGTGTCCACAGCGGTGCTGTCAATAACCTCAAAAGGAGCAAATGCCTTTAGGGGCGGAAATTGTATGCTTGCTTGTTTGTCTGTGGAGACAACTAAGTCGAGGTTTATTTGCTCTGCCAAGCGCACCTCGAGCGTATCGGCCGTAAGACTTACTTGCGTTTGGGCCACACCCCAAAACGACACGATCAAAAGCAAAAAGCGTATCCCTCTATCCACGGCCTTTGAAATAGGTTAATAATTTTTTGACATAGCTTTCATTGGTAGCACATGAAAGTGCCCCTGCGCCATATCGAGTAAATTGTGTGCTGAAATAATCTGCGGTTTTTCGATGTGAAAGTGCGTAGGCCGTGCGTACCGCTTTTGATGAACTATTCACCCATTTATGTGCAGCTGTTTCTGCATCACGGACAAGCAATAGTCCTGCTTTTGGAAGTTTGGCTTCAATGGGATCATAAAGGCGAACTCCCGTGAGGTCGTGCTTTCTGGCGGCCAACTGCACCGATTTTGAATACTCGTTGTCTAAAAAATCCGATAGCACAAATACAATGGCCCGTTTTTTTAGAATGCGACTCATAAACTCTAGTGCACCGGCAATGTCTGTTTTGGTGCTTTTGGGTTGTTGTTCCAAAAGCTCTCGAATGATACGCAATACATGTGATTTCCCTTTTTTAGGGGCAATAAACAACTCCACATCATCTGAAAACATCAGCAGCCCAACTTTATCGTTGTTTTGCAAGGCAGAAAAAGCAAGGGTGGCGGCAATTTCGGTTAGGGTGTCACGCTTGCGCTGTTCCAATGAGCCAAAGTCAGCAGAGCCACTTACGTCTACGACCAACATAAGTGTCAGTTCGCGTTCTTCTTCAAATACTTTTACATAGGGCTCTTGATAACGCGCAGTTACGTTCCAATCAATCGCACGGACATCATCGCCATACTGATATTGACGCACCTCACTGAAGGTCATACCACGTCCCTTAAAGGTACTGTGGTATTCCCCCCCAAAGATATGATTGCTCAATCGGCGGGTTTTGATTTCTATCTTACGAACTTTCTTTAAAAGCTCTTTTGTATCCATAGCGAAAAACTGATTTTATACTAAGGTACCTCTACAGCGTTAACTATTCGCTGAATGATGTCTTCGGAGCTGACGTTCTCGGCTTCTGCTTCATACGTAATGCCAATTCGGTGGCGCAACACATCATAAACAACGGCGCGAACGTCTTCTGGAATTACATAACCACGGCGCTTGATAAAAGCATAGCATTTGGCAGCAGTTGCCAAATTGATGCTTCCTCGCGGAGAGGCGCCAAAACTAATAAGTGGTTTTAAAGATTGTAGTTTATATTTTTCGGGATATCGTGTAGCGAAAACCAAGTCCAGAATGTACTTTTCAATCTTTTCGTCCATATACACTTCACGAACGGCTTTTTGTGCCTTAGAAATCTGTGCGGTACTAATCACAGGTTTTACTATGCCAAAAGAATCGTTGAGGTTGGCACGAACAATTGCTTGCTCATCAGAGAGGTTGGGATAATCAATGATTACTTTAAGCATAAAACGGTCTACCTGCGCTTCTGGCAGTGGATAGGTTCCTTCTTGCTCCACCGGGTTTTGGGTGGCCATTACCAAAAATGGCGGCTTGAGTTTAAAGGTTTCGTCGCCAATGGTTACTTGTTTCTCTTGCATGGCTTCCAAGAGGGCAGATTGCACCTTTGCAGGGGCTCTGTTAATCTCATCAGCGAGTACAAAATTGGCAAATACCGGCCCTTTTTTGATGCTAAAATCATTTTCTTTAGCGTTGTAAATCATGGTTCCTATTACATCGGCTGGAAGTAAGTCGGGCGTAAATTGAATACGGCTAAAGCTTCCTTTTACTGCCTTACTCAAGGTGTTTATGGCTAGCGTCTTGGCCAGTCCAGGGACTCCTTCTAGGAGTATATGTCCTTGTCCCAGCAAGCCGATAAGCAAACGTTCCACCATTTGCTGTTGGCCCACAATGACTTTATTCATCTCAAGCGTTAGGATGTCTATGAAAGCGCTTTCTTTTTCTATCTGCTCGTTAAGTGCTTTGATATCTACAGCGTTATCGCTCATGTGTTTTGTTTTTTTAATTAGCGTTGCAAAATGTACAAAAATGTGTCGTGCACCTGTTAACATTTGGTTAAAAATAGGGCTTCTCAAAGGTATTACAAAAAGTGTTGAAATAGCTTACTAACTTTGCATTAAACATTTGTGATGATTAATAAAAGGCTGCTCATCAAAAGCTTGCTAGCGCACAACGATGAAAACAGTTTTTACGATAAAAAAAGACAGCTGAATTTAAGCCAGCGTGAAGGCAAGGCTAAGTTCCTAAAACACATTTGTGCCTTATCGAATTCCAATCCAAAAAACAACTCATACATCGTTGTAGGCGTAGATGATGGGGACAACGGTATTCGCGGAGTAGACTTTTTTGATGATGCCAAACTGCAAAACCTCATCAATGCCTATTTGGATAACCCGCCCGTGGTACTTTACGAAAACATTCACTTTCCGCATTTGGCTGAAGGAAAGGTTGTAGGCTTGGTAACCATAAGGCCGACCAATAAAATTACCGCACTGCGAAAAAACATTTGGAAATATTTTGGAGGCGCTGTGTTTTTTAGAGAGGGTAGTATATCCGTCTCCAAAGTTTTTGACATAGAGCTGCTAGATACCAATTCAGCGGTGGTGGCAGAAATTGAAAAGCATGCGCAAAACAACATCGAATTAACGCTCGATGGGGTTGTTGATTTTATGAATCGTCACGACAACGTATTAAAACCCAGGTACAAAGTTTTTAAGGAATCGTTTGTGCTCTGTTGGGCAGGGCTGGAAAAAAAGGAAAAAGGAACGTCTTATTATTCTAGAGTAGATGTTGAACTCATCAATGAGCATGTAAAATTGTTCTACTCTACTCACGATGAAGTAGAAATTGAAATGGACGCTCATTCGTTTAGTCTTATTGAATATGTGCGTTTAGGATTTAATAATGCCTATAAATATTACCCCCTTGAGCGGGTGACTTTTTTGTTTGACAACAAAGGGTCATACCAAATTGACTCCGCTTTTTTGTTTGCGCCACCGAAATATGAAAAAAAGCTGCTACACCATATCTATAATGCCAACAATGCATTGGCTGAAAAGTTGCTAAAAAACCTAAGCCTGACCAAAAACGATAAGGAAGATGTGGATAACTTGGCGCCTACCTATATGTTGTGTTACCTCAACGGATTTGAAGCTGCGTTAGGAAAACTGAACGGACTGACTGCGGTACTGAAACAGCATGGCGAACAAACTTACCAAGGTTTAAAAGACACCCAGCGGATACTGCGAAAGATTAAATATCATTAAGAAGTTGGTGTGCTTGCATATAGGCAATAACCTCATCAGGTAACCACGCTTTTAGCAGCAGCATATCCTTTGTTTTGCGAATCCTTGTAGCAGAAACATCCAACAAGGGAGCTTCAAGGCGCTGAGCTGCTGTAAATGCATCTAAAGAAATATCATTTCTGGGATAAATCAACAAGGGGAATTGTTTAATAAAAGCCGCATTTTTCCATGCATCCAGCCCTGTTGCGCTGTCGGCGCCCATCAGCATGATATAGGTATGATCAGGATGCGCTGTCGTAAGTTTTTGAAGGGTGTGGGCTGTATAATTTGGTTTGGGCATGTGCAACTCAATATCGTTTGCTACCAAACCATCATATGGAGCTAACGCTTTTACTAACATCTTCCAGCGGTGTTCTTCGGACAAAAGCGCAGCCGTATTTTTATGTGGGTTCTGTGGGGTCAATATATAATGTACCTCGTCTACCTTTTGTTGATCGAGTGCTGCCTGACCAATGCCGATATGTCCTTTGTGAATGGGATTGAAACTTCCGAAAAATAGCGCTATCCGCTTCATTCTGTCAAGAAGTTGGTGATGTGTTCTTCCGTTTCGCTTTTGGCTGTTTCCAAATTATCATTTACCACTACAACGTCAAAATCGTTGGCGCAAGCCATTTCAGCATGGGCCTTTTCCAAGCGCATGGCTATTTTATCAGCGCTATCCGTACCTCGTTGGCGCAACCGCTCTGCCAGGGCTGCCTTACTAGGAGGTTTGATGAATATAGAAATGGTTTTTTGGGGAAACTGCTTTTTGATGTTTAATCCTCCTACTACGTCTATGTCAAAGACCACATTTTTACCCAATGCCCAAATGCGAGCTACCTCAGATTTTAATGTGCCGTAAAACATGCCAGGATATACCTCTTCATATTCAGCAAATGCGCCTTCGTCAATTTTGGCTTTAAATGCTGCTTCAGACAAAAAATAGTAGTCTTTGCCGTCTACCTCTTGTCCTCTTGGCGGTCTGGAAGTAGCCGAAACAGAAAACGCCAAGTTGAGGTGTTCGAGCGCTAGCAAGTGTTTGGCAATGGTTGTTTTTCCACTACCCGAAGGGGCCGATAAAACAATACATGTTCCCGTTTTCATTACAAGGCGTTGAGTACTTGTTCTTTGATACGCTCCAAGGCATCTTTCATGCTAACAACAGATTTTTGTAGTTCCGCATCGTTCGCTTTAGACCCAATGGTGTTGATTTCACGTCCCATTTCTTGGGCTATAAATCCTAGTTTTTTGCCTTTGGTCGGGGTTTTTTCCTCGAGGTTACTTTGAAAATAGTCAAGGTGATGCTCAAGGCGTACCAACTCTTCATTAATGTCCCATTTTTCGAGGTAAAAAACCAGCTCTTGCTCCAAACGGTCTTGGTCATAGTCAAGGGTTAGCTGACGTAATTGTTCCTCTAGTTTTTGCTTACGTGTGGCTATACGCGTGTCGGCTTGTGCGGCTATGCTTTTTAGCTGTGCTTTGATGTGCTCCAATTGGTTGGTGAGGTCTTGTTCCAAAGAAAGGCCTTCTTGCTCACGGTAAGCTACCAAAGCTTCAGCGGCTTTGTTAAGGGTGCTTAAAAAAATGGCTTGTTCTTCGTCCGAAATGCTATCGTCTGCTGATGTAAATACATTGGGCATGCGCATCACGGTTGGCAAAAGCGCCTCATCTGACAAAGGAGAAATGGCTTTTAATTCGTCCATGTAGTGTACCACCACAGCTTTGTTAATCGGGGCTGCATCTTGACCGGCAACCCATTCTTCGAATACATTCACTTCACACTTGCCGCGGTGCAGCAGGGCTGTTAGCTGTTTACGTGCGTTCAAATCAAGGCCTCTATAACGGGGGGGTGTACGAAAATTGAGGTCAAATGATTTGCTGTTGAGCGACTTAATTTCAATGCGCAATTTTTTGCCTTGTGCATTAAACTCCGCTTTGCCGTAGCCTGTCATGGATAGAATCATATCGCTTTATTAAAGCGCAAAGGTACAAAACGGGCGGTGAGTGTTTGTCGGTTAGTATATCTATGTGTTTTTAGATCCAGTTAAAAAGAGATGCAGCGTTTTATTTTTTCCGATTTTTGATGTAAAAACGCTGTTTTTTATACACTTTTAAGTCTTTTTTAGTCCATTTTGTCCGGTTTTAGTCTTTTTTAGCTAAAACCTGTCCTGCTTTTTATGGCTGTATTACTGAAAATTAAGGCCACAAAAGAAAAACTGCCCTTTTATAAAAAACCAAAAATGTTACTTTTTGCTTTTTTGGAGCTAAAAACAACTAAAAACCGTTTATTATTGGATAAATTTGTCCTTTTTTAGTCTGTTTTTTGCGAAAAATGGTTTTTTTAAAATGGCAACTTTGGCCAAATGAAATGAAGCTAAAAAGGCACATTTTAAATACACAGGTTTTATCATTTTTGTTTGTTTTTGTCATAAAAAGGGTTAAAAACAGGCTGTTTTCGGCTATTTTTAGTGATTTTTAGGCGTTTTTTGGATAAAAATGAGTTTCTGATATTTTAAGATTCTGGTGCTCAATCTACACAATCGCCACCTATGCGCCAAGCATCATGCGCATCGTTAAGCACAAGCACCAAACTTCGGCCGTTATACGTCTTGCTGACAATCCCCTTAATGCTTCCTGTTCGTCAGGCAAAGGCAGGTCTTTAAAAGAAGCGAAGGCGCTGGTCTCAAGCAAAAAGGGAACCTTGTTCTGACCTTCGCAAGCTTCCATATTGCGCTGGGTATCGTAATAATCTTTGGGTATAAGTAATAGCGGTTTAATCACTAAAACGAAAGTAAATTATTATAAAAAAGGTCTGAGTTTAATCAAAAAGTAGTGTGTGTAAATCCACTACTACTCATATACACAGACCGTTAACTTTCCGTGTTTATCTACTAACGAAAATTAACTAAAAAGCGCCTTTAGTTCCGTAGCCTCTTCAGGCTTGAGTTTGCCTGCCAAAATAAGGCTAAGCTGTCTGCGGCGCAGGGCGCCTGCATAACGATCTTGTTCCAAAGCCGTTTCGGGTGCAATAGGCGGTACGGCCACGGGCGTACCCGTTTTATTCACCGCAACAAAAGTGTAAATGGCCTCATTTACTTTTTCCTTTGTGCGCTTTTCGTGCTCTTCCTTCCACACATCTATAAACACCTCCATCGAAGTGCCAAAAGCACGAGAGACCTTGGCCTCTAGCGTAAGCACACTGCCTAGGGGCACGGGTTTTCTAAAGTGCACATGGTTTACCGAAGCGGTAACCACCACCTGCTCCGAATGGCGCTCTGCTGCAATACAGGCTGCTCGGTCCATACGTGCCAACAGCTCGCCACCAAACAAGTTGTTGATGGGATTGGTATCAGAGGGCAGTACCAAGTCGGTCATAACCGTCTTGGAAGCACTAGGGTGTTTTGGTTCCATGGGTGTTATTTTTTCAGTACCCAAACGTCTGGGTAGTTGTCTTCCAAAAGGCCTGCTTTGGCATTGTACGCTTCTCGTTGCGTAGCAAAGGCAGCAAAAGAAACTTGGTGAAATCCGTTACTGGTTTTGGGTAGTCTTGCTGCTTGGTTGTAGCCCTTACGCTTGAGGCTATTGACAAGTCGGTCGGCGTTGTTTTGGCTGCGGAAAGATCCAGCAATAAGATGATGGCCTAGGACAACTGCTTTAGGTGCTACAACACTTAGCGTTGGCAATTCGCCAAGGTCATAAACAGCGGCGGCGGCTTGCTCACGTGCAGTTTCACGTAGTGTTTGCTCTTGTTCCCAAAGTAATTCGGTTTGTTGGTCTTGCACATAATTGGTGCCCAAAGCTAGCAAGGCTAAAAAGCTAGCAGCTACCATGGCCCTACGCATAAAGGGGCTGGACGGCTGGGGTTCCAACGTAAAAACAGGCGTTGGGGCTGCTTCGGCAGCACTGCGTGATATGGGTTGTGCGTCCAACTGTGGAAGCGCATAGCTTGCTGCTAAAAAATTCAATCCCTGCTCGGCGCTAAATACAAGTTTGCCCTCTGAATTCGTTTCGAATATTCCCAAAGTAGCGATTTTAAGCTTGCCTTTGTGGGCGCGTTCTTTCCAAGATATAATCTGTTGGTGAATGTCCAGTACAGCACGCTCATAAGAACACTGCAAAACATGCGCCATGTGCGCTGCCAAGATGCCGTCGTTGGATTGTAGCTGTTCATTAAACGACAACACCTTACGCGGTGGATGATAGCGTTGTTGCTCCGCATCAAAAAATGCTTCTTTATGCTCCACCAAAAAGGCACCAAAGCCTGGAAGACTAAGGCAATCGTGGCGGTAAAGTAAGTAATGTATGTGTGCTGCAAGCTCCATAAGACAAATGTACATTTTTTGCTGGATTTTTAAAACCATTCGCTTTTGTAATTTAGTGGTGCCGAATCTTATGAAAACAACCGAACTTATTGCAACTCTTGTGCTGCCCAAACTTCCCAAGATTGGCTGCAGCACCGCCCGAAAACTCATCCGTCATTTTGGAAGTGCTGAAGCCGTTTTTCGGCGCATTGGTCGTGAAAATAGCAAGCCATTTAACAACATTGCTGCGGTATTTAAACGCCCAGAAGCCAAACAGCTGTGGGGTGCCGCAGAAAAAGAAGTGGCGCGGATTAAAAAGCACCGCATTTTATCGGTAGCACACAACGACCCCGACTTTCCCATTGCCCTCAACCTCTGCCCCGACGCTCCGCTTGTGCTTTTTGGCAGCGGTCAGGCCTTTCCAAATACCACCCGTGTGATTAGCATCGTAGGCACTAGAATGCCATCGCCTGATGGCAAGGCATTTGTCCGCCAGCTTGTAGAAACCCTTGCACCCTATCAGCCCGTAATCGTGTCGGGCTTTGCTCATGGCATTGACATCACAGCCCAATTGGCAGCCCTTGAAAACAACCTGATTACCTACGGCTGTTTGGGGCATGGCATTTTGAATTGCTATCCTAGAGAACATCAAAAACATCGAAAAAAAATGGAACAGCATGGCGGTTTCTTAACCGAATTGTGGTCACATGAACAAATCAAACGCTCCCACTTCTTACAGCGCAATCGCATTATCGCTGGTTTGGCACAAGCCACCATTGTAGTCGAGTCCAAAAGTAAGGGCGGTGCCCTAACCACAGCGGCCTATGCGCTTGGATATGAACGGGATGTGTTTGCTGTACCGGGCAGACCCAACGACTCCGTCGCCCAAGGGTGCTTAGCGCTCATCAAAGCCCAAAAGGCTACTTGTATTACGAGTGGAGCGGATGTGGCGCAGCTGCTTGGCTGGAAAAAAGAAAAAGCAACAGCTCCACAACGACAATTGTTTGTATGTCTAAACGACAAAGAGCAACAAATTATTAAGCACATGAGTGCAACGCCCAAACACATAGACCTCATTGCTTTGGATGCTTCGCTCAAAATAAGTGATGTTTCAAGCCTTCTTTTTCAACTTGAAATGAAAGGGGTAGTAATGGCGCAAGCCGGTAAATTGTTTAAACTGTTGTAGTATAGCCTAGATTCTTGCGTACGCGTTGAAGGACCTCTTGGGCTACGCTACGCGCCTTAACGGCTCCTTTTTGAAGTTGGGCCTCCAGTGCTTCTGGATGTGCCATAAATTCATCAAACTTTGATCTGGCTTCAGAAAAGCGATCAAGAATGGCTTCGTATAGTGCCTGTTTTGCATGGCCATAGCCATAGCCACCTGACTCATAGTTTTTTCGCATTGCAGCCACAGCTGCTGGTTGTGCAATCAAAGTATACAGCGCAAATACGGTACACCTGTCTGGGTCTTTTGGTGCTTCTAGGGGTGTGCTGTCCGTAGCAATACCCATTACTTGCTTGCGCAACTTTTTTTCTGGTAAAAAAACGTCTATAGTATTGCTCTTTGACTTGCTCATCTTGGCGCCATCGGTTCCTAAAACATATTGTGCATTGTCTTGCAGCTTGGCTTCGGGCAAGACAAAGGTTTCTCCAAAAGCGGCGTGAAAACGACTGGCAACATCACGAGTCATTTCCAAATGCTGCAGCTGATCTTTTCCCACAGGAACCCAGTTGGCGTCATACAATAAAATATCTGCTGCCATCAGCATGGGATACGTAAAAAGTCCTGCATTGACATCTTCAAGCCTGTCGGCTTTGTCCTTAAAAGAGTGGGCTAGTGACAACCGGCTGTAAGGAAACGAGCAGTTCAGATACCATGCGAGTTCCGTTACTTCAGGCACATCTGACTGACGATAAAAACACGTGCTGTCGGGATCAAGTCCGCAAGCCAACCAAGCCGCAGCTGTTTTGTGGGTATTGGCTTTTAATTCCGCTGCATCTTTGATTTGGGTAAGGGAGTGCATGTCGGCAATAAATAAAAAGGCTTCGTCGTTTGATTGCTTTGCCATATCTATGGCAGGAATTATAGCCCCTAAAAGGTTGCCTAAATGCGGTGTTCCCGTGCTTTGAATTCCGGTAAGGATACGTGCCATAGCTATAGTGTCTGCACAAAAATAATGGATTTAAGCCATCAATCGCTACTTTTGACAACATGCTTTATATCCGCATCTTTCTTTTGGGACTGTGGAATGCTTGGTTTTACATCCTTTCTACGGTCGGTATAACCTTGTGTTTTCCGCTGTTATTACTCTGCTTATTACGAGAGAAATGGTACCGCGGCATTTATTTTTTAGCACGTTATTTTTGGTCCCCATTTATCTTGTTTGGTATGGGATTTATTCCACTAATTCGGCATAAATCAAAAATAGATTACAGCAAACAATATGTCTTTGTCGCGAATCATTTAAGCATGATTGACATCATGATGATTTTTGTGACCATTAAAAAGCCTGCTGTTTTTATAGGGAAGTCTGAGCTTGATCGTCTGCCGCTCTTTGCTACCATTTACAAAAGGGCTGCCATTTTGGTAGACCGCGACAGTGCTTCAAGCAGAAAAAGTGTGTACTATCAGGCCAAGCATAAAATTAAAATCGGCTTTAATATCATGCTCTACCCAGAAGGCTTGGTGCCTGAGCCAAATGTGCTTTTGGCTCCTTTTAAAAATGGTGCTTTTAGTCTTGCCATTGAGCATCAAATTCCCATAGTCCCCATCACGCTACCGGATTGCAAAAAGCGTTTTCCTTTCCAGTTTTCATATAAATATTGGGTAGGAAAGCCAGGAATTGTTCGGGCTAATGTTCATGCGCCTATTGAAACCGTAGGAATGACAAAAGATGACATGCCTGCACTAAAAGAAAAGGTACATCAGTTTATGGCTGAAAAGCTAAAAGAAGAAGGGTACCGCTAGGATTATTCCGCTGCAGCAACGATATCTTTAATCTTGCCTTCAACTTCTTCCGCTAGTTCTGGATTGTCATCCAAAAGCGTTTTTACTGCATCTCTCCCCTGCCCGAGTTTGGTGTCGCCATAGCTAAACCACGAACCGCTCTTCTTAATGATTTCAGCTTCAACGCCAATATCTAGCAATTCGCCTATGCGAGAAATACCTTGGCCATACATGATATCAAACTCAACTGTTTTAAATGGTGGAGCAACTTTATTTTTGACCACTTTAACACGTGTTTTATTTCCTAAAACAGCGCCTGCACTGTCTTTGATTTGTGTAGAACGACGAATGTCCAAGCGAACCGATGCGTAAAACTTCAACGCATTCCCGCCAGTGGTCGTTTCTGGGTTACCAAACATAACCCCAATTTTTTCACGCAACTGATTGATAAAAATAACGGTACACTTCGTTTTACTGATAGATGCGGTTAGTTTTCGCAAAGCCTGTGACATGAGGCGTGCGTGCAGTCCCATTTTAGAATCGCCCATTTCGCCTTCTATCTCGCTTTTAGGTGTAAGTGCAGCGACAGAATCCACAACTACAATATCAACCGCTCCCGAACGAATCAAGTTATCTGCAATTTCCAATGCTTGTTCTCCGTGATCGGGTTGCGAAATGATAAGGTCATCGATTTGAACACCAAGATTTTTGGCATAGTAACGGTCAAAAGCATGTTCCGCATCAATAAATGCGGCTATGCCTCCTGCCTTTTGGCATTCGGCTATGGCGTGAAGGGTTAGGGTTGTTTTACCGGATGATTCAGGTCCGTAAATCTCAACTACTCTTCCGCGTGGATATCCTCCGACACCAAGGGCAACGTCTAGGCCTATAGAACCCGAAGAAATGGCTTCTATATTTTCAGTTACGCTATCCCCCATTTTCATGACGGTGCCTTTGCCATAGGCTTTATCAAGTTTATCTAGCGTTAGTTGTAATGCTTTTAATTTGGCTTCTTTTTCGTTACTCATGCTTGATTTTTTAGCTATTTGCTAAGGTACAATATTTCCAATTGTTTAGGTTTTTTCTGACGATATTTAATTTGATATCTTTGCCGTATAACCTTAATTCTGTATAGCATGCAACTGTACAATACATTAAGCGCCAAACAGCGCGCTGCCCTAATCGACGAGGCGGGAGAGGATCGCCTTACGCTATCCTTCTACGCTTACACACAAATCGAACACCCGTCCGAATTTAGAGACCAACTATTTATGCGATGGGATGCCCTAGGTGTACTTGGTAGAATATACGTAGCTCACGAAGGAATCAACGCGCAACTATCTGTCCCTGCGCCACGTTTTGCTGCGTTTAAAAAACATTTAGACAGCATTGCTTTTTTAGAGGATGTGCGCCTAAACATTGCCATCGAGCAAGACAACAAATCGTTTCTAAAGCTCAAAATAAAAGTGCGTGATAAGATTGTTGCCGATGGCTTGGACGACGACTCTTTTGATGTAACAAACAAAGGCGTACACCTCAACGCTGCTGAGTTTAATTCGCTCACCAGCGCAAAAGACACCATACTAGTAGATATGCGCAATCATTATGAGAGTGAGATTGGCCATTTTGAGGGCGCCATCACGCCGGATGTGGATACCTTCCGCGACTCGCTGCCCATCATTGAAAAAGACTTAGCTGCACACAAGTCAGATAAAAATTTGGTGATGTATTGCACAGGCGGTATCCGCTGCGAAAAAGCAAGTGCTTATTTTAAGCACAAAGGGTTTGAACGTGTATACCAACTCGAAGGGGGCATTATTGAATATGCTCGACAAGTAAAAAATCAAGGGTTGGACAACAAGTTTATCGGCAAAAACTTTGTTTTTGATGAGCGCAGAAGTGAGACTATTTCTGATGATGTAATCGCCACCTGTCACCAATGTGGTTCGCCCTGCGACACCCATGTCAATTGTGCAAACGACGCCTGTCATTTGCTTTTTATTCAATGCCCAACATGTGCTGAAAAGCACGATCAGTGTTGTTCTGACAGCTGTGCGTCAATCATTGCTTTGCCTAGAGACAAACAAAAGGAACTTAGAAAAGGCACGCACAACAGCAATAAAATATTCAAAAAAGGACGTGCCCATCACCTAAAGACCCTAAATCCGTCGTGAAAAAACCCTTTTTGCTTCTTGTTTTGAGTGTGCTACTTAGCAACTGTGAAACCTCTAGCGAGCTCCTTTTTAATGAGCTTCCAAATGAGGGTTGGGAACAAGGCAAATGGGAAACATTTACCTATAGAAATCGCTTGACCAATAAAAAAGCTTCGCTGCATTGGATACTACGTCATGACAACGATTATCCTTATGCAACTATTTTCTTTATTGCTGCCTTGACAACGCCCAAAGGCATCACGCAATATGACACGCTTAATTATAGGCTAGCTAACGCAGGTGGCAGCTGGTTAGGCAGTGGAATGTATGTGCATGAACTAAGCCTTCCATATGTGGAACGGTTCTTGTTTGAAGAGCCAGGGAACTATTTGTTTAAGTTGCGCCCAGCGGTTCGCTCTAACGACCGTATTGTTGCAGACAGCTTGCTTGTGGGGCTACACCAAATTGGACTAGAAATAAGAACCTTGTCAGATGACTAAACACAGCAAATACCGGAAGTTTATTCGATTTATTTGGGTTGCCTTTGGCGCTGCCACACTAGGTATTGTTGGGATTTTTGGCGCTGCTTCGGCAGGCTTACTTGGTTCCATGCCAGACTTTAGACAGCTGGAAAATCCCAAAACGAATTTAGCCACCCAAATAATTTCTGCTGACAATACGGTATTGGGAAAGTTTTATTTTAATGATAACCGCACGCCTATTTCATATGATGAAATTCCGAGCAGCATGATTGATGCGCTTATTGCTACCGAAGACGAACGCTTCTACAGCCATTCGGGTATCGATTTTAGAGGCACTGCCAGGGCGTTATTTTATCTTGGAAGTAAAGGAGGGGGAAGTACCATTACCCAACAGCTGGCCCGTCAACTTTTTACGGGTGTCCGTTCAAGGAATAAGCTTGAGGCTGTTGTTCAAAAAATTAAGGAGTGGGTCATTGCCATTCGTTTAGAGCGGAGGTACACCAAAAACGAAATTATAGCCATGTACCTCAACATATATGACTTTAATTATAATGCCGATGGTATCCGCTCTGCGAGCTCCATATACTTCTCAAAAACGCCAGACCAAATGTCTTTGAGTGAATCGGCCATGCTGGTAGGCATGCTTAAAAACTCCTCTTTGTACAATCCGTTGAGGCGCCCCGAACTTGTTCGCGAAAGACGAAATATTGTCTATCAACAAATGCTCCGCAACCAGCTGATTGACCCAAAAGAAAAAGACTCTTTGGCTGCGCTGCCAATTGAAGTTGACTTTAATCCGCAATCACATAGAGAAGGTATCGCAACGTATTTCAGGGCCTACCTGCAAAAGTTTATGCGCTCGTGGATAGCAAATAATCCAAAAGAAGATGGTAGCTCTTACAATCTCTATTTGGATGGGCTCAGCATCTATACGACCATAGATTCTAGGCTTCAAACCTATGCGGAGCAAGCTGTAGGCGCGCATATGTCTACACTGCAAAAAGAATTTTTTAGACAAAATAGCGGGGAGTTTAATCCTACAGCCCCTTTTTTAGAGATAAAGGAAGATGAAATTGAGCGCATAATGGATCAGGCCAAACGCCGCTCAGAACGCTGGCGCAAAATGAAGGCTAGAGGGCTAGACGAAGCAAGCATCTTGGCAAGTTTTGAAGCGCCTACAGAAATGGAAGTTTTTGGCTGGAGCGGGGACATAGACACCGTGATGACACCAACCGATTCTATCAGGTATTACAAGCACTTCTTGCGTGCAGGCATGATGTCAATGGAGCCCCAGTCGGGTCATGTTAAGGCCTGGGTTGGGGGCATAAACTACCGTCATTTTCAGTTTGATCACGTCATGCAGGGCAAAAGACAAATCGGTTCAACATTTAAGCCCTTTGTGTATGCTACTGCCATTGACCAATTGAAACTCTCGCCCTGTGATTCGCTGCCCGATGGGTATTACTGTGTTGAGCCTGCCAAATTTGGTGCTCATGATGCGTGGTGTCCAAAAAACTCTGGTGATCGATATATTGGAAAACGAACGCTTAAAAATGCGCTTGCAAACTCAGTTAATACCATAAGTGCGCGTCTTATTGACAAGGTAGGGCCAAGGCCTGTAGCAAACCTTGCGCGTAACTTGGGCGTGACGTCTTATATCCCCAGTGTGCCTGCCATCGCCCTAGGCTCAGCAGATTTGAGTGTTTATGAAATGGTAGGAGCATATTCCAGTTTTGCAAACAAGGGAATTTATGTGAAGCCCGTTTTGGTCACGCGTATTGAAGACAAAAACGGCACAGTAATTTATCAAGCAACTCCTGAAACAAAAGATGTGTTGAGTGAGGAATCTGCTTATGTAACCCTTAAGTTACTTGAGGGTGTAACAGAAGCTGGTTCGGGTATTCGACTCCGCCATGTAGGTGCAGATAAAACAAATCCCATTTTTAGGGATATCGTCACGGGGTATCCTTATGCATTTGAAAATCCCATCGCTGGAAAAACAGGAACTACACAAAATCAAAGTGATGGTTGGTTTATTGGCATGGTGCCAAATTTAGCAACTGGTGTTTGGGTTGGTGGCGAAGATCGTGCAATGCACTTTGAGACCATTGCTTATGGTCAAGGCGCAACGATGGCCCTACCTATTTGGGCAAGTTATATGCAAGCTTGCTACGCCGATTCAACACTCGTAGTGTCGCAAGAACCTTTTGAAGCCCCTGCTTTTGTCTCCATTCCACTGGACTGTGATTCGCTGTCTTTGGCTCGACAACAGAAATCCTTTTTTAAAGACGAAGACCTTAGTGATTTAGGGTTTTAAGACGGAATGCCGTGAAGGGCTAAATAGCTGTTGTAATAACGTTTATCGCCCGTAACTTCTTTTCCTATCCATTTAGGAAGCTGAATGGTGTCCTTAGCGTGCTTAAGCTCAATCTCAGCAATGACCAAGCCCTCGTGGGCTGCTTCAAAAACGTCTACTTCGAATAGTTGTTGCTTTTCAACGATATGATATCTTGTCTTTTGAATAATGCCAGGCAGGCACATGGGCATCAATGCTTTTGCCTCTAATAACGGTATTTCTTGCTCCCATTCTTGTCGAGTGGTACCCCCATTAGAGGACGCTCCTTTTATGGTCAAAAATCCTTTGCCGTCCCCAATACGTAAGCGAACAGTGCGCGCAGGATCGTTGGAAATATATCCTTGGAAAATCTGAAAAGAATGGCGGGCAGAAAGAATAGCTTGCTTTGGATCGTTTACCAAAAATTTACGCTCGATTTCAACCATTTACTGCTGGATCAAAAATAGCGTTTAGTGTCGCGGCAAGACGCAGTCCAGCATCTAACAACTGCTTGCGGACCGTTTCGAAATTTTGATAGTGATAAACATACCCAAGCCTGCTGCCTTGTGGGGTTTTGTCATAAAGCGTATTTGCTAAGTCTTGGGCTTGGTTAACCCAATCCAATAAGGGTGCTGCCTTGATCTCTCCTTTTTGTTCGGGGGTGTGCTTGGGCAAGTGTGCTGCCAATTCGCTGTAGCTCATGTTATAATGCTCAATTAGATCTGTGTCCCATAATCTGTGGAGGTTGGTACGCTTGCCAAACCAAAAAAGATCAATGCTGTTTCCTCCTCTATCTTCCTTTCTCCCGGCATGAAAAGGCTGGTGAATATCGCCTACAAAATGCACCAATAACTTTAGATGAAACGTTTTTTCTTCTTTTGATGAAGATGGGTTTTTAAGAATTTCTATACAGCTTTGAATGGCCGTTACGATGTCGCCTTCGGGATTTTTGTCCGCTTCACTATAGCGTGTGTTTTGATCCATGTTGACGTAATGCCATGGGGCCAGGTGGCCGTAGCGATCGTCAGATCGAATTTCATCGGCATAAGTAGAAACAAAGGCCAGTGACATGCCGCCTAAAAGGGCGTTCACTTGCTCGGCTGCTTTTGGGGTTAGGTGTTTTTGGGCGACCGCACCAATTGCTCGATGCCCTGTACTACCCCACACCTCCGCATAGGTGTTTTGTAGCGTTACTAAAAAAAGAAGCGGTATAAATAAGATTGAATTCGTTTTCATAAAACAAAGCTACAGAATTCCTCGTATTATGGTTGGTCGGTATTTGTCACTCAAAAAGTCTATACCAAGTGTAAACTGGTGAAATCCTGTATTGTTAATTTTTATATTTCCAATTCCGACAGTATATGCGTATGAAAACGTCCAGTTTTGACGTTTTGCTCCTGCTAAAAGGGTGAATTGGTTAAATGGTTCACTGTAAGCTGCAGTGGCGTTGTTGGTTAGGGTGTCCGTAAGTCCTTTTCGGTAAGAAGTGCCTACCCATAATTGTGTCTGGCGAATGTTGTGGTGTGATTTAAGGCTCACATCAACGTTAGGGCGGTCTACGAATTGAATATAATCAACCAAAAAGGAGGGCTCCAAAGCCCATTTAGGTTTCAATTCAAAAAAGTTTCCTGCCGATACCAAAAAACGTATGGGGCTTTCAAGTAGTACCTGGTCGCTGATATCCTTCCCCACAAAAACTAAATTTTGTACGGTAATATGGCTATAAAATGATACCCAATTATATGTCATACCAACATCTACATACATACTTGAGCTATTGACTTGACCTCCTTTTACAATGACCTCAGAGGAAGTAGGAAAAGTGGTTTGGTCATGTTGATGAAAAGAGCCGCCTACCGATAACCCAAATGAGAGCTGATTGATATCCGCTACATCTCTGTAGGTGTTGATGTGATGTGCATATGTAGCCTGAATTCCAGTCCTAGACTGAAAACCATTTTTGTCATTAAAAAACATGCCTCCAATCCCTGATTTATCTCCAACCCTTGCGTGCGCATTTAATGTTTGCAAAGAAGGGGCGTTTGCGACTTCCAACCACTGTGTTCTAAAAGACGTCCTAATCTTCATGCCCTCATAGTGGGCACCTGCCATGGCAGGATGTAATATGTAGTAATTATCAGTAAGATAATCAGTATATATGGGCATGCGATACTGTGCAACTGCTGTGGTAACAAGCATCAAAAAAAGGACTCTATATTTAGTAAATAATTTTTTTTTATTTGACATGTAAAGAATTCATTACATTCGTGCAAGTTACATAAACCTATGCTAAAGTTGCTTCGAAACATAGTTATAGCACCATTTTACGTTATTTGCTTTCTTTTGTGTTCATGCACATCGGTTTTTGGACAGCTAAGTAAGACGCATTATATTCCACCCATTTCTATAACATCATTTATAGCGAACAGTTATCCTGAGGATCAGTTTATTTACATTTCAACTCCGAGTATTAACGATATTACTTATGTAATTAAGCCTGTAGGGGTGGAGGCGGCTGATTATATTTATGGTAAGATCTCCAACAAAAGCCCGGTTATATTTGATGTGCGGAAACAGGGTAGTACCCCTGTGTTCAGCACACAAATGGTCATTCCAGAGTCCTTAGGTGCGACAGTGCTTAACAATAAGGGGTATATAATTGAGGCTGAAAAACCTATATATGTTTCCACTCGCATTCAAAGTCAAGCACAAGCAGGAGCTATTGTTAGTAAGGGCAGTGCAGGATTAAGTGATTCTTTTTTATTCGGGGCCTTTGTTAATGATGTTAATCCCATTGCAACAGAATACAACAGCTTCTTTTCTGTTATGGCTGTTGATGACGATACTGATATAACCGTTCGTTTTCCTAAATCTGTTAGCCTTCACAACTATTCCGGAAGCTATCCAATTACTTTTAAGCTTCAAAAAAACGAAAGCTATGTCGGAATTTTACGATCATCGGCAACAAGTAGTCCAAACAATCCCGACGGGCTTATTGGGGGTAGCTTAACATCAAGTAAAGATGTGGTTGTCATTTCTGGAAGTACTACAGGAACTAATGGCCCTGGAAATGGTCATGACTATGGTGTTGATCAATTGGTAGGTACTGAAAACGCTGGTGAAGAATTTATCTTCATTAGGGGAGAAGCCCCTAGTTTTTATAATGATACAGAAAATATTGTTTTGGTTCCCCTAAGCTCTGGAACCACATACAGCGTTAATGGTGGGGCCTCAACCCCTATTGCAGGTGCTTATGCGGTAATTGAAGGGGGGTTTTATAATAGCAATGGCAATATGCACGTTACTACTTCAGGTCCAGTAATGGCATATCAAGGCATCGGTGGGCTAAGTCCGAATCCTTCAAACTACGAACCTAACCAAGGGATGTTCGTCGTACCAGGACTTAGATGCTCTTCAAAAGGAGGCATTAATAATATTCCATTTATTAACAGAATCGGAAATAATAGCCACAATGGCGCAATTGGAATTGTTGCAGAGGTAGGAGAAGATGTGTTACTAAATGGAACGGTGCTCACAAACCCGTTGAGTACAGATAATCCTAATTATGTTACCTATCGTATATCCAACCTAAACCAAAACCTGTATGACGTAAACAGTGCTGGCGAATTGTATGTTTCTTATTATACTTACTCCAATTATGCCAGTTCTGGAGGTTTTTACTCTGGCTTTCAGTCTGCTCCAGAATTTGATTTTAATCTAGACCTTGTTACTTTAGGTGCCTGTATTCAAAACAGCCTAGTGCTAAACGCCACCAATTTAAGCGGACTGGATTCTTACAGTTGGTGGTATAATCCTTCGCAAGAAGCTGAAATTAACCAATGGCAAGAGATAACAACTAATGCAAACCTAAGTTCCATAACGCCAACGCAAGTGGGCTGGTACCAACTTCGCGGGAACTACAGTTGCGGATCAAATAATGAAAACTTGAATTCGCAAGCAATTTTTATAGGAAATTGTCCCGATGACACAGACAGTGACGGTGTGGTAGACAACTTAGATTTAGATGAAGACAATGATGGTGTCCTTGATCGTTTTGAAAGTGGAGGGGATATCATCCCTGATTTTACTGACCCAAATAACCCTTTATTGCCAAGTACTACCGATAAAAACATTTCGATTCCTTCAACCTATGGTGTATCCGCATCATTGAATACCGACACAAATGGTGTTCTGTATGGAGACAATCTGGGCAACATAACGTCGCGACTCAATGCTAGCTCAGGTGCTGTTAATAGCTACGAGTTAAATTTTACCGAGCCAACTACCGTTAGTATTGTCTTCCCTCAAAACCCTAATTACGTTGAAAATGAAATTATCACGGTAAGCACAACAGATTCCAACAAAACTATCTCTCTTATAAATACTTCCGGTGAGCTTCTAGTAGACACGAACTATGATTTCGCTTATGAATCTGGAATTCAGTATTTTACCAACAATCGCGTTAGTGTTAAATATTCGCCTAGTGCTACGACACTTAACAATTCTGAATTTATTGCAAGTTCCATAACCAACATTACCATTACTCATACACTTGAAAATATCACCAAAGACGGTGAGCTTAATTTTCTAGTAAAAATGATCGATCATCCCATTGATACTGATGGTGACAATATCTCAGACCACTCCGATTTGGATAGTGACAACGACAGTTGTTTTGATGTTACCGAAGCGGGTTTTGAAGATGCAGATAAAGATGGTATTTTGGGTAATAGCCCTGTGATTTATGACCCGCGTTCAAGTACCTCTACAGCAGATATTCGAGGACGTGTTGTGTTTTCAGGATATGATTTCAACACCCAGCCTTTAGACAACGACAATAACACCATTTACGACTTTCAAGAGACAGGAACGCCTGCCACACTTTCTGAAGATTTTGCAGACTCTAATGCAGTGTTATGCGAAGGAGAATCACTCTATTTAACTTTTAAATCTGCTGATGCTGAAACTGTTATTTGGGAAGTAGATTCAGATTTAGACGGCGTTTTTGAATCTGCAGATGCATTAGGTACAATTACCAACAACACTGACACCTATACCTTTGAGATTAACAGTGTTACAGTAGCGCTGGATCAATCCGTTTTCCGAGCACGACTGAGTAAAAAAACCTATGCATGTACTACAGACACACAGCTTTTTACGCTTACTGTAAATGACAATACCACGAAACCTAACCTCGCCCCATTAACTGTTGTGTGTAAAGGAGCAACTGTAGCTGACTTAAGTGTTCCAAATGTGGTTTGGTATAATGTAGCTACAGGTGGAAGCCCTCTTGCAGACAATACCATCTTGGCACACAACAATACCTACTTTGCAGCATCTGTTTTAAACGGATGTATTGGTGAATTAAGAAGCGAAACCAAAGTAGTTGTTAATGATCCTGAAATTCGCACCGTTTCTGGCATTACTACTTTCTGCCCGGGGGAAACAATTACGCTTTCACTTGATACAAATAAAATTTTACCATCTCCAGATGATTTTGCACGCATCAATGACTTGGTGTATATAGAAAATGCTGCCGGCCCAGTGCAATACGACAATGGGTTTTACTACACGCAAAAAGGTATCAAAACTGGTGTGCTGCCTATTACATGGCCCGCAGCAAAAGCCCTTGGTGAATCTATTGTTGGCGCTACCATGTATATCATAAATAGCACTGCAGAAGAAGATGCCGTATATCAAGGCCTACAGCATATGGGGCTTACAGGAAATGATAATATTGCGTTTTGGCTAGGGTTGTTTCAAGATCGAAATGCAAGTGATTATAGCGAACCTGATGGGGGCTGGTATTGGGTAGATGGAACTCCGTTAACTTATCAAAATTGGTGGAATAACGAACCAAATGATTATATGTCCACAGGAAATAGCTTTTCGGGGGAAGATTATGCGCAATTTGAATTCTCCAATAATGGCAAATATTGGAACGACATGAGTTTGACTGATGGTTCGGGTCAATCATATCCGCTTTTTGAATATAAAGCACAAACCAATATTGAATGGTTTACCATTAAAAATGGGGTGGAAACGCCAATAGCAGGTATTGCCAACAGCAGCCAACTAGAGGTCTCACCAATAGAAACAACCAACTACTTCGTGCGTGTTACCACCAATGGAGTCGATTGTGATTCTGAGCCATTTACTATTACTATTAATCCGTTACCTGATGCTAATATTGTACTTGATGCAATTGAAATCTGTGTTGATAGTAATAATGGATCTATCACATCAACAGACCTAAAAGGCTCTTTTGACCTAACAAGTGAAGAAGCAACTATTCTGGGTGGTCAAAGTGATACAAATCATACCATAGCATATTACACAACTAGTGATGGCGCAGAAAATGAAACTTCTGTAGCAAAAATTCAAACGCCTGCAGCCTATATGAATACATCTAATCCGCAAGCCATTTACTATCGTGTAACCAATACAGACACAAACTGTATTAGCGATGTCGGAGAATTAAGTCTCGTAGCTCAAGCAATTCCATATACAATAACTATCCCCAATGTTGAAGCTTGTGATGATTTGGATAGTGGTAGCGATGAAGATGGTGTTTTGCTCTTTGATCTTACAAAGCAAACGGCAGCTATTGAAGCATTGTTAGGCAGTACGACGCAATGGTCTATTAGCTATCATGAAACTGTTGCAGATGCTGAGGCAAATAATGCAATAACAGAGTATACTACAAAAACATCCGACAATGGTACAAAAACGATTATTGTAAGGTTAGAAGATAATGGAACAGGTTGCTACCGTACAGATAACACCCTTGAATTAGTCGTTCTAGAGTTACCTAAAATTAATAAAAGCAGTTTTTTACGAGAGCAATGCGATCCCGATACAGACGGTTCTGTGCAAGACAACCTAACGTTGTATAACGACATTTTCTCCATCAATCACCAAAACGAAGTTTTTACATACTACACAGATGCAGCGCACAACAATCAAATTATAAATCCAACGGAATTCTATAATACTTCAATGAATCAAACGGTGTATGTGAAAATTACCAATTCCGATGGATGTGAACGCACCTTTGACCCTGCAACTGGTGATCCACTAACCATAGAAATTCGTGTACGAACCAGTACCATTAAAAACACTTTCTTAGAAACATACTACACCTGTTTAGACCCTAGCGTCAAAATAAATACCGGTATCAGTACATTTGATAAAGGTGTTTTTACTGATTTGGAAGCGACTTTAATTGCGGAACATCCTGCTTTTGCGAATAATAATGTGACAATCCAATTTTTTGAAACCGAAACCGATGCCGCTTCTAAATTCAGTCCTATTGATACATCACAAGATTATATTAACAGCACTCCAAATAGTCAGCAAATTTGGGCGGCTGTTGATGCAAATGGACTTACGGAAACTGCTTGTTTGGGGCTCAAACAAGTTGCCAATTTTGTTGTAGAGCCTCTTGCCATACTTCATCCCGTCTCAATTCCTCGCCAATGTGATGGGGATAGTCCAAAAGACTTAGATTCTCATGATGGGCTTTTCCCGTTTGATACTAGTACAGTAATGTCTCAATTACTGCTTACTCAAGATCCCGCTAACTATGAGATAACATTCTACGACGAAAATGATGCTGTTATCAGCACAAATGGATTTCCAGCAGAATATCTGAGCGCCTCACAGCCAGTACGTGTTGTGGTTGAAAATAACCCTTCAAACGTAACGCCTTCATGTTATCAAGAAACATTTTTTGTGTTTACTGTTGACGATAGTCCCAAAATTGGCAATTACAATTTACCAGCATTATGTGATAATGATGACGGTATTTTAGATGGTTTGGCCAATTTTGATACTAGCAGTCTCAATACAGAGCTTCTTGACGGGCAAGCCAATATGGAAATTCTATTTTTACAGCGTGATGGACTGGGTAATGAAACCATAATTGGCAACAGCTTACCTAACCCGTTTACTACAGAAACGAGAACTGTTATAGCGCAAATTTATAATCCATCAAATACCACATGTGTCGCTGAAAAGGCTATTATATTTCAAGTTAATGAAAACCCTGTTTTTGATTTGTCATCAACACAGGTGTTCTGTACCAATTTGGGTACGGACCTTATTCAAATTAATAATCAAGGAGGTTCCTACACTTATGCCTGGACGCTTAACGGTTCTCCGTTTGCCCAAACCTCTGCAAGCATAACTATTACTAGCGGGGGAACTTACGAGGTTACGGCAACAGATACTTCAACGGGATGTGAGACAAGTAAAACTATTGTAGTAGATGAATCAGAATTTCCCCTTTTTGACCTTAATGATTTAACCGTGTTTGACTTAACTGGAGATGGCAGCAACAGAATTGAAGTGCTGACTGGAATTGGTGCACTTGGAATTGGCGACTATGAATTTTCGTTAGATGGAGGCCCTTATCAAGACAGCCCCATTTTTGAAGACGTGCCGCCAGGAATACACCAAGTCTCAGTTAGAGACAAAAACGGATGTGGAACAAAAAGTATCGGTGTTTCTGTAATAGGATATCCGCTTTATTTTACGCCAAACGGTAACGGTAAAGACGATTATTGGCAAGTTTTAGGAGTCAACGCAGTATTCCAGTCGCAGTCATTGATTTATATTTTCGATCGACACGGAAGACTGTTAGCGCAAATTGCAACCGATAGCCCAGGATGGGACGGCACCTATAACGGCACGCCAATGCCCGCAGATGACTATTGGTTCAGGGTAAAATTAGAAGATGGCCGAACGTTTACCGGGCATTTTAGTTTGATGAGATAAATGAAAAGGATACCAACAACTGTATTTAGTGAGTGGGCGGAAATTGGTCGAGACGAACGAATGGCCAAAGGGCACGAGGTGGCTGTAAACAATATGCTTGATTATTCCCTAAAAGGCCAAGGAAACTTCTTCAGCTTTATAGACGCTGGGTGTGGAAATGGCTGGGTTGTACGTCTGGTAAAAGCACTTAAAGGCTGCTTATCAGCCGCTGG
Organism: Flavobacteriaceae bacterium; assembly: GCA_024639165.1. Classification (GTDB taxonomy): domain Bacteria; phylum Bacteroidota; class Bacteroidia; order Flavobacteriales; family Flavobacteriaceae; genus UBA7446. Next base: position 100,173 of record JAHEIX010000002.1, on the reverse strand, counting down.
TGTTGATGGTGCACAGATGATGATTGAAAAGGCGCTGTCTATTGATCCTACGGGAGCATATCACCATGCTGATTTAAGCAATTGGTCACCAAATCATAAGGTAGATATTGTACACTCTATGGAAGTAGTATATTACCTTTCTAACCCAAAGGCATTTATTGCCACTGTTTATAAAAACTGGCTGAAAAAAGATGGGCGTCTGATTGTTGGGCTTGACTTTTATAAAGAAAATACGGTTTCTCACTCATGGCCCGAAGACTGTGGGGTTTCCATTATGCAACTGCTGCCTGAAGCAACTTGGATAGGTTTTTTTAAAGAGGCGGGGTTTGCTGAGGTGGACGCTTGGCGTGTTGGTGCTAAAGAACAATGGGCAGGAACCTTGGTCATTACAGCAGTTAAAAAAACATAACTTTACAATATGGAAAAAGGCATTTTAATCTTAATGGGGACATTTGTTCTTGTAGGGATTCTACATATTGTTTCTATGAAGACAATGAAATTGTCAGAAACTAAAAAAACACGCTTTCGAAAAATCTTTTGGTGTTGCTACGGAATCCTTTTTATGTTAAGTGGAGGTATTAATCAACTTGAAAAGGAAACGTTTCATTGGAGTTTTAGCCTACAGTTCATAATAGGGTTGGTAATTGTAGTTCTAACCGTATTAGGGAAAATAGAAACAAAAACGAAACAGGGTTAGCCCTTTGTCCCTCAATCTTGAAGTAGGAGAAAAAAACAAAAAACCCCTCCGTAAAGAAGGGGCGTGTTGGTGGTCCCACCTGGACTAGAACCATTTTGTTAACTTATTGTTTATCAGTATTTTATGTGATAAATTAATGTTGTTTTGTACTCCTTAGAGGTACAACTTGTACCTCCGGAGGTACAATATCAAGGGTTTATAATATTCTTATACTTCTGTTTTATCAAAAACATTATATAATCAATATCTGTATCTTTCAAAATTGAAATTTTATACACAGTTCCTTTTGTTCCAGATTTCCATTCCCATGAACTTTCTTTTGAAATTCCCTTGGGGTCATCAATGTCAAAATAATTTTTGGACCTAGTACCGTCAGGATTAACATTTCCTCGACTAAAGTCTAACCTAATCCCATTTTTTTGAAAATTGAAATATCCGACAGTTTTGTTTTCAAGAGATAAACTAACATAATGTTTTTTTGAAACTAACTCTACCCCTTCCAATTCACTAAATCTTGAGGATAGTTCATTCCACACCTGAATAATTTCTTTTTTAGATTTAGACAAATGTTCCTCTATCTCAACAACCTTAACCTCTTTGTTAACTGAATTTATTAGACTGTCGTTTTTACCAACATTTAGTGAATCAATTTTTTCGTCAGAGGTTGGTTTGTGTTGATTCAAAACAAGTGTACTATTACTGTATCTTTTTATCTCCCATAACTCAAATGGTAAATTTTTAAAATTTACACTGTCTTTTTGAAACTTATTAAACGATTGGGAAATAAAAACTATTTTGGACTGTGACCAATCAATGTCCTTTACGTCAAGAACCCTATTAAAATGTTTTGAGAGAGTAAGTAAAAAATCAGACTTATTATTTAACAATAGTTGAAGATAAGTGTAACCTTGGTCTATAACTGAATAACTATCCCCTTTTTTGTATTCAACAATTACGAAAGAATTATTTTCTTCATCATAACAAAGTGTATCAATTCTATATTTCCCTACGGTCAGTTCAGATTCTACAAATTCTACATTAAAAAGTTCAAGAGTGTTTTTTTCAATTAGGTTTTGAATATCTCGTTCTAATGGAAATTGTTTAGTTTCAACTAAGTTAAGTTTGTCTTTAGTTATGTTATATAATTTCATAATTGATTAATGAATTTTAAAAATAGGTAATTATTAAAAGATTACAATTTAAATATTTCATGTCCTCCATTCTTTTTGGTACCTGAACCATCCAATTAAAATCATGGTTATCAAAGTCTTACATTAATTAAACTGTACCTCTATTTGTACCTCCTTACCCCAATTAAGACAAAAAAAGAACCCTAACTTACTCTTTTACAAGCAGTTAGGGTTTCTGTTGGGTGGTCCCACCTGGGCTCGAACCAGGGACCAACTGATTATGAGTCAGCTACTCTAACCAACTGAGCTATAGGACCCGATGGGCAAAAATACACAATAATTTATCAGTTCATCATCTGTTGTAAAACATTTTTCTGTACTCTTAAATAAACCTAAACCGTTGGAAATCCTATCCCTCTGGCGCTGAAAAAGGAATATTAGAATCAAAAAGGGCCTGCACGAGTTGATCAAAAACAACCGCTGCTTTCTGCATATGTGAAGCCTCAAGTGTTGGCAATACCTTGCCCCGGGGCGATGCCTTTTCTCCTACATAAAGCACGCCTTTTTTATACTGCTTAAGGGCAATTATGCCCGCTTGTACGGCTGGATTATCCGGGTTATGCGTGTTCCAAAGCATCGCATACAAAAGCAACTGACGAGCCTGGCCGCGTTCCGGGTCATAAGCCAAATCCGTCCAATCCATAATGCCTAAATCTTGTGTCTGCCCTGTTTTATAGTCCAAAACACGAACGTTTCCATTGTGCCTATCCACCCGATCAACCGTTCCTTTAAACGTAACGGGGGCGTCAATCCCCGCGACCGTTAGCGTCATGGCTAGTTTTTGCTCCAAGGCTATAATTTCAATTTCATCCCCCACCTGAATATTCGCCTGCTCTTGAGCAATCAAGTTTTGAATATTTCGTTTTATGGCTGCCAAGGCAAGCACATTCTTTCCTGATATCTTTTGAGGGTGTTCGCGTTTAACCATCTCATCAACAACACGGTCCACACGGGCAATCATTTCCTTGCAATCCGCTCGGGTGAGTTGCTTGCCCACATGAGGCGTATAAAGCCCTTCCAAAGCGTTGTGAATTAGTGTGCCGTAGGTTTTATGCGAAAAAAAAGTTTCAAGCTCGTCTTCTTCGCGTAGTCCCAACAAATAGCGCTTGTAAAAAGCATATCCGTCTTTTACGAACACATTTAATCCCGAAGGTGAAAAGCCAACCTTGGCAAGCTCCGCTAGCTTTTCCATCACTGCAGCTGTTTTTGGAACACTTTTATGGCTGCTCGGCGGTGGAACGAAAGGCACTTCTTGAGTGTGCTCTTGCCAGTTATGCGCTTCTGGACAATCAAATGCCCATTGTCTTATAAACCTACTGCGCTCGCCGACTTGGATACCATCTGTAGTACCGTTATAAAACAGCTTGACATTGGAGGCGCGATACATGAGGCGATAAAAATGATAGGTGAAAATGGCATCCTGCTCATCTTGCGTAGGCAATCCAAACGACTTTTTAACTTCATAAGGAATCCAGGAAGGCTGTTCGCTTTGTCCCGGCAGCAGGCCCTCATTAACACCTGCCATCAATACGTTTTCAAAATCAATTGCTCTTGTTTCCAAAACGCCCAATATTTGTAATCCTTCTAATGGTGCGCCAACAAAATTTAATTTTTGTCCAGCACTCAATTGGCTGTACAGATTGCGGAGTAAGGAAAAGGAAAATACTTGATTTAACGTTGCTGCTGATTCTTTAATTTGACTCAACAACACCATTAACTTCTCTACGGCTAGACTGTATGCTTGTTTTATCGATTGACTTTGTTGGGCGTCATAAAACAACGGCAATACTTCTAACATGTCGGCTACCCATTGGTCTGCTGTTCCGTTTAATCTAAATAATGTATCAATTCTTGCGTGAGCAGCCTTGGGAACTATGGCTTTTATAAAGGTAGTATCTACATATCCCCGATGGTCTTTTTTTGCCTGTTCCAATACGGCGTCTAAACTTGACGCTGAAGATGTAAATAGGGCCTTGGTTTCTGGCATAGAAAGAACGCTTTCCACATCTGCAAAATAAAAGCCTTTAGCTGTTTGACGAAGTGCCATTTTTAAAAGCGCATTAACAAATATGGCTGTAGGGTGCTGGTCAAGAGGAAACCCCATGGTAATATTCAGCTTTTCAATTGATGGGGGAAGGGCATATAGCAACGGCATAAGTAAAGACTCGTCAGCAAGGACAACTGCTGTTTTAGACCAATCCTGCTGTTCATCCATCTTAGCCAATAGGGCTCCTATTTCTTTGGCCTGCCCTACCTGTTGCTGTACTTCTGTTACCGCTATGTTTTTAGGTGTGTGAAAAAGCGTGTGAGCTTGATCAAAAGGCTGTTGTTTATACTCTGGCCAGCTTGAAGTATAGCCCCGAATAAAACGCCCTGCTTGATGTAATTCGTCACCAAGCATCTGCTTGTCAATATCCCAAAAAACCTGTGCGCGCCCTTGTGTAAGTAGCTCGCGAACTATAAAGATTTCACTTGGGCTTAAAGCATTGAACCCACAAAACACAAATTGGGTTTTTGAGTTGTGTTGTAGGAAGGTTTCCAAGAGTTCTGTTGACATGCGATAGCACATCCCAGGCGTTGTTTGTCCACTTTCTTCAAGGCGCTGCATAAATTCGTAATACATGTCTGGAAGGCGTTTCCAAAACGCCCTATAGTCTTGAATTATTTTGTCTTGTGCTTGTCCCCATGCCCTAATTTCGTGTAAGGATGACATGTAGGAGAAAAAATCCTTCCGGTCCACCAAGTATTGATCTATGGTGTTTAGGTCTTTTAGCAAAGGGGTAGACCATCCTAAAAAGGTTTCAAAGCTGTTGGGGGTGTCCTTTTTATCAATTGATGTGCAGTAACTCTGATAAAGCGCCTGTTGCTGCTCTAGATCCGTGGCGGGTTTTAGCGTACTTATGGCCACCACAAAATCATCTATACTAAAGGACTGTGGAAGAATAAGAGGACCTTCAAGAGCTGCTGTAAGTTCTTTTTGAAGAAAGAGTTGTGCCCTCCGGTTTGGCAAAACGAAACACATGTTTTCCCAATCGGGTTGTTGTGTTTTTAGCGTTTGTACAACATTTGCTAAAAAAGAATTCACCATGCTCTAAAATAAAAAAACGCGGTGAAATCACCGCGTTTTGTTTATGATAATAGTGTAATTATGTTTAGTTCACTACTTTGAACTCTACACGACGATTAATTGCACGACCTTCTTCAGTGTCGTTGCTTGCTTTTGGCATAGACTCCCCAAAAGCTTTAGTGCTCAAACGATTGGCGTCAACGCCTACGTTAACCAAGTAGTCTTTTATAGAAGTCGCGCGGTTGTTGGAGAGTGGGTTATTGAAAGACTCTTCACCTGTATTATCTGCGTGACCTTCAATGCTAATGTTTGCATTGCTGTTGGCCAACAAAACTTTAATTACCGTAGAAAGGCGTTGAACATCAGCAGAATCAATATTATACTTTTCTAGGTCAAAGTTAATGTCATAATCCCCTAGCATAGAAAGTGGATATTCTGGACAACCGTTGTTAGATGCAGGGCCTGCTACTGCTGGGCACTTGTCATCTTTATCAGCAACACTGTCGCCATCTGCATCTGGACAGCCGTTCATAGCTTTGCTCCCTGCTGCGTTTGGACATGCGTCATCTGCATCTGTAATACCGTCGCCATCTGCATCCGGACATCCATTTAAGGCTGCAACTCCGGCCACATTAGGACATGCATCGTCTGAATCCTTGATGCCATCGCCGTCTGCGTCTGGGCAACCGTTTAGAGCGGCTAAACCAGCTGTAGTTGGACAATCGTCATCACTGTTTTTAATGCCATCGTCGTCGTCGTCTGGACAACCGTTAAGGCTTTCTAAACCGGGAACTTCTGGACATTCGTCTACGCTGTCTTTAACACCGTCTCTGTCGGTGTCTCCGTCGCCAAATGCAAACTTAAGGCCTGCAAGATGTTGAAAGTGGTGGCGTCCTCCACCATTATTACTTATTAAACGATCAAGTTCTTTAGAATACATTTTATACGTTGTCTTGACCGAAAGGGCAATTGAGCTGTTGAACCAATAGTTTATTCCTGCTCCTGCATAGATAGAAAAGAAGTCTTCCTCAGCGGCAGAAATACCTGAAAGGCCTCCTGCATAACCTAGTCCTGCTCGTAGCGTTGGTTCAAATTTCCCTAGATCAATTAGTTCTCTTGAAGTCAAGGAAGTCCCCAAGTCTAAGCCGTAGTACAGGTCTTCTCCTCCTGCCTTGCGGTCAATACTGTTAATTGTTGCAGCAAGATCAACAGAAAATCCTGAACCAATATATCTTGAAATTTCAAGGTAAGAGAAGTTTGGGGAAAGGCTTAAGTCTTCTTCAACAAAGCTTCCTGTTTGGAATAAGTCAACAGCGTTAGTACCAACTGTTATGCTCCATGGGTCGCTATCGTTCTGTGCATACACAGCAGAAGAAAACAAAGCCATCATAAACAATGTGAATATATAATTTTTCATGTTTGTAGATTAATAATTTATGCGAAAATACTAAACTTCTTTGAAAATAAGGTTTTTTCCACAGTAAACCAGCAATTTTTGTTTAACGTTATGCCCTTGTTGGGCTAAACAAGAGGCGTACTCTTGAAGCTGAATCGTATGACTCTCATGATGCTTTCCCGTTTTATAATCTAGCAATAAAACATTTTTCTCTGGTGTAATAACAAAGCGGTCGGGGCGCAATAATTCTCCTTTTGAAGTGAAAAGAGCACGCTCTTTATAGGGAGTGTTAGCAGGGTCAAAAAAAGCGGTTAGTTGTTCATGAGAAACTATCTCATGTACGTTTTTACGTAAATCCCCATATTGTGTTATTCCCAGCCGCTCTTTTGCATTAGACTGGCTAAGGGCGCGATCCAAATCTTGAGGGACATCTACTAGTCCCATAACCTCGTGGAGTACCGTCCCAAATAGCGCTTCTGCTGATTGAACAGACCTTTCTGCAACAACACTTGTCGCATGAGCTAGATTAAAGGTAAACGCAGTTGTTGTCGCAATTAAATCTGATGTCTTAGGTACTTGTTTTGTCCGAGTGCCATAAATAACCCCTTGATTGTTTAGCTCTGGGATAATCCTTGCAAAAATATCCGGCAGTCCTTTTGGTGGAGATGCTATATTCCCTTTTTGCGTAATAATGTGTAGTTCTTCTATAGGCCTTGTCATCCCTACATAAAGCGTGTTTAAGGTGTCCATAAATGATTGGGCGTAGTAGGTTTCGTAGGTTTGCTTTGCCCCTTCGCCAAGCTTTGTAAGGTTTTGAGATATGGGAAGTAGCATTTCTTTAAAGGGTGTATAGGCGCCTTCAGGAAGAGGAAACCAGGCCAAGTTGTTGTTTCCTTCAATCCATTTGCTGTCTGAAAAGGGCAAAATGACTACTGGAAATGCCAACCCTTTAGCCTTATGTGTGGTCATGATTTTGACCGCATTTCTATTTTCGGGCGGCCGAACGGTCCAATGTTCTTTGTTTAACTCCCAATGTGAAATAAGCTCTATTGGTGTGCCCTCTCTGTTACCTTGCCATTTTAATACTTCATCTAAAAAGGCTTGAATATGTGCTGTTAATTGTGTTGTCAGCGAAAGCGCCCATACCGCATATTCTAAAGCAGCATAAATGGGTAGCTGGTTAAATGTTCTCAAATCAAATTTTTGATTCGATAATGACAAAAGCACCTGTCTTAAGGGGTGTCGCATTTGTTGAATTGTCCAATCAAAGGGGTTGGGCTGCAAAAGGGCAAAATGTTCTAGAACAGCATAGCGGTTTATCTTGCTTTTGGGCGCTACACGCAATTTTACAAGGTTCATTAAAAACTGAACCGCTGGACTTTGTGATACAAGCAAAGACTCCGATGATGTAATTTGAATTCCTGCCTCTGTGAGTGCTTTGGCAATCTGTACGCCTTGCTTGTTTTTTCTTACTAAAACGCAAATGTCTTCAAAACCATACCCTTGTTCTAAGCAGTCTTTGACACGGGCAAGTACTTGGGCTTGATACGCCACTATACGCTCTTCATTGTTTTTGCCTTCTACCGTTGCAATCGTAACATAGCCCCCGCTTTTACTGTTTGCTTCTTGATTACACGACTTTGCATAAAGCTCCTGCTGAGAGGGCAGAGGCAAAAACGTAGATGCTTTGGAAAAAAAATCATTATTAAAAGAAACGATTTTAGGCAAGCTTCTAAAGTTTTTTGGGAGGCTTTCTACCTCGGGGGCTATGGTAAAAGGTACTTCTTTATTGGCCAAGGCCATAAACTGCTCTGGGTGCCCACCGCGCCATCTATATATAGATTGCTTTGCATCGCCCACAAGAACCAAAGATCCTTGTCGTTCGCTGTCTTCCAAGGCGTGTGAAAACAAGGGGTGGAGGTTGGCCCACTGTAGTGAAGACGTGTCTTGGAATTCGTCTACAAAAAAATGTTGGAAACGCACACCAAGGCGTTCATACATAAAGTGGGTATCCGTATCTTTAATTGCGTCTGACATCAACTTATTAAAAAACCCTAACAGCTGGTTGTTTCGTTCATCTTGTAAGGCCGATACTCCCTGGCCAATATGCTGCATAAGCGATAGTGGAACCACATTCCTGCGGAGTAGGTTTAACAAAACTAGCTGTCGCCAATATTGAGTGTATGTTTCCAGAAGTGCCGTAACCTGCTCTTGAATGCTACCAAAAGAGTCTCGCGCTTGGTCCGTTGCGTTCTTTTTTAAAAACATGCCTGTTTCAAGGCCTTTAGATACGGTGGTGTTGAGCATTTCCTTGGGCCATTGGCCATCTGCCAATAGCTTTAGCAGCTTTGGTAAGGATTCATAAGGAAAAAGCGTTGCTGGGATTTGCAAATCCTCAAATGCTATGAGTATTGCTTTTGAAGCTGCTTGAATGGGTTCCTGTATGGTTTCTATTTGGGTTTTTAACTTCTGATTCAACGCAACAAAGGCTTTCATCGGAACTGCTTCCAAGTCTGACAGCGACTGCATATGATTTTCGTTTAAATACATTTGAGCAATCGTATTCAACTCCTTAGTAATGTCCCAAGACTTCAACTCATCAGATTTTTGCAATACGTAATTGACCAAAACTCGGGTCAGCGCTTTGTCTTCACCTGCTTTACTAAGCACTTGCTCCACGACTTCTGACATAAAAGACTTGCCGTCTAAGGCGACTTCAAAACGCGCATTGATTCCTAAATCGCGGGCAAAGGTTCGGATAATTTTATGTGTTAGCTTGTCTATGGTAGCTACCTGAAGCTGTCCAAAGTGATGTAAAATATAACGGTACGCTTTTTTTGATCGCTGATGTAACTGATCGTCTGTTATGCCGCACATTGCTGCCACCTCCAAAAACATACTGTCTTCCCTGTCTGGCGTTGATTTTGATGCAAAAGAAGCTAGGTGAAATAACATGCGGGATTTCATTTCTTGTGCGGCCTTGTTGGTAAAGGTAATGGCAAGTAGGCGTCTTACTTGTTCTGGTTGCTTGCTGTTAAGCAACCGAAAGAGAAAAGAGCGCACAAGCGTATGGGTCTTTCCAGATCCTGCCGAAGCATTATAAATAACAAAAGGAGGTGTGGCTATGCTTGACAAGGCAATTGGTCTTTATCAGAACTAAATATAGGAATATATGTGTAACTTTGTGCGATATAAAATATAAACTATGGCTTTTAAACTTCCTCCTCTTCCTTACGCAGCTGATGCGTTGGAACCCCACATTGATGCAAAAACAATGGAAATCCACCACGGAAAACACCACAATGGTTATACCTCCAAACTAAACGCGGCCGTTGAAGGCACGGCACTTGAAGGCAAATCAATTGAAGAAATTTTAGATGGCCTTGATATGAGCAACGCTGCCGTTCGCAACAATGGCGGAGGCTACTACAACCACTGTTTGTTTTGGGAAATTATGGGCCCAGATTCAGGGGAAATGTCTTCTGAACTACGTAGTGCTATTGATGCAGCATTTGGTTCTTTCGACATGTTCAAAGATGCTTTTTCAAAAGCAGCTGCCACACAGTTTGGCTCAGGATGGGCATGGTTGTGTGTACATGGCGATGGCAAATTAGAGGTTTGTTCTACGCCTAATCAAGACAATCCGCTGATGAAAAGCGTAGGCTGTGGGGGAACTCCCATTCTTGGATTGGATGTTTGGGAGCACGCTTATTACCTAAATTACCAAAATAGACGCCCAGATTACATTGAAGCTTTTTTTAAGGTTGTCAACTGGTCTGAAGTTAGTAAACGCTACGCAGCTAACTAAAAATCAACACGTTATAAAACAGAAAAGAGGGCTAAAAAGCCCTCTTTTTTTGTGTAAAATAAAAAAGGTGGAAAGAATCCACCTTTTTTGCCCCAAATCTTACCATGAACTTAACCTACTTATGTTATGGCTCTGCTAATATACAAACAGAATTTACAAATCAAAGCAAAATTTAATTTTTTTTTAAATTTCAATAAGCGCGACCTGTATTCCCCTCATAAAAATTGATGTAGGCTTGGTTGACAACCTTGTTCCCGCCATCCGTAGGATAGTTGCCTGTGAAATACCAGTCGCCTTTGTTTTCAGGACAGGCCTGGTGCAAATTTGCAACAGACTGAAAAATAACATCTACTTCCGCATTGATGTCTTTGGTGCGTAGCATAACCGAAATTTGTTTTGATATTTCCTCGTCTGTAAATTGATCATACAGCGGCTTAACATGGTTTTGAATATCAGCTACCTTGTCATTTATTGTCGCTTTTGCCTTCTCGTATACCGTTTTAAGCTGGGCTGTTTTGTTGTGTTTTTCCAGTAATGCCAGCATAGCCCTAAATGCAATTAAGTCTTCTAAGCGAGCCATATCAATACCATAGCAGTCTGGATATCGAATCTGTGGGGCACTGGAAACGACAACAATCTTTTTTGGTCCCAAGCGATCTAATATTTTTAATATGCTCTTTTGCAAGGTCGTGCCACGAACAATACTGTCGTCAATAATCACAAGGTTATCGTCTTTGTTTACAGCGCCGTACGTAATGTCATAAACGTGAGCAACCAAGTCATCCCTGCTGCTGTCTTCAGTGATAAACGTGCGTAGCTTGACGTCCTTAAGTATAACCTTCTCTATTCTTGGTCTTGGGGATAACAACGCCTTTAAGCGGTCTGGAGAAAGGTTGTCTTCCTTGAGTATGGCAGCCTCTGATTGTTCCAGCATAAAATCTTGTGCCCGTTGAACAAGTCCGTAAAACGACGTTTCGGCTGTATTTGGGATATATGAAAAAACGGTGTTCTTCAAGTCGCCATTTAGCGATTCGTATATTTTTGGAAACAAGAGGCGTCCAAGCGCCTTTCGCTCGTTGTAAATGTCCGCATCGTTTCCTCGAGAAAAGTAAATTCTTTCAAAAGAACAAGCCAGTCGTGAGGTTGGGGTATTAATTTTCGTGTGAGAAACCGTTCCTGCTTTCTTTATGATTATGGCGTGTCCTGGATGTATTTCTTGAATGGAATCCATGGGCACATTAAAAACCGTCTGGATGGCTGGGCGTTCCGATGCTACCACCACAACTTCATCGTCTTTGTAATAAAATGCAGGGCGAATCCCTGCAGGGTCACGCAATACAAAAGAATCTCCATGGCCAAGTAATCCACCAATGACATAGCCACCATCCCAGTTTTTTGATGCTTTGCGTAAAATTTTGGCAATATTCAATCGCTTGGCAATTTCAGGAGAAGCCGCTTGCTTGTCAAAACCTTCTGTTTTAAGTTTTTTATAAAGCTTGGCGACAGAGTCGTCCAAAAAGTGCCCTATTTTTTCCATAACGGTAACTGTGTCGGCTTTTTCCTTCGGGTGTTGTCCTAAAGTAACCAGGTTTTCAAACAACTCGTTAACATTGGTTAAATTAAAATTCCCTGCTACAATAAGATTCCTGTGCATCCAATTGTTTTGTCTCAAAAAAGGGTGTACACTTTCTATGGTGTTCTTGCCAAAAGTTCCGTAACGCAAATGCCCTAACATAACCTCGCCTACATAAGGGAAGGCAGATTTTAATGCTTCTGAAGACAAGTCTTTAGTGGGCAAGCTTTCCTCAACATTATTGATGCGAGCGTTGATGGTATTGAAAATGTCTTTAATGGGTTGGGGGTCAGAAGACCGAACACGGCTCATAAAGCGCTCACCTGGTGCCATATCGAGTTTAATACTTGCAAAACCGGCACCGTCCTGGCCGCGATTATGCTGTTTTTCCAGCATCAAATACATTTTCTGAAGGCCGTAAAAAGAGCTGCCGTACTTTTCTTTGTAGTAATCTAGGGGTTTAAGTAGCCTAACTAGGGCTATTCCACACTCGTGCTTGATGGCATCACTCATTGGGCAAAATTAACTAAAATTATCATAGTCCGCTTTTAAATTACGACACTGTTCGTAGGCGGTCCAACTCTTGAAGCTGCGCTAAAAATTCTTCTTTTTGGGCAGAGACCAATCCTTCAGTTCCCATAGCCCCTACACAAAGAGATGCGGCCGCCGTGCCGTTTAAAATTCCTTGTTTGATCGCAGCTGCTGTAAGCTGATCTTGTGCGGCTAGATGTCCTGATAATCCCCCTGCGAAACTGTCGCCTGCACCCGTTGGGTCTATCACTTGTTGTAAGGGAAGGGCTGGTGCGTAAAAAGGCTGGTCTTTGTAAAACAGTAAGGCTCCGTGTTCTCCCTTCTTGATAATAACATAGGCTGGCCCTAGTTTGTGTATCCCTTTTGCAGCTGAAACCATATTTGCCTCTCCGCTTAATTGCATGGCTTCCTCGTCGTTTATGGTGATCACGTCGACCTGCTTGATAACCGCTAACAACTCATCCATGGCCACGTCCATCCAAAAATTCATGGTATCTAGCAACACCACGCGAGAAGGATTGGATTCAAGTTGGTTCAATACACTTTGTTGTACACTTGGAGCAAGATTGCCTAACATTACCACAGATGAATCTTTGTAGTGCGCGGGCACAACGGGATCGAAATCAGCTAGTACATTGAGTTGAGTGTCGAGTGTATCGCGCTTATTCATGTTGTCGTGATACCTGCCCTTCCAATAAAAAGACTTTTGCCCAGCAACCTTGGTTACGCCCGAAAGATCTATCCCACGATCGGTAAGCAAAGAGATGTATTCGCTTGTAAAGTCGTCGCCAATTACAGAGACAATTCCAATGTCTGCCGTTGCATAAGACGCTGCTAATCCAATATATGTCCCTGCGCCACCTAAAATTTTTCCTGAGACCTGTGTGGGAGTGATGATTTCGTCAAATGCCATTGTGCCTACGATAAGGAGCTTGTTGTTTTTCATGTGGTTTGTGGTTTATATCCTGTGTCTTCTTTTTGGTGTTTTTGTTTGGATGCTGCTACTGCAAGAGCATCACATCTTTCATTTTGTGGGTGCTGGTTGTGGCCTTTGATCCATTTAATCTGTACTTTATGCTTTCTAAACACGATTAGAAAACGTTTCCACAAATCTTGGTTTTTTTGCTTTTTAAATCCCTCCTTCTCCCAACGAAAAATCCATTTTTTTTCAACAGCGTCACAAACGTATTTGGAATCCGTAAAAACGGTAATCTTAACCGGCGCTTCCTTTAACAATTCCAGGCCGACAATAACCGCCATGAGTTCCATGCGGTTGTTAGTCGTGTGCAGAAAGCCTTCTGCGTGTTCTTTTTTATAGTTGGTCCCCGGAAGTTCTAAAATGAGCCCGTATCCGCCAGGACCTGGATTTCCTCGAGCGGCCCCATCTGTATAAAGGTGAACTTCTTTCATTGTTGGTCTAGCAATTGATGTATTTGTGGGGCAAAGTGTGCATGCTCCAGTTGATGTGTTTTGGCAGCTACTGCTGCTGCAGAGTCTGTCTTAGCTACGGCAGTATTCGCTTGAAAAATAACAGCCCCTTCGTCATAATGTTCGTTAACATAGTGAATGGTAATCCCTGTTTCTGTTTCGTTATTGGAAACAATTGCATCAAAAACGTGTTGCCCATACATGCCCTTTCCGCCATATTTGGGCAGCAATGCAGGATGAATGTTAATAATTTTGTTGGGAAATGCTTCAATATAGCTTTTGGGTATCTTCCACAAAAAACCTGCCAGCACAATGAGGTTGGGCTTAGCAGATAAGAGCTCTTCTAAGACTTCTTTTTGGTATTCGAGTCGATTAAAGACCCTGGTGGACACCCCAAGGCGTGCAGCACGGTCAATTACACCGGCGTTTGGGTTGTTGCAATAAATACGTTTTACGGCAGCAGTTTTAATGGCGTCGAAGTACGTGATTATTTTTGCCGCATTAGTGCCTGAACCAGAGGCAAAAACAACTATTGTTTTCAAAATATAGAATGCCTTTTTGCAAACTTACGCAATAAAAGTCGCTTAGCTGCAACAGTTTAAAATGCGTATTATTTGGAAAAAACATTTGTGAGCGTAAAAGTTTTTCTATTTTTGTCCGAAATAATAAAACCAAAATTATGTCTGATATTGCATCACGTGTAAAAGCCATCATTGTAGATAAACTAGGCGTTGACGAAAATGAAGTAGTTACCGAAGCTAGCTTTACGAATGACTTAGGCGCAGACTCTTTAGATACAGTAGAACTTATAATGGAGTTCGAAAAAGAATTTGATATTCAAATTCCAGATGACCAAGCAGAAAACATTGCTACTGTTGGTCAAGCTATTCAGTATATAGAAGGAAGTAAATAATCATTTTTCATGCATAGGCGGCGAGTTGTCGTTACTGGGATTGGGGCTTTAACCCCAATTGGAAATACAAAAGACGCGTTCTGGAACGGCCTTGTGTCTGGAACTAGCGGAGCAGCGCCTATTACCTATTTTGATGCTTCAAAGTTTAAAACACAATTCGCTTGTGAGATAAAAAACTTTGATCCCCTGGCGCATTTTGACCGTAAGGAGGCCCGTAAAATGGATCGCTTTACACAATATGCTTTGGTGGCTTCAGATGAAGCGGTACATGACGCAGGCCTGGACCTTGAAAAAGTGGACAAGGCTAGAGTTGGTGTTATTTGGGGCTCTGGGATTGGCGGTTTAGAAACGTTTCAAAACGAGGTGCTAAACTTCGCTGACGGTGACGGTACGCCACGTTTCAATCCCTTCTTTATACCCAAGATGATTGCTGACATTGCGCCTGGTATGATTTCGATTAAGTATGGCTTTCGCGGACCAAATTTTGCTACCGTTTCTGCCTGTGCTTCTTCTGCTAATGCTATTATAGATGCCTTAAACTATATCCGTTTGGGCTACGCTGACGTCATGGTCACGGGTGGCTCTGAAGCAGGTGTTGCCAAGGCCAGTATCGGAGGGTTTAATGCTATGCATGCCTTGTCTGTTCGAAATGATGATCCAAAAACAGCTTCTCGTCCTTTTGACAAAGACCGTGATGGTTTCGTAATGGGCGAAGGCGCTGGAGCATTGGTTTTAGAAAGCCTAGAACACGCACAAGCACGAGGGGCGACCATATATGCTGAAGTTGCTGGTGGTGGTCTTTCCGCAGATGCACACCACATAACGGCTCCGCACCCCGAAGGACTTGGGGCTACAAGCGTTATGGAAAACTGTGTTGCTGATGCGGGTGTTGTCATTACTGACGTAGATGCCGTTAATATGCACGGAACTTCCACGCCTCTAGGAGATGTTGCGGAAACCAAGGCCTTGAAAGAAGTCTTTGGCGAGCATTTATATGCTATGAATATCAACTCCACAAAATCCATGACAGGTCACCTGTTGGGTGCTGCTGGCGCTGTTGAGGCCATCTCTTCAATTCTGAGCATCAAACACAACATTGTCCCTCCAACCATCAACCACCAAACGGCTGATGAAAACATAGACCCAAAAATTAATTTCACCCTCAATACTGCACAAGAGCGAGATGTGTCGGTTGCCATGAGCAATACCTTTGGCTTTGGCGGACACAACGCTTGTATTATGTTCAAAAAGATGAGCTAATATGGGTTTGCAGCAGTTTTTGCGAAAGAACTCCTCCAATAAGCAAGATCCTTTATTTCAACTTGTGAAAAGCATTATTGGTTTTTCTCCTGTTGATTTGTCGCTATACAAGCGGGTTTTTACGCACACCTCTATGGAAAAGATAGGCGAAAATGGTCAGAAAATAAACTATGAGCGCCTTGAGTTTTTAGGCGATGCCGTCCTCAACACCATTGTTGCTGCGCATCTGTTTAAATCTTTGCCACAAAACAACGAGGGATCGCTTACGCTTATGCGTTCAAAAATTGTACGTCGTGATTTCTTAAACATGGTTGGTGAGCAGCTAGGGCTTATAGATCACTTGTCTTCAAACGTACCAACAAAAAACTACAGCCTACATGTTCATGGAAACCTGTTTGAGGCATTGGTGGGCGCTATTTATATAGACCTTGGGTTTGAACGCTGTTCATCGTTTGTATTCGATAAAATGATTCACCCTTTTGTAGATTTAGACAAGCTTGAATATATGGTCTTGAGTTATAAAAGCTTATTGGTAGACTGGTTTCAAAAGAAACGCATAAAATATGCTTTCGAAGTTGAATTGGACGACGGGGCAGAACGAGCAAACCACTATAAAGCAACCCTTTTAGTAGATGGGAAAGCGACTGCTAAAGCTAGGGCCAAAAACAAAAAAAGAGCCATGGAAAAAGTAGCAAAACGCGCCTATTTTAAGTTCCAAGACAACATAAAATCAATTCGAGACAAACATTAGGACTGCATTTAGATAGGTGTTGTTTTTTTTTGTCCTTATCTTCGCTAATAATATGGTAACACATACTCTTAACTTGGAGTCCACAACACTCGACCAAGATGTCCTTTGCGTGACAACCGTATTGCCATCCTATCTTTTTGTTTTTCACTTAAATCGACTATTAGGGCTATCGCTTGTTAGAAGCAAAGAGGACCTTAAGGCTGAAAACTCCGCAGATCGTTTTGCTGTATATGAATACGATTGTAATGTCATGCAACAGTCATGGCGCGTGGTAGAAAATCAAATTGTTTCTGCAACGCCCAGTGGCCAAATAGGGTTGTTTGAAGAAACAGAACAACGAAGTCTTTTATTTGCTGGCTTGTCTCAAACGGATCTATTGGTTTGTGTCAATGGCATAACAGATAACCTCGTAAAAAGAATACAATCTATACGTCGTGTGATGTCGTGTTCCCTGCTGCCAACAAAACGTAACAAAATCAAAGAAAAACTGACCTTTTAAGCATGCGAAAAATTAAAAAAACTAAAATTGTAGCCACCCTCGGCCCAGCTTCATCTTCGAGAGAAGTCATAAGAGCCATGATGGAAAGTGGTGTAAATGTCTTCCGGATAAACTTTTCCCATGCAGACCATAATGATGTTTTGGAACGAATAGAAATCATTCGCGAGCTCAATATTTCGCTTGGCTTTCATGTGGCCATCCTTGCCGATTTACAAGGGCCCAAGCTTCGAGTAGGCAAAATGACTGAGGGAACCGTTGTCGAAGAAGGGCAAGAAGTGCTGTTCACTACGGATAAGGTGGAGCTTGGTACAGCAGATGCAATCTATATGAACTATAAACAGTTCCCAAAAGACGTCAGCGCCGGGGAGCGCGTTCTTTTAGACGATGGCAAGCTGATTTTTGAAGTTCTTGAAACAGACAATGAAGCATGCGTTAAAGCGCGTGTGATCCAAGGCGGTGAATTAAAGTCAAATAAGGGGGTAAACCTTCCTAATACCAATATTTCTTTACCAGCACTCACGGAAAAAGATATAGAAGATGCCATCTTTGCGATAAAGCAAGATGTCGATTGGATTGCGCTCTCTTTTGTGCGACATAAGCAAGATGTGGAAGATTTGAGAACGTTGATTCAAGAGCATGGTAAATACGACATTCCTATTATTTCTAAAATTGAAAAACCTGAGGCCCTTGTCAACATAAAAGAAATTGTAAAAGCAAGTAATGCTTTGATGGTGGCAAGAGGAGATTTGGGGGTAGAGGTGCCTGCCGAAGAAGTGCCTATCGTTCAAAAAGAATTGGTGCAACATGCTAAGTTGGCACGCATCCCTGTTATCGTAGCCACACAAATGATGGAGTCTATGATCGACGGCCTCACACCAACACGCGCAGAGGTGAATGACGTCGCAAACTCTGTAATGGACGGAGCAGATGCTGTGATGCTGTCGGGAGAAACTTCAGTTGGGAAATACCCTGTTGAGGTAATTCAAACCATGAGACGCATTGTGGTGAGCGTGGAAAACTCTCCGCTAATCCAAGTGCCACACAAAGCGCCTAAAAAGAAAAACGCCAGGTTTGTAACCAAATCTGTTTGTTACCACGCAGCCACTATGGCTGATGAAATAGAGGCGAAAGCTATTTGTACGCTAACCAATAGCGGATATACGGCCTATCAAATCTCTGCTTGGCGACCAAGCGCATCTGTTTTGGTGTTTACTTCAAACCCCCGTATTCTTGCCCAACTCAATTTGCTATGGGGTGTTAAAGGGCGCCTTTACGAAGGTAGTGGTTCAACAGACGACACGGTAAAAGAAGTCAATGAAATTGCCAAGAAAAAAGAATATGTTCAAGAAGGTGATTTAATCATCAACTTGGTTGCCATGCCGCTTGCAGATCGGGGTAAGGTAAACACGCTTCGTGTTTCTAGGGCTTAAAAGCGAAGCTTTAACTGCTCTTCTATTGGTTCTTGTTTTTTTTCTGATTTGAAATTAGAAAGTGAAATTCCCAACAAACGCACAGATTCTTGTAGCGTTTCTTGATAAAGCAGCTTTTTGGCTTCCTCTAGAATCAGGCTAGGGTCCGAGATATAAAAAGGAAGGGTTTTACTTCTTGTTTGGACGACAAAGTCTGAATATTTGATTTTAAGGGTAACCGTTTTGCCGGCAACCTTTTTTTTGCCCATTCGCTTTTGAAGGGCTTTAACTATTTCCTCTAGCCGTTCCTCCATATAAACTTCGCTAGATAAATTCTTAGTAAACGTGCGCTCTGCACCAACGGACTTGGCTATGCGAACAGGCTTTACTTCACTGCTGTGTATTCCTCTTACAACGTTGTAATAATACTGCCCTGACTTACCAAATCTAGAGCTGAGGTCTTCCAGAGATCGGGCTTTTAAATCTGCGCCTGTATAAATTCCTTGATGATACATTTTATCGGCGGTCACCTTTCCTATGCCGTGAAACTTTCTAATGTCCAAAACCTCCATAAAACCCAAAACTTCTTCGGGGGGAATGGTTTTTTGGCCGTTTGGCTTATTGTAATCACTCGCAACCTTGGCCAAAAACTTATTATTAGATATGCCTGCTGAGGCGGTAAGTTTTGTTTTTTTCTCAATCTTTTCGCGAATTTCCTCCGCAATCTGTGTGGCAGAGGCCATCCCCTTTTTGTTTTGAGTAACATCCAAATACGCCTCATCTAATGATAAGGGCTCTACTAGGTCGGTATACTCGTGAAATATCTCTCGTATTTGTTCTGAAACTTCTCTGTATCGAGCGCCGTTAGAAGAAACAAAAATCAGTTCAGGACAAAGCTTCTTCGCTTGTCGGCCTGACATGGCGCTGCGCACTCCATACTTCCGTGCTTCGTAACTTGCGGCTGCCACCACACCCCGCTCAGATCCGCCGCCAACGGCTATAGGCTTTCCCCTCAATTCGGGGTTGTCCAATTGTTCTACAGAAGCAAAAAAAGCGTCCATATCAATGTGTACAATTTTTCGAATAGGAAAATCCATACGTAAAAATACAGGTTTGGCTACGTTATTAGTACTTTTGATTTATGGAAACACAACGACAGAAGAAAATTAATGCGCTACTACAACAAGAAATTACATCTTTACTACAGGGCGCCATACGCACACAAGGAGTTAAGAACTTAGTGCTGTCTGTTTCAAAAGTTGCCATTACGGTTGACTTAAGCTTGGCAAAAGTTTACCTGTCTGTATTTCCCGCCAACAAAGCCAAAGAAACGCTAGAAGGGATTAAAGGAAACAAGACTGTATTAAAGCACGACTTGGCCAAACGCCTCCGGAACGATTTGCGCAAAGTTCCTGACCTTGCCTTTTATCTGGACGATTCCTTGGAATATATTGATGCGATTGAAGACTCGCTGAAGCGTAAAAACAACCCGTTGAAATAAACACATGCGCTTCACCCGCCTCCTTGCTTTGCGCTATACCTTTGGTCTTAGAAAAAAGGTTGCTGTTACCCTAATCAGTAGGTTTGCTGCCTTTGTTATTGGAGTTGCTGTATTTGCTTTTTTTGTGGTTTTATCTGTTTTTGGGGGGCTTCGTGAATTTGGGCTTCAATTCACACATGCGTTTGATCCGGATATCCGCATTTCCTCTGCAACAAGCAGTCTGTTTCACATAAATAAGGATGTGTTTATGGGGGTTCAGAACCATCCCGAAGTTGCCTTAATTTCCGCAACGCTTTCACAAGAGATGATGTTGCGTTTCGAAGACCGAACCGCATTTGCGAATATCATTGGGGTAGACAGCCTGTTTTCTGCTGTTATTGAGGGTGAAACCATGGTCGGAGACTGGGGACAGCCTGACGCTTACGAGTTGGTGTTGGGAATTGGTGTATTGTCTCAGCTTGATGGTGCTGCCTACGACCACCCTGAAGGCATCAGGCTTCTTGTACCCAACAAGCGTGATGCTGGAGTACTTAACCAACAGCCTTTCCGTACACAATCTGCTGTTGTAAGAGGCGTTTTTCAAATTGGTGCCTCCATAGACGAAAACACAGCTTATGCGCCTATTGCTATGGTGCGAGAGATTTTACGCACTGGTGAAAACCACGCCAATGCGTTGTATGTAAAGCTAAACGACGGCGCTGAAGCAAGTGCCGTACAACAAGACCTAGAGAAGATCTTAGGCGCTGCTTACGAAATCAAGACCAAAGCTGAATTAAACCCTGCGCTGTATAAAATGCTGCAAACAGAGCGTGTTGCCGTGATTGCAATACTCACTTTAGTCGTGCTTATTGCCCTTTTTAATGTGGTAGGGGCCATCATCATGACGCTTTTAGAAAAAAAAGGCAACCTAAAAACATTACGCCAGCTGGGTGCAACAGTTCCGTCGCTGCGGAGGGTGTTTTTTTCACAAGGCTTGTTGCTTAGTGGTTTAGGCAGCGGCGTTGGGCTATTGCTGGCCATTCTTGTTGTTTGGCTGCAAAAAGTATTTGCTTTTTTTAGTATTCCTGGATCTGGTTTACCTTATCCTGTGGCACTTGAATGGTCTTCCTTATGGACGGTTGTGCTGGTGGTAGGCGGGTTGACAACAGCTGTATCGTGGTTGGCCTCTGGTGTAGTAAAAAATGCTATAAGGCAATAGCCCCAAAGAATTCCTCAATTTCGTCTAAAACAGCAAAAACGTCTGCTGAGTGATCTTCCGTTACCAAACGTTGTCGGTAGGGCTTAAAATCAGGAATGCCCTTAAAATAATTGGTATAGTGACGGCGGGTTTCAAAAACGCCTAGCTTTTCACCTTTCCAGTCAATGGCCATTTGTAAGTGCCGCCGCGCCATAGTTGCGCGTTCTGCTAAACTAGGTGGTGCTGCGTGAGTGCCGTGCTTAAAAAAGTGTTTTACTTCATTGAAAAACCAAGGGTTGCCAATGCTTGCTCTACCAATCATAGCGCCGTCTAAACCGTATTGATCCCGCATTTCTATAGCTCGTTCTGGTGAGTTTACATCGCCGTTGCCAAACACGGGTATGTGCATGCGTGAGTTGTTTTTCACCGCTGCAATCTGGGTCCAGTCGGCCTCACCCTTGTACATTTGGGCGCGCGTTCTTCCGTGTATGGAAATAGCCTTGGCGCCCACGTCTTGAAGACGTTCGGCAACCTCCACAATCTGAATGCTGTCGTGGTCCCAACCCAAACGTGTTTTCACGGTCACTGGTAGGTTGGTCCGTTTAACCATTTCTGCAGTAAGGGAAACCATCAAAGGAATGTCTTTTAAAATCCCTGCACCAGCCCCTTTAGAAACTACTTTTTTCACTGGGCAGCCAAAGTTTATGTCAATAATATCGGGGTTGGTCTTTTCAACAATGTCAACCGATTGCAACATGGAGTCGAGATTGGCGCCAAAAATCTGTATTCCCACAGGGCGTTCTGCTTCATAAATATCCAGCTTCATGACACTTTTGGCAGCATCTCGAATAAGGCCTTCACTCGAAATAAATTCGGTGTATACCACGTCTGCGCCTTGCTCTTTACAAAGTGCGCGAAAAGGGGGGTCGCTTACGTCCTCCATGGGTGCAAGCAAAAGCGGAAAATCGCTTAATTCTATATCGCCTATCTTAACCATTATGGCGCAAAGGTAGTTAGAAAGTCTTCTCCTAGTGTTTCGTCCCAATACTCCTTTACTTGCCCGTCTACAATCCAATAAATTCTTGGTGGTGCGCTACCAATTAAATCAAAAAACGTGTTTACGTCTATCATTTGGTATGGAAAGTTAGATTCGGTTAGGTTGTTAAAGTCCGCAACCGTAGTGTCGCCTTCCGCAAAAAACAACGCAACTACTTGTGGTAGGTCAATGCCGCTGTTTTGCCATGCGGCTATTTGTTGGGCCGCTTCCTGGCAATGCTCACAACTCAAATTAAGTATGGCAACCAAGTATGAGCCGTTAGCAAAGTCTATTCCCGTCTCCGCTTCAAATGTGGGTAGTTTTTCGACCACCTCATCTGCTTGGGTTTGTACCGGCCAGACAACTGTTGCTGCTAAAAAAAGCAACGGAAGCAACAGCCATGTAACAGTAGGTTTTTTACTGCCTCTATGTTTATACCGGAGCATAAAACCGTTTACTGCCAACAAAACGATATTCTTCCATAGGGATGCTAAAGGAGACATGCTTATCATTTCTCCGAAACATCCACAGTTGCCCGTCTCGCCAATTGCTATTAAATAACACAAATGAATGGAAAAGGCTAGGAGTAAAAAAAAGCTAAAACGAAGTATAACCCGGATATAAAAAGAGAATATTAAACACAGGCCCAACCATGTTTCTAGGGCTATGATAAAGCGTGTTGCCCATGCGCCGTAAAGTCTGCTGGGCACGAGGCCTTGCTGCTCGAGTAAAATTTCAAAAAACCCGGGGGCAATAGCTTTTGTATAAGCGGAGAACAAAAACGTTGCCGCTAAAAATATTTGTAATGTAATCCGTAAGTAGGCCATCTCTTCTTTTTTTACAAAATTAGTTTTTTTGTTGGTAGTGTCGTGCCCCTATGGTTGCTTGGTGTATCTTTGTAAGCTAAGGCGTTTATCTCAGCTATGAAACACATTCGGAATTTCTGCATCATTGCGCACATAGACCACGGCAAAAGCACCCTTGCCGACAGGTTATTAGATGCCACTGGCGCCGTTACGGATCGTGAGAAGCAAGACCAACTGCTCGACAACATGGACTTGGAACGCGAGCGTGGTATTACCATCAAATCACATGCCATCCAAATGGACGTTTCTATTGGTGGAGAACAATACGTGTTCAATTTGATTGATACGCCTGGCCACGTTGACTTCTCTTATGAGGTCTCCCGGTCTATTGCGGCCTGTGAAGGCGCTTTGCTGGTCGTTGATGCGGCACAAAGCATTCAAGCACAAACCATTTCAAACTTATACCTAGCGCTAGAAAACGATCTGGAAATTATTCCGGTTCTTAACAAAGTAGACTTGCCGTCTGCAAACCCTGAAGAAGTAACAGATGATATTGTTGATCTTTTAGGCTGTAAGCCAGAAGAAATTATTCGTGCTTCTGCCAAAACAGGATTGGGAATTGAAGCCATTTTGCAAGCTATTGTTGACCATGTTCCGCCACCAAAGGGGGATGTAAACGCACCCCTTCAAGCGCTTATTTTTGATTCTGTATACAATCCATTTCGTGGGATTGAGACTTATTTTAGGATTTTGAACGGCAAAATCAACAAGGGGGAACGAGTGCAATTCATGGCTACAGGCAACACCTACGGGGCTGATGAAATTGGCGTGCTTAAACTTAAGCAAGAGCCCAGAAAGCAAATGCTTGCTGGCGATGTGGGTTATATTATTACAGGTGTAAAGGAGGCAAAAGAAGTTAAGGTTGGCGACACGATTACTTCCCTAGCGCGCCCTACTGATATTGCAATTGAAGGTTTTGAGGAGGTGAAGCCTATGGTTTTTGCTGGAATCTACCCTGTGGATACGGAAGAATATGAAGAGCTTCGCGCATCTATGGAAAAGCTACAGCTAAACGACGCTTCCTTGGTGTTTGCTCCAGAAAGTTCGGCAGCACTTGGTTTTGGATTCCGCTGTGGTTTTTTGGGTATGTTGCACCTAGAAATTATTCAAGAGCGTTTGGTGCGTGAATTTAACATGACGGTAATTACAACCGTCCCTAACGTGTCCTATCATGCGTACACCCGAAAGAACCCAAACGATATTCTCATTGTCAACAACCCGTCTGACTTGCCAGACCCCTCTGTTGTAGACCGAGTAGAAGAGCCATTTATAAAAGCAACTATTATCACCAAAGCTGATTTTGTGGGCAATGTAATGAGCCTTTGTATTGAAAAACGCGGTATAATCACCAACCAAACCTACCTAACAATAGAACGTGTTGAGTTGAGTTTTGATTTACCTCTAGCAGAAATTGTTTTTGATTTTTACGACCGCCTAAAATCTGTCTCTAAAGGCTACGCTTCTTTTGATTATAGCCCGATAGGCATGCGAGTCTCTAAACTGGTGCGTGTGGATGTGCTGCTGAACGGAAATGTGGTGGATGCTTTGTCTGCCTTAGTTCATACAGATAACGCTTATGGTTTGGGTAAAAAAATATGTGAAAAGCTTCAGAAGATGATTCCACGGCAGCAATTTGATATTCCTATTCAAGCTGCTATTGGCGCAAAAATCATCTCCAGAGAAACCGTTAAGGCGGTGCGAAAAGACGTCACGGCCAAATGTTATGGTGGTGACATTACTCGAAAACGCAAATTGCTTGAGCGCCAGAAAAAAGGGAAAAAGAAAATGCGTCAAATTGGGAATGTTGAAATTCCACAGCAAGCTTTTATGGCAGTCCTCAAGCTGAACGAGTAAAAATTTTAAGGGCTTTTTCGCTTACTTTTTGCTTTTTTGTCTTCTTCGTTTTTGGTGCTTTCTTTATTCTAAAATTTTAATATCTTTAAACTGTATGCAACAAAAGCAATATAACACGATTGTCGTGGGGGTCGCATTCTCTCCCAACATTCAAGCGAATGTGTTTGAAGCCTTGCGTATGAGCGAGATGTTTAACGCTTCTCTTGTCATGGTCCATGTCGGTGAAAAGACTTCCGAAAAAGAGGCTGAGCTAACTAAAATCATCGCTGGTTTTGAAGGCAACCCTCCCCCTTTTCGTGTTTTTTGGAGAGCGGGAAGTCCTGTTGAGGTGTTGCTTAATGCGTGTACTTCTGAACGTGCAGATCTATTAATTCTAGGAGCCATCAAAAGAGAAGGCTTGCTCAAGTATTACCTTGGCTCTGTTGCTAGAAAAATAACCCGAAATGCTCCCTGTGATGTTTTGTTGCTAATAAAACCTTCTGTTAATCGCGTTGCTTGTGCCTCCGGAGTGGTTAACGGCTTAGCGCATCCCAAAACAGAAGAAGCTATTGATCGCGCGTTTTATGTGCTTTCGAATCTCGGTGCACAAAAACTAACCATCGTAGAAGAAATCCCCGAGGACAGTGTTGCAATTAAAGTAGATGATGATCGAAGCCTTCGAAAATCTACCATTGCCAAAGAACGTATCAAGCTACGCGAAAATTCTAGAGTACAACGGCTGCTGAACGACATCCCGGAGCAAGTAAAAGAAAATTTAGAGCTTATTGTACAGCCTATTTTTGGTCGCCGTGGGTACTCCATTGGGCATTATGCTCGTGTGAGTCGTGCTGACCTGCTGGTGATGAATGCGCCTAGCAAGCTAACGCTTTGGGATCGTCTGTTCCCTCACGATCTAGAATATATTTTGTCTGATTTGCCCACCGATGTTTTAATTGTTAGATAATGAATAAGCGCGCTGTATTTTCTGGTATGCGCAGCAATATTTTTGCTGGATTCGTGGTTTCGCTTATTGCAATGCCTCTTGCTTTAGGTTTGGCTATTGCTTCCGGCTTTCCTCCAATTGCAGGGATTATTGCTTCCGTTGTAGGTGGGGTGGTAGTAGCGATTTTAGGTGGTTCTCATGTTACCATAACGGGGCCAGGAAACGGATTGGTCGTTGTGCTGTTGGGTGCTGTCACAGTACTTGGCGAAGGAGACATGCAGGCAGGTTACTTATATGCATTGGCTGCCGTTATACTTTCTGGTGTACTGTTGCTTTTGTTTGGTTTTTTGCGCTTTGGTTCCTTGAGTGATTTTTTCCCTGCAACAGCAATACAAGGAATGCTCTCAGCAATTGGAATTACTATTTTGCTTAAGCAGCTTTATGTAATGTTTGGGGATTTGGAAACCAAAGGTTCTGCGCTAGAATTATTTTTAGGTGTGCCGGCTTTAATAACCTCCCTTTTTACAGAAGGGACTACCGGTCAGTGGTATGCCGCAGGAATAGGCGTAGTAAGCTTATTGATAATGGTCTTTTACAGTAAAATTAGAAGCCGTTTTTTTCACCTTGTGCCAGCGCCCATGTGGGTCGTTTTGCTTGCCCTAGGCTTTGACGCTTATTTTTCTTTTATTGGTGGGGGAAACCCCATTAGTAAGGCCCTGCTAATTTCACTTCCTGAAAATTTGCTTGGTGGGGTGCCTACACCGAATTTTTCAAAATGGACCCAGCCGGCTTTTTGGGGAGTCGTCGTTTCTATTACGCTTATTTCAAGTATAGAGTCGCTGCTGAGTATTAAAGCTGTTGACAAGCTTGATCCGCAAAAAAGAAGGTCCAATACTAACAAAGACATGAAGGCACTTGGCCTAGCAACTATTGTAAGTGGTTTCTTGGGGGGTATGAATGTTGTTACGGTAATTGCGCGCAGTTCTGTCAATGTAAACAACCAAGCAAATAACAGAAGCGCCAACTTTTTCCATGCTGCTTTTTTGTTTATAATGGTATTGGTTTTCCAAGACCAGCTAAGGCGCATTCCACTGACATCCTTGGCGGCAATCTTGGTGTATACGGGCTATAAACTGGCGGCACCTGCTGTTTTTGTGCGCATGTATCAAATTGGAAAAGAGCAATTGCTTGTGTTTTTGACAACGCTTATTTCTACACTACTCACGGACTTGATAACGGGGATTTTAATTGGTTTATTCGCCACTTTTATCGTTCACGTATTACTCAACAAGGCCTTTTGGTTGTTTTCAAGAAATTTATTGAAACCAAATGTGCTGATGTATAAAGAAAATGAAACTCAAAACTACTACGTCGGTATCATTCATTTCTGTACATTCCTTAATTTTTACAAGCTTAAATCCAAGCTTGATAAAATTCCTCAAAACGAACGGGCTGTTGTCGATTTTTCTTTGTGCTCTTTTGTAGACCACACGGTTCAAGAAAGCTTACAGAACTATGAAGAGTTGTTTGAACGCAAAGGGGGGGCGTTGGAAATAATAGGTCTGGATATTCACGAAACCGACTCAAGTCATCCGTTTGCGGTGCGTACGCTTCGCCCTTTAAAGAAACTCCGTGTCTTTGGCGGTGGGCGCACGAAAAGACAGCTACAGCTAGAAGCTTTGGCGCATGAAAAAGGATGGGTCTATAAGGAGGCGGCTGCTACCCAAAAACGCATGTTGCGTGACCACCCTGTTTATCAAACCACTTCTGTGGAGCGTGTGTATAACCTAATTGAAGGGCCAAATAAACGGCTGTCTTTGTTTGATATAAACTATAGCGAAGGGGCTTTTATTGCTAAAGAAAACATCCAAACAACCTTATTGCGTGTTCAATTGGAGAGGGAAATCCCCGTGTTTTCGTTCGACAGAGAATTGTTGCTTGAAAAACTCTCTCACTTGGCGGGAATACACGATATTGATTTTCCAGATTATCCTGAATTCTCACGTGACTTTTACGTTCAAGGGAATAACCCCCAAAAAATTCGTGCTTTCTTTGATGCTAAAATGGTGTCTTTCTTCTCTGCTTATGGGTTCTATCACATCATGAGCAATGGAAGAGAATTAATTGTGCGTCAATTTTTACGCCCAGCAACACCTGCCGAAGCAGCTGCCATGATAGAGTTCGGGCTTGCGCTTAAGGAAAAAATAGACGGATAAATCTTTTGTACATTCGTTGTTGATGAAACTCCATATAATAGAAACAGGGTACTTTAAACTTGATGGCGGCGCTATGTTTGGTGTTGTGCCCAAAACCTTATGGAGTCGTACCAACCATGCAGACAGCATGAACCGCATTGATCTTGCTGCGCGTTCATTACTTATTGAAGATGGTAATCGTCTTATATTGATAGATGCTGGTATGGGCAACAAACAGGAGGACCGCTTTTTTAGACATTTTGGGTTATATGGAAATGACTCCCTCGATGAATCTATAAAAAAGGCAGGGTTCGCTAGAACAGATATCACAGATGTTTTTTTGACCCACTTACACTTCGATCACTGTGGTGGGGCGGTGCGCTGGAACGAAAACAAAACGGCTTATGAACTCTCTTTTCCTAATGCGCGCTATTGGAGCAATAAACAGCATTGGGAGTGGGCTGTCAATCCAAATGAAAGAGAAAAGGCTTCCTTTTTGTCCGAAAACCTGATGCCTATTCAAGAAAGTGGACAGTTGTGCTTTATTGATACACCTAAAACTTCTTTTGCTTCAGATTGTGGTCTGGGTTTTGGTGTTTTGTTTGTAAACGGACACACGGAGAAACAAATGATTCCGCATATTTCTTATCGAGGAAAAACCCTTGTTTTTATGGCGGACCTATTGCCAACTGCTGGGCATCTGCCCTTGCCGTACATTATGGGTTATGATGTTAGACCGCTGCAAACCCTAGAAGAAAAAAAACGCTTATTGAGTCGTGCTGCAGATGAAAATTTTGTTTTATTTATGCAGCACGATGCTAACAACCCTATGATAACCGTACAACACACGGATAGGGGTGTTCGTTTACACGAAAGTCTTGCGGCCGAAACCCTAAATACCTTTTAAACACATGAGAACACTGCTTTTATTACTTATTTCCGCTGTTGCTTTTGGGCAACCACAGCCTGGATATTGGCAACAACACGTTGATTACACTATGGAAGTGAATATAGACGTGAAAACGTTTCGCTATTCAGGAACACAAGAATTAGTCTACACCAACAAATCTCCCGACACACTTCGTCGGGTATTTTATCATTTATACTTTAATGCCTTTCAGCCAGGAAGCGAAATGGATATCCGTTCCCTTTCGCTAAGAGACCCAGATGCTAGGGTAGGTTCTCGAATTGGGGGATTAAACGAAAAAGAAATTGGGTATTTACATCCCTCCTCTGTCTTACAAGACGGAAAGCCACTCGCTTTTAAAGAAGAAGAAACTATTCTTGTTGTGCCCTTGGCCGAACCTTTACCGCCAAATGCCAGCACCACCCTGTCTATGGTTTTCGAGGGGCAAGTACCCAAACAAATTCGTCGTAGTGGACGAGACAGCAAAGAGGGCGTCTCGTTATCAATGACACAATGGTATCCAAAGCTAGCTGAGTATGACCATGAGGGTTGGCACACCAACCCATATATTGGAAGAGAATTTCACGGGGTTTGGGGAAATTTTGATGTTAAATTAACCCTTGATAAAGACTATGTTGTTGGCGGTACTGGTTATTTACAAAACCCTGAAGAGATTGGGCATGGGTATGCTAAAAAAACGACCAAAACACGTGGTAAAAACCTGACCTGGCATTTTGTAGCCCCTATGGTTCATGATTTTGCCTGGGCTGCAGATCCTGATTATATACACGATGTTTTAGAAACAAAAGAAGGGGTAACGCTTCATTTTTTCTATCAAAATAACAAAGAAATAATTGAAAACTGGAAAAAGCTTCAAGGTGAAACCGCGGCGCTTTTAACTTTTTTTAACAGCGCTGTTGGGCCTTATCCTTATAAGCAGTACAGCATTCTTCAAGGGGGAGATGGCGGTATGGAATATGCTATGTGTACACTTATCACGGGTGAGCGAAGCTATCCTAGCTTATATGGGGTTACTTCGCACGAACTAGCACATTCTTGGTTTCAACATGTGTTGGCATTTAATGAATCGAAGTACGCTTGGATGGACGAAGGGTTCACCTCTTTTTTAGATGCGCTTGGGGAACAGGTATTGAAAGAAAAACTTGAGGCTTTTGATCGTTCTTATGAAGACTATCGCAGGCTGGTAGATTTTGGTCTGGAAGAGTCGCTTACCACGCATGCAGATCGTTTTGATACTAATCTAGCTTATGGAACTGCTAGTTATGACAAGGGGTCTATTTTTCTTACACAACTCGGATATATTATTGGGCCAGATGCTTTGCTAAAAACGCTGCAGGATTTTTATAGTGCGTTTGCTTTTACGCACCCAACACCCAATGATTTTAAGCGCATCGCCGAAAAGGTGTCTGGAATTCAGTTAGAATGGTATTTAAACGACTGGACGCGGACAACGAAAACAATTGATTACGCCATAGAATCTGTCAGTCAAAAAGAAGGAAAAACAATTGTTGAATTGAAGCGAATTGGTGCAATGGGAATGCCTATAGATTTTGGTGTGCTTTACAAAGACGGAACGCGGAAAATGCACTACATCCCTTTGCAAATGATGTTTGGCGAAAAGCCAGGTTGTGAAGGCGATTGTAAAACCGAAAAAGACTGGGCTTGGGCAAGGCCAACATACACCTTAACTATAGATGCCCCGTTGACTGAAATAGAACAAATGCGTATAGACCCTTCTGGTTTTATGGCGGATATAGATTTAAGCAATAATGTTTTCGAAACAACGGACTGAAATAAAGCGCCTTAAAAGCAAACGGACTATTGAACGTCTTTTTTCGGAAGGAACACACTTCGGAAAAAGACCGTTAAAATTGGTTTGTGATAAGCAAAAAGGCAGTGGGTTGGCTTTGGGTTTTGGGGTTTCTAAGCGCTTATTTCCTAGGGCTGTTGACCGTAACAAAATTAAGCGGTTGTTGCGAGAGCAGTACCGTATTATTTGTACTGACCCTTCGTACGTACCCTTAGAAGGAAATGGTTTTTTTGTTTATACGTCGCGTTATCTGCCTTCGTTAGAAACCATTGAAAAAACAATGTTGCCGCTGATTACGCAATGGGTTGAATTGGAAGAATAGCCATCGGTATGTGAGGGATTCCGTCTTCTAAATAACCGCTTCCGGTTTGTGAAAAACCAAGAGACTCGTAAAACGCTTTTAAATGTTCTTGTGCAGAAATATGGACCGGTATATTTGGCGGAGCTTGTGCTATGCTTTTTTGCATAATGAGTTTACCATATCCTAATCCTCTGAACAAAGGATGTACAAGCACACGTCCAATAACAGTCGTTTTAGTGGAAATAAATACACGAGCATACGCAATTAATGCTTCTTGTTCGCACCCAAGGATGTGTATTGCTTTTTCGTCTTTAGCGTCTACATCTTGGTAAACACAGTTTTGTTCAACCACAAAAACAGCTGAACGAAGTGCTAAAACATCATAAAGCTTTTTTTTGTTTATGGTTTCCCAACTGTGTATGTTCCATGTTAACGGCATTGTGATATCTTATCTACCCTGTTTTGGTGACGGCCTCCCTCAAAATCAGTTTTTATAAACGTTTTTACCATTTCTTTTGCTACTTCTGTTGTTACAAAACGGGCGGGAATACTTAATACATTAGCGTTATTATGTTGGCGGGCAAGAGCACTTAATGTTGGGTTCCAACACAAGGCTGATCTAATTTCAGTGTATTTGTTTGCTGTCATGTTAGCACCGTTCCCACTACCACATATAATAATACCAAGACTTGATTTTCCATCTCTTACATCGACCGCCACAGGATGAATAAAATCAGGGTAATCTACACTGTCATTCGTATCTGTTCCGTGGTTGGTGTATGTGTGTCCTAAAGAAGTCAATAATGTAAAAATCTCTTTTTTTAAATCAGGACCAGCGTGGTCGTTTCCTATGGAAATATGCATTGCTTTTATTTTCTATAAAATTACACTTTTATTATTGTTAATATCCTTTTCCTTCTATCTGTATGTTTTTTGTGTTTATTAAGAACGTTTGTTTATTTCTTTTGATAAATCCTAACAACCCTAGCATGAAAGAAGACCTGAAAAAAAAACGGATTATTAAAATTGTTTTATCAATACTTACTTTTAATGTATTAACAAATTCTATTACTTTACTAACATATATTTGGGTTGTTTTTTAATATGCATGTCTTTTAGTATAAGATAATTATAAAAAATAAAATATAGTTATTGTGGTTATTAACACACAATAATAAACACCATAGATTAAAAAATAAAAAAGATAAAAGATGTTATGTAATATTTATTTGTTGATAAACTTCAAAGACTAATTATTAGACATACCTTTGTAAGATATGGGTAAAAAAAACAACTTTTTATCAATCCAGAAAAACATTCTTCAGGTTTTAGATCAATCCCCGAACAAAACGTTTAACTACAAACAAATAGCCAGCCGGCTTGGTGTTAAAGACCCAAGTGGTCGCAACCACATTATAAAGAATTTAAAAAAGCTTGCAGCACTCAATCAAATTAATAGCCCTACCAAAGGGACTTTTCAAGCAAAGAAACAAGAAAAGTACCACCGAGGTATTCTTGATGTATCCACTAACGGCACGGGTTATATTATATCTGAGGATTTTGAAGAAGATGTAAAGGTTTCGTCTACGCTTCACCACAAAGCTTTTGGTGGTGATGAGGTGCTTTTTTATGCTTTTCCTTCTAGGGGTAAACGGAAAAGAGAAGCAAAAATAATAGATATAGTAGAACGCAAGAGAGAACGTTTTGTTGGAACCCTTCACAAACAAAACGCAACCTTGTTTGTTCGCGTTAGTCCAAGAATCTCATCAGTAGATTTTTATATTGAGTCTGTGCCCGAAATGAAAACCAATGATGGTGATCGGGTATTAATTTCTTTTACGAACTGGGAGCAAACGAAATCACCACAAGCAAAAATTATAGAAGTACTTGGTGTTCCAGGTGATGCAGAAACTGAAATACACACCATATTAGCTGAATACGGATTACCCTATACTTTTGATCCTCAAATAGAACAGGAAGCAAACACCATTGATGAAAAAATCCCCTCTACCGAAATAAAAAAAAGAATGGATTATCGTGATGTACTAACGTTTACAATAGATCCTACAGATGCTAAAGATTTTGACGACGCCCTTTCTTTCCAAGTAAAAGAAAATGGTGATTTCGAGGTAGGGATCCATATAGCAGATGTTTCTTATTATGTAAAAGAAGGAAGTGTTTTAGATACCGAAGCATATCAACGCGCAACCTCTGTTTACCTTGTCGATCGAGTTGTTCCTATGTTACCAGAACAATTATCGAATAAGGTTTGTTCTTTAAGACCCAATGAAGAAAAGTTAACTTTTGCGGCTATTTTCACATTAGACACAAAAGGGAATATCAAAGAGCAAAAATTTGGAAGAACCGTTATTAATTCCAATTATAGATTTGCTTATCATGAAGCCCAACACATTATAGAGACACAAGAGGCAACTATTCCAGCAGAATTGTCCCTTACATCAAAAGCGTATACGGTTGATAAAACAGTAAAAGAAGCTATACTGCAACTAAACACAACAGCAAAACACTTGCGCAAAAACAGAATGGAAAAGGGCGCTATATCTTTTGATAAAGAAGAGGTTCGTTTTACGCTAGATAAAGATAAGAACCCAAAAGATGTATTTATTAAAACAAGCAAAGAAGCAAATAAACTCATTGAAGAATATATGCTTTTGGCCAATAAAAAAGTATCGGAATTTATTGTAAAAAAAGACCAAAAAAAAACATTTGTTTTTAGGGTACACGATGAACCAAACGAAGAAAAATTAGATCAATTAAAAAACGTAATAAATGGATTTGGTTACACCTTAAATTTAGCAACCGCTGAAACAACCGCACTCTCAATAAATAAGCTTCTTAAAGACATTACTAATAAACCTGAGCAAAACCTTATTGATACCCTAACAATAAGATGCATGAGTAAGGCGAAGTACACTACCCAAAATATAGGGCACTATGGTTTAGCATTTGATTACTACTCTCATTTTACTTCTCCTATTAGAAGGTATCCTGATGTCGTAGCGCACCGCCTCCTACAACATTATTTAGATAAAAAAAAATCACCTAAACCAGAACCGTTTGAAGCAATAATGAAGCACTGTTCATCTATGGAAGTTTTAGCCACAAAAGCAGAACGCGACTCTATTAAATTTATGCAAGTAAAATATATGCAAGAGCGTATAGGTGAAACGTTCACAGGTGTTATTTCAGGAGTTGTAGAGCGTGGCCTTTATGTTGAATTGGAAGGCAACAAATGTGAAGGGATGGCACGACCTCAAGACATACCTGGCGATTTTTATATTTTCGATGAACGCAATTATGCTTTTGTAGGAAAGAAAATAAAGAAAAGCATACAACTTGGTGACCGCGTCATGATAAAAGTGATAGCAGCAGATCCCATAAAAAGACACTTAGATTTTAACATATTGGGACACGTAGAATAATATGTATCTTTGAGTAAAGAACGACCATGCGTATATTTTTGTTTTTTTTCATCATTTCTACTCTTTCACAGGCCCAAGCAATAAAACTCGGCCAGTATGATGAAATTAAGGTATTTGACGGTATTCGCTTAACCATTATTCCCTCTGATGCGGACTCTTTGGTGGTAGAAGGAAAAAACAAATCTTTTTTATCAATAAAAAACAAAAATGGCCGTTTATTCATCCGGATGGATTTAAAAAAGCGACTAAGTGGTTTTAATACCAATGTTGCGCTGTTTTCTTCCAACATTTTAGAAGTTATTGATGCAAACGAAGGCTCTTTTGTTTCATGCCAAGATGTACTCTTTCAACCAAGTATTACACTCAAAGCACAAGAAGGTGCAGAAATTGATGCGACTCTAGATGTGCAAAAAGTAAAAACAAAAACAAACTTTGGCGGTATTATTACGCTTAAAGGCGTTGCCGTTGTACAAAACCACAAAGTGGCTACCGGGGGTGTGTTAGAGGCCGCTTCGTTAGCGTCCGAACAAGTCGAGGTTAAAATTAAGGCTGGAGGAAGAGCAGCGGTTAACGCAACAGAACTTGCGGAAGTAAAGGTCTCATTAGGCGGATCTGTTCGTGTGCACGGACAGCCCAAAAAACTTATTAAATCTATTGCTGTTGGCGGTAGTATAGAACAAATCAGCCCCACAATCGAAAACCCAAATAATGAGTGAATTCTTAGCGGCAATCCCCCTATCTTTGTTACTTGTTTTTTCTACCGGTCCCATTTTTTTTGTTATTGTAGAAACAAGTTTAACGAAAGGTGTAAAACAAGCCTTTTGTGTAGATGTTGGTGCTGTAATAGCAGATGTTGTTTTTATTCTCGTTGCTACTTCTAGCGCTCAACCGCTGAGAAATAGTCTAGCCGAAAATCCACGTTGGTATATCATTGGGGGAGTTTTACTCTGCTCAATAGGAATATTTTCATTAGTAGCAACCATGAAAAACACAAAAGCATCAAGCTTTGAGGTTGATGCCCTCCCAAAAGGGAATTATCTTTTTTATATAGCTAAAGGTTTTTTGCTTAATATCATCAATATAGGCGTTTTTTTGTTCTGGATAGGGCTAGTGGTGTTTGGCGCAGACTTTTGGTTTTTCGTATATGTTTTATTGATCTACCTCTTGTTGGATATCGTCAAAATTTACCTTGCCAAACAACTCAAAACCATTTTAACTCCCTCAGTTATTTATAAGATTAAACAACTGGTACATATTATCATTTTGGGATTTGGCTTATTCTTTGTTTTTCAGGGGAGTTTTCCAGAGCAAAAGGAACAACTAAAAACAATTATAGAGGCCCAAATAAAGTAGAGGCACCGAGCGGATTCGAACCGCTGTACAAGCTTTTGCAGAGCTCTGCCTAGCCACTCGGCCACGGTGCCATTGAGGATGCAAAAGTAACATTTTTTATGCTATACCCTCTTTATTTCTTTGTCTCACATAACGCAACAGCCACAGCCGCTACATGCCCGCCAATTGGGGGATTAATCTTAGTGACTTTTACATTAACCTTATCAATCATAGCGCTAATTTTAAAAATACGATTTATAATGCGTTTCGCTACGTGTTCTAATAATTTGGAGGGCGTTGCCATTTCTTCTTGAACACAAGCGCAAATGCTTACATAATCAATGGTGTCCTCCAGCTTGTCAGAAACTTCTGAGACAGCCAAGTCTCCCGACACCCAAACATCTACTCGATAGTCGCTACCAATGCGCGTTTCTTCAGGCAAACACCCATGATAAGCATAGACCCGAATGTTTTCTACATATACTTTTCCCATAATGTGTCAAATATAAAAACTTAAACAACGGAGTTGGTCTAAATAATTACCTTTGCCGCAAACAATTTCTATTCACAGAAAAATGGCGAAACACTTTATTGAACACATCATCGATGAAGATCTGACTTCTGGACTAAACCCCTCCTTGTTGCGCTTTCGTTTCCCGCCAGAACCTAACGGTTACCTGCACATTGGCCACGTAAAAGCCATTTGCTTAAATTTCGATCTTGGTAAAACATACAACGCGCCTGTCAATCTTCGCTTTGATGACACCAATCCCGCCAAAGAAGAACAGCACTTTGTAGATGCCATAAAAGACGATATTGCTTGGCTAGGTTATTCATGGGATAAAGAGTGTTATGCATCCGATTATTTTGATCAGCTTTATAATTGGGCCATTCAGCTCATTAAACAAGGCCATGCTTATGTAGACGCACAAAAACCTGAAGAAATTGCCACACAAAAAGGAACGCCCACCTCCCCTGGTAGCGCCAGCCCTTATCGCAACCAAGACCCAAAAGAAGCACTTCGCCTTTTTGAGGAAATGAAAGCAGGCAAACACCAAGAAGGCACTTACACGCTTCGTTTTAAAGGCGACATGGCATCGCCCAACATGTTGTTGCGCGACCCCATTTTATATCGCATTTTACACAAACCCCACCACAGAACAAAAGACGTTTGGTCTATTTATCCCATGTATGACTGGGCCCATGGCCAGTCAGACTATATCGAACAAATTTCACACTCCCTGTGTACGCTAGAGTTTAAGCCACACCGTGACTTATACGATGCGTTTTTAAACCATTTGGTTGATGCGGGTTTGCGCCCCAAACAACGCGAGTTTGCCCGGCTCAACCTGAATTATACAATTACCAGCAAGCGCAAGCTACAACGCTTGGTTGTAGACGGAAAAGTAAACGGCTGGGATGATCCACGTATGCCCACCATAAGCGGCTTGCGGCGCCGGGGCTATACCCCCACTTCTTTGCGAAAGTTTGCCGAAACCGTTGGTATTGCAAAACGCGAAAATGTTATTGACGCCTCCTTACTCGAATTTTGTGTTCGTGAGGATCTAAATAAAACAGCTGTTCGTGCCATGGCGGTTTTGAACCCCATCAAAGTAGTAATCACCAATTACCCTTCAGGACAAACAGAACAACTCAACACAGAAAACAACCCCGAAGATTCTCACGCAGGAACGAGAACAATACCCTTCTCTAATACATTATATATTGAAAGAGAAGATTTTCAGGAAGAAGCAAACAACACGTTTTTTAGACTAAAAATAGGCGGAGAAGTTCGTTTAAAAAGCGCATACATTATTAGAGCAGCTACGGTTGAAAAAGACGCATCAGGTAATATTGAGACCGTGTATTGTACGTATGACCCTAAAAGTCTGAGCGGTAGCGGAACACCAGAAAGTCAACGAAAAGTAAAAGCCACGATTCATTGGGTTTCGTCTAGAGAAGCAAAAAAAATATCAGTGCGTCAATACGATCGCTTGTTCAATACCCCTAGCCCTGATGGAGACAAAGACACTGATTTCATGGAGTATCTTAATCCAGATTCGCTGGCTGTTCAAACCGCTTTTGCAGAACCGATGTTATCCGACGCAAAACCTGGAGATCATTTTCAATTTCAACGCTTGGGTTATTTTGTTTGTGATCAAGACAGCGGCAATACATTAACGGTTTTTAACAAAACTGTTGGGCTTCGTGATACGTGGTCCAAACAACAGCTAAAGCCACAGTCCCAACCCCAACACACACACACCGCCTCTCCTCTGGATACCCTGCGTAAACTTGGTAAAAAGTTTACCTCTTTCAATTCAGAGAAGCAACACGTCACCGCAACGCAAATAACAGCGCTTGCAAAAGACATTACTAAAGAGGACTTGGCCCCGCTATACAATACAGCTGCAAAGAAAACGGGCACTCGCATCGCTGTTGCTATAGTGCTTGCGGCGCACCAGCAAACAAACACGCCTCTAGACCCAGCAGCAATTGAGTTTGTTGAAAAAGCACGAATAGATAAAAACCCATTACTGATTAAATATGCTGAAGATGTTAAAATATAACCTTTTTATACTTTGTTCATTAATCGCCCTAAGTACACAAGCCCAAACAGACGTAGGCTCTTGGCTGATTTATAAAAACAAGCTCAAAATAAACAGCAATACCAGTATCGACATGCAATATCAGCACCGCAGCTTTGATTTAGACTTGGTAAAAGACCAAGCGCTTTTCACTGCTGGTTTTAGTAGCGCTCTCTCATCCAATGTCACGCTATCTGCAGGTTATAGAAAAATTGCAGCTATTAATGAAGACGGCGCTTATCAAAAACTTGCGCTTAGTACTCAATTCAATAAAGTGCGTCTGACAAATACGGTTTTTATTGAAGAGCGCTGGATCAACAAGGATTTACAGCTCCGATATCGTTTTGGTTTGAAAGCAACCCTGCCCTTAACTCAAAAATTAGCAGTAAGTATAAGCGAAGAAGTTTTTCTTCAAAATGTTGGCTCAGGATTCAATCAAAACAGGTTTAAAGCTCAGGTATCAAGCAAACTTTCTAATGCGCTAACACTCAATACAGGAATCATGCATTGGCAATTCCCAACGATGAAAAAATGGGTGTTTTTGGTGGCCCTTGCCCACAACACTAGCCTTTAACAAAAAACCCCAGCACATGGCCAGGGTTTATTAGGTTGACTATTAGGCTAGGCTTCGCCTTCGTTCTTTTTCTTTTTCTGATTTTTCATAGCCTCTCCAATTTGATTACTGGCTGTAAATGACGCCACCATATTGTTCAGCATATCAGACCCTGCCTGGGGTGAGTTTGGCAGTAAAATCAAGTTTGAGTTGGTTTCTTCGCCTATTGATTGAAGGGTATCATAGTGTTGTGTTACAACAATAAGCGCAGAGGCTTCTTGCGAGTTAATCCCCACTTTGTTTAACACCTCAACAGATTCTTCAAGCCCACGCGCAATTTCACGTCGTTGGTCGGCAATTCCTTGCCCTTGTAGACGTTTTGACTCGGCTTCTGCCTTTGCTTTTTCAACAATTAATATACGGGCTGCATCACCGTCATATTGCGCAGCAATTTTCTCACGCTCTGCAGCATTAATACGGTTCATAGCTTCTTTTACCTGTAAATCAGGATCAATGTCTGTAACCAAGGTCTTGATAATATCATACCCATAATTAATCATGGCGTCGTTAAGCTCTGACTTAACAGCTATCGCAATGTCATCTTTGCGCTCAAACACGTCATCCAGACGCATTTTAGGCACTTCTGCCCGCACCACGTCAAACACGTATGACGTAATTTGATCATGCGGGTAGTCAAGCTTGTAGAAGGCGTCATATACCTTGTCCTTAATGACCATATATTGTACAGACACCTTAAGTTTGACAAATACATCGTCTTTTGTTTTGGTCTCTACAATTACATCAAGTTGTTGAATTTTTAGACTTAGTCGCCCTGCTATGCGGTCTACAAGCGGGATTCTTAGCTGAAGTCCAGATTGGCGTATACTTTGAAAACGACCAAAGCGCTCAACAATAGCAGCGGTTTGCTGCGTTACGATAAAAACAGCCATAAACAGCAGCAGTATTATACCGAAGCCGATCATAGCATTAAAAATTACATCCATAAAAGTTGATTTAAAAGTTCACTCAAAAGATAAGAAAAACTGCGCTAATTTTTCTCAATAGCAGTAGCAATTCTTCGCATACATTCTGCTCTACCCAAAGCACTACAGATAGCGAACACATCAGGGCCTTTAAGCGCACCCACCAGTGCAACCCGCAAGGGCGCCATGATCATGCCTAGCTTCACCCCGTTTTTATGAGCCCACGATTTAATTTGCGCGCTTAAGGTTTCTGGTTGAGTGTTGGAAGCACGCTCAATAATTTTCATTACAGCAGTTAAAATTTCAGGCGTTTCTTCCTTCCATTGTTTGCGTATGGCCTTTTCGTCGTATTGCACAGGAGCAACAAAAAAGAAATGTGCCTCATCCCAAAGATCCGTAAGTAGCGTAAGCCGATCTTGTACCAAGGCTACGACGGCTGCCGTGGACTCTTGGGCAGGGCTTATACCTCGTTCCTGAAGTAATGCATCAAGCGATAGCTCAACAACACGCGAATCAACTTTATGTAGATGCTGTTGATTAAACCACTTACAGCGTTCTGGGTCAAATCGCCCCCCTGCTTTGGTAATACCCTCAAGGGAAAATAATGAGACGAGTTCTTCTAAAGAAAAAAGCTCTTCTTCACCACCCGGATTCCACCCCAATAGCGCCAAATAATTCACAAGTGCTTCAGGCAGATAGCCAGCTTCTTTGAACCCCTTTGTGTCATCATTCCACTCTAAAGGAAATACAGGGAAGCCAAACTTCTCACCATCTCTTTTTGAAAGCTTTCCTTTTCCGGCTGGCTTTAAAATTAAAGGTACGTGTGCAAAAACAGGTGCTTTCCAACCAAAGGCTTCGTATAAAAGTACGTGTAGCGCCATAGAGGGCAACCATTCTTCTCCACGAATCACATGGCTGATTTCCATGAGGTGGTCATCTACCACATTGGCTAAATGATATGTGGGCATGCCGTCTTGTTTGACAATAATTTTATCGTCCAATAAAGAAGCATCCACGGTGACCTCTCCTCGAATTTTGTCAGTCATACGCAGCGTCTTCTCCTGCTCAATCGAATAACTCTTAAAACGAATTACGTATGGCGTGTTACTTTCAATAAGCGCACCCACCTCAGCAGGGCTTAATGATAGGCTGTTTTTTAGGACATTTCGGTTTTCCCAATTATAAATAAAGCGTCCCCCCTCTTGTTCTGCTGCTTCCCGAAGGCCTTGTAATGCACCTGTCGTGTCAAACGCCAAATAAGCATTGCCGGTTTTTACCAACTGTTGGGCGTGTTGCAGGTAACTTTCTTTTCGTTCACTTTGTCGATAAGGGCCAAAGGCCCCTGGGTTGTTCGGGCTTTCATCTGGGTTTATTCCTAGCCAATCAAGCGTTTTTGAAATGTAAGCTTCCGCATCCTCGACATAGCGATTTTGATCTGTGTCTTCAACCCGAAGGATAAAAGCGCCCTTGTGTTTTTTGGCGAACAAATAGTTGTATAGTGCTGTGCGAACCCCCCCAATGTGTAAGGGGCCGGTGGGGCTAGGTGCAAAACGAACGCGTATAGACATAATATTTTGTCAAAGATACAACGACTATTCATCTTTTATTACAACTCTAATTGAATATATTTGCGCCATGGACGTTTCGGTGGACTTTACATATCAAACAGATTTTGTGCTTGTTGACGAACAGCTGTTTATCAAATGGCTATCAAGCTGTGCAGCCCAGCATGACGCAACTTCTTTGATGTTGGTTTATGCCTTTATGAACGACGAATCCTTACTGGAGCTAAACCGTAAGTACTTGAATCACAACACGTTAACTGATATTATAACGTTCGATGATACTATTGGCAGAGACGTTAACGCTAACATTGCGATATCTGTGACACGTGTTCGTGAAAATGCAGCGGACTTAAATGTCCCTTTTAATGAAGAATTACTTCGAGTTATGGCGCACGGACTTTTACATTGCTTAGCATATAAGGACGCAACAGAACCTCAAAAAAAAGCAATGCGAATAGCAGAGCAGCATTGTATCGAATTGTTTCACGTGGAACACAATAAAGACAGCCATGTTTCGTGATATTTATGATGTAATTGTTGTTGGCGGAGGCCACGCTGGGGCAGAAGCCGCTGCCGCTGCTGCGAATATGGGCAGCAACACCTTGCTCATTACCATGAACCTTCAGAATATTGGACAAATGTCCTGCAACCCAGCTATGGGAGGCATTGCAAAGGGCCAGATTGTCAGAGAAATAGATGCCCTTGGTGGATATAGCGGGATTGTCTCAGACGCATCAGCCATCCAATTTAAGATGCTTAACCGCTCCAAAGGCCCTGCCATGTGGAGTCCTCGTGTTCAATCAGACCGTATGATGTTCGCCCAACACTGGCGGAACAAACTAGAGCAAACCGAACACCTTGACTTTTACCAAGAAATGGTAACAGATTTACTTTTTGAAGGAGATAACATCTCTGGTGTTGTAACTTCACTAGGTATTGAAATTAAAGCCAAATCAGTAGTGCTTACTAGTGGTACGTTTCTAAATGGCCTTATTCATATCGGAGAAAAACAATTCGGCGGCGGCCGTGCGGGTGAAAGCGCATCTTTTGGACTTACCGAACGCCTTATAGAAAGAGGCTTTACGTCAGGCCGTATGAAGACAGGAACTCCCCCGCGTGTAGACGGAAGGTCTTTAGATTATAGCAAGATGATTGAGCAGCCAGGAGACGCCATCCCCTCTAAATTTTCTTACCTTGAAGACAGCCATGTGTTA
Organism: Flavobacteriaceae bacterium; assembly: GCA_024639165.1. GTDB lineage: Bacteria > Bacteroidota > Bacteroidia > Flavobacteriales > Flavobacteriaceae > UBA7446. The sequence continues at coordinate 57,383 of JAHEIX010000002.1, read as the reverse complement.
CAGCGCCAACGCTCTTGCCACATGACATATACCAGCCCTTTAGTTCATGACTTGTTAAGAGAAGGTTTTGATCGGTCTCCAATGTTTAATGGGCGAATTAAAAGTATCGGTCCTCGTTATTGCCCTTCTGTTGAGGATAAAATCAATCGCTTTGCTGAAAAAGACAGGCACCAATTGTTTGTTGAGCCAGAAGGTTGGGACACCGTCGAGGTTTATGTCAACGGCTTTTCTACATCCCTTCCTGAAGAAGTTCAGTTCAAGGCGCTATCTGCCGTTGTCGGCTTTGAAAAGGTTAAATTTTTTAGACCTGGTTACGCCATTGAATATGACTTCTTTCAACCTACTCAGCTCAAACACAGTTTAGAAACCAAACTTGTTTCAGGCTTGTTTTTCGCTGGCCAAATTAACGGAACAACAGGCTATGAAGAGGCCGCTTCACAGGGCATTATGGCTGGAATTAACGCTCATAATCACGTTGTACAAAACGAGGCCTTCATCTTAAGCCGAGAGGAGGCATATATAGGGGTGTTAATAGACGACCTTATCACTAAAGGCACAGAAGAGCCATATCGCATGTTTACCTCAAGGGCTGAATACCGCACTTTGTTACGGCAAGATAATGCAGACCTTCGTCTTACACCAAGATCACACGCCTTGGGCCTTGCCTCTGACGCGCGAATGCGTTTATTAGAGACTAAATCAAAGAAAACCTCTGCCCTCTTGCGTTTTTTTGAAAAGACAAGCGTAGTTCCTAAGGACATCAACCCTATTTTGATCAGCAAAGCCTCAAACCCCGTAAAACAATCGCTTAAAATGGCCAAAGTGTTGGCGCGCCCCAACCTAACAATGACAGACTTCTTAGCCCTAGACACGCTTAATGATTTTGTAACCAAAGAGGCTATTGACACCGCCACCCTGGAGCAGGTAGAAATACAAGTCAAATATGCGGGGTATATCGCTAAGGAGAAACTACAGGCAGATAAACTCTCTTCTTTAGAGCACGTGCCTATACCAGAAGATTTCGATTATGAAAAGGTCAAATCTCTTTCTATTGAAGCCCGACAAAAACTCAAAAAAATTCAACCCGTAACCATAGCACAGGCCTCACGCATCAGTGGCGTATCCCCAAGCGACTTGTCTGTACTGTTGGTGTATATGGGGCGTTAATTGTTCCACGTGAAACAACTCACAGTTATTGATCATCTCGTCAGCAAATCCAGCTTTGATTTAGTCTTGGACAAGGAATCGACAGCCCTTAAAACCACCCCCGAGCTTACCGAATCTGAACTTCAAAAATACTATCCCAAAACAGGATATGCCTCACACCAAATCGAGGCCAACAGCCTTAGATCAAAGATCTATGCGAGGATTAAACGAATCAACATCAGAACCAAACACAACTGGATCCGACAATATACCCCTAAGGGATACATGTTAGATTACGGAACGGGGAATGGCGATTTTGCCTTAACCGCCCAACAGCTAGGGTGGCACGTTGATGTGTACGAGACATCCCAAAACGCATTAGACATACTAAAACAAAGACAGCTTAGTGTGGTTGCTAAGCCGCTGCAAGCAAATCACTATGATGTCATCACACTTTGGCATGTTTTCGAACATATCAATGACCCCAAAGAGGCATTAGATTCTTTTTTTTCAGCGCTTAAGCCTGGGGGTGTTTTGGTTTTGGCAGTACCTAATGCCGATTCGTGGGACGCGAAACATTACAAGTCTTTTTGGGCAGCTTATGACGTGCCCCGGCATCGTTGGCACTATAACAAATACGCGATTACGTTTTTAGGTCGCCATGCAGGGTTTGAATTACTGAGCACTAAAAACATGTATTGGGACGCTTTTTATATCGCCTTGCTTTCCGAAAAATATCGAAACGCCAATGCACCGTGGTTAATAGCACTTTGTAAAGGACTATTTGCAAATCTCAAAGGCTGGGGAACTACAAACGCATCAGCCCTTGCTTTTTTCCTTCAAAAACCAAAATAAAGCCCTCTAAGCGACGTTTATAATTGCCTCCATAATCTTAGCACACACAGTGGAATTAAATTGATTACCGCAACAAAAAAAGAACAGAAAAAAATAAGCCGAAGCTATGGAAACAGAAAGTAACAATAGACAAAAACTATTTAAACTATGGCGTGCAGTAAACGTGTTAGTTTAAACGAAAGTTCGGTAAAAATCATTTGCGGGCTTCCATTTCGTGAAAGGTGATATACACTATCCTCTAGTGCTGAAATAATAGGCAAAATGTTAGCGCCATGAACAAAAGCAGCAAAACGCTCTACTTTGAAATCAGATTTGGGATAAAAGCCTGCAACGGCTTCCAGTTTGTAGTGCCTCATTAGTGCAGCACGAAACAGTTGTATGGCAAAGGATAAAAATTGTTTCTGTGTTTCAATGCCTTTGGCTCCCAAAGACAAGCTCCAGTCAGAAAGCTCCAGTACGATCGCCTTGTTCCCTTTTGCCCGAAAAGCTGTGCGCACCCAAGCAACAAACCACTCTTCATATTCAGCAAATTCATTTTGTTGATCGACAAGGCTTAGGGCTTTCCCCATATTACCTTTTGATTGTTCAGCAACTGCAGCGGACAAAACCGTATTAACGCCTTTTTTTTCTAAATATGTTGCGATTAGGCCTTGGTCTAAGCCGCCAAAACGAGTCTGTTGACATCTTGATCTTATGGTAGCAATAAGTTGAAAGACGTCGGGGCATAAAAGCAAAAACAGCGTTTTGGATGGAGGTTCTTCAATACTTTTAAGCAGCTTGTTTGACGCTGCAATGGTAAGTTTTTCTGCATGCCAAATAATGACACACTTCCACCCTCCTTCAAAAGATTTAAGACTAACTTTTTGCATGACCGATAAGGCATCGTTAACATTGATTACGCCCTGCTTGTTTTCAGCACCTAAATAGCGCATCCAATCGTATAGCGATCCAAAAGGCTGCTCAGAAACAAAGCTTCGCCATTTTCCGAGAAAGTCATTTGAAGTGGGCTTTGTTTTTACATCGGAAGTAATTGCTGTTGGAAAAACAAAATGTATGTCAGGATGAACCATTCCTGCAGCTTTTTGCATAGAGGCGCTAGCGGAAGCATCGCCACAAACCACAGCATTGGCATAGGCAAGCGCCATGTGCAACAGTCCGTGTCCATCCTCGCCTTCAAAAAGTTGGGCGTGCGGAATACGTTTGACAGCAAGGCTGTTGGCTAGTGATTTCTTTTGAGATTCGTGCCCCAATACGGCATTAAATAGCATGCCTAAATATACAAACAAGCAGTTTATAAAAAGGAACTACTTCAAACCAAGATGATATTGTATTTTTGCGCAAACAAAACACATACATGAACACCCTTCAAAACACTTCATTTAGCCAGGAACGCGCCTTGATACGCGTAGACTTTAACGTTCCTTTGGACGCCCATGGCAATGTAACAGACGCCACAAGAATTGTAGCCGCACTACCTACCATTCAACATATATTAGAACAAGGGGGAAGCTGTGTGTTGATGTCTCACTTGGGAAGACCCAAAGGGAATGACCCCAAATTAAGTTTAAAACAGCTAGTTCCTACACTAGAAAAACACCTCGGCCAAACGGTACACTTTTGTGATGAAGTTGTTGGTCCAAAAGCCACAACTCAGGCAGAGGCACTGAAACAAGGAGAGGTAATGTTAGTTGAAAACTTGCGTTTTCATGAAGCGGAAACCAAAGGAGACAAAGCCTTTTCCGAAGCCCTTTCCAAGCTTGGAACCGTGTATGTGAATGACGCGTTTGGCACTGCGCATCGCGCCCATGCTTCAACCACAGTTGTGGCACAATTTTTCCCCAAGAAGAAGTGCTTTGGTCATTTGTTGGCTGGAGAAATAACAGCCATTGACAAAGTAATGACATCAGGGGAAAAGCCAGTCTTGGCTATTTTGGGTGGTGCAAAGGTCTCATCTAAAATCACCATCATCGAAAATATTCTTTCAAAAGTTGATCATTTGATTATTGGCGGCGGAATGGCTTTTACTTTTATCAAAGCACAAGGGGGCCAAATAGGGAAATCTATTTGCGAAGACGACAAGATGCCCTTAGCGCTGTCTATCCTTGAACAAGCTAAAGCCTTAGGCGTTCAGGTGCATCTGCCCGTAGATGTTCGTGGTGGGCAAGACTTTTCTAACGACACTCCTCAGCAAGTATTTCCTATTAACGAAATACCTAACGATTGGGAGGGAATGGACGCAGGGCCACTGTCTGAAGCCAAATTTGATGCTGTTGTAAAACAATCCAAAACGATTTTATGGAACGGCCCATTAGGCGTTTTTGAATTTGAAAATTTTTCTAAAGGAACCCGTGCTTTAGGTGCAAGTATTGTGGAACAAACCAAAAACGGAGCCTTCTCACTAGTGGGTGGGGGCGACTCGGTTGCTGCGGTAAAGCAATTTAAACTTGAAAATGAGGTCAGCTATGTTTCTACTGGCGGCGGGGCCATGCTAGAAAGCTTGGAGGGAAAAACACTTCCAGGTATTGCAGCCATGTTGGCGTAATTCTTGTGGAGATAGTTTCATGAACACACGTATTTTTTTATTACTGTTTGTTGTATTGGGTTGCCAAAATCGCCCAGCAGCGCCAATGGTAAAGTCTTCCAACGGGAACATCAACACCATTTCGGTGGTTATGCCTGATTTTTTGTGGGAAACAGAAGTAGGAGATGCTGTCCGAGCGGCCTTTGCTTTTCCAGCGGAAGGATTGCCACAAAAGGAACCCCTTTTTGATTTAAAACAAATACCGCCTGAAGTTTTTACGGGATTTACACGATTAAGCCGCATGGTTTTATGGGTAGGGTTTGGCGATGAGGTTGTCATAAGAACCGACAAAAATCGCTATGCAAGCCCACAGCAAATGGCCGTATTGAGCGCACCAGATACAGCCACACTTGTCGAAATGATATTATCTCAGTCTACGGGTATGATCAAGGCGTTTAAAGAAGGCGAAATAGCAGAGCGGCAACGACGCACACTTAAGTCAACATTACATCAAAATGCGCTTCAAGATAGGTTTGGGATAGAGCTTTCAATCCCGTCTGCATATAAAGTCTTTAAGGAAGAAAAGCACGCCGTTTGGTTTCAACGAGAGATTCATAAAGGCCACGTTAACCTAATTGTATATGAGTTACCAAGAACAACAAAGCTTGATATTGAGCAGCCGCTAGCGGATATCGTTCGTATTCGCGATTCTGTTGGCCAGGCATTTATTCCAGGCAGATTGGCACAGTCCCACCTCATAACTGAAGCAGCGTATGAACCGTATGTGTATAAGACACAAATTAGTGGTATTCGAGCGATTGAAACGCGGGGCACTTGGGAGGTAAAAGGAGATTTTATGGCAGGGCCTTTCTTGCAGTTTTTACTGGACGACAAAGAGAATAAACGATACCTCGTTATGGAAGGTTTTGTTTTTGCTCCGACTGTGGCCAAAAGGGACTATGTGTTTGAAACAGAGGCAATTATGCAATCAATACAACAATTAAAAAAGGACTAGTCTTCTTTTGAAGTGTCTTTTTTCTCTTCTTCTTTGGTGGCGTTTTTAAACTCTTTGATTCCGGTGCCAAGCCCTTTCATAAGCTCTGGAATTTTCCTTCCACCAAACAAGAGTAGCACAACAAGCGCAATAACAAGAATTTGAACAGGACTAATAGCAAGTATCATACTATTGATTTTTTACAAAGGTAACAAAGAAAACGGACTTGGCAGAAGGTAGCAGACGCTATTGAACAACTAGCTATATTTGCACAGATGGATAACAAAAAAAATAAAAAATCAGGATTTTGGCAGCGATTGCTTGCCAAGTACCGTTTTGTTATCTTAAACGAAGAAACATTTGAAGAGCGGGTTTCATATAAACTGAGTCGATTAAATGTTTTTCTTGCCGTTGGCATTATTATAGTGTTGCTTATTGCAACTACTTTTTTGGTCATTTCACGCACTTCGCTAAAAGAGTACATACCCGGCTATGACTCTTCTGAAATAAGGAGACAAGCAATTCGCAATAATTATCGTTTGGACTCACTACAAGGAGCATTGTTAAGAAACCAGCGCTACATTTCTTCTGTCAATAAAGTTCTAAGGGGAGATTTAGATCTTCAGGAATTAGAAACCCAAATGCAGCTTGACACAACACAAATTGATTACGCTGCTGGATTCTCTACGTCATCAGCAGATTCGTTGCTCCGCGCGGAAGTTGCTCAGGACGACAAGTACAACTTATTGGCTTCTGCTGGGCAAACCATTCCTTTTGTTTTATTTCCACCTGTTTCTGGCACGATCAGCCAGGGGTTTGACGCATCCGTAGCACATTATGCTGTAGATGTTGTGGTACCACGAAAAACGCCAGTAAAAGCCACTGCCGAAGGCAATGTGATTTTTGCTAGCTGGACCACCGAAACGGGCTATGTTCTTATCATTGATCACCCGTTTAACATTATATCGGTTTATAAACACAACGCCTCATTAAATGTTCGCCAAGGCGATGCTGTTGAGCCAGGCCAAGTGATTGCTGTTGCAGGTAATACCGGAACCATGACAACAGGGCCGCATTTGCATTTTGAGCTTTGGAGCGATGGATACGCGTTGAACCCAGAAGAGTTTATAGATTTCGAATGATGAGCATCAAACAACTTTTTGCAAAAAGATTAGCAAAACGCGCAGTTAAAAGCACCAAGAAATGGGCGCAAAACCCTATTGCTACCCAAGAAAAGGTCTTAAAAGGATTACTTCAAAAAGCAAAAAACACGGCTTTTGGACAAGATCATCGCTTTTCACACATTAACAATTACAACGACTTTGTACGGCAAGTCCCCATTCAGGATTACGAAGGCCTACGGCCCTATGTTGATCGGGTTGTTGCTGGTGCAGCAGATGTCTTATGGCCGGGAAAACCACGGTATTTTTCTAAAACTTCGGGCACTACTTCAGGCGTGAAGTATATTCCCATATCAAAGGAGTCAATGCCAACGCATATAAAAACAGCCCAAAACGCATTGTTTCACTATATGCACTACTCAGGTAATACCTCCTTTGTGGATGGCAAAATGATATTCTTACAAGGCAGCCCAATACTGTCTAAAACGAACGGCATCGATACAGGCCGCCTTTCGGGCATAGTGGCGCATTATATTCCTTCGTATTTACAGAAAAACCGCATGCCTTCTTGGGAAACAAACTGCATTGATGACTGGGAGCAAAAGGTAGATGCCATTGTCGAAGAAACACATCATGAAGATATGCGCTTAATCAGTGGGATTCCACCATGGGTAAAGATGTATTTTGAGCGCCTCAGCGCAAAAACAAATAAACCCATTAAAGACATTTTTCCAAATTTTTCACTCTTCGTATATGGAGGCGTAAATTATGCTCCCTATAAATCCGTTTTGGAGGAGCTTATAGGCAAAAAGATTGACAGCGTAGAACTATATCCAGCATCAGAGGGGTTTATTGCCTTCCAAGATCATCCAGATGAGAAGGGGATGCTTTTGCAACTGGATGCGGGGATTTTTTATGAGTTTGTTGAAGCAGACAAAATCCACGAAGAAAAACCGCCTCGCATTTCATTAGCAGATGTTAAAAAGGGCGTTAACTATGCGATTATTCTCAATACCTCTGCGGGTTTATGGGGGTATAATATTGGGGATACCGTTGAGTTTGTCAGCCTCAAACCGTATCGTGTTATAGTTTCTGGAAGAATAAAGCATTTTATTTCTGCATTTGGCGAGCACGTAATCGGAAAAGAGGTAGAACAAGCCATGGAAGAGACCTTACAATTACATCAGGCTTCTGTGACGGAGTTTACGGTTGCGCCACAAGTAGCACCTGCTGCTGGGCTTCCACATCACGAATGGTGGGTTGCTTTTGACAGCACACCAGAAGATTTGTCTACATTTGCAAAAACATTGGACTTGTCCATGCGCAAGCAAAACACGTATTATGATGATTTAATCACCGGGGGTGTTTTACGCCCGCTGGTTATCAGGTCTTTGCCCACAGATGCTTTTGAACAGTATATGAAAAACATTGGAAAACTAGGAGGGCAGAACAAAACACCCCGGCTGACAAATGATAGAAAAATAGCCAATGCTCTAAGCAAACAGTTTTAACAAAATAAAACCACAAAATTTCCGTTCTGCATTTGCGCAGAGTAGACATAAACAAACAAAAACATGAGCCCATCAAAACCCAAAAACACAAACGAAAGCGAAGAAATTGATTTAGGCGTTCTATTTAATTCCATAGGTAGCGGCATCTCCAAGCTGTTTGATGCCGTTGGCTCCGCCATATTGTTTTTGCTTAATGCCCTTTTGGCCGTGACTATTTTTGTCCGTAAACGGATTGTCTATTTTGCCTTGGCCGGTGTTATAGGACTAATGGGCGGCATTTTTTTAGAAAGCACATTGCCTTTAAAATATGTTGCCACTGCTACAGTTGAGCCGCATTTTGACAGCGCACGACAGCTGTATAGCAACATAGAATACCTAAATGACCTTGCTGCTCAGAAAGACTCTGTTCAGTTGGCATCTTTTTTTGACATTTCTTTATCGGAGGCAGCAGCGCTTCAATCGCTTGAAATAACCCCTTTTGTAACCAAAACAAGCTTGTTAAAGGAATATAACGATTATACAATGGGACTAGATTCCTTGGTAGCCACACAAATGTCTTATAAACAATACGTCAAACAAATAGATGATTTTCAAAGGAAGATACATTTGCTAAAAATTGAATCAACAGAACAAGATATTTTTTCAAGCTTGCTGTCTCCGCTGATTGCATCTGTTTCCGGTGTAGCATATTTTAGAGACCAACAAGCCACCCAACTCGCCAACTTAGAGTTAATGGACTCCATTACGCAAGTATCTATTGTACAAACCGACTCTTTGTTGTCGCTGTTTGAAGAGGTTCGAATTGTTGAGGCCAACAAGGCTTTTTCAAACGGAACTAATTTATATATGTCAGAGTCATCTGAGGACAACGCAGAAATAGCGCTGCTTAACAGAAAAATTACACTTTCAGAAGAATTAGAAGAAATACGCCTAGCCAAATTAAAGGCACAGCGCGTGATTGATGTAGTGTCCGCATTTCCAAAAGTAGGTTATATTGACTATTCCTTTTGGAAAAACAGGAAGGTGCAAGGCATTGTTATAGCCATAACATTATTATCGCTGTTTTATTTAACAATGTACCTAGACAACTTCTTAAAAAGCAAAAGCTAAAACGCATGAAAATTCTCATTACAGGCGGCGCTGGGTTTATTGGCTCGCATGTAGTTAAGCTTTTTGTGTCTGATAGCTCATGCCGAGTATTTAATCTTGACAAGCTTACCTATGCAGGTAATTTAAACAACCTTTCCGATATAGCAGACAAGGAAAACTATACCTTTATTCACGGAGATATTTCGGATTACACGCTTCTTAAAAAGTTGTTTGTTAAACATGCATTTGATTATGTTGTTCATTTAGCCGCAGAGTCACATGTAGACCGTTCCATTGAAGACCCATTTGTGTTTGCAAAGACCAACATTATGGGCACACTTAATTTATTGCAATGTTTTAAGGAAAGCCCAGGAAAAATGTTTTACCACATCAGCACGGACGAAGTCTATGGAACGCTTGGTGAAACGGGACTTTTTACAGAAAGCACACCCTATCAGCCCAATTCACCATATTCCGCTTCTAAGGCAAGCTCTGATCATTTTGTCCGTGCTTATGGCGAGACTTACGGAATTCCTTATGTGATTTCTAACTGTTCTAACAATTATGGCCCAAACCAGTTCCCGGAAAAGTTTATTCCGGTGTGTATAGATGCCATAAAAAATCAAATACCAATTCCTATTTATGGCGACGGGAACTACACCCGTGATTGGCTTTATGTCGAAGACCATGCCCATGCGATAAAAACGATTTTAGAACACGGAAAAGTTGGCGAAACCTATAATATTGGAGGACTCAACGAGTGGAAAAACATTGACCTGGTAAAAGTTCTGATTAGGGAAACGGATAAGGCGCTAGGACGCCCTGAGGGCGCATCTTTGCCTTTAATAACCTTTGTTAAAGACCGTCCTGGGCATGACAAACGCTACGCGATTGACAACACCAAAATCAGACGGGAATTACACTGGGAACCGAAACACCGTTTTGAGGAAGGGATTGTAAAAACCATACAATGGTATCTATCAAATCAAGTATGGATAGACGCCATTAAAGACGGTTCATATAGAAAAACTAGACGTAACACATGAAAGGAATTATACTTGCTGGAGGTTCAGGAACACGATTACACCCGATTACCTTATCGGTGAGCAAGCAGTTGATGCCCGTGTATGACAAACCCATGATTTATTATCCGCTGTCTACGCTAATGCAGGCGGGCATTCGTGAAATACTAATTATTTCTACGCCACAAGACTTACCGCTCTTTGAACGCCTTTTGGGCGATGGCACTCAACTGGGATGTGCTTTTTCTTATGCGGTACAGCCCGAACCAAAAGGCTTAGCACAAGCGTTTTTGATTGGTGAATCGTTTATTGGGAGTGACTCCGTTGCTCTTATTTTAGGAGACAATATTTTTTACGGTACAGGTCTTCAAGGCAAACTACAGTCTTGTAAAAACCCAAATGGCGGAACTATTTTTGCATATAGTGTTAAAGACCCTGAGCGCTATGGGGTTGTAGCATTTGATGCAAAGGGAAAAGCCATTTCCTTGGAGGAAAAACCACAGAATCCAAAATCTAACTATGCCGTGCCAGGCATTTATTTTTACGACAACGAAGTGGTTTCTGTTGCTAAAAGCATTGCGCCCAGCCCAAGAGGAGAACTGGAAATTACCGATGTGAACAAAGCATATTTGGCGCAAAACAAATTGCACGTCAAAGTACTGGACCGTGGAACAGCGTGGTTAGACACGGGAACCTTTACCTCATTGATGCAAGCCGCTCAATTTGTGCAGGTCATGCAAGACCGACAAGGCTTACGCATTGGCGCTATAGAGGAAGTGGCATTTCAAATGGGGTATATTGATGAAAAGCAACATGATGCGGCCGTTACCCCATTTATTAAAAGTGGCTACGCAAAAAGATAGGGATGCATATAGAAGAAACCAAACTTAAAGAGTGCTTTTTAGTAACGCCCGACGTTCACAAGGATGGTCGTGGTCACTTTACAGAAACCTATCGCCAATCGTGGATGGATGCATTAGGCGCATTTAATGGGCCTTTTGTTCAGGACAATCAGTCGTTTTCGCATTACGGGACTATCAGAGGGTTACATTTTCAAACTGGGGCGCATGCCCAAGCCAAATTGGTGCGTGTACTTTTTGGGGAAATTCTAGACACAGCGGTGGATTTGCGGAACGATTCCCCAACCTATGGAGAACACATTGCGCTAGCCTTGTCTGCCAAAAAGGGCAACCAACTTTGGATACCTAAGGGGTTTGCCCATGGCTTTTCGGTGTTGTCCGAAACCGCAATTGTGTGTTACAAATGTGATGCCTATTACAACAAAGAAGCCGAACGGGGCATCCATCCATTAGATCCCTCTTTGGGAATTGATTGGGGTATTCCAACAGAAAAGCAGCTGATTTCCGCTAAAGACTTGGCATTACCATCATTTAATGACTACAAGGTATGAAGACAGTTTTGGTCACAGGCGCAAACGGGCAGTTGGGAAAATCGATTCATCGGATTTCTTCAGATTATCCCGAACTGACATTTGTTTTTACCGATGTAGCAGAGTTAGACATTACAAATGGCAAAGCCGTTGATGCATTCTTCAAATCCAATAAAATAGCGTATTGCATTAATTGTGCAGCGTATACTGCCGTTGACAAAGCAGAAGAAGAGGTTGACAAAGCGTTTTTGATTAATGCCACAGCAGCAAAAAACCTAGCAGAATCTTGTAGAAATTCTGGAGCGATATTAATACATGTTTCTACAGACTTTGTGTTTGATGGCACAAAAGGAGCTCCCTACACAGAGGAAGACGCGCCAAATCCCCTAAGCATGTATGGAAAATCTAAACTAAAAGGGGAGGCGTATATTAAAGAGATTTGGGACAAGCATTTTATTGTAAGAACGTCATGGTTGTATTCGGAGTATGGAAATAACTTTGTTAAAACCATGTTACGATTGGCAGAAACAAGAGATGAAATAAGCGTTGTTTACGATCAAATAGGTTCGCCGACCTATGCAGGGGATTTGGCGTCATTCTTGCTGGAAATAATAAACAAACCCTCAAAGGATTATGGCATATACCATTACTCCAACGAAGGGAGTATAAGTTGGTATGATTTTGCTGTTGAAATTTTCAAGCAGCACAAAAAGGCTGTTCGTGTTAGTCCTATACCAGCAAGTGCTTACCCAACAGCAGCTAAAAGGCCAGCATATAGCGCTATGGATTTGACAAAGGCAAAAATTACATTTGGAAATACAGTTCCATTGTGGAAACAAAGGATCATATGATTGATAATAAAGGCCTAGTATTGTGTTTGACGCCAGTTTACAACGACTGGGAGAGTTTAAATGAATTGGTTGATGAAATTAGAGGTGTGTTTTCTGAATCAGCAGAAAAAAAGTTTAAAATCCTAGCAATTGACGACGGCTCCACTGAGCAAAACAAATACTCCTTTAATAAGAGCGAGGTAGAAATCATATCACTTAAAAAAAACGTTGGCCATCAACGCGCAATAGCTATTGGTATACAGTACGTTTACAATAAATATCTTAATAACCAACTATCAGAAAAAAAATTAACAGCATACCACCTTGTTGTGTTGGACTCAGACGGAGAGGATAAGCCATCAGATATATTAAGTATGGTTGATGCTGCTGACCAACAGGTTGTTTTTGCACAACGCACAAAAAGAAATGAAACGCTTTCATTTAAACTAGGGTATTGGTTTTACAAAAAAATATTTAGATTATTAACAGGTAAAAGTATAAGCTTTGGAAATTTTAGCGCCATTCCAGTCTCGTTGTTAAAGCCGATTGCCTTAAATACGGATATTTGGAATCACTTTTCTGGCAGTATAATTAAATCAAGAATTCCATACGCCACGTACCCAACTGTCCGTGGAAAAAGATATGAAGGAAAGTCTAAAATGAACACGCTAAACTTGATTGTTCATGGGTTAAGCGCAGTATCGATTTATTTTGACGTTTTGTGTATAAGGCTGTTGAGGTTTTCGTTAATTGCACTAACTTTTTGTTCTATCGGCGTAGGATATATTTTCTATCAAAAGATTTTTACTGAAAACGCAATCCCAGGATGGGCATCGAGCCTGGTTCTGATAATTTTTTCTATAATAATTCAACTCTTTTCAGTCACATTTGTAGTTTTATTATTCCAGTTAAACACCCGAAAGAGAATTGAGGCTCCAGATGAACACCTTTTCAAAAAGTTTCTTGATCAAAATGAAGCGTAATATTAATTTAAAACAAATAAAAAAGCATTGGGCTTTATTGACAATTTTAGCTGTTGCTGCTATGCTGCGTTTTTATGGGTTAGATTTCCAAAGCCCCTGGCTAGATGAGCTACATACATTAATTGAGACTAATCCAGAATTAACATATAAAGAGTTTTATGACTTAATGCTAAACAGTGAACAGATGCCTCATCTTTATTACGTTCTCGTTAGAGCATTTAACATGATTTTTGGCGTATCATTATTTGGAATACGGGCATTTTCTGCTCTTATTGGGACGACTTCTGTTTATGCCATATTTCTTTTAGGAAAGGAGTTATACTCCAAAAAAGCAGGATACATTGCGGCAATATTCCTAGCGATTAACTCCACGCATATTTTTTATTCTCAAGAAATTAGACCTTATATCTTACTTTGTCTATTTACATGTGTATCTTTTTTGTTTTTAATTAAATTTTCTAAAAAACAAACAACAAAACAAGCTGTCTATTACGGTCTTTTTGCTGGGCTCATGATAAGCACACATTTTTTTGGGCTTTTTGTTTTGGTTTCTCAGTTAGTTTTAATGGCAATTTTCTTAATATCGTCTGAAGATATCAAGAGATTTGTAAAGCTGTCTTCAATTTCAGGCGGTGTTATTTTGTTAATGTTTATTCCTTCAGTACCGGTCTTATTAAAGGTTTCCAAGCTCTCGTCCTTTTGGATACAACCCGCTTCTCCAAGATTCTTCTTAGAAACGATAAATGGCTTTTTTGGCAATTCAGAGTTTTTACTTTTTATAGTTTTTATACTAACCACAGCGTTTTTTGTACGGGCTTTTATTCAAAAGGAGCAGCAAAAGTCAAGCGCCGCTTATGTGTTAAGTTTTAAAGTCGTTCTTGTTTGGCTATTTGTGGTATTCATGATTCCTTACATAAGGTCTTATACAAACGTACCAATGCTTATTTCTAGATACTTTATAAGTGCTCTACCTGCAATTCTTATTCTCATGGCTATAGCAACGTGCTTTTTTAAAGTAAAGCAGCTTTTTGTGATGACAATTTCCATTTTTGTTTTCTCCTCAGCAGTTGACTTTTTTATAGTAAAAGACTATTACGGGAGAGTAAACAAAACACAATACAGGGAGATGACAAATACAGTTAAAATGCTAAATCCCCAAAACCACAGTATTGTTTCGCCTTTGGCTTGGCATGTAGGATACTATTTTGACAGGCCTCAAGATGTGCTTACCCAAAAAACCCTAGACGAGTATGTATTAGAAATGATTAATAGCGGCTCAAAACCTTCAAACTTTTGGTTTATGGACGGACATACCAGTTCGTATAAAGCTTCAGCATCAACGCAGAAGTTTTTAGAGGAAAACTTTTACATGATTGATAAGATTGGGTATTTTGATATTTGGGCAAGACATTACTCATACAAAAACAACAACAAAATAAAGCTTTTAGCACTAGATGGGTTTTCACCCAACTTTAATACTGGTTCGCCAGTATTAAAGTTGATTTCCAACACAACAATTTCTCAATCTATACAATTAGAAAAAGGGAAATATAGGCTTATTATTGAGACCAAGAGCATTCCTAATCCACCAATAAATAATGAAAATGCACATTTAGATGTTTCAATCAATGGAAAACGTGTAGGAGGCTTCTACGCAAACTCAGACGAGTTTTCTTTAAAATTGTTTGATGTAAATGTAGAAGAGGCTACCCAGACCGAAATTTCTCTAACATTTGGCAACGATTTTTTTGATGATCATGGCGATAGAGACCTTATTATTAAAAGTATTTCACTTGAGAAAATCGAAGAATGAAACAAATAATGCAGACTCAACACATCGTACTCTTTTTATTTGCATTAATAGTTGTCGCTTGTAAGGGTACAACTGCTCCAACCACTAATGTGTTCAAAAACCTAAACCCTGACGAAAGACTAGCAGGAGTATTTGAAATTCAGCTAAAAGCAACCGTTAATCACAACGACGAGTTTAGAATTTATTACACCACAAAAGAAACAACAGAGTTTAGCGAGAACCAAGTAATAAGAGTCAAAATAGTAGGGCTTTCAGAAGAGCAAACAATTATATATAAATTCCCGTTAGGTATATACCCATCAAATTTGAGATTCGATTTCGGGTTTAATAGCAATCAACAAACTACAGAAATAAACGCCATGATATTTATTGATGGACAACAAAAGAAGGTCATTGACGGAAAGAACCTTTTAGAGTATTTTTCAATTTTGTATGGGACAGGGAGATTCGATAAAAACTTAAAACAATTACAAAGATTAAATGAGCAGGGCCTGAGCCCTATAATCATTGCCAAGAAGAAACTGATTAAACAGATTTTCCATAATCAGAAAGATCAAACACAAAACGTAAACCAAAGCTAAAACTAAAGCTTCATTCAAAAATGATTCAGATTCACACGGACTTACGTTACTTCTTCTCTGGCATCATATATTCAGGCCTGAGTAGCTTAATAGGCCTACTTGCACCTTTAATAGTTTTACCACACATAATTAATACTATTGGCTTAACCTATTATGGTATTTCAGCGGTTGCTTTTACGGTTTCCATTTTTTTGTCCTTAGTTGTAGATTTTGGATTTAATATTTCATGTGTCAATAAATTATCAAAAACCAAAGAAAATAAATCGGCAATTATTTCAAATGTTATTTATGCAAAAGCACTAATTTTCTTATTGCTCATTGTTTTAGCTACAATTAGTTATTTGATACTATTTGATTCAAAGATTGAACAGAAGGTTTTTCTAACTTCATTAATAATTCCACTTACTTCTATCTTTAATATGAGTTGGGCGCTCCAGGGCTTGCAACGTATAAAAGCATGGAGTATTTTTCAAAGCATAGGCTTTCTTATTTATGTTGTTGCTACATTTTTATTGATAAACTCCCCTGATGACGTACTATTTGTGAACTTCGCATATGGAATTGGTTTTTTATCCTCGGGATTTTTTTCCATAATCTATCTTACGATTAGACATAAGTTTTTTTTAAGTAGGCTTAAAATTAGAGCCGTACTAGAAGAGATAAGAGACAGTTACCACTTTTTTTTATCGAACGTTTTGAGCTATGCCACCCTATTTTTTTTAGGCCCATTAACAGGAGCTATAATATCTTATGAAGCTGCGGGGATCTATAGTATTTTAGAAAAAATCTATCAGCTTATGAGGAAACCGCTTTCTATCTATCAAACACTTATGTTGCCCAAAATATCTGGAATTTTGGAATTTGACAGATCCCGCGCAATTTCATTGATACGCAAAACATATCCGTTTGTTGTGTTCTTAATATTAATTCAAAGTGTAGTCATTTTCTTTTACAAAGAAGAAGTAATTACCTTCTTTACACTAGAAAGCGTAGAGCTGATCAACCGACTGCTTTCGATTTCTTTTGTAGGGATAATAATGACTTTGATTAACAGCCCAATAGCCCTTCTTTTAATGGCCTTAGACAAAAAAAGAACACTAATGATTTTATCGGCCTGTGGGTTTGTTTTAGGAGTTGTTTTGGCCACTCCTGTAATAAAAATTTATGGAGTTACGGGGACAGTATATACGCTTTTATTTATAGAGTTTTTTTTAGCAACCACACTTGTTTTTATAAAAAAAAAGGAAATACACTAAGTTTATTCAAATAATTAACTCAATTTACATTATCAATAGATAATAATTATCAAGTCTTTTATGCATTAACAAAATGAAAAACAAAAAGTACGAAATCAAAGAGCAGAGTTATTTTTCACACGTGAGACATGAAGTGATTGATGCCATTAAGGATAAGAAAGGGCTTAATGTAGCAGAAATTGGAGGAGGCACAGGAAACACGCTTATTTACCTAAAAAAAACTGGAATTGCCTCATCAATTCACTTGTATGATATTGTGGATTTTGTTAAAGAAAAAGACGCGTTTGACACAATTCATATTGGCGATGTTGAGTCGTGTGAGTTTCCCATAAATAAATATGATGTTATTATCTTGGCAGATGTTTTGGAGCATTTGTTTGACCCCAAAAAAACAATTGAAAAGCTTATTCCATCACTTAAAAAAGACGGCCTTATTATTTGTAGCATTCCCAACATAAGACATTTTAAGGCATTTTATAAAATATTTATTTTGGGAACCTTTAAATATGAAGATTCAGGCACGTTTGATTTTACCCACCTCCGCTTTTTTTGTAAAAAGGACATGATAAAAATTTTAGATTTCCCAAACATATTAAGGCTTATGACTATTCAGTCTTCAAATAAATTTGTGAAAAGCAAAGCATCTATTCTTGATAAAGTTACGTTTAGGATTTTCTCTGAGTTTTTGACGGTTCAGTATATAATTGTACTAAAAAACATTAAAACAGAAGAATAATAATACAGCAAAACCAGGCAATGCAACTCTCTGTAATTATAGTAAATTATAATGGCGAAGTCTTTCTAAAAGACTGTATAGAGTCAATACATACGCATTGCGCCACAATTTCACATGAAGTTATACTGGTTGATAATAACTCGCAAGACAACAGCTTAGCACTTGTAAAAAAGCTTAGCGCTCCAATTAAAGTTATCAAGAACGATGAGAACGTTGGATTCTCAAAGGCCAATAATATTGGCGTGAAAGCTAGTTGTGGGCATAACGTACTCTTGCTAAACAACGATACTATATTATGCGGCAATATAACTGCAGCTCTCGACGTTCTCAAAGACGAAAAAGTCGGAGTTGTTGGCATAAAAATGTTAGGACGAAATAAAGAGTATAGAAAATCCGCAGGAAACTTTCCTTCCGTATGGAATTTGATAAAACTTTCGCGTATAATGAAAACAAACGGAAGTTTTTCGAACGGAAATTTTGAAGAGGACCTTTATTCAGTTGACTGGGTGGAAGGGTCTTTTTTATTAACGAAAAGGAAATATTGGGATATGGTAGGAGGTCTTTCAGAAGAATATTTTATGTATTGTGAAGACGTGGATTTTTGTAAAAAAATCAAGGATAAAAATTTAAGCACACTTTTTTACAGCGCCATTTCATATATACATTTTGGAGGATACACAAGCGCTCGTTCAAAAACAATAAACGAAAGCTTCAAAAAATTTGTAAGAAAGCATATAACACAACCAAAAAGAAGCCTTTATCTAATGTTGTTAAAACTTAAACAAGTACAAAGAAATGTTAAGAGCTATTTTTAATTACTTTTTAGTAAAATTCGAAAAAAATTACGTTGTCTCAAAAGAGGTCACCAACAAACAAATCTTGGCAACGCTATTATCCCGAATGACAATGCTTGTTAGAGGGATTTTAAGGACCAGAAAGATGGTTTTTCTAGGCAGGGGGGTTAGATTAAGAAATCTAAAAAACATAAAATTCGGCAAGGCTTGTACACTTGAAGAGCGCGTTTATATTGATGGATATGCAAAACAAAAGGTCTCTTTTGGTAATCGAGTTAAGATTGGGGCAAACACTAAAATTTCTATAACTAGTCACCTAGAAAACTTTGGCACAGGCTTAAATATTGGCCACGATAGCGCTATTGGAGAATATTCTTATTTAGGCTGTTCAGGAGGAGTAATCATCGGGAATGATGTCATAATGGGTCAATATGTAAGTTTTCACTCTCAAAACCATAATTATCAAGACAAAACCCGTAAAATTCGCAAACAAGGAGTTAAGTCTGAAGGAATAGAAATAGGAAATAATATTTGGGTCGGAGCAAAAGCAACTTTTTTAGATGGATGCAAAGTATCAGACAATTCAATTGTCGCGTCAGGCGCTGTAGTAACCGATAAGTTTTCGTCTGGTGTCGTTATAGGTGGTGTTCCGGCTAGAGTTATTAAGGAATTATGAAGAAAACAGTTCTGTTTTTTCATCAATCCGCGGAGCTTTATGGTTCTGATAAAATGTTGCTACATTTTGTATTGCACTTAAAGAATGAGCAAAGTGAATTTAATCCAATAGTTGTGCTTCCTAAAGAGGGGCCGTTATTAAAAATTCTCAAGCAAAACAAGGTAAGAACAATCGTATCACCAGTGCTAAAACTTTCTAGAAAGATGTTTTCAGCTAAAATTATTTTTAGCCTTCCATATCGTCTTTTCAAATCCCTTTATACGTTAAAAAGAGAATTAAAAAGCGAGTCAATAGATATAGTTTACTCTAGCACACTTGCAGTAACAATGGGGGTTGTGTACTCAGTACTATATCGAGTTAAACACCTTTGGCATGTTCACGAACTGATAAGAAAACCAAGAATAGTTAAACACACCTATACTTATTTGCTGTCCATATTTTCTGACCATGTTGTTTTTAATTCACACGCCTCTAGAAATAATTTTATTAAAAAAACCAACAAGCTTTCTAAAAAATCAACCGTTATTTGGAATGGACTGGAACGCCAAGCAATAAAAACAAAACCAGAGCCGCTTAAAAAGTTACGAAAGTCATTAAACATTAAAGAAACCTCAATTGTTATAGGGCTTGTAGGAAGAATTAGCCTCTGGAAGGGTCATCAGTTATTGCTAGAGGCATTTGAAGATCTCCACAGTAAAGGGTATGATATTGCCCTTTTATTTTTGGGATCACCGCCGCCAAACCAAGAGCACTTTTTAGAAACCCTAATGGATGAAATAAAAAAGCGGAATCTTTCTCATAAATGTAGCATTGTTTGTTTTGATTCAAATATTTGGCAGTATTTTGATTTAATGGATATAGTTACGGTACCCTCTACAGAGCCAGAACCTTTTGGCTTAGTAACATTAGAGGCAATGTTATCAAAGAAACCTGTAATAGCTTCTAACCACGGTGGATTAAGTGAAATTGTTGTAGACAATCATACGGGCTTTCTTTTTAGCCCAAATAATAGCGAAGATTTATATTTAAAAATGGAGCGCTTGATTAAAGACAAAAATAAACGAAACAATTTTGGGAAAAACGGATATGATAGGGTAAACACGATTTTTGCATCTGAAATTTATAATTTAAACCTTTTAAATTGTATTAAAAAGCTATGAAGCTCAAAGCTGATATTATTAGTCAATACAAACTTTGTTTTATATCGCTCTTGTCGGTCAGCTTTCTATTTGCATCGTTTGAAATAACCGCGATTTTATCTACGCTTGTTGTTTTGTTTGTTTTGGCGCAAAAGAAAATTAAGTTTTCAAAGAACTTCCTTTTTCTAATTTTCTTATTATTTATATTAAGCGCAATAGCAATTATTACAGGCCTTGTGAAAAATGAATTGGGATATGATTTTTTAAAAGACTTTTTTTATTTAAACAAACCAATATTATTAATCCTTGCAGGTTACGCCATAGTACGAAAGATAAACAACCAAGAATTTGTTTATAGAACTGTCGTTTCGGTCGCTGTCTTTTTTGCAGCTATTCACTTGTTTTTAGTAGTTCAGTACGTAATAGCTGAGCCGGACTTCACTGTGGCGGGCATTAGATATTATGCGGGCAGAGATAGTGTTTTGGAGCTCTTCGCATTAAGCTTTTTAGTGGCCAATATCAGGTTAAAAAAAATTAAGTTTAAACACCAAAACCTCATAATTTTGGTTTTAGCATTGTCATTCCTTTTCTACCTATCTAGGACGATGACACTTGTTTTTATATTTATGTTAATTGCCTTTTTAGGGTATTTAAAGCTAACAACTAAAGGTTTAAGATATATTCTCTTTGCAACACTAATTATCAGCGCACTTTATGCATATTTATTTTCTGTAAAAATCGACAGGGATTCTGATAGACCAATTGACAACTTTTTATATAAACTAAAAATTGCTCCAGCAGAAATCTTTATTAAACCGGGGAGCTTAGATGTTAAAGACCACGCAAACCTGTGGGATCATTGGCGTGCTTATGAGGCCAGTAAGGCAATCGACGCACTCAATGATGGAAAAACAATCGATTGGTTTTTCGGATTGGGTATGGGGTCGCTAATAGATCTTGATTTTTATGCCCCCCTTTCTGATGATGATAAGGGCTTGAGATTTATTTCATTACTACACAATGGCTACGCGTATGTGCTTTACAAAACGGGGTTCATTGGACTTCTAACTTACATTTTATTTTTTGTGTTTATACTTGTGCCATTTAGTAGTATAAAAGAAATGCTACCTTCTTATAATATTCTTGTAGGAATTGTGACTTTTTACATTATTTCATCATTTGTAATAAGCGGACTTTATAATTTAGCGGACCCAATTTCATTATTGGTTGGAGCCTTTTTTAAACAGCGTGAAATTGAATTTTATGAAAATAGCAATAATCGGGACTAGAGGAATACCCAATAATTACAGCGGGTTTGAACAGTTTGCTGAAAACTTTGCTGTTTTTTTAGCAGAAGAAGGTTACGATATAACCGTTTATAATTCACACAACCATAACTACCAAAAACCAAACTATAAAGGAGTTAAAATTATTCATTGCTTTGATCCAGAATTTTTAGTTGGTACGTTTGGACAGTTTATTTATGACCTTAACTGTATACTAAACTCTAGGCGACAAAGGTTTGATGTGATTCTACAGCTTGGCTACACCTCAAACTCTATTTGGCATTTTTTGCTTCCAAAGGCAGCAAAAATAGTTACAAACATGGATGGACTGGAGTGGAAGCGAACAAAATACACCCCCCTAGTGCAAAAGTTTTTGAGGTATGCAGAAAAATTAGCGGCCAAAAGCAGCGATGTTTTAATAGCAGACTCATTGGGAATTCAAACCTATCTTAAAAAGAAGTATAAACTTGAGTCCAAATACATCCCGTATGGCGCAAGCATCCCTAGACAGTTTCAAAAAAGTGTTTTGGAAGAATATAATGTATTGCCTTTTTCGTATGATATGCTCATCGCAAGAATGGAGCCCGAGAATAATATAGAGGTCATTTTAGATGGGCATTGTGATTCTAATCAAAATCGTAATTTTTTGGTTATTGGAAATCACCAGGGCACAAAATTTGGAAAATATATTTATCAGAAATTTAAAGACACTCCATCAATTCATTTTCTGGGTGGAATCTTTGACCTCCTCAAACTCAATGCCCTTCGTAAATATTCTAGCTTATATTTTCACGGACACTCTGTTGGAGGGACAAACCCATCCTTATTAGAGGCAATGGCTTCAGAAGCATTAATTGTTGCGCATGACAACCCATTCAACAAAGGTGTTTTGGGCGAAGACGCTCACTATTTTACAGACGCATCAGATGTAACAGATTTTATAGAAAAATTGGAAAAAAAGGCTTTTTCGAAAATGATAGACAATAACACAGATAAAATTCGTTATAAATTTAGCTGGAAATCAGTTAACATCAACTATTTAAAAACCCTTGTTAGAGCCTATCAATCATCTTAAAAACATACTAAAACAAGAAAGCGTATATGTTTACCTCATAGTAGTTGTATTAACTTTTCAGCTACTAAACTTCGCATTTGGCAGCATTAGCCTTGCTGTATTTTCCGTAGTTTCTCTACTAAATGCTACGTTTAACAGGCCCAAGAAAGTTAGAGCGTTAACACCACCCATAATTTATTTTGTTGTAATAGTAATATCATTGACACTTTTAGAGGATGGTGAGAATGTTTCTTCTAAGCTAGTACGCGCTCTTCCCTTTCTATTCATTCCTCTTTCGTTTTCCTTTGTAAATGTTTTGACACGAAAAGGAATACAGAGAATATTTGTAGCTTTTTCTAATGTTCTAGTTTTATATACGATACTCCTTTTAATAAATGCCATTGTAAGGTACAAGGCAAACAAGGATATTGACGTGTTTTTTTATCATGAATTGTCATCATTATTTGACATCAATGCAGTCTATCTTTCCATGGTTTTACTGTTATCATACATCTTTCTATTAACTAAAACTAAAGTTATATGGGACTATTTTAAACTTCTATTGATTTTTACAGCTATCGTTTTACTGTCTTCAAAAATGATCTTACTACTCGCAATAGCTCTAAGCGTATTTATGGGATTGAAAAGGACAAGTCCACTTAAAATTAAGATATTATTTTTGAGTGTATTTTCTTTACTATGTGTGGCTTTGCTAAATAGCAATAAAATCAATGAAAGATTAAACGATGAAATGCAAAGCAATTTGGCAGAGGTACTTACTACAGAAAAATTCAATCATGTGTATTTTTGGACAGGGTCTTCCATAAGACTTTTTCAGGCGCGTGTTTTTTGGGAGCTATTACAAGAAGAAAAAAAGTATTTTTTTGGATACGGTTTTAATTCATCACAAGAACAAATTAAAGCCAAGCACATTCAATATAATTTATACCCGGGCTTTCACAATTATAACTTCCATAATCAATACCTACAAACAATGGCAGAATTAGGAATAATTGGCCTTCTTTCACTAGGTTTTATCTTAATAAATTTCCTAAAAATACCCTTTAAATCCAGGTCTTTATTTCCCATTTTGACCGCATTAGTTTTTTTGATACTTTTTTTGACAGAGTCTTATTTGGTAAGACAAAGAGGAATAGTTTATTTTTTGTTTTATTATTGCCTAATAATTAAACACACCCACCAAAGATGAAAATAACCGTAGTAGGCACGGGCTATGTAGGCTTGGTTACCGGAACTTGTTTGGCAGAAGCCGGTAATGAAGTTTTGTGTATCGACATTGATAAAGCCAAAGTAGCCATAATGCAAAACGGCGAGGTGCCTATTTATGAACCCCACCTGGAAACCTATTTTGAACGCAACATTAAAGCAGGCAGACTTCATTTTTCTACCCAAATTGAACAAGGCGTAGATCATGGGGAAGTTATTTTTTTAGCGCTACCCACGCCTGAAGACGAAGATGGTTCTGCAGATTTATCCTATGTGTTGGGGGTTGCCAATCAGATTGGCGATTTGATTAAAGATTATAAAATTATAGTGAGTAAAAGCACGGTACCCGTGGGCACAGGTGAGCGTGTAAAAGCGGCACTACAAGCCAAAACAGACGTGTCTTTTGATGTAGTTTCTAACCCTGAATTTTTACGCGAAGGTTTTGCCGTGGAAGATTTTATGAAACCCGATAGGATAGTTGTTGGTGTAGAATCCGAACGGGCCAAAAATGCCATGGAAAAACTTTACGCAACCTTTGTTCGCTCAGGAAACCCGATTGTGTTTATGGACATCAAATCCGCAGAGCTGACCAAATATGCCGCCAACGCTTTTTTGGCTACCAAAATCACTTACATGAACGAAATTGCAAACTATTGTGAAAAGGTAGGCGCGAATGTGGACGATGTACGCATGGGTATGGGGCTAGACGAGCGTATTGGAAAACGCTTTTTATTTCCTGGAATTGGTTATGGTGGCTCTTGCTTTCCTAAAGATGTAAAGGCATTGCACAAATCCGGGAAAGATGCCCAACACCACTTTGCTATTTTGGATAGCATAATTGAGGTTAACGAGCAACAAAAAACGGTTTTATTTCCCAAAATGCAACAACATTTTGAGGGAAACCTTAAAGACAAAAAAATTGCGGTATGGGGGCTGGCATTTAAACCCGACACAGATGATATTCGTGAAGCACCTGCCTTATACATGATTAACAAGCTGCTTGATGCAGGCGCCAATGTTACGGCATTTGACCCCGAAGCTATGGATAATGTAAAAGCAAAATTAGGCGATAGCATTTCCTTTGCATCAAGCATGATGGATGCAGTTAAGGACGCAGATGCGTTACTGATTTGTACGGAATGGCACGCCTTTAGAAACCCGAATTTTAACAACTTAAAAACCGCCCTCAAGAGCAACGTCATTTTTGACGGACGTAACATATACAATCCGAAGGACATGACAGCCTTAGGGTTTGATTATTATTCTATAGGCAGATGAGGAAAGCACTAGTTACGGGAGCAGCAGGCTTTTTGGGGTCGCATTTGTGTGATAAGTTGCTAGCCAATGATATTGCCGTTATTGGCATGGACAACCTCATTACAGGCTCAATGTCCAACATTGCGCACCTAGAAGGAAACCCAAACTTTCGTTTTGTTCATCACGATGTATGTGAATTTATTGACATAAAGGAAGAGTTGGATTACATCCTTCATTTTGCGTCTCCTGCAAGTCCAATAGATTATCTTAAAATACCCATTCAGACCTTAAAAGTAGGTGCGTTAGGAACGCATAACGTGCTAGGATTAGCAAGAGCAAAAAATGCGCGTATTTTGGTGGCCTCTACGTCCGAAATCTATGGCGACCCCCTTGTACACCCACAAACTGAAGACTATTTTGGCAACGTAAATACCATTGGCCCTAGGGGCGTGTATGACGAAGCGAAACGCTATTTAGAATCTATTACCATGGCGTATCGTCGCTATCATGCCGTGGATACCCGGATCATACGTATTTTCAACACCTATGGACCAAGAATGCGCTTAAACGACGGTAGGGTAATACCTGCTTTTATGGGACAAGCGTTGAGAGGAGAAGACCTGACAGTTTTTGGCGATGGCTCTCAAACGCGCTCTTTTTGCTTTGTTGAAGACGAAATAGAGGGAATTTACCGCTTGCTTATGAGCGATTATCACTTGCCTGTAAACATTGGCAATCCCGATGAAATATCCATTTTAGATTTTGCAAAGGAGATTATTAAATTAACGGGGACCGATCAAAAAATAGTCTTTAAACCCTTACCCAAAAACGATCCGCTTCAACGCAAGCCCGACATTACTAAGGCAAGAGAAATATTGGGATGGCAGCCTAAAATTGGTCGTAAAGAAGGCATGCAACGCACCTATGATTACTTTAAGTCTTTAAGTCGTGAAGAATTAAATAAAATGGAACATAGAGATTTTTCGTCTTTCAAAACGTAGTTAGATATACAATAAGCCCCCTACAATACCGTTATATTACTTAACCAACATTAGTACTATTGAGTAAAAGTATACAAGAAAACCTTAAGGTTTTAAAATATCTACCTTTCTGGATTTTTGAGTGGGGGTCACTTTTTGTTTGTTCCTTGCTCACTCTTAGCCCCGCCTTTTTAATCAATAATAGCACAACAGCATTCTTTGTACTAGTATCTATATGGGTACTTAGTGGAATTATGTCGCGTTTTTATAACTATGAGCGCAACCTGACTTTTACAAAACAATTACAGCGGTTTATTTTATTTTCATTCTTGTTGGGGTCACTTCTCTTTCTAGCCACCCTTTTTTTTTCAGATGAATTTGTTTGGAACACAATTGCTGTTATCAAAACTTCAGGAAGCATATTTCTTATAAAAGCAGTAGCCCTAATTGTACTATTTAAACTTAGGAAAAACACGCCCCTTTTTCAAGAAAACATATTGGTACACAATTCAGATTCAGGGCAAAATTTTATTAAAGATGTTCATGAGCTAAAAAGAACAGGGCTCAACATTTATGAAGCAGACAAAACACTCTTTGAAGAAACTTCTTTTGACCAACTAGAACAAACAATACAAGAAAACAGTATACAATCTATATACGTGCCTCTCGATATCGTTTTAGATGGTGCTAATGCCCATATATTAAATTTAAACTGGAAAAAACAGACTCGTATAAAACTTATTACTAGCTATAACTCTCCCATTACTGGAAGAAATGCCCAATTTTATGGACTTACACAAGTAATAAAACATTTCGTAAGCCCATTAGATTCAATTTTATATCGAATTCAAAAAAGAGTCTTTGACATTGTTTTTTCTGGGCTTGTGATTATCGTACTTTTATCTTGGTTTATCCCCCTTATAGCGGTCTTGATTTTAGCAGACTCAAAAGGCCCTGTGTTTTTTATTCAAAATAGACCTGGACGTTTTAAAAAACCATTTTCGTGTATAAAACTTAGATCCATGACTGTTAACAACAGAACAGAAAAATCAGCCTCTAGAAACGATACAAGAATCACACGAATTGGAAAATTTATTCGTAAAACAAGCATTGACGAACTCCCTCAGTTTTTTAATGTCTTTTTCGGGCAGATGTCTATTGTTGGACCTCGTCCCAACTTAATATCACAAAACGATAGGTACGGTAAGATATTTGATGATTATTCAAAACGCATGTACCTAAAACCAGGAATTACAGGCCTGGCACAAGTTAGCGGAGCTAGAGGAGGAATTGATAACGATATTGAAATGAAGCATCGCATCAAATACGATATATTCTATATTCGCCACTGGTCGTTTGCGCTGGACATCAAAATTATAATTCGGACGCTTATAAATATTTTTAGAGGCGAAGAGAAAGCCTACTAAATTTTCGACTCATATCGTTTGGTTACCAAATAGACACCAAGTAATACGACACTTCCTGCACCAAGCTTATAGGCTGTTAACCCATCTGCTCCTACCATAATGGCGAATGCAATACCAATCAGCGGTTGCAAATACGTAAACACCCCAACCGTACTTGCCTTGAGCTGCTTGAGTGCATAAACATTTAGCAGGTAAGTCATAAATGTTGTTCCGATTACTACAAACGCAAAGCGCCACACCGCTTCATAAGGCAAAGCAGCCCAATTGACTTGACTAAACTCCGGGTAGCTTATGGGAAGCGCCATAATAAACCCAAATAAAAACAACCACTTTAACAAGTGTACCGTTGTGTATTTAGCGGACAAAGATTTGACTAAAACCAAATACAGCCCAAAAGATGAGGCATTGACAACAAACAAGGCATTCCCTAACGGAATATTAGGCGCATCTTGGCGGATTTCATTTCCAAAAACAATTAAAACCAAAGCCCCTATAAAGCCCAATACAACCCCCACAACTCTAGGGAGTAAAAGCCGTTCTTTTATGAGAATTGCAGAAAATACAAACACCAATATGGGCGTAATGGTTATAAGCACAGCGCTGTTTATGGGCGTAGAAAGTTCAATGCCTTTAAAAAAGCAAAGCATGTTAACGACCATGCCCAAAAGCGCACAAAGCAGCATCTTAGGAACGTCAGCACGGTCTATTTTCTGTTTTGGAATAAAAAGACTTACCAACCAAAACAAAATTGCTGCCCCCAAAAGACGGACTTGCACAAAGCCAAACCCTTGAATATAGGTTGGCATTACCTCTTTGGCAATGGTATGGTTAAGACCGTATATGGTTGTTGCTCCCAGCGCAGCCAAAAGCGCAAGTGTTCGTTTATCCATCAAGTGCGGCTTTCATTTGAGCAACAGTCGCTTTGGCGTTGCCTAAAAAAACAGTGTTATCCCAAATGAGTATGGGCCGCTTGAGACAGCTGTACTCATTTTCAAGCAAAGTCTTATACACTGCTTCTGAAAACACAGCCCCTTCTCGTTTCATTTGAGCATAGACACGTCCGCGCTTGTTTATAAGCCCTTCATAACTGTTGGTGTAGTTGTATAAAAAGGCCAATTGCGATGGAGTTGCCATTTGTTCTTTTACGTTTTGCAAAAAATCAGCGTCTTCTATTCCCAAAGATTTGATGATACGCACACAGGTAGAACAAGTTGAAAGATAAAGAAAGGTGTTTTTCATAATGACACAAATGTCTATTAAATAAATGAATTATTAAATGCCCTTTAGTCAAACTTAAATACATTTGTACTTTTAACAAGATATGGCAAAAAAGAAACTACACTTCAACTCCCGAACCATTCACGGCGGTCAACAACCCGACAAAGCCTATGGTTCTGTGATGCCCCCAGTTTATTTTACATCTACCTATGCGCAAGAAAAGCCGGGAACACACCTAGGGTATGAGTACAGCCGATCACACAATCCAACGCGATCTGCATTAGAAGCCTCACTGGCCAATATTGAGTCGGGTGCACATGCGTTAGCGTTTGCCTCTGGAATGGCCGCTATTGACGCGGTAATAAAACTTTTAAAACCAGGCGATGAGGTGGTGTCAACAAACGATTTATATGGCGGAACCTATCGGATTTTTGACAAGATGTTCGCCACTTATGGCATTACTTTTCATTTTGTTCCAATGGGCGACATGGAAGCAGTTGAAAAGCATATTAATACAAACACCAAATTGCTTTGGGTAGAAACACCCACCAATCCACTCATGCAAGTCATAGACATTAAGGCGATGGCCGCACTAGCTAAAGCACACAAGCTTTTGCTGGCTGTTGATAACACTTTTGCCTCTCCCTATTTACAGCGACCATTGGAACTAGGCGCCGACATTGTCATGCACTCTGCCACAAAATATTTGGGCGGACACAGCGATGTTGTCCTTGGATCACTGGTCGTAAACGACACGGATTTAGCCAATCGACTGGCATTCATTCAAAATGCAAGTGGCGCTGTACCAGGCCCAATGGACGCCTTTTTAGTATTACGTGGAATTAAAACTCTTCACGTACGTATGCAGCGCCATTGTGAAAACGGACGCGCTGTCGCTGAATTTTTAGCACAGCATCCCAATATTCAAAAGGTGTATTGGCCTGGATTTGAAACTCACCCCAACCACGAAGTAGCCAAGGCCCAAATGGATGATTTCGGAGGGATGATTTCGTTTGTACATAAAGACAATACCCTTGAAAAAGCGGTTGCCATTGTGTCCTCACTTCAAGTATTTACTTTGGCAGAATCCTTGGGCGGCGTAGAAAGCCTTGCAGGCCACCCCGCAAGTATGACACACGCATCAATTCCTAAAGAAAAACGTGAAAAAACAGGCGTTACAGACGGCCTGATTCGCCTTAGTGTTGGGATTGAAGACAGTAAAGATTTGATTGCTGATTTAACTCAAGCCTTGAGTTAAATAAAATAATACATACATTTAGGTTTCAAATCGAGAGTCATGCAAAAAATCATCAATACTTTTTTACAAGAAGTAAGCCAACGCAACACCAACGAGCCCGAGTTTATGCAGGCCGTTTCTGAAGTAGCCCAAACGGTTATTCCCTACATTGTTGTAAACGATATTTATCATGGAAAAAACATCCTTATGCGTATGGCAGAACCAGAGCGTGTGATTATGTTTCGTGTACCTTGGATTGATGATAGTGGAGAAATCCGAGTAAATAGGGGATATCGTATTGAAATGAATTCAGCAATTGGCCCATACAAAGGAGGCTTACGGTTTCACGAGTCGGTTAACCTTAGTATTTTAAAATTTTTGGCTTTTGAGCAAGTATTTAAAAACGCACTAACAACACTTCCCATGGGCGGAGGAAAAGGAGGCGCCGATTTTAATCCAAAAGGCAAATCAGATGCTGAGGTTATGCGTTTTTGTCAAAGTTTTATGACAGAGCTTTTTCGTCATATCGGCCCGAACCGAGATATTCCGGCTGGTGATATTGGCGTCGGCGGAAGAGAAATAGGGTATATGTTTGGACAATACAAGCGCTTAAAAAATGAATTTACAGGCGTACTTACAGGGAAAGGTATTTCTTGGGGGGGCTCGCTTATTCGTCCTGAGGCAACAGGATATGGCGCGGTATATTTTGCACAAAATATGATGGAAATTCGAGGCGCTTCTTTTACAGGCAAAAACGTTGTGATTTCCGGCTCTGGAAATGTGGCACAATATGCAGCAGAAAAAGTTATTCAGCTTGGCGCAAAGGTTTTAACAATGTCTGACTCTTCTGGATTTATTCATGACCCAGACGGGATTGATGAAGAAAAATTGGCCTTTATCATGCAACTTAAAAATGTGAGCAGACAACGTATCGACAAATATGTAGAGCAATATACCAACGCGAGTTTTCATAAGGGCGAAAAACCTTGGGGCATTTCATGTGATATTGCCATGCCCTGCGCCACACAAAATGAGCTTGATGCTGCAGATGCCAAAACATTAATTTCCAACGGCTGCTATTGTGTTAGCGAAGGCGCTAATATGCCTTCAACTCCCGATGCTATTTTACACTTTCACAGCAATAATGTTTTATATGCGCCAGGGAAGGCTTCCAACGCAGGTGGCGTGGCAGTCTCAGGCCTTGAAATGGCACAGAACTCCCTCCGCTATAGTTGGACACGAGAAGAAGTAGATCAGCGCTTACAGGCCATCATGAAAGACATTCACCAGGCTTGCGCTTCCTATGGCAAAGGAAAAGAGGGCATTAATTATGAAAAGGGAGCTAACATAGCTGGGTTTGTTAAGGTTGCCGACGCCATGCTGGCACAAGGCGTGGTTTGACATACGACAGTCACCCTTTTTTCGTTTAACAACTAATGAAACCAACCCTTCAAAAATATATCGCCTGTTTAGTGCTTTCAGCACCCCTGATGGTCTGGGGGCAAACCAATGCTTGGGAGGCGTACTACTCCTATACTAATTCCTCCATTGGCACCCTAAGCAATCAAACGATAGTTAGCGTAGCTGAAAACGCCCTTTTTCTATTTGACAGCTCTCAAGGAACATCTGAGACCATCTCTACAGTTGAAGGGCTTTCAGGAGATACTATTTCTGCATTAGCTACTTATGGGGATTATATTTTAGTTGGTCACGAAAACGGCCTGCTTGCCCAGGTCAACATCAACACCAAGAACATAATATTTGAAAGCGGCATTACACGAAGCAACACAATTTCTGCTGAAAAAAAGCAGATTAACCATATACATCTTGCAGATAATACAGCATATGTAGCTACTGGTTTTGGTATCGTAGAAGTTAACCCCGAAACACTAGAGTTTGGCGATACGTATTATTTTGGATCAACAATAAATAGAACACACGTTAATCAAGTTTTTGTTTTTGAAAATGCCCTGCATGCCGCTACCGAACAAGGCTTATTCAAAATTTCTCAAACCCACCCTAATAAGCTAGAGTTTTTGTTTTGGGATCAGTTAGCAACGGGCAATTGGGCATCCATATGGGCTCAAGATAATAGCTTATATGCAGCGAAAGAAGAGGGCAATTCGCTTTCCTTTTTTCAATTGGGGAATACGGTTGAAAAAAAAGCAACTTTTTCAGGCGTGTTGAAGCACATTGCTCCACACGAGAAAGGAGTCCTGATAACGGTTTCAAACCGAATTTATGATACCGACAAATCCTTTGTCAGTACACAAACAATAGGCGATTTAGATGGTGTAAAACCCAACACCTATAACTTTGCCTTAAGCCATAACGACCAGAAATGGATAGGCACTTCTCGCGAAGGGCTCATTCGCTACTCCAATGACAATAACATTGACTTGATCAGCCCTCAAGGGCCATTGTCTAACAGCATTTTTGATATCGAGAACGTGCAGCAAGAACTCTGGATTGCCCACGGAGCGTATAATTTATTTTATACTCCTTCTTTAGCTGAAAAATACGGAATAAGCCGCCATGTTGAAAATCAGTGGGAAAACATTACCAACAACCAATTATTTAATGCAGATCCATTTGTCCGTGTGGCGGCTCACCCAACTGAAATAGGAACGTTTTACGCTTGCTCATATCACAGGGGAATAGTTTATTTTGAAGAAAACAACCCGGTGGGGCTTTGGAACGAAACCAATAGTGGATTGGAAAGCCTTTCATTTGTTGGACCAGATTATGTAAGTATCCGTGTACGTGATGCATTAGTTGATGACAGCGGCAACCTTTGGTCTTTAACCGGCTATGTTCAAAAAGGGCTAAAAAAAAGAACGCCTTCAGGGCAATGGACAGCCTACGATCTTTCAGACGTGATTTTAGATTACAAACAAGAGGCAGGGTATTCAACTTTTGAGTTTTACAATAATAAAATCTTGTTTTTCGGCAGTGTAAACAGCGGCCTTATAGGCGTTGATATTTCACAATCGCCTCCACAAATGAAACGCATTATGGGTGGTGATATGGGCCTCCCTTCGGATGACATTAGGAGCATTCGCCTAGACAAAGACAATCGCCTTTGGGTGGGAACTAAAGACGGTCTAGTAATACTCTATGCGCCTAACCGTTTCTTTGAAGATGATACCCAATTACGCGCTGTGGTTATTTCCGATGGTGGAAACTTGCGGGAACTGTTAAGCGGTCAATTTATATCTGATATTGAAGTAGATGGGAATAATCAAAAATGGATCAGTACTACAAGTTCAGGGGTGTTTTTAATTTCTAAGGATGGCAGTCAAATTTTGCAACATTTTACCAAGGAAAACAGCCCACTTCCAACCTCATCTGTGAAAACAATTGGGATAGACGATGTTTCTGGGAAGGTATATTTTGGAACACTTAAAGGTATGGTCTCTTTTCAGGGCGATGCTTATGCTGAGTCCGAGAGCCTGTCTGATGCAAGTGTTTTCCCGAATCCAGTACGCCCCAATTTTTATGGGAATGTTGTTGTTCGAGGATTGCAACAAAAGACAAGAGTAAAAATAACCGACATTGCTGGGAATTTGGTCCATGACACCACGAGTGAAGGTGGCAGTATTAGCTGGAATTTACGTTCATTCTCAGGTGCCCGTGTTCGTAGCGGTGTATACCTTATTTTTATAACCTCTAAAGATGGACTTGACAGCGCTGTTAAAAAACTGATGGTTATTAATTAATGGAAGGCTCAACCCACGCAATTGTATTACACACCACAAAGTATGGAGAAACTAGTGTGATGCTTCATTGCTACACGGAACGAGCTGGATTGCGATCTTATGTGGTCAAAGGAGCACGCTCAAAAAGGAAAAACAAAACGCTTTCAATGGGAATGTTCCAGCCTTTGACACAGCTTGAGCTTTTGTCTAGTACACCAAAAAGCACACGACTACCTATCTTAAAAGCGGCAAAAATTATACACCCTTATGCTACGATTTCAACCGATGTTGTTAAGTCAAGTATATGTATTTTTCTTGCCGAAGTTTTTCGTTCCGTATTAAAAGAAGAGGAAGAAAACCAATCCCTCTATCGTTTTTTAGAGCATGCCTTAATATGGATTGATACACGTACGCACATAGCCAACGCCCATGTGTTTGTACTCATCCAACTTACCAAATACCTTGGCTTTTATCCAGATACAGCCCATATATCACAACCGTATTTCGACCTAGAAAACGGACGGTTTGCTGCCCAAGCACGCGGCAAGGAATGTGTATCAGGTCAAGAAATAGAAATGCTAAAAACCTATTTAGGTACGAAATTTGATAAGATTGATAAGATTTCGGCCAATGCTGACCAAAGAAGACGCTTATTGCGCTTGCTTATGCGGTATTATCAATTGCATGTGCAGTCATTCAGACCGCCTAAATCATTAGATATTTTATATGAGGTTTTTAACGATTAGCCTATCCTTTTTTATTTGTTTTTGTGGTTTTGCACAGCAGGTTTTAGTCAAGGACGCAGTAACACTTGAAGTTCTTCCTAGTGTTACAATTGTAGACCTGGGCGGTGCTCATTTTGAAACAACAGACTTTGATGGATCAGCCAGCCTCGACGCCTTTACTGATAATGCGCGTATTTCATTTTCCCACATAGGATACTTATCATACACCCTTTCCAAAAATCAAATCAAATCGGCTCAAATTATTTGGATGACGCCTGACACGGAGCAATTGGGCGAAATCGTCTTGTCGGTTGCCAGGGCCAGCACCAACAAGAAACGCTTGGCACAACAGGTAGGGATTGTTTCCAAAGCTGAAATTGAAAAGCAAAGCCCTGAAAACACAGCTGTTCTATTGCGTAAAATTCCAGGTGTTCGGGTGCAGCAGTCACAAGGGGGTGGAGGGAGCCCCGTCTTGAGAGGGTTTGAAGCAAATCGTGTGCTTTTAGTTGTTGATGGCGTGCGGATGAACAATGCGATCTTTCGTTCAGGTCACCTTCACAATGCACTTAGTATAGATCCGTTGAGCTTGGAGCGGGCAGAAGTTATCTTTGGACCTTCTTCTGTTGGCTATGGATCCGATGCCTTAGGCGGAGTGATCCACTTTTACACACGAACCCCCCTAATTAATCAAAATAGAAAAATAAGTTTTTCTGGCTCCTCATCTTATGACGTTACCCAAAATACAAGTAAACAATCCGCTTTATTTGAATACAGCGCTTCTAAATGGGCCATGCTTCAATATATCTCTTATGCTCATTTTGGAGATATTGTTATGGGAAAAAGGCGTTCACACGGATACGAAAACTGGGGGAAGGTAGACGCGTATTCAGAAAACACGTCGTCAAACTATACTGCAACGCCAACCCCAAACAGCAACCCAAACAAGCAGCCTAACACGGGGTATGAACAAGTAGACCTCTTACAGAAATGGGTCTATCATAGCGATACAGGGCTTAAATTCACCCTTAATTTACAAGGATCAAGTTCTGGAAATATTCCACGGTTTGATAGGCTTGCTGAAAAGCAAGACGGGGAATTGCGCTTTGCACGTTGGGAATATGGCCCCCAAAAAAGATGGCTTATCTCTCCTCAACTAAACTTTATTGGAACTCGTCCATGGCTACAGTCTGGAAAAATTATTGCTGCTGCTCAGTTTTTAGAGGAGTCTCGCATCAAAAGAAAATTTAGCAGCCTAGACAGGCATACACAACGTGAAAACCTTTGTGTTTACAGCCTTAACGCCGATTTTAAAGCCAGTTTTGCTAAGGGATTTGATTGGTCATATGGTTTAGAGCTTACACATAATGAGGTAAAATCTACTGCTTTTAGCCAAACGCTTGCTGTTGATGGAAATCAAATCGTAGGCCTAGCCGTAAAGACCCCAATAGCCACCCGTTATCCAAGTGGCGGAAGTACCTACTCCACCTTTGCTACATATATGGACTTTAGGTATGATATCAATTCAAATAGTACATTGGCTTTTGGCGCAAGGCACACCTTTACAGAGCTCGATGCCTCTTGGACAGAGCAAGCCCTAATAGATGCACGACTGGCACATGTTAATCAGAAAAACGGTGCTTCTAACTTAACTTTAGGATATACGCATCAGCCCAATGCCAATTGGCAGCTGAAGGCATTGATGTCAACAGGCTTTAGAGCTCCAAACATTGATGATCTGGGTAAAACACGGGAGCACAATGGGGTTTTAACTGTACCAAATATGAAGCTTAGCCCAGAGTATATAGTTAGTGCAGAAATTGGTATCAAGCGTTTTTGGAAAGACGGATCTTTTTTTGAGTTGAACGGCTATTATGCCAACATATACGATTATATAGCACGTGGCACCTATCACATCTATGACGATCCATCTACACCTAAAACCGATACAATTATTTTTTCTGGGGAAGAGCTTAAAATTGTGTCAAATACTAACCTTGGCCGGGTTAGTGTTTATGGTTTTAGCGCACAAACCCAATGGCAAATTTCTTCTAAACTGCACTATTCAGGGGCACTGACATTAACCAAAGGAGACGGGAATAATTTAAGCGGGAACCTTCCTTCCATACCCCCATTATTTACTACCCAAAAAGTAGAGGTTGAGCTCAAAAAAGGCAGTTTAGGTTTGGAATGGAATTATGCAAAACCCAAAGATCCAAGCACGTACAGTCCATGGGGAGAAGACGGCTTAGAAGAAACCCCACTGCTGTCAGATGGCTCTTATGCCGGTACACCTGGATGGCATCGTTTTGACCTTCATGTTGCATACCCTATCAACCCATCTTTTAATTTGTCAGGCGGGGTATTTAACCTTTTTGACGCTCATTATAAAGAATTTGCTTCTGGGATTTCTGTACCAGGGAGAAGCCTAAAGTTAGTTTTACGCTACCAATTGTAACGATTAGAAACCTGTAAAGCACCATTTTTCGCCTTAAAATGGTTACTTTCGCAAGCATAATTTTAGCAAGAAATTTTGTTTCCGACCTATTCACATCTTGATTTGCCCGCAACGGCTGAAGAAATTGCTGCTTTTTGGGAAGCGCACCTAACCTTTGAAGCAAGTGTTTCTACAAGGGAAGGACGCCCTCCTTTTGTGTTTTATGAAGGACCCCCTTCTGCAAATGGCTTGCCCGGAATACACCACGTTTTGGCACGTGCGCTAAAAGACATTTTTTGCCGCTATAAGACACAACAAGGCTTTCAAGTTAAACGAAAAGCAGGCTGGGATACACACGGCTTACCTGTTGAGCTGGGAGTTGAAAAAGAACTGGGAATTACAAAAGAAGATATAGGAAAAACCATCAGCATATCCGAATACAACAATGCCTGCCGCGAAGCGGTTATGCGCTACACGGATGTATGGAACGATCTTACCAAAAAAATGGGGTATTGGGTAGATATGGAAGATCCTTACATCACGTATACTTCAAAATACATGGAGTCTGTATGGTGGTTATTGTCGACCCTCTATAAAAAGGGACTCATCTACAAAGGATACACCATTCAGCCCTATTCTCCTATGGCGGGAACGGGACTCTCTTCTCACGAATTAAATCAACCGGGGTGTTATCGAGATGTAAGCGACACTTCAGTTACCGCTCAGTTTGAAACCATTGACAATACGCTCCCAGA
This sequence comes from Flavobacteriaceae bacterium, assembly GCA_024639165.1. Lineage (GTDB taxonomy): Bacteria > Bacteroidota > Bacteroidia > Flavobacteriales > Flavobacteriaceae > UBA7446. Next base: position 19,628 of record JAHEIX010000002.1, on the reverse strand, counting down.
GGCCTTGCGTAGCGACACCCCTTTGTACGTATTGGCATGGACAACAACGCCTTGGACGCTTCCCTCTAACACCGCATTGACTGTAGGCCCGAAAATCAGCTATGCAGTGGTACAAACGTTCAATCAATATACGTTTGAACCCATTCGCGTTTTGCTTGCAGAAAAACTTATCTCAAAACAGTTTGGAAAGAAATATGTTCTAGCAGAAAACGATGCGGAACTTAATGCATATGCTCAAGGAGACAAGACCATCCCTTATCTTATCACCCAACAAATCAAGGGGACCGCTTTAGTAGGCATTCGGTATAAACAATTGTGGCAACAGGCGCCACAGCCGTATGAAAATGCACAAGATGCCTTCCGTATTATTGTTGGAGATTTTGTGACGACTGATGACGGTACGGGAATTGTTCACACGGCCCCCACTTTTGGGGCAGACGATGCCAAAGTAGCCAAAGAAGCGACTCCACCGATTCCGCCACTTTTGATTTTAGATGAAAACGAAAACCCCGTCCCTCTTGTTGACCTTCAAGGAAAATTTAGAACAGAAGTTGGTTTGGTTGGCGGGAAGTTTATTAAAAATGAATTTTATCCTAAAGGGGAGGCACCTGAAAAGTCGGTAGACGTAGAGATTGCCATTCGCCTTAAAGAAGAAAACAAAGCCTTTAAGGTTGAAAAGTATGTGCACAGTTATCCACACTGTTGGCGTACGGATGCACCTGTACTTTATTATCCTCTAGACTCGTGGTTTATAAAAGTCCAAGGACATAAAGACCGCATGGTTGCATTAAACAAAACCATTCAATGGAAACCCGCCAAAACAGGCGAAGGCCGTTTTGGGAATTGGCTTGCTAATGCCAACGATTGGAATCTTTCTCGATCACGCTTTTGGGGCATACCATTACCTATTTGGCGCACAACCGAAGGAGATGAAACCCGAGTCATTGGTTCTATTCAAGAGCTTAAAGAAGCTGTTGACGAAGCTGTTGCTGCAGGGCATATGACGAAAAACCCATTTGAAGAATTTGCTGCAGACGATATGTCTGATAGGAATTACGACAAAGTGGACTTGCACAAAGACACGGTTGATGATTTGGTTTTGTCAAGCAAATCTGGGAAACCCATGTATCGCGAGTCTGATCTTATTGATGTCTGGTTTGACTCTGGAGCCATGCCCTATGCCCAATGGCATTACCCTTTTGAAAATAAAGAAAAAGTTGATGGCGGAGGTGCTTTTCCAGCAGATTATATCGCAGAGGGTGTAGATCAAACCCGTGGATGGTTCTATACCTTACATACGATTGCTACGCTGGTTTTTGATTCTGTAGCTTACAAAAACGTGGTTTCTAATGGTTTGGTATTGGACAAAAACGGACAAAAAATGTCCAAACGTCTTGGCAATGCCGTAGACCCCTTTGAAACCTTAAAAACATATGGCCCTGATGCTACGCGTTGGTATATGATTAGCAATGCAAATCCTTGGGACAACCTTAAGTTTGATATTGCTGGAATTGAGGAGGTAAAACGCAAATTTTTTGGAACGCTTTACAACACCTATGCCTTCTTTAGTCTTTATGCTAACATTGATGGGTTTAAGTATGAGGAAGGCGCTATTCCGTTGCAAGAACGACCCGAAATAGATCTGTGGATTTTGTCAGAATTACATACGCTAATTCAAAACACGACCCATCATTTTGATGCGTATGAGCCCACAAAGGCCTGCCGTGCCATTTCACATTTTGTAACTGAAGATTTGAGTAACTGGTATGTGCGTTTGTGTCGCCGTCGTTTCTGGAAAGGAACCTATGAAGCAGATAAAATTGCCGCCTATCAAACCCTTTACGAATGCCTGATGAGTGTTGCAAAACTTATGGCTCCTGTTGCGCCTTTCTATGCAGACAGGCTTTATCAAGATTTGAATGGTATTACCCAACAAGAGACGGCTTCATCTGTTCACTTGGCTTATTATCCAAAATCAAACGATGCTTTTGTCAATACAGTCTTGGAACAAAAAATGCACCGCGCTCAAAAAATCACTTCGTTAGTTTTGTCATTGCGTAAACGAGAAAAAATTAAGGTGAGACAACCCCTACAACGCATCATGATACCGGTTTTAGATGATTTTGAGCGCCAGCAAGTAGCAGCTATTTCTAGTCTGATTGCCTCAGAAGTAAACGTGAAGCAAGTTGAATTGCTCGACGACACGTCATCTATATTAATTAAAGAAGTTAAGCCTAACTTTAAAACACTCGGCCCTAGGTTTGGCAAAGACATGAAGTTGGTTGCACAAGCCATTCAGACATTAAGTGATACTCAAGTGCAAACACTCGAAAAAGAAGGCAGTTTGCAACTAGACATTGAAGGCAATGAGATTATTCTTGCAGCCGACGATGTGGTTATAGCGTCAAAAGATGTTTCGGGCTGGCTTGTGGCATCGGAGCAAGGCGTAACGGTTGCTCTTGATATTCAAATGAACGAATCATTGCAATTGGAAGGCATGGCAAGAGAGCTTGTTAACCGCTTGCAGAACATACGCAAAGACCTAGGTTTTGATGTAACAGACACCATAGCATTGACCTTACGAGAAAATGATGCTTTGGCAGATGTTTTAAAACAAAACAAAACGTATATTCAACACGAAATTTTAGCAACAAGTATTACTTTAGTAAATGATGAATTGGAAGGTAGTATTCCAGTATCCTTTGATTCATTAGAAACCAACGTGAACATGGTTAAATCGAAATAATTTAGCAATTATGGAAAAATCTAACAATTACAGCGACGAAGCGCTACGAGAGTTTAAAACAATTATTGAAGAAAAAATAGCCAAGGCCCAAAAAGACTTGGAACTCATACGTAGTGCCTACATGAACGACGGCAACAATGGAACGGATGACACCTCTCCCACCTTCAAAGCATTTGAGGAGGGATCAGAAACCATGTCAAAAGAAGCCAACACCCAGCTTGCAATCAGACAAGAAAAGTTCATTCGGGATTTAAAAAACGCATTAATCCGTATTGAAAACAAGACCTATGGCGTTTGCCGCGTAACGGGGAAATTGATAAGCCCAGAACGCTTAAAGCTCGTTCCGCATGCCACATTGAGCATTGAGGCAAAAAACATGCAGCGTTAATCCATGACGGTTCGAAAACTCTCTTGGATTATTTTAGCCATTCTTGCCGCAGATCAAGCCCTAAAAGTCTACATTAAACTTAACTACAGCTTGACTTATTACGGCAATGGTCCAATCGTTGATTGGGGATGGTTCAGATTACTTTTTATCGAAAATAAAGGGATGGCTTGGGGTGCGAGCCTTAGTGACTTTCTTCCTTTTATATCTGAAGATACCGCCAAGTTATTGTTGAGTATTTTTAGATTGGTAGCCGTATCCGCTATAGGTGTTTGGCTATTGCGCGCGGTCAAATTAAAAGCACCTAAGGTGCAATTGATTGCTGTAAGTTTAATTTTTGCTGGCGCTTTAGGAAATATTATAGATTCGGTTTTTTACGGAGTACTTTTTTCAGAAACTACCTATAACCAACTGGCTACTTTTATGCCAGAAGAAGGAGGGTATGCACCGCTTATGTTCGGTCATGTAGTCGACATGTTTCAGTTTCCTATGTTTACTTGGACTTGGCCCAATTGGCTGCCTTTGGTTGGGGGGAATCAGTTTACTTTCTTCGAGCCTGTGTTTAATATTGCAGACAGCGCCATCAGCGTTGGTGTAGTGTTGTTCCTGCTGCAACAGCGTCAAGAAACGCGCTAAAAGCGATAAACTTTCTTTGGTGTTACAATAACATTTAAGGCTACATCTGTGGGTTCAACATCCGTTATTTTATCGACAGCTTCAAAATAAGAAAGCCCGATGGTTTTAATGTCTTTGGAACAGCGTTTAAGAAACCGATCATAGTACCCTTTCCCAAACCCTACACGATGCCCTGCCCTATCAAAACACAATAGGGGAACCACAACAGTATCGATGTTTTCAGGGGGAATATACACATCTGAAAGAGGCTCTGCGATGCCCCATTTATTGCTTGCGGCGGCGGTGTTTTTACTCCACATCACGGCCTCCATGCGGCCGTCTTTATTCACGATTTTAGGCACACAAATAGCATAATTGCCTGACAATGAAAACAAAGCGTCTGTTGGAAGCTCTTGAAGGTTTTGACTCGACATATAAAGCATTAGTAGATTCCCCTCAATCAGCTTATCCCTTACAATATGGTTGAAAATACGAATACTAGCTTCAGATAGCTCTTGTGAGCAAAGTTTGGAACGTTTGTTGTGGAACAGCTCTCGTAAATCATGCTTTTTGGCCATGCATAAATATACAGGTTTAGACGCAAGTTTTTGTATTTTAGTAACCATGACACAGTTTAACTTAAAACAGCAAGTCGCATCCTTACCTAACGAACCTGGCGTGTATCAATATTACAATACAGCAGGTGAAATTATATATGTGGGGAAAGCAAAAGATCTTAAAAAGCGGGTGTCGTCTTATTTCAGAAAAAAAGTGGATTCGCGCAAAACACAAAACTTGGTCAATGCTATTGAAACACTTAAGCACATTGTTGTTCCTACCGAATCAGATGCATTGATTTTAGAAAACACACTAATAAAAGAACACCAACCAAAGTACAATATATTACTCCGTGACGACAAAACATATCCTTGGATTTGCATTAAAAAAGAGCGGTACCCTCGTGTTTTTGCCACTAGAAAAGTAATCCAAGACGGGTCGGAATATTTTGGCCCATTTACCAACGGTAAAACGGTTCGGGTGCTTTTAGAGTTAATCAACGAGCTTTACCCTTTACGCACCTGTCACTACGATTTGAGTCAAGAAAATATTGCCAGTGAAAAATACAAGGTGTGTTTGGAATACCATATTGGAAATTGTTTGGGTGCTTGCGTGGGCGAACAAACACCCACACACTATAATGAGTCTATTGAAAATATCCGTGCCATTTTACAAGGGAAGTTCAAGCAAGTGAATAACGCATTTAAAAAAGAAATGATTACCGCTTCTGAAGCTTTGCAATTTGAGCATGCCCAAAAAATAAAGTTAAAAATGGAAGCCTTACGACAGTATCAATCAAAATCTGCTGTGGTGAGTGCCAAAATAGATGCAGTAGATGTGTGTAGCATTGTCTCAGATGAGACGACGGCTTTTGTTAACTTTCTGCAGGTGGCCTATGGATCAATCGTGCGTTTTCACAGCATGAACATAAAGAAAAAGCTGGAGGAGTCTGATCAGGAGTTATTGCGTGTAGCTGTAGTGGAACTGCGAAGAAGATTTGATTCGTCATCCAAAGAAATACTACTCCCTTTTGAGATTGACTTGGGCGAAACGGTTAAGGTTACGGTACCCAAAATCGGAGAGAAAAAGCAGTTGATGAACTTGTCATTACGCAATGCCAAACTGAGTCGCCTGGAACAACTCAAACAAATAAAACTAACCGACCCCGAGCAACATAGCCAACGAATTATGGCACAAATGCAACGTGATTTGCGCCTGCAAGCCCTACCATTACATATTGAGTGTTTTGACAACTCCAATATTCAGGGAAGTGATCCCGTGGCTGCGTGTGTGGTCTTTCGAAATGGAAAACCGAGCAAAAAAGAATACCGCCACTACAACATTAAAACCGTTGTCGGCCCAGATGATTTTGCTTCTATGGAAGAGGTAGTTTATCGCAGATATAAGCGGCTGTTAAGTGAGGGCGAGGCCCTTCCTCAACTTGTCGTTATTGATGGAGGCAAAGGACAGCTCAGCGCTGCGCTTAAGAGTTTTGATGTATTGGGAATAAGGGGTAAAGTGGCTATTTTAGGCATTGCCAAACGCTTGGAAGAACTCTATTTCCCTGATGACCCAATTCCCCTTTATTTAGACAAGCGCTCCGAGACGCTACGCATTGTACAACAATTACGCAACGAAGCACACCGCTTTGGCATCCGGCTACACCTAAACAAACGCAGCAAGGGCGCCATCAATTCAGCTTTGGAGTCTATCCCTGGTGTTGGCGAGAAAACAGCAACAAATCTCTTAAAGAAATTTAAATCTGTAAAACGTATTAAGGCAGCAACAATAGAAGAACTATCCCAAATTATTGGGCCAATTTTGGCCAAGAAAATCTACGAACACCTACACAATGAAAAAGCATAAGGCATTTCTTTTTTTCTTTTTTTCAATGGTCATTTGCGCCCAAGCGCAACAAGATCTTAAAGTGGGGTTAATCCTTAGCGGAGGAGGTGCTAAGGGAATTGCACATATAGGTGTCTTAAAAGAAATTGAACGGACTGGGGTCCGGATTGATTATATCGGCGGAACCAGCATGGGAGCTATTGTGGGAGGATTATACGCTTGTGGGTATACTGCAAGCCAATTGGAAGAAATGCTATTGAACATAAATCTTTCAGATGTGATTAACGACAAATTTGATCGTGACCTCATGTCTTTTGACGCAAAAGAAGACGCTTCACGCTACGCCATAACACTACCCATAGTTAAGGGGCGGATTCAATTTCCACGTTCACTTTCTAAAGGACAAAATGTCTATGCCATGTTTGTTCAGCTTATGCACGAACAACGCAACACTCTAGATTTTACCAAGCTACCCATACCTTTCTATTGCGTGGCTACAGACATCAATACGGGAGCTGCAACCGTATTAGACAAGGGGTATTTGCCTCTTGCTGTAAATGCTAGTAGTGCCCTGCCCACCCTTTTTTCGCCAGTACGTGTTGGAGACCGTTCACTTATTGACGGTGGTATTGTGGATAATTATCCAATTGAAGAAATGCTAACGAAGAGTATGGATGTGATTATAGGTATAGATGTGCAGACAAATGTTCGCAGAACAGACGAAACCTCAACCCTGTCGGAAGTGTTAACGCGAATAAGCAGCTTTCAAACCCAAAAGCAAATGGCCTCTAAAGAGGAAAAAACGCAAATTTACATCCGACCAGAACTTGAAGCGTTTAACATTCTGTCTTTTGACAAGCAAAAAGAGATTCTGGCGCAAGGCGTTTTGGCAGGACAAAAGGCAAGACCACAGTTGCTAGCCTTGGCTAAAAAGCAACAAACAATAAGTAAGGAACAAAAGGAAATACCTCATTCTTTTCAGCTGGATAAACTATTGGTCGGCACTACGCCAAATTATAAAACCAATTATTTACTCGGGAAGCTAAGGTTAAAATCAAAAAACACCTATACCTTCAAAAAATTAAAAGAGGGGATGTCAAACCTTGCCGCTACTCAAAACTTTGATGCCTTTCGTTATAGCTTAAAAACAGAAAATGGCAAAGAAGTACTTAAAATGACACCCCCCGAAACAAAACACACAACGCTTTTTCGCAGTAGTTTACATTACGATAAATTAATAGGGGCATTGGCACTCGTAAACCTCACCAAAAAGCACGCATTTTTAAAAAACGATGAGGTCTCTTTGGACATCATGTTAGGCGCATATTTCCAGTATTCCTTTTCGTACTTTATAGACAAAGGGGAGTTTTGGTCAGTAGGCTTAAGCGCTATCCAGCATCAGTTTGACACCGCAGCACCCGTATCACTCAGTACAGATCAGTTTGTCATGAACAAATCAACAAACACACGTGTTTTGGTTCAGAAAAACACATGGTATGTACAGACTCTTTTTAAAGAAGAAGTAGTATTGGGAGCTGGACTAGCACATCAACACAATGTGTTTAAAACCAATTTATTTGATACGCAAACAGCCCGTTTTTTGTATGCCGACAAGGCCGATTATTACAGCGCACTAGGGTATTTGAAAGTAGACACAAGAGATGATAAATTCTATCCAAATAAAGGCGGTTTTTTCGAGGGAGAGATTAATCATTATTTTAGTGAAAAATCATCTAGAGAAGCCAATGATTTTACCCCATTCTGGATTGCAAAAGCCAATATGGGAGCTACCTTCCCATTGGATTCAAAATGGGCACTCCTGCTTAGTACGTCAGGAGGCTTTACAGTTGGAGATACTACATCTTCTGCTTTCGACTTTACTTTTGGCGGATATGGAAACGCTCCTGTCTTGAACTACCAATCTTTTATAGGCTTACCCCAACAACACGCAGCCGGCAATAGTTTTGTTAAAGCAGAAACTACAATTGACTATGAGTTTACTCCAAAGCATCACTTAAAAATGTTATTAAATGGAGGAATTGTTAGTACAGATATATTCAATACGGGGCAGTGGAAAAGAGGTATTGACTATTACAGCGCAGGGATTGCATATGGGTTGGAAACTTTTGCCGGCCCCATAGAGCTTACAGCAGCATATAGCCCGCAATTTAGCAAGCTTTTGCTTCATGTTAATATTGGATGGCAATTTTAAATTTAAGATAAATGCTTTTGCGTATTTTTGCAGTTATGAAGTTTCAGATATGGCTATGGGTGGGTTTTTTCACTTACGCGCCACCTCTTTTCGCACAAGAAACACCACCGCCCCAAAGCAGCCAAAGCATTATCGCCAAAAGTCCACTAAAGCCAGCATTTAAAGCGGGTGAATGGTTTTCATTCAGAATCCATTACGGAATTTTTAATGCCAGCTATGCTACCCTAGAGTTAACGGAAGCAGTGCGGAATGGTCAGCCGGTGTTTTATGCCAAGGGTATTGGGCGTACAACAGGCTTAGCTCGTTTATTTTTTAAGGTTGATGATTACTACAGCTCTTATTTTACAAAAGACGAGAATCGACCAATCCACTTCATTCGGAACATTAACGAAGGAGGGTATAAAAAACACCTTACCATTGATCTTGATCACACAACGAAACAGGCCACAGTAATTGATCTTTTGAAAGAAACAACAGGTGTTTTTAGTACGGATCCTGAAATTCAGGATTTGATATCTTTTGTTTATTACTTGCGAAAGCACCTAGACATTTACAGCATTAAAAAAGACGAATTTGTAGTTGTGAATTTATTTTTTGATTCAGAAAATTATGCGTTCAAATTCAAGTTTTTAGGTAGGGAAACGATTAAGACAAAATTTGGTAAGGTTAACGCATTAAAATTTCGTCCTTACGTACAATCTGGGCGTGTGTTTAGAAGTAGCGAAAGCATTACACTATGGGTTAGCAGCGACGACAATAAAATTCCCTTGCGCTTGCAAGCAGACTTGAGTGTTGGAAGCATTACCGCAGATTTAGATGCCTTTAAAGGATTAAAAAACCCATTTGAAATTGTTGTTGAGAAATAGTTTTCTTTTTGTTTTTATGGCTACCTTAACTGTTGGCTGTGGTTGTTCTTCGGATAAGGCCGATGAAACACCAGTTGCGCCACCCGAGCCAGATGTTTTTGCATATGGGTATAAGCTAAACGATCTTGAAGTAGTTCGAGATACGGTTCAAAGCGGGGACACTTTTGCAGACATATTTTTAGAAAATGGCTTTAGTTACACAGACATTTACAACATCAATAGAAAAGTCAAAAAGACGTATAATTTTAGAAAAATAAAGCCCAAAAGACCTTATACGTTTTTATTTTCAAAAGATTCTTTGGCCTCACCACTAGCGTTTATTTATGAACCGTCCATGCTGGATTATGTGGTGGTAAATCTAAAAGATTCAGTCTATGCCAAAAAGAACAAAAAAGAGGTTACACTACGAACTTTTGAAGCACAAGGCGTTATTACGAGCTCATTATCGGAGACCTTAGAAGCACAAAGGTTAAGCCCGTTACTGGCCTACGACTTGTCAGATATTTATGCGTGGAGCATCGATTTTTTTCGTTTGGAAAAAGGGGACCGTTTTAAGATTGTATACACCCAAAAATATGTTGATGACTCTATCTATGTGGGACTAAATCGCATTCATGCCGCATATTTTGAGCACAGAAAAAAACCGTACTACGCCATTGAGTTTGAATCTGATGCAGCACGTGGAATCACAGAGTTTTTCGACGAAAAAGGGAAGAACTTACGCCGTGCGTTTTTACAAGCACCCGTACAGTTTTCACGCATATCCTCAAGGTATAATAAGCGTCGTCGGATTTCATATTACGGGCGCACCAAGCCTCATTATGGCACTGACTTTGCCGCCCCTGTAGGAACCCCTATTCGTGCTACGGCTAGTGGAACGGTTGTGGCTTCAGGCTATACACGAGGCAACGGAAACTATGTTACCATTCGCCATAACGGCACTTACAAAACGCAGTACTTGCACATGAAAAAGCGCAAGGTGCGTAAAGGCCAACAAGTCAAGCAAGGCGACCTTATAGGAACGGTCGGCATGACAGGATATACCTCAGGCCCCCATGTTTGTTACCGCTTTTGGAAAAATGGCAAACAAGTAGACCCGTTTAGACAAAAACTCCCCGAAGCAAAGCCTATTGAACCCAAACTGAAAGAAAAGTATATGGTCTATATGCAACCTTTGAAAGAAACCTTAGATTGCATTACGTTTTATAATTCAGAAACTTCAATAACATATGTCACTCCCGAAAATCAATCCAACCTCAACTAGCAGTTGGAACAAACTTGCGCAACTCGCAAAAGACCCCAAAACACTGCAAAATTACTTTGCAGATGACACGAGTCGTGCCCAACAATTTTTAATTACATGGGAGTCCTTTTTTGTGGATTACTCAAAAAATCACATTGACAAATACATCCAAGCCGCCTTATTAGGCTTGGCTAAAGAGACGGGCTTAGAAGATGCTCGTAAGGCGTATTTTTCTGGGGATACAATCAACCAAACAGAAGGCAGAGCTGTGTTACATACGGCACTTAGAGCAAAAGAAGACGCAGATATCCGCGTAAATAGCGAAAATGTGGTGCCTAAAGTCTACGCGGTCAGAGCTAAAATTAAAGCATTTACCAAAGCGATTATTGCTGGAGAACAAAAAAGCAGCACAGGACAAGCATTTACAGATGTGGTAAATATTGGTATAGGGGGGTCAGATTTGGGCCCTGCCATGATTACTGAGGCCTTGACATATTATAAAAATCATCTCAACGTACACTTTATGTCTAATGTTGATGGCGACCATGTTATGGAAGTACTAAAAAAGGTTAATCCAGCCACGACTCTGTTTGTGGTAGTGTCTAAGACGTTTACCACGCAAGAAACCTTATCAAATGCTACTACTGCCAAAAAATGGCTTGTTGAGGCATTAGGCGAGAATGCTGTTGCAGACCATTTCGTAGCGGTATCTACAAACCTTGCTGCAATAGATGCTTTTGGCATCCAGTCCAAAAATGTATTTCCTATGAATGATTGGGTAGGAGGTCGTTTTTCACTTTGGAGTGCGGTTGGACTTTCCATAGCTTTGGCTGTTGGTCCTGACAACTTTGAAGCCCTGCTTGACGGTGCTAATCAAATGGACGAACATTTTGCTTCGGCTCCCTTTGAAGATAATATCCCTGTTATGTTGGCACTGCTTACTGTCTGGTATAATAATTTTTTAGGCGCACAATCAGAAGCTGTAATCCCATACACCCAATACCTGAACCGCTTACCGGCATATTTGCAACAGGGCATTATGGAGAGTAATGGAAAATCAGTAGACCGAGCAGGAAAGGCTGTTCGCTACAACACAGGAAACATTATTTGGGGCGAACCGGGCACCAATTCACAGCATGCCTTTTTTCAATTGATGCACCAAGGGACTAAGTTGATACCGGCACATTTTATTGGCTTTTCGACAGCACTTCACGGAAACAAAGCCCACCATGATAAACTGATGGCAAACTTCTTTGCACAAACCGAAGCTTTGATGAGCGGTAAAACGGAAGAGCAGGTACGTGAAGAGCTGATTCAAAAAGGAATGGATAAAACGGAAATGGAGCACTTGGTTCCATTTAAAATCTTTACGGGCAATAAGCCTACTACCACGCTTTTAATTGATAAGCTTACTCCAAACACATTGGGCGCTTTGGTGGCCATGTACGAGCATAAGATTTTTGTGGAAGGGGTGGTTTGGAACATCTATAGCTATGACCAGTGGGGCGTTGAACTGGGCAAGCAATTGGCATCCGTTATTTTAGATGAAATGGACAATTCAACTTCAGTTAAACACGACAGCTCCACAGCCCAACTTCTTACCCGCTATAAAAGTTAATAAAATGTTAAAATTGTTAACGTGTTTATAACGCCCGATGCGCAAATCCTTAGGATATTTGCGTAAATTTTAAAACTAAAACAATGAAAAAACTACTAACATCGGCTGCTGTTTTAGCAACCACACTTGTGTTTGCACAGCAAACACAGGAAAAGGACTCTATTTTAGTTAATGAGCTAGATGAAGTTGTTGTGTCCTCTGGAGTAATTGACGTAGCCAAAGAACGTGTAACGCCAATTGCTTTTAGTACAATTTCTAAATCAGAAATTGATTTAAAAGCAGGAAACCTTGAATTCGTGCGCACTTTTATCAAAACCCCTGGTGTTTACCAAAACGAGGATAATGGGGGTTATGGTGATGGACAAATGTGGCTAAGAGGATTTAGCAACTTTAATACGGCAACGGTTATTAACGGGCAGCCAGTTAACGACATGGAAAACGGCAAAGTTTATTGGTCAAACTGGGCTGGTTTAACAGATGTAACATCTACAGTGCAAATTCAAAGAGGATTGGGCTCTACTTCATTAGCAACGCCATCTGTTGGAGGGACGGTATCCATTATTACAGACCCAGCGGAATTGCCAGAAGGCGGCAAAATTTCTTTTACTACAGGAAATGACAGCTACATGAAAACTACTGTAAGCTACGCTACAGGTAAAAACGAAAAGGGTTGGTCAAGCAGTTATTTACTTTCTCAATGGTCTGGAGACGGGTACCGTAATGGTACCGCTGGTGAAGGGACAACATACTTTGTAGCTGTTGGATACTCACCTGACGAGAGTGACCACAATTTTAACCTGTCTTTGATGGGTGCAGGACAATGGCACCACCAAGCATACTACGGGCACCGTTTGGAAGATTATTTAGATGCAGGCCCGAAACAAGGGAATGATTATAGAAAATTCAACTACGTATATGGAGAATATAGAGGTCAAGAATTTTCAGTTTTAAGAAACTATTACCACAAGCCATTAGGTACATTTAACTGGGATTGGCAAGTAAACGACAACATAAGCCTATCTACTTCATTGTACGGTTCTGCAGGACGTGGAGGCGGGACAGGAACTCGTGGAAGAAATTATGACATCACTCCCTTTAGAGAGTCTTTCATGGATTTCCATAGCGGCGGTGGTTCTAAATATAGAAATGCAGATTATACCATTAACTGGGATGCAGTTGAGTCAGACAACCTTGCCAATGCAGGAACAGTTCAAGGCGGAATTTTTGACGGCTATAAAGTGGGTACGCACAACTATAGAGGTAGTGAGCTAGGTGGTTCGCCTAGAAACACTATAGTTCGTCGTTTTTCTACCAACTCACACAACTGGTTTGGAGGAATTTCTAAACTGAAAATCAATAGCGATAACTTTCGATATGAAGTGGGGGTAGATTTAAGATCTTATGCCGGTTTTCACTACCGTGGAATTAGTGACTTTATTGGATTAGACGGATTCATTAGTACTGCCAATGAACACGTTTACTCCGATGGATCTAATGCGGGGCATATCGTAGCGACAGCTTATGAATCATCCCCTTTTAAGGATTTAGGATTTAAGGACCCTAACAACACGCAGCGTAACTATAAAGGAAATGTACGCTGGACAGGCTTCAACGGATTAATTGAATACGTTGGATCTGATGACTTTACGGCTGTTCTTCAAGCAGGGACGAACTCAGTAACATATTTTTCTAACCAATATTACTTTACTGAGCCAAAGGGAGAAAGCCCAAAAATCACAGTTAACGGAGGTTATTTAAAAGGGGGCGCAAGCTTTCAAATTAACAAGCAAAGCAATGTGTTTGCCAACGCAGGATTTATAAAAAGACCACCTGTGTTTGATGGTGTGTTTATTAATGCTGATTATGATTATGAGCAAGCAGAAATCATTGAAAATGAAACAATTACTTCATTTGAGTTAGGATACAATTTCTTTGGCAAAAAAGTTAAAGCCAAAATAAATGCATATTCTACAACCTGGGGAGATCGTTCGTTTGTTGATTACTCAGGGGTTGACCCAGATCGTATTCGTACGGTCTTTAGCGGAGTTGAACAAAATCACACTGGAATTGAAGCAGAAGCAACATGGTTTGTATCCGCTGACCTTAGAGTTAATGCATCTCTTTCAGCTGGCGATTGGAAGTATACCAAAAACTTTGAAGGAGTTTCAACAAATGCTGAGACAGGAGTAAGTTTAGGTAGTACAGGAACTCTCTATATGGATGACGTAAAGATTGGTGATGCCGCTCAATTCACAACATATTTAGGCGCTACTTATTTTGTAAATGATGCATTCTCTTTTGATATAGACTGGCTATCGTTCGATGGTTTATATGGAGATTTTGATGTTACAGATAGTGTTTTCCAAACCGCTGATAATGACGGAGCAATTAAGCTGCCTGCTTACAATATTATCGACCTCGGTTTAACTTACAAAACAGCGCTATTTGGCAACAGATTCCAAATCAGAGCAAATATTAATAACCTGTTTGATGAAGAGTATATCTCTCAAGCCAACACTAATATTCATGCAGCCTCTGGGGATCGTACCTGGAACGGCGTTAATGTTGCGAACGAAGTATATTTCGGATACGGAACCACCTACAATGTTCGTTTGAAATACTCTTTCTAGTAATTAGAAATTTTTTAAATTTCAAAACCCTCAGCTTAGCTGAGGGTTTTTTTATTCAATGTCTTTAAGCCGAAGTTGAACGCTAACATTGCCCTGCCATACATTTTCTTCTAGGGCGTATGCAATGCGAAGGGGCGTTCCTTTTTTGAGCAAATTCATTTTTTTGCCCAGACCAAAGCCTATAGCGTCTATGGGTGAACTAGCAACTTGAACAAATCTTGCTTTAATATGACTTTTATCTTGGCCTACCAATTTGGCATACCCGCTGTCCACAACCCCATCGGTATAAAAAACAGGACTGCTGTTTTCAGGGCCAAAGGGCTCCATTTGCTTTAAGATCCGCAATAGTTTTGGTGTAATGGCAGTAAAGGGCAACCCAACATCAACATCAAGCGTTTGTGCCTTTTGTGTCGCCGTTAGTGTTTGAGCAACCTGTGCTTCAAATGCCGCCTTAAAGGCTTGGTAGTTTTCTTCCTTAAGGGTAACCCCTGCGGCGTATTTATGCCCGCCAAATTGAATGATATGTCTACTACAAGCATCGATTGCTTTATACACATCAAAGCCTCGAACAGATCGTGCAGATGCTGCTAGAATTCCTTCCTTAGACTTCGTAAAAACTAGGGTTGGTCGATAATAGGATTCGATAAGTCTAGAAGCAACAATGCCGATTACTCCTTTATGCCAATGAGGTGCATAAACTACATTAGCCGCGTTGTTTTCCTCTTGATTTTCTGTTATTTGCGCCAAGGCTTCTTTGGTAATTTCTTGTTCTACTTCACGGCGAGAAGTGTTGTATATTTCGACTTCTTGGGCTCGTGTTTGGGCTTCCTCATCCGTTGCTGAAAGCAGCAATTCGACCGCATGCAACCCATGTTTCATGCGCCCAGCGGCATTGATCCGTGGCGCCATACCAAAAACAACATCTGAAATAATTTGCGCCGTTGGCTTATCTCGCATAAGTGCTTTTAAGCCCGGTCTTGGGTGGGCGTTGAGTTGCTGAAGGCCCAAAAAGGCCAAGGTCCTATTTTCACCAACCATAGGAACGATATCTGCTGCAATTGCAACAGCAACAAAATCCAAATAGGCAATAATATCATTTACGTCCTTGCCTTGTTGTTGTAACAACCCCTGCATAAGCTTAAACCCTACGCCACAACCACAAAGTTCTTTAAATGGATAGGCGCAATCGCTTCGTTTTGGGTCCAAAATAGCTAAAGCATTTGGGAGCACATCCCCAGGAGTATGATGATCACAAATAATTAGGTCAATGCCCAATGAGTTTGCATAAGCCACCTGTTCGATGGCTTTAACGCCACAATCCAAGGCGATCATAAACGATATATTGGCAGCTTTAGCCGTGTCTATTCCCTTTTTGGATAGTCCATATCCTTCAGCATAGCGGTCTGGAATATATGGCGTGACGTTAAGACCTTGACTACGCAAAAAATGCGTCAGTAGGCTTACCGAGGTAGTCCCGTCTACGTCATAATCGCCATAAACCATCACGGTCTCTTTTTGATCTATTGCCTGTTGTAGTCTTGAAACAGCCGTTTCCATGTCTTGCATCAAAAATGGATCGTGAAGCTGTCCAATATGGGGTCTAAAAAATGCTTTTGCCGACTCAAAAGAGGTAATATTTCGCTGTGCGAGTAGTTGGGCAACAACAGCGTCAATACCCAAGCAATCGATTAGATGTGTTATGGTCTCTTTATTGGGCGTATCCTTTATATTCCAATGCATTACGATAATCCTTCTACTACGATCACAAACTCTCCTTTGGGCGGGGTTTTTGTAAAATGGTCAATGAGTATTTTTAACGAACCGCGGACGGTTTCTTCAAACTTTTTCGTCAGTTCTCTTGATGCAGACGCATCCCGATTTTCTCCTAAGTGCTCGGCAAGTTGGCCAAGGGTTTTTAGAATTCGGTGTGGGGACTCATACAGGACTATGGTGCGTTTTTCTTCGGCCAAAGCCGAAAGGCGTTTTTGACGTCCTTTTTTAGGAGGTAAAAATCCTTCAAACACAAAGCGCTCACTGGGAAGCCCACTTAGTGTTAATGCAGGGATTAAGGCTGTAGCACCAGGAAGTGCCTGAACGTGGATTTCGGCAGCCACACAGGCACGGACCAATAAAAAACCAGGGTCTGAAACCCCTGGGCTGCCCGCATCAGAAACCAATGCAATACACCCACCCGCGGATAATTCTGAAACAATTCTAGGTACTGATTTGTGTTCATTATGCATGTGAAATGATCGCATAGGGGTGTCTATGTCGTAGTGCTTAAGCAGCTTGGCAGTGGTCCGAGTATCTTCAGCCAAAATAAGGTCGGCTGCCCCCAACACTTCTAATGCACGTATGCTAATATCGCCTAGATTTCCAATCGGCGTAGGAACCAACCAGAGGCCCTCAATTTCATGCTGTATTGTGTGTTTTTCCAAAACGTATTTTTTAGTAAAAGCGAATTAAGCCTCGTAAAGCTTTGAAATATGAGCAATAAAAGCAGTAACATCACCTTCTTTATCGCTCCAATCGTAATCGGGTTGTACTTGCTGCTCAATAAAGGATATTGCGTCTGCTTTGTTTTCTTTAGAGTTTAGCATGGACATGATGCGTTGAAAATCGGCATTGCTTCCTTCAAAAAGCCTTTCGGCAAAATCTACATCCACCGTCTCAAAGGCAATTTCAGCAACAGGTTGTTGCAAAACATCTTCAAGGGCAGGTTGCACTTTCGTTTCTTTAGCAGAAGGTTGTTGCGCTTCTGTTTTTGATTCAGCGATGGCCATGATGGCTGCTGCTTTCTCATGAACTTCTGATAGCGACATGCGATTTCGCTTGCGCAAGATTTCATGAGCAAGGCTCATTAAGGCCTTTTCGGCAGTACTTTTTAAAACTTTTTCTTCTTCCATAATTTTGGCTGTCTAAATTTAATACTTTTGAATGGTACTTACGCATTAAAGCGTTTTAAAACAATTGGAGAATATGTTTCTCGAAAACACAGGGCATAAAAACGAATCGTATGGCTGGATTGAGGTCATCACGGGCTCTATGTTTTCTGGTAAAACAGAGGAACTTATTCGCAGATTAAAACGCGCAAAGTTTGCAAACTTAAATGTTGAAATTTTCAAGCCTGAAGTTGACAACCGCTATGGAACGGACAAGGTTATCTCACATGATGCGAACGAAATCATTTCCACTGCCGTGCCTGCTGCTGCAAACATCCGCCTATTGGCAGATAACTGTGACGTTGTTGGCATAGACGAGGCCCAATTTTTTGACGATGAGATTGTCCGGGTTTGTAATGATTTAGCTAATCGCGGAATTCGCGTAATTGTTGCAGGTCTAGATATGGATTTTAAAGGAAATCCTTTTGGCCCCATGCCAAATTTGATGGCAACCGCTGAATACGTAACCAAAGTGCATGCGATATGCACCCGAACAGGTCAATTGGCGCATCACAGTTTTCGAAAAGGTGAAAATGACAGCCTAGTAATGCTTGGCGAAACGGAAGAATATGAACCTTTGAGTAGGGCCGCATTTCACAAACATATGGTACGAGAAAAAGTACGTAAAATGAATGTCACTTCCGAAGCGGTGACTCCAAAAAAAAGCAAAAACGCCTAAGGCAATATGAGTGAAACTATACTTGAAATTCACCTGCCCAACCTAAGGCACAATTATACTTTCATAAGGAAACAATTGTCAGCTACTACCAAGCTGCTCGCTGTAGTGAAGGCTTTTGGCTATGGTAGTGATGCCGTTGAGGTTGCAAAATGTTTGGTCGCACAAGGAGTTGATTATTTGGGTGTTGCTTATGTGCATGAGGGCGTAGCGCTACGTAAGGCAGGTATAAAAACGCCTATTTTGGTGCTCCACCCACAGCAGCCAAACCTAGCAGCATTGATAGAATACAAGCTTGAGCCAAGTGTTTACGGCCAGCGAATTTTGGACGCCTTGCTCGAAAGACTAAAGGAATCAAATGAAAGCCATTATCCCATTCATTTGAAATTTAATACCGGACTTAATCGCCTGGGCTTTGATCCATATAATGCCTTGGAATTGGGAGCGCTACTGAAACAAAACGCCCAGTGGTTACTGCTTCAAGGGGTATATTCTCACTTGGCCGCATCTGACGATGTAGGAGAAGATGCGTTTACCAAAACCCAACTAAAGACCTTTGCCGAAATTGTCAATGTTTTTAAACCCAATTTTCCAAACACAAACTTTCATGTGTTAAACACCTCTGGGGTTTTACATTTTCCTGAGGCACAATACAATATGGTGCGTACAGGTATTAGCCTCTATGGCTATGGGAACCACCCAAGTATTGACGCCCAACTCAAACCAGTATTAACTTTAAAGACGGTGATTTCTCAAATTCACACACTTAAAAAAGGGGACACCTTAGGCTACAACCGTGCTTTTGTTGCAAAGGCCAAAACTCTTACAGCTACACTTCCGTTGGGTCACGCAGACGGGATTGGTAGAATTTACGGGAACGGCAGGGGTTATGTTATGATTAACGCACAACAAGCAAGCATCCTTGGAAATGTTTGCATGGATATGATTATGGTAGATGTTACTGCTATTGATTGCCAAGCGGGTGATACGGTTATCGTTATTGGACCTAATGCAAGCGCTGAACATCTAGCCAATGCTGCAGGAACTATTTCATATGAGTTAATCACAGGACTTTCACAACGGATCAAGCGTAAGGTGATTTCTTAAAAAAGTTACAAAACAAACAAACTGTTATTTTTTTGATAAACAGGCGTCAGCCTCTTTTTTTATTGCAGATATGCCGTACATTCGCAGCAAAAATAAACACATGCGCGTAGCAGTAGTAGGCGCCACCGGTATGGTTGGCCATGTAATGTTAGAAGTATTGGCAGAACGCCAATTTCCCATCACTG
>JAHEIX010000017.1:0-2714 GCA_024639165.1 Flavobacteriaceae bacterium | reverse complement strand
CAGACTGGTTTTATGCAAAGGTTAAAGCGTTCGCAGACTCTTCTTACGAGTTAATGTCGGATGCAAGGACCCAGTGGGGCCGTAAAGCGTCAGTTGAGCATGACCGTATCGCGGGCGCCTTCGTTGGTCTCTCCATGGGAGATGCGCTGTGCTTTAAAATCAAATACAAAATGGGTAAACGTTGATGTCATATGACATTTTGAGGAGAAGTTAGAGTGAAAATGTTGATAAAAATTTTAGCGTTACTTTTGATGATTGGCACACAAGCTTGGTCGAATGAGGTCTCAACTCTTCAGAAACAATTGAGGATATTGGGCTATGATCCGGGTGCAATCGATGGTCTATGGGGAGGCCTAACTCAAAATGCCCTGCAAAAATTTTTACTCCAACAAGGGCAGAGCTTCGATGGTGTACTTGATCGCAATGAATTCCAGTTATTAGAAACAGAACTAAAAAAACAAGGAATAGAAATAAGGGCTTCAGGAAATTGGAATTATAGAGCCACTAGTATTTCCTTCGGTGGGTATGATCGAGCAGACCAACCAGTTTATGATGCGATCAAAACTATCAAAAACATCCCTGACTTTGGATTCAATGTTCTGACGATAGACTTTAGATGTACTGGTAAAATTGATACCTCTGCTCCCAAACACTATCCATTATCTCGTCATACTGGATGTTCAATAGCAAATAAAAAAATCACATCCGAAGAAGGTTTTGTATCCAATCGACGCGACGCTACAGATCTTGCCATTGATGAAGCGAAAGCTGAAAATTTAAAAATTAATTTGAAACCAATGTTTTTAGAGTTGGGTCGAAGGTTTGGACAAAAAGACGTATCCGGGTATGGCAAAGTTCCGTTGAATATTTTTTTTGATGGTGATGATAAAACATGGTCTGGTTATTCAAACGTTATTCTACGCTTAGCCACCTATGCTCAGGAGAATAGTGTTGAGTACCTAACAATCGGAACTGAACTGAACAATCTTAACCACGCTATTGAAGCCGACAAGCGATGGGTAAAATTGATATACCAGATTAGACAAAGATATACGGGGAAGTTGATTTATGCACATAATTTTAAAGGGGATTCGGATTTAAGAAAAATCGGAAAAGACAATGTCATGGCTCTGGTTGATATTGTGGGTTTAAACTTTTTTCCGACCCAAATTTTGGCAAATAAAAAAGAGTATAGCGCACAGGACGTAGCACAAGCATTAAACCTTGCAAGACTCAAAAATGGTCGCAACATGATGGCGGAGGCCGGGTCACTGGCTGATCGTTTCAAGAAACCAATTATTCTATCGGAAGCACATTTTCCTACTTGGGTTGGTTCAGCGAATTGGATGTTTAGAGGAAGTTGTGATTACAAAAACAAGGGACGAAGAGGTTGGATCTTCACAAAAGGCCCATACCAGCCGAAAACGCCATCTGACGAATACGGCAGAATATTGGCTAGTGGTTTTCACTCTGCATTTGAAGATAAAGCTTGGGTATCTGGAGCCGATTATCTTTTTTGGACGGTTGCTAATCAGTATAGTCCAAGTACAGACACAAAAGACTACGGTCCCTGTGCGAGCTTCTTATGGAATAGCGATGACGGAATTAAACAAATAATTAAAGATTTTCATACCAAATAGCTTTGTAAGCTGCTTATGTGATATTCCAATCTTTTGAACTAATTTTCTTTGTAGATTTGCGCCTTCAAAGTTAGAGTTTGAGGTAACGATCAAAGTCTAAGGGGTTGACTAATGTATAAATTTATCAGCTGCATAATCGTTTTCGCTATCTTTGCAGCAACAACCGCGCAGGCTACTTTACTAAAAACTACAGATCCTTCCGCTGTTTGTAACGATGGTCGACAGGCTGCATTTATGGTCTCAAAATCTGAGTCAAGAAATTGGTTCATATATTTTGAGGGTGGAGGTGCAGCTACGACACCTGATGCCTACAAAAAACGTCAAAGCAGGTGGAAAAAGCCGATTACAGATGGAAACTACGGCCTTCATTATCCAATTGTGAAGGATTTCAAGAAAAAAGGCTTTAATGTTGTTGTTATTCCTTACTGCACAAGTGATCTACATCAAGGCGCACACACGAATATCGTGGATGGCAGAAAAGTCTATTTCCATGGTCGCAAAATTGTTGAAGATGTCTTCAATCAAATGGATGCCGATTTCAGATCGGCGAATGATCTCGTATTTGCTGGCTACTCAGCAGGCGCAATCGGGTTGGGCTTCAACTCTGACTTAATTAAAAAATACAAAAATCCAAAGGTAATCGTAGATAGTTTTTGGTTAGATTCAGAATCTCGCCGTGTCCGCCAAGGTTGGACGAAGGGTCCATGGGTGGAAATAAATAAGTTTGTCTACGGAAATATGCCTAAGCATTGCAAAGGGCATTGGTCTGCATGCTTTCCACAAAGATCTAAATTCATATCAATGAAAATAAAACATGTTTTCCCAATTTGGAACATTGGTGATCCATACATCAAAGGAGATATGAATAAGGTACGGAAGAGTATTAGAAATGATATTAAGTTTTATGATGCTGGGTTTTCGGTTGATGCTGAAAAGTTTAAAGTAGATGGGTCTCAGACATGGGGTCATGTTATCACCGCTAACAAACATTACACAAAAAAAATTGATGGGGTTTCTGTCAAAATGTTAATTGAAAACTGGCTTAGTGACGCGGGACAAACAGCTTTAGTAAAA
>JAHEIX010000016.1:0-2733 GCA_024639165.1 Flavobacteriaceae bacterium | reverse complement strand
CCAACAAAGAAGTTTAACAGAAGCAAAAAAACAGAAGCTACCCTAACAATCCAGGTGGTGTTGTTTTGAAAAACAAGAAAAACAGGATAACCAATAGTGCGTTTTGAAAATAGACGGTAGTCAACTGTTTCATTGGTGTCCCCGGAGTAAAATAGATTTTTGTTTACTAGGTTTTTAGCAGTTTTTTGGTACTCTAAGCTGTCGTTTGTTTCAGGGCGAAAAACAAAAACAGATAAGACAAAAATCAAACATATTGCAAAAAAAAGCGTGACAAAAACCAACCTTAATCCGCTACTCATTCGCAAATCTTAATTATTTGTGGTATTCTTTACAATTTTTTCGTGATTTCTTAGTGAGAATCTGATATCTTTGATTCTAAATAACAATCAAAATGAAAAAAATTTACAGCATAGTATTTTTACTATTTATCAGCATTTTAGCTTCGGCCCAATGTTCAGACATATTCTTTAGCGAGTATGCAGAAGGGTCAAGCAATCACAAGTACTTAGAAATTTACAACTCTTCACCTAGCGACATAAACCTAGAGGACTATCTTTTGGTTAGCTGTTCGAATGGTTGTGGAGACAGAGGCCTAAACGGGTCTTGGGAACTCACGTTTATTGGTGTCGGACCAAACAAAGGAGATATTGGTTGGTATAATACCGTAATTAATTCAAGCACACGAGGATGCCTTGCAGACGACCGGGTTGTTTTTCACAATGGAGGTGCATTTCAAAACGTAATGGGCTCAGAAACCTGGGTAGAGGGATGGCAAAGCGGTGCGGCCGAAGGTTGTGCGAAGCCGGTAGCACCATTTGATGGATCAAAAATGGGAACATGGAAGGATCATGGAGATGGAACATTTACTGTCTATGGAAAAGGCAGCCATGTGGGTCTTCCAAAAGCAACAAATGGCGGAGAGATAAACAACAACGCCAACGCCCCCGACTCTGTGAAGTATGAGTATAAAATTGCTGGAGATACCGCAATGACAGTAGATGTTAATTTTGGCGGTGGCTGGTGGAGATACGAATACAAAAAAGTAAGCAACTCTTTTGAGTACAATAATTCGGGCCTATTTTCCGGTAAAACAGTAAAAGCTGGAGAGGTGTTTGTTATTGCACATCCTGATGCAGATGCAACGATTGCCGCTAAAGGAGATACAACTCACAGGTTTTTGTCAAACGGCGACGACTGGTACGCATTATGGAAAAAAAGCGACTATTCATTAGTTGACGAGATTGGGGAGTTGGGTCCAGATCCCGGAAGCGGATGGGAAGTTTCAGGCACAGCTAATGCAACTAAAGACAAAACCTTGGTTCGTAAAGCATCAACAAAGTCAGGTGCAGATTGGGCCACATCCTCTAAAGACCAATGGGAGGTTTATGCTCAAAACACATGGACTTATCTTGGAGCACATGATTGTGATTGTTACCCTGCGGCAACCCCAGAGGTACAATTTACAAAAGGAAGATACTTTGTGGATGAGGACGCTGGAACAGCTTCAGTTGAGGTTTCTATAAAAGAACCATCGAAATCAGAAGCAACAACAGTAGAAGTTGTAATTACAGGCGGATCAGCAGTTGAGGGAACAGATTATACCATAACCTCCGCTACCAAATTAACATTCAACCCTGGCGATGCAACAAACCAAACAGTAACAATGGATATTTCAAATAACACAGACGGTGGTGCAAACAAGAACATTACCTTAGCACTTCAAAACCTGAGTGCAAATGCAATTTTTGCAACAGACTCAACTTCTGAAGTTGTTATTGTTAATGATGATTACATTGTTGCCGACATTGTCGATGTAGTTGACCTAGATGCTGACTTAACACCAAACAACAAAGGAACTAAATATGAAATTACAGGTGTTGTTTATGGTATAGACTATGATGGTAACGAAGGGTTGTCTTTTACCATAATTGACGCAACTAGCGGAATAAACATTTTTAATTTCGATGATGTAAGCGACTATGTTGTTACTGAAGGAGATGAAATTACGGTTAGAGGACAGATAGAGTTCTATAACGGATTATTAGAGCTAAAAGCAGATAGCATTAAGTTAAATAGCCAAGGTAATACGTTAGCATCCCCAACGGTTGTAGATGCTCCATCTGAAGATACAGAATCAGAATTTATTCAGTTGGCAAAAGTTTGGATAACAAATGATACCACCACAGTTTGGCCAAATAACGGTAACGTTGAGTTGACAAACGCCAACATGGACACATTCCAAGTAAGAATCGATAAGGATATCGTAGATATGCCGGGTGAAGCAATTGTTGCAGACACGATGGTGATTACCGGTATTGGTGGGCAGTACGATAGAGACGCTCCTTACAACAGCGGGTATCAAATTTTCCCAAGAAAACTTAGCGATGTAGCAGCTTGGGTTGATCGATCTTCTGTTTCAGAGTTGATAGTTTCTTGTAAAGTGTATCCAAACCCAACCACCGAGAATTTAACGGTAATTGGAACAGACAAGTGGACATCATACGAAGTTTATTCTATTGCAGGAAAAAAGGTTTCAGAGGGACTATTTAACAACAACAACTTATCTGTTGTAGACCTAGAGTCTGGAAATTACATTATCAGAATGCGTTCAGCAGATAAAACAGGAACAGCTCGTTTTGTGATTGTCAGATAACAATTTAACAAACCAATACATTAAAGGGAGGGCTTTAGCCCTCCCTGTTTAATTTATAACAAAAAAATAGCTTTAAACAC
>JAHEIX010000012.1:0-68726 GCA_024639165.1 Flavobacteriaceae bacterium | reverse complement strand
CCGCTGGTGTATCTGTTGTTCCGCCAGGAGCATTGCAGAGTAGCTATGTTGGGAAGGGATAAGCGCTGAAAGCATATAAGCGCGAAACCCACCACAAGATGAGATTTCTTTTAAGGGTCGTCAGAGACGATGACGTTGATAGGTTACAGGTGTAAAGGCAGTAATGTCATAGCCGAGTGATACTAATTACCCATAAATCTATCGTAACAACCTTTTCTTTTTTGTTGTTATTATCTTTTGCTAGCTATCTATTTTTAATTCTCAATATGATTGTATTGCGCAGTTTGTTGTACCCCAACTACTGCGATACACGTCTTCACTTTGGAGCAGCGTGTAATCCGTTAAGGTGACTATTGCATTGGGGCTCACCTCTTCCCATCTCGAACAGAGAAGTTAAGCCCAATAGCGCAGATGGTACTGCCACTGGTGGGAGAGTATGTCGTCGCCTTCTTATTTAAAACCCTCTAAGTTTTCTTAGAGGGTTTTTTTATTCCATAATATTACCTTCTAAATGGCCCCCAACGTGTGTTAACTGCCGACTCGGCATCCAACAAAGCCAATACTTCATCTGCAATATTCTCGCTTAGTTCCAAAAATGTAGTAAAGCCTACGCATGAAGCGTTTATCTCACCCAATACATAACTGTCTTTTTTGGTTTTAGGATCGGTATCCAATATAAAATCAGCTGTCCAAATCAAGGGTATGTCATAGTTACCCAGCCTTTGCTGAATGGTAGGTACCATTTTCTCAACTAATTTCACAAGTTCTGGCCACTTTTCTGGTTTGTCATATCGGTATTTTGCGCCGGAAAATAAAGTGGCAGAAAAAGCATCTTTTTTGGCGATCGGCTTTTTGTGCACCACATTAACTACTTTGTTGCGCAACATCAACACCCGAATATCACCTTCTTTGATTCGCGCTAAAAAAGCCATATCTAGTAACAGCCCGTTGTTTCCTTCTAGGTATTGGATGCAAAATTCCAAAAACTCCTGTAAGCTCTTTTCTTCTGTGTGGTTGTCCTTTGCTTCAGTTAATTTTATTCGAGCGTCTAGCGGTATTTCATTCTTGTATTTTTTCCTATCAATTACCTCTACACGCCAAATTCCTTCGCCCGTAGACCCTCTGTTTTGTTTTAGTACACGTACATTCTTTGCTAGTGATTTTGGAAAATGTTCTTTTAAAGCGTCAAAATCATAGTAGGTGTACACATCTTCAGGAACGATAGCCGTACCCTTGAGCTGTTCAACTGAGTTTTTTGCACCATAAGCGTTCATGGCATCTGGGTGCGGGAGACCTTCAATACCATGCATGACCAGCTCTTTTAGCATTTGAAAATAACCCGTTTCATCGTATAGATTTCCAGGGTTAACACGACTGATATAGGCATCTGCTTTTTCGTACGTATATCTGTAAATTTCACCCCTGTCTTCATCTCTGTAAAAAATAATTTCAGCAGTCCACCCCCTTTTTTTAAGTGAGTCAATTATGGGTTTTGAATCCTTTCTAAATCCGTAGGGTCCTTTGTCAGAACCGCCACGCGCTTCAAATATAATAACGTGTTTTTTCATTTAGGGCATTTAGTTTTTAGTCCCAAAAATGATACGTTATGGCGTATGCTGTACTAATAGTTTAGCGTAACGCAGATTTGGGTACTGATTACAAGTTCAAATGTAGAAAAAAACGGAATCAGTTTGCAAGGAAATTAAATGAAATAGCAAAATTTCATGAATTTTATTGTCTTCAAGTTTTGTGCAAATATGTATGGCAACTTCTAATGCAATAGGGCAGCCAGACCCAATCCAAAAAGTATTACCAGTACTTTGGGTAGTTTAAGTTTGTGGTTTTCTACACTCTCAAAAAGTATCGTAGTAGAAATATGCAACATTGCACCAGCGACTAATGCTGTGATGTTAAGGGCATAGACTTGTAGCTCTGGTATGTTCTCATTGCAAAAACTCCCAAGCGGCGTCATCAGACCAAATACTAATAATATCGTGAACTTACGAGACATGGACGATTTGGATTGCCATAGTGCGGTTACAAGTAACATGGCTACAGGTAATTTATGAATGGCAACAGCCCAAAGTAATTCTTGATGTTGCGCTATAGGAAAACCTTCGATAAAGGCATGTAATGATATTCCAATGACCAAATCCCAAGGTAAGTTGGCGTTGCCATGTATGTGAATATGGCCGTGCTCTGCCCCCTTGGTGAGATTTTCCAATGCTATTTGCACCACGATACCTGCCAATACCCAATAGCTGGTTTGGCTATTTCCATGAACGAATATTTCTGGAAATACCGCCGTTATTGTGGTGGCCAATAGAAAGGCACCACTGAAAGCCAACAGCAAGGACAATTGCTTTTTTAGTGTTGATTTTCCAATTAACACAAATATTGCTCCTAGGGCAACTGCCAAAAAGGGGAGGATGTAATTCATTTTCTTGCAACCAAAATTAAACGTTCTGCGGTTTCTGCCTCAAATGGACTTAAATTATAATCGCCAAATACATCTTGAATCTTAAAACCAACCGCCTCAAGCATTTCCTTAAAATCGGAAAGCTCAAGTGCTGCTACCCGCTCTTGGAACGCATAGGATTTCCCCTCATGCTGAAAAGAAATGTCTTTTTGGATCCACCCCGATTTGAAACTGCGTTTTAATGTAAACTGTATACCGCCTTTGGTGACCACTTCATCTGCCACTAGACCTTGTTTTACGCTGGGGGCGTGTAGAAAGTCAATAACCACATGACCACCCGCGGCTATGCTTTCATAAAAAGCCTGTATGGCCCTTAGATTGTCCTTTTTATCTTCAAAGTAACCAATACTTGTAAATAGATTTAACACCACTGCAGCTTGCCTGTGTGCAGGTTTTCGCATATCGTGAACATAAAATTCAGCAGTTAAGCCTTTGGTTTTTGCTTCTTCTTGCGCAAAGGAAATACTGTTAGGACTTAGGTCGATTCCTGTTACAGAAAAACCTTGTTCGGCGAGGTGTATGGCGTGACGGCCCCGACCACAAGCGATGTCTAAGATGTTTTGGTGCTGCCCTAGCTTAAGATACGCCAATAGGTTTTGCAAGAAAAGTGTTGCTTCAGCAATGTCTCTGTCTTGATATAATATGTGGTAATAAGGTGTGTCAAACCAAGTCTGATACCAAGCAGGATTATCTTCCATCATCCTACAAATTTAAGCTATTTTAGCCCCATGAACTCGTAAAGCGATATTTAAACAAGAGCTGTAAATTTCTAACCAAAAGGAAATGATTAAAAATCAAATAGTTAACCTAAATTTATGCACATGAATAAAAGTGATTCGGGACTGTTTCCTATGGTAGCCAAAACCTTATTTGGCTTGGAAGAGATATTGGCTCAAGAGCTAAAAACTTTGGGTGCTCAAGCTGTTAAAATCGGCGTGCGAAATGTTCAGTTTGTTGGCGATACGGGCTTTATGTACAAAGCAAATTTGTGTTTGCGTACCGCCTTGCGTATTCTAAAGCCTATTCATCGAAGTAACATCTCAAAAATTGATGATGTCTATCAAGCCATGCATGATATCGCGTGGGAAGAGATCATGAATGAAAACAGCACGTTTGCCATACGTGCTACGGTAATGACAAGTGATCCACACAACACTATGTATGTCGCCCTTAAAGCAAAAGATGGATTGGTCGACCGACTTCGTACTCGTCTAGGAACACGTCCAAATGTAGACAAGGACTTCCCTGACTTTAGTATTCATTTATATGTTACTGATAGAATCGTAGAGGTTTCACTCGATAGTTCTGGAACTTCTTTGCACCAGCGCGGTTATCGTTCTGCCACCAATATTGCACCCATAAACGAGGTGTTGGCAGCCGGTATATTGATGCTTTCTGGTTGGCGTGGTGATACTGATTTTCTCGATCCCATGTGCGGAAGCGGTACGTTATTGATTGAAGCTGCTATGATCGCCTGTAATATTCCCCCCAATTTGAACCGAAAAGAGTTTGCCTTTCAAAAATGGTCAGATTGGGATAATGATCTCTATGAAAATATAGAAGAATCCGCACTAAACAAAACAAGGTCTTTTGATTATACCATAACAGGTTACGACAAGGCGCCCTCTGCCATTCGAAAAGCAGAACAAAATATCAGCAATGCCAATTTGAACGATTTTATCAAAATTGAAAGACAAGATTTTTTTAGAACAGAAAAAGAAGATCCAGACAAATCACTTCATATCTTGTTTAATCCACCCTATGGTGAGCGCCTTCCCATCGATGTGGATGTCTTTTATAGTCGCATAGGCGACACCCTTAAACAATCTTATTCGGGGTCCCAAGCGTGGCTTATTACCGCAAATATGGAAGCCTTGAAATTTGTTGGATTAAGACCTTCAAGACGTATTAAGGTCTTTAACGGCAAGCTTGAAAGTAAACTTGTGAAGTATGCCCTTTATAGCGGAACTAAGAAGATTCATAAAATCAAGCCTGAATAATGCGTGCAACGACAAAAGCCTTCATATATAATCTGTTATGCTTTGGAGTACTGTTTCTTTTTTTTCGCTATGTCCTGCTGTTGCTTGGCCTTTCATACTTGTTGGCAATGCTAATGGCTGCAGTCTTGGCTAGTTTAAGTGCGCCTAAATTTTTGGTAAAAAAAGAGGTGATGTGGGTGAAATTGCCTTGGCGAAAAGTGCCGTATAAGTGTTGATTACTTCTTATAGATTGGCAACTGATAGCTTATCGTATAGTTTATTCCCGCACCATAAGGATTTTCAGTTAGTACCTTATTAAATCCTGGGATAAATAAATTTTCGAAATTACCTGGACTTTTAGCTGATAACAAGCGATGCATTTGCATGCTAACACCCATGTAGAGGTTACGCAGTAGTTCAGCTTTAAAACCAAGATGAAGTTCAATCCATTGTCCGTTTAGTCCTTCGTAGGTAATGGGTGTGTTTAGCGACACTAGATTGGTCTCGTTCCAATATTTATTATCTATTAAGCGATTATAACCTAGCAATGTCTGTTTGTGCTGGCTAATGCCATATCGAAACCCAACAATAATTAAGTTGTCCATGCCACGCCAATTATCATAGACATTATAATCAACACCAAGCTTTAGGTAGGTGCCAGCAGTTTCAAAATGCACACCGTCTTGATTTACATTTTTGGTTTCATTGCCAAGCTCACCTGCTATGTATAGGTTTCTTGTAAGTCGATAATCTCCTACCAATTCCAACCCTTTGTATGTAGGCTCAACCAACATACGTATGGGTTTGCTTATGTCTATTCCAAGGCGTAAGCCGTAGCGCAATTCACTAGGCAAACTATCCTTTTCAACCGCTGTTTGAGACCAAACAGTGGTAAAAACAAGCAATGTTAAAAAATTAATGTAATATTTCAACATGAGTATTGTAATTATCTGGAATTGAATTATTTATAATTTCTATATTATGTATCCAATTCCATGTATTTGCAGTGGATATTGTCAAATTATCAAAAATAGTTTTGTATCCGCAAGCACGGCTTATAAATTCGTCTTTTGGGTTGTAGTTAAACGCAATAATGTCTTCAGCATCTATACCATTTTGGGTAGCTTTTAATGTAAAAGAGGTGCTGTTTGTTAGGGTTTTAAGGGGAAGTGCTATCGAGTCTAAGGTGGCATCGTATAACAAAGTCTCCATATCTGTACCCTTAACCTGTAAATTAGATACTGACTTCTTGGATTCAGGTTGATTCTTATCATAAAACACCACAATTAGTTGAGGTGTTCCGGGTGTGCCTTCAAGACAGATGTCATCAGGTTCGCATGCACAAAGACATAACAATACTACAGCGCTAAGGGTTAAAAACTGCTTCATGAGATCTTAGACAAAAGTACAATATTTTCAACGTGCTGGGTGTGGGGAAACATATCAACTGCTTGGCTGAGTTCTACCTTATACTTCTCTTTTAACATAGCTAAATCTCGCGCTTGTGTTGATGGATTACAGCTGATATACAGTATTTTAGATGGATTTATCTTAAGTAATTGTTCAATTACATCTTTATGCATACCGTCACGGGGAGGGTCTGTGATAATAATGTCTGGGGTATTGTAGCGTTTGACAAAACTGTCGGTAAAAACCTTTCGCATATCGCCTACTTTGAATGTTGCATTATCGATTTTATTTCGTTTTGCATTTTCTTTTGCAGCAACAATGGCGTCGGGAACAGATTCCACACCAATCACTTTTTTACACGCATGTGCGACATATTGGGCAATGGTTCCCAAGCCAGTGTACAAGTCATACACCACGTCAGTGGGTTTTAGCTCCGCCATCTCTAAAGCTTTGGCATATAATACTTCAGCTTGGGCTGGATTGGTTTGATAAAAGGCCTTTGCTGTGATGCGAAATGACAATTCACCCATTTTTTCAGTGATGTAGGCTGTTCCACTAAAGCAGTGGATCTCTTGATCATAGATGGTGTCGTTCCCCTTCTCGTTGATGATGTATTGCAAGGAGGTAATTTGTGGGAAGGTTTCCTTTAGAAAGGTCAATATGCCCATTTGTGCAGCTTTATCTTCGTGAAAAAACTGCATAACGACCATTAATTCACCAGAAAGTGTCGTGCGAAGCATCAAGGAACGTAAAAACCCTTCTTGCGCTCGAGCATCATAAAAGCTCAAATTATTTTTTCGGGCATAGTTCCTAATCTCATTTCTGATTTTATTAGGCAATTCTGGTTGGATGTGGCAATGTTCAATATCCACAATTTTATCCCACATCCCTGGAATATGGAATCCGAGTGCTGTGCGGTCTTCAATTTTGTTATCTCCATTAATTTCTTCAAAACTCAGCCAGCGTCGTGCTGAAAAGCTAAATTCCATCTTGTTTCGGTAGCCAAAGGTTTCGTTACATCCGATAATGGGTGCGTAGTTTATCTTTTCAAGCCCCCCGATGCGTGTTAAGGCTTCATTTACCTCAGTTTGTTTGTGTCTCAATTGTGCATCATACGACATATGCTGCCAGCTGCAACCACCACATACACCAAAATGATCACATACAGCTTCAATTCTATCGGGACTGGCCTTGATGATATTCGAAACCTTACCCTCAAGATGGCGGCGCCTTTTCTTTTGAACGGCAACGCTTACAATATCTCCAGGGATGGCGCCTTTTACAAAGACCACTTGACCGTCTTGGGTACGCCCAACGCCTTTGCCTTTCTGGGCAATGCCGTCTATTGTTAATTTTTCGATGGGGGGTTGTGGTTTGTTTCTTCGCATGAGGCAAAAATACACATTGCTTGTGCATTATAATGCTATATACCGATGATTTAAAAAATAAATATTACATTGACATACTAATTTTTTAAACCCCTTAATAATGCGATTTCTATCTTTCTTATTTACGGCTTTATTGCTCTGTTCTCCAACCTTATATTCACAAGATAAAGATAAAGAAAAAGACAAAAGTCCTGTTGAGCAAGCCCTAAGTGGCTTTTCGTTTCGCAGTGTAGGCCCAGCGTTTATGTCGGGTCGTATTGCGGATATCGCTATAGATCCCAACAATGAAAATATATGGTATGTTGCGGTCGGCTCTGGGGGGGTGTGGAAAACAACAAATGCTGGAACTACCTGGAAGCCCCTAACAGATAAGCAATCATTCTATTCCACAGGCGCAATTACACTTGATCCTAACAACAGCCAAACCGTTTGGCTTGGAACGGGTGAGAATGTAGGCGGTAGACACGTAGGAATTGGTCATGGGCTGTATTTGAGCCGTGATGGAGGCAAGACTTGGGCAAATAAAGGGCTTAAAAAGTCAGAACATATTTCTAAAATAATTGTACACCCAACAGATTCAAATACGCTATGGGTAGCTGCTCAAGGCCCTTTGTGGAGTTCTGGTGGCGAACGCGGTTTATATAAATCTACTGATGGTGGTAATTCATGGAAACAAACGATGGATCTGGACGAATGGACTGGAGTTACTGACCTTGTTATTGACCCTCGCGACCCAAACGTACTCTATGCAGCCAGCTGGCAACGCCATCGCAATGTAGCTGCTTATATGGGTGGTGGCCCTGGCACAGCCTTGTACAAATCTGTTGATGGTGGTGAGCGCTGGCGAAAACTTAAAACCGGGCTACCATCTTCGGAAATGGGTAAAATTGGTTTGACAATATCCCCTCAAAAACCCGATGTGTTGTATGCAGCTATTGAACTGGAAAGGCGAGAAGGTGCCGTGTATCGTTCTGAGAACGGAGGTGAAAGTTGGAAAAAAATGTCCGATACTGTCTCTGGGGGGACAGGACCGCATTATTACCAAGAACTAATTGCCTCTCCACATGTGTTTGACAAAATATTTTTGATGAATAATTACGTATTGGTTTCTGAAAATGGAGGTAAAACTTTCTATCAGATGAACGAAACCAAAAAACACGTGGATAGCCACGCGATGGTGTTTAAAGCCAACGACCCCAATTATATTTTAGTGGGTACGGATGGGGGACTGTACGAAACCTTTGACGATACAGAAAACTGGAAATTTGTCAACAACCTGCCCTTGACGCAGTTTTACAAGCTTGCTGTGGATGATGCATATCCCTTCTATAATATTTTTGGGGGAACGCAAGACAATAATACTCAGGGAGGTCCTTCTCAGACCTTTAATAGAAATGGTATTAGTAACGCAGACTGGTTTGTGTTATTGGGAGGCGATGGACACCAGCCTGCTACAGAGCCGGGTAATCCAGCTATTGTGTATGCCCAATCACAACAGGGTAATTTACATCGTGTGGACAGAACAACAGGTGAAGCAGTTTATATACGCCCTCAGAACGGACTAGACGAGCCTTATGAACGTTTCAACTGGGACGCACCCATATTGGTGAGCCAACACAACCCAAAACGCCTTTATTTCGGTTCGCAGCGTGTTTGGCGTTCAGAAAATAGGGGAGACAGTTGGGCTGCTATATCAACTGATTTGACAAAAAATGAAGAGCGCTTAGCCTTGCCAATTATGGGCCGAAAACAGAGCTGGGATGCCGCTTGGGATGTATACGCCATGTCAACGTATAATACCATTACTTCTCTAGCCGAATCTGCACAAGACGAAAACATATTATATGCCGGTACAGACGACGGTCTCTTGCACACCACCAAAGACGGAGGTGCTACATGGACTGCGGTGACTGTTGATAAGCTTCCCGACGCACCTGCTACTGCTTTTGTTAACGATATCAAAGCTGATATGTTTGACGCCAACATTGCCTATGTGGCATTGGATAATCACAAATTTGGTGACTATCGCCCTATGCTCTACAAGACAACCAATGGCGGGAAGTCGTGGAAATCCATTACAGAAGGTATTCCAGAAGGAACGCTCATATGGCGATTGGTTCAAGATCACGTAAATCCGAAATTGTTGTTTTTAGGAACAGAATACGGAGTTTATATAAGTCTTAACCAAGGGGATAATTGGCATAAATTCAGCAATGGGATGCCCACGATTTCTGTTCGTGATTTGGCTATCCAAAAGCGTGAAAACGATTTGGTAGCTGCTACTTTTGGGCGTAGTTACTATATTCTAGATGATTATAGCCCCTTACGTGGTATTTCAGCTGAAAATTTAGCTAATGGCAATCAGCTTTTTCCAGTAAAAAAAGCCTTGCAGTATGTGCAAGAGCGTGGCGGCACCTCTAGTCAAGGGGCGTCTTTTTACACAGCTAAAAACCCAACTTATGGCGCACAGTTCACGTACTATATAGCTGATGACATCAAAACCATGAAAGCCAAACGTAAGGCATCTGAAAAGAAACTAAAGAAAGACAAAAAGGACATTCCATTCCCAGGTTGGAAGGCATTGGACGACGAAGATTTTGAGAAGAAACCACAAGCCATTTTGCGGGTGACAAATGCTTCTGGTAAGGTGCTAACGGAGCTAACGGGCCCATATAGCAAAGGAATCCATCGAAAGCATTGGGATTTACG
Source organism: Flavobacteriaceae bacterium (assembly GCA_024639165.1). Taxonomy (GTDB): domain Bacteria; phylum Bacteroidota; class Bacteroidia; order Flavobacteriales; family Flavobacteriaceae; genus UBA7446. Next base: position 58,761 of record JAHEIX010000012.1, on the reverse strand, counting down.
AGAGCGTCTTGCATCAGCTTTGGATATCCATTCCAGTCGTGATAATGGCACAGGGTTGCGTTCAGATGTAGCACCAGGCACGTACTATGTACAATTGTTTAAAAAGCATAATGGCACCTTACGCCAGCTTTCACAAATGGAAGCATTTAAAGTAACACGACTACGTCAAAATGTGCTGACAAATCCAGAAGCTGCTTCGCATCTTGCTTACAAAACTAAGCTTAACGAACTCTATATAGCAGCAGAAAAAATGAATAAAACGCTTGATAAAACCAAGAAAAAAATAGCTGCTTTATCAAAAGCTATTGGCTTTGCACAGGAAAACCAAGATGCTCTCTATAAGACCGTATTTAGCTTGCAGAATGAACAACATGCTTTGGCACGCAGAATTAACGGCAGTGATGCTAAGGGAGAAGTAGGGGAGAAAGACTCGCCAACGCTTTCTTTTAGAATATCTGTGGCATCTAGAGGTTTTTACTCCAACACCTACGGTCCAACGGCAATGCAAATGGAAAGCTATGATATGGCAGTTGTGCTGCTCAATACATTGTCGCTTCAAGTGGATGCACTGGCTGCTGCAACAGCGAAAGCAATACAAAACAGCGAGGCCTTAGGCTTACCTGTAATTATTGATTGATAAAATCATCAACCAAAAGATCGACCACCAGCGAGTAGCTTTGAATCCCTGCTTGCTGTTGGTTGACTTTTAGGTATTGGTCATAACTTCGCTCAAAAACCTTCTCAAAAGGGTTTTGATACTTTTCCCAAAACGTACGTACTTCGCTAATATTTTCAAGAATTCCTTCAGGTAGCTTAGCCATTATTGCTTTAGCTTGCTTTGCATCAGCCTTGTAGAGGCTATTAATCATGTGTTGAAATGCCAATAGGTGACCTGCATAGCTAACCACTGCGTTGTCAGATGCAGTCGATGCTTTGATGCTGAAATAGTTGGCTTCGTCCTCTGCTGCTATTCCCCATTGATGTGCAATCTCGTGACAAGCAGTCGTAAGTATACGAAGCTTTGGCTGCAAGGTATTTACTTGCGCTTCGTGTGTAAAGGGATTTAAATACCCACCAAAACCCATATAACTCAACATGGTAGGGAACAGGGTAGCTTTTGCTTTTCCATGTGCTCTAGGGGGGCGCAAGCTGGAATGTTCCATAGTCTTGGTAGCTAAGGCAAGCAGCGCATCCGTTTCCAGCGGAGTGACAACTGCTTTTAAAGAATCATGGCTTATTTGTTGGTGTTGCGCAGTTAATGTAAGGGCATAATGTTGCGTAGTCTCTTTCAAATGTTCCAATGATATTGTAGTGGGTAGCGTTCGCGAAACCCGTAATGGGGTTTTAAAATAATGCATTCCCCAAGAAATATAGAACAAACTAACGATGATAAAGACATTAGCAAGCACCTGCCCAATATGACGCTTCAATTTAAAGTGCCTCAATCGAAAAAGGACAAATAATATTCCCATAATGTAGCCAAAGTCTCCAATTGAAAAGGGCACTTTTGACCACAAAAACTGATTGAGGGCTGATATGTTGGGATAAATGCTTTGGCCATAAAGAGCGTGTACCCATTCATTGTCAAAAGTCAGCATTAAAAAACCCAAAAAGAACAGGAATAAACACAGCAGTATGAAGTGCCGCATCTTGAAAATCATTCCCCGAGGAGTGCTACAATTTCCACTTCAAAAATAAGGGTTGATTTGGGTGGAATTACGGAATTTCCCTGCTCGCCATAGGCGATTTGATACGGAAGGTATAATGTTGCTTTCTCACCTTCTTTAAGCAAGGACAAGCCCTCTTTGAAGCCTGCAATAAGCGACACTTCTGGATCAATACGCGCCTCAATGGGGATATAGCCACCACCGCTCTCACGCCTTTGATCAAATTTGTCATAAGCCTTTGCAACCTCAGCTATTGAAGTATCCAATAAATCTCCATTTTCAAAATACACGGCATAGTGCGTTTTTGCGGTCTTTCCCGCAACGACCTGCGCACCATCTGTTTTAGTTGTAATCACATAGGCCAATCCACTATCGGTAGTGGTTGTATTTTCTTTTAGTTTACTCAAGGCTGCTACCTTATCGGATTTTACCTGTTCTTGCGCAGCAAGCTTGGCTGCTTTTCTCTCTTCAATACCATCAAAATAGGCATCGAAAATTTTGGCTGCTTTAAATTTTCTTGCTTTGCTGCCTTTACGGATAATGTTAACGGAAACGATGGTGTCATTTTGTTGAATAGAGTCAACCACTTCTTGACCAGAAATCACCTTGCCAAAAACACTGTGTTTGCCATCGAGCCAAGGGGTTTCCTTGTGGGTTATAAAAAACTGACTGCCGTTGGTATTAGGGCCTGCATTGGCCATAGACAAGACACCAGGGCCATCGTGTTTTAGGGTTTCAACAATCTCATCCTCAAAAGCATATCCAGGACCACCGGTTCCCGTTGCTGTGGGGTCACCACCTTGTATCATGAAATCAGGGATAACACGGTGAAAGACAAGTCCATCATAATATTTTTTACCTAAATAGGTGCTGTCTACTTGGTTGTTCGTTCCTTCTGCCAAGGAAACAAAGTTTGCTACCGTATTGGGAGTTTGATCGAAAGCAAGTTGAAGGGTGATGGTTCCTTTATTGGTATTGAATTCAGCATAAAGCCCTTTTTCAACGCCATTTTTTGAAGTTGAGCATCCAACGATTAGGGTAAAAATGAATGCAGCGAATAGGATTTTGTTGTTCATAATTTAAAATTTAAGATTGGAAAAGTACAAAATATGCGGTCACGATAAAAATGCAGCCAGTGATTTGAGGAAATACGCTTCTGTCTCTCGAAGTGATTTGTCCGATTTTCCGCCTGCTGCGTTGATGTGGCCACCCCCTTCGAAATAGGTTTTAGCAAAAAGATTAACGGCCAAATCTCCTTTACTTCTAAAGGAAATTTTAATCATCTCTTCCTTTTTGCTTTCTGTCATAAGTACAGCCATTTCAATTCCAGCGACAGAAAGTCCGTAATTAACAAAACCTTCTGTGTCGCCTTTCTGGTAGTTGCAAGCGTCTAATTCGTCTTGACTTATGGTAATATAGGCTGTCTTATATTCCGAAATAAAAACCATGTTTTTGAGCGCAATTCCCAATAGCTTTAATCTGTCAGGTCTTGCATTGTCTTTGATTTTTTCGTGAATTTCACTGTGGTTGGCACCAGCATCAATCAGAGTAGCTACTGCACGGTGGGTAGCTGAGGTAACACTTGGGAATCTAAACGATCCTGTGTCAGTAACGATTCCTGTGTAGAGGCAACTGGCAATGTCTTGGTTTATATGTTTGGCAAGACCCATGGCATCAATAATTTGAAACACAAACTCACAGGTTGAGCCTATGGCGGGATTTGAGAACGTGATATCAGCATAATCGTCGGGTTCTTGATGATGATCAATCATGACTTTTTTGGCAGCACTTTCTGCTACACGAGCACCCATTTGGTCAATGCGTTTGAGCGTGTTAAAGTCAAGCGTAAAAACCATATCTGCCCCAGCAATTAGCTTGTCTGCTAGTTCTTGGTCGTTTTCATAAATCAATACGCCATCGTGCCCCGGGAGCCAATGTAAGAAGGTAGGGTAGTCGTTGGGTGCGATAACGGAGGTGCTATGCCCTAGTTGATTTAGCATGCCCTGCCAAGCCAAACAGCTCCCCATGGCATCGCCATCGGGGTTTTTGTGAGGTATAATGACGACCGTTGCTGGCTTGTCTAGCCATTGCTTTAATTGTTCGAGTTGGTTCTTAATCATAAAACAAAGATAGCTATTGTAGGTATTAGTCCGCTTTTTGTACATTTGATAATCAATCCGAGATCGTGCGACTATCTTTTAACAAACAACGTAACAACAGAAGATTTAACTACACCCCTCGTTATTATAAGGGTAAGGAGGAGACAAATCCGTATGCATTTGAAAATACTTTTGAACGCTATCGTGAAATGCCCAACAAAAACGATTTTGGCGCACATTGGCGTGAAGCTCGCAACATGAGTCGTAATCGAAATAACAAAGGCGTATCACCCTTGTTATTGATGCTTATAGGTTTGTTGTTGCTGGGTGCTCTTTATGTGCTTGATTTTGATCTCTCTATTTTTTGAAAAATATGGGAGACGTTATTCAATTACTTCCCGACCATGTAGCCAATCAAATTGCTGCAGGTGAGGTAGTGCAAAGGCCCGCTTCCGTAGTTAAAGAGCTGTTGGAAAACGCTATTGACGCTGGAGCAACACGCATATCACTTGTTGTGAAAGAAGCAGGCAAGGCACACATACAAGTGGTAGACAACGGCAAAGGCATGAGCGAGAATGATGCGCGCATGTGCTTTGAACGTCACGCTACATCAAAAATTAGCAGCGCAGCAGATTTATTTAAACTAAATACCAAAGGTTTCAGAGGCGAGGCGATGGCGAGTATTGCCGCAGTTGCACAAGTGCAGCTTATTACCAAAAACGAACAGGATGATTTGGGTGTCCGCATAGATATAGCAGGTTCTGAGGTAAGCCAACAACAACGCACAACAGCTGCGCAAGGCACTTCCATAACGGTAAAAAACCTCTTTTTTAATATTCCCGCTAGGCGTAATTTTTTAAAATCACCCCAAGTAGAATTTAGACATATTACAGACGAATTCCATCGTGTGGCGCTTGTGCATCACGATATCCATTTTGAACTTTTACACAATGGAAGTGAGGTTTTTCAGTTGCCAGCATCAAGCAGACGCCAGCGCATATCACATATTTTTGGCGCAAAATTTGACGAACGTCTTGTGCCTGTTGATGAGAAAACAGAACTGGTTGAAGTCAGTGGATTTGTTTTGAAACCAAAATTTGCCAAAAAATCAAGGCACCAGCAGTTTTTCTTCGTAAATAATCGTTTTATTAAGAATGGCTATCTACATCATGCCGTTTTGGCAGCCTTTGAAGGATTGTTATCCCCAGATCAACAGCCCGGTTATTTTCTATTTCTTGAAGTGCCGCCTGCACAGCTGGATATCAACATACATCCTACCAAAACTGAAGTTAAGTTTGAAGATGACCATGCCTTGTATGCCGTACTTCGCGCGGCCATCAAACACAGTTTAGGGCAATTTAGTATTGCGCCTGCCTTGGATTTTGCAACAGATCCTTCCTTTGAAACGCCATATGCCAAACACAAAGCCGCTCCCGTAGCGCCTAACATCAGTGTAAACCCTAATTTCAATCCTTTTAGCGCATCACCTCAATCAAAACAGCCAACTAGCAACGTACGGTTTGATGACATAGCCGAACAAGAACATGCAGAACCGCTAATAGCTCCCCAAACGGATCATGTCCATGTCTCATTTCAATGGCAACAGAAATATTTGATAGCACCTCACGATAACGGCATTATGATTGTGCATCAGCGTAGGGCACATGAACGCATTCTTTATGAGGAGTTTATGCACAAATGGGATGATGAAACTGTTGCTTCTCAAGCCTTAGCCATCCCTTTGGTGATTACTTTAGATAAACTCAGTATTGATTTGTTAAAAGCTCATAAAAAGGAGCTGCACGATATGGGTTTTCGTTTGTTAAGTGCTGAGGGCGATACGATTGAGTTTGAAGCCATACCAGAAGTTTTTGCTGCAGCTGATGTCCCACACTTTTTGTCAGCTTGGCTGACACCTTTATCAAATGGCACGGTTCATGCCTTCTCTCAACGTGATATCATGGCGCTTACCCTTGCCAAGCAACGATGCATCAGGTCGGGTAGGTCTTTGGCAGCACATGAACAAATAGAATTGATACATAAATTGCTCTCATGTAAAGAAATTGATCGCACCGCCGATGGTAAAGTGGTCTTTAAAATGATAGCAGCAAATGCGTTAGAAACTTTTTTTACCCCATGAGATCAATCCCTGATATCGTAAAACAACTGATTATCATTAACGTGCTATTTTTTGTTGGCACCTTTTTGATAAGCCCTGACATCACAGGATTAGTTACAGACTTATTGGCCTTGCACTATCCTGGCAACTACCGTTTCGGCATCTGGCAATTGCTCACTCATATGTTTATGCATGGCGGCTTTTCACACATATTATTTAATATGTTTGGTTTGTGGATGTTTGGTTCGCCTTTGGCCCAAATGTGGGGTAAAAATAAATTCTTATTTTTTTATATTTCAGCAGGACTCGGTGCTGCCTTAGTACAATTAACGGTGAACTATGCGCAAGTAAGTACCATTATTGAGCAATTGGTTTCAGCAGGTTTTTCAGAGTCAACTGTTCTAGATTTATTACAATCTGAACGTTACAGCACTGCTTGGCAATCTGTAATTTCAGAATCTCAACTCAACAGTCTTTATACCTCTTTCAATTTTTCTATGGTGGGTGCTTCTGGTGCCTTGTATGGGATTTTGGTGGCCTTTGCTTTTTTGTTTCCTAATGCAGAATTGATGTTGTTGTTTTTTCCAGTGCCAATAAAAGCTAAGTATTTTGTCCCTGGCGTTGTACTTTTAGATACTATTTCAGCACTCACTGGGAGGTCTTTCTTCAGCCCAAGCAATACCGCCTTTATTGCCCACATTGGTGGGGCCCTGACAGGCTTTGTAATAATGTGGTATTGGAAACGAAATCAGTTTAACCAAAAACGTTGGAACTAATGGGATTTTGGCAAGACATAAGGGTGCGCTTTGATAAGCTCAACACCCTAGAAAAAATCATTGCCATAAATGTGGTCTTTTTTGTGCTTCCCTTTATTTTAAGTACAGTTTTCTTTTTGTTTAAAACATCAATTTCAGGATGGTTTGACTATGTTGAGCTTTCTGCAAATATTAAAACAGCTATTTTCCGTCCTTGGACGATACTTAGCTATGGCTTTTTTCACGCCTCATTTGGTCATATTTTTTGGAACATGATGTTGCTCTACATTTCAGGTGGTCTAATGCTCAACCTTTTTAAAGAAAAGCTCTTGCTCAACACCTTTTTTGTCGGCATCATGGCAGGTGGGCTTACGTATTTGATTGCTTACAATGTATTTCCAGTGTTTAGTGCTGTTGAAGGAAGTCTTATTGGCAGTTCAGCGGGTGTAATGGCCGTATTGATTTTTATGGCTTCCTATATGCCTAATTCACCCATTCGGGTGTTGGTATTCTCTGTACCGTTGAAGTATATAGCATTGCTGTTTATTTTTATTGACTTGGTGCAGATACCCCAATCTAATGCGGGCGGTCATATTGCTCACTTGGGCGGTGCTCTATGGGGCTATATTTACCAAAGGCAATTTTTGCAGGGCAATGATATTGGCGCTTGGTTTATGAATGGTTTTGACTCCATAAAAAAAACCTTAAGCTCCAAACCTAGACGGAAGCGCCCAAAAACTGCTAGAAAAACAACTGCTACTGATGCTGTGGATCAGAAAAAAATTGATGCCATTTTAGATAAAATTGCCTCTTCTGGCTATGAGAGTTTGACAAAAGCTGAAAAGGAATACTTATTCCGTGCTGGCAAGCAGTAATTAGCAAGCAAAAAACGAAAAGACACAGCCGCCATAGCTACGGGCATGGCTAAATTGTGCAATATCAGATAAGTCGATTTGTTCGGCATGCTCTATAATTAGCAGACCCTCTGGTGCAAGTGTGCTTTTTTCAAAAATCGTATTAACTATGGATTTGTATGTTGCCAACTCAAGCGCATAAGGGGGGTCGGCAAAAATAAAATCATAGTTGTTGCTGTTTCGTTCTAAAAACAACAAAACGGGCATTTTAACAGTGGTAATGGGTAGAGAAAGATCTGCTGCAGTTTGAGTAATAAAGCGAATGCACCCAGGGTGTTGGTCTACCGCAACGATGCTCGCAACACCTCTTGAGCCAAACTCATAGCTGATGCTTCCCGTACCTGAAAAAAGGTCTAGCACGTTACAATCATTAAAATCATATTGGTGCACCAAGATATTGAAAAGTGCTTCTTTCGCTCTATCTGTTGTAGGTCTAACAGGAAGCTTTTTGGGAGGACTTATACGCCTTCCTTTTAATGTGCCAGAAACAATTCGCATTAAAACAGATTTAACAAACAAAAATCTTGGTGGGTACTGATACGCGGTACTACATGCTCCAAATTATTTTCTACAGTTAGCAGATTGATACTTCTCACAAATTCGTGTAATCCCTTATAAATTTCATCCTCAACAGCGATGTCACCAGCTATAAATAGGGGTACCTCGTTGGGACTGATGTTTTTTTCTTTAGCAGTGAGCAGTACATAGTACACCACATCTTTTGGTTTGGTGGCTTCAAAGCAATTGTAAAATTGAAGCTTTTTATCTCGTAGCAATGCGATGTGTAGGTGGTCTTGTTCTTTATAGAGACTCCAAACCAAGGCACCGTCTGCTGCGCTGTGTTGCGACAACGCGCGTAGCCATACCGTCACAGCATGATAGTAGCTAAAAGACCCAAAGCTGTCAAGTAACATATTATTTACGTTGACAAAGGGGGCATATACACAGATCCAATCTGTACTGGGCTCTACATCATAGGTGATAAAATCGTTTGGTTTTACATCAATATCTTTCTGTACATATTCGTGTAGCGCAGTTTCTTCAAAAAGTGACTTGGGTACCAAGGTCGCAAGATTGTTTTCAACGCTACAGCGCACTTCATTATAGCTGTGCACTAACATGCCATTTTCTTTCAGCGCTGTTCGTATGTTTTCGTGAAGATTTTCTAAAGGAACAAATGTGTCAAAAACGGCTCTAAATATTTGAGACGCTTTATTGGTTTTTTGGTTATGGGTAAAAAAAGAAAGTCCATTCACGTGTACGTGAATGGACAACTTTAAGTCACTTTTTATATTTTTAGTTTTGTATTCCGGCATCGTAAATGGTAGGCCAGTTTCCGTTGGTACTTACTTCTGTCATCGAGCCCAACACAATGTCAGGACCATTTACACCATCTACGGAAATGGTTGCTTTTTCTTGTTCCAATAAATACGGATCTTGATCGTGTAAAACCAAGTCTTTGGATACACTCACCTCAAACACGGCCACGGGATAATTGTTTTTTTCGATAACATCTGCTTTCATCACAAAGCTGGTGTCGATTCCTTTAACAGGAACTTTCATCATGCTAGTGTATCGATCAGAGTCACCAAATAGGGAATCTTTTACAGAAACAAAGCCTAAGGTGTCTACGATTTGAACTTCGCGCAGCATATCGATGCGATAGGTGCGATCGTATTCCAAATAACTTGAGTCTCTTTTTTCAACGATAACATACTCGGCAGTGTCTATAAACTTTACCAAGCTTTTAAAGTCTTGGGCATAATAACCATTAACAGATTTGTGGGCTACTTGTGCCTTGCCAATATCTTTTAGGTTGGCAATTACATTTGCATAACGCTCTACTTTAACGTTATTGAACTGGATGGGGTCGTAAATGGAGTAAAATAACTTATACGCGAAGAATAAGATGAGGATCCATAAAACAGGTAGTAAGATTTTTTTCATGACGCCTATTAAATTTTAAAGCACTCAAATTTACAATTTTTTTCAATCTCTACGTGCTTCAATAAAACATTCCTACATTTAGCCAATGGATTCAACGGCTTTAACCAAAGCACTTTTTGACGCATTTCCTTTTACGCCCACTGGAGCGCAAGAAAAAGCACTGCGCACATTGGCCGTTTTTTTTGATAACGAGTCAGAGAAGGCAGTGTTTGTATTAAAGGGTTTTGCTGGAACTGGAAAAACCACACTTATTGGGGCATTGGTGCAATCTATTGCTAAGTTGCGATACAAAACGGTGCTTATGGCGCCAACTGGACGTGCTGCAAAAGTGATGGCCGCCTATGCGAATCGCCCAGCCTGCACCATTCACAAGCGGATTTATTTCACCCAGCAAGAGCGCCAAGGCAATCTTAAATTCAAACTTCAAAAAAATAAATTTAAGCGTACCCTTTTTTTGGTTGATGAGGCTTCTATGATTGCAAATCAACAACAGCAGAGTAAACTCTTTGAAAATGGTTCCCTACTGCAAGATCTAATTGCCTATGTACGTGCTGGTGAAAATTGCAAGCTGATGTTTGTGGGTGATACTGCCCAACTGCCACCCGTGCACACCAACCTAAGTCCAGCCTTGGATGCCCAAGTGTTGTCTTTAGACTTTGACCTAGCCCCCCAAGAAGTGGAACTAGATGAGGTGGTGCGCCAAGCAAAAGATTCGGGTATTTTATTTAATGCCACTAGAATTAGACAGCAATTACACAACCAGCACACCGATCAATTTCAGTTTATTTTATCCAAATTTCCAGACATCATCAGGTTGCAAGATGGTTATGAAATTCAAGATGCTCTTGAGACCTCTTTCAGAGAGGTAGGTCGAGAAGAAACCGCTTGTATCGTACGTTCAAACAAACGTGCTAATGGGTATAATCAACAAATACGCGCTGAAATTTTGGGCAAAGAACCCGATTTGGCTACTGGGGATTTACTTATGGTGGTCAAGAATAATTACCATTGGCTGTCTCCTACATCAGGGCCAGGCTTTATTGCCAATGGCGATACGGTTGAAGTACTTAAAATTAAGGCCATTAAGGAGCTTTATGATTTTAGGTTTGCCGAAGTGAGTGTACGAATGTTAGACTATCCAGACGAAGAACCTTTTGACACCGTTTTTTTACTCGACACACTTGCCTCTGAAACCCATGCCCTTTCTTTTGAAGAAAACACAAAGCTCTATCAAGCCGTTAGAGAAGATTATGCGCACCTACCACAATACAAGCAGTATTTGAATGTTAAAAAGAATCCCTTTTTTAATGCACTGCAAGTCAAGTATGCCTACGCCTTTACGTGTCATAAAGCACAAGGAGGGCAATGGAAGCGCGTATTGGTAGAAAAGCCCTATTTGCCCGACGGTCCTGACGCAGGGTTTTTTAGATGGCTCTATACGGCTGTTACTCGCGCATCAGAAAAGTTGTTCTTGGTTGGATTTGATGACACCTTCTTTGATGCGGAATGATTTGATTACTTTTGCATCATGCATATAATAGCAGTCATTCCCGCCCGTTACGAAGCACAACGCTTTCCCGGTAAACTTTTGGCCGATTTGGCCGGTAAGACTGTGTTGCAACGTACATATGAAGCCGTACAACAGACCAAGCTCTTTGACGAGGTGTGGGTCGCTACAGATTCAGATGCTATATCAGCCCATATCGCAAGCATAGGCGGAAAGGTTTTTCGCAGTCAGTTGATACATGAATGTGGTAGCAACCGCGTTGCTGAATGTGCCAGTCAGTTGGATGCAGACATAATTATCAATGTGCAAGGTGATGAGCCTTTTATTTCGTCCCATGCCCTGTCGGATTTGATAACGGCTTTTGAGGAAGACGTTGAAGCTAAGATTGATTTGGCCTCGCTCATGATTCCCATACACAGCAAGGCAGATTTAGAAAATCCAAATGTGGTTAAGGTAGTAAGCGATAAACAGGGCAGGGCCCTATATTTTTCTCGTGCGGCGATTCCGTTTATGCGAGCCCAAGGGCAAGCATTTCGTCATGTAGGGATCTACGCTTTTCGCAAGGCAGCTCTCTTGGATTTTTACGCCCAAGCACCAACGCCACTTGAACAGGCAGAAAAGATTGAAGCCATCCGCTACTTAGAAATGGGCAAGGTGATGCAAATGCTAGAAACGGATTTTGTGGGTGTGGGAATAGATACGCCTGAGGACTTGGTCAAAGCCAACTCATTACTCAACTAAAACCATGGTGTGATAGACGTTTTGTACATCGTCGTCTTCCTCTAACTTTTCAAGTAGCTTTTCTACTTCTTCAACTGCCTCGCCAGATAGGGTAGTGGTAGTAGTAGGAATACGCTCAAAGCCTGAAGATAGGATTTCAATCTCACGTTTTTCCAGTTCTTTTTGAATGGCACCAAAGCTTTCAAAGGGTGCGTAGAGTAATATGCCATCTTCGTCTACAAAAACTTCGTCTACACCAAAGTCAATAAATTCCAATTCCAACTCCTCAGCATCTATACCCTCGGTAGGTATGCGGAAATTACAAGTATGGTCAAACATGAATTCTACAGAACCAGAGGTTCCCAAATTGCCATTGCATTTATTAAAGTAGCTACGGACATTGGCTACGGTGCGGTTGTTGTTATCTGTGGCAGTTTCTACCAATACGGCTATTCCGTGTGGCGCATAGCCTTCAAATAGGACTTCTTTGTAGTTCTCTGTGCTTTTGTCTGAGGCCCGTTTGATAGCACGCTCAATATTGTCCTTGGGCATGTTGACAGCCTTGGCGTTTTGAATTACTGCACGCAGTCGTGAATTGCTATCAGGATGTGGTCCACCTTCTTTTACGGCCATGACAATGTCTTTGCCAATGCGTGTAAAGGTCTTGGCCATAGCTGACCAGCGTTTCATCTTGCGTGCTTTGCGAAATTCAAATGCCCTTCCCATAAATTCGTTTTGGTAAAGATATAAAAGCCAATAGTGTTTGGCAAAAGAAGGATATTGGTTTTGGCGTAAGCTGCATTCTAATAACTAAATTATGCCTCACAAACGCCTTATGCTATAGCCCATGCCAGCAAATACAAGCGTAATAAAGAGTAGGGTAATGATATTCCCGCCATTGCAAAGCAACATAGACCATGATTCGGTTTCATGATCCATCCACCCTAGCCATAGAGCTAAAACAAAGGAAACAAGCCAAATAATGAAATGCTTCTTCATCGTTTCCCTGGAGTAATCACACCCAAACAGTTTTGTATAACAGCTTCTGAAGTATAGCGCAAATGTTTGGGCAACAGGTTGTATTTGGGAAGTACCGCTATATACCGGTCAATATTACTAGCATAAACGTGCGTATAACAAGGTTTCTTGGACAGCTTTAATCCATCCACCAATTGGGCTATGAACTCATCTTGATGAATCAAATCATCGCTGCCCAAATGAAAAATTCCCCATAAATTTCTGTTGATGATATAATGCAATTGTTGGGTTACAAAATAAGCTGCCGCAACATTAATGACCGAGTTAGGGAAAATCTCATAAGGGGTTTGATTTTCAATAGCTGTTTTTAGTGCTAATAAGCGGGGTGCACCCGCACCAAAGACCATGGGCAAACGCGCAATAGTCCAACTGAAAGGGGGCATGCGCATGAGCTTGTTTTCAATTTTAATTTTCCCCTTGCCATAGGCACTCTCAGAAAAAGTTTTGTCGTGCTCATAGCTTGGGTAATGCCTAAAACTGTCAAACACATTGGCTGCCGATAAAAAAATCAAACGGGCTTGTTGTTGTACCACATAGTCAATCAGCATATCATGGGCTACAAACTGTCCCGCATCTTCGCCTCGAAGCGCTGAAATGATTAGGTCAGGTTTGATAAATTTTAGTAATTCGGTGGGGGAGTCTTCTCTAAAATCATACTCAAAATATCGTTTGTTTTTCCCGTAACCTAATTGGTTGCAATAGGTAGCATAGACATTAAAGTAAGGGTGTAGCTCTTTGTATAAAGCACGCCCCAGAAAACCACTTCCGCCAATGATGAGGATGCGTTTCATATTAGGTAATAAAAGGAAGACGGCTTATGCACGCCTTTACATTTTTCTCACGTATGCGGACAAAGATTTCTGTACCTACCTTGGCGTATGCCCTGTCTATATATCCCATGCCAATACCCACATTCAACGAAGGCGAGGAAGTGCCCGAGGTAACTTCGCCAATAGTATTTCCATCCGCATCAATGAGCGCATAGCCTTGTCGTGGAATGCCACGATCTATCATGCGCAGGCCAATTCGTATTTGGGTAGTGCCTTTTGCTTTATCTTTTTTAATATGCAAGTCACCCACAAAAGATTTATTAAAATCGGTACACCACGCCAATCGCGCTGCTATGGGGGAAATGCGATCACTCAATTCGTGGCCATACAGGCAGTAACCCATTTCAAGACGCAAGGTGTCTCTAGCTGCCAGACCAATAGGTTGGATATTAAGTGCTTCGCCTTCCTGTAATAAGGCTTCCCAGACTTGTATGGCTGCTGCTGTTGGAACGTAAAGCTCTACGCCCCCAGCACCAGTATATCCAGTAGTGGCGACAAATACACCTGCGACAGTTACCACAGAAGTTTCAATGATTGAAAAGTTTTTTTGTTTGGCCGTGTCTACCGTACAGATGCGCTTCATCAATTCGTGTGCTTTAGGACCTTGAACGGCCAAAAGAGCATAGGCGTCTGATTTGTTTTCCAAGGTGGCCCCAAAGGATTTGTTTTGCGCTGAAAGCCAATTCCAATCCTTGGCCAGGTTACTGGCGTTTACAACCAATAAATAGCTTTTTTCTGCCAATCGATACACCAATAGGTCGTCCACCACGCCCCCCTCATTGGTAGGGATATAGGCATATTGAGCATCGCCTATAGCAAGTGCTGCAACGTTGTTACTGGTGGTATGTTGCAATAAAGCTAAGGCTGCATCTCCAGACACAATAAATTCTCCCATGTGGGAAACATCAAAAACACCCACATGTTCACGTACACATAAATGTTCGGCCTTTACTCCTTTGTAAGAAAGGGGCATCTCAAAGCCAGCAAAAGGGCCCATTTTGGCGCCCAGTTGGGTGTGCTGTTGATGTAAGGTCAATTGCTTCATATCTTCAAAAGTAGCACAGTTTTAGCTATTTTAGCTAAAAAGAAGTTTATGTTACGCTCCATTTTATTCACAATAGTTGCTGTTTTTAGTCTTCACGCCCAAGAAGTTCCGAACGATTATCTAACACCTGCCTTTCACGAAGAACGTCGCCAAGCGGTTCGTACCCAAATGCCTCCTAACAGTGTTGCTGTATTTTTTGCAAATCCTGTGCGAAATCGAGCCAATGATGTGGATTTCCACTACCACCAAGATCCTAATTTTTATTACCTGACAGGATTAAAAGAACCACATGCTGTACTGTTGATTTACAAAGAACCTCAAGTTGTGGATGGGGTTGCTATGCATGATGTGTTGTTTGTGCAAGAGCGTGATCCCTTACGAGAGCAATGGGATGGTTATCGTTTGGGTATCAAAGGAGCCAAAGAAAAACTAGGTTTCTCCAACGTGTTTTTTAACACCCAATTTTCTGATTTCAAAACTGATTTTGAACGCTTTGATCAAGTGCTCTTCTTTGATTTTAATAACGATGTTAGAGATGATACTCGCAATGAAGCAGATCTCTATTCGTTGATAAACAGCTTTAAAGAAAAGGCGAAGTTCCCAGTCAATTACAATATAGAAAAAGCCTCGCTGTATCGATATATTACCACTTCTGATGTCAACAGTTCTGCCAATGTTGCACAAGTATTGTCACGTTCGCTGCGAACCAATAAAGACTTGGCGCAAGATGAATTGCTTAGCGCTTATCAAACGGCCATAAACGAGCGCCAGCGCACTGAGCTGAAACAGCAGATGTCTGCCCAACTTACTAACCTCGATACCCAAACATTGCCCATGATCATGGACAACTTGCGTGAAATTAAATTACCTGAAGAAGTGGCATTACTCAAAAAGGCCATCTATATTTCAGCGGTTGGTCAAGTAGAGGTGATGAAAGCCATGCATCCCGGTATGTCGGAGCGTGAAATTCAAGGGATACACGAATTTGTATTTAAAAAATATGGAGCGGAGTATGAAGGATACCCTTCTATAGTTGGCGGAGGACACAATGGCTGTGTTTTGCACTATATCACAAATGACAAACCCACAGTTGAAGACGATTTGGTTTTAATGGATTTGGGTGCTGAATACCACAATTATACTGCCGATGTTACTCGAACTATTCCTGCCAATGGCACTTTTTCAGCAGAACAGCGTGCCATTTATGACATCGTTTATAAGGCACAAGAAGCTGGAATAAAAGCCTCCGTAGTAGGAGCTAACATGCGTGCGCCTCACTACGCCGCCCTTGAATTGATTGCTGAAGGACTCATAGCCTTGGGCATTATAGAAAATCGTGAACAAGCACGTACATATTTCCCACATGGTACTTCACACTATCTTGGATTAGATGTGCACGATGCGGGCACCTATAGCCCTTTCAAACACAATACCTTGATTACTGTTGAGCCAGGAATTTATATTCCTGAAGATAGCCCTTGTGATTCCAAATGGTGGGGAATAGCCGTCCGCATTGAAGATGATATTTTAATTACGAACGATGGACCTGTAAACCTGTCTGCTTATGCGCCGCGTACGGCCGAAGGCATTGAGGCTATGATGCAGCAGCCAAGTGTATTGGATGCTTTTGTGTTGCCTGAATTAGACAGCTTGGGACAATAGGTATTCCTTGAGCGCCTCGTAGCCACTCAAAAACGTTTTTTCTGGCTTTTTATCGAGAATATGCTGAATCTGTGTTGGTATATCTAGGGTTAGGCCTAGTGTTTCTTCTACAGTATCACGAAATTTAATAGGATGTGCTGTTTCTAAAAATATGCCGTAATGGTCTGGATTGTTTTCCAAAAAGCGCTGTAACCCCAAATAGCCAACGGCTCCATGTGGATCGGCAACATAGTGGTGCTTTTGATGTAGCTCCGCAAGCGCTAGTTTTGTTTCGGCATCATTATAAGCATAAGATGAAAAGTCTTGCTTTAGTACATCAAAGTCATTTCCATAAAGAGACTGAATACGGATAAAATTAGATGGATTTCCTACATCCATGGCATTGGAAATGGTTTGCTTTGATGGGTTGGGTTGGTAGTCTTGTGTTTCTAAATAGCGGGGTACGGTATCGTTGATGTTGGTACTCGCTATAAAATGACTGATAGGCAAACCAAGTCTTTTTGCTACGATACCTGCACAGATGTTTCCAAAGTTGCCACTAGGCACAGAAAAAGCCAGTTTTTTATCTACGCCCATGCGTTGAAACTGCTGATAGGCAAAGAAAAAGTACAGGGATTGTGGTAGCCACCGGGCTACATTAATTGAATTGGCAGAAGTCAGATTTAATTTTCCTTTCAATTCTTCATCTATAAACGCAGACTTGACCATCTCTTGGCAGTCGTCAAAAACACCATCAACTTCTACGGCCTTTATGTTATTGCCATTGGTGGTGAGTTGCAGTTCTTGGATGTGACTGACCTTTCCCTTGGGATAAAGGATAATAACTTCAGTACCTTCAATACCCAAAAAACCAGAAGCAACTGCGCCACCGGTGTCACCAGATGTAGCTACCAATACGGTGACTTTCTTGGGACTTTGTTCATTAAAATAACCAATACAGCGCGCCATAAAGCGAGCGCCAACATCTTTAAACGCCATGGTGGGTCCGTGGAAAAGCTCTAGAGTAGCCGTATTGTCGTTGATTTTATTGACTGGAAAGTCAAAGCAAAGGGTATCGGCAACAATTTTCTCCAAGCGTCCTTCAGTAATGGTGCCTCCTACAAAAGGGCGCATGACTTCAATACCAATCTCTACCATAGACTTATTGGTGATGTCTGCAAGAAAGGATGCATCTAATCTTGGTGTTTTTTCAGGAAAATATAAGCCCCTGTCTGGTGCAAGTCCTCGGATTACCGCTTCTGAAAAACTGGCGGTGTTGCTGTTGTCGGTTAGGCTGTAGTATTTCATCTGAGATCTTCAATAAAGCTTACGCCTGTTTTTTTGATAGGACTGATATGAATGTCAAACGGAATAGTTGTTTTTTCAAAAACAGATTGCATGGCTTGTGCAACCTTATTGGCGGTGCTCATGCCTCTAGATAAGGCGAAAACAGAAGGACCAGAACCTGAGATACCTGAGCCCAATGCTCCAGCTGCTTCGCAAGCTGCTTTCAATTCGCTGAAATAGGGGATAAGGATTGACCTTTCGGGCTCAACTATGCCGTCTACCAAAGACCTGCTCAACAAGTCGTAATCTTCTTCGTATAAACTAGAGACCAGCGCACCAACATTTCCCCATTGACTGATGGCTTTTTCAAGCGTTACACGTTTTTTGAGTACGGCACGTGCATCAGCTGTTTTTACTTCAATTTTTGGATGTATCACAGTGGCCACAAGCTCTAGTGGTGTGGGTAATGCGCAGATGTCCAATGGATTGGTGTCGCGGACTAGTGTAAATCCTCCAAGGAGTGCTGGCGCCACGTTGTCGGCATGGGCACTTCCACAAGCCAAACGCTCTCCTTCCATAGCAAAAGGAATTAATTCTTTAGTTGAAAATGGATTGCCAAGCAAATAATTTATACCTGCTACTGTACCTGCAGCACTGGCAGCAGAGCTTCCGATGCCACTTCCTGGCTTTATGTTTTTTACAATTCTGATTTCAAATCCCAGTTGTGGATTATAGGCTTCAAGCATAGCCAGGCCGGCAACTCCTGCTACATTATTCTCAGCCTCAAGAGGTAAATCTTGCCCTTCGATAGAAGTGATGTGTATGCCCGATTTTTCACTTCGGCGTATTTCCATAAGGTCTCCTATGTTTTGGAGACAGAGTCCCAAAACATCAAAGCCACACGAAATATTGGCTATACTGGCTGGCGCAAATAGTTTAACGCCTTTTATATCAACTTTTTCCAATTCTAATGATATCTGCAAATATTCCAGAAGCGGTTACAGCAGCACCTGCACCTGCACCTTTAACAATAAGGGGTTGTTGTGCATACCTGTCTGTATAGAACAACACGATGTTGTCGCTGCCCTCAAGGGTATAAAAATCATGTCCTTGCGGGATATGTTTTAAGCCTACAGTTGCTTTGCCGTCTTCAAATGTAGCAACGTACTTAAGACGTGCATTTTCAGTTGCTGCAGTCCGGAAAAGGCCATCAAAATGTGTTTTGTGCGCATCCAAACTTGCTAAAAAGGCTTCATTGCTAGTGGTGTCTAAACAGGCCTGCGGTAAAAAGGATTTGTTCTCAATATCGGTAAGCTCCATTTCAAACCCACTTTCTCTTGCTAAAATCAATATTTTTCTTGCCACGTCAATGCCACTTAAATCAATTTTAGGATCTGGTTCAGTGTAACCTTCTTGCATGGCCTGCTCCACAACTTCACGGAATGATGTGTTTTCATTGAATGAATTAAAAACAAAATTTAAGCTTCCTGATAACACGGCCTGAATACTGTGCACTTGATCGCCAGATGCAATCAGGTGGTTGAGTGTGTCAATAATAGGCAAACCAGCTCCTACATTGGTTTCGTACAAGAAAGGTGCGTTGTACTTACGCGACAATTTTTTAAGGTTTTGGTAATTGGCCAATTCATCGGCACAAGCAATCTTATTACAAGTTACTACACCAATGTTATTTTTTAAATATTGCGCATAGGTTCCAGCAATAATTGGATTCGCCGTATTGTCTACAAATATGGCATTGCGCATGTTCAGTGCCTTGGTTTTTTCGAAAAACAATTCCTTGTCTGCTTTTTCGCCTGCATTAAGCATTTCCCCCCAATTGTCTAGGTCTATACCTGTTGCATCAAAAACCATTTTACGAGAATTGGAAATGCCAATAACACTCAAATTGAGTTTGAAATGCTCTTTTAGAAAATCGCGCTGTTGGTGTACTTGCTCTAAAAACTTGCTTCCCACGTTGCCAATTCCAGTGACAAATAGATGTATTTTTTTAATTTGAGCTTCAAAGAATGCCTCATGCAGTGTGTTTAAGGCTTTCTTGATGTCTTTGCTGTCTATGACTGCTGTGATGTTTTTTTCTGAAGCCCCTTGTGCAATGGCTTTGACATTCACATTGTTGTTACCCAACGCACGGAACATCCGTCCACTGATGCCTTGGTGATTTTTCATGTTTTCACCAACAAGTGCAATGATGGACAATTCTTTTTCAACGCGAATAGGATTAATTTTTTTGGTCTCTATGTCGAGCGCAAAGGCTTCGTCAATGGTTTCTTGTGCAAAATCAGCTTCCGTAGCATCAATACCCAAACAAATAGAGTGTTCTGAGGATGCTTGTGTAATCATCACCACATTTATGTGATGTTGTGCTAAAACTGTTAGTAGTTTCTGCGAATAGCCTGGAACACCAATCATGCCACTTCCTTCAAGGGTGAGTAGTGCAATGTCATTGATATGACTGATTCCTCTTACCACTGTTTCTGCTTCAGTAGTATTGGTGATTAGGGTGCCAGCATCACTAGGTTCAAAAGTGTTTTTGATGTAAACCGGAATGTTTTTTTCAATAATGGGTTGAAGGGTAGGCGGGTAGATAACCTTGGCCCCAAAGTGCGAAAGCTCCATGGCTTCTTGATACGAAATTTCCGGAATGGATTTGGCTTGCTTCACCAAGGCGGGATGAGCAGTGTACATACCACTTACATCTGTCCAGATTTCTAAAAATTCAGCCTCTAGCGCACAGGCTGTTATGGATGCGGTAAGGTCAGAACCGCCACGCCCAAGTGTTGTTACAATACCTTCTGCATTTTTGGAAACAAAACCAGGAAGCACAACTACTTGATGTTTGTTGCTTTTGAAAAATGCACGGAGGTTAGCATTGGTTTTTTTATAATCTACAAGAGTTCTCCCTAGCGATTGAAAGGTTACAATAAGATCTTGTGCATTCTTTGCAATTGCATCAATGCCCTTTGCTTTTGCCGCTTCTGCTATTATTTTGTGTGAGAGGATTTCACCAAAACTCAGCAGGGTATCTAATGTTTTGGGAGAAAGTTCACGTATCATAAACGTGCCTTCAAGGATAGTTTCGAGTTTGTTAATGATTTGTTTGGTTGCACTAAGAATAGCACTTCTTTTAGAAACAGGAATAAGGGCTTGAACCATGTGTACATGGCGCTCTTCAACCTGTTTTAATCGATCTGCATATGAGGCATCGCCATTGGCGGCCAATTTACCCAAGGCATGCAGTTCATCTGTGATTCCACCTAGGGCTGAAACCACAACTGCCATGGGTTTCTTTTGTGCTGATAAAACAGCAAGAACCTGCTCAACTTCATTGGCTCCAGCTACTGAAGATCCACCAAACTTTAAAACTATCATTTCCAAGTGTTAAAAAAAACGATACAAAAGTAACCGTTTTATCTCCAAAATAATGCGCTGAACATTATTTTTGTTGGTATTCGATTACAATACATGTAATATCCGTATTATTTTTTGTTGATTGTAAAGTTTAAGAAGGCATTATTTTCACTAATTTTATTTAAAAATTGAACATCATTAAAACACCCACTACTTCTGCATCTCTAACCGCAAGGGGATTTGTAGATGCGCCTATTTCGAAAAACATTTCTTTGATTGAAGAAATCAAGCGATTGAAAGCAGCAAAGAATGCCGTGCTTTTAGCACATTATTATCAAGAAGATGCCATTCAGGATTTGGCGGATTATCTTGGTGATAGTCTCTATTTGGCGAAAGCAGCAGCCGAAGTATCCTCCAAAATTATTGTTTTTGCAGGTGTTCATTTCATGGCTGAAACCGCTAAAATTATCAATCCTACTAAAAAAGTTTTATTGCCTGATCTAAATGCGGGTTGTTCGTTGGCAGATTCTTGCCCTCCCGATGCATTTGCCGCTTTTAAGGCCAAGCATCCCGAGGCTATAGTTGTTACTTACATCAACTGCTCTGCAGAAATCAAGGCTTTAAGCGATATTGTTTGTACATCTAGTAATGCTGTTCGTATTATTGAAAGCATCCCTAAAGATCAGCCTATTATTTTTGCGCCTGATAAAAATCTGGGGCGCTACCTCATCAAGGAAACGGGTCGTGATATGATTCTCTGGGATGGTTCGTGCATCGTACACGAAGCCTTTTCATTTGATAAAATTGTTGCGTTGGCCCAGCAGCATCCCAAGGCAAAATTTATTGCTCATCCCGAAAGTGAATCACAAGTGTTAGCTATTGCGCACTACGTTGGCAGTACTTCTGGGCTGCTTAATTTTGTACAAAACGACAACGCAGCTGCTTATATCGTTGCAACAGAAGCCGGGATTTTACACGAAATGAAGAAACGTGCCCCGCAAAAAACGTTTATCCCCGCACCTGTTTCGGATGATACCTGTGCTTGTAGCGAGTGTGCTTTCATGAAGCTTAACACTATCGAAAAACTTTATATGTGTCTAAAGCATGAGTTACCCGAAATTAATCTTGAACCTTCTTTAATGGCTGCTGCAAAAGCACCCATTGATAGGATGCTAGCTTTGTCATAGTATGCACGCAGATGTATTGGTTATTGGGACTGGGATAGCAGGATTGAGTTATGCAGTTCGTTTGGCGGAAAAATGTCCAGACAAAAATATCACCCTGATTTCCAAACGTGATTTACTGGAGAGCAACACCAAATACGCACAAGGCGGTATTGCCGTAGTTTCCAATTTTATTAATGATTCTTATGCAGACCACGTTGAAGACACCCTACGTGCTAGTGATTATACTTCAGACCCAAAGGTTGTAGATTTTGTTGTTCGTGAAGGACCTTCACGCGTACAAGAATTGATGGATTGGGGCGCTGATTTTGATAAAAGTGGTTCTTCGCTACATCTTGGTAAAGAGGGCGGACATTCTGCCAAACGCATCGTGCATCACAAAGACCAATCAGGCTTACATATTCAAAATGCCCTGATAGCAAAAGCCAGAGCTCACGACAATATTCAATTTTTTGAAAATTATTCATTAGTTGATTTAATCACAGACCACCACCTTAAGGGAGAAAAACATGGACGTTGTTATGGCGCTTATGTAATATCCATCAATGACGAAGAAATTATAAAAATCACCTCTCAACTAACGGTATTGTCCACAGGTGGTGCTGGGCAGGTATATGCCCATACTACCAATCCAAATGCAGCTACAGGCGATGGCCTTGGAGCAGCCTATCGTGCAAAAGTCCAGGTTAAAAACTTGCATTTTGTTCAATTTCACCCCACTGCTTTATATCCAAAAGTGGACAGTAATACCTTTTTGATTTCTGAAGCAATTCGAGGTGCAGGCGCTATACTTCGCAACAAAAACGGGGAAGCTTTTATGCATGAATACGATGCGCAATTAGATTTAGCTCCAAGGGATGTGGTATCGCGTGCCATAAATGCTGAAATGATAAAGTACAATATACCACACGTGTACTTGGATGCAACCAAAATTGACCAATCAATATTGGAAAAGGAGTTCCCAACCATCATGTCGACTTGTATGAAACTGGGCATTGATATTCGTAAATCCTTTATTCCTGTACTGCCAGCAGCTCATTATTTCTGTGGGGGTATCGATGTAGACGAAAATGGTCTGAGCAGCTTGTCTGCCCTCTATGCTATAGGGGAGTGTAGTCACACTGGCTTGCATGGGGCCAACCGCTTGGCATCAAACTCACTACTAGAAGCTTTGGTATACGCTGCTCGTGCTGCTGAGCATGCCGCTGACGCCTTGCACAAAAACTGCTTGCCAGTCTCTTTCTTTGACACCATTCCAGATTGGATGGGAACAGAAGATGTTTCAAATGAGCGTACTAAACAGATCAGTTCGTTACGGTCAAATTTGCAGCAAATCATGAGCGCACATGTAGGTATTATTAAATCTTTTGACAGTCTACAACAAGCAGAAAAAGCACTTCAAGACGTATATGTGGCTACTGCAGCTCTTTATCAAAAAAACAAATTAACCCCTCAGCTCACGACCCTTCGGAATCTTGTGAGTGTGGCCTATCTTATGGTTAAACAATCCCAACAACAGCCTCAAAATAAAGGGGTTTATTACAATCAAGATTATGTCTAATTCCTTTGTCAATACTTACAGAAACGAGTTGATAGCTTGCGTTGCCAATGCGGTTATTGAAGATTTAGGAGGTCAAGGCGATCATACTTCAAAAGCTGTTTTCCCAAAAGATCATAAATCTAAGGCGCAACTAATCGCAAAAGGGGATGGCGTTTTGGCAGGGGTGGCTTTTTGTGAGTTTGTATTACAACACCACGGACAAGGCGTAAGTCTTATCCCAATCCTTAATGATGGGGATACGTTTTCAAAAGGGGATGTGCTGTTTTATCTAGAGGGAACGGCCCAAACCATACTCAGTCTCGAACGACTTATGCTTAATGCTTTGCAACGCATGAGCGGTATTGCAAGTCTTACACGTCAGGTTCAAGAGCGGATAGGACATACTAGCTGCAGGGTTTTGGATACAAGAAAAACCACACCGAACTTTAGAATTGCTGAAAAATGGGCTGTAGCCCTTGGTGGAGGTATGAATCACCGAATGGGGCTTTATGATGCTATTATGTTAAAAGACAATCATATTGATTTTTGTGGTGGTCTAAATCAAGCACTTGCTAAAACAAAAGCCTATGTAGCTAGTTTGGCCAAGCCCGTCCCTATAATAGTTGAAACGCGTAACCTCGACGAAGTTGACATTTGTTTACAACACCCTTGGATTAGCAGAATACTATTGGATAATATGTCACCTCAAGATTTGGCATTGGCAGTAGCTCACATCAATGGAGCTATTCAAACAGAGGCTTCCGGAAATATTGATTTAGAAAATGCAGCAACATATGCCGAAACAGGAGTAGATTTTGTTTCTATGGGAGCAATAACGCACTCTGCGTCT
Source organism: Flavobacteriaceae bacterium (assembly GCA_024639165.1). Lineage (GTDB taxonomy): Bacteria > Bacteroidota > Bacteroidia > Flavobacteriales > Flavobacteriaceae > UBA7446. The sequence continues at coordinate 34,249 of JAHEIX010000012.1, read as the reverse complement.
ATCGTAGACTTGAGTTTAGTTGCTGTAAATCAATAACCTAATTTAGAGTGTGGCTACGATTTTTTTGTCGCCTTGTTATTTTCAATAGAAAGCTTTAGTTCATCGCTTTTTCCATCCCAATCAAAAGTCACCTTAGAGCCATTGGTAAGCGATTTTTTAAGAATCTCTCCTGCCATGGCGTCCTCTACATATCGCTGAATGGCACGCGCAAGTGGTCTAGCACCATACTGCTTGTCATAGCCTTTGTCAATCAGGAATGTAATGGCTTTTTTGCTCAATGATAAGCTGTAGCCGAGTTCTTTAACCCTGTCCTGTAATGCGCCAAGTTCAAGCTTGATGATTTTTGTTAGGTGGTCTTTGTCAAGGTTATTGAAAATTACCACATCATCAATTCGATTTAAAAATTCTGGAGAGAATTTCTTTTTTAGTGCATTTTGAATAACGCCTTGAATATTTTTGTCTTCTTGAGATTTTTGGGCTGCTGTACCAAATCCAACGCCTAACCCAAAGTCTTTGACTTGTCTTGCGCCAACATTTGAAGTCATGATGATAATGGTGTTTTTGAAATCTACACGTCTGCCTAGCGAGTCGGTTAAATAGCCATCATCTAATACTTGAAGCAACATGTTAAAGACATCTGGATGTGCTTTTTCAATCTCATCTAAAAGAACAACGGAATAAGGTTTTCTTCTGACCTTTTCACTTAATTGCCCTCCTTCTTCATAGCCTACGTATCCCGGAGGTGCACCAATAAGCCTTGAAATAGAAAATTTCTCCATGTATTCACTCATGTCTATTCGGATAAGTGAGGCTTCGCTTTCAAAAAGTTCGGTTGCCAGTACTTTGGCAAGTTGTGTTTTTCCAACACCAGTTTGACCTAGGAAAATAAAGGAACCAATGGGTTTGTTCGGGTTTTTAAGTCCTGCTCGGTTACGTTGAATGGCCTTGGCTACTTTTGCCACGGCATTCTCTTGGCCAATAACTTTTCCTTGTATGAGCTCCTCGAGTTTTGCAAGGCGATCGCTTTCGCCGTCTGATAAGCGTTGGACGGGAATTCCTGTCATCATGGCAACTACATCAGCAATATGGTTTTCAGTAACGGTTTCTCTATTCTGACGTTGTTCTTCTTGCCAGTCTTCTTGTGCTAGCAATAATTCTTTTTCCAGTTTCTTCTCATCGTCGCGAAGCTTAGCAGCCTCTTCATATTTCTGACGCTTAACAACACTGTTTTTTTGCTCCCGTACATCTTCAAGCTCATTTTCAATTTCGACAATTTTCTCAGGAACTTCCATATTGGTGATATGTACTCTTGATCCTGCTTCATCAAGGGCGTCTATGGCCTTGTCTGGTAAAAAACGATCTGTTATGTACCTGTCTGATAGTTTAACACAAGCTTCAATGGCTTCATCCGTGTAGTTCACATTGTGATGCGCTTCGTACTTGTCTTTGATATTTTGCAATATTTCAATGGTCTCATCTACAGAAGTCGGTTCCACCACAACTTTTTGGAAACGACGTTCTAAAGCACCATCTTTTTCAATGTTTTGACGGTATTCGTCAAGAGTTGTAGCACCTATGCATTGAATTTCGCCTCTAGCCAGTGCAGGCTTAAACATATTGGAAGCATCAAGGCTTCCTGTCGCGCCACCGGCACCAACAATGGTGTGAATTTCATCAATAAATAATATGATGTTGGTGTTTTTTTCCAACTCATTCATAACGGCTTTTAGGCGTTCTTCAAACTGCCCCCTGTATTTTGTGCCTGCAACTAACGAAGCTAAGTCTAGGGTTACTACGCGTTTGTTATAGAGTACTCTCGACACCTTTTTTTGAATAATGCGTAGGGCTAGTCCTTCTGCAATGGCAGACTTACCCACACCGGGTTCACCAATGAGTAAGGGATTGTTTTTCTTACGGCGGCTTAAAATTTGTGAAACACGCTCAATTTCTTTTTCCCTGCCAATAACGGGATCCATATTGCCTTCAAGGGCAACCTTGGTTAGGTCTCTACCAAAATTGTCAAGGACAGGTGTGCTGGATTTTTTTGATTTTTTATCATCGGTAGGCGAAGAAAAGGATGCGCCCTGCCCACGGCTCTCTTCGTCAGCGGCATCATCTGGAAATGCATCGGCAGAAGGCATGTCTATAAAGTCATCATCATCAGAATCGACAGACATGTATTTAAACTGATCTTTAACTGTTTCGTAATCAACCTGAAGTTTGTGCAACACCTTAGTTGTTGGATCATTCTCGTTTCTAAGAATACACAGCAGCAAGTGTGCCGTATTTATTGAAGTGCTTTGAAAAAGCTTGGCTTCGAGGAAAGTTGTTTTTAGTGCACGTTCCGCTTGTCGGGTTAGGTGCAAGTTTGTTTTGTGTTGTGGTTCGGGTGAATTGGTCGGATTGGCAGGACTTAAAATTTCAATTTTTCTTCTCAAATAATCCAAATCAATCTCTAATGCTGAGAGTATTGAAATTGCTTTTCCGTTACCATCACGTAGTAATCCGAGCATAAGATGCTCTGTGCCAATAAAGTCGTGTCCAAGTCGTAAGGCCTCTTCCTTACTGTAGGTTATGACGTCTTTAACGCGAGATGAAAAGTTATCGTCCATAGCTTTTTTTAAATACTGTGTTCAAAAATCGAACCAGATACATAACGAATAGACAAAAAAAATTGTTGAATTACAAATAAAATCAGCAAAAAATTTTGCAATTCTTTCAAAAATAGTTTGTTAATAAATTATAAGAAAATAGGGCATAAATTAATATATATTCATTCGATGAATATGTATTTTAGCAATTATGTCATAACATTAAATAAAAAACCGAATGGCTACTGAAGATAAATTGATTCCAATCAACATTGAAGACGAAATGAAGTCGGCTTATATTGACTATTCAATGTCGGTCATTGTGTCACGTGCACTGCCAGATGTTCGTGATGGACTTAAGCCTGTACACCGTCGTGTACTCTTCGGCATGCATGAATTGGGAGTCAGAGCAAACTCATCTTATAAAAAGTCTGCACGTATCGTTGGGGAAGTTCTTGGTAAATACCACCCACACGGAGATACATCGGTTTATGATACCATGGTGCGTATGGCTCAATCTTGGAGTTTGCGCTACATGATGGTTGATGGCCAAGGAAACTTTGGATCTGTTGATGGCGATAGCCCTGCAGCCATGCGTTACACGGAGGCACGTTTGCAAAAAATTTCAGAAGACATGATGGCCGATATCGACAAAGATACCGTTGATCATCAGTTGAATTTTGACGACACCTTAAAAGAACCCACCGTAATGCCTACTAGGGTTCCTAACTTGCTTATCAATGGAGCTTCAGGTATTGCTGTAGGTATGGCAACCAACATGCCGCCTCACAACCTCACAGAAGTGATCAATGGTACGATTGCATACATCGATACCCCAGAGATTGATATCGACGGTCTGATGGAGCACATCAAAGCACCAGACTTTCCTACAGGAGGCGTTATTTATGGATATGAAGGTGTCAAGGAAGCCTTCCATACAGGCAGAGGACGTGTTGTTGTTCGTGGAAAAGCCGAAATAGAAGAAGTAAACGGTCGTGAATGTATTATCGTTACCGAAATTCCATATCAAGTTAACAAAGCTGATATGATTCGGAAAACCGCTGAAATGGTCAACGACAAAAAAATTGAAGGGATTTCTAATATTCGCGATGAGTCTGATCGCAAGGGAATGCGTATTGTTTACGTCTTAAAGCGTGATGCAATTCCTAATATTGTGCTCAATATGCTGTATAAGTATACAGCCTTACAATCCTCTTTTAGTGTTAATAATATTGCATTAGTCAAGGGCAGACCACAAATGTTAAACCTTAAGGATATGATTCACCATTTTGTGGAGCATCGTCATGAGGTTGTGGTACGTCGTACTCAATACGAGTTGCGAAAAGCAGAAGAGCGCGCACACATTTTAAAAGGACTCATCATTGCCTCTGATAATATAGATGAGGTCATTGCTTTGATTAAAGCTTCTGCCAATGCAGAAGAAGCACGCAAAAAGTTGATAGATACTTTTGAATTAACAGAAATACAAGCAAAGGCTATTGTTGAAATGCGTTTACGCCAGCTTACTGGCTTAGAGCAGGACAAATTGCGCAGCGAATTTGACGAATTGATGAAAACCATTGCCGATCTAAAGGATATTTTAGACAAAAAAGATCGCCGTATGGAAATCATTAAAACAGAACTCCATGAAGTCAAAGACAAATACGGAGACGAACGCCGATCTACGATTGAATACGCCGGTGGAAGCTTCCGTGTTGAAGATATGATTCCAGACGAGAAAGTGGTGATCACCATTTCGCATGCGGGATATATCAAAAGAACACCGCTTGCAGAATACCGTACTCAAAATAGGGGTGGAGTAGGACAAAAAGCCTCTACGACCCGTAACGAAGACTTTCTTGAGCACTTATTTGTTGGTACCAACCACCAGTATATGTTATTCTTTACCCAAAAAGGAAAATGTTTTTGGTTGCGTGTATTTGAAATTCCAGAAGGAAGCAAGACAGCCAAAGGACGAGCCATTCAAAACCTCATCAATATTGAGCAAGATGACAAGGTGAAAGCTTTCATCTGTACACAAGACTTGAAAAATGAGGATTATATAAACAGCATGTTTGTTGTAATGGCCACTAAAAAAGGACAGGTCAAAAAGACATCACTAGAACAGTATTCAAGACCAAGGACCAATGGTATTAACGCAATTACAGTTCGTGAAGGAGACGAATTACTAGAAGCCAAACTCACGACTGGACTTTCGCAAGTTGTTTTAGCGGTTAAGTCTGGAAAGGCCATTCGTTTTGAAGAAAGCAAGACCCGTCCAATGGGAAGAAATGCATCCGGTGTAAGAGGTATCTCTCTAAAGGATGCACACGATGAAGTTATTGGCATGGTTACTGTAAATGATTTAGACTCTGACATTTTGGTTGTTTCCGAGCATGGCTATGGAAAGCGCTCCAATTTGGACGACTATCGCATAACCAACCGTGGCGGAAAAGGGGTAAAGACCCTTTCTGTAACGGATAAAACGGGTAATTTGGTTGCGATTAAAAACGTTAATGATGGAGATGACTTGATGATTATCAACCGCTCAGGTATTGCCATACGATTGGGTGTAGATACCCTTCGTGTCATGGGACGAGCCACACAAGGTGTTCGTCTGATTAATATCAAAGGCGACGATTCAATTGCTGCCGTTGCCAAGGTGATGAATGACGATGATGAGATTCAAGATGTAGATGACATTGATGTAACTTTAGAAGATAACGATAATTCATAAACTACTTAATATGAAATTTTATTCCCAAGTGCTTCTAGCTGCCCTAATTTCTTTATCGGCTGTGGCACAAAAAAAGGAGCTTAAAGCTGCGCAAAAGCTTGTTGATGCAAGCCTGTACGAAAAAGCACTCGTAGCCTTAGATGAAATGAAACCCCTGATCGATAATGCAGAGGCAAAATACAGCTCACACTATTATTATTTACTTGGCCTCTCTAAGCAGAAAACAAAAGCTTTTGATGAAGCCATTGCTGCTTTTGACAAGGTCAAATCTGTTGAGAAAAGTGCTAGCCTTAAAAAGTACTCTTCCCTTGCAGAAATCAATGTTCCAAGCTTAACAAATGACTTGATTAACGAAGCGGTTGATTTGAATAGCAAAAACGAATATTTAGCTGCCTCAACGTTATTGCATACTGCATACGAACTAGATGCTGAAAATAACATAGACTATTTATACTTTGCGGCCTCTAGTGCTGTTAATGCTGGTGATTATGACACCTCTTTGGCTTATTACACAAAACTTAAGGATCTCAACTATCAGGGGCGAAAGAAAGTTTATTACGCTACCGAAGTTTCTACTGGTGATGAGATAGAGGTTCCTGATGCAGCTACCTTCGAGATTTACAAAAAATCCAAAGATTTTAAGGATTTACGCGAAGATTTAACCCCATCCAGACGCCCGGAAATTGTTAAGAATATTGCGTTGATTTATGTACAAAAAGGGGACAATGAAGCTGCTATGCAAGCTGTAAAAGATGCTCGTTCTGTATCGCCTAAGGACGTAAGCTTAATTCTTACCGAAGCTGATTTGTATAACAAAATTGGTGACGAGGCTCGATTTGCTTCGCTTATGGAAGAAGCCATAGCACAGGATCCAAACAATGCAGTATTGTACTATAATTTAGGAGTTGTGAACGGTAATAAAGGCAACCGCGATGCAGCAATTTCGTATTACAAAAAGGCAATGGAATTGGACCCTGCTTATGAGCCTACCTATCTTAATTTGGCATCAATAATTTTAGAGGGAGAGGCAGATATCGTAGAACAGATGAATGCCTTGGGAAATTCAGCTGCTGAAAACAGAAAATACGACGTCCTAAAGCAGAAGCGAGAAGGTATTTTCCTAGAAGCTGTACCTTATTTAGAAAAGCTGGTTTTTATTAACCCTAAAAATACTGATGCGTTGACCACGCTGAAAAATATTTTTGGAACAATTGGAGATACAGCAAATTTTAAGAAATACAGAGATATGTTGGATAATCTCTAGTCTTGTTTTTTGAAAAATATAAACCTCGCCTTGGCGGGGTTTTTTTATACAATGGATTTGATGAGTCTTAATTGGTGCGTATGTGTATTTTTAGCAACATTAAAGATGCCCGTTTGATCTAGACGATCAACGCGTACTTGTCCAGCCGCATGGATGATGTAGTTGTTCTCAAGCACAATTCCAACATGTATAATACGACCTTCTTCGTCATCAAAGAAAGCCAAATCGCCAGGCTCGGACTCTTCTATAAAACTAAGCACCTCTCCAAGTGTTGATTGCTCTGTTGCTGTTCTAGGCAACACCAGTCCGCAAAGCTTGTAAACGATTTGCGTAAAACCTGCTTCATCAATACCAAAGGGAGATTTTCCGCCCTTTCTATAGGGGGTATTCAGAAACCTAAAGGCAGTTTGGGGAATGCTTTTCTTTTGAACAGAGCCGCCCGAGGTCTGCCCTTCAAATCGATGACCTAAAAAGCCGCAGTTCTGGATGGTGCTTCCAATTGAAACGGGGAATAGTATGGCGTTGTCTTTTAAAATAAACTCAACTAAATCAACCGCCGTTTTGGGTTCCTGCTCGGATAGTTTGGCAAATTCTTCACTCGTTAGATCGGTAAATTGCGCATTGTCAATCCACCCCATAGCACCGTCTGCAAGCTTGATGTTGCTCCATTTTTTTTTGGTTCCAATAACCTCAAATAACTCCCCGTATAACACCTCACTTACTAGCGGTGCATCAAATTGAGCAGCTTCTCGTAGCGGAACTAAACTCAACCCACAAATGCCATACGTCATAGTTCAAAAATAAAGATAAAATGAAGACCGTGTTACTGTCTGTTGAAAAGTGGTATTTTTGTTTAAATCTTTTTTATGTCGCTCTTTTATAGATTTCAAGCTATACTCTATAAAATACTGCTTTTCTTGTTTGTGGTAGGTGTGGTAGTATACCTCCTTCCAAGGGCGGGTAGCTTCCAATATGAAATACAAGCGGGTAAGCCTTGGCAATATGAAACCCTTTTGGCACCCTATGATTTTCCCATTCAAAAAACAGCAGATGAGTTAGAAGAAGAACGGACACGCTTAAAAGCAAATATTCCACGCTACTTTTCGGTAGATCAAGAGGTATTGCCAGCCGTCTTTGATACTTTTGACCAATACGTCGCTGTGCTTCCTGCCAACGAAGCATCAAATGCTCTTTTTGTCAATTGGCGCACGACAATCGAAGCCATGTATGCTATTGGTGTGGTGTCGTTTTCTGAGACCCTTTTTGAAGAAGAGATTGCGCTGGTAAACAACACGAGAAAAAAGACGATTAAACTTACCGACTTATATGCTGATATAGACGTTAAAAATGAATTGGAAAATCAATTGACTGAAGCAGGAACGGGTATTTTATCTGATGCCAGTATGCAGTATCTGCTCTCTTTGATAACGCCCAATGTTTCGTATGATGAAACCTTAACTGCACAATTTCGTTCGGAAGCCCTTGCAGGGATAGTGTCCATTCGTGGATTGGTTACTAAAGGAACGCGAATCATCGCAAAAGGTGAGGTGGTTGAAGGGGAAAAGCTAAAAATATTACAGTCGCTTCAGCTTGAATATGAGTCTCAAACTTGGACTCAGTCCAATACGGCTTGGATTATTTTAGGGTATACATTATTGGTTAGTGTCCCTGTGTTACTTCTTTTTGTGTTCTTGTGGCGCACACGACCCTTGGTCTTTGAAAACAACAAGCGCATTACCTTTTTGTGTGTTATCATATTGTTGATGGTCTTACTGACAAAAGCAGTTGTAGATGTAAACCCGTTATATGTTTACGCGGTACCTATCTGTATGCTACCCTTACTTTTGCGTACTTTTTTTGACACCCGAATTGCGCTATTTTCTTTGATGATTGCTCTATTTCTTCTTGCATTTTTGGTTCCCAATAGCTTTGAATTTATGTTTTTACAGATGATGGCTGGTATTTTGGCATCCCTTACCGTCAATGACCTGTACCGACGTGCAAAACTGTTTATTTCTGTAGGACTTATAGTGGGATTGTATGTTGTCTCTTATATTGCCTTTACCCTAATTCACGACGGGAATTTGAATCAGTTATCCTATGATGTATTACTGCTTTTTGTAGTGAATGGTTTAGCTATTTTATTTGTACAACCGCTTATTTATATTTTTGAAAAGGTATTTGGTTTGGTGTCAGATGCCTCCCTGTTGGAACTCTCAGATACGAACAGTAAACTCCTTCGTGAACTGGCTGATAAAGCCCCCGGAACATTTCAACATTCTTTGCAAGTGGCCAATATAGCCGAAGCTGCTGCCAATGCTATTGATGCCAATACATTACTCACTAGGGTGGGTGCTTTGTATCACGATATAGGAAAAATGAAAAATCCGGTTTTCTTTAGTGAAAATCAAGCTTCTTATAGTCCACATGATGATCTTTCTTCTGAAGTAAGTGCTAAAATCATCATTGAGCATGTGCTGCATGGGATTACACTTGCTAGAAAGGCCAAGTTACCAGATAGGGTAGTTGACTTTATACGCACGCATCACGGCACAACAACCGTGCTTTATTTTTATCAACAGGCGAAACAGAATAACGATGATGTAGCTATTGAACAATTTCAATATCCTGGCCCAAAGCCCTTTTCAAAGGAAACGGCTATTGTCATGATTTCAGATGGCGTAGAGGCAGCATCAAAAAGTTTAAAAGAACCCACAGCAGAGAAAATCAATGCCTTTGTAGACAAGATTGTGCAGCGCCTAATGGATGAGAAACAATTCTTAGCGGCTGACATTACCCTGCGTGAGATTGAAACAATTAAAAAAGTATTGGTTGAGAAGCTCATCAGTAGCTATCACTTGCGGGTTGCCTATCCAGAATAAAAATTTCAGTCGTACTTTTTTTTTATTGGGTCTAAATGGTTGTTTTTAGTTTTTACAGGACACTATCTTTACAGAGAATTACAGAAACCTTGTGGATATAAAAAGGGCTATACATTCAAATTGTCTGTAGCCCCCTTTTAAAATCAACAAAAGAATCGGCAGCTTCACCCAAATAAAAAAGCAAGCTATTTATTTGAGCTTGCTTAATTTCAACTTTTTTGTTGATTTATTCGTGACCCAAACTTTCGGGGGTTCGAACTTTATAAAAGAACTCAATTTAATTCTTGACGGAAATTTTGGGTAGAAAAAAACAGATTTTATTTAACGAACCAAAAAAGGTTATCTTAAAATATCCCAAAAAATAGTTTAAATGTTCTTTTTTAAGTTGCATATGTTTTTCAAATTAAATGATATTAAATAGTTTATTATCTTGTATTAAATAAGAAAAAACTAATGTTTCCAAATAAAATATTAAGAATTCACTCTACAGATAATATAATAGTCGCATTGACAAATTTATCTAAAGGGGATATTGTTGAGTTGGACGGAGTTTCTTTTGCACTAGTGTCTGACGTAAAAGCGAAGCATAAGTTTGCCATTCGTAACATTGCTATTGGCGAAGAAGTTTATATGTATGGAGTGATTGTTGGCAAGGCAAATAATAAAATTCACAAAGGCGAAGTAATAACAACCCAGAATATTGTTCATGAAACCGAAAGCTATACGGTTCCACAAAATAATATTAATAAAAACTGGACTGCACCAAAATCGGCGCATTTTTCAACACAAACTTTTTTAGGCTATCATCGTGATGATGGTCGTGTTGGAACAGAAAATAACTGGCTTGTTATTCCGTTGGTATTTTGCCAAAATAGAAACATAGAGACACTTCAAAATACCATACGCAAAGGACTAGGTTATGAGAACCCAAGCAAGCAAAGTTTTGATATGTCCTTTCTGATTGATAAATACAAGTCGGGTGCCTCTGAGCAAGAGTTGATGCGTGCAGACCTGACTGCCAACAAGCAGAACAAACAAAAGAACCCACTGTTTCCCAATGTTAACGGCATACACTTTTTAACACATGACGGTGGTTGCGGAGGCTCAACTTCTGATGCCATAACGCTTTGTAATTTACTTGCAGGATATATTAATAATCCTAATGTAGCAGGTGCAACTATTTTGAGCTTGGGTTGCCAACATGCGCAAATGGATATTCTTGAACGTGCATTGAAACGTATTGCCCCAGACTCAAAAAAGCCCGTGTATTTTTTAGAGCAACAACAAAGTAGTTCAGAGACAGCATTTATATCCGAGGCTGTCAAAAAAACATTTGTTGGGCTTATTGAAGCTAATAAAACATCAAGAGAACCAGCTCCGCTGAGTAAGCTTAGCATTGGCTTAGAATGTGGCGGTTCGGATGGCTTTTCTGGAATTTCTGCCAATCCAACTTTGGGTTATGTTTCTGATTTGGTTGTTGGTCTCGGTGGTGCTGCCATCCTTTCTGAATTTCCCGAGCTCAACGGAGTTGAACAAGAGCTTATAAACCGATGTGTAGACGTAGATAAAGCACAAAAATTTGCACAAATAATGAAAGCATACAACACCAAAGCAACGGCATTAGGAGCTGGATTTTATGCTAATCCTTCCCCTGGAAATATTAAAGATGGGCTTATAACAGACGCCATTAAATCAGCGGGTGCTGCAAAAAAAGGAGGAACCTCACCAATAGTTGATGTTTTAGATTATACCGAACAACTCGAAAAGCCTGGTTTAAACCTTTTGTGTACGCCTGGAAATGATGTTGAATCCACAACCGGTCTTGCTGGTTCAGGAGCAAACATTATTTTGTTTACAACAGGGTTGGGAACGCCTACAGGTAACCCTGCTGTACCCGTTATAAAAGTATCATCAAATACTGCTGTTTTCAACAAAATGAATGACATCATTGATTTTAATACAGGTGGCATTATCGATGGTACGGAAACCGTCAAAAGCTGTGGCGAAGCGCTTTTGTCATACATTATAAAGGTAGCAAGTGGTGAGCTTGAAGTAAACGCACGGAGATTGGGTCAAAACGATTTTATTCCTTGGAAAAGAGGATTTTCACTGTAACACATGAAGATGAAAACGAAATTTTCTCTAAAAAACAAAGGGGTTGTCCTCACTGGCGGAGGTAGCGGAATTGGCAGTGCTATTGCCACAACATTTGCCGCGCGTGGTGCCCATGTACACATTTTAGATTTGAATATGGATGCCACAAATAAAACAGTTTCAGAAATTAAAAAAGCTGGTTTTATTGCGAAAGGATTTAATTGCAATGTCGCTGATTTCAATAGTGTTACCGAAACGGTCAATCAAATTGCTCTATCGTCTTCAATAGATATTTTAATAAATAATGCTGGCATAGCCCATGTGGGAAACATTGAAGATTGCGCAGAGGAAGACTTAGATAAACTTTACGAAATCAATATTAAGGGTGTGTACAATTGTGCAAAGGCATGCATCCCAATTATGAAGGATAGTGGCGGTGGAGTCATTCTAAATATGGCATCCATTGCTTCAACTGTGGGCATTTCAGATCGCTTTGCGTATTCCATGACTAAAGGCGCAGTGCTTACCATGACCTATTCTATTGCCAAGGACTATATTGACCACAACATACGTTGTAACTGCATCTCTCCCGCACGTGTACACACGCCTTTTGTAGATGGGTTTATTAAAAAAAACTATCCTGGAAATGAAGCGGAGATGTTTGAAAAACTTTCAAAAACCCAACCCATAGGACGTATGGGAAATCCCCAAGAAGTTGCTGATTTAGCATTGTTTTTATGCTCAGATGAGGCAAGCTTTATTACAGGTTCTAACTATGGCATTGATGGGGGATACATAACATTAAACTCAAAATAAATACAATATGAAACTAATCCGATTCGGATCAATTAATGAAGAAAAACCAGGTTTGTTACTAGCAGATGGCTCTAAACTAGATGTTTCTGCATTTGTACACGATTATGACGAAGCCTTTTTTGGGACTAACGGCATAGCCAAACTAAGCCGATGGTTGGAGAATAATTTAGAGAACTGTCCAAAAGTAGGAGATGATGTTAGACTTGGACCGCCTTTATCCCGACCATCAAAAATAGTATGTGTTGGGCTTAACTACGCCAAGCATGCTGCTGAAAGTGGTATGGATATTCCAGAGGAACCTGTACTTTTCTTTAAGGCAAGTTCGGCTATTGTTGGGCCCAATGACCCTATTATCATCCCAAAAAACAGTGAAACGACAGATTGGGAAGTAGAACTAGCTGTGGTGATTGGTAAAAAAGCATCATACGTATCAGAAGCAGATGCATTAAACCACGTTGCAGGTTATGTGTTGCATAACGATGTAAGCGAACGTGCTTTTCAACTTGAACGTTCTGGTCAATGGGTAAAAGGAAAAAGTTGTGATTCTTTTGCGCCTATTGGACCTTTTATTGCCACTCCCGATGAAATAGGTGACCCTAATAACCTAAATCTTTGGTTAAAACTCAATGGTGAGGAAATGCAAAACAGCAGCACATCAGATTTTATTTTTAATATCCAACACGTCGTGAGCTACATAAGTCAATTCATGACCCTACTCCCCGGAGATATCATTTCTACCGGAACTCCCTTCGGCGTTGGATTGGGGCTTACCCCGCCGAGATATTTAAAAGAGGGCGATTTGGTTGAATTAGGCATTGAAGGTTTAGGCGTTTCAAAACAAACTTGTATTGCATATAAATGATTATAGATAGCCATCAACATTTTTGGAAGTATGATCCAGTCAGAGACAACTGGATAGATGACTCTATGGAGATTATTCGTAAAGATTTTCTTCCAAAAGATCTAAAGCCCCTATTAGATGAAAATGGTATTGATGGATGTATTGCCGTACAAGCTGACCAATCTGAAACAGAAACTGAATTTTTATTGACTTGTGCCGCAGAAAATCCGTTTATTAAAGGAGTTGTGGGTTGGGTTGACTTAACCGCCGAAAATTTAGAAAAACGACTTATGTACTATGCAGCAAATCCTTTGTTCAAAGGAGTACGTCATATAGTGCAAGCTGAAAAAGAAGATTACCTATTGCGTGAGGATGTTCAAAATGGTATCAGCAAACTTGCAAAGTTCAACCTCACCTTTGATATACTTGTTTATCCGCATCAACTTGCAGCAGCCATTCAAATGGTTGAAAAGTTTCCTGAGCAGCAATTTATTTTAGACCACATTGCCAAACCTACTATTTCGGCTCCAATAGAAAACGAATGGAAGGCAAATATAGCTGCCTTATCCAAATGCGAAAATGTGAGCTGCAAACTTTCAGGGATGGTCACCGAAACCGAGAACTTTGTGTTTTCAGATGAAGTCTTCACGCCATTTATGGATCATGTCTTTGCTTCTTTTGGCGCTAACCGGGTCCTGTTTGGTTCCGATTGGCCTGTTTGCTTACTGGCAGCTGACTATAGTAAGGTACTCGCCATAATTATGGATTTCCTAGAACAATTCGACGATAAAACTAAAGTGAAAATACTGCGAAAAAATGCACAATTAATATACAATCTATAGTATGGATTTAAGATTACAAGACAAGGTGATTATTGTAACAGGTGGGTCAAAAGGGATTGGTGCTGCTATTGTTTCGCTTTTGGCTGAAGAGGGAGCTATCCCTGTTATTATTGGTAGAAATAAGCCGAGTATTGAAAAGGCAATTACGGATTATCAAAAAAAAGGACTAAAAGTGGGTTATGCATTTGCAGAACTTACCAAACCCGAACAATGCGAAGTAGCTGTTAAGGAGGTTTTATGTGAATATGGTGGTATAGATGGACTTGTTAATAATGCTGGAGTAAATGATGGGATAGGGCTGGAACATGGGAATTATGCTGATTTTATGGAGTCTATCAAACGTAACCTAGCACACTATTATTTGATGGCACAATTAGTGCTTCCGGAGCTTAAAAAAAACAAGGGGGCTATCGTTAATGTTGGTTCTAAAACGGCTGATACTGGCCAAGGGAGTACTTCGGGCTATGCAGCTTCCAATGGGGGTCGTAATGCCCTCACAAGAGAATGGGCGGTCGAACTATTGCCCTATGCCATTCGTGTGAACTGTGTTGTCGTAGCTGAATGCTTTACGCCACTCTATGAAAAATGGATAAATACTTTTGATCACCCAGAAGAAAAGCTAAAGTCTATATCAGATAAAATCCCTTTAGAACAACGCATGACTACAGCTGCTGAAATCGCCAATGCAGTAGTTTTTTTACTTTCGTCGCGTTCAAGCCACACTACGGGTCAATTGGTTTATGTAGATGGTGGGTATACGCATTTGGATAGGGCTATAAATAAAGAATAATGACTGTTGAACTGCATAAATATTGTTTGGCCTTGGACCTCAAAGATGATCCTGAAAAGATTGATGCCTATATAAAGTACCATAAGCAGGTATGGCCAGAAATCAACCAAAGCATCAAAGCGTCGGGAATTCAAAATGCAGAAATATATCACACAGGCAACAGACTTTTTATGATTCTTGAAGTTGACGATACATTTTCTTTTGAGAAAAAAGCAAGTATGGATGCGGATAATCCAAAAGTTCAAGAATGGGAAACCCTAATGTGGAAATTTCAACAATCTTTACCCAACACACCAGAAGGTACCAAATGGGTCTTGATGGAAAAAATTTATGATTTAAATAGACGCAAATGAAACAAGAGGTAAATTATAAGTATCCATCTGTAGCTGATTTAAGAGCACGTGCCAAATGTAAAATACCAAAGTTTGCTTTTGAATACTTGGATGGGGGTTGTAATGATGACGTAAACCTTAAAAAGAATACTGATCGGATTCGAGACATTGAACTCAAGCCCAAGTATTTGGTTGACTATAACGCGCCTAGTTTAAAAACCGAACTTTTTGGACATACGTATGATGCACCATTTGGTATTTCACCTGTTGGTTTGCAAGGCTTAATGTGGCCAAAATCTCCAGAAATTTTAGCCAAAGCAGCTTTTGAACACAACATTCCTTTTGTATTAAGCACTGTCACCACGGCAAGTATTGAAAAAATTGCTGAAATTACTGAAGGCAAGGCATGGTTTCAGCTTTATCACCCAGCAGAAGAACGGGTTACCAAAGATATTTTAAAGCGAGCAGAAACAGCCGAATGTCCTGTGCTTGTCATCCTTGCTGATGTACCCTCTTTTGGCTATCGCCCAAGGGATATTAGAAATGGTTTGTCTATGCCTCCTAAAATGACAATGACCAACATCATGAATGCAGCCAAAAGACCGCATTGGGCTTTGCAAACGCTGCTTAACGGTCAACCAAGCTTTGAAATACTAAAACCGTATATGCCCAAAAATTTAAACTTAAACCAGTTGGCAAAATTTATGGACGCTACTTTTTCTGGTCGTTTGAATGAGGAAAAGATCAAAAAGATTCGTGATATGTGGAAAGGAAAGCTTGTGCTCAAAGGAGCTGAATCAGTACATGATGTCGAAAAAGCTTATCAGTTAGGCTTGGACGGGGTTATTGTATCAAACCATGGCGGCAGACAGGTAGATGTTGGTCAAGCTACTATTGACGCATTAAAAACCATAGCACCCCTTTATAAAGGAAAACTAACCGTCATGATGGATAGCGGCATACGCGGTGGTGCAGATGTGGCGCGTGTTATGGCTAGTGGTGCTGACTTTAGCTTTATGGGGCGCACCTTTATGTACGGCGTGTCCGCACTTGGTAAAAAAGGGGGAAACCATACGATCAGCATGCTTAAACAGCAACTAACTCAAGTCATGGAGCAAATGAGTTGTGCTGAAATCCCTGATTTACAAAGTAAACTCATTCAAAAGAATGACTAATAACATATTTTATGAAAGCATCCAATACAATCCCCGTTGTACCCAAAAAAGTACTTATTCCATTCATCCTGCTAACCTCACTGTTTGCCCTATGGGGCTTTGCCAATGCGGTAACCGACCCGATGGTTCAGGCATTTAAAAAGGTACTGGAGTTATCAAATTCACAAGCGGCTTGGGTACAAATGGCATTTTATGGCGGATATTTTTGCATGGCACTTCCGGCTGCGTTATTCATGCGTAAATACTCATACAAGGTTGGTATTTTAATTGGCTTAGCCTTATACGCAACAGGAGCGCTGTTATTTTATCCTGCAGCCATTACAGAAGAATTCTGGTTTTTCTGCATGGGGCTATATATATTGACCTTTGGACTGGCGTTTTTAGAAACTGCTGCAAATCCTTATGCCTTAGCTATGGGTGCAAAAGAAACAGCAACCCAACGGCTTAACCTAGCACAAGCCTTTAACCCTGTTGGTTTAATTCTTGGGCTTTTTGTTGCGCAACAATATGTGTTGAAAAAACTTCAATCTGATGATATTGCTGATTTTAGTGCACTGGACGAAGTTTCTAAAACACTAATCAAAACCACCGATTTGATGGTAATCCGAGATCCCTATGTGATTTTAGGATTGGTTATTTTAGGAGTCTTGGTCTTGTTTTCAGTAAGTAAAATGCCGCATTCCAAAGCTGAAGACGCGCATGGCAATATTGGAAACACATTCACAAAACTCTTCAGGAATATAACCTATAGCCAAGGGGTATTGGCGCAAATTTTTTACGTTGGAGCACAAATCATGTGCTGGACCTATATTTATCAGTACGCCGAAGGAATTGGCATGGATAGTGTAACAGCTGGATATTATCAAATGGCTGCATTTGTACTCTTTACAGTTGGTCGTGCTTTTGGAACCTACTTGCTACGATTTGCAAATGCTGGTAAATTATTGATGTTGTTTGCCCTCTTTGCCATTGGCTGTACATTGGGTGTTGTTGTGATCAACAATGTCGTGGGGCTTTATTGTTTGGTTGGCGTATCGTTTTTTATGTCTTTGATGTTCCCAACCATTTACGGAATTGCACTCGGAAAACTAACCGAAGACGAAAGCAAAATTGGCTCCGCAGGCTTGGTCATGGCTATTGTTGGTGGTGCATTGATGCCAAAACTTCAAGGAATGATTATTGACATAGGCGGTTATGCTGTTAATGATGTCAGTATTATCGGGATTTCTGAAATCAATCTTTCCTTTTTATTACCTGTCTTGTGTTTTGCTTTTATCGCAATCTATGGACGTAAAAATCACAACTAAAATCTAAACAACACCATGAAAAAATTAGTCTTAATTTTCGTTTTATCAACAATTCTTGCTTCTTGTGGCGCTGAACCAAAAAACAATGCAGCTGCATTGGAAAAACCCAATATTATCTTTATTTATCTCGACGATTTGGGCTATGGAGATGTAAGCGCCTATGGAGCAACCGAATTATCCACACCAAATATGGATTTTTTGGCAAACAATGGGCGTAAATTTACCAATGGATATGCCACTTCGGCAACATGTACACCCAGTAGATATGCCCTTCTCACCGGACAGTATCCATGGCGTAACAGAAATGCCAAGATTTTACCTGGTACAGCACCGCTTCTGATTGACACCGCTCAAATAACATTGCCTAAAATGCTGCGAAAACATGGATACGAAACGGCAGTGATTGGGAAATGGCACTTAGGTCTTGGATTGGGAAATGTCAATTGGAACAAACACATCTCACCTGGACCTAATGAGGTTGGTTTTGACTATAGTTTTATTATGGCAGCAACACAGGACAGGGTACCCACAGTCTACATTAAAGATGGTTACGTTTATAATTTAGACGTGAACGATCCTATAGAAATTGACTACGAAAAAAACTTTCCCGGAGAGCCAACGGGTGAAAACTCGCCCAGTTTAGTAAAAATGAAAGCCGATTCACAACACAATAGAACTGTTGTAAACGGTGTACCACGAATTGGACATATGAAAGGTGGGCAAAGCGCAAGATGGATAGATGAAAATATGGCAGATGATTTTCTTAAAGAAGTTCAAACGTATATAAAAACAAAAAAAGACAAACCGTTCTTTTTGTATTATGGGTTTCAACAACCGCACGTACCAAGAACACCTCACCCACGTTTTGAAGGAGCAACTGGAATGGGCCCAAGGGGCGATGTCATTGCCGAAGCAGATTGGTGTATCGGAGCATTGATCAAAACACTAAAGCAAGAAGGTTTACTTGAAAATACGCTTATATTCTTATCAAGCGATAATGGACCCGTTTTGGACGATGGCTATGTAGATGATGCCATCGAAAAGCTTGGCGACCACACGCCAACAGGCGGTTTAAGAGGTGGAAAATACAGCTTGTACGAGGCTGGAACTCGTGTTCCGTTTGTCACGTTTTGGAAAGGAACTATTGAGCCCGGTACTTCTGATGCCATTATTTCGCAAATAGATTGGCTATCATCATTGTCAAGTTTTATGGGAGATGAAAAACCAGAACTAGACAGCGAAAACCACATGAATCTACTGCTTGGTAAATCAAATGAGGGTAGAGATAATGTGGTGTTAGAAGCAACTTCCAGAACGGCTTACCGCCATGGCGATTGGGTCTTGATTCCTCCTTATCCTGGGCCTAAAATGTTTTTGACAAAAGGCATTGAAACGGGTAATGGAGACGAATATCAATTGTACAATCTGGCGGAGGATGTATCTCAAAAAAACAATCTTGCAGAGAAAATGCCTGAAAAAAGAGATGAGATGATGGAGCGCTTTCTTACTATAGTAGGCGATGCCTATGAAAACACAAGTCGTTTGCGTTTTGATTAATATTTCAAAATACCTCGCTGGATAAACCATTGATGGACCGAGTTTGGCCATGATTTGACAGAGCCTTTTTCACGGTGGAGCCCAAAGCCATGACCTCCATCTTCCCATATATGCAAAGCTGCTGGAACGTTTTTTTCCAGTAGTGCTTTGTAATACATGATGCTGTTTTCTGCATAAACAGCCCTATCATTGGAAGCGTGAATTAAAATGGCTGGTGGTGTTTCTGTTTTTACTTGTAGCTCATTTGAGTAGGCCATTATGTCTTCATTAGTTGGATTTTCCCCCAAAAGACTTTGTCTAGATCCCATATGCGTGTAGGCTTTTCGCATACTGATAACGGGATAGACAAGAACAGAAAAATCAGGGCGCGTGCTGAACGAAGCCAGTGAATTTGTTTCGTCTTGGTTTCCATAGTCGAACTGTGTGGAAAGTGCTGCTGCCAGGTGACCACCAGCTGAAAAGCCCATAACGCCAACTTTATTGGGGTTTATATTCCATTCACTTGCACGATGTCGAATGATGCGCATGGCCTGCTTGGCATCTGAAAGCGGAATTTCTTTTTTACACGATGCTAACTCCCAGTAGGGTGTTCGGTACATAAGTACAAAAGCACTAATACCCAAAGTATTGAGCCATTGGGCAACCTCTGTTCCTTCCTTTTTAAAGGCTAGATTTTGATACCCACCACCGGGTAAAACCAAAACAGCTGCTGTGTTATGAATGGATTTTTCTGTTGGGTAATACCATAATTGTGGACTGCTGATACGTTCTTTTATCGAAATGGTATTTGAGACCTCCTGCATGGGTAGGTTTGAAGCACAAGGAATGTTATCTGTATAAATAGCTATTTTTTTATGCTGAGCCGTTGCTTTTAGGCATAAAAGCACGAAAACAAAATACAGATACTTCATATGACTAAAAATAAAAAAACCACTGATATTCAGTGGCTTTTGATTCGTTGTTTTTAAAAAAATCTATTTTTTTAGCATTTTCTTAACTGCAAATCCTGGCGTTTCCATAAAATAGACACCCGTATTTAGGTGGCTAAGATTTAAAGAACTTCCATTATAAACATGATTACTTGCTTTAGCTCCTGTAATGGTATAAATATTTATTTCACTACCCGCTTCAACTCCAAATATTTCAACTGTTTCTCCAACGGGATTGTTAGACAACATAAATTCTGGGAGGAAAACATCTTTTGTGTTTAGTGTACTACCATTGGTTAAGGATACACTAGACACTCCCATGAACTCTGTATTGGCTGCATCTCCGTCCTGCAATGTTATTGTTTTGAAAAAACCACGAACTTTTCCGTTGCCAGCATATGCAAATATCTCATCTCTTATTGAAAGAGTACCATTACCATTTCCATACGTCCCAATGTCAGTAGACTCATTTGTTGTATTATTTATAAGTATGACAGAAATATATGAATTAGCTGCAGTAGTTCCGATGGTTAAAGCAACTTTTGCCGTGAGATCACTTCCAATCCAATTACTTACAGCTTTTGTTGTAATATCAAAATTTCCATTTGCTCTATCAGATATTTTTAATCCCCCATTAAAAGTATTAAAAGATAGGTAAATATAATCTCTTTTGGATGCGCCACCATTAATCCAGAATTCGTTATAAAAACCTATCTGGGCCATAAGTTCATTTGTAGAGTGCCCAAAGTCACCGTTGAAACTAAAATTAACTTCAAAGGTAACTGTGGAACCAGAAATACTAGTTAGTTGCTCTGTCCATAAGGCTTCAGCGGAGTTAGCTGAAGTAGATACCTTTTCATCAGTGGTGTTAACAAACCATGAGCCACCACCTTCCCAATTTTCGTTATTACCCAAAGCTCCATTAGCATAACCATCTGCTGTATTAAAGTTTGCTGTCACCTGAGCATTTATCGTTGTAACGCTTAAGATTATTGTAAAAAATATGTATACGTTTTTCATAATTATTTGATTTAATGTTTTTTTATAAATTTAATTTGATTAAAAGCAAATTGTAGTCACAAATGTTCTAAAGTGTAGAACAAATCGTCAAATCCTAGGGCTTGGGGCTATTCATAAGTTTCCATTGCTGCATCTTGGGTGTGTACATGGAATGTATTTGTTCTAAAAGTTGGCGCTTTCTTTTTTCTAAAGAATCTATTTTGGGCAGTGTCTCAAAATATGCCTCCATACTCCTTTTGATGTAGTCAAAATAGGGTTTGCCCTCAATACGTTTACGTTTTTTGGATAAGTGCTTATATTTTAAATTTATGTTATCGGGACCTGTATAGTCGTTAAGATAACTGTGCCGTATAAAGGCAACTGCCCGAAGCTGGTATTGTGTTTGTCGATAGGCAGTACACAAACGCTTTATTTCTTGCGCCTGTTTGTATTGCGGTGTGTTTTTATATTGGCTAAGATTAATTCCATTCTTTAAATCGTAGGCATCAAAAGTTCCTATATGCTGTTTATCAATGTACAAGTCATAATTTTTATTAGGTAAGCCTTCTGCTTGAAATAGTTGCTGGTTATACAGCTCTTCAAAAGAGGTGAATGATACGGCCTCTTGAAGACTCCCTCCAATGGGAAATGGCAAACTCATTTCACAAGTCTGAAAGGAAATCAAGCTTTCGGAAAACTGTGCATTTTGAAGGCGTAGGTTTTGCACACGTATTTCTTGCTCATCTTGGTTTGCATCAATAGCTATTTTAGAAACCACAGCAGGTGCTTCTAAGCTGGATATAATTTCATAAAACATGATAAAATGCCCTGTTGTTCCGGGATGCACCCTGTCTTTTCCAACAATGGTAAACAAAGAATCTTTTTTCAATTGACGTTCCATGAGCTTACGCATAGGCGTGTTTAAATCAATTACTAGTGCGTCATGTTTTTCACCTAATTTTTTAATATGATTAGAAAACTCAATAAGGGCGTCATTGCAGCCTAAGTTGTTTTCTCTTTCTATTTTGGAGTATTGGTCATAAATAGTGGGCGTTAACAAAATAGGTGTTACATCATTTTCGCTTATTTTTTCCGCTAATAATGTAGTATTTCGCTTGTAGTTAGCTAAGGCATTCGCTCTTTGTTTCAAAATCTTTTTGCTTGCCGTTCCCTCAAAATAAAGTGTACGTTGTACGTCATTCATTCCGGTCATCAGAAATACGTGTGTGGGCTTGTGCCTCATCACATCCTCTTCGAAGCGCTCAATCATGCCAGCGGCATTGTCTCCAGAAATTCCGCAGTTGTGAAAAGAAAGGTTCAACTCTGGATATCGAGTTGCGTAAAAGAGCTGCAAAAATTCGTGGTATTGCCCTCCATGGGTGATGCTGTCGCCCAAAAAGCAAATGACATCACCATTGTTAAAAAAGGGTGAACTGCTCTGCGAAAACCCTATAAATAAGGAGTTAAAGCTTAAAAATACAGTAAATAATGCGTGTCTGAATTTTCGCATGATTTATCTTTTACTCAACAAGCAGCTTGGCATAGAGGTTTTCGGATCGAACCAAATAAAGGCCACTGGCTAGATGTGTTACATCTACAGCTGTTCCATCGTATATAGTGCTGAATATCTCTTTCCCCGTTAGGGTGAAAAAGTTAATCGCTTTGCCTTGATATTTCTCTTCGAGGTACAGCACATCATCAACAGGGTTGGGATAGAGCAGCAGTTTGTCAGCTCGTTGGATTAAAGCTGATTTTTCTAAAGAGAGTACGGTTGGGTCGTCGTTTTCTGTTATAAATACTAACGAGCTCAAATGTCCGTCAGAATCTGGAAATGTTAGCGAAACAGTATTTGATGCTTGTACACTTGCTGCAGGAACATCAATCTCGATCATCCCAAAAAAGTCATCTCTGTTGGCTTGGTCATAGCCTTTCCAATTAGTAGGTACGCTAAGCGCTTGTCCATTTATCAAAACTGTTGGTGATTTTGAACGATTGTGTTTCCGTCCAATGCTCATACGCAAGGTAGCAGAGGCAATGGATGAAGTTGGTACATTAGAAAATGTGTAGGTCATGGATGAATTGGCAGTAATTGGTTGTACCGTAAATTCATTGCTGTAATGTCGCTTCGAAATAAGGGCATTTTCGTAGCTAAAATCAGTATTGTAGGTATATTCAAAAACAACGGTCTCGTTGGCTTTTAATTGATAACTTTCTGGTAAAACTAAAGTGGTTTGATCTGTAAATAGTGCTGCCTCGTTTGGATTGATGATTAGTGATTTAATCCGTACACCGCTAATAGTTGCCCCTGAAATAGTTTGTAGTTGTAAGGAAACGGTTCGATCGGCATCCTCTAAATTATTTAAGGCCACATACAGCTTGTTATCGTTTCTAAACCCTTGAACCTGAACATCTGGATTGGTTGAGTTAAGTTCAATCCGATCACCCGAAACGTTTTTCCATAATTCATAAAAATAAATGCGATCTGTATATTCCCAACTGGTAACCTGATCTAATGGCACACCAAAGGGCACGGGCTTATAAAGTACCGCCTTGTAGGGTAAGTAATTATTTGCTGCGGTGATATGCCAGGTAGATTTTCCCGTAGTAAAAGGAATAGTCAACTCCGTAATATCTTGACGCTCAAACAAGCCAAATAGCATCGCATTTTGTGAACGAATGGATTGCACATTATTAATATCGGAATAAGTATTGCCCACTATACCACCAAACTCAGAAATCACGTGGGGTTTAACGGTACCCCATTTTTCATAACTATATGACTCTATAAGGTCCAATATAGCCTCCATATTACTTCCGGAGCGTTTGGTGTCTTGGCCAATTTGATTGACTCCGTCATAGATGTGCGTAGAAAAGGCGTCCATATCAGCACCTGCTTCATCCATAAACATTTTCATGTTGCTCGCCCAAAGGGCAAAGTCATTTTTTTCAAAAGAGGGATAGGCTGCCGCATAACCAATCACTTTCATGTTGGCCAGTTCTGGAGTAGCATGAATCTTACTGCCAATTTCACGAAATACTTGTGCCATTTCCAACTTAACACGAGCTTCTGCTACTGCGTCCCAGTCGGGTTCATCGTAATAATCTCGTGCATGGACAAAAGGCTCGTTCATGGGTTCGTAAAATTCAGGGCGTAAATGAACACCAACAGCATTTTTATAATAGGACACAACCCAATCGGATAAAGCAACTTTGTCTACGCCTTCTTTGTACATATTGTATGGGTGCTCGGTTGCGATATATCTACTTACTTCTCTTACTTCATTGGTACCTGTACTTGAACTTGGATAAACACCTACTTGACCTTCTTGCTGGACAGCAACAGCAGCAGGCCCCCAAAAGCCACGACCGTGTGAAGTTACATTGTAGTCGGTATATAAATCTGGCTCTATATCGGAACCACCTCTAGAATGTAAATTGAAATATTTAGATCTATCCAAAGACGAAACCTCACCAAGATATCGTTTTACAGTAGGCTTTACAGTCACAGTTGAGAAAACTTCGGTGGTTAATTTGGACACATTAACTGAATAGTTTGAATTAGCGTTCGCTGCTGACATGCCTTCACTTAATAGCTGTGTGCTAAAAAATGGGTAAATACCAGACTGGGCAGCACTAAATACCGTTGCATCTATTCCAGTGTACATACCAATAGGCGTTTCCGTTGCGTCTGTTACATTTACTAGTTTGGCCTCAATGGTTGATGTGGTAGCGTCTTGACCAAGGATGAGTGTTAGTTCAATAGCTAAATTGTCAGATGCTGTTGCACCCTGTATGGTGGAGAGCGCTAAATATGCATCTGGGGTTAGTGCATTTGAGTTATTGTTGTGCCTAAGGTGGAGAATGGGAGATGGATAATCAGTGTCATTTATGACGGATAAAAAAACAGTATTTGCTGATGGGTTGGTAAATTCCACATCGCCAGATGCACTAAAACCAACTTTAAAGAGTGGCTTATTTACTTCATTAATAATTCCGGAAAAATTTAAATCGATACGAAGTTTAATCTGATCACCAGCTTCATTAAGCGTAAATGCTTTTTGCCATGCGGCACGCTTCCAATCAGTTGAGGTAGTAACCATACCCCCATTGTTCGTGTCCACTATCCATGAGCTTGCACTCCAATTTGTTTGAGAAGTTAGCGTTGCGCCATTAGAAAATCCCTCAGCAGTCGTGAAATTTACTACACTCTGTGCATTAACCAGGAATGTGAAACAGCACAGTATGGCGATTGTTAATGTTACGTGGCTATACTTCATTCGTTTAGAATTTTAACATCCAGAATTAAAGTACTTAGATGACCACCGCTGTCTGGAAAACGAATGTGTACATTGTTGTTTTCTTTTATCAGTTCAGTTGGGACCGGAATATCAATAGCCCCAAAAAACTTTTTCCGATTCGCTTGGTCGTATCCTTTCCAGTTAAAAGGGATTGCAATAGTAGTACCGTTTATTTCAATCAATGGTCGCTTTGACAAATCATGTGTGCGCCCAATGCTCATACGCAAAGTCGCTGCGACAAGCTTATTTGGGTTGACATTATCAAAAACATAAGCCATTTTTTTATGCGCCTCAATTGGAACGAGGAACTCTTTAGAATAATGGCGTGTTTCGATCACTTTTCCAGAAAAATCAATTGGCTTTTTTAGTGTGTACGCCAATACTATGGTTTCGGCTGTATCAAGAAAAAATTCACTTGGAATTGATGGAACTGTCGTTTCGTAGTAACGCGGCAAATCATCTTCAAATACCGTTAAGGATTTTACATAGATACTTTGTATGCTTTTTTCAACTCCCTCAAGTTGGAAATCAATTTTTTGTGGTTCTTCAGCTAAATTATTTAAGGCAACATACAGTTGTTTCTCATCTGTAAATGCCTGTACTTGTATATCTGGGTTTGATGTAGAAACGGATACGCGTTTTCCTTTTACATCTTTCCACAAATCGTAGAAATGAATTCGATTGGTGTACACCCAACCTGTTATTTCGCTTTTTGGAACACCCATATTTTCTGGACGCCATAAAACGGCTTTATATGGTAAATATTTATTCTTTTCGGTAATATGCCACTTGGCTTCATCCGTATTGAATGGAATAGAGATTTCCAAGCGATCTTCTCTATCCATCAGGCCAAAAATCATTCCATTTTGTGCACGAATAGACTGCATGTTTCTGACAAGTGTAAATTCATTTTTGACAATACCTCCGTATTCTGTTATGGCATGTGGCTTCACATAACCCCAACGGTTCATGCTGTAGGTTTCGATCATGTCCATGATGGCTTCGTTGTTACTTCCTTGGCGCTTGTTGTTTTGACCAGCCTGATTTACCCCATCGTACAAATGATAGGATATCGCGTCCATTTCGTCTCCTGCGATATCCAAAAAGAGACCCATATTCGTTTTCCAGTTGTTAAAATCCTTTAGTTCAAAAGACGGCCAAGCGGCTCCGTAGCCCATTACTTTCATGTTTTTCAAGCTAGGCTCAGCATGAATTTTGGCTGCAATGGCACGGTACATCTTAGACATTTCAGTTTTGACACGAACTTCGGCAACAGGGTCCCAGTCTTTTTCGTCATAAAAATCTTTCGCGTGCACAAAAGGCTCGTTCATAGGCTCATACCACAATGGACGTTTGTCGTCATCCATGTTCTTAAAATACTGAACCGCCCACTCTGAAAGCGCTTCTATATCAATGCCTTCCTTATACAAGTTTCGTGGATGCTCTGTTGCAACAAAACGTCTTAATGTCTTAATTTTTTTGGCTTTTTTTACTTTTGCCTTTGGATAAACACCAACTTGTCCTTTTTGCTTTTTGGCATCAATACCTGGGCCATAAAAAGACCTTCCTGAAGCTGTAACATTATATTCCTCATAAAAGGATAAATGGATAGGATTACTAGCAAATGGTGCAGAGTGAATGACGAAAAACTTGGAGCGATCTAATTCTGATACGGTTCCTATAAAGCGTTGTGTTGTTGCATCAACCTTAACGTTATTTTGTGCATTTAAAGAACACGTTAAAAAGCACATAAATACAGAGAAGTACTTAATCGATATTTCTCTGTATTTATGCATTTTTGTGATGTTTTTTTAAAAGAAGTTACCTATTGGGGTTCGTATACCTTTATATCATCTATATAAATAATTCCTTTTTTACCGTATCGAATAGACATCCAATAGTCTTCTGTGTCCGTAACGGCCCAGCTCTTAACTCCTTGGAAACTAATGGTTACCCATTCGCTTCTTGGTAAGCTTGATACATCAGCGTAAAACCCAACAGAAGCTCCCCACTTAGTACCGCGAAAGAGTTCAACCTGAAGCCCAGGTGAAGTAAAAGATGGATCGATCCAAACTTTGTATTCAATAGTTACCGTTTTTCCAGCCACCAGATCAAAATTCCCAGTCAACTTTCCTTTATTGGGATTTTTTCTACTATATGCACGGACTTTTTTATCAGAATCTACCTCCATACGCATGCTGTAGGTCCCCGACGCTGCAAAATCGTCTGGAAAGGAAGTTGTTCCTTTACTGTCCCATACCCATGGTGGAGACCAACCGGCTCCTCCGTCTTCAAATCCAAATACTTCATCGCCAGCCAAGTTTGGTGGCGAAAATAGATTTATGATTTGATCTGTAAATGCTGGTGCCATAATATCATTTATCCGCATCAGGCCTCCATTACCATCATAAGATAAAGTGGCGTTTTGATTGTTTAGGATATTAACTGCTGGGGTGATGTCAACAATACGGTTGTCGTCTGCGTTTATTGTTGCACTAGAAATTGCCGCAGTAGTTCCATCAACAGTTAACGTCAAGTTAGGTACTATGTCGCTGGTTAACTTTAATGGTAAATCATAAGCAACATGGATAACACCTGATTCATTTTCAGTAACACTCTTTATAGACGGCGGATCTATATTCTCAACAACGTTGATGTACTCTTTTAAATGCAAGGTATCCATTACACCTGTTGGATATTGACGCCAAGTGACTAGCGTTAAGTCATAGACACCTATTGTTGGGTAGGAGACACTAATGTTCTTAACAAGTTCGTCTTCGTCAACACTGATTCCGCCTGCTGAAGATGGCTCACCGCCGGGCAGCGTCCATTTTCTTCTGTTTGGCGTACCTAAGGATGCGTCTTTAAAATTGATTGTACCACCCTCGTACATCGTTATTTGATCAGGCTTGATTTCAGTAAAGCCCGAATCTATAGACAAGATCTCGAGTTTTGTTTGGATGTGATCCAAAATAGTCACGTTAAAGGTCGTATCTAGCTGTATGGAATCAACTTGAAAGTCAGCTTTTAGATTAACTTTATGATTTCCAGGTTGATCAAAACGAACATGAATTAAATCTAAATCTGTTCCTGAGTACGATTTTACGCTTCCTGAAGTAATAAAATCTGGCGTTTGGTCGTCCATATTTGTTATCGTTGCCGATGCGGGTATTGTCCACGTTCGGCTGGTAACTCCTTTAGACAAATCGGCAAAGGAAGTTATATTCCCACGCTCAATTCTTTTGTTCCCAGACGCTACTGCAACAGCGTCCGAAAATTGATTGGCTTCGGGTGTATCATAGTCCTTTTCACACGAAAGTATTAGGACCGTAGCTAGAAAGAAAATTACTGTATTGTTGATAAATTTTTTCATCACTTGGTTTGGTTTAAACTCGTTTATTTTTTTCATGTTAGTCGTCTAAAAAGTCTGGATTTGAGTTCAGTTCCGATGCTGGAATTGGGAAGTAATCATGTACTTCCGGACTGTATACTTTAGCAGCTTCAACAAACTCTTTTACCACTTTCAGTGTGCCGTGTACTGCTGGGTCATGTTCGAAAAGTACCTTTCCGCTTATGACATAAGATTTTGCTGCCAAACGCTCGTATTGTTCTTTAATCTTTCCCCAACGGGTAAGATCTTCCCAACGACTGTCATGGCCTTCAAACATAAGTTCAAGAGGTCTTTCTATCCACATAATATGTTCCATTAGGGAATCGGCATCGTAATCAGCTTCTGCCAAGGGAACTACGCCGGCACGTGTACGAATCTCATTGACTATATCCAATGCTTCGTTGTAGTCACCGCCTGTTTGCAATACACATTCGGCGTAAAGCAACATAACATCAGCCAAACGAATCACACGTTCATTAATTCCAGAAACACTTTGGTCGCTCTCGCGAAGTAAATGCCAGTTTTGAAATTTCTTTAAATATGACCCTTCACTGTTGTTGTATGCGCCTCCAGTATCCGAAGAACGTTGGTATAAGGTTGTATTATCGTCATCAGCTATGGCTACTGAAACCGAAGTCCGAATCGAGTATGGAGCCGTACCCGTACGTGAGGCATTAATCGGATTTGTCATATCCATGACGTCATTTTTAAATAGCATGGTCATGTAGTAAGATGGCATAACAGTGCGATAACCTCCGCCTTGAGTAGTCGCTAACCCTATAGCACGGTTTGTTGCTTCAGAACCCGTAGGTCCATCTTGAGCACCAAATGAAGTTCCTGGTTTAGCGTCAATAGAGAAAGCTACCTCAAAAATGGACTCGCTATTGAATTCGTGTTCCTCGTCAAAGTTATCGCCGATATCTGCTGTCAGTGTATACAAATTAGCATCCAAAATATCTTTGAAATATTCTTTTGCACCTGCATAATTATGCTCGTTTAGATGCAACTTACCTAACATAGCGGTTGCCGCTCCCCAAGTTGCTCTACCTAAATCAGCGCTATGGTCATAGGCTTGCGGTAAGTTTTGATATGCAAATTCCAAATCCTGTAAAATAAGGGCATATACCTCGGAAGCAGGAGATGGTTTTTTATAAAAATCGTCTCTCATCTCTGGAACAGAAGTGTGGATAATTACGCTACCTCCATTATATCCTCTATAGAGAGAGTTATAAAAGAATGCGCGTAAAAACCTTGCCTCTGCTTCAATTTGTGTACGAACAGCCGAACTCATGGTCACATTGTCCATATTGGCAAGCACCTGATTGGCTCTGTAAATACCAATATAGGCATCACGCCAACGATGACTTACAATTTGTGTGTTTTCGTTGTACGTAAGAGTGTTGAGTCCAATCGCATTAGCGTTCCAATTATTGGGTCGACCAACATCCGAGCGAACAGGGTGTTGAATAGAGGACGAACCGCCTAACATGCCTTGTAACTGTAAGGCTCCATAAGTAGCAACGAGACCTTGTTGAATCTCGCCTTCAGTTGACCAAAACGAAGCTGCACTTAGGTCGTTTGGGTTTTCAATGTTTAAATAATCCTCCTCACAACTCGAAAAGAAAAGGATTCCAACAATCAATAAAGTGTATGTATTAAATAATTTCATTTGTAGTTGTTTATATCGTTAGAATGAGATGGATAGTCCAGTTAGGTATGTAGCGGAAACGGGATAGTTTCCTCGATCCAATCCACCAGTGAAAGGGTTATTGCTCCCAACTTCAGGATCAAAACCAGTATAATTGGTAAATGTGATTGGATTTTGTGCACTTACGTAAATACGCAGTTTGTCAACCCCTATTTTTTTAAGGATATCCTCTTGGAGTGAATAACCAAGAATAATATTTCGCACACGCAAGAATGAACCGTCTTCTAAAAATAAGTCGGTAGATGTTTGAACATTGGGGTGTTCAATATTCGAACGAGGTGTAGGAATATTGGACGTTGGATTTAGGTCTGTCCAACTGTATACCAAGTCTCTGTGGCGTTTCATACTATAGGCAAATTGCTTCGCCCCATTGTAAATAGTACTTCCTTCAACTCCATAAAGCTGGACCGAAAGATCAAATGCTTTATAATCCATATCAATGGTAAAGCCGTATTCAAAGTCTGGCTGGTAAGACCCTTTGTAGACCTTGTCATTTGCCGTAAGCGAACCATCACCATCGGCATCTACATAACGTAAATCTCCTTTTTGTGCTGTTGGCACCAACTGCTGATATGCGCTTAGCTCTGCATCTGTTTTGATCGTGCCTGCAGTCTCATAAACTTTGAATGCACCAACAGGCAATCCTGCCTCTAGCACAGCTACAGGCTCTGTTTGGCCTGTACGAACTATATTTGGATAGCCATCGAAAATAAACTCGCCCTCTCTTGAAAGACTAATAACTGTATTTTCATTTTTGGTAAATGTGGCACCAAACTTTACTTGAACATCACCAAAGTCTTGATTCAAGTGCCCTGCTATCTCGATTCCCTTGTTCTGTAGATTTCCAATATTGGTAAGGAATCGATCATAGGTTTGTCCACTAACTGGAGTAGAACCAGCAGAAATAGGAGGAACGATAGCGAGTAACATGTCTTTTTTGTCTTGCTCGTATATATCGATTACTAAGCCCGCTTTTCCGCGCTGAAAGTCAAGGTCAATACCAAAATTCTTACTGATATTGGATTCCCACTTGAGGTTAGGGTCTGCATATCCTGGCTGAGTCATGCCCGATGCCAAATTGCTCCCACCACCCAAAGGATAATCTACGTTAGAAATAACGACAGGGCTAAATGCGTATGGAGGTATTCTATCACTACCCGTCGTACCGTATCCAATACGAATTTTAGCCATGGATATTTTGTCTTTCAAACCGCTAAAAAACGACTCGTTTGATATGGTCCACGCACCAGAAATGGATGGAAATACTCCGTAACGCTCTGTAGTTCCGAAATTACTAGACCCATCGCGACGCACTACAGCTGTTAGCATATACTTCCAATTATAGTTGTAATTAACCCTAGCTAAATATGAAATACTATTGGTCTTGTTGATAAAGTGTGTGGCTACTATCGGTTCCCCATTACCTAGAACTGGCGTGATGTTATTGGAGATATTATCCGCTCCTGTGCGATAGAATTCATAAGAGGACTTTTCGTATGTATTCCCAATAAGTACCTTGACATGGTGCTTTTTAAAACTCTTGTTGTAATTTAAAGTAAATTCAGCAATACTTCTGTTGTTGGTACCATCTCCAAGTCTGAGCTGGGCATTGTAGTTACTTGCCGTGGGGTTTTCTACGCCTTCTTCGTTGAAAATTAAAAAGCTAGGATTAAAAAACCGATCTTTTTTGCTGTAATGTGATTTTCCAAGATTTGCACCTAATTTTAACCCATCGATCAGTTCATAATTTAAACGAACATTTCCGTTAAACGAGTTTATTTTGGTTTCGTTCTCTTGTTTGAGTTTACCTGCGAAGTTTGAAATATTTTCAGGGCTTGTTCCTCCGATTGTAAAGCTATCGCTGTTTGCATCAAGAGGTCTTCGGTATGGCTGAAGTCGTATGGCATCGTAAATCAATGCATAGGGCTCCTTGTTTTGATCACTCACGTTTACGCTGAGGTTTGCTTGAGCACTAAACTTGTTCTTTTTAAAGTAGGTGTTGGAACGCAATGAATATTTTTCGTAATCGGAATTATACAACGAGCCATCTTGACTAAAATAAGTGCCAATTACGTTATAGGTAAGTCCATTTTTACCACCACTTACGCTAAGGGAGTGATTTTGAATAGGTGCCATATCCACCTGAAGATCACCCATCCAATCCGTATTAAATAGCAGACCATCTTTATTAAAATCAAGTGGGTTAAATTGGTTTGTTTCTTGATAACGATACAAGATATCGTTGATGTATAATGACTCTGTAGTGTTTGCTAAAGCAATACCCGAGTTTATGTTTTGGACTCCGTAATACGAATCCAAGCTTACATTCATCGAACCTTCTTTACCTTTTTTGGTGGTTATCAAAATAACACCTCCCGATGCTCTAGAACCGTATATGGATGCTGAAGCACCATCTTTCAGGACTTCAATTGATTCTATTTCTTGAGGGGTAATGTTTGGATTTTCGATGTAGGTAACTCCGTCAACAACGTATAAGGGACCAGAGCCGCCTTCTTGGAAAGAGGTTATCCCGCGAATGGTGATTTGCGCATTTTCACCCGGAGCCGAATTGCCTTGACGAACACTAACTCCTGCCATCCTTCCCTGCAAGGAAGAAGCGAAATCTGAGGTTGCTGTCTTGACAATATCTTCTGATTTTACAGATGCCACAGCACCTGTTAACTCTCTTTTTTTCATTGTTCCGTAACCCACGACGATTACTTCGTCCAAACCAGTGGTGCTGGTTTCCAGAACAACATTGTGCGTTGCTTGAGATACCAAAACCTTGGTTTCCATCATTCCTATATAGCTAAAGACAAGTGTTGCTCCCTCTGGTACTTCAATTGAATAAAAGCCATCAAAATCCGTAGAAGATCCCATTGCTGTACCTTCAATGAGTACATTTACGCCTGGAATAGGTTGCCCGTCTTCGGCACCAATAACAGTTCCTTTGACAGTAGTCGTCTGTGCGTGAGCAATAAAACCTACACAACATACGAGTGTGTAAAGCGAAAGCCCGAAAAGCTTTTGGCTTAAAATTTTTCCAATATTATTTAATGCTATCATTGGTTATTGTTGTTTACAAGGATCACTGCCCTTTTTGTTTATAAACCAAATAAAATGAAAGTAGAAACTTCACTCTGTTTCATATGTTTTTTTTTGTTTCACTAATTATCAAAAAGCAATAATTGACCCTGTAAGATTGCTAATTAACCAGAATATTGATTAAATAAATGTAATTTAGTTAAATTAAAATCAAAAAAATATTCTCCATGAAAAAAGCGTACGGTTTTTTTTCTTTTTTGTTGCTGTTCTCTGTGGTGGGGTTCAGTCAACAAAAGGCAGATATTTTTAAGAATTTTACTGCTAAAGATGGACTGTCACAACACGATATTAACTGCATCGTTCAAGACAATGAGGGCTTTTTGTGGTTTGGCACCAATGACGGTCTAAATAAATACGATGGGTACAACTTTAATGTATTCAAACCTATTAATGAAGATGATAGCTCAATTTCTGGTAGAATAGTACAAGACATCCAAAAAGATACCTATGGCAATTTGTGGATAGCAACCCTCGATGGTGGACTAACTATGTATCACTCAAAAACGGAACGCTTCAAAAGTTTTGGTTCAGTCATTCCAGAAATGGGCAGTTATGCAAATAGAATCACCATCAGCCAAGATGGTGTATTGT
>JAHEIX010000011.1:0-79450 GCA_024639165.1 Flavobacteriaceae bacterium | reverse complement strand
ACTACTTTATTTAGTTACTTTCTTTTTGTTAGCAACTGTTTTGCGTTTTCCTTTACGTGTTCTTGAGTTATTCTTGGTGCGTTGACCACGAAGTGGTAAACCAACACGGTGACGAATACCTCTAAAAGAACCGATGTCCATCAATCGCTTGATGTTCAATTGGGTTTCAGAACGAAGTTCACCTTCGATCGTAAAGGAAGCAACAGCATCACGGATACGACCAATTTCGTCGTCATTCCATTCATGTACTTTTTTGCTTTCGTCAACAACAGCAGTAGCTAAAATTGCTTTAGCACGGCTGCGGCCAACCCCATATATATAGGTTAGCGAAATAACGCCTCTTTTTTGTTTGGGAATATCTACTCCAGAAATTCTAGCCATAATTATCCTTGTCTTTGTTTAAACCTAGGGTTCTTTTTGTTAATTACGTATAAGCGTCCCTTGCGACGTACAATCTTGCAGTCGGCGCTTCTTTTTTTAAGTGATGCTCTAACTTTCATATCTTAATATCTAAATGTGATGCGTGCCTTTGTTAAATCATAAGGGGACATCTCTAACTTTACTTTATCACCAGGAAGGAGCTTAATATAGTGCATGCGCATCTTCCCAGATATATGTGCCGTAACCACGTGGCCATTTTCCAACTCTACGCGAAACATCGCATTGGAAAGTGCCTCAATGATTTGGCCATCTTGTTCTATAGCTGCTTGCTTTGCCATTAGTTTCCTGCTGTTTTATTTCGTTTACTACCTGTTTTCATCAACCCATCATAATGACGGTTCAACAAATACGCATTGATTTGCTGAATGGTATCAATCGCCACACCTACCATAATAAGAAGGGAAGTTCCTCCATAGAACAACGCCCATCCTTGTTGCATACCAAATAAGTGGAATACCACCGCAGGTAACACGGCAACCGCTGCTAAAAACAGCGAGCCCGGGAAGGTAATTTGCGACATAATACGATCTAGGAAGTCTGCTGTTTCGGTACCTGGACGAACACCAGGAACAAAACCGCCACTTCGCTTTAAGTCATCAGCCATCTTGTTGGTCGGAACCGTAATAGCTGTATAAAAATAGGTGAAGACAATAATTAGGACAGCAAACAAAATGTTATACCAAAGTCCAAATATGTCAGAAAAAGAAGCTTGTAACCATTGTCCCACACCGCTATCAGAACCCAAAAGACTTCCCATAGAGGAAGGAACAAACATCAATGCTTGTGCAAATATAATAGGCATTACACCTGAAGCGTTTAGCTTGAGAGGAATATACTGACGTGCTCCAATTTGGTTTTTGTCAATTCCACCAGAGGCAGTTCTACGTGCATATTGAACAGGTATCTGACGCACCGCCATTACCAATAAGATACAGATGGCATTGATTGCGATCCACACCATAAGTTCGATTACAATAACAATAGGACCTCCGTTGTTCTCTGTAACTCTTGAAACAAATTCTTGTGCAAAAGACATGGGTAGAGTTGCTACAATACCAACAGTAATAAGAAGCGAAATACCGTTTCCAATACCCTTATCGGTTATCTTTTCGCCCAGCCACATCGCAAAGATGGTTCCAGTAACGAGTATGATAACAGAAGGCACCATAAAGCCAAGACCTTTACCTAGCACAAAAGCAGACTCAGGAACACCAAGTGCACCTAAAGAATACAAATAAGCAGGAGCTTGGAATACACAAATACCAATGGTTAACCATCGTGTAATTTGATTGATTCTACGACGACCACTTTCCCCTTCTTTTTGAAGTTTTTGCAAATAAGGAACAGCAATTCCCATAAGCTGTACTACAATAGAAGCAGAAATGTAGGGCATAATACCCAAGGCAAAAACAGATGCATTTGCAAATGCACCACCCGTAAACATGTTTAACACGCCAAGTAGTCCACCGCCGCTGGTCTTGCTTGTTAGTTGAGAAAGTTGAACAGGGTCAATTCCAGGTAAAACTACCTGTGCACCGATACGGTAAACGACAAGAAATCCAAGGGTCACCAAGATGCGATTCTTGAGTTCCTCTATTTTCCAAATATTCGCTAAGACCTCTATTAATCTTTTCATTTGCTTAAATCGTAATGGCTTCTCCTCCAGCTGCTTCTATAGCGGCTTTTGCAGTTGCAGTAAATTTGTGAGCACTCACCTTGAGCTTTGCAGATAAAGTACCACGTCCTAAAATTTTAATCAAGTCATTTTTGCCTACCAATCGCAATTGGATCATTGCTTCTTGGTCAACTTTAGTTTTGATTTTTTTAGCATCGGCTAATTCTTGAAGTTTATCAAGATTGATACCTGCATATTCTTTTCTATTGATGTTGGTAAAACCAAACTTAGGCACACGGCGTTGTAGTGGCATTTGTCCACCTTCAAAACCAATCTTCTTGGAATAACCAGAGCGAGATTTGGCTCCTTTGTGACCACGTGAAGCAGTACCACCGGTACCAGAACCCTGACCTCTACCTAGACGTTTACTTGCGCCTTTTACCGAGCCTTTAGCAGGCTTTAAATTTCCTAATTCCATATTAAACGTTTTGGACAGTTACCAAATGTTTTATTTTATTAACCATACCCATGATAGTGGCTGTATCCTCATGTTCAACAACCTGACCAATCTTATGTAAACCAAGAGCAGCGAGCGTACGTTTCTGATCTTCAGGACGCTTTATATTACTCTTTACTTGTGTAACTTTAATCTTTGCCATGTTTATCCGTTAAAAACTTTATCAAGTGAAATGCCACGTTGCTTAGCAACTGTGTTGGCATCGCGTAATTGCAATAATGCGTCAAAAGTAGCCTTCACCACGTTGTGTGGGTTTGAAGAACCTTGAGATTTTGACAATACATTGTGAACTCCCACGGCCTCAAGTACAGCACGAACTGCACCACCTGCAATAACTCCAGTACCATCAGAGGCTGGTTGAAGATAAACACGGGCACCGCCGTATTTCCCTTTTTGCTGGTGTGGAAGTGTACCCTTGTTGATAGGAATACGGACCAAATTCTTTTTGGCATCTTCAACAGCTTTGGATATGGCTTCAGCAACTTCTTTCGATTTCCCTAACCCTTGTCCAACAACTCCATTTTCGTCTCCTACAACAACAATGGCAGAAAAGCCAAAGGCACGTCCTCCCTTTGTTACTTTAGTGACTCGTTGTACACCAACCAAACGATCTTTAAGATCTAGTCCACCTGGTTTTACAAATTCTACGTTTTTATAATCTTGATACATACTTAAAATTTTAGTCCTGCTTCTCTTGCGCCGTCAGCTAGTGACTTTACACGTCCATGATATAAATATCCTCCGCGGTCAAAACGTATGGAAGAGATACCAGCAGCAAGTGCTTTTTCGCCGATAACCTTACCTACTTTTTGTGCAAGTTCAATTTTTGTTCCACTATGCTTTTCAAATTCCTTATCTCGAGATGAAGCAGCCGCTAGGGTTACTCCAGTTTCGTCATTAACAATTTGCGCATAAATTTCTTTATTGCTTCTAAACACAGACATACGGGGCATAGCTGCAGTACCAAGAACAGTATCTCGGAAGCGCTTCTGAATGCGTTGTCTACGTTGGGTTTTTGTCATTTTCATATCCCTAATGCTTATGCAGATTTACCTGCTTTTCTTCTAATTTGTTCTCCCACAAACTTCACGCCTTTTCCTTTGTAAGGTTCTGGCTTACGGAAACCGCGAATCTTCGCTGCAACCGATCCAACCAACTGGTTGTCATATGAGCTGAGTTTGATGATGGGGTTTTTACCTTTTTCAGAAATGGTCTCAATCTTAACCTCCTTTGGTATTTCAAACACAATGTTGTGAGAAAAACCAAGTGCTAGATCAAGTTTTTGACCTTGGTTACTGGCGCGATAACCAACACCAACCAATTCTAATTCTTTTGTAAATCCAACAGAAACGCCTGTAACCATATTGGCAACAAGGGCACGATACAAACCGTGCTTGGCTCTGTGAGGTTTGCTATCCGAAGGACGTTTAACCAACAACTGACCATCTTCATGGACAATACTAACATCGCTGAACGCCTGTGTCAATTCGCCTAGCTTCCCTTTAACGGTAATCACACCAGGTTGGATGTCAACTGTGACGCCTTCTGGAACTACTATAGGATTATTACCAATTCTTGACATAATTCAATTTTTTATTAGTGTACGTAACAAATTACCTCACCACCTACGTTTTCTTTTTTCGCTTGTTTTCCAGTCATTACCCCGTGAGATGTAGATACTATGGCAGTACCTAAACCATTTAATACACGTGGAATTTCCCCAGAAGAAGCATATTTACGTAAACCAGGAGTACTGATTCGTTGTAATTTTTTAATTACAGGTTCTTTGGTAAGTCGGTCGTACTTTAAAGCAATTTTGATGCTCTTTTGAACAGTCTCATCTTCTACCTTGTAACTAAGAATATAGCCTTGGTCAAATAAAATCTTTGTGATTTCAAGCTTCAACTTTGAAGCAGGAATCGAAACTACGCGGTGACCAGCGCTGTTTGCGTTACGAACGCGTGTTAAATAATCTGCAATTGGATCTGTATTCATAATTTTATTTGTTTACCAGCTCGCTTTTTTAACTCCCGGGATTAAACCTTTATTAGCCATTTCTCTGAACATAACACGAGAAAGACCAAACTGACGCATGTATCCTTTTGGACGCCCTGTAAGCTTGCAGCGGTTGTGCCCACGCACAGGAGATGCGTTTTTAGGTAATTTTTGTAGCGCTTCATAATCGCCAGCTGCTTTTAAGGCAGCACGCTTATCAGCATATTTAGCGGCTAGTTTTGCTCTTTTGACCTCACGGGCCTTCATTGATTCTTTTGCCATACTAGTTTTTCTTAAAGGGCATGCCCAATTCGTTTAACAATGATTTAGCTTCTTTATCGGTGTTGGCCGATGTTACGAAAGTAATGTCCATTCCAGAAATCTTATTCACCTTATCGATATCGATTTCAGGGAAGATGATTTGTTCTTGAATACCCAAGTTGTAATTTCCACGGCCATCAAAGCCATCTGCCTTCACCCCTTGGAAGTCACGCACTCGTGGAAGTGCAGCCGTAACCAAACGGTCGAAGAATTCGTACATTTTATCTCCACGCAAGGTAACTTTTGCGCCAATAGGCATTCCTTTACGAAGTTTAAATGTGGCAACATCTTTTTTAGAAATCGTTGCCAATGCTTTTTGTCCAGTTATCATGGTCAGTTCATCAACTGCATGATCTACGAGTTTTTTGTCAGCAACTGCTGCTCCAACACCACGACTCAACACTATCTTTTCAAGCTTAGGTACTTGCATGATATTGCTGTAACCGAATTCTTCGGTTAGTCGTGTCGTAATACGGTCTTTATATTCCGTCTTAAGTCTAGGTATATAACTCATGTTAAATAGCTTCATTGGTTTTACGTGATACACGTACTTTCTTACCTTCTTCCATGCGATATCCGATTCGAGTGGTTTGTCCTTCAGCAGTTAACAAAGAAAGATTAGAAATAGCAATAGGTGCTTCTTTTTCTATAATTCCCCCTTGTGGGTTTTGTGCATTGGGTTTGGTGTGACGTTTTACAACATTCACGCCCGAAACGATCGCTTTGTTTTTTTCGCGGATTAGCGTTACTATTTCGCCTTCCGTACCCTTGTGGTCTCCCGCAATGACACGTACTTTATCTCCGTTTTTTAGTTTTATCTTACTCATAATTATAGTACTTCAGGAGCTAATGAGATTATTTTCATAAACTGACGATCACGTAGCTCACGAGCAACAGGACCAAAAACACGCGTACCGCGCATTTCGCCTTGTGCATCTAGCAAGACACATGCATTTTCGTCAAATCGAATATATGATCCGTCTGGACGACGAATTTCTTTTTTGGTGCGTACAACAACCGCAGTAGATACCTGTCCTTTTTTAACAGATCCATTGGGTGTTGCTTCTTTGACCGTAACAACTATTTTATCGCCAATTGAAGCGTAACGACGCTTAGTACCGCCCAACACACGGATGGTGAGTACTTCTTTGGCGCCTGTATTGTCGGCAACTCTAAGTCTTGATTCTTGTTGTAACATTATTTAGCTCTTTCAATAATTTCAACCAAACGCCAGCACTTTGATGCGCTCATGGGGCGTGTTTCCATAATTTTTACCGTATCACCGATGTTGCAATCGTTCGTTTCATCGTGAGCGACATACTTCTTTGTTTTCAAAACAAATTTCCCATACATCGGGTGCTTCACGCGTTTTACTTCAGAAACAACAATAGACTTCTGCATTTTGTTACTCGTTACAACGCCAATACGTTCTTTACGTAAATTTCTAGTTTCCATACTATGCTTGCTCTAAAGTTCTTTTTGTGAGTTCTGTTTTGATACGTGCAATCGTTCTACGCTGCTGACGCAAAGAAAGTGGATTTTCTAGCGGTGATAATGCGTGTGTAGCACGTGCACTTTCATAGCTTTTTTGAAAAGCAGCTAGCTTTTCGTTTAGCTCCTCAACCGATGACTCATTAATTTCTGTCTGTTTCATATCTACTTCTTATGCTTCGTAATCGCGAGCGATAATAAACTTTGTTTTAACTGGTAATTTTTGAGCTGCTAAGCGCAATGCTTCTTTAGCAACCTCGATAGGCACACCTGAAATCTCGAACATGATACGTCCAGGTTTGACAACAGCCACATAGTGATCTAATGCCCCTTTACCTTTACCCATACGAACCTCAAGTGGTTTTTTAGTGATGGGCTTATCTGGAAAAATCTTAATCCACAATTGTCCTTCACGTTTCATGTAACGTGTAGCAGCAATACGTGCAGCCTCAATTTGGCGAGACGTGATAAACTTGGAATCAAGTGCCTTGATACCATACATGCCATTGGATAGTACATGTCCGCGCTGCGATAGGCCTTTCATACGGCCTTTCTGCATTTTACGGTGTTTTGTTCTTTTTGGTTGTAACATGACCTAACGTTTATTTTCTACGGCGAGGACCACGTCCACCGCGTTTATCGTTTTTACCTTTGGCAGCATTCAAGCTCATTCCCACCAGAGGAGATAACTCACGCTTGCCATATACTTCACCTTTCATAATCCATACTTTGATGCCCAATCTACCATAGGTAGTATGCGCTTCAACCAAAGCATAATCAATATCTGCACGGAACGTAGACAACGGAATACGACCGTCTTTATAGCTTTCGGAACGCGCCATCTCAGCACCGTTCAAACGACCTGAAATTTGCACTTTAATACCTTCTGCGTTCATACGCATTGCCGCTGCAATTGCCATTTTTATAGCACGACGATATGAAATACGACTCTCTATCTGACGTGCAATACTAGCACCTACCAGTTGGGCTTCCAACTCAGGGCGCTTGATTTCAAAAATGTTCAACTGAACTTCTTTGTTAGTAATTTTCTTAAGCTCTTCTTTAAGCTTATCGACTTCTTGACCACCTTTACCAATAATGATACCCGGGCGGGCCGTTGTAATGGTAATGGTAACCAACTTTAGCGTACGTTCAATAATTACACGAGAAACGCTTGCCTTGGCAAGACGTGCATGCACATAGCGACGAATTTTATCATCTTCGGCTAGCTTATCTCCGTAATCGTTTCCACCATACCAGTTGGATTCCCATCCACGGATGATACCTAATCTATTGCCAATTGGATTTGTCTTTTGTCCCATATTCGGTATTAGCTTTGTGCGTTATCTTGTGCTCCCAACACCATAGTAACATGGTTGGAACGTTTTCTAATTCGATGACCTCTTCCTTGTGGTGCTGGACGCAAACGCTTAAGCATTGCTCCACTATCCACACGAATTTCTTTAATATAAAGACCTGCTTTTTCAATATCAGCATCTTCATTTTTTGCTTGCCAGTTTGCGATTGCAGACAACAAGAGTTTTTCAAGTCTTTTAGAAGATTCCTTTGCGCTAAAACGAAGAACAGACAATGCTTTTTCTACTTCGTTTCCACGAATTAAATCTGCCATAAGGCGCATTTTTCTCGGTGATGTAGGACAGTCATTGAGCTTTGCGAAAGCAAGGTGCTTACGGTCTTCTTTCAATTGTGCTGCCATTTCCTTTTTACGAACTCCCATAGCTTATTTTTTTCCCTTGTTTTTAGCTCCTGCGTGACCTCGGAATGAACGAGTGGGTGAAAATTCACCAAGCTTATGCCCTACCATGTTTTCAGTAACATATACAGGTACAAACTGACGGCCGTTGTGTACGGCAATGGTTTGTCCTACAAAATCTGGAATGATCATCGAGGCACGAGACCATGTTTTAATTACAGATTTTTTTCCTGATGCTACGTTAGCTTGCACTTTCTTTATCAAGCTATAGTGTACGTAAGGTCCTTTTTTTAGTGATCGAGCCATAGTTTATTTTTTTCTACGTTCAATTATATACTTATTTGACGCCTTGTTCTTGTTACGTGTTCTGTATCCTTTTGCAGGAATACCGTTACGTGAACGTGGGTGACCTCCAGAGGCACGCC
Source organism: Flavobacteriaceae bacterium (assembly GCA_024639165.1). Lineage (GTDB taxonomy): Bacteria > Bacteroidota > Bacteroidia > Flavobacteriales > Flavobacteriaceae > UBA7446. The sequence continues at coordinate 70,931 of JAHEIX010000011.1, read as the reverse complement.
CTTCACCACCACCCATGGGGTGATCGACAGGGTTCATCACCACTGGACGCGTTCTTGGACGACGTCCTAACCAACGACTACGACCCGCCTTACCAGAAACAACCAATTGGTGGTCTGAATTGGAAACCGTACCGATAGTAGCCATACATGTGGTTAATATCAAGCGTGTTTCACCAGAGGGTAATTTGATGGTTGCAAACCTACCGTCACGAGCCATTAATTGTGCAAAAGCACCAGCACTACGAGCAATGGTTGCTCCTTGACCGGGACGAAGCTCGATACAAGAAATGATGGTACCCAATGGAATATTTTCCAAAGGCATGGCATTTCCGATTTCGGGTTGCGCCTTTTCAGCAGAAACGACCTTTTGTCCAACTTTAAGACCGCTTTGCGCAATGATGTATCGCTTCTCGCCATCCTCGAATTGAATCAAGGCAATAAATGCAGATCGGTTTGGATCGTATTCGATGGTTTTCACCTCCGCAGGTGCATCAAAACGATCACGTTTGAAATCGATTATACGGTAGCGTTTTTTGTGTCCACCACCGATGTAGCGTGACGTCATGCGTCCGCTGTTGTTACGACCGCCTGAACGTTTTTTCGGAGCAAGCAAGCTTTTCTCCGGCTTATCAGTGGTGATGGCGTCGTTTCCATTTACCACTCTACCGCGCTGTCCAGGTGTTATAGGTTTTAGTTTTCTAACTGACATATCCTATTTTATAAATTACTATAAAAATCAATATTTTCTCCCGCTGCTACTTCCACAACTGCGCGTTTGGTAGCGTTGGTCTTTGAATGCTGTATACCATTTTTAGTATAACGTGAGCGTCTTTCAGGACCGTAGTTGAGCGTGCGCACTTTTTCGACGGTAACGCCGTAAGTTGCCTCAACTGCTTTTTTAATTTCAACTTTATTGGCTTTTGGATCAACCAAGAAAGTATAACGGTTTCTCAACTCACTCTCGCGAGTTGCCTTTTCGGTAATAACAGGTTTTAGTAAAATACGCATCGTTTGTTATTTACTCAGGTTAGCTTCAATGGCAGCAACGGCACTTTCTGCAAGAACCAAATGCTGGGCATTCATTATTTTATATGTGTTCAACTCATCGTTTGTTAGCACCTCTGTTTTGGTGAGGTTACGTCCAGATAAAAACACATTTTTATTGGCTGTACCCAATACCCAAAGTGATTTTTTATCAGAAATACCAAGTGCACTAAGTGCTGCTTGAAACGATTTTGTTTTTGGTGCATCAAACTGAAAGTCTTCAACAACCGTAATATTTTTTTGCTGTGCCTTTAGGCTAAAAGCAGACTTGCGAGCCAAACGTTTAACGTTTTTGTTCACTTTCTGGTTGTAAGAACGAACTCTAGGTCCAAACACACGTCCACCACCACGAAACAATGGGTTTTTGATGCTACCCGCACGAGCAGTACCTGTACCTTTTTGTTTCTTGATCTTGCGTGTACTACCCACAATCTCTGCACGTTCTTTGGCTTTGTGCGTTCCTTGTCGTTGGTGCGCTAAGTATTGCTTTACGTCTAAATACAACGCATGCTCATTTGGTTCAACACCAAAAATAGCTTTGTCTAGGGCAACAGTGCGACCTGTTTCTTTTCCGTTAATATCAACTATGGCTACTTTCATTACTTACGAATTAAGATAAACGCATTCTTGTGACCAGGTACACAACCTTTAACCACCAATAAATTTTTCTCAGGAACAACTTGCAAAACTTTAAGGTTTTGAACAGTAACCTTTTCGTTCCCCATTTGCCCTGCCATGCGCATCCCTTTGAATACACGTGCTGGGTATGAGGCTGCACCGATAGATCCAGGAGCTCTTAAACGGTTGTGTTGACCGTGTGTGGCTTGACCAACACCGGCAAAACCGTGACGTTTTACAACTCCTTGAAATCCTTTTCCTTTAGAAGTTCCTGTGATATCAACAAATTCACCCGCAGCAAAGTGGTCAACTGTGATGGTATCACCAAGTTTATGCTCCGCATCGAAGCCTTGGAACTCAACAAGTTTACGCTTGGGCGTAGTACTTGCTTTTTTAAAGTGTCCGCTGGCAGCTTTCGTTACTTTACGATCAGGCTTTTCATCAAAACCAAGTTGTAAGGCATCGTAGCCATCAACGTCTTTGGATCTCACTTGTGTAACAACACAAGGACCTGCTTCAATAACAGTACAGGGAAGGTTCTTCCCATTCTCGTCAAAGATGCTTGTCATACCAATTTTTCTTCCTATCAAACCAGACATAATCTGAGTGTTTACTCCCCTAAAGGGGTGTTATACTTTAATTTCTACTTCAACGCCACTAGGTAACTCAAGTTTCATCAAGGCGTCAATGGTCTTTGATGAAGAGCTGTAAATATCCAACAAGCGCTTATAAGAACTCAGTTGGAATTGTTCACGTGATTTTTTGTTTACGTGAGGTGAACGCAAAACGGTAAAAAGCTTTTTGTGTGTAGGTAGCGGTATAGGACCTGTTACTACCGCACCAGTAGACTTAACTGTTTTGACAATCTTCTCAGCAGAGCGATCTACCAAGTTGTGGTCGTACGATTTAAGTTTTATTCTAATTTTCTGACTCATCGTTTATATTTTTAGCTCTGACCTGTTGCTGCCGCAATTACTTCAGATGAAATATTTTGTGGTGTTTGTTCATAGTGTGAAAACTCCATAGTGGAAGTTGCACGTCCAGAAGAAAGTGTACGTAACGAAGTTACATAACCAAACATTTCTGAAAGTGGCACATTGGCCTTAACAACTTTAGATCCAGCACGGTCATCCATACTGTTCACTTGTCCGCGACGACGGTTAAGATCCCCTACAATATCACCCATGTTTTCTTCTGGAGTTAATACCTCCAACTTCATGATGGGCTCCATAATAACGGCACCTGCAGCCTTCGCAGCTTCTTTGTAACCAATTTTTGCAGCTAACTCAAAAGACAACGAATCCGAATCCACAGGGTGGAACGATCCGTCTTTAAGTGTAACCTTAATGGCATCTACTTCAAATCCAGCTAATGGGCCATTTGACATGGCTTGCTTGAATCCTTTTTCTACAGATGGGATGTATTCTTTAGGAACATTACCACCTTTAATTTTGTTTACAAACTCAAGACCTGATTTACCTTCTTCAGCTGGCTCAAGCGTAAATACAATATCGGCAAACTTACCACGTCCACCCGACTGCTTCTTGTACACCTCGCGGTGGTCTGTAGTAGCTGTAATGGCTTCTTTGTATTCAACCTGTGGCTGTCCTTGATTTACATCAACCTTAAACTCTCGTCTTAGGCGGTCAACAATAATATCAAGGTGAAGCTCACCCATTCCAGAAATAATGGTTTGACCAGAAGCCTCGTCTGTTTTTACTTGAAAAGTAGGATCTTCTTCGGCAAGTTTGGCCAAGGCCATACCTAGTTTATCAACATCCGCTTTGGTTTTTGGTTCAACCGCGATACCAATTACGGGATCAGGGAAGTCCATGCTTTCCAAAATAATAGGTGACTTTTCAGCAGAAAGCGTATCACCTGTTTTAATGTCTTTAAATCCAACCGCTGCTCCAATATCTCCCGCTTCAATGTAGTCAATAGAGTTTTGCTTGTTGGCATGCATCTGATAGATACGTGAAATACGCTCTTTGTTACCAGAACGGTTGTTCAATACATAAGAACCTGCGTCCAAACGACCGGAATACGCACGGAAAAAAGCCAAACGACCTACAAAAGGATCGGTAGCAATTTTAAAAGCTAAAGCAGCAAACGGATCGTTTACAGATGGCTTGCGTGAAATTTGATCGCCCGAATTAGGATCAGTACCCAAAATAGCTTCCTTATCTTCTGGTGAAGGAAGGTAACGACATACGGCATCTAACAAGAATTGAACTCCCTTATTTTTGAAGGCAGAACCACAAATCATAGGAATGATACTCATGTCTTGCGTTGCTGCGCGAAGGGCATTGTGCACTTCGTCTTCAGAAATACTATCTGGATCTTCAAAATATTTTTCCAAAAGGTTGTCGTCATATTCTGCAACAGCTTCAATAAGCTCACCACGGAATTTTTCAACGTCTTCCTTCATGTCTTCAGGAATGTCTACAACATCAAAGGTTGCACCCATGTTTTCTTCATGCCAAATAATCGCACGATTCTTTACTAGATCTACACATCCTCTAAAGTTATCTTCATCACCAATAGGCAAAACAATAGGTACTGCGTTTGATTTTAACATCTCACGAACCTGCTTACAAACATTTAAGAAGTTTGAGCCTTGGCGGTCCATCTTGTTAACAAAGCCCATACGTGGTACCTTGTAGTTGTCAGCCAAACGCCAGTTTGTTTCTGATTGTGGCTCAACACCATCAACGGCAGAAAACAAAAATACCAACCCATCTAATACACGTAATGAACGGTTTACCTCAACGGTAAAGTCAACGTGACCAGGTGTGTCAATAATATTAAAGTGATAAGGTTTTGCACCATCAAGGGGATTACCTTGATCTGTTGGAAATGTCCACTCACAAGTGGTTGCTGCAGAAGTAATGGTAATACCACGCTCTTGCTCTTGTTCCATCCAGTCCATTGTTGCGGCACCATCGTGTACCTCACCAATTTTGTGGCTAACACCAGTATAATATAAAATACGCTCGGTGGTAGTGGTCTTTCCAGCGTCAATATGCGCTGCAATCCCAATGTTACGTGTATATTTTAAATCTCTTGCCATAATTGAATATGCTACTTTTTGTTAAAATCTAAAGTGAGAAAATGCTTTGTTAGCTTCTGCCATCTTGTGGGTATCTGTACGTTTCTTAACGGCAGCACCTTCTTCTTTTTCAGCAGCTAGAATCTCGGCAGCTAACTTTTTCGCCATCGATTTTTCATTGCGTTTACGTGCATAACTAATCAACCACTTCATGGCCATAGATATTTTTCTGTCTGGGCGTATTTGCATTGGTATTTGAAAGGTAGCACCACCTACACGACGACTGCGAACCTCAACATGGGGCATCACATTAGACAATGCATCTTTCCAGTGCTGGAGTGCATCTTTTTCTTCGTCTTGTTTTTTTGAATCTACGATATCGATCGCATCGTAAAAGATCTTGAATGCTACAGATTTTTTCCCATTCCACATCAGGTTGTTGACAAAACGCGTGACCAGTTGGTCATTAAATCGCGGGTCGGGAAGTAACGGGCGTTTTTTCGCCTTTCTTTTTCTCATATTCTGGGTTTGAGTGGTTCAAGCAAGCTTGAACGTCATATTATCATATCAGGTCTAAACTATTTTTTTGGTCGTTTAGCACCATACTTAGAACGACGCTGTAAGCGGCCTTCTACACCAGCGGTGTCAAGCGCACCACGAACAATGTGGTAGCGAACACCAGGTAAATCTTTTACACGACCTCCGCGCACAAGCACTATGGAGTGCTCTTGCAGGTTGTGTCCTTCCCCTGGAATGTAGGCATTTACCTCATTACCATTGGTTAGGCGCACCCTTGCCACTTTCCGCATAGCAGAATTAGGCTTTTTAGGTGTGGTGGTGTACACACGGGTACACACGCCTCTTCGCTGTGGACATGAATCCAAAGCTGCTGATTTACTCTTCTTTGCAAGGTCTTTGCGACCTTTTCGAACTAGTTGCGATATGGTTGGCATACGTTATACTTGCTTTAATCCTTTATTTAAAGGGCTGCAAATGTAGTATAATTTTTGTCGCTTTCAAATAATTTTTTAGCTGTTTTTATTTCTTCGTTAAACAGCCGTGCAAAAGAGGGGATAATTATCTCAAAAAATCAGAATGTTATAAGGAAGTGCTAAAATTCAATTTACAGTATGTAATTTTGCGCCTGCTGAGATGAAAATCGAAAATAACTTTTACGAGCTATTTGCCCAATTGAGGCGTGACAAACGCCCATTTGTGCTGTATCGTTTACCCAATACCAATTCCCTCAAACTCATACAGCAAAACGACACCAGAATACATACAACCACTTCTTTGACAGAAAGTGGATTTGTGTTTGCCCCCTTTAAACGCACAAATCAATTTATCTATATTCCAAACCACCGCGTTTCCCAAGTTGCCATTCCTAGTCCCAAAGTCAGAACCAAAACATTAACTGCAACTGAAACAACTGCACAAAAAGCATATTATAATGACTTGGTGACGAATGCCATTACAGCCATAGGTAAAGGCGACATTCAAAAAGTGGTCGTATCACGGCCTTATAAACAAGAATTCAAGCAAAATATAGCCGATTCTTTTGTTCGACTCTTGGATGCCTACCCCAATGCTATGGTTTACTATTGGTCGCACCCCAAAACAGGAACATGGATGGGTGCAACACCCGAAACATTACTAAACCTAAAAGGGGGGAAATGCAAAACCATGGCGCTGGCAGGAACCTTAGCCTATCAAGATAACAAGCCAACAAAGTGGTCCAATAAAGAAATTGCAGAGCAGCAAATGGTTACCCATTTTATTGAGCAACAATTGAACGTATTGTACCCGAAGCACAATATAAAACCATCTGATGTATACACCAAAAAAGCTGGGAACCTAGTACATCTTTGTGCTGATTTCGAATTTGAAATTAATGATGTTGCCTTGTTGGATCTCGTTCAAGCACTACACCCAACTCCTGCAGTTTCTGGTGTGCCCGTTGATAAAAGTCTTACGTTCATTGAAACTTTAGAAACACATCAACGCAACTACTATGCAGGCTTTTTGGGGCCTGTAGAAAAAGAAAAGGCACATATATATGTCAATTTGCGCTGTGCGACTATAGAAAAAACACAACTCACACTCTATGTAGGAGGAGGCATAACAGCCGAAAGCAATATAAAATCAGAGTGGGAAGAGAGTCAACGCAAGGCCGAAACCTTGTTGAATGTCATATAATATATGAGCGTTAGTACACTCACATTCGGTTTTGTACTTTTGCAGGGCTATGAAACCCAATTCCAAGCCAAAGCAAGTACGCTACACAGAAATACCGCTGCCACAAGCAGTTGTATTTTATTGTGAGCAATACGGCATTGAGCACGTTGTTATTTCTGCTGGGTCGCGGAACGCACCCCTTACAAATGGTTTCACTGAAAATTCATTTTTTAAGACCTATAGTATTGTCGACGAACGCGCTGCTGCATTTTTTGCATTGGGCATGGCTCAGCAGCTAGATCGACCTGTGGCAATAGTCTGTACTTCTGGATCAGCACTTTTAAACTACTACCCTGCCGTGGCTGAAGCCTATTACAGTGGCATACCATTGGTGATCCTATCCGCAGATCGAATGCCACATCGCATCGGAATTGGCGATGGACAAACCATTGAACAAGAAGGCGTTTTTGGGCCCCATCTTTTGAGCGCTGCTAGTTTACTGCCGGATGTTTCGCATGCTACCGAAACACTACTCAAAAGCAACAGACAAACTTTTTTTGCTGATAAGCCCAGTCAAAAAGAAGTAGCTAACCTCCAAGAAAAACACCAGGCTCACAATATTGCAGAACTGCAACGGGTGTTTACACTGGCAAACCACAGCAAAGGACCAGTACATCTAAATATTCCTATGGAAGAGCCTCTATATGGAATGACCACAACACCCATTGCCTTCCCAAAACCAAAAGCCAAAGCTTCTGCTGATCTAAAGACGGATATAGCAAATCTGCAGTCGCTATGGGATAAGGCAAAAAGAAAGATGATTTTAGTTGGGGTATCAAAACCCAATGCAGAACTTTCAGCTGTTCTTTCCAAATTACTCAAAGACCCAACCGTGGTGGTGCTTACAGAAAAGACCTCTAACTTTTCAAATCCAAAGGCCGTCGGTGCTATTGACTGCTTAATGGCGCCGCTAGAACTAGAGCCCCATAACCAATCCGATTTACAGCCAGATTTACTAATTACTACTGGTGGTATGGTGGTCTCAAAGAAAATCAAATTTTTCCTGCGTGAACACAAGGCAAAACATCACTTCCACCTAGGGGAAACTTCAGCAAATGACACCTTTTTCTATTTGACAACACATCTTGATACACCCGTTGCAGCAACCCTGAATAGCTTAAAGACAGTATCCAAGGGCAACTACCAACCAAGGGTGCTATCACACTACAACAGATACCTACAAACAGCTGCTGGTTATTTAAAAAAAGTGCCTTTTTCTGACTTACGTGCTTTTGATATGATTTCATCTGCGCTTCCCCAAAATATACATTTGCAAATAGCAAATAGCTCACCGGTGCGTTACATTCAATTGTTCGATTTACCAACAGGCACAGAAGTATTCTGTAACAGAGGAACGGCAGGTATAGATGGGAGTACGGCAACCGCTATGGGAGCTGCACAAATCAATCCCAAACAAACAGTGTTAATCACCGGCGATTTAAGCTTTTTTTACGATGTTAATGGCTTGTGGAACAATTACATTCCGCGCGACACACGCATTATTGTAATCAACAATCAAGGGGGTGGTATTTTTAGGATACTCCCGGGAGATAAAGACACATCCAAATACGACACCTACTTTGAAACCACACACAATCGCAATGCCCGAAATGTTGCAAAAAGCTTTGGGCTAGGCTATAAGCGTGTTCATACCAAGTGGGGGTTAAAACAAGCCTTAAAGACATTTTTTAAGCGGGGTAATAAAGCTAAAATTTTAGAGATTTGCACACCCAGAAAAACAAACAATGTGGTACTTTTAGATTATTTTAAGGCCATGGTTACAAACGAATTAAATCAACAATTATGAAAACATGGGAAACCATCAAAGCGTATAGCGATATCCGCTTCGAATTTTTTAAAGGAATCGCTAAAATCACCATAGATAGAGAAGGTGTTTATAACGCCTTTCGACCTGAGACCAACAACCAAATGTTGGAAGCCATGGACATCTGTCGCGAACGCGAAGACATCGACGTAGTGGTATTTACCGGCGCAGGCGAAAAAGCGTTTTGTAGCGGCGGTGATCAAAACGTAAAAGGCGTGGGTGGCTATGTGGGTGAGGACGGTGTTCCACGCCTGAATGTATTGGACCTCCACAAAAAAATTCGTGAAATTCCTAAGCCCGTTGTGGCTATGGTCAATGGATATGCAATTGGAGGCGGACACGTGCTTCATGTGGTTTGCGATCTAACCATTGCAAGTGAAAATGCTATTTTTGGACAAACAGGCCCAAAAGTAGGTAGCTTTGACGGAGGATTTGGATCATCCTATCTTGCACGGCACGTAGGCCAGAAAAAGGCACGAGAAATTTGGTTTTTATGTCAGCAATATTCTGCTCAAGAAGCATTGGATATGGGACTGATCAACAAGGTTGTTCCGCTAGAAAAACTGGAAGACACCGTAGTTGACTGGTGTCAAATCATGCAACAGCGCAGCCCTTTGGCATTGCGCATGATCAAACGCTGTATGAATGCCGAACTTGATGGTCAACATGGCCTTATGCAACTTGCAGGTGACGCAACGCTTATGTATTACCTCATGGACGAAGCCCAAGAAGGTAAAAATGCCTTTTTAGAAAAGCGCAAGCCCAACTTCAAGCAATATCCAAAGTTTCCATAGTGTCACAAAAATCCTTGTTAACGATTTGGGTAGCTGCAGCACGACTGCGCACCTTACCCTTGTCTGTGGCTGGGATTGTTGTGGGCAATGCATTGGCCATCCAAAACGAGGAGTTTTGTCCTTATGTCTTTGGAGGCACCTTACTAACAGCTATCGTGTTCCAAATACTATCTAATTTCGCTAACGACTATGGCGATGGCATCAAAGGAACCGATAACCACGAACGCATTGGACCCAAACGCGTTTTACAGCAAAATCTACTGTCACCAAAAACCCTTTTAAGGGGTATCGTGATTACTGCTGTCGTTGGGTTCTTGTTGGCAGCAGCTACCGTTTCCATAGCATTTGAAGCAGGAGAAACAAAAAGCGTCTTCACTTTTTTAGGCTTGGCAGTAGTTGCCATAGTGGCTGCCTATAAGTATACAGCTGGTAAAGGAGCCTATGGCTACCATGCGTTGGGAGATGTATTTGTGTTCGCCTTTTTTGGACTGCTAGCTGTTGGTGGATCATTTTATTTACAGACCAAACAATTAGACCCTCATATATGGTGGTTTGCTTTTGCTGTAGGGGGGTTGAGCACAGCGGTTTTGAACTTAAACAATATGCGTGACATGCAAAACGACACCAAGGCTGGAAAAAAAACCGTAGCTGCTTTTTTAGGTCTAAAAAGCGCCAAAACCTATCACAGTATATTGGTATTGGGCAGCATTACAAGCTTGATGGTGGGGCTTACAAACATAGCTGATGAATGGATAGGCTATGCACCCTTGCTGATGGTTTTTCCTTTGTTATTACAGCTCAAATCAACACTAAAGCTCAACGTGCATAGCGGTTTTGATGCATTACTCAAACCGTTGGCCTTGAGCATATTTGGTACAAGTATATTACTTCTACTCACGCAAATTATGGGGGCATGAACGTACGTTATCGTAAATACGTATTGAACTTTAAGCAGCCTAGCGGCACTTCCAGAGGTGTCCTACGGCAAAAAGAAACCTTCTTCATTGAAATGAGCGAAGGAAAGCGCTACGGCATTGGCGAATGTGGATTATTTAGGGGGTTAAGCGTGGATGATGTGCCACATTTTGAAGAACTACTCGCTAAGGTTTGTAGCACGTTGGAAAGGGGGGTGGATGCAAGTCCACTTTATACGGACTTTCCATCCATAAGAATGGGTGTGGAAATGGCTTTAAAATCATTTGCTTCGGATGATTCCTTCCAGTTATATGAGACTCCTTTTAGCAAAGGAACGCAACCTATTTCTATAAACGGACTTGTATGGATGGGCACCATAGACTTTATGCGCCAACAGGTTTTTGACAAAATTGAGGCCGGTTATGACTGCATCAAACTCAAAATTGGCGCGTTAGATTTTGATGTGGAATGCCAACTGTTGGCCGAAATAAGAGAGCGCTATTCGCCTGCAGCGGTTACCTTGAGGGTAGACGCCAACGGAGCCTTTAGTCCTGAAGGAGCATTGCAAAAGCTAGAAAAACTTTCACAGTATGGGCTACACAGCATAGAGCAACCCATTGCTGCTGGGCAAGTCAAAGCCATGCAAAAACTGTGTGCACTAACGCCGATTCCCATTGCTTTAGACGAAGAGTTGATAGGCGTATTGGATGCAACAGAACAAACTGCACTACTAGATGAAATACATCCGCAATACATTATTTTAAAACCAAGCTTATTGGGTGGTTTTTCTGCATCAGAAGACTGGATAAAGTTGGCTGAGGCACGTAATATAGGCTGGTGGATCACCAGTGCATTGGAAAGTAATATAGGGTTAAATGCCATTGCCCAATGGACAGCTACGCAAGACACGTCGATGCCACAAGGCTTGGGTACAGGTGGGTTGTTCACCAACAACATTCAAAGCCCTTTGGTGGCGGACAAGGGTGTATTGTCATACGAGAACGCCCTTGAATGGGATATAAAAATATAGACTGATATGTTGGTCCACGCATCATTTCGACTGAACGGAAAGGCATATAACCGAAATTCTTTGGAAAAGGCAGCGCAGCAATGGCAAACTGCTTCGGATGAAGAATTACAGGGATTAGGACGTTTTATCACGGATTGGCTAAGCGATGACGACCATCTTGCCATTCACACTTCAGGCTCCACTGGAAAACCAAAAGAAATCCACATGCCAAAAACGGCCATGTGCGCTTCGGCAGTGCGAACCGCTGTCTTTTTTAAGGTGTCAGAAGGCGCATCGGCACTCTTGTGTTTACCCATACGCTATATCGCAGGTAAAATGATGTTGGTACGTGCCTTAGTACTGGGGTGGCATCTCGATATCATTCCGCCAAAAACCAAACTCCATATTGAAAGAAAATATGATTTTACCGCTTTAATTCCCTTACAAGCAAAGGTCTCCTTTGATTTATTAGGACAATTTAAAACCGTATTAATTGGTGGTACGCCCATATCCAGTAACCTCCGACAGCGCATTGGCAAAAAATACAATCACTGTATTGAGACCTATGGGATGACCGAAACGCTTACCCATGTGGCCACACGTGCTGTTCGTGAACCCGCGCTTCCTTTTAGGGCGATGCCGGGTATTGGTATTTCTACAGATAAAAGTGGTTGCTTGATTATCGAAGTACCTCAATTGCCCCTATCCCCTATCAGTACGCAAGATATAGTGAAGCTTGAGCATGACAATGGCTTTACATTATTAGGAAGACGTGATTGGGTCATTAATTCTGGAGGGGTAAAAATTTTTCCAGAAGTATTGGAGAAAATCATAGCGCCCTATATAACATTTCCATTCTTTTTTACAGGCTTGCCTGACGCAGCACTGGGCGAAAAACTGGTGCTTTTGGTTGAGGCAGCTACTTCAGAAAAAGAAGGCATCATGGCAATTGCCCAACAGCATTTGGGTGCTAATAAACATCATGTTCCAAAGGCAGTGTTTTGTATGACTGCTCTGTGCTACACCGCTACAGGAAAGCTAGACCGACTTGCTAGCAGGAAAATTGCCCTAGATCTTTAAGGGCGTATTAACATTTATTTAACGAAAAAAATAGTTGAGTAAAATAGTAACTAAATTTTTGTCTAAAAGTCGTAAAAATAACGGTTTTTGGGTCTTCTCGTATACAATAAAGCATAAAATTCCATTTAATTTTTCAACTGTAAATTGAATGGCATTTCTTTATTTTAAAGTTAGTTATGGTAAACTTTTTTTTAGAAGATTAACGTTTTGTTTGTCACACTTATGATGTCTTATCAAATAACACTCAACTCCTCCCGCCACTTTGGCGGGGTTTTTGTTACTTTACCCACATGAAAAAGAAAATTGTTTTGCTGTTCAGTTTGGTACTGGTGGTTTCTTGTGTTACCTCTACAAGGGTAAACAACAACTCAAAAGGGCAAGATGACAAAGCCCTACAAAAACAGCAACTCAAAGACCGCCTAAAAAGCCATATGGCGGCGCAAAACCGTATTATTGATAGTCTTATTCAAATAAAAGACCCGAGGCTTAAGAAAGATAAAAACGGGAATTTTATCAGACCCAACAGGATAACGCCTAGCGGAAAACCGCTCTACTACGAAACATATCATGGGCGTTCACATCGAAAAGCCATTAAGGCAGATATTGTAGGAACGACTGGTAGCTCAGGCTACAACCTCACTGGCGAAGGGCTTCATATGGGTGTTTGGGATGGCGGTCATGTTTTTGCTATGCATGATGAGTTCACAGGGGGGTCAGGATACGCTGGGTCAAAAGTTAGTATTGAAATTTCAGACGCACCTACAGCAACAATTTGGAGCAGCCACCCTACTTCAGTGACTTCAATAATTGTCGCCAAAGGACTTTTTCATCAAGAAAACTACGATGTAACAGGCATAGCGCCGGGCATAGCTAAGATATACAGTTACGACTGGGATTATGATTTAGCAGAAATTTTTGAACAGTTACAATTAAATGCAAACTCAGATTTTATTTTATCCAACCATTCCTATGGATACCCGCTTGTGGACTTCAACAACGAGATTATTCCAAATGAATTTATTGGAGATTACAATGATTGGAGTGCGCTATTAGATGATATCGCATACAACTACCCTACTTATTTGCATGTCTTGGCTGCTGGTAATGATGGTCTTGAATCCTATCCGGAACAACAAACAATAGGTTTAGATCAACTTACGGGATCTACTACTGCTAAGAACGTCTTAACCGTTGGCAGCTTTTCTATGGAGGACAACGGAACTAACAAAGGCGCAACTGATTTTAGTAGCGCAGGCCCCACAAATGATTTTCGTATAAAACCTGAAGTCTGTGGTCCAGGTGAAAACCTAGGGGTAGCTGCTTGGGTTTCAGATGAGCCAGATGCTACGGATATTTATTATGTGAATAGTGGTACGTCATTTGCATCCCCTGCGGTTGCGGGAGGTGTGGCCTTACTGCAGCAGCTACACAAAAAAACGTTTGATGTTTATATGGACGGGGCAACCATGAAGGCCTTACTTTGCCATACCGCAGATGATATTACCGATTGGGCCGGTCAAGACATCACAGGACCCGATGTAAAAACAGGCTATGGCGCAGTCAATCTGGAAAAAGCAGCACAACTTATCGAGAAAAACGAGAAAGAAAGCCTTAGCATACATAACTTTGAACTTGATCAGGGGGAAACTGAAACTATATTTTTTCAAACTACGGCTGTTGGGGAGTTGCTGACAGCAACGCTAAGTTGGTATGACCCCCCAGCTGCATTTTATGCAACGAACGCACTGATAAACGATCTCGATCTCCGTATTACACAAGAAGACACCACCTATTTACCATGGGCGTTACCCACAACTGCACAGCAGGCGGTGGCTGTATTAGCAGATAACACTAGGGATAATTTAGAAAAAGTAGTGGTGTCGGGCCCTCTTGGTGGACACTACAAAATTACCGTTTCACACAAGGGGAGCTTGCAGCGCCTTAACCAAAGTGGTGAATTCGAAAACACTACACAAAAAGGGGCTTTGGTCCTTTCGGGGCCTGGTATTTTTACAAAATATGAGCAAGAACTGGAAGAGTTTACGTCGGTCAATAGCTTTTTGGTGGCCCCTATGCCTGCTAAAGAATCCTTTACGGTTAGTGCGCTGGACAATGACATTCCTTTTAAAAATATAAAAATAATTGGCTTGAACGGACGAGAAGTATTGCACAAAACCAGAGCTACTTTCTCTTTAAACAGCATTAACGTAGCTATTTCGGCATTAACTAGTGGTAGCTATATACTGGGTATAGAAACAGAGGAGGGATTCACTTACAAGCAGATCATTATTTCCAACTAATTGCGTAAATCCCGGACTTTTTCTTTTTGTTGATGAAAAAAAAATAAGAAGTAAACAAGCTTTTTAATTTACAATAGCACTGAAAAGTTTGTTTAGTTAACATTTATTTAACATATTTGGGGTTGCTAATAATTAAATCAATTATGAAAACTAAATTTATTCAAATTTTAACATTTGCGTTAATCGCAGTGTTTCAAGTTGCTTTAGCACAACAAGTTGTTACTGGATCTGTTACAGACCAAGAAGGGATGCCACTTCCAGGAGCCACTGTTGTTATTAAAGGAACTTCCTCAGCAACTACTGCTGACTTTGACGGTAACTACACCATTGCTGCTGCGAACGGAGACGTTCTTTTAGTAAGCTATGTAGGGTATGATGCTGTTGAGGTTACCGTAAATGGCGCAACAGCCAACGTTTCACTAAGCAGTTCAACGTCACTTGACGAGGTTATTGTGACAGGTTACGGAACTTTCAACAAGAGAAAGTTTACAGGTAGTGCTGTCACGTTATCAGGTGAAGCTTTAAGCAAGAAAAACGTATCTAACGTTACTTCTGCGCTTTTGGGTGAAGCTGTCGGGGTTACTGTCGTGAACACCTCCGGGCAACCTGGCTCTGCTGCAACAGTTCGTGTTCGTGGTAGAACTGGTTCGGTAAATGGTAACTCTACTCCGCTATATGTAGTAGATGGAATTCCATTTAATGGTGGTATTAATGCTATTAATCCAAACGACATTGAGTCAACAACCATTCTTAAAGATGCCGCAGCTACTGCAATTTACGGTAACCGTGGTGCAAATGGGGTGATTTTGATTACCACAAAGAGGGGTTCTGCTGATGAAACCAGAATTACAGTAGACGTAAAATCAGGTACAAACATGGACTACCTTCCAAGGTATTCTGTTATTGAATCGCCTGAGCGTTTTACAGAAATTGTTTGGGAGTCTTTGAAAAATAGGTATACTGCATTATACAACGAGGCGACTGGCAGTATGGTTGCATCTGAGGGTCTATTTGGTACTACATACGATTTTGGATTTGATCCAGGTTATAACATGTGGAATGCACCTGGAAATGAATTGATTGATCCAACTACTGGAAAATTTTATGAAGGCATATCACGTAAATACACACCTGAAAATTGGAGAGACTACGCATTTCAAAACTCTGCTCGTAACGAAGCTAATCTTAGCATAAGCGGTGGCGGTAAAAACATGACGTACTTTTACTCTGTTGGTGCCTTAGAAGATGTGGGTTATAGTATTAACTCAAACTTTAAGAGATATAATACTAGATTAAATTTAGATTTCAAACCGCTCGATTGGCTAAATTGGAGAGCTGATGTATCATATACATATACGGACTCTAATGCAAATGGTCAGTCTTCGGACTCTGGTAGTGTGTTCTGGACTACAGCAAATATGCCGCGTATTTATCCGCTATTCCAACGCGATGCCAATGGAGAAAAAATTAATGATGTTTATGGGGGATATCAATATGATTATGGTGAAGTCTACAGTAGAGGTTTTTCAGGTTTAACTAACTCCATTGCTGACGCCCATTATAACTCAGATTTTTCACATTCACACAGATTTGGAACAAACCAAAACATTAACATCAAACTAAGCGATAATCTAAATACTGAAACTACTTTTTCTTATTATCTGCAAGAAGGCGATTCGACATACAGATCTGACCCATTCTATGGTTCCTCAAGAGGTCAGGGTGGTTACATTTCGAAATCAACAAGTGAATTTAAACAATGGGTAATTCGAAATGCACTGCGCTACAACCAAGAGTTTGATAACGGTAACACTATTATTGATGCTTATGTTGCGCACGAATCTGAAAGTCGTGAAAGCTATGGCATGAATGCCAATAAATTTAACCTTGTTGATCCTCAAGGAGTAGAATTGTACAATGCTGTTGTAAATAATACTTCTACTTCTTCTACTTCAATTATATCGCGTGAGGCGATCGTAGGCTTTGCTAAAGTTTCCTTAAAGGACAAATACTTCTTTAGTGGAGATATACGTAGAGATGGTTCGTCAATATTTGCCAAAACAAAATGGGGGACATTTGGATCTTTGAGTGCTGCATGGATTATTTCAAAAGAAGATTATTTTAAATCTGACATTTTTGACTTCTTAAAATTTAAGGCGAGTTATGGTGTTTTAGGTGAAGCACTTGGTCAAGGTGGATATCCCGGATATGATGTTTATTCTATTCAAAACGTTGATGGAGAACCCTCTATCGGATTTGTTTCTAAAGGTAATCCGGATTTGACTTGGGAAAGAGGTGAGCAATTTAATATTGGTATTGAATTTGAGTCAGGCATTTTTGAGGGCTCTTTAGAAACCTATGTTAAAAATAGAAATGACATGTTTTTCACTCAAAACTTTGGACCTTCCATTGGATACCGTTCCATTATTGTAAATGACGGAGGTATTCGAAATACTGGAACTGAAATTGACATTACGGCAAATTTTGTCGATACCGATGACTTTAAACTTTCTTTAAACGTTCTAGGAGCCATTGAAAATAATCAGATAACTGAAATGCCTTTCGACCCGGCGGTAAATAGAAGGAAAATCATAGATCCTTCAGGTGCTTTTGCTTTAGCTAAAGGATACAGCTCATATGAGTTCTATATGAGAGAGTATGCTGGTGTAAATCCAGACAATGGATATGCACAATGGTACAGAAATTTTGATGATAAAAATGCAAATGGCGCATATGACACAGGAGAGCGAATTGAGGATTTACACGAGTATAAAGTTTTAAATCCAAATGCAACTATCCTAGAAGATAAAGTTGAAAAATACACCGATGCAACGAAGCGATTTACAGGAAAAGTTGCTCTTCCTGATTTATCAGGTGCGTTTACCATTAATGCGGAGTATAAGGCCTTTGACCTAACTGCAATTTTCACTTATGGAATTGGTGGGTATGCATATGACAGTGCTTACAGAGATTTCATGGATAATGCAACGGCATCAAATATGCAGCAATTGCATACAGACATTGAAAACAGATGGCAAGCACCTGGCGACATTACCGATGTACCATTGCTAAACTCTAATTTGCAAACAAATCAAGCATCAACTTCCACCCGTTTCTTAGTAGAAGCTGACTATTTGAATTTTGCAAATTTGCAGATTGGGTATTCTATACCTAGTGACGTAACTGAGAAGATCAGTGCCTCTTCTGCGAGAATTTTCTTGACTGGAGATAACCTGATGATTTTAACTAAGAGAGATGGATTTAATCCAACCTACTCTTTGTCTGGCGGAACTGGTAGATATACTTACGAACCAATGACAACCATTTCAGCCGGTTTAACCATTAACTTTTAATAATTTATATCATGAAATTGAATAAGATATTTTATACATTATTTGCGGTAATATTGTTCTTGGGGTGCGAGGAAGAATTCCTTACAGAGTACCCTACAAGTTCAATAACACCAAAGCAAATTGCTGACATTAACTTAATTGATCCTGACATTCAAGGTTCACTGCTTTTAGGTATTTATGAAAATATGTACAAAGCTGGTAGTGGTGGAACTTCTGGTCACATCGATTTTGGCCAAAGAGCCATGGACATTAAGACAGATATGCTTTCTGGCGACATGGTACTTTCAGGCAAAAACTACGGCTGGTACTCTGACATTTCTGAATTAACAGCAACGGAAGATTATAACAACCTTACCAATTATGGTCCGTGGCGTTATTATTATAGAATCATAAACCTTTCTAACATTGTTATTGACAATATTGGAGGAAAGGATTCCAATCCTGAAGATGCAACGGCGAAAGCGAGTTTGGGACAGGCACTCACTACACGAGCCTATGCCTATTTTTACCTTACGCAGCTTTTTCAAAATGGGTATGATGCAGAACAAGAAATCCTGCCTATTTATACCTCAGCTGCAGACCCTAACAAAGCAAAAAGTAAGGCCTCAGAAGTGTTTGCACTTATTGAAGACGACTTAACTGTAGCGAAAGGTCTAATGGCAGACTTTAGCCGCGATGCTGTTACGCAAGCAGATAAGTATGTAGCCAGTACTGTATTAGCTCTGGCTTATGCAGCTCAAGGCAAGTGGCAAGAAGCAGCTGATGAGTCAGCTATAGTTGTTCTCGACAGTGATTATCGAGTTGTAAGCGCAGACGAAGCTTATTACGCTGGATCAGGAGACTTTGTTGGCGGATTCAACAGCGTTGATACGTATTCCAATAGTGTTTTATGGGGTGTTGATTTAACTGCAGATAGTAACATTGGCTTAATATCATTTTGGGGTCAGGTAGATTACTACAGCTACAGTTATGCTGCCGCTGGTGACCGAAAAGTGATTGACGCTGGATTATATAGTCAAATAAGATCCGATGATATCCGTAAACTACAATTTCACGGTCCCACAGGATTACCACTCTATAAATTCTACCACGAGGACAGAACTTTCTTTGGACAACGTGTAGTAACGGCTGATTTGTTTTACTTTAGATATGCTGATATGGTTCTGTTGCATGCAGAGGCGCAAGCAAATCTTGGAAATGATGTAGCGGCAAAAACCGTACTTGATATTTTGTTAAGCAAAAGAATCGTAGACACATCATACTTAGTTCCACTAACAGGGCAAGATTTAATTGATGAAATCTACTATCAAACGCGTCTAGAGATGTGGGGTGAAGGAAAATCTTATCTTGCAATGAAAAGAAATAAGGCAACCATCACTAGAGGAGCCAACTGGTTAGACTTTGATGGACAAAGCTATGACTATGATGATGAGAAGCTTTCCTTTGAAATTCCTGAGCAAGAAATTCGCGACAACCCGCTTATTAGTTCTCAGAATTAATTAAAAAGTTTTTAATGATTCAAAGCCCGTTCAATATTTGAACGGGTTTTTTTATAAAATAATTTTACGTAAATGAGATGTATTGTCGGAAAGCAATAGTTGAATAAAATATATTTGCGAAGACGTATTTTCAATATCAAATCGATGATGATTTGAAGGAACTTTCATGTTAATATTTTTAACTATTCTTCCAGAAATATCAAAAAGAATAATTTTTTCAATATCAAGACTTTCAGGAGTATTAACATATATGGAAGAGCCTGATAATTTAATGCGAATTGCATTGTATTTATCTTGAGACAATGAAAGTGTCTGAAAACACTCTGAAACAGACATTTCTAATCCGCAATTAAAAGGACTTGCTGAAAAACTCACTTTTTCTTTACCAGCGTCTATATAAGTTTGGTTGAGCCCCCCATAATTTAAATCTCCGTAAGAACCCGCATAATGCATCAGATTATTTTGATCTATAACATGTAGAAATAGAGAAGCATGACCAATTTCATGTGCAGTAGTCCACTCAAAATCAAACTGATTATTGGATACAACATCGTAGCCCCAATCTATATTTGAGTCATACACAAAATCAATATTGGTGACTACACCAACATAATCCTCTTCGTCATTACCACACCCATAAATCCCCTTTAAACTTGTAAATGCAGCACCACCATAGCCATTAGCATTAAAATCTGCAAACCTAACTAAGTTATTGGTATTATTCGAATCAGAAGCAGTTAAAAGACCAGCATCCTCAAAATTTACGCCTGTTTTGCAGGACCAGTCAGAAAGCCCTTCAAGAAACATTGTTTTAGCATTAGTATTGTTAAAAAATTCAGTGGTCATCTTAAATTTATAGCCTCCGCCTGATAAATGATCTGAAGGATCGGAACCGTTAGGCATTGCACCAATATGACGCAATGGAACTGTAATAGAGTCTCCAAAGATTGCTGTTTTAATGGTAAACTGACTGTAAGGAATTGACACCGACAAACCTGCCCAATAAGTGTCTAAACTTAAATTATCTGCTCTTTTAATTTTTATTCCCCCAGATCCAGCTAAATCTGGAACTTCTACAATAATTTTCGTGTCTGTCCATTGAATAATTTCTGAATAAGTAAATACAAAACTACTGCCTCCATCGTTAGCATTTCTAAAGCCTACAGTACCTTTTTCAGTGCCAAAACCAGAACCATCTATAGTTAGCTCTGAATTTGTCCCTGCTGAAATCTCCAAAGGAGAGATATTGTCCACTACAATTGTATTGGCAGACATCGCAATGATATTTTCATTCGCTTTAGGTTTTAAGGTATTAAAATTTGGATAAATTTCCAAAAGATCTTCATTCATGTTCTCAATGGAATTACTTTCTAGTGTTTTGTAATTGATAAACCGAGTACGATGCCTTAAAATATAAGTGTCTGAAGAGTTACTCTCATTTAGAAAAAAAATTCCTTCATCATTTAATTTAAATTTTATCTGATGTGATATGAGTTGAAAATGACCATCAACAGTTCCGCCCAAAGTTTTAATAGTAACTAGTGATCCGCTGTCTCCCTTTAAAAGTTGCGAAGTTTTTATATCGTAATTGGTAAATATTTCGCCATTTGCATCAAAATATGAAGAAGAACCGATAATTTTACCCTCAATTACTAATGAAGATTCATTATGAAATTGTTGAAGTATATTTGTTTGGGCAAATGAGTATGCTGCGGAAAGCGTTAAAATGAATAAATAACTCTTTTTCATCTTTTAATTTAAATAATTAGTAATACAATATAGCCAAAATAATTTATGAAAAAGACCACATTTGGAATTAACGCTGTCAGAGAAGCCATTCAAGATCCCAGTAGAATTCAAAAGGTTCTCATTGAAGACGGACTTAAAAACCCTGCTGCACAAAAGCTGAAAGACGAAATCATGCGATCAGGTGTTTCGTATTCGTTTGTGCCAGAGCAAAAACTATACAAGCATACCAAAGAAAATCACCAAGGCTTTGTGGCGCTCATTGGGCAAATTCAGTTTACTGAGCTAGAAAGTATCCTTGACCCAGAAAAACAACAATTCTTTTTGCTTTTAGACGGCATTACCGATGTTCGAAATTTTGGTGCTATCATACGTTCTGCTGCGGGTTTAGGCGCAAGTGGTATCATCATTGGTCAAACAGGGAGTGCGCCCCTAAATGACATTGCCATTCAAGCCTCTGCTGGAGGTGCATTTCACATTCCCATTGTTCGTGTAAGCCACCTTAAAGATGCCATGTATCTGCTACAATCACACGAAATAGCACTGGTTGGTTGTACAGAAAAAGCAAATTCATTTGTTTCAGACACAAACCTTAAGCGCTCTTTGGGTATAGTCATGGGGAATGAACACAAAGGCATTAGCAAAGGGGTTCTCAACCTTTGTGATGAGCAAATAAAAATTCCGATTAATGACGTAATGGACTCCTATAATGTTTCTGTTGCTGCTTCGCTAGTGTTATATGAATACCACAGACAAAACAACTAAAGCAAAAATGTCAACTCTTCCAGTTGTTCAATTTCTTTATAGTGCGTAGGATTTATTTGCTTCAAAGGCATAAAATGAACGGCATGCATCCCCACCTTTAGGGCACCTTCAATATCAGCCTCTAGGCTATCCCCTATCATAACAGCCTCTGATGATCTAACGCCACCGACTTTTAGGGCGTGATTGAAAATTTCAGGATCTGGCTTTTTCTTACCTACTGAAGACGAATCGGTAACCGTTTCAAAATAAGGCAAGAGTCCCGAATTTTTCATTTTAAAATGCTGCACATCTTTAAATCCATTGGTAATCATATGCAATGCATAGTGAGGCTTGAGTGCCTCCAATATGGAAATAGCACCTGGAAACAAGGTGTTATATTCAGGAAGTGTTTGAATATAGGCATCTGCCATATCAAAAATTAAGGCATCGGATGCTTTGTAATTCAACTGGTCAAAAACAGTTTTTAGGCGTTCGTAACGCAACTTTTCTTTGTCAATCTTACCTTCGCGATACAACCGCCAGTAGGCAATGTTACTTGGTATATAGACATTGAGGAAACTATCAAGCTCAAGACCTATATCGTATTGCTTAAAAAGCGCTTTAAAGGCCAGTGCAGAGTTTTGCTCAAAATCCCAAAGCGTATGGTCCAAATCAAAATACAGCGCCTTGATAGTCGATTTATTCATGAATCAACATTTTTTTTAATGTAGCTAGAAATGTAAGATTTTTGGAGCGGCTGTTAAAACTTTCGTTCGTTAGTGCCACCAACAAAGGCGCATGTAGTTTTTGCAAGCGAGACTGATACCCGATAAAAAGCTGTCGCATTTTTCTAGCATACTGCTGTGCGCGTATTTGTGTCTCACTTAAACAAATGGGATGTATCGTTAATGGTGTTTGCTGCTCCTCGCCCAAATCGTAGAAGCGAAACGGATGAGCAGTGCTAGCACGAAATCCAGGAACATCAGGGTATTGCATAGAATAATCGTGTTTGATTCCTAAAGAAGCATAGGTACGATAGGTGTCTGGAAATCGCAAAACCAACTTGTGTTGACGAATGGCTTTGATGGGTCTGTGGATTAGCCCAGAAAAACGAGTAATATCTTGAACAAGCTTTTGGCTTTTTTGGGTAGATTCGAAAGAAGCCAGTGGCGCAGTAGGCGCATAATCCGATAAGCTTTTAAGTTCTTGTTGGTGTTTTTTACTAAATACACTTAAACTTTTATCGTGAATCCCAAGTGCAGCATAAAGAGCAAAAAAACGAAACGATACCGCTGTAGACCGAAAGGCTTCCATTTGTTCAATCAAGCCAATAAGTGGATCCTCGCGAAAACGCAAGATCACCATCAAGCGATCAAAAGTCTTTGCAAATCTTAAGCGCCCGAAATCATAAAGCCCCTCAAAGAAAGAACGGAACAGGGTTTTATACTTATAGGCATACAATTGTGGAATTTCAACTACCAACTCAGTAGTACTGACTTGCTGAGTAAAAGGAGGTAATTCAAAAAAATCTGTCCACGCAGCTACAAAGCGCTCAAACCACATATCTATTAGGGGTAAATCCAAAAAATTATGGTTATGAGCCAAAGACTGCTCTACTTTAAATCTACCCAAATCATCAGGAACATAAGGCATGTATTCCTCATACCTACTCATCAAATAGAAGGATGCTGCAAAAAAATCAAATGGCAATTGACTTTTCGCAGAAGTAGCAAAAAAGGCTGGCATGCCCTCCCATTGAAAAACAGAAATATCCACTGAGTTAACACCCTGCTCAGCGAGTAAGCCATTGGCTGCTATAAAAAACTCATTACCTAATGGAACATCGCCGTAAGACATCTTAGGACCGCTGTGGGCAACAAATGCACTCACATCAGACGTAAACGAAACTTCTTGACCTAATCGATACTGAAAAAAATGCCTAAAAACATAAATGATACGAGGCTTAACTACAGGAGTATGAATCAAAATCATGATTCCGTTACTTAAAGTTATTTTGAATCCACCTTGTCAGGGGGTCGTATGTTAAGAGCTTTTCTTCCATCTCCTCATTTACATGAATAACAGAAGTTAGCTTAGCTATATAATGTCGAGCAAAAGACTTTGGATAGCGATCGCCCCCATTAAAATGAGCAACATAGTGTTCAAAAAAGCAAAGGGCTTTGGTGATGTCCTTTTGCAAATAAAAACTCAATACACCCATAACGTAATAGGCATCATTAGAAACTTTCGGTGTGCTGCATACATCTACTTCGTTTACAGCATTCAAATAGGCAACCAATGCTTCTTTATTCTTTTTGGTTGTTCTGTAATAATAACCTGCTGCTAAAAAACCTTCTATATCAGATAATGATTGGATGGCGCTAAGCGCCCTATTGGCTTTTTTGTCACTCCCGCCCAGTACCCAAGGTAATTCGGTATACAATTCCAATAAAACCAGTTGGGTTACAAGCGAGTCTGGTGCAATACGCGCCGCCTGCTCAAAAGCTGTTTTCATGGCTCTTACATATGATAAGGACTTTACCCGAGACACCTCTGAAGCTAAAATTCCAGCAATGCCACCCAATAAAAACTGATAATCATAATTAGTGGGATAATCTTTTGCAAGGGAAACAAAAATATCGAAAGATTGTTCATATGCACGTGTATTGGCATACAACAGGGCGAGTTCCTCCTGCTCTGCAAGCGTTTTGACATCGATAGAATCAAGCGTAATAATGCGTGACTGCTGATCAGAGGTGATAACCACCGGCTCAAAAAGTGCGATGGGAATACGCTGCCCATAGGAAAAAAAGACACATAAAATGACGAATATCAGTCGTTGAGCAATTGCCATAATTTATCTTTCAATGCGGTTATACCCTGTTGTGAAACAGAGGAAAATATGACAAAAGGAATGTGATCAAAAGCAGTCTTACATTCATCTTCAATAGCTGTATACAACTCTTCATCTAAAATATCAGATTTTGAGATACCAATCATAAAATTCTTATCTAACAACTCAGGATTATAGCGTGTCAATTCACTGTTCAAAATACTAAATTGTTTTTTAATATCATCCGCATCCGCTGGAATAATATAAAGCAAAACACTATTGCGTTCAATATGTCGTAAGAAGTAATGCCCCAGTCCTTTCCCTTCTGCCGCTCCTTCAATAATACCAGGGATATCCGCCATTACAAAAGAGGTGTAATCGCGATTTTCTACGATTCCCAAGTTAGGCTTTAGCGTTGTAAAGGGATAATCAGCAATTTTTGGTTTTGCAGAAGTCAAGTTGGCCAGCAATGTAGATTTTCCGGCATTAGGGAAGCCCACCAGACCTACATCTGCAAGCACCTTCAATTCTAGTGTAATGTCTCGATCAACACCTTCTTTACCCGGCTGAGCATAACGGGGTGCTTGATTAGTGGGACTTTTAAAGTGCCAGTTGCCACGCCCACCCATACCGCCAGGCACAACGATCACATCTGATTCAGATGTAATTTCAGCAATTTGCTCACCCGTTTCGTTGTCTTTGACAATGGTTCCCAAGGGAACAGGAATAATCATATCTTCCCCGTCTGCACCTGTACTCCTACTCTTACTTCCGTGTCCGCCATGCGCTGCTTTAAAATGACGTTTATACTTAAAATTAACAAGTGTCCACAGATTCTTATCGCCACGAACAATTACATGTCCACCACGTCCACCATCGCCGCCATCTGGACCGCCTTTTGTTATGTATTTTTCCCTGTGAAAGTGCGTAGAGCCCTTGCCTCCGTTGCCAGAAGTAACATGTATTTTAACATAATCTACAAAATTACCTTCTGTCATTACAGTTGATCAACAATACGTGTTAGGTGGTCTGCTATCGCTTCTATGGATCTTGATCCATCTATGGCGTGAAACTTTTCTTGAGCTGTATAATAGGCTATTAGTGGAGCTGTTTTTGCATTGTATTCAGCAAAGCGATTTCGAATCTTTTCCTCATCTTGGTCATCTGCACGACCACTGTCTTTTCCACGAGACAATAAACGGCTTACCAATATATCCTCATCGACGTCTAGCGCCAAGGTAGCGGCTATTGCCATATCCTTTCTAGACAAAAAATCATCAAGGGCTTCAGCCTGTGAAATGGTTCTTGGAAAACCATCAAAAATAAAACCTGCAGCGTCGGGTTGCTTGTCTACTTCACTCTCGAGCATTTGGATGGTAACCTCATCTGGCACCAAGTCACCCTTATCCATATACTGCTTAGCCATAACACCAAGTGGCGTCTGATTTTTGATGTTATATCTAAAAACATCCCCAGTGGAGATGTGAATCAAATTAAAATGATCTCTTAAAAAAACGGCTTGGGTTCCTTTTCCTGCTCCAGGTTTACCAAACAAAATAATGTTCTTCATGGTTGTTATTTTCATTGCAAAGATATTCTATTTTAATCAGGCAGACTATCGATGTGCAACATTGTGGAATATCCTTACCTTTGTGCGGATAATGCAACAGTATATATCTTCAAGTTTATCCATAGGCATCTTAGGTGGCGGACAGCTAGGCAAAATGCTTACCGATATAACGCGCAAATGGGATATCCGCACCCATATTCTTGACTCCAATGCCGGTGCACCCGCAAAAAACAGCTGCTACCGATTTGTTCAAGGGGATTTGATGGACTATGAAACAGTGTTAAACTTTGGAAAAGAAGTTGAAGTACTTACCATTGAAATTGAACATGTTAATATTGATGCCCTTTATGAGTTGGAGAAAGCTGGTGTTTTGGTTTATCCAAAACCAGCAACCCTCGACATCATTCAAAACAAACAAACACAAAAAGCTTTTTTTGAACAACAAAAACTGCCAACTGCCCCTTTTATTTCTTGTGAAAACAAAAAAGAGCTTTTAGCACATATTTCAAATGGCAGCGTTGACTTTCCTTTCATTTGGAAAGCCGCCCGTTTTGGTTATGACGGTTTTGGTGTGAAAAAAATTGACCGTAAAGCAGCTATTGATGCTTTGCCTGATAACCCGTGTATCATTGAGAGAGTTGTTCCTATAAAACAAGAAATAGCCATTATAGCAGCCAGAAATCCTGATGGTGAAATTGCGCTTTACCCCCCAGTGGGCATGGCGTTCCATCCAGAGGCTAATCAAGTAGAGTATGTCTATTTCCCTGCCGAGATTAGCAAAGAAATTGCAAAAAAAGCACATGATATTACCCATAAGTTGGTTAGCGCTTGGGCGCATGTAGGCTTGTTGGCAGTTGAGTTTTTTATTGACCAAGAGAACAACCTTCTTATAAACGAAGTAGCGCCACGGCCGCACAACAGCGGTCACCTTACCATAGAAGGCGCCAATACTTCGCAATTTGAGCAGCACATACGCGCCATACTTAACGCCCCGCTTGGCAAAACAAGCTTTCAGGAACCCACCATCATGGCCAATGTGGTTGGTCCACAAGAACTCATTGGCACATTTGTCTATGATGGAATAGATCATGTGCTAAATACCCCACAAGCTGCACTACACATTTATGGAAAGAAAACAACTAAACCGCAACGAAAAATGGGACATATTACCCTTACAGGTGCAGATTTAAATGTTATTTTTAAAAAAATTAAAGACTTAAAAGCAAAACTTAAACTTAAAGCGAATTAACATGAAAGTAGCCGTTATCATGGGAAGCAAAAGCGACCTACCCGTAATGCAAGATGCCATTGACACCTTGGCCCTTTTTGAAATCGAAACGCATGTTGATATTGTATCTGCACACAGAACTGCCGATAAAATGATGTCGTTTGGAAAATCAGCACACGAAAACGGTATTGACGTTATCATTGCTGGAGCTGGCGGAGCAGCCCACCTCCCTGGTATGGTGGCCTCAATTAGTCCATTGCCTGTAATTGGCGTACCTGTTAAGTCTTCCAATTCCATAGATGGATGGGATTCTGTTTTGTCTATACTACAAATGCCTGGGGGCGTGCCTGTAGCTACCGTAGCACTGAATGGGGCAAAAAATGCAGCACTATTGGCTTGTCAGATTCTGGGCGTAAAAAATCCAGCCTTACGTGAGGCAATGATTGCCTACAAAGTATCCTTAGGTGAGAAAGTCCATCAAAGCGCGAAAGACCTTAACAATAAGTAAGCGCAAAATAGCTCAAACCCAACCACAACACAGGAATTGCTTCAACATACAATGAAGTAAGGTGTTTTGGTCGATCTCTTTTAACTTTAAAAATAAGTATCCCAAGAACGACTAGTACCCCGATTTCAATCCAAGCAAGAATATTTTTAGTTGCCGTCATGAAGGCCAAAACGATAGCCATTAAAATCAAGATATACGACAGCAACTTTACCCCCTTAACACCCAAAACTTGTGGGAGTGTTTTCAAACGTGGTGCATCGCTATTAAGATCGTGTATTTCGAGCGGTACAATAAGCACCAATATCCAAAGTATGGCTTTTGAGGCAATCAATACAAAATGAACCGAGGCAGCATTATACAGTGCAAAAGTAGCTAGAGTTGACCAGCACAAGGCCACAATAAATATCTTAAGAGTAGGGATATAACGCAAGCCCATTTGGGCCCTGAAAGGAAGTGTGTATAACGCTGTAATCATCCCTACAAAAATAAAAATCAACCAAACAGCAGTGGTTTGTGTGGCGAGTCCAAAAATACCAATTGCCGTAGCGCAGAAAAGCATGGTGACTTGTAGTAAATTGATTCTTTTCCTTTTTACCAAAGCAGGTACAACAAAATGAAAGTATTGATAGGCAACCCAACCAAAACCAAAAATCGCACATTGCAATGAAACAGCTACATCAACGCCTTGTTGCATCGCTAACACGTTGCAAAAAGCCAATAGCGATAAGGCAACGTGTAAGCTGGATTCAATATATGGGCGGAGATTGATATGCTTCATAAAGAACTACAAAACTACCAATTGTGTTAATAAGGTAGCCATTTATGGTTAACAACTTTAGGTCGAAATGGATGGGTTTGATTTTTTTGATTTTAAGCAAAAAATTACCTTTGAAAGGCTATAATACTGGTGTTTATGGATACACAAAATTTCGCGCTTCGCCACTTGGGTCCAAACGAAAAGGAGTTGGACAAGATGCTTTCGGTTATAGATGCCTCATCGCTTGAAGAACTGGTTGCACAGACCGTTCCAGAAGCCATTAGGCTCCATGCACCCATGTCGCTTCCTGAAGCGATGAGCGAACATAGCTTTTCAAAACACATTACCGCCTTAGGGAAACACAACAAGGTATTTACTTCCTTTATTGGCCTAGGTTATCACGAAGCCATTTTGCCCGGTGTAATCCAAAGAAATATATTGGAAAACCCAGGTTGGTACACCGCATACACCCCCTACCAAGCTGAAATTGCTCAAGGTCGTATGGAGGCGTTGCTCAACTTCCAAACCATGATTGTGGAACTCACAGGAATGGAACTTGCTAATGCCTCTCTTTTAGATGAATCTACAGCTGCAGCAGAAGCCATGAGTCTCCTCTTTGGCCAACGTACAAGAACGCAGAAAAAGGAAGGTGCAAAGCTGTTTTTTGTAGATGAAAACACCTTGCCGCAGACCAAATCTGTGTTAGAAACAAGAGCCGTTCCCGTTGGTATTACACTTGTTTATGGCAGTTGCGATACTTTTGTACCTAATGAAGCATACTTTGGAGCTTTGGTACAGTACCCTGGTGCTGACGGTGCTATACCCAACCTAAAAGCTTTTATTGATCGTGCTTCCCAAGCAGAAGTAAAAACGGCAGTTGCTGCTGACCTTATGAGTTTGGTGCTTTTAGAAGCGCCAGGAACTTTAGGTGCTGATGTCGTAGTAGGAAGCAGTCAACGCTTTGGAATTCCCCTTGGCTATGGAGGACCGCACGCAGCATTCTTCGCAACCAAGACCGCCTACAAACGCAGTATACCTGGAAGAATTATTGGCGTTACCCAAGATAAGTCTGGTAACAGAGCTTTACGTATGGCCTTGCAAACACGTGAGCAACACATTAAAAGAGATAGGGCTACATCTAATATTTGTACCGCACAAGTGCTTTTGGCCGTTATGGCAGGAATGTATGCTGTTTACCACGGCCCAGAAGGATTAACATCAATTGCTACACGTATCCACCGTCACGCTTGTCAACTTAATCAAGCACTGAAACAACTGGGAGTAACGCAAAAGAACGAGGCGTTCTTTGACACGCTTCACATCGAAGCCCCAGCCCAAGAAATAGCAAGTTTGGCTGCTGCCAAAGGAATCAACCTTCGGCAGATCAACAAAAATGAGCTGAGCATTACCTTCCACGAAGCAACCGAGGACCAGCACATTCAAATTTTGATTGATATTATTGCCAAAGCAACTAAGCAACCTGCTTTTGATGTCAATTTGGTTGAAATGGATTGTCTCCCTGTTTCACACAAGCGAACCACTTCATTTTTAACCAACGACGTATTTCATAGTTATCATTCCGAAACCAGCATGATGCGTTACATCAAATCCCTTGAGCGCAAAGACCTGGCGCTAAATCATTCCATGATTGCATTGGGTTCTTGTACCATGAAGCTAAATGCTGCTACAGAAATGTTTGCCCTGAGTGATCCACATTGGAACAACATACATCCCTTTGCGCCTATCGATCAGGCAGCTGGCTACACTAGGGTATTACACGACCTTGCGGATTACCTTACAGAAATCACGGGCTTCGGGGGCACATCCTTACAACCCAATTCGGGAGCACAAGGCGAATTTGCAGGACTGATGGCCATCCGAGCATTTCATCTTGCAAACGGTGACGCACATCGCAACATCTGTCTTATTCCTGCATCTGCACATGGCACCAATCCAGCCTCTGCCGTAATGGCTGGTATGCAAGTTGTTGTCGTAGGCACTGACGAAAAAGGGAATATCGACCTCGACGACTTAAAAGCCAAAGCCAATGAGCATGCCGATAATTTAGCAGCTTTGATGATCACCTATCCCTCAACGCATGGGGTTTTTGAATCAGCTATTAAAGAAATAACTGCCTACATTCACAGCAAAGGAGGGCAAATATATATGGATGGCGCAAATATGAATGCGCAAGTTGGTCTAACCAATCCAGCTGTTATTGGCGCAGACGTTTGTCACCTGAACCTCCACAAAACCTTTGCAATACCACATGGCGGTGGTGGCCCTGGAGTAGGTCCGATATGTGTTGCCAAACACTTGGTCCCATTTTTACCAAACCACACCATAGTTCCTACAAGTGGCGAACAAGGAATCCAAGCACTTTCTGCAGCGCCTTATGGTTCAGCTCTAGCTTGTCTTATTTCTTATGCCTACATACGCTTACTAGGAGCAGCAGGGCTTACGAAAGCCACAGAGGTAGCGATCTTAAATGCCAATTACATCAAAGAACGTATTGCCAAGCACTACCCTGTTTTGTACAGTGGTGACAACAACAGAGCAGCACACGAGTTTATCATTGATTGTCGTGCTTTCAAAGAAAAAGGTATAGAAGTAATGGATATTGCCAAACGTTTGATTGATTATGGCTTTCATGCACCAACAGTATCGTTCCCGGTTCCAGGCACCATGATGATTGAACCTACAGAAAGTGAAAACATGGCAGAATTAGATCGTTTTTGCGAGGCATTTATTTCAATACGCTATGAGATTGAGGCCAGCACTAAAGAACAAACGAACAACCTACTTCGCAACGCACCTCATACCTTGACTCAATTGACAGCGCACGAATGGGAATTGCCATACACGAGAGAAGAAGCAGCATATCCATTGCAATTTGTTCGTGAAAATAAGTTTTGGCCAAGTGTACAGCGTGTAGATGAAGCTTATGGCGACAGAAATCTTATGTGTACTTGCGCTCCCATAGAAATGTATGTAGACAAACCGGTCCCGCAAATTCAATAATATGGGTGTGGAACGTATTTATAAGCACATCTTTTTTCTTGTAACCGCATAGATTTCTATATTTGAATATCAGAAAACGACCACTACTCTTATAAAATATGGGAATCCACATCACAGGCGTTGGAAGTTATATTCCTTCACACAAAGAACGAAATCAAGATTTTTTAGCACATACATTTTTAGACGACAGCGGCAATCCTTTTGGTGCTGAAAATGGTGACATCATTGAGAAATTTAAGGCCATAACGGGCATTGAAGAGCGCCGTTATGCTAAACCACACCAAACTGCATCGGATCTCGCTTTTCTGGCTGCTGAAAAAGCTATTGAAGACGCATCTCTTGATCCTGAAACCTTGGACTATATAATTGTAGCCCATAATTTTGGTGACATTCAACACGGCTGTATACAAACGGATATATTACCCTCCTTGGCCACAAGGGTAAAGCACAACCTTCAGATAAAGAATCCGAATTGTGTTGCTTATGACCTGATTTTTGGTTGCCCTGGATGGGTAGAAGGTGTTATTCAGGCACAAGCTTTTATCAAGTCGGGGATGGCGAAACGCTGCATGGTTATTGGCGCCGATACCTTATCACGAATTGCTGATCAAAACGACAGAGACGCCATGATTTTTGCCGACGGTGCTGGAGCCACTATCATTGAAGAAAAAGAAGAAGCCGGTGGCCTTTTAAGCCACTGTTCACAAACCTACAGTACAGAAGAGGCTTTTTACTTGTTTTCTGGAAAGTCCAACGATCCAACAGCTAAGCCTGAAGACAAGTATATTAAAATGCTAGGAAGGAAAGTTTACGAATTTGCCATTAGCCATGTTCCACAAGCCATGAAAGACTGCTTTGACAAAAGCGGAGAAGACCTAGGGTCTTTAAAGAAGATCTTTCTGCATCAAGCCAATGAAAAAATGGACGAAGCCATCGTTAAAAGGTTTTACCGTCTTTTTCGTGAACCCATTCCTGCAGACGTACTACCCATAAGCATCCATAAATTAGGGAATAGTTCGGTTGCAACTGTCCCTACCCTATTGGATTTGGTTAAGCGAAATGCCCTCAATGGTCATCAAATAAACAAAGGGGATGTTGCGCTTTTTGCCAGCGTAGGTGCTGGAATGAATATCAATGCGTTTACCTATTCGTTTTAACGACTCAATAAAGCCTCCCCTATTGGGTTGCCAGTAACACCTGTGGGGTTACTTACTTCTAACAACGCACATATTGTGGGTGCGATATCTGAAATTTTTGTTCTTTTAAATGTTTGACCCTTTTGGATACCGTTACCATAGAGCAACAGCGGAACATGAGTATCATAAATAAAGGCTGAACCATGCGTGGTGCCATAAGTACGTTTGGCTATATACCCTGGCAATAGCATGTATATAACATCACCCGATCTTTTAGGGTTATATCCATTTTGCAAGCGTTCCACTATTGGATTATCAGCATCCATTTTCATAAGATCTGTTGTTGTGTAAGCAGCAGCAATTCCGTCTTGTCGCTGTATAAAAGCAACAGCAAAACGCCTTATCACATCGACATCTAATTTTGCTGAAGAAATGAGCTCACGGTTGAGGTAAACTTCATCGTTTGATACATCAAGGATAATGTCGTATAATCCGAAAGCATCCTGCAAGGCTTTTTCAAGGGCCTTGACAAAAGGCTTTTTTCTAAAATATCCTGCAGGTATTTTATTGTCTATCAGATAATTAGGAACGGGAGCAACACCATGGTCTGCCGTGAGGAAAACAGTATAGGCACCCTTGCCCACTTGTGTGTCCAAGGCATGAAAAAGCCTTGCGAGTTCTAGGTCTAAACGAATATAGGTATCCTGCAATTCCTTAGCGTTGGTACCAAAATCATGTCCTATATAATCTGTGGATGAATAGGAAACCATAAATACGTCTGGGTGATCATCCGCGCCTAAGCCCTCCCCTTTCAACGCTGCCAATGCAAAGTCCGTAACGAGGCTGTTGCCAAAAGGTGTTGCTTGTAGCGCGTCATAGCCATTATTAGTAGCGGCCAGAGCGGCTAAATCATATGGAAATGTAGGCGTTTCTTTGCCTTTAGGGCGCTTTTCGTAGGGACTGTCGTCTCGTCCTGTTTCCGCATATTGAGAGATAGGATAAAAGGTATCCCAAGTGGTCAGATAATCGTCAATTTTTCTAGAAGTGTTAAAACCTGTTGCCCATGCAGGTAATGCATCCATATAAAACGTACTGCTTATGAAGTTTCCTTCATCCCCTCCTGAAAACCAATACGCACCATTGGCAGTATGGCCAATGGCCAATATGGCGCTTCTGTCTTTCAAAGAAACACTGACTGCTTTGCCATTCATCTGAGTTGCCAACCTATTTTCGTCAGCAAATGTGGAGACCAAAAGTGCGGTTGGTGCTTTACCTGTTGCTCGGGCTGTTCCCAAGGATTTATAGGTAGAGTCATCTACGCAATAGCGTGATTTTCGGCTTTGTCTATCAAACCAATCATTGCCAATAATTCCATTAATGGCAGGCGGAGTACCTGTAGCAATACTCGCATGTCCGGGGCCTGTCTTGGTTTGACGGGAGTCAAAATGGTGATTTTTAGCCACAAAGCCTTCGTTGTAAAAACGTTTAAATCCATTTTCGCCAAAATGCGATTGGAATCGATATAGGTAGTCCATGCGCATTTGATCAACTACAATACCTACTACGAGTTTGGTCTTATCGTTGTCGTGATTTGAGTTGCAGCCCAACAAAAGGAGACTGACGATGATAAAGAAAGATTTGGTATTCATGATTGATATTTTAACAAATTTCAATTTTTATATTGAGACCTAGGTTATAGCAACAGAATTTTTTACATTCGTTTACGTGAAAATACTGCATCACATCGGTGAATATTTATTAATGCTCAGGTTGGTTTTTGTCAAGCCTACCAAGAGAAAAGTGATGCAAAAACTTATATTCAAAGATATACAAGATCTTATTATCGGCTCCTTGGGTATCGTTGCCTTTTTATCCTTTTTTGTTGGAGGGGTTGTATCCATACAAACGGCACTTAATATTGAAAATCCACTTATTCCAAAAAATTTAGTTGGCTTTGCAACTCGACAATCGGTAATACTTGAGTTTGCACCAACATTCATGAGTATTATTCTTGCGGGTAAAGTAGGTTCTTTTATTACATCAAGCATAGGTACCATGCGCGTAACCGAACAAATTGATGCATTAGAAGTAATGGGTATTAACTCCGTAAACTACTTGGTGTTTCCAAAAATAATTTCGATGCTTTTGCTTCCCCTAGTGATAAATTTTTCCATGTTTCTTGGTATTCTTGGGGGTTATGCCGCTACCATTTATGGCGGATTTTCGAGTAGTGCTGATTTTATCGAGGGCATACAACTCGACTTTAGGCCTTACCATGTGGTATACGCCTTTATAAAAACTTTGGTATTTGCCATGGTTTTGGCCACTATCCCATCCTATCACGGCTATTATATGAAGGGTGGCGCACTCGAAGTTGGTAAAGCAGCTACAGTAGCCTTTGTATGGACGTCAGTAGTTATTATTGTGCTCAATTATTTCATTACTCAAATGTTACTGGCTTAATGATAACCCTAAACAACATCACGAAATCGTTTGACGGCTTGCAAGTTCTTAAAGGGATTAGCATGAGTTTTGAGCCTGGAAAAACCAACCTTATCATTGGCCAAAGCGGTTCAGGAAAAACAGTATTGCTTAAATGTCTGTTGGGTTTACACCAAATAGATGGTGGTAAAATGCACTTCAACAATCAAGCTTTTAGCGATATGGATGAGGAAGAAAGACGCACATTACGCAGAGAAATGGGTATGGTTTTTCAAGGAAGTGCGCTGTTTGACTCCATGTCTGTTTTGGAAAACGTCATGTTTCCAATGCAAATGCTAACCAAGAAAAGTGAGTCAGAAATTAAACGAGCTGCCGAAGAAGTTATAGCGCGTGTAAATCTTGAAAATGCGAACAACAAACTTCCAGCAGAGCTTTCTGGAGGCATGCAAAAACGCGTTGCCATTGCCCGTGCAGTTGTCATGAAGCCAAAATACCTTTTTTGTGATGAGCCCAACTCAGGGCTAGACCCCAAAACGGCCATCGTTATTGACAACCTTATTAGAGAAATTACTCAAGAAAACAACATCACTACAGTCATCAATTCTCACGACATGAATTCTGTTATGGAAATTGGAGATACCATTTTGTTTTTAAAAGATGGCGTAAAGGCTTGGGAAGGTAGTAAGGAGCTCATATTTAATACAGATAATGAGGCTGTTAACGACTTTGTGTATTCTTCAAATCTGATGAAGAAAATAAAACAAACGCAGGTCTAAATTACTCTTTTTCTCTAGTAAATACGGTTAGCTTTACATCTTCAAGCTTGTCATAATTCGCTAACTTCTGTTCCAATACACGCATCGTACTGGAGTCGATTTGCACAAGTCCTAATGGATTTAACAACAGTTGACTATCCAATTTTCTGTTGTATTGAATTGCTGCAGATGATACTAGATAATCGCCATAAGGCAATATTGACACATGAGTATCCAAATAGGCATTTGCTTGTTTTCTAAAAGCGTTTTCGCCCAATGCATTGACAAAAGTAACGCCAGCGGGAATCATGACCAACAAAGCAAAAAAGCTTACCACGCGAACCACAAATCGCCGTCTTTTGGAATCGGCATAATGAATCATGGGAAAGCGTAATAGTTTTACAACTACAAAAGAAGCGAAGGCTATAAAAGTAGCATTGATAAAAAAGAGATACAGTGCACCAAGTGCATAACCCACATTACCAACCGCTATGCCATAGCCAATGGTACACAAAGGAGGCATAAGTGCCGTAGCAATGGCTACACCAAAAATAACAGATGCTATGGCTCCCCTTTTTGTACGGGCAATAGCCAATGCAGCACCCCCGAAAAAGGCAATAAATACATCTCGTATATCGGGTTGGGTACGTGCTAAAAGTTCTGATGATTCTTGCTGTAGCGGAAAAAACAAGAAAAAGATCGTAGCTGTAACGGCGCTAAGCGATACCATAACGACAAAATTTTGTGTGGCCGATTTGATCATATCCAAATCATTGATAGCCAATCCAACACCCAAACCTAGTACGGGCCCCATAAGTGGCGCTATTAGCATGGCACCTATAACAACTGCAGTAGCGTCTGTATTCAATCCTATACAGGCAATAAAAATTGAGCATATCAATACCCAAGCAGTGGCCCCCCTAAAAGGAATGTCTTGACGTACGGCCTCTAATGTTGCGGCATAGTCTGTTCCCTTGCTTATATCAAAAAGCTGGTGCAAATAAACAAGATTAAACCTTAAAGCTTGCTTTTTTGGTGCATCTTGAGGTTTGTCAGAAAAATCAAATTTGGTCTCCATTATATCGGACTTACTTCAACAAAAGGTGGAAACAGGTACTGCTTCTTTGTTTTGACACATGTACAAACAAATCGGGTTCTGCGCTTAGCGTCTTTGCTAAAAACACGCCCATCTTGCGTGTTAAAAAGTGTGCCCTGCTCCAATTCAAAAATACATTTTTTATTATTGGGTGGGTCAAATTCCCGAAGTGCCATCGTAAGATTGGCATCAGCAGCAAAAGTTGCTTTTGCATTTTGCATGTGTTTTTTAAGGGGTATTGAGAGGGATTCTGGGAAAATTTCTCCCTCCAAAAAAGGGTCAACCGTTTTTTGAAATGCTGATTTCCATTCCTTACCGTGAGGTTTCTTTCTAAATATATAGGAGCTGAACACCTTGTAGTGTGCCCACTCGTGTAAGAAAGTAAGCAAAAACCGATATGGGTTTTCCATGGCATTGATGGTAATAGATACATGACCTTTGGACTGTGCCCTAAAATCGCCGTGCTTAGTCTTGCGGTTGCGAACAACATGAATTACGACCTTGTGTCCATCCACAAGTGCAGCGCATTTTGCAATGGCTGGTTCTGGTAAATATGAATAAAAGTCAGCGGGCATTAGGGTGTTGTATTCGATACAGGCAACACCTTTCCATTATAGAAAAGCTGTCCGTCTAGTGCAAATTTGGCGATATATTCTGCCATATTAGCTGCGGTCATGGGCACTTCAAGACCGGGGAAGGCTTCGGAAAGCATTTCTGTTTGTACAGCACCAAGTGCCAGCGCATTTACGGCTGGGCCCGTTTCTTTAAGTTCTTCGGCCAATAACTCGGTGAGTATGGAAACAGCTCCTTTGCTGCTGCTGTAGGCAGCCAGACCTGGGAATTTTGATGTGCCGCCAATTCCACCCATACTGCTGATGTTTACCACATGACCACCTGGTTGTAGCTTTTTAAGTAAGGCACGTGTGATGTTAGCAAGACCAAAGACGTTGACCCTAAACACCGCTTCAAAATCGGACTGTTGGGTGTCGGCAAAGGGCTTGTTTAATAGCTTGCCAGCGTTATTTATCAACGCATCAATCGTATCAGGCGCCATGTTTTGGGACCATGCCACAACGGGGTCTTCATCTGTTAAATCAAGACTACTGGCTGTGACGTTAGGCAAATTAAGCTGGGTTATTGGCTTCGTGTTGCGGGAAAGTGCCCACACCTTATGTTGATTTGCTGAAAACCATTTAACAAGTGCTAGACCAATACCACGGCTAGCTCCAGTTATCACAATGTTTTTCGCAGCGCCCAAAACAACTAAACGACTAATCGAATGGGGTTTTCGATATAGGCTTTAAGGGTTTGTAAAAACTGTGCGCCAGTTGCCCCGTCCACTGTTCTGTGGTCACAAGCAAGCGTAAGCTTCATGGTGTTACCCACAACAATTTCGCCTTCTTTTACTACGGGCTTTTGCACGATGGCACCTACAGAGAGAATCGCTGAGTTTGGTTGGTTTATAATGGATGTAAATTCATCGATACCAAACATACCTAGGTTGGATACGGTAAATGTACTGCCATCCATTTCTTGAGGGGTAAGTTTTTTACTTCTAGCTCTTCCGGCAAAATCTCTCACTTGTGAACCAATTTGCGGGAGGTTCATTTCGTTAGCAAACTTCAAAACAGGAACTACAAGGCCGTCTTCAACAGCAACGGCTACGCCGACATGTACATGGTGATTGAGAACCATTTTATCATCAAACCACTGTGAATTTACCTGTGGGTGTGCTTTGAGGGCAAGTGCCACGGCTTTTACCACGATATCGTTGAATGATATTTTGGTATCTGGAATTGAGTTGTATTGTTTTCTAAAGGCAATAGCTGCATCCATATCAAACTCCACTGACAGATAGTAGTGAGGGGCGCTGAATTTGGATGCGCCAAGACGCTTTGCGATGGTTTTACGCATCTGCGAATTGGGAATTTCTTCTTGCTTTTCTTGACCGGCTGGAACAAAGACTGCTGCTTGAGCAGGTGCAGCTGTTACTGCTGCTGCAGGTGAAAATTGTTCAACGTCACGTTTTACAATTCTCCCAGATTCTCCTGTTCCAGTTACAAGATTAAGGTCTATCCCTTTTTCTTTAGCAATTTTTTTGGCTAATGGCGACGCCATTATTCTTCCATTACTTGTTGTGACGGGCGTGGGTGTTGCAACAGCTGTAGCAACTGCAGGCGTTTCAACAGGAATTTCAGTTTGTACAGCTGCTGCCACAGCAGTTGGTTCTGAAGCAGTTTGTTTTGGTGTAGTGGCAGAAGCAGCAAGAATGGCTGCAACGTCAGTGCCCTCAGGGCCAATAATAGCCAATAAGGTATCTACGGCGGCGGTTTCACCTACTTGAATACCAATATGTAAAAGGGTTCCCGAAAAGAACGACTCAAATTCCATGGTCGCTTTGTCAGTTTCAATTTCGGCAAGGATATCACCTTCTTCAACGGCATCACCTACTTGTTTGAGCCATGAGGCTACGGTACCTTCTTCCATAGTATCACTAAGGCGTGGCATGTTGATGATTTCAACGCCTTCGGGTATGGTTGCAGCTTCAGTTTCTGAAGGAGCTGCTGTTGCTGTTACAACTGCCTCCGCCTTTGTTTCTTCAGATAGTGCATCTGCATTTAGCAATGCTGAAACATCTTCACCTTCATCACCAATAATGGCCAACAACACATCTACGGGAGCAGTTTCACCTGCTTTAACGCCAATGTGTAAGAGCGTGCCTTCATGAAAAGATTCAAATTCCATAGTGGCCTTGTCGGTCTCGATTTCAGCGAGAATATCACCTTCTTCGATTTTATCGCCCACTTGTTTTAGCCATGAAGCTACTGTTCCTTCTTCCATGGTGTCGCTTAAACGCGGCATATTGATGATTGTAGCCATATTATAGTTTGTGAGAGATGAATGGATAATCTTCCTGTTCGTAGACTGCGTCGTACATTACATTTTTCTCAGGGAATGGAGACGATTCTGCAAATGCTTCACACTCTTTTACGCGTGCTTTTACATCTGCAAGTACTTCGGCCAATTC
The DNA here is from genome assembly GCA_024639165.1 of Flavobacteriaceae bacterium. GTDB lineage: Bacteria > Bacteroidota > Bacteroidia > Flavobacteriales > Flavobacteriaceae > UBA7446. Next base: position 30,346 of record JAHEIX010000011.1, on the reverse strand, counting down.
TTCTTCAGTAGCGTAGTTTTCTGCCAGAATAATGTCTTTAACCTGCGTGATGGGGTCAATCTTACGATATTCCTCAACTTCATCTTTAGTACGGTAATGTTGTGCATCAGACATAGAGTGACCACGGTAACGATAGGTCTTGGCTTCTAAGAAAGTCGGGCCATCTCCACGGCGAGCGCGTTGAATAGCTTCGTCTATCCCTTCCGCCACAGCAACGGGATTCATCCCGTCGATAGGGCCACAAGGCATTTCATAGCCTAGTCCAAGTTTCCAAATATCAGTATGGTTGGCAGTACGTTCTACAGACGTACCCATAGCATATCCGTTGTTTTCAACAATAAAAACTACGGGAAGTTTCCAGAGCATCGCCAGATTAAGTGTTTCGTGAAGGGAGCCTTGACGCACAGCGCCATCACCCATAAAGCAAAGTGTAACGGCATCGGAGCCATGGTATTTATCACCAAAGGCCATTCCTGCACCAAGAGGTATTTGTCCCCCCACAATTCCGTGTCCTCCGTGGAAACGGTGTTCTTTAGAAAAAATGTGCATCGAGCCACCCAATCCGTTTGAGGTACCCGTAGCCTTACCGAAAAGTTCGGCCATCACTCTTTTGGGATCAACGCCCATGCCAATGGGTTGAACATGATTACGGTAGGCGGTAATCATGCGATCTTTGGTAAGGTCCATAGCGTGTAGTGAACCCGCTAAAATAGCTTCTTGTCCATTGTATAAATGTAAAAAACCACGAACTTTTTGTTGGATATATACCGAGGCAAGTTTGTCTTCAAACTTGCGCCAAAACATCATGTTTTTGTACCAATCGAGATAGGTGTCACGTGTGACTTCTTTCATAAGGCGCTTTTGTTATGCGAATTGCAAAGATAAGGCAACTTACTTTGGCAAAAAAACAAAAACTAAGGCTTAGTACCGCTCTGCTCCAAAATTGAACGTCAGCGAGAACCTCAAGGTGTTTTCAAGTGGGTTTATTACCCTGCCAGCAGAAATAAGATAGGATAAATCAACATCAATTACATTGTATTTAAATCCAGCGCCTAGAGTAAAGAATTTTCGAGCGCCTTTAAGTTCGTTCTCATTAAAGTATCCTGCACGCAAGGCAAAAGAATCGTCATACATAAATTCAGCGCCAAGCGACCACGTAAATTCTTTTAATTCTTCGCTAAAACCATCGGGGGCATCGCCAAACGATTTGAAGATACCCGACAAAACGCCAACGTCATTAGGTTGTGCATATCCAGTAATATTTCCATCGCCGTCTGTAATAGGTTCACTTGGTGAGGGCACCAAAAGCTTGTTGATTTCCAAGCTTACGGCAAGTTTATTATAGGAATCAAAAATAAAATCAAAGCCACCACCTACTTTTAAGTTGGTGGGTAAAAAGTCCGACTGACCCTCGTCTTCATATTTGAGTTTTGGGCCTATGTTTGAAACATTAAAACCTGCACGCCACATTCCAGAAAAGTTGGAGTAAGGGACTTCATAAGACTTGTAAAAACCAGAAACACCAACCGCAACCGTACTTGCAGAAGTGCTGTCATTGTTACCAGAGTCAAGCTTTAAATCAGATGTCAAAAACGATCCTTGAATGGCCATGGAGAATTTGTCGCTTAACTTTAATGCATAAGATGCATCCAAAACGTATTCATTAGGTCTTTCAATAAGTGGATTGATAAAGTCAGCAGGCCTTTCCCCAATTTGAATCTCTCCCAGGCTAAAATAGCGCAAGCCAACGGCCCAAGCAGAACGTTCATCAATAGCCCTGAAATATGTTACATCAGCTAAAAAAATATCGTTAACTAATTTACTCAAGTAAGGAGTGTAGCTAACGGCAGCCCCGGTGTCATTTTTAACAAACGCATATTTTGCTGGATTCCAATGGTTTGAAAATGCATCTGAAGAAGTTGCCACGCCTTGGTCTCCCAAAGCAGCAGCGCGCGCATCAGGCGCAATCGACAAAAAGGGTACGGCTGTAGTAACCACGCGAATGTCTTGCTGTGCAAATGTTAATTGTGTTGCTAATAAAAGTAGTGTAAGATGTATTGGTTTTTTCATAATTAATTTACAATAAGTTTTCCAGAATATAAATCACTAGAATTTGATAACGTAGAAATAAGTTCAATCGTGTATATATAGGTTCCTTTATTTACTTTTTGACCGCTGTAAGTTGTTGCATCCCACATTAAGCTATCAATCAAGTAGCTTGAAGAGAATACTTCTTGACTACTGGTCCAAATACATTTTCCAGCAACGGTAAATATAGAAATTTTCACGTCAAGCAACTCCCTTGGTTTGTTATGTTGAATAAAAAATATTGTTTGATCTGTAACAGGGTTGGGAGAGTTAAATACGTTTTCAATTTGAATTTCGCTGCTATCAATAACCGTAAAACTAATGGTTTTGCTACTAGGGTTGTTGTAGGTATCCCATGCTCGTACTGTCAACGTATGTTGCCCCAATCCCAGATTATTTAGCGGATACGCAAGAGTTCCTTTGGTAAAATCGTCAAGTGCTGTAGAATAAAAAGCATTAAGCACATAAGGATCCGCTTGATTATCATCTAGCGTAGCGATAATATCATGCCCCAATCCACCTGACGAATTGATGCCATTTTCATCTTCAAAATCGACGATAAGCATTGGGCTATTAAATACCTTATCGCCGTCGATAAAACTTCTATTCTCTAAATAGACATCGACTAGAGGTCCTTGTGTGTCACTGTCTGTAATTGTATTTATTCCCCCTATGTTAAACTGATTTGAAAAACCTCCAACAGACTCAGTCTTATCTTGATTAAAAGCAATAAAGCTGATTCTTGCAGCGTCTACATCTAAATTAATATCCTTAGGAATGACAAAAGTGGATGAAAATCGACCATTAGCAACCGTGGCAAGTCCCTCAAAAACCTGCGCACCAAGTATTGTAAAGTCCATTGTTTTTTCTTGGTCATTGCCAAGTGTTGAACGCTGTACTTCCTTGTCGAAAATTTGGATGCTTACTGTTCCGTTAAAATCCTGCTTAAGCTGCCCAGAGGCACCCAATATTTCGCCATCTAAGGTAATCTTATCAAGTGCTTTAAATTGACGATCTGCAACAGGGATATCGGCTACAGGGACTCCATTTAAGTGAGATATGGCAATTTCTCGTTTGGGGATATGAAGTTTAAGCGCAGGGTCGCCTATGTAAAAAAGTACACGTTTTTGGCTTGCATCTGTAAATTCATTTTTAGCAAGCCGCAAGGCCTCAGCAATACTGGTATAATCCTCACTGCCATAAGAAAACAGGTGCTTGGACAAAATTATATTGTAGTCGACTCCCTTATTAATATAAATTTGTCGCGTAGTTGAAATCATTCCAATGGCACCACCTGTGGGATTTTGGTATAACATTTCACCAGCCGTTGGCCTAGTATGATTGTCAAATCGAGAAAACTCACAAGTAACGGTGATAAAAAGAGGATATTTCCCTGGGTGAAATAAGGTTGAGGCCATGTCTTTATCCACTATAAATTCTTGGGCCAAGCCATCTTCGCCTCCATGTCCAAAATAATTGACTACCAAAGTACCTTGAGACAGTCTGTTCGCTAGAGCAGTCTCCACTTCTGGATATCGATCTCCCCCGGCAGATGCAATTTGTTTATAGGCATCTGAGTGAATCTTAGTAATATTCATCATCGGTTTCTGACGCACAATTTCATCACCAAGATCGTTAAGGGTTACTTGTAGTGAAAAATCGTCTTTACTCTGAAATTTGTCTGCATCATCAGAAAGTATTGTAAAACTGTTATTCCAACTATCTCTATTTTTGGGATTTTCATAATCCATAACCTTATTCACCAACACACGTGCTTGGGAAGCAGTGGAAAAGACCATGCGCCCAACGGCAATATCCATAAGGTCAAGTGAAGTAAGCATGCCTTCATTTTCATCTAACATGACAAAAAAATCATCAGACATAAATGAATTTGTGAGCGAAAAGCTGTTCAACGCATGAAAGGTAGGGACCACCATGTCGTTAGCAGCAGTTCTTTTTTTATAATCATAACTCGTATCCCCAAACAAGCATAAGTATTTGAGTTTTTTGTCTTGTGAAAAATATAAATAGCGCACAAAGTTTCGGATGGCAGCAATATCTTGTTGGCCTGTTGAGAAGGCTTGATAAATTTCCTCAACCGTTACGACTTGAGCAGTCAATCCCGCAACATGTTTACGATGGTTTACTAATAATTCTGCTTCCTTTCGAAAAGCTTCGGATGTAATTAACAAGTAGGTAGTGGGGGGTAAAGCACGTAGATTTTTTAAAGCAGAGGAAGGACGCAACACACGTGTACTGCGGCTAAAAGTCGGTATTTTATACGCTGTTGATAAGTAAAATTTACTTCCTTCATCCACAATAACATCGCTGCCAAATGAAGTTGCGCCATTTGGAGGCATGTGAACTACATCTCCATTCATTTCCCATATACACGTTTCGTTTGAAGCTGAAGCGACCGCCAGTTGCTGGGCAGGGTCCTTGGATGTCAGTGAAAACATAAAGCTTCCCCCTGCGCCATCCAAGTCTCTAAGGTATTGTGCTATTAAAAAATCTAAATAGCCATTTGCAGCAAAATCTCCATTTGAACTATACAATAATTTAGCCGTAATACTTTCAGTGGCATTTTGGTTCAAGTGAAGCATCCCTCGAAGCTGACTGAATCTTGTACTAGGCTCCGACCCAACTATCGATTTATTGATTCCGCTCATGGATTTTGTATCTGTATCACTTCCAACAGTCAGCGTAAATGTGGTTGTAGTTGACCCGTCTGAAGCTACTCGAGCTGCGACATCAATTTGAGTACCCATCGCAACATTGGGTGTTTCAAGTATAAATGTTTCTTCTTGCTCATCAGAAAAACGCTGACCAAACCAACGCCTTCCAAGTGAACCCAAATTGTAGTTATCTTCTTCTATAAAGGCAGTATAAACAGCACTGGAGACGGCATCTGTGTCAGGACTTTCTGTACCCTCTAGGACCAAAGCGCGTTTTCCAAAAGAAGTGCCGTAAGTAATATAATATTGTGCAGTATCGTGGTAAAGATTTAAGTAGGTTTCACTTTCTTCACTCCAAGTATCATTAGCATACCCCATAAAAAGTATATAATCTTCATCGTCAAAGCTACCGTCTTCTTCTCCTTTAACGATTAGTGCATTCTCGTACAACGTTTCTATCTCATCCCCTAATTTCAATGGAAGCATTTGACCACCGCGCCCAAAAATTCGGATTGTTCTAGGGTCAATTTCATCCAGGGGAAGGTCTAGATTACGTAAAAAATCCTTGGATATTTTTTGAACACCTGTTTCTTCAACACTAAATTGACGCCAGGAAACCATCGTTTGATCTAAAAAGGGATGCGTACTCAAGCCTTGGGCAGAAATGGAATTCCACCCAAAAATAAAGAAGATAAGAACAATAAAATTGTTACGCATATATGTTAATAACGATGCTCGATACGTAATCGTATAATGAGAATAGTATACTAATTTGGACTTGACTTCGTTTAGTAAGTACATAAACGCACTATTTATTCGTATATTGCACCTTTGATATGAATCGAAATTTAAAAATGAAAACGTACACAAATCTATTCATTTCCGCTTTAATAATTACACTTATTTCAAGTTGTAGCACTAACAAAAGCAGGTCAAATGTTTCTCAAGGAACAGGGTTAGCCATTAATTCTCCCAGAGGAGGTTTTCAATACGAAACTGGCTATAAAGGCCAAGAAACAGCACCAGGGCTTGTTTTTGTTCCGGGTGGAACTTTTGTGAAAGGAAAAGTCCAAGACGATGTCATGCGTGACTGGAACAACACCCCTGTCCGTGTGCAAGTACGGTCGTTCTACTTAGACGAAACAGAAGTTACAAACTTGATGTACAACGAGTACTTGGATTGGCTCGAGCGCGTGTACAAAAATCAAGGTGGGCCATATGCTGATGTATACACTGCAGCTTTACCTGATACCATGGTCTGGCGAAGTCCGTTAGGCTTTAATGAAGATATGGTAAACAATTATCTGAGGCACCCATCTTTTCAAGATTATCCCGTAGTTGGGGTTACTTGGCAACAAGCCGCAAATTACGCCAAATGGCGTACCGAGCGGGTTAATGAGAGCGTATTGGAACGTGAAGGGTATATAGAAAAAGGGGTTTCGCTTCAAATCGACAGTCTTTCTCCAGGAAAAGAATTTAATACCCAAACATATTTACATGCTCCAAAGCAATCATACGGCGGAGATATTGCTGATAAAGTTGGCAGAAACGCACAACCCCGAAGCAGAGACGCAGATTCGACTGAGTTAAATTTTGTGAAACGTGAAAAAGGATTGTTGCTGCCCGAATATCGTTTACCGACCGAGGCTGAATGGGAATACGCTGCTTTAGGTTTAAATGAAGCTAGAGAATACAATAATTATCGTGGTAAAAAGAAATACCCATGGTCAGGCGCTTCGACCAGATCATCTAAACGCAAAAATGAAGGAGATCAGCTAGCCAATTTCAAGCAAGGTAAAGGAGATTACAGTGGTGTTGCAGGATGGTCTTCTGACAATGCTGATATTACAGCCCCTGTTCGATCATTCTCTCCCAACAGCTTTGGTCTGTACGGCATGGGGGGCAATGTAGCAGAATGGGTTGCAGATGTTTATCGCCCAATCTTTAATAATGATGTTTCCGATATGAATTATTATAGAGGAAACCTGTATACGAAACCCGCTATTAACGATGATGGAAAGACAAAAATTGTCGAGGAGGTAATCATTGATACGATGCCTAACAACAAACTTGCAGTTAGGGCACTTCCTGGTGATGTGGTTTTTTCTGAAATTGATGAAGAAGATAGTCAATTACGAATAAACTTCAATAAAGCCTACAATACAGACTACCTTGATGGAGATGAGCAGTCAAACCCCAATGGCGATGTCAATGAAATGTACAAATTTGCGGTAGATGAAAAAGGAGATCAAATTAAAGACCAAGAAAAAGTAAAATCGCTTATTTCCGACCAGACACGTGTTGTCAAAGGAGGTTCTTGGAAAGACCGTGCCTATTGGCTTGATCCTGCACAAAGACGTTATTTACCCGAATTTATGGCGGCAGATTATATTGGCTTCCGTTGTGCGATGTCCTACTTGGGCGAAAGCAAGCTAAAGAAACGTCCGCGGGATTAAAGCCATGACTTCGCTTAAAGAAGTATATCAATTATTTTTAAAATCTTCAGGGGTTCAAACCGATAGCAGAAAAATAACTTCCCATCAGCTTTTTTTTGCCCTAAACGGCCCTAATTTCGATGCAAATGCATTTGCCCAACAAGCCATTGAAAAAGGCGCACTAGCTGCCATAGTTGATGACAAAGCGGTGGCTGAGGCTAATCAAAATTGTTATTTGGTAGCTGATGTACTAGAAACATTACAGACACTTGCCCAACACCACAGAAACCAATTTGATATACCAATAATTGCACTCACAGGGAGTAATGGAAAAACCACGACCAAAGCACTTATGCATGCTGTTTTAAGTACTACTCATAAGGTATTGGCTACGGATGGAAACCTTAACAATCATATAGGTGTGCCGCTCACATTATTACGACTAACAACAGCCCACAGCCATGCAATTATAGAGATGGGGGCCAACCACTTAAAAGAGATTGCATTTTTGTGTGAAATAGCACAACCTACTCACGGTCTTATAACTAACGTAGGCAAGGCCCATTTAGAAGGATTTGGATCAGAAGAAGGTGTGCTTCAGGGTAAAACAGAACTTTACGATTTTATAGCAAAAAAGGACGGGATTATTTTTATCAACCAAGATGACAATAAGCTGCTTAATTCAATAGGTGATGTGACACACACTTCCTATAAACCATCCGAATTTAGGACTACCCAAGACCAACCAACCCTGACATTAGTATGCCAAAATATTGAAATACCTACCCAGCTAGTAGGCACCTACAACAAAGAAAATATTGCTGCTGCTGTCAGCATTGGAGTGTACTTTGGTGTTTCGTTAGTAAAGGCCGCCAAAGCCGTAAGTGATTACACTCCAAACAATAGCCGCTCCCAACTGATGACACTTAACGGCAAGACGCTAACATTTGATGCCTATAATGCAAATCCGAGTAGTATGAAAGCTGCCATTGTAGCATTTGCTAAAAGGAGTGGGAAAAAAGCCGTGATACTGGGGCATATGGCAGAGCTAGGAACGTATGAGTCGGCTGAGCACCAAGCTTTGGTTGATTTGGTCAAAAAACAGGGCTTTGAAACATCTTACTGGGTAGGAAAGCCCTATGAACACCTCGTAACAACGCATTACTTTTCCTCAGTCGATAAACTCAATTTGTTTTTAAAAAATAATCCTATTGAAGCCGATCAGCTGCTCATTAAAGGATCGCGAAGTGCTACTTTAGAAAAAGTACTTGACTGCCTATAATCCTTTTGTGAAATAATCTATGGTAAGCGAGGTCATGGAGATAACACCTGTTTCTAGCGCTGAATCGTCAACGTAAAAGTCTGGAGTGTGGTGAGGCGCCACCTTATCTAAATCCTCACCCTTTGAGCTGCCACCAATAAAGAAATAAACACCTGGTACTTCCTTTTGAAAAAAGGAGAAATCTTCCGCGCCTGTAATGGCATCCATATCATTTACATTATCAGCACCACAAACCCGCTTCAATGTGGGCAACATCTTTTCATAAAGAACTGGGTCATTATAAGTAACAGGATAGCTATTCATAAAGGTGACATCTGCATTTACATTGTTTGCGGCTGCTATATTTTGTACTATTTCATCAAGCCTTTTAAGAACAGTTGTGCGCATACTCGTATCTAAGGTCCTGATGGTACCCAACATATACAGCTTTTCTGGAATAATATTACTCCTCACACCCCCATGAATACTGCCAATAGTGACAACAGCAGCAGCTGTGGTCAAAGGCATGCTTCGACTTACAATGGTCTGGATTGAATTAATCATTTGAGAAGCTGTGACTATCGGATCAATGCCCGTCCAAGGAGTAGAACCATGGGTTTGCACGCCTGTTAAATCAATTCTAAATTCATCAACTGCAGCCATGATTGAGCCTGGTTTTAGCATGACTTGCCCAACTGTTGATTTTGAACTAATATGCAATCCAAAAATGGCATCAACGTCTGGATTTGTCAAAACACCTTCTTTTACCATCAGCGCTGCGCCCCCCTCCTCTCCAGGTGGTGGCCCCTCTTCAGCAGGTTGGAAAATAAATTTCACTTGACCAGGAATCTGGTCTTTTATACGGTATAAAACTTTTGCGGTCGCCAATAAAATAGCGGTATGCGTATCATGGCCACAAGCGTGCATGACAGGCACTTCTTCTCCGTTATATACACCCGTCATTTTAGAAGCCCAAGGAAGGTCTGCTCTTTCCTTTACAGGAAGTCCATCTATATCAGCCCGTAGTGCCACCACAGGGCCTGGCTTACCTTCATTTAAAACAGCAACAACACCTGTTCTGGCGATACCCGTTTGCGGGTTAAGTCCTATTTTTTTTAATTCTTGTGCAATTCTTTCCGAAGTTTTAAACTCTCTGTTGCTCAACTCGGCATGTTGATGAAACCAATGTCTTAGCTCAATCGTTTTGGCTAGATGACTAGTTATAAGGTTCTTGATGCGTTCATCTGAAGGCTGCGCATGAACGAGAAATAATGATGAAATTAAAAGAAGAAACGTAATTCGCATTGGGTTTATATTAAATTAGAATCCCATGAAAGTAATGAAAATTTTTCTTGAACCAGCTTGATTGCGGTGTTCACACAGATAAATGCCTTGCCAAACACCCAATTGGGGTACGCCATTTTGGACAGGAAAACTAACAGATGATCCCAATAAGCTACTTTTAATATGTGAAGTCATATCATCTGGACCCTCAAGGGTGTGCGTGTAGTGTGTGTCATCTTCTGAAACCATTTTGTTAAAATGTGTTTCAAAATCTGCTCGAACACTGGGATCGGCATTTTCGTTTATGGTTAGACTCGCAGAGGTGTGCTTGATAAAAACATGAACTACGCCACTACTACTTTTGGGAATCTCACTTAAAACATATGAGGATATTAAATGAAATCCCCTTTGGAAAGGTGGAAGGCTAATTTCTTTTTGAAAAATCATGTTTTGTGGGTCATATTGGATTCGAACCAATGACTTCCGCCCTGTCAAGGCGACACTCTGAACCAACTGAGTTAATGACCCGGAAGGGCAAAAGTAACTAAATTCAACGTATTGCGTAAGTTTGCATCAAAAGCGTTATGATACATTACTCAAGAACCGATATCGATCAGATGGATAAAATCTTTCGATTAAATCTCATCAACAGTTGTACAGGTTTTAAATCGGCAAATTTATTAGGAACAAAATCGCTTAATGGCGTTAGCAATGTGGCTGTTTTTAGCAGTATCACCCATCTTGGAAGTAATCCCCCGTTGATTGGCTTTATTCTACGCCCCACCACCGTACCTAGAGATACCTATCGCAACATAAAAGACACTGGTGTATTTACAGTAAATCACATCTACAGCGATATCATAGAAGATGCGCATCATACATCAGCAAAATATCCAGATGAAGTTTCGGAATTTACCAAAACAGATTTGGAAGAAGAATTCCTTGGTGACTTCCCAGCGCCTTTTGTCAAAGGCGCAAAAATCCGTTTAGGGTGCAGGTTTTTGAATGCATATGAAATTAAAGAAAACGACACCTTACTTTTAGTAAGTGCCATTGAACACGTTTTTATTGCAGACCAAGATATACAACAACAAGATGGATGGCTAAAGCTTGAAAACGCCAATACCGTTGCCATTAACGGACTAGACGGATATGCCACAACAAGCTTATTGGATCGCTATGCATACGCAAGACCCAAGAAAGTATGAATTTTATAAACCCAAGTTTAGAAGCATATGTAGCAAAACACTCAGAAGAAGAACCCGAATTGCTGCAAAAGCTAGCACGAGAAACCAATCTAAAGGTATTGCAACCGCGTATGTTAAGTGGGGCTTACCAAGGGCGTTTATTGGCGTTATTAGCTAAGTTGGTATCGCCCAAGCGTATCTTGGAAATTGGAACCTACACCGGCTATTCGGCCTTGTGCTTGGCAGAAGGCTTACAAACAGATGGACGGATTGATACCCTAGACATAGATGAGGAGTTGACCGATATCCAACGTCGCTATTTTGACGCTTCGGGTTTTGGAAAAAACATTGTTCAGCATTTGGGAAATGCAGCAGAAATTATTCCAACCTTAAAAGGAACTTTTGACTTTGTTTTTATTGACGCTGACAAAGAGCAATATCCACGTTACTTTGATTTGATTGTTGATCGGGTACGTTCAGGAGGATTGATTATTGCCGATAACGTACTTTGGTCTGGAAAAGTCACAGAAGATGCCGTTGATCAGGCTACAGCGTCTTTGCAAATTTTCAACAACAAAGTCGCTTTGGATAATCGTGTAGAAACTGTCGTGCTTCCCGTTAGGGATGGACTTACGCTTTTGCGGAAAATTTAGCGTTTGCGTTTAACCGTGCCAGTAATTTCGTTAAGTTCCTTTTTGATATCGTTTACTTCTTTTTGAAGCTCTTTAGTGTCTAAACCTTGGGCCTCGGCAGATTTTTCAATTTCTTCACGGAAATCACGACTAGCGGTTTTTACCTGCTGAATTCCCTTAGCAAGGGTGCGCGCTATATCTGGAATGCGATTGGCACCAAAGACCAAGAGCACCACCATAAAGACAAATACAATTTCAGCTCCGCTAATAAAGTAAACCATGTTGTAAAGATAGCTTAAAACGAAAAAGTAAGCATAAAATGAGGTTTTAAAAAAAAATAATAACTTGTGGTGGCAAACCTTTAATCTTTAAAAAAATGAAATTAAACATTACACACCAAGAAAGATACTCAAGATCTGAATTACTGTTAAGAGGCATTTTTGGTATCATATACATCGTACTACCACACGTTTTCTTACTATTCTTCTTTTCCCTTTGGGGTTCCATATTATCGGTAGTGGCTTTTATTTCCATCATATTTACGGGGCGCTATCCCGAAAGTATGTTTGAATATCAGGTCAAGTTACTTCGCTGGAATCTTAGGCTTTCGGCCCGCCTAACTAATTTAGCGGATGATTACCCCGCTTTTGGACTAGATGGAACAGACGAACACACTTCTTTAGAAGTGCCATATCCTGAGCGCATCAGTAGAGGACTGACCGTTGTCAGACTTCTTTTTGGTGTTATTTACGTCATTCTGCCGCATGCCATTTTCTTATATTTCAGAACATTGTGGGGTGTAATCTTATCCATTTATGCTTTTTTGTCTGTATTATTTACAGCAACGTTTCCAAAAGGAGCACACGATTTTTTGGTCGGAACCATTCGCTGGCAATACCGCGTAAATCTTTATATGGGAAACATGACAGATACGTATCCGCCATTTTCCAGTAAATAACTACAAGCTTTGTCAATTGAATCATATTACACGCTTCCTCAGCCACATGAGTTGAGTGAACGCGAAAAGGAAGATGCCATGGGCGCATATCTTATGATGTTTGCGTCCTTGGCAACGAGTCTTCCGCTGCCCATTATCAACCTTATTGCAGCTGTAGTTTACTATTATGTTAACAGAAAAAAAGGACGTTTTATCCATTTCAATTGTTTGCAGTCCTTGCTGTCGCAATTACCTACTACACTCGTCAATTGGGGGCTACTTTACTGGTCTTTACAAATTTTCTTTTTTGAAAACTACGTGCTTAACGATAAGTTCTATGCCTATTTAGGCTCTAGTATATTAGCCAATTTAATATACTTTGTCTATAGTATTGTAGCGGCCATAAGAGCGCGAAAAGGCATCTTTATGTATTTCATTTTCTTTGGGCCTTATGCCTATCAAAAGGTTTATTCAAAAAAGAATCGTTTGAAATATGAAAATGAAGATCACCACCCTGATGTGGAACAAAAAGTGAATACACCTCCTATTTAAATGAAAAAGAAAATAGTTCTCGACGGCTTAAAATCGCTTGGTATTTTTGGAGGTATTTTTTTGCTCTTTTACCTTGGATTAAACTTACTTTCAGAAGAAAAGAAAACCAAGTGGTTTTATTCTGACAAAAAAACAAGTCTGATATCATTTGAACAAGAAATTGCTTTAGGGGAATTGGTTGCAGCGCATATCATATCAGCGCAGTACAAAGAACCTTTAACTAGCAAAACCATAGACTCCATGATGTGGGCTGTTAGCAAACGCCTACAGCAGCAAATTCCAGCCACAGCCTATGATTACACTATTGTAGTATTGGATGACCCACAAGTGAATGCCTTTACCATTCCAGGAGGAAATATTTATGTATTCAAAGGGCTGATATCATTTTGCGACTCACCCGAACAGCTTGCTGCTGTATTAGCACATGAAATGGGGCATGTCGAAAAACGACATACCGTGGATCGGTTGGTAAGGGAGTTTGGGCTTTCTATTTTGTTTTCTATCATGACTGGGGGAGACAGTGTACTGCTTTCGGATGTATACCAAACGCTAATTTCTACAGGCTTTAGCAGGTCACAGGAAAAGGAGGCTGATCAATTTGCATTGGAACTCCTAGAAGATGCCAACATATCGCCCAAATCAATAGCTTCATTTTTTAGAAAACTCAATCGAGAAAATTTGGCTTACAATGAAAAGATTGAGTTGATTATGACGCATCCGCACAATAACGCCAGAATTAAGGCTTCTTTAGCTTACGAAGTTGATGTGGATTTTAAAGAAATTCCTCTTGATCTAAACTGGGAAAAAATTAAGCGAGCACTTTAAGCGACTCCTTATTCTTGAAAACAAATGTTAAAAAAAGCCAGCTTATAAGCTGGCTTTTTTGTTTAGTCTTGTTGTTTTTTGAACTTTTCGAAATCGTTTTCCTCCAGTATCTTGGGCCAAGTGTTGTTGTCCTTATTGATATCTGCCGTAGCGTTATCTGGATCAACCAATACGCCGACAATCTCTTTGTCTGTAGCAATATACTTACTCACCTCATGGTCGCTCTTGCGCCAGACTTGCGCAGGGTAAGTCTTGCGCTCCTTGGTGCCATCGGCATAAGAATACTCCACAATAAGGGGCATTGGAATACCGCCTGGTTTTTCAAAAGTAACCTTGTAGAATTTTTTGGGTTCTTTGCGATTATTGAAATCATCAGGAGTTAAATTCCGTAAACTGTTTGTATAATAACGAGAAAAATAGCGCATATCATCATCAAACTTTTTAATATCCTCAACGCCCGCTACGCCCATATCAACAACATCGGTAGTAAAAAACCATCCACGCCAGAACCAATCCAAATCAAAAGCAGAGGCATCCTCCATGGTGCGGAAAAAATCTTCAGGGGTAGGGTGCTTAAACATCCACCTTTGCGAAAAGGTCTTAAAGGCATGATCAAACAACTCACGGCCCATCACGGTTTCTCTAAGAATATTTAGCGCTGTTGCTGGCTTGCTATATGCATTAGGCCCAAGTTGATACACGTTCTCTGGGTTTGCCATTATGGGTGCAATAAAATCTTGATCACCTGACATATAAGGAACTATATTTTGCGGATCCATGTCGTCGGAAGGGTAATGCTCCATTCCAGGGATAGCATCTGGGTGTGACTTGCCAAAATCTTGCTCAGCGATAATTTGAACAAATGAATTTAAGCCTTCATCCATCCAACCCCATTGACGTTCGTCTGAATTGACAATCATTGGGAAAAAATTGTGTCCCACCTCATGAATTATAACGCCTATCATACCAAACTTGGTGCGGTCGCTATAATATCCGTTTTCATCAGGTCGTCCAAAATTGAAACAAATCATAGGGTATTCCATTCCCACATCATCTGCGTGTACCGAAACCGCTTTGTGATAAGGGTAATCAAAGGTCATACGTGAATAGGATTTCAAGGCGCTAGCCACTGTCTTTGTAGACCACTGTTCCCAAAGTGGATTTCCCTCTTTTGGATATACCGAAACTGCCATTACATCGTTCCCATTAACGTCTACATTCATCATGTCAACGATAAACTTACGAGAGGAGGCAAAGGCAAAATCACGTACGTTTTTAGCTGTAAAGTGCCATGTTTTGGTGCCTGTGGGCGTACTTTTCTCATTGGCTTCTGCTTCTTCTTGTGTTACAATAAAAACAGGCGCATCGTATGATTTTTTTGCTTCCTTAAAACGCTTCATCATGGTTGATGAATAAACTGCCTTACGATTTTCCAACACCCCCGTAGATTCAACAATATGATCATCGGGAACCGTGATTTTTACATCATAATCGCCAAAGGGAAGAGCAAACTCGCCATTGCCCCAAAACTGCTGGTTTTGCCAACCTTCAACATCGTTGTAGACTGCCATACGTGGAAAAAACTGTGCAATGAAATAAGCATAATTATCGTCCTTTTTAAAATATTCATACCCAGAACGGGCATCCCAAAACTGACGATTGGGAATATTGTAATGCCACTTTAGTCGAAACGAAATCGCTGTCCCTGAAGCCAATGGAGTTGGCAAATCTATCCGCATCATGGTTTGGTGTACTGTATATGGCAAATCCATGCCATCAGTACCTTGCAATAAATCAATTTTAAAACCGCCATCAAACTTTTCTTCCAGTATGTAGGCATTAATAAATCCAGGTCCAACGGCACGTTGGGTTCCATAGTAGTCGTTCCCATTATCAAGCCGATCAAAAGATTGGCCATCACGAGCACGAACGTTTTGGTCAAGCTGTAACCATAAATAGGATAGCGTTTCAGGCGAATTGTTGGTATAGGTAATGGTCTGATCGCCAAACAATTCTTGAGTGTCGTCATTCAAGGTAAGCTCCATGACATAATCTGCCTGCTGTTGGTAGTAGGCAGGGCCTGGCGCACCAGATGCTGTTCTGTAAGCATTTGGCGTAGCCAATTCGTTGAACAATTGTCGAAACTTGTTCTGGTTAGTATGCCCCTGTGGGGTGGTTATTTCTTGCGCAAAAGCGATAACAAAAGAAAGCGTTAAGACTGAGGTGAGAATTGAATTAAATTTCATTTTCAATGGATTTTGTATAAATATATTGGATTGTCGGAAGATTATAAACTGAATTTTGCAAAAATACGATCTCGGGTATGTAAATAACTTTTCTTCCCCTTGGGTGTTGTGAGCACAACAATGTTTTTTTGGTCAGGAAAGACGTCCATCAAAAAAGTATTGGACCACTCCAATTCCGTCATTTTTGGTAAGGAATCAAAAGAAGCATATAAAATCGTCTGATCTTGTTTATAGTCCCATCCAACAAAAGAAAAAGAAACTGGAGATGCAGGAGACTTGAGTTGAAAATGCTGCTGAAAATAAGCGGACATATGCTCCGACAGTACTGTCTCTGAAAGTTGGTCGGGGTCTAATTTTATTTCTGAAGAAGTGAAGCGAGAAAGTGAAGCGGTATAATCGTCTGTAAAAACGCGTACGACTAGCTGCAATTGATTTTGCTCAGGCTTAAAAAACATATCCGTAGTACTCACATAATATTTGTGAGTAGAAGCTGAAAAAAGGGGCACTAAGCACAAAAAAAACAAAAACCGCATCAATTGTTTTTATTAAACTTTTCACTGGCTTTAACCAAGAAATCCATGATTTCAAAATTCGATTTTTCCTCGAGAAGCTGTTTGGTTTTGACCTCGTCATCACAATACAACAAAAACAATCCAATGTTGTCTTTTTCTATACCTAATTGTTCGATAAAAAAAGCATCGTCATAAAGCTGGCGGATGACCTCACTTGGTTTGAGCTCATAGGTTTTTTCTTTTGCTTTGTCTTTGTTTTCAACCATACGGTATAGCGCCTTAAAAACACTGACGAAGTTCACGCCATTCGTAAGTTGATCTTTATTCATCAACTCATTTTCCAAGCGCGTGGAACGATCACGCTCATAGTCAAACTTCTTAAATTCTTCCGCTCGGAGGTCCAAAAATTTCTGCCGTTGTTCTGGAGTTACTACTACCTCTTCCAGTTCTGTTATTTTTTCATTTACGTCAATAACAAGGCGGCCGCGTTGCAATATTTCTTTTGTTACTTTAACAACACGAATTTGATACTGCAAAGAAGTGAAAACCAACTCGTCGCCCATCATCACTTGTATGGCGAAGTCACCATTGTTGTCTGAAATTGTAGCCTCCTTGGTGGTTGTATTAACCACATTGGCGGCAATCACATTTTGATTTTGGTAGAGAATCTTACCCCTTAGCCAAGTGCGATAATCGGTTTGGGCCATGAGCATTGGCGCAAAAAGTAAAAAAACAAAAAGCTGTCGCATAAAAAGATACTTTGGGTTGGCTGTGGTAAGAAACGTATTGTCTGTTGGATATCAAAAAAACGTTACTCACTTAACAAATATACGCTATTCGCCCAAACGCTTAACGAAGTGAAAACCAAGATGCTCAAAGCCTTCTCGGGCATAGAGCCGGTGTGAGGCAATGTTCTCCTTGTAGGCATTGAGTTCCAGTGCTTCGTAGCCTTCTTTTTGGAGTTTAAGTCCAATCCAATCTATAAATCGAGTTCCGAGACCTTGCCCTTGATATTCCGGTTTGATGTAAAGGTGATCTATCTCACAACTCTTTCCAGAATAGTGTCGGGTTTGATACCATAGTCCGCAAAGACCAATCAAATGATCTTGGTCATAAAAGCCAATACAGTCATATTCGTGTTGGAACATAGCAGCAAAGCGACTGCTGTGGGTGGCATCAGAATATTTATGCCCTGTAAAATCTTGCATCAGTGGCAAAATTTCAGGGATATTCCCTACATTTAAATATCTAAAATCAATTTCCATAATTGCACTTGCAAAAGCATACAAACATACAATTTAAACAAATTAAAGCAGCAGCCACCTACACAGTACGTCACCCCGTCTTGCGAAAGGGGCTTTCATTAAGCAGCTGTGCTTTTGATCGTGACGAAGACAACAGTACCATACATTTGGGTGCCTACCTAGAAAATAAAGCCATTGGTGTATTGACATTACTAACAAACAACAGAGACGTACAACTTAGAGGTATGGCCGTTTTGGAACATTTTCAAGGACAAGGGATTGGCAAGCAACTCGTTGCCCATGCGGAACAGCACGTGCGCCTACAAAATATTAGCACGGTATGGATGAACGCACGCCTAATTGCCGTGCCTTTTTACGAAGCCTGTGGCTACCAAAAACAAGGCGAGACTTTTGAACTCCCCTATGGAGGAACACACTATTATATGCTAAAAAACCTATGCGACGAAGCCTAATTTTTGTTTTGATGTGTCAAATGGTATGGGGGCAAATCAATATCACCCACCTCATTGGGATAGATGAAAGCCACCTGACAACGCTAGAAACATACCAACTGACACCCAACACCGCCGAGGCGTTTTGCGCCATGCAAACCGCTGCACTACAAGACGGTATCGATTTACAACTGGTTTCGGCATACCGTTCGTTTGCACGCCAACAACAGATTTTTGAGGACAAATACACCCGCTACACCGCCGAGGGACTAACGCCCACGGCTGCCATTCAGCGTATTTTGGAGTACTCCACCATTCCCGGCACTTCGCGCCACCATTGGGGCACCGACATTGACATTACCGATGCCAACGCACCCAACCAAAAACGCCTATTAGTACCCGAAAAATTTCACGGCAACGGTCCTTTTGCGCCCCTACACCAATGGATGCAAACCAACGCCCACCGCTTTGGGTTTTATTTGGTCTATACCAAGGATGCCAAACGCGCTGGCTTTTCCTACGAGCCGTGGCATTACAGCTATTTGCCCGAGGCAAAAGTCTTTCTCAACAACTACAATTCACGCATGGCCTTTGCTTATTTTAAATCTGTTGGAGTTAAGGGAAGTGAACATATAGATCGTGATTTTTGGGACGCTTATTACCACACTTACGTTAAAGGGATTAACACCAAGTTAATCGAAGATTAGTTAGTTGGTGGCATAGATTTTGCCAATAAGTACGAATGAAACACCTACTTGTATACATATTGATGTTTGCTTTTTTTACGAGCTGCATTCCCCTTAGCTTTGCGCCCAATATCAAAACAGACAAGGTCAAAATAGCCAAGCGTTTTAAGCGTGATTTACCCAAGCAGCACGGATTTATTTTTGAAGACCCCAAAGAAGCAGATGAGTTTTATACGTTCATCAACACCAAATATCAGCTACCGGGAATAAACCGAAAGATACCGCTATGGATTGACAGCAAACCCTATATCATGAATGTGTATGACCGCAGGCGTACTACACGCACCTTAAATTTTATACCCATACTTATCGACGCTGCACTTTCGGATGAAGATAGAGGCGTTCCAGGCTTTTTTAACAGCTTTTATACCACTCGAAATGAAAAATGGTTTATCATCATCACACTAACCGACTTAAACGGACAAGATGCCCTTATGCCAAACCACGAGAAGCGTAATGCAAACCTTGTTTTTCTACGTAACCTACAAAAGGAATACCTCAATACCGCTAATTATATGGAGGCTTATTTTAGATTAAACGATTAGAAAAAGTAGGCGGGTAATTCGTACTGCTGGCGCAAGGCTGTGTCTTGTGCCTTTTTAAACATATTTACTTGGCACGAGAGTAACCCTCGCGCCAGCGGAGGGGTGCAATTCGTACTGCTGGCGCATTTGCAACGCGTGACCAACCGTATTAAAATAGGTACGCGTCACAGACGCGCACCAGAGGGATCTTTACAATGAACTATGCCAACCCACAGCGGCAAGCGCGATTGTTT
This sequence comes from Flavobacteriaceae bacterium, assembly GCA_024639165.1. Classification (GTDB taxonomy): domain Bacteria; phylum Bacteroidota; class Bacteroidia; order Flavobacteriales; family Flavobacteriaceae; genus UBA7446. The sequence goes on along the minus strand of JAHEIX010000011.1, from coordinate 10,492 downwards.
TAGGGCTAAAATCAATCTTGCTTTTGAATTTTCTTCATTTTAAAATCTTGAATGTCCTCAATTTTGACAATTGAATTACTCCCGTCGTTTGTGTTTCTAAAAAAAAGGTAGTTTTCAGTCATCCCAATAAACAGATAAGAAGGCGTGGTGCTTATTTTCTTTGAATCTATTGAATAGCTAACAACATGTGTGGGCTCCCCCGAAACAATTGATGTGGCTTTTTCTCTGTTGGACAAACCAATGAAGGCTAGACAGGTAATGATTACCCCGTATGTAATAAGGTATGAAAAAAGCTCTTCATTATCAAGATATTAAAGACATAAATGTCGTGAAAAACAAAAAAACGGTAGCCATGTTACTACCAAAAAAATGTGCTTGAAAAGGTATTTCAGTATAAAACAAGTACCATCCAATAGATATAGGATAAAGTAAAAAGCCTAGCCACATTATAATAATAGTGCAGAGGATGTTGATAAGATTAAGTATCCTAAGAACATCTTTTAATTTTTTTTTTGGTGCTAAAAATAAAAGCTTTAACCTCTTTAATCTGAGCATTATTCCTTTAGGAGGGTTGTTAGTTACCTTACGTTTAGACCTATCATTTATGACGCCTATGTAGAAGAACACACCAATAATTGGAAGCACAAACAACATTTTTGGAAAAAAAGAAGTCAGTATCTCCCCCGTTGTCATAAAGCTACTAATATCAATACCAAAGCAGAAATAATAGCTGTATGCGTCAAAAAAGCCGATAAAAATAATGAGTGCGTATAGGTATGAGTAGGAAAAAAAATTCTTGGACATGGGGCGCGTTTGGCACACAAGACACAACTAATTCAAAAGAAGCTACATTCTAGGTACAATTCGTTTTGTGGGCAGGTACGATTCGATTTGCGGATTATACTATATAGAAGCACAAATTTGGGGTTTGTTACATTAAAATTAAACAAAAATATGGAATGTGAAAAATCCCTTCGCAAACATTTCCCTTTACAGTATCTTTGCAACATAACCTAAACCTATGAGCAAACGTGTTGTTTTAATGATTTTAGACGGTTGGGGCATCTCCCCCAATCCAGCAGTTTCGGCAGTAGCCCAAGCCAATACCCCTTTTGTAGACAGTCTTAGCACAGCGGCCGTTCACAACGTACTCCACACAGACGGTATGCACGTTGGGCTTCCCGAAGGACAAATGGGAAACAGTGAAGTAGGACACGTTAACCTCGGTGCGGGTCGTGTAGTCTATCAAGATTTGGCCAAAATCAATATGGCCGTAACCCAAGACACCCTAAAAGACGAAGCGGTTCTTAAAGATGCCTTTGCCCATGCCGAAGCAAACAACAAATCCGTTCACTTCCTAGGACTGGTTTCGGATGGTGGCGTACATGCCCACATCAACCACATTGAAGGATTGCTAAAAGCTGCACACAATGCCAAAGTGCCTAAAAGCTATGTACATGCGTTTACGGACGGACGTGATGTAGACCCCAAATCAGGAGTCGCGTTTTTAAGCCAAGTACAAGAAATATGTGCTGCGACAAACGCACACTTAGCAAGCGTGGTGGGTCGCTATTTTGCAATGGATAGAGATCAGCGTTGGGAGCGTGTCAAAAAAGCGTATGACTTACTCGTTCACGGTACGGGAACCCAAACCGAAAACCTTGCTCAAACCATGCAGGCCAATTATGACGGGGGTACTACAGACGAATTTATTGAACCGATTGTCCTTCCCGAAAATGGCGAGGTTACCAGTAGTCGCATCAAAGAAGGAGATGTGGTGATTTTCTTTAATTTCCGCACCGATCGTGGGCGACAACTTACACAAGCCTTGAGCCAGATGCCCTTTCCAGCGCAAGACATGGAGCCCCTATCGCTATACTACGTAACCCTAACAAACTATGACGAATCTTTTAAAGACGTCAACGTGGTTTATGACAAAGAGAACATTCAGCAAACGCTTGGCGAAGTATTGGCAGCTGCAGGAAAAAAGCAAATTCGTATTGCGGAAACCGAAAAATACCCGCACGTTACCTTTTTCTTTAATGGCGGACGTGAAGAACCTTTTGATGGCGAAGAGCGTATTTTGTGTCCTTCACCAAAAGTAGCTACCTACGACTTGCAACCCGAAATGAGTGCTTTTGACATTCGTGATGCCATCGTGCCCAAGTTAAAAGCAAGGGCTACTGATTTTGTATGCCTAAACTTTGCCAATCCCGACATGGTTGGTCACACTGGCGACATGGCAGCGGCCATAAAAGCCTGCGAAACCACAGATGCCTGTACGGCAGAGGTAGTAGCGGCTGCAAAAGAAGGGGGTTATTCAGTTATTATTATTGCAGACCACGGAAACTGCGACACCATGATAAATCCAGACGGAAGCCCAAATACAGCCCATACGACCAACTTGGTGCCTGTATATTTGATTGATGCCGATGCCAAAAGCATTGACGAAGGCGCGCTTTGTGATATTGCACCTACAGTGCTCGAGCTTATGGGAATTGAACAGCCTGCAGCCATGACAGCAAAATCATTACTTTAGTAATATGAAACGCTTGTTATTTCTTATGCTCATCTTGTATATGCACACTACATATGCCCAAGATATAATTGGCCCAATTGCGCTAGAGGACTTAAAAAAAGAGCCTCATGCCGAATGGTTTACTACAGAATACGAAAATTACGCGCCTTTTGACAAAACCATAACGCAATTGGATGCGGTACAAGAAGATGTGGCTATTGTGGTGTTTATGGGCACTTGGTGTTCTGATAGCCAGATGTATGTTCCTGCTTTTTTCCGCATTTTAGACGAAATGGAATTTTTGGGTGAGGTGCAACTTATATGCGTGGATAAAAACAAAAAAACACCTACTGGCAGCGCTACTGAAAATAACATTACCAACGTACCTACATTTATCTTTTACAGAGACGGCAAAGAAATCAATCGCATTGTTGAGTCGCCGGTTGCATTTTTGGAAGACGATATACTAGCTATTCTAAGCGGAGCCGATTATAAACACACTTACGAAAACTGATGTCGCTTCAAAAAACAGCCGAAGAAATAGAGCTCATTCGAAACAGCGCCCTGTTGGTATCCAAAACCTTAGGGATGCTGGCAAGCGAAATCAAGCCTGGGGTAACTACTTTAGAACTCGACAAAAAAGCGGAAACGTTTATTCGTGACCACAATGCTGTTCCTGGATTTTTAGGACTGTATGATTTTCCCAACACACTTTGCGTAAGTCCAAACGAGCAAGTGGTACACGGCATTCCAAACGACACGCCGCTTCTAGAAGGCGATATCCTGTCCATTGATTGTGGCGTATTGCAAAACAGCTATTACGGCGACCATGCCTATACTTTTGAGGTAGGCGAAATTGATCCAGAAACTAAAAAACTTCTAGACCGAACAAAAGCATCGTTGTATAAAGGAATTGAAGCTTTTCGCATAGGGAATCGCGTGGGTGATGTGGGCTATGCCATTCAGCATTATGTTGAGGAATTTGGCTATGGCGTAGTACGTGAATTGGTCGGGCATGGACTGGGAACCAACATGCACGAAAAACCCGAAATGCCCAACTACGGCAAACGCGGTAAAGGAAAAAGTTTTTTAGAGGGTATGGTAGTTGCTATTGAGCCCATGATCAACAGAGGCACCCATCGCATCAAGCAATTGCGAGATGGCTGGACCATCCTAACGGCTGACGGAGCACCAAGTGCACACTTCGAACATAACGTTGCCATTGTCGACGGAAAACCCGAATTGCTTTCTACATTCAAATATGTCAACGAGGCATTGGGCATCACAACAGATGAAGAAATTCCTTTCAGAGCAGTTCCTTTAGAGCTATGAAAAGGGTAGCCCGATGGATGCTAGGCATATTCCCAAGAACTTGGCTGCAACACCTTGCTAACCTCCTTTTGCCTTTTTTAGATTTTTATTATCGTGGCGATCGGTTTACAGACCCTATCAATGGGAAGTCCTATCGCAGCTTTCTTCCATATGGCTATGTGAAAATAAGGCCAAACGCACTCAGTCCAGGCACGCTATCGCTGGAACGTCACCGGCTAATTTGGTTGTATTTACAACGTGAGACAAGCTTTTTTTCCTTAGATGCTGCCGTATTGCACATGGCCCCCGAAAAAGCACTTATGACACGTCTCCGCAAGTTGAAACACCTCACCTATACCACTTGTGACCTAGAATCGCCGCTAGCCGAAGTCAAAGCGGATATTTGTGATTTGCCTTTTCCCGATGCGTCTTTTGATTGGATATTATGCAATCACGTATTGGAACATATTCCCAATGACACCAAGGCCATGCAAGAACTATATCGCGTGCTAAAGCCAGGAGGTAAAGCCTTATTACAGGTACCTTTAAACACTGCACTCGAAGATACCTTTGAGGATGACAGTATCGTTGACAAGGCAGCACGCACCAAGGTTTTTGGGCAATACGATCACGTTCGTGTTTACGGTAAAGATTATTTTGAAAAGCTCCGCCAAACTGGTTTTGAAGTAAACGAAATACAATATGGCAAGTCCCTGACTGATACGGAAAGGGTACGCTTTTCGGTAACAAAAGACGAATACATTCCGCTTTGTCTACGCCCTACTCTAGATCATACGTAAATCCTGAGGTAGCCATTACTTGAACGCTGTCTTTTTCTGCCAATACCCACATGGCTTCGACCTCATTAAGGTTTTCAATCAATATTTTGCCTCTTGTATATGGCATCGCCATAAGCGCTGTTGCGTAGGCATCAGCCAGCATGGTAGTAGGCGCCAGCACCGATGTGCTTAGGATATTACTTTTTACCGATTTCCCTGTTATTGGGTTGATGGTGTGAACGTAATAATTTCCCGATGCATCGGTACGAAATTTTCGGTAATTCCCCGATGATGCCATACCTTTATTTTGTAACGGGAGCGTAGCAATAAAGGTGCGAGCTACATCTTGTTTGGGGTGATCTATGGCGACACGCCAGGGTTTTGCCTTTTCTGGATGTAAACCCGAGGCAAACAGCTCACCCCCTACTTCAACGAGAAACTGAGTATACCCCAACGACTGGAGCATGGCAGCCAGCGCATCAACGGCATAGCCTTTTGCAATGGCATTAAAGTCGAGATAGATGTTTTTATGGGCTTTTGTAATGGATCCATCGGATAATAGGGATACTTTGTCAAAGCCGGTAATAGTAAGCAGGCTATCTACTGCATCTTGATCTATTTGCGCCAAAGACTTTGCTGGACCAAAACCATAGGCATTAACCAAAGCCCCTACCGTTGGATCAAAATAGCCGTCGGTTTGCTCCCAAATATTTTTAGCCGTTTGAAAGACCTTTTTAAAATCGGCATCTATCGTAACCGCTTCATCACGATTAACTTTAGAAATGATGGCGTTTGGCCAATAGGTCGACATGGATTGATTCATACGCAAGAAAACAGCATCTATAGAATCTGATACTATTTCATTTGGAGCCGTATCCAAGTAGAGTAGTGTGTATGAAGTGCCAAGAGCATCTCCTTGGAACCGCTGCAACTTATTGTGAGTTTGACAAGAAGCCAGGGCTAGTAAAACAACAATAACGCTATATCTCTTTAATTCCATTAAAGTTAACGGCATAAGGTTCGTTTTTAGAAAGTGGTTTATCGTAGTCTGAAGCGTGTGCAAAGCCAACCCCAGCAAAATAGGTCTTTGCTTTAAATTTTATTGCGTGCTCCTTTACTTGACTCATAAGTTTGACGTCAAATTCATTTGGATTTTGTGGGTATCGCACATGACGCACTACCACAAAACACAAGGTTTTATCTTTAGTGCACACAAACTGAGGATCTTTTTTAGGGGAGCTGTTTACCGCTAGAAATTCATAACCATCAGCTTCAAGCGATTGACCTACCGTGGTCATGGCCAGCTGGTGTAATTCGTCTTCTGATAATTGACTCATAGCACAAATGTAAAATAAAAAAGAGGCCGAAGCCTCTTTATATGTTATCCACCGAAATCGTCGAAACGCACATTTTCGTCTGGAACGCCAAAATCTTCAGCCATTTTTTCAACGGCTTGATTCATAAGTGGCGGTCCACAGAAATACACTTCAATATCTTCGGGTGCTTCGTGATCGTTGAGGTAATTATCAATCACCACTTGATGCACAAACCCAACAAACCCATCGCCTTCGCCATCGAGTCCATCTTTTACTTTCCAATTGTCTTCCTCAGATGGTTCAGACAAAGCAACGTAAAACTTAAAGTTAGGGAAGTCACGCTCTAAGGCACGGAAGTGTTCTGTGTAGAACAGTTCACGCTTGGAACGACCGCCATACCAAAACGTAACCTTTCGACCTGTTTTAAGTGTACGGAATAAGTGATATAAGTGCGAACGCATCGGAGCCATTCCAGCACCACCCCCTACATATAGCATTTCAGCTTCAGAGTGATTGATAAAGAATTCACCATAAGGTCCTGAAATTGTTACGGGATCGCCTTCTTTAAGCGAGAATATATAAGATGAAGCAACACCTGGATTTACATCTGCCCAACCGTTTTTGGCACGGTCAAATGGTGGGGTTGCAATACGAACGTTCAGCATGATTTCTTTACCCTCTGCAGGGAAAGAAGCCATCGAATAAGCACGCTCTACTAATTCTGGGTTTTTCATTTTCAAGTCCCACAACTTAAATTTATCCCATTCCAATTTAAATTTATTTACATCTTCTGGATGCTCTTCCGGGTGCGCCGAAATGTCAATGTCTTTAAAGTCTACCTCACAAGCAGGAACTTCAATTTGGATATAACCTCCAGCTTCATAATGCATGTCTTCGGGAATTTCAACAACAAACTCCTTTATAAATGATGCCACGTTCCAATTACGAACAACTTTAGCAGCAAACTTCTTTATGCCAAATACTTCTTCGGGCACTTCGATGACCATGTCTTCTTTTACCTTGACTTGGCATCCCAAACGCCAACCTTCGGCGATTTCTTTTCTTGAAAAGTGTGGTTTTTCAGTTGGGAGAATTTCGCCTCCGCCATCTTTAACAATACACTTACACTGGATACAAGTACCTCCTCCACCACAGGCTGATGGCAAGAATATTTTGTTGTCACCAAGGGTAGACAACAGTGTACTTCCAGATGAAACTTCAACGTCTGTTTCGCCGTTGATAAAAAGCTTTACAGGTCCAGAGGGCATCAAACGTGCCTTAACTCCTAGAAGCATACCCACCAAAATAAAGGTGATGGCTAAGAAAACAACAATACTTGCAATAATGACAGTAATATCCATAGGCTTATAATTTAATTCCCATAAAACTCATAAATCCAATGGCCATAAGGCCCGTAATAATAAACGTAATACCAAGTCCACGCAAGGGTGCAGGAACATTGGAATACGCAATTTTTTCACGAATGGCTGCGATGGCTAAAATGGCCAACAACCATCCAACGCCAGAACCAAATCCGTATACAGCCGATTCACCAATCGAAGCAAAGCTTTTTTGCTGCATAAATAGTGATCCTCCTAAAATGGCACAGTTTACCGCAATAAGCGGTAAGAAAATACCCAAAGCACCGTATAGTGCAGGGGCAAATTTTTCTACAATCATTTCAACCAACTGGACCATAGATGCGATAACGGCAATAAACATGATAAAGCTTAAAAAGCTTAAATCCAATGCGGCATAATCTTCACCCAACCATGACATGGCACCAGGCTTTAGAAGGTAGTTGTCTAATAAGTAATTGATTGGAACAGTAATCGACAACACAAAGATAACGGCGAAGCCAAGGCCAACAGCCGTCTTTACGGTTTTAGACACAGCCAAATAAGAACACATACCTAAGAAGTAGGCAAATATCATGTTCTCAATAAAAATGCTTTTTACAAAAAGGTTTACGAAATCCATGGCCTAGTTTTTTTCAATGAGTTTACGGTTACGTGCACGCTGCACCCAAATAATAATACCCAATGTGATCAAGGCCATTGGAGACAACAGCATCAATCCGTTGTTCTCGTAGCCCATTTCATAAATGGAATCGGGGATTACTTGATAGCCATACAGTTTTCCAGAACCGAATAGCTCTCGGAAAAAGGCAACAAGAATAAGCATAAATCCATATCCTGCTGCATTACCAACACCGTCTAAAAAGGATTTCCAAACACCATTGCCTAGGGCAAAAGCTTCGAGGCGTCCCATTACAATACAGTTGGTAATAATCAGTCCAATAAAAATGGAAAGTTGTTTACTCACATCATAGGCATAGGCACGCAATACTTGATCAACCAAGATTACCATGGAAGCAACTACGACTAGCTGTACAATTATCCGAATACGGTTAGGAATGGCATTTCGCAAAATAGAAACGATAACGTTACTGGCTGCCATAACGGCAATAACGGAAAGTGTCATTACAACAGCAGGCTTTAGCTGTACGGTTATCGCCAAGGCCGAGCAAATACCCAATACTTGAACCGTGATAGGGTTGTTATCGTCTAGCGGATCTTTTAATAAGCCGCGGTTTTTCTTTGAAAAAAGCGGCTCACGCTCTTTAGCAACAAAGAAAATTGCGGGTTTTTTGGTTGATTTTGGTTTGGACATAATTAGTTGTTATACGCAAGGTCTGCGGGTGTTGCTTTTAAGTATGGCAAATAGTGTTGTAAGCGTTCGATAATCATATCGGAAACACCATCGCCCGTAATAGTTGCGCCAGAAATGGCATCAACCTCGTGGTCGTCTTTGTCTGTATCGTTGGGATCGTTATTGGTTTTAGAAACGCTTATCCCAACCAAATCTCCAGATGTGTTGAATATTTTTTCACCAACAAAGCGATCCATAAACCACTGCTGTGTGATTTCTGCTCCTAGCCCTGCTGTTTCGCCTTTGTGGTCAAATACCGCTCCCTTAATGGTGTTGCGATCTTCATCAAGAGCTATATATCCCCAAATGGCATCCCATAAACCCGAACCTCGGAGGGGTACAATATAGTATGTAGCCGAATCAACTGTTGCTACATACAATGGAAAGCGTTGCGTCTTAGCATCTTTTTTTACTTCGATTGCAAGTTTGATATCTGAAAACGCATCTACCGTTTCATCGACAGAGCCGTCATTTCGAAGTGCAAGTTGCTCGACAATATAGTTGTTAAACAATTTTTCAGCACCCTCTCTATCGGTTTCAATACCAATAGTAGAAAGGATATTTTGCATTTTTTCTTTACGGACATTTTCCGACTGAAGATCTTTAAGTGAACTGGCAGTAAAAGCCAACACTGATGCTACGACCAAAACCATGGCAGCAGCAAAACCAAAAGTATACGCGTTCGAATCTCTGTTCATGTTGCTGGTGTTAATGTTGCGTTAAGACGTTTTTTGCGTCGTTTAATATTGCCCTCAACCACATAGTGGTCAATGGTTGGTGCGAATACGTTCATTAATAGGATTGCCAACATTACTCCTTCTGGATAGGCTGGATTAAACACACGAATAAGGATACAGAAAACCCCAACGAGCAGGCCGTAGATCCATTTCCCTTTGGTTGTTTGCGCAGCTGAAACTGGGTCAGTTGCCATGAATACCACACCAAAGGCAAAGCCACCAACAATCAGGTGATTTGTCCAATCAAAAGACATTAGTGCGTTGGCACCCCAAAGATTAAATAAGAATGCGGTGACCGCTGCACCAAGCACACCGCCCACCATAATACGCCAACTTCCAACACCTGTAAGTATTAGTATGGCAGCACCTACCAACACCCATAGTGTGGAGGTCTCAGCGATAGATCCTGGGATAGCCCCAACAAACATATCAAACATAGAGTAGCTAACATCATTACCAGCGGCAAGACTACCTAGAACAGTTTCACCTGAAATACCGTCAACATTACTTGCTTCCGAAACCCATACTTTGTTACCTGACATATAGGTAGGGTAAGCAAAAAATGCAAAAGCACGTGCGGTAAGCGCAGGGTTAAGAATATTCATTCCTGTTCCACCAAAAGCCTCTTTTGCGATAAAAACGGCAAAAGCTACAGACAGACCTACCATCCAAAGTGGAATATCTACTGGCATAATCATTGGAACCAAAAGGCCTGTTACCAAATAACCTTCATTGACTTCATGTCCGCGGTAGACGGCAAAAGCAAATTCAATGGCCAAACCAACGCCGTAGGATACCGCAACCATAGGCATGATTTTTAACGCCCCATGCAACATTGCATCCCAAAAAGTAAAGGCGAGTCCCGATTGAATAAAATATTGATAGCCAGTGTTGTATACCCCATAAATGAAGGCGGGCAACAAAGCAATTATAACTGTTACCATGGTACGTTTCAAATCAACACCATCACGGATATGAGCTCCCTTTTGGGTAGTGTGGTTTGGAACAAATAAAAAGGTGTCAAATGCATTAACCGCAGGGGCAAAACGCTCCCACTTTTGGCCTTTACCAAAAGGTTTTTTTATTGCATCTATGCGTTGGCGTATAAAATTCATATCT
>JAHEIX010000015.1:0-18872 GCA_024639165.1 Flavobacteriaceae bacterium | reverse complement strand
TGGTCCGTGTCTCAGTACCAGTGTGGGGGATCCCCCTCTCAGGGCCCCTATCTATCGTAGCCTAGGTGAGCCGTTACCTCACCTACTAGCTAATAGAACGCATGCTCATCTTTTACCGCCGGAGCTTTAATCATAAACCAATGCTGATAAATGATATTATGGAGCATTATTCCAAATTTCTCTGGGCTATTCTCCTGTAAAAGGTAGATTGCATACGCGTTACGCACCCGTGCGCCACTCGTCATCAGATTGCAAGCAATCTATGTTACCGTTCGACTTGCATGTGTTAGGCCTGCCGCTAGCGTTCATCCTGAGCCAGGATCAAACTCTTCATTGTATAACTTTAAATAAAATTAACAACAAAAAAATTGACAAATTAGAGCTGTCTCATGATTGTTTTACTATTCGTATTTATAATTGCTATCGCAATTAATACGCGCTGTCATTCTCAATAATTCAATGAACTTTTTGTTGCTTCCATTTTTGAAAGCGGTTGCAAATATACGCTGCTTTTCGGTTTACACAACCCCACAATGAAAAAAAATTAAAATTCTTTTTTTGAACGTGGTCCACAGCTTTTTTTGCGGATTGCAAATATACAACGCTTTTAATCTTACAAACTAACTTTATTTACTTTTTTTTATCTGCTGCTTCTAACACGTCTTCAGCAAAGGCTTTTTGCAATATATACTCTATTAACGCATCTTCCTCAACATCAGTTGGATTATAGCTGGTTTTGAGATTAATATCAAACATTTTTGCTGTGGTTTGGTAGATAAAAGCACGCCAGCCGTTACGTAGTTTTTTTATCAATTCATGGGCTGTAAAACCCGTTTCCCTATGGATAAGTTTAATCAAAATACGTCCTTCTGAGCGCGAAAGTCGCTTTAATTCGTCTTTAAACTCGCCCTCTAAATAGTTTTCCACACGCTTGGCATACCGTTTTTTGGCGCGTTTGCGCTTAATATTTGCCAAACGTTGGTTCAGAATCGTCAGCCGTTCTGCTGCAAGTTTAGCATAAGGATATACTTTTATAGTGCGTCTTTGCAGTCTGTAGTATGCAACATAATCGTCATAACTCTTAAATTTTATGCTTGGAAGCACGACTACTTCGCTTAAATCAACATAAGGCTTGGTCAAGGTGTCGCCATCTATTATATAAATAGGTTGGGTTTGCTGTCCATATACGCTGCAAGCCAAAATTAAAACTCCTATACATAGTAGTTTATTCATGCGTTCAAAAGTAGTAAGATTGTTTTACCTATATGTTGTAATTTAGCATACTTAATTAAAAAACCACAATGGATAGTATTTTAAATAAAAAGTCACACGCATTTCTAGCACAATACCTCAATAACCCTGCCCCCACAGGATATGAATGGGAAAGTCAAAAAATTTGGATGAACTATCTAAAGCCCTATGTCGATGACTTTATAACCGACACCTATGGCACGGCAGTTGGCGTCATCAACCCCAAAGCAAAATTCAAAGTGGTAATTGAAGCACATTCTGACGAAATCTCCTGGTATGTTAACTATATTTCCGACAAAGGCTTGATTTCTGTTATACGAAATGGCGGTAGCGACCACATGATTGCTCCATCTAAATGGGTAAACATCCATACAAAAAAAGGTATCGTAAAGGGCGTTTTTGGCTGGCCAGCTATTCACACGAGAATGGCCGGAAAGGAAGAAACGCCAAAACTTGAAAATATTACGATTGATGTTGGTGCTGCAAAAAAAGAAGAAGTAGAAAAAATGGGCATCCATGTGGGCTGTGTTATTACTTACCCCGATACTTTTCAAGTACTGAACAAAAACAAATTTGTGTGTCGAGCCCTTGATAACCGCATAGGCGGATTTATGATTGCTGAAGTAGCACGCTTACTTAAAGAAAATAAGGTTGAATTGCCTTTTGGGTTATACATAACCAATTCGGTTCAAGAAGAAATTGGACTACGAGGAGCGGAGATGATTACACAGACCATCAAACCAGACGTAGCCATCGTAACAGACGTATGTCACGACACCTCTACTCCGATGATTGATCCGAAAAAACAAGGGGACAATACGATAGGTAAAGGACCTGTAATCTCTTACGCCCCTGCCGTACAGCAGCTGTTGCGCGATCGCATTATTGACACAGCCGAAGCAAAAAAGATTCCATTCCAACGTTTGGCTTCTTCAAGATATACCGGAACAGATACTGATGCCTTTGCTTACAGCAACGGTGGGGTGCCATCAGCATTGATTTCTTTACCATTAAAGTATATGCATACTACGGTAGAAATGGTACACCAAGAGGATGTAGAAAATGTAATCAAATTGATATACGAAACGCTACAGACAATCAAAAACGGAGAGACATTTAGCTATTTCGCTTAATCACCTCCACCACTTCTGGATTTAACAAAGTAGAAACATCACCCAATTGATCGTATTCGCCTGCTGCTAACTTGCGCAGTATGCGACGCATGATTTTACCACTTCGCGTTTTAGGAAGTCCGCTTACCACCTGTATGCGGTCTGGTTTAGCGATTGGCCCTATGGTTTTTGCCACGAGAGCGCGTAGCTCGTTTTTTAATGTTTCATTGGCGTCTGTTCTGCTACGTACAATGACAAATGCGTGTAGTGCATTCCCTTTAACGTCATGAGGAAAACCAACAACTGCACTTTCTACAACATTAGGGTGTTCGTTAAGTGCATTTTCAATAGGCGCCGTTCCGAGATTATGTCCAGAAACAATCACCACATCATCTACCCTGCCTGTAATACGGTAGTTGCCTTTTGCGTCGCGTAAGGCACCATCACCAGGAAAATAATACCCTGGATAGGCACTGAAATACACATTTTTATAGCGTTCGTGGTCACCCCAAATGGTGCGGGCAATTGAAGGCCAAGGATGCTTGATGGCTAAAATTCCTTCGTTTTCACCGGCCAATTCATTCCCCTCATGGTCTAGCAAAACTGCTTGAATGCCCGGCATGGGGAGTGTGGCATAGGTAGGGTTCTGTGCTGTTACACCAGCTAGAGAGGTAATTAAAATCCCTCCCGTTTCGGTTTGCCACCAAGTATCCACTATGGGGCACTTATTCTTACCCACGTGATCGTCATACCAGTGCCATGCTTCAGCATTAATGGGTTCCCCAACAGAGCCCAGCACTTTGAGTGAAGATAAATCGTGTTTATTAACCAAGTCAACTGGGTGCTTTTGCAACGCTCGTATAGCAGTGGGTGCCGTATAAAACTGATTGACCTTGTGTTTGGCGCAAACCTCCCAAAAACGATCATAAGCAGGATAAGATGGGACGCCTTCAAACATTAGTGTTGTTGCTCCAACAGCCAAGGGACCATATACGATGTAGGAATGCCCCGTAATCCACCCAATATCGGCAGTACACCAATAAATATCGCCTTTTTTATATTGGAAAACATTTTGAAAGGAATAAGCGGTGTAAACCATGTATCCACCACATGTATGAACCATTCCTTTGGGCTTTCCGGTTGACCCAGAAGTATATAATATGAACAATGGATCTTCGCTATCCATGATTTCAGCAGGACAGTTGTCGTCCACTCCCTCTAAAGCCTCGTGCCACCAAACATCTATATCATTCCAAGCTACTTCTTGGCCTGTACGTTTAAGCACAATTGAGGTCTTTATGGTTGAGCAGTGCGTTAATGCATCGTCTGCAATATCTTTTAGCGGGGTTACTTTAGCACCGCGGAATCCACCATCTGCCGTTACCAGTAGGCTACAGTCGGCATCGTTTATTCTTGCAGCTAGAGCGGCAGCTGAGAAACCAGCAAATACTACAGAGTGAATGGCTCCAATACGCGCACAGGCTAAAACGGTAATGGCTAGCTCGGGAACCATAGGCATATAGAGACATATCCTATCTCCTTTTTTTGCTCCATTTGCTTTCAACATATTGGCTACTTGGCAAACACGGCTGTGGAGTTCTTTATATGAAATATGCTGAGCTGCTTCTTTTGGATCGTTTGGTTCAAAAATTATTGCAGTTTGATCTGGCTGAGTGATTAGATGGCGATCAAGACAGTTTTCGGTGATGTTTACTTTACCGCCCAAAAACCATTTTACTTCTGTTTTATGGAAGTCATACTCAAGGGTCTTATCCCACTTTTGATGCCATTCAAATTGACTGGCTATCGCTTCCCAAAAAGCTTCCGGTTGTTCTGATGCCTGTTGCTTTGCTTCCTCATACGCGGCCATCGACTGATGCGCCAAATTATACATAAAAGTAAATTTCTTTCGAAAGTACTAAAATAATTAAGGCATATACGCAACTATTTACATTATACTGCAATTTTTTGCTGCTTTAGCCATGTTGTAAGAATTCTGTTATGGTGTAACAGGAAAGCCCCTAGCCCGCATCAAAGCATCAATAGAAGCATCTCTACCTCTAAACAATCTATATGCTTGGGCAGGCTCAATGGAATTTCGTGGCGCAAATAAGTATTTCACTAATTTTTCTGCCATCGCATGGTCATAAAAGCCTCCCGGTGCCTCTCTAAATGCTTCTGAGGCGTCAGCTGTTAACACATCTGCCCACATATACCCGTAATAGGCTGTTGCATACCCCTCTCCAGAAAATACGTGTCCAAAATGGGGTGTTCTGTGACGCATGGGTAATTCTTTTGGCATACTTAACGCAGCCAATGTTTCTCGTTCAAACTGATTAACATCCAGATCTGTTGGGTCTGCCAAATGAAGTTTCATGTCCATCAGTGCGGATGCTAAATATTCCGTAGTAGCAAACCCTTGGTTGAAGGTTGCTGCCTTTTTAATTTTTGACACCAAAGCATCGGGCATAGGTGCGCCCGTTTCTTGGTGCACCAAAAACTGGTCGATTACTTCATCTGTCGACAGCCAGCGTTCTAATAGCTGAGATTGAAATTCTGTATAATCTCTTACACCACTGTTAAGGGTTGGATATCGCACTTCAGATGCAAAAAAGTGTAGCGCATGACCAAATTCGTGGAAGAACGTTGTAGCATCATCCCAAGAAATAAGCAAGGCCTCCCCAGGAGCTGGTTTGACAAAATTTGAATTATTTGACGCCAAAACATTGGTTTTTCCATCAAAAGTTGAGAAGCTTCTATACGTAGTCGCCCAAGCACCAGAACGTTTTCCTTCTCTTGCATACGGGTCCAAATACCAAAGACCAATATGTGCTCCTGTTTGCTTATCGGTTACCTCCCAAACGTTAACGTCCTCGTGGAACACTGGAACTTCCCCTTCTTTTACAGGCGAAAAGGAATAGCCAAATAAACGACCTGCTACAAAATGCATGGCCGCTGTGAGCTTGTCCAATTGCAAATATTGCTTCACTTCATCTGAATCTAAATCATACTTTGCTTTACGTACTTTTTCTGCATAAAAACGGTAGTCCCAGGGTGCTATAGTAATGTTATCTCCATTGGCATCTGCCACAGCTTGCATATCTGCAACTTCTTCGGCTACGCGCGCAATGGCTGCTGGCCATACAGCTTCCATAAGTGCCATGGCATTTTCTGGATTTTTTGCCATACGATTTTGCAGGCGCCAAGCAGCGTAATTCTCATACCCCAACAAGGCTACTCGTTCTTTGCGAAGTTTTAATATTTGTGCAATGATTTCCTTATTATCATATGCATCGCCATTGTCGCCACGAGCGTAATAATTGCTCCAAACTTGTTGACGCAAATCACGTTCGGTAGAAAAGGTCAAAAACGGATCCATTGAAGAACGGGTGTTGGTAACCGCATATTCTCTTTGCTTACCCTTGCTATTTGCTATACGAGCAGCAGACTTGACAAAATCATTTGGAAGCCCATCTAACTGATTTTCCTTTAGGTAAGTGACATAATTTTCTTCGTCATGAAGCACGTTGTTTGAAAACTTGGTGTAGAGCGAGGAAAGCTCCTTATTGATGGCCGCGTAGCGTTTCTTTTTGACATCGTCTAAATCAGCGCCGTTCATGGCAAAGCCTTGGTAGGTAAGTTCAACTACACGTTGTTGGTCTGCTTCTAGCGGTTTTGTTTTTGAGGCTTCATACACGGTTTTAATTCGCTGAAAAAGCTGTTCATTTTGCGTGATTTTAGATTGGAACTCTGAAAATAATGGCGCAAGTTCTGTTTGCACTTCTCTAAATTCTGGAGAGGACATATTACTGCTAAAAATCCCATAGTACGTAAAAGCACGATCTAAAACTTTTCCAGACCGTTCCATGGCCACAATCGTATTTTCAAAGGTTGGTGGCTCAGGATTTGTTGCAATGGCCTCTATTTCTGATAAGTTGAGCTCCATGGCTTTAAGCATGGCTGGCTTTACATCTGCTACCTGCATTTTGTCAAATGCAGGAGTACCCATATAGAGCCCTGTCCATGACTTTAGGAGTTTATTTTGATTCCAATCCGTAGTACAAGAAAATACAACGAGACCTAGAAATATTAAAAGGGGGGTATATGTGTTAGACGTTTTCATTTTGGGCATTTAAATTAATAGAGATGAGGCATAAATATAATGAAATAATTGCGCTGCATTATGTGGGCAACTATAAACCACCTAAACGTAGGCTATAGTGTTATGTCCTAAATACTCGGCCTTACTTCCGTATCCTTTTCGCCAATGTGCTTCCATTCTAGGCAAAATTTTAACCAAATAAATCCCTTTAACTAGAGAAGAAACATCAATAGGTTTGGGGTAGCTTCTGTTTGATCTAAAAATACTTTTTTCCCCGTCAAGTCATACAACGCTACAGTAGCAATGGGAATGTTAGTAGCCTCAATAAAAAGTTGCCTATCATAAACATAAACCCTACAATTTTCAATTTTTTCTGGGGTATCATGACTTAAAACGGTATTGTATTCAATTAGATAAAAAAGTGATTGCGTATCCTCAATATCATTCCATTGACCAGCTACTCCATACCCAAAGCCAGATGGATTTGTTGTTGGCCATGCATTTAGCCCTATGGCAAGTCCATTTTGATTACCCAAATAATTATCAGGTTCATTTCGTGTTCCGCCCGTAGTTCCCCAATTGGTATAGGCGGAGTTTGTAGCAGATCCAAAAGCTGAACCAGACCAAAATGAGCTAGACACTCCTGTATTATCGCCATCCCAAATCCAAGCTCCTTCAGTAGCTCGGTCGTTACCACCCAACCAAACGTAAGCAGCTCCACCTCCATTAGCTGTTGAAGTTAGACTTAAGGTAATACTGGCATTATTTAAAAGTTCATTAGAGATAGCCGTGTTTTCAGCAGGGGTATTTATTTCAGCTAAATAACCGCCGCGGGCTACGGCGCAAGCTACGGCGTCGGCCCAGTTTTTGTTTTCTTTTACTACCTCATAGGTATGACCATTGTAATCAAAGCGGTAAATATTTGCTGTATTGGCACATTGTGCATTTACATAATATATGTTTATGCATAGTAAAAGAAGTAAACTAGTATAGCGTTTATTCATGATTTGCAAGATTTAGAGGGGGTAAAAAATGGGATGGGCGCACCCATCCCACAAGATTATATTATATTTTTTTTAGCAGGTTAATAATAAAAAGCAGAATAATTGCTCCGATAAAAGCAGTGATTAAAGTACTTAAAAGGCCAGTAACAATGCTAATTCCCAATTGACCGAAAAGCCAGCCGCCCAAAATGGCACCGCCGACACCAACCAACAGGTTAAAAATGAGCCCAAAGCCTTTTCCTTTGGTTACTTTGCCGGCAAGAAAACCAGCGACTATACCTACTATGATAGGCCATAAAAAATCGTTCATAATGTTGATTTAGGGTAAAACAATTATAAACTAAATTACAAAATATTTTAATTTATTGGAATACAGGAAGTGGATAGTCTATTTGAAGGAGCGATTCATACGCTTAACCACCCCAGGGCCTTCGTAAACAAAGCCTGTATAAAGCTGCACCAAAGAAGCACCAGCAGCTAGTTTCTCTTGAGCATCTTCAGGAGTATGTATACCTCCTACGCCGATAATAGGAAAAGCGGCCTTACTTTTCGTATGTAAATATGATATGACTTCCGTACTGCGTTTTGTCAGTGGCTTTCCACTCAAGCCACCTGCTTGATTGGTTAATTCAGCACTGCTCATTAGTCCTGTACGTGACAGCGTTGTATTGGTGGCAATAACACCATCAATTTTGGTGTTTGCTACGATCTCTATAATATCATCCAACTGCGAATCGCTTAAATCGGGAGCTATTTTTAGCAGTATGGGTTTGCGTGATGATTTTTCGCTGTTTCGCTTTTGCAAAACATTTAACAGCTTGGACAGCGGCTCTTTTTCTTGAAGGTCGCGAAGGTTAGGTGTATTGGGTGAGCTTACGTTGACTACAAAATAGTCCACAACATCGAACAAGGCATCGAAACAAATAAGGTAATCGTCTTGTGCCTGATCGTTAGGTGTGGTTTTATTCTTGCCAATATTACCACCTATCAGTACTCCTTTATTTTTCTTAAGTCTTCTTGCAGCAGCCACAACACCTTCGTTGTTAAAGCCCATACGATTAATGATTCCTTTGTCTTTTTTTAATCGAAATAAACGAGGTTTGGGATTGCCGCCTTGTGGCTTGGGGGTTACCGTTCCAATTTCGATAAAGCCAAAACCAAAATTTGCAAGTTCGTGATAGAGTTTAGCATCCTTATCGAATCCCGCTGCTAAGCCAACAGGGTTTGGGAATCGAAGTCCAAAAACCTCGCGTCCAAGTGATGGTTTATGGGAAGCATATAGTGCTCTAATAATAACTCCCATAAAGGGAATACGGTGTAACAGGCGTATGGCAGCAAACGAAAAATAGTGCACCCCTTCTGGATCAAAAAGAAAAAGGACAGGACGTATTAGACGTTTGTACATAAAAGAAAAAGTAGCTGCCTATGAGGTTAATCATAAGCAGCTTATGGGAATTTTATTTTTTAGCAGGAGTTGCACGTTGCTTACTCATCTCATGAGAGACAAAGCTGCGCTCCATTTTTACCTTACCGGCCATGGTCTCAATAACGCAAGTATCATTGCTGTCGTTTACTTCAATAATCTTACCGTGAATACCGCCTTTGGTTACAACCAAATCGCCTTTTTTAAGTGCATTTTTAAATTTACGCTCCTTTTTTGCTCTGCGCTGTTGGGGTAAAATTAAAAACAAAAACATAACCCCAAACATGAGGATTAACAAAGTGAAGTTTCCTCCACCGGTAGCTTGAAAAATTTGCATCATTATTGGTTCATTTGGTTGCGTGCCGCTTGGCGTTGTTGTTCTTTTACAGGATCAGCAGTAACCATTGTTTTGATACGAAGAATATCTCGACCGCGTTCGGTGTTATTGGTTAGTGTTACCGTTTTCGTTTGATTACCTGGTTTGTTTGCAGAATCAAACTTTACTTTTATTTCCCTTGTTTCACCAGGTGCAATTGGCGTATTTTTAGGATACTCAGGAACTGTACACCCACAGCTTCCACGGGCATCTAAAATAATTAGATCGCTTTTTCCTGTATTTGTAAAGGCAAAGGATGTCTCAACTACATCACCCTCGTTTATGGTGCCAAAGTCGTGTTCAGCTCTTTCAAAATACATCACGGGCAAGTCCTCATTGGCTTCTTGTTGTGCTGTCGCTTTTTCAACATTTTCTTGTTTAACTTTCTTTGAGGCACTTTGTGAGCAACTCAACATAAATAAGGCAACTAAGGCCAGAATAAATGGTTTCATTTTATAAATTTTTTCAAAAATAAACATATTACTGCATTCCACGTATATTTTTATGAATGCGTTTTTCTTTTGTCATGTCCTTGACAACGCTATCTAATATGCCGTTGATGAACATACTGCTCTTTGGTGTGGCGTATTCCTTAGCGATCTCTAAGTATTCGTTGATGGTAACATTTACAGGTATTGAGGGAAAATAAAGTAATTCAGCCAAAGCCATTAATAATAAAGTAAAATCCAATTCAGCAATACGGCCCGAATCCCAATTTGGCGTTCGTCCCTTTATTTCATCGATAAGTTCTGCTTTGTTAAGTGCTACTTTTCTAAAAAGTTCTAAGGAGAATTTACGATCTTCTTCGTCTTTGTA
Organism: Flavobacteriaceae bacterium; assembly: GCA_024639165.1. GTDB lineage: Bacteria > Bacteroidota > Bacteroidia > Flavobacteriales > Flavobacteriaceae > UBA7446. Next base: position 8,788 of record JAHEIX010000015.1, on the reverse strand, counting down.
CAGAACGGTGATGATACTGTTGGGTTCAGTAATTCGCTTTAGGCTGTTTCGCACTATGGTGTTGGCAAGTGGTGCATCGTCAACCCAAGAGATGTTGACCTCCTCCATAAATTCACCCAAACGTTCAAAGGGCACAATTACTTTAGTAAAAAGGGCTACCAAAAAATCTTGATCATCTTCAAGGCTGTTGGTTTCGGTCTTTAAATAATCATGATACACTGTAGAAGCGGTAATTTCATCCCAAACCAAACGCACATATTCGTCGTGATTTTTCCAGTACTTAAGCTTGTATTTTTTGCTTTGTGCTGCTAGAACTTCATTGTCGCACAAGGCCAGAAGAGCTTTGTTGCTAAAAAACTTAGGATTTGTTTCGTTTTTGTTTTCTTGTAAGTGTTTTTTGGTGTTTTTCTCATATAGCGCATATCCACAAGAATGAAGCTCTCGGAACAAATCGAGAAGCGTAATATAAAGAAGGTAAAAGTCCTGACTGCTTTTCAAAATCCATGATTCTCCTGTTTCAAGGTTGTCTGTTGGGTCAAGTTGCTGTGCGTAAAGCGCTTGCATAACCTTGGTGCGTAAGTGACGACGAGTAATCATGTATAAGAACGTTTGATGATGCAAAAATAGGAGATTTTAAATGATATCCTACACAAGATTTGATGCAAAGACCTAAAATCCTATCTTCGTAAAAAAAATAATTGCGCGCGCTTCAATACCTCAACCGTTATCTAAAGAAATATCGATTCCTACTACTGTTAGGGTTGCTCTTTACAGTTTCTTCTCGTGTTTTTGCTGTCCTTGCCCCTAGCCTAGTTGGAGATTCAATTACCGCCATAGAGCAATTTATAAGAAGTGGAGAGGCCGATTTAACCGATATCAAAAGACTACTTTTAACCAATATAGCGCTGATTGTGGGTGCTGCAGTTATCTCTGGCATCTTTACCTTTAGTATGCGCCAAACCATCATCAATGTTTCGCGACATATTGAATACGACCTAAAAAACACCGTTTACAACCACTATCAAAAACTTTCATTGCGTTTCTACAAGCAAAACCGTGTTGGTGACTTAATGAGCCGCATCAGTGAAGACGTATCTCGAGTTCGCATGTATGTGGGGCCAGCACTTATGTACAGCATCAATACATTAACCCTTTTTATTATTGTAATCAGCTATATGGTAAGCGTAGCGCCAAAACTAACCTTATACACGCTTCTCCCCCTGCCCATATTATCTTTTTTAATATACCGACTCAGCAGGGCCATACACGAGCGAAGCACTCTTGTACAGCAAATGTTGTCCAAGCTATCCACATTCAGTCAAGAGTCTTTTAGTGGGATTAACGTCATTAAATCTTATGCTATTGAGCCAAACAGAACTATAGAAATGGCATCTATATCAAAGGAAAGCAGGACTAAAAATATGTCATTAGTTCAGGTTCAAGCCTGGTTTTTCCCCATGATGATTTTGCTGATTGGCATCAGTAATGTTTTGGTCATTTTTATAGGTGGAAATCAATATATGAATGGGCAAATTGAACTGGGCGTTTTAGCTGAGTTTATCATTTATGTGAACATGCTGACTTGGCCAGTAGCTACCGTTGGTTGGGTAACCTCTATCATACAGCAAGCAGAAGCTTCTCAAAAACGTATCAACGAATTTTTGGGTCAAGAACCCGACATACAAGACGGCATAACTGCCAACAAAAAGATAACAAGCATTGACATCAGCTTTGATAAGGTTAATTTTATTTATGACGACACAGGGATTCAAGCGTTAAAGGATGTTTCCTTTAAATTACCGTCGGGTAAAACCCTTGCTGTTATGGGAACAACTGGATCTGGCAAAACAACACTTTTACAGCTTTTGTCCAAAACCTATTTACCCCATTCTGGAAAAGTCTCTTTAGGGAATTCCGCTTTGCAAGATTATGCGCAACATGATATTCGTGAAATCATGGGGGTCGTACCGCAACAGCCGTTTCTGTTTTCTGACACCATAGCGCATAACATACGCTTCGGTAAACCCAACGCTACAGAAGAAGAAATTGAAAAAGCAGCAAAACAAGCATCAGTACACGCTAATATTGTTGGGTTCAAAGCAGGATATGAAACCATGCTAGGTGAAAGAGGTATTACCCTGTCTGGTGGTCAAAAGCAACGTGTATCTATTGCACGGGCATTGATTAAAAATCCGAAAATTCTTTTGCTAGACGATTGCCTATCGGCCGTGGATACAGAAACAGAAGAGGCCATTTTAAACGATCTTAAAAAAAACAATAAAGACACTTCCACCATAATTGTATGTCACAGGGTATCTTCAGCAAAGAACGCAGATTATATTCTCGTACTCAAAGATGGCGAAATAGCCCAATACGGCACACACAAAGAGCTTGTCAACAAAGCAGGATACTACAAAGAACTCTACGAAGAACAGCGCATAGAAGAGACTAAAACCTAGTTGCTAAAGATTTGTATTTTAGTAGAACCAAATCTTTAATTATGTCCAAAACTGAATACCAAAAAAGTGTCAGAGAAGGCTGCTTACACGCAGGTTCAAGGCACTATTTTTTTGATATTAAAGAAACAAAAGCCAAAGATTATTTCTTGGTAATTACCGAATCAAAAAAATCGCAAACAAGCAACACAGCAGTCAAACACAAAATCTTCATCTACAAAGAGTATTTAGAGGGATTTCAGTCGCTTTTAGCCGAATTTATTTCCTTTATCAAAAAGGAAAAGGGAGACGAGGTTATCCGATAATATTTTATCGCTATTTTTGAAAAAAAAATATGGCACGTACTCCTTCAAACATGTTGGCTTTGGGCACTAAAGCACCTGATTTTTCATTACCGAATACAGTAGATAGTAAAACTTACTCCTTTGACAAGATTAGCGGAACCAGAGGCACTGTTGTTATGTTTATTTGCAACCATTGCCCTTATGTTATCCATGTTATGGAAGGTATTACTGCTTTGGCTAAAGATTATCAAAACAATGGTATTGGATTTGTGGCCATTTCAAGTAATGATGTTGTAAACTATCCCGATGACGATCCAGCCCTAATGAAAGAAACAGCCAAAAAATACGACTTTAGCTTTCCGTATCTATATGATGAAAGTCAAGATGTGGCCAAAGCTTATGACGCTGCTTGCACACCCGACTTTTATCTATTTGATGCCGAAAAAACCTTGGTATATCGCGGTCAAATGGACAGTTCAAGACCCAAAAATGAATTGCCTGTAACAGGAAAAGATTTACGCACAGCATTAGATGCGCTACTTTCTGGAAAAACCATTGATACGCTTCAAAAACCCAGTCTGGGTTGTAATATAAAGTGGAAAGTTTAGCTTAGGCCTACCAATTCAACATCAAAAATAAGCGTGGCATCAGGGGGAATTACGCCGCCTGCACCTCTAGCACCATAACCTAAATCACTAGGAATAACAAAGCGAGCCTTGTCTCCTACGGATAAGAGTTGAATGCCTTCGTCCCATCCGGGGATTACTTGGCCCATACCCAGTTTGAATTCAATTGGTTGATTTCTCTTATATGATGAATCAAAAACAGTTCCGTCTAAAAGCTGCCCTTTATAATGAACAGAAACGGTTTTCCCTTTTTCAGAAGCAGCACCTTCACCACGCTGAATAAACTGATAGCGCAATCCAGAAGCTGTTTTTTCAAAACCTGCAGCTACTTTTTCAAGTGCTTTTTCTTGTGCCTCATTAGCCTCACGTAATCGCTGCTCACGACTACCTTCAAAAACCCTAAACGTTTCTACCGCATTAAAGGCTATTGCTTCATCGCCAATACGTTCGATAACAAGAGATTCTATGAGATCGCCTTGAGCAACCTGATCGACCACGTCTTGACCTTCAACGACAAAACCAAAAACAGTATGTTTTCCATCTAACCAAGGAGTTTCGTTATGAGTTATAAAAAACTGACTCCCGTTCGAGCCTGGACCAGCGTTTGCCATAGACAAAACTCCGGGTTTGTCATGTTTGAGCTCTGGGTGAAATTCATCGTCAAATTGATACCCTGGACCCCCAACGCCAGTTCCTTCTGGACAGCCACCTTGAATCATAAAGTTTTCTATGACACGGTGAAAAGTCAATCCATCGTAGTAAGGGTTCCCTTGTGCCTTGTGAGAATTCTCTAGATTCCCTTCAGCGAGGGCAACAAAATTACCTACAGTTCCTGGTGTTTCCTTGTGCGTTAAACGAATTTTTATTGATCCTTTTGGTGTTGTAAAGACAGCGAATATACCTTCTTTCATAAGTGCTTTTTAATGCCTGCGAAAATAGACATAAAAAGATTAGTTTGCCACCTCACTCATGAATTTAATTCTGAAAATACGCAAATCATCCTCTTCATACTCACCATCAAACTCTTCAACGGCTTCTTGTATGTCATTGTTTTCCGCTTCCATGAAGTATTCATGAAGTTCTTCTTGCTGTTCATCATCAAAAAGATCATCGATAGCATATTGGATATTTACCTTGGTTCCAGAAAAAACAATGGTCTCCAATTGGTCTAGGAAATTAGGGAGTTCCATTCCTTTGGCATCTGCGATGTCACGAATAGGTAACTTCCTGTCAATATTTTGAATAATAAATAGTTTCAGTGCGGAATTTGCTCCAGTAGTTTTGATAACCAAATCCTCAGGTCTGGTGATGTCATTGTCCTTGACATAGGAGTCGATTAAGGCAATAAAAGGTTTGCCAAATTTATTGGCTTTCCCCTCGCCTACTCCGTGAATGTTTTTTAACTCTTCAATAGTGATTGGGTACTTTATAAGCATATCATTAATTGAAGACGCTTCAAAAACAGCATATGGAGGTACTTCGTATTTTTCAGCAACTTCTTTGCGAAGTTTCATTAGCATTTTCTGAAGCTTGGCCTCAAAAGATGTTGTTCTAGCAGGTGAGGCAACAGCAACGCTATTGTCATATAAATGATTTTCTGTCATTAAAAAGCTGTGCGGTTTCTTTAAGAAAGAAGCGCTTTTTTCATTTAGCTTAATTACACCATAGGTTTCAATTTCTTTTTTCAAATAACCTGCTACCAAAAGCTGTGACAGTAAGGCTTTCCAATAGGCTTGATCTTTGGCATTTCCAGCGCTAAAAAAAGAGTTTGATTGAATGCGATGTGACACTAAAATTGGCGTCTCTTTTCCGACCATGATATGTACCAACTCTTTAATCTTATACTGCTCGTTGGTGTCTTTAATGGTTTGAATGATAAGCGCCACTTCTTTTTGCGCCTCCACCCTTGGTTTGGGATTTCGAGCATTGTCGTCCATTTCAGCGCCTGCGCCGTTCACCGCATCAAATTCCTCTCCAAAATAGTGTAATATAAATTTACGTCTGGACATTGAAGTCTCGGCATAAGCGACCATTTCTTGCAACAATGCATAGCCAACCTCTTGTTCTGCAAGTGGCTTCCCAGCCATAAACTTCTCAAGCTTTTCGATGTCCTTGTAGGCATAAAAAGCCAAGCAATGACCTTCGCCTCCGTCTCTCCCAGCTCGACCTGTTTCTTGATAATAACTCTCTATACTTTTTGGAATATCGTGATGAATAACAAAACGAACGTCTGGCTTGTCTATTCCCATACCAAAAGCAATAGTTGCTACAATAACATCACAATCTTCTTTGAGAAAACTGTCTTGGTTGTGAACCCGTTGTTTGGTATCTAAACCAGCGTGATACGGCAGGGCATTAACACCGTTGACTTGTAGCATTTGGGCTAATTCTTCCACACGCTTGCGAGACAAACAATAGACAATGCCTGATTTACCTTTGTTCCCTTTAACAAAAGAGATAATATCACGATCCACTTGTTCTGTTTTTGGTCTTACCTCGTAGAATAAATTTGGTCTATTAAAGGAAGCCAAATAGGTAGTGGCGTCAGAAATATTAAGATTCTTGAGTATATCTTCTTGAACTTTGGGTGTTGCAGTTGCCGTCAAACCAATGATGGGTATGTTGTCACCTATGCGCTGCATGATGGCTTTAAGGTTGCGATATTCTGGTCTAAAATCGTGTCCCCACTCTGAGATACAATGGGCTTCATCAATGGCTAGGAAACTGATAGGAACAGTACGCAGAAAAGCAACATAATCTTCTTTTGTGAGTGATTCTGGTGCTACATATAAAAGTTTAGTAAGCCCAGAACTGATGTCTTGCTTGACAATTTCAACCTGTGTTTTACTCAAAGAGGAGTTTAAAACATGTGCTATGCCGTCTTTTTTGGAAATTCCACGAATAGCATCAACTTGATTTTTCATTAGTGCTATGAGCGGGGAAACTACTATGGCTGTTCCATGCTGGACAAGCGCAGGCAATTGATAACACAGCGACTTACCGCCGCCAGTAGGCATAATTACAAAGGTATTCTCTTTGTTAAGTACGCTTTTTATTACTTCTTCTTGTAATCCTCGGAACTCGTTAAAACCAAAAAAATTCTTTAACGCGGCTTTTAAATCAAGCGCTTTGCCATCGACCTGTAGCTTCATCGTGGGTTTTGTACATTTGTATTCACAATATACGTTAAAACTGTTTAAATATCAACAATAATTGAACAAATCCAACCACATACTAAAAGTTGCTGCTTCTGTAATAGAGCAGCAATCTGAAGCTATCGCAGGATTGGCTCCGCAACTTAACAACGATTTTGAACGAGTTGTCGATTGGGTTCATACGGGATCAGGGCGTTTGGTACTAACGGGTATTGGCAAAAGCGCCATTATCGGTATGAAAATTAGCGCCACCTTAAATTCCACTGGAACCAAAAGTATTTTTATGCACGCTGCTGATGCCATTCACGGGGATTTAGGCATGATAGAACAAGAAGATATCGTACTGTGTTTATCGAAAAGTGGCACCAGTGCCGAAATAAAAACACTAGTTCCATTATTAAAAAATAGAGGCAACAAACTAATAGGTATGACCGCAAATTCCACTTCGTTTCTTGCCCAAAATGCAGATGCAATTTTACATGTTGGCATACCCAAGGAAGCCGACCAAAACAATTTAGCACCGACTACGAGCACCACAGCTCAGCTTGTTATGGGAGATGCACTGGCCATTTGTCTGATGGAGCTCAGCGGATTCAAGGCAGAAGATTTTGCTCGTTCCCATCCTGGAGGCGCGTTGGGCAAGGCGTTAAATATCCAATTAGGACACTTGCTTCAACCACACAAAAAGCCAGCAGTAACTCCTGATACGCCCATAAAAGCAGTTATTAGCGAAATCTCAACAAAGCTTGTTGGTGCAACAGCTGTAGTCCAAGACCAACAGGTAGTGGGTGTCATAACTGATGGAGATTTACGACGTATGATGCAATCTACTGATGATTTTTCAGCACTAAGTGCACGAGACATCATGGTAAAAAAACCCATTGTTTTAAGCAGTCAAACGCTTGCCAAAAAAGCATTAACTCTGATGCAAGAAAAAGAGATCAGTCAAATCATTGTGGAAGATGCCCAAGCTTATATGGGGGTTGTGCATATTCACGACATCTTAAACGAAGGTATTTATTAGTGTATGGACAATAAAACCATGCCATTTCTTGATCATTTAGAAGAGTTGCGTTGGCACCTCATTCGCAGTATTTTAGCCATTGTCATTGCAGGTGGCGCTGCTTTTTTAGCCAAAGACTTTATTTTTGACGTCTTACTATTTGGGCCCAAAAAACAAGACTTTGTAACCTATAAATGGCTTTGTAGTACTGCACAAGCATTAGGTTTCGACGAAGGTTTTTGCCTGGATGAGCTCCCCTTTAGAGTTCAAAGCAGAACTGTAGCGGGACAATTTTCGGCACATATCTGGACATCCATAACGGCTGGTTTTATTATCGCATTTCCATATGTGATTTATCAGGTGTGGAAGTTTATCAGCCCTGGAATGCTTAAGCCAGAACGCAGACAGGCTCGTGGATTTATCATAGTGTCTTCGTTATTGTTTTTCACGGGAGTATTGTTTGGCTATTTTGTTATTACACCGCTTTCCCTTCGGTTTTTGGGAACCTACAGTGTCAGCAGTGAAATATTCAATGACTTTGACCTTAGCAGTTATACCGCATTGGTCCGTGCATCTGTACTGTCAGCTGGCTTTATTTTTGAGCTACCCATTTTGGTATACTTCCTCACTAAAATTGGCCTTATCACGCCTAGTTTGATGCGCAAATACCGTAAAATATCATTGGTGATTGTATTGACCCTATCGGCTGTCATCACTCCGCCAGACATTGCTAGCCAAATTATTGTGGCCATTCCCATTATGATTTTATATGAAGTGAGTATCTTTATTTCGAAATCTGTTTACAAAAGAATTCAACGGGCACAAGAAAATTCCTAATACTAACACATGAAGCTACACGCTGAAAACATCACCAAAACCTATAGAGGTAGAAAAGTAGTAAACGACATATCCGTTACTGTAAATCAGGGTGAAATTGTGGGGTTACTCGGACCCAACGGGGCTGGAAAAACAACTTCATTCTATATGATTGTAGGGCTTATTAAACCCCTTAGCGGGCACATTTACTTGGAAGATACTGACATTACAAAATTTCCCATGTATAAGCGTGCGCAAAGTGGCATTGGTTATTTGGCACAAGAAGCATCTGTTTTTCGAAAACTCACGGTTGAACAAAACATAAAAAGTGTTTTGGAGTTGACCAAGTTGTCGAAACAGGAACAACATGACAGAACAGAAGCCTTGCTAGAGGAGTTTGGCCTAAATCATATTCGTAAAAATAGAGGAGATTTGTTATCTGGAGGAG
>JAHEIX010000018.1:0-3816 GCA_024639165.1 Flavobacteriaceae bacterium | reverse complement strand
GTAGCGGGAGCTGGACTCGAACCAGCGACCTTCGGGTTATGAGCCCGACGAGCTACCTACTGCTCTATCCCGCGTTGTGGATGGCAAAAATACAAAACTTCTCTGATATAGCAATAGCTCTTCGGCAATCCTTACCTTTGCAATATGCATAAAGCAGGTTTTGTCAATATTATCGGAAGTCCTAATGTGGGAAAGTCAACCCTAATAAACGCCATATTGGGTCAAAAGCTTGTCATTACTAATGCCAAAGCACAAACCACACGCCATAGAATTCTTGGCATGCTTAATGCCGATGATTACCAGCTTATCCTCTCTGATACTCCTGGAATTATTCAGCCTGCTTATAAGCTGCAAGAGAGTATGATGGACGCCATGCAGTCTGTTTTCGATGATGCAGATGTCTTGGTCTATATGGTAGAAATTGGCGAGAAAAAAGGTAAAGATGAAAGTGTTATCAATCGCCTGTCCAAAACAGCTAAGCCCCTTTTCTTAGTTATTAATAAAATTGACAAGGGCAATCAAAGTCTCCTAGAAGAAACCATTGATGCTTGGAAAGAACAATTGCCAAACGCACAAATAAGAAGTATTTCTGCTCTTGAAAAGTTTCAAATTGAGGAATTGGTCACACAAATGGTAGCATTATTACCGGAACACCAACCCTATTTCCCAAAAGATCAACTTTCCGATAAGTCCGAACGTTTTGTGGTCAATGAAGTTATTCGTGACAAGATATTGTCTAATTATGACAAAGAAATTCCCTACTCGGTTGAGGTTGCTACAGAATCTTTTAAGGTAGAAGATAGCATTATAAAGATCAGCGCAGTTATATTTGTTGAGCGCAATTCTCAAAAAGGAATCTTAATTGGTCACAAAGGCGCCGCCCTTAAAAAGGTAGGAACACAAGCCCGTCGCGATTTAGAACGATTTTTTGAAAAAAAAGTGCATCTTGAGCTTTTTGTTAAAGTAAATAAAGATTGGCGTTCAAATGCTAATGCCCTAAAACGTTTTGGATACTAAAAACAACCCTCTTAACCTATAATAAAAAATTATGCGAAATCTAGTTGCTATTGTTGGAAGACCTAATGTTGGTAAATCCACGTTGTTTAATCGAATGGTGCAGCGACGCGAAGCCATTGTTGATGCAGCAAGTGGAGTCACACGTGACAGACAATATGGTAAAGCCGATTGGAATGGGTGTGAATTTACATTAATTGATACAGGGGGATATGTAATTGGCGGTGATGATGCCTATGAAAAAGAAATTGACCAGCAAGTTGAAATTGCCATTTCAGAAGCAGATGCCATTATTTTTATGGTTGATGTAGAAACAGGAATTAATATTATGGATGAGGAGGTAGCCAAATTACTTCGTAAATCGGACAAGCCTGTTTTTCTTGTTGTCAACAAGGTTGATAACGCAAAACGCGTCATGACATCAGTAGAGTTTTACGCCTTAGGTATTGACAACTTATTCCATATCTCTGCTATGAATGGGGGAGGGACAGGCGATTTATTAGATGCTTTAGTTTCTGCTTTGCCAGATAAGAGCGCAACCATAGTTGATGGATTGCCTCGCTTTGCAGTGGTGGGCAGACCCAATGCCGGTAAATCTTCTTTTGTGAACGCACTTATTGGCGAGCCTAGGAATATTGTTAAAGACGAGGCAGGGACTACCCGTGATAGTATTGATACCGTTTATAACCGATTTGGTTTTGAATTTTGCCTAGTAGACACTGCTGGTATCCGCAGAAAAACTAAAGTAAAAGCCAATATTGAGTTTTACTCTGTAATGCGCGCCTTGCGATCCATTGAATTTTCGGATGTGTGCATGCTTGTTTTTGACGCCACCAGATCCTTTGACTCACAGGTTAAAAACATTTTTTGGTTGGCAGCTCGAAACCACAAAGGGATAGTGATTTTGGTAAATAAGTGGGATTTGGTTGATAAAGATACCAACAGCACCAAGAAAGTAGAAGCACATATACGTGAAGAGATATCTCCTTTTATAGATGTACCCATAGTGTTTGTTTCTTCCCTTACTAAGCAACGTGTCTTTAAGGCCATAGAAACAGCAGTAGATGTGTACAAACGCCGCTCGCAACGCATTCCAACACGAAAACTAAACGACTACATACTTCCTATCATTGAAAAAACCCCACCACCAGCACTAAAGGGTAAGTATGTCAAAATAAAGTTTGCAACACAATTGCATTCGCCACATCCCCAGTTTGCCTTTTTCTGTAATCTGCCCCAATACGTCAAAGACCCTTACAAAAGGTTTTTGGAAAATAAACTCCGGGCAGAATACAATTTCAGCGGGGTAACGATCGATATTTTTATCAGAAAGAAATAATTAGAGCTCTGCCTTTATGCGCAGTAACTCTTGACGAATTTTTTGCAGTTTCTTTAAAACGCTGAGGTTTCCATTTTTTTCTCTGTTGAGTTCTTTTTTAGCCCCTTCAAGTGTAAATCCACGCTCCTTAACTAAGCTGAATATCAACTCAAACTTCTCAATGTCTTTTGCTGAAAATTTACGGGTTCCGCTTTGGTTTTTTTTCGGATTAATGATTTGAAACTCCTTTTCCCAAAAGCGTATCAGCGAAGGTTTTACCTCAAATGCCTCGGCTACTTCGCCTATGCTGTAATACAATTTTTCAGGTAAACGATGTCGCATTAGTCAAGCGATTGGTTCTCGCGGTTTGCAGCCTCTAGCATGGCCTCAAATTCCTCAGGATTAAGGTCGCCAGAAAAGAAATTAATGGGGTTGATCGCTTTGCCGTCTTTAAGTATTTCGTAGTGAAGGTGTGGCGCTTGAGAGCGCCCAGTATTTCCAACATATCCAATTATATCACCACGTTTGACACGCGCACCTCGCTTTACGTTGTAATCACTTAAGTGGGCGTATAATGTCACGTAACCATACCCATGGTCAATGCGTATGTGCTTTCCATAACCAAACGAACGGTTATCGGCTCTTGTAACCTTGCCATTACTTGTAGCGTAAATAGGGGTTCCTCTTGGAGATGTAAAATCCATACCCTTGTGTTTACGGCGTGCTTTCGTAAACGGATCTGTACGCCACCCATAACCAGATGCCATACGTTTTAAATCATCGTTCTTGATGGGTTGAATAGATGGAATTGCAGCTAATAATTTTTCTTTATCAAGGGCCAACCGTTGTACTTCATCAAACGACTTGGATTGAACAACCAGCTGTTTGGATAAAATATCAAGTTGTTTGGTAGCACTAATGATCAAGTCTGAATTGGCATAGCCTTCAAGATTTTTATATCGGTTTGCACCTCCAAAACCAGCTTTCCTAACGTCATCAGGCACCGGGTTGGTTTCAAACACCACACGGTAAATTTGGTTATCACGCTCCTGCAAGTGATCAAGGACCTCTTCGACCTTGTTCATCTTAAGTTGTAGTTGCTCGTAGTTGAGTTTGTAGTTTTCTAGCTCCCGTGCTTGCGCTATTTCAGTAGGAGTACTGATAGCAGGTGTGGAAAGTAAAAAAAATACAAAGGCTATACCGAATAGGGTAGAAGCAGTAAGAAACGCCAAGACATTCCGTACTTTTCGACGATTTTTTACTTCTATTTTTCGATATGATAGACTCTCTTGGTCGTAGTAATACTTAACCTTTGCCATTCCGTAAAATGTACTATTTTTACTCCGCTGAATCAGCGTACACTACAAAGATACGTAATTCGGACTAACCATTAAACGGTTTCATGAAAGCAAAAGACATTCGCGCAAAGTTTCTAGACTTTTTTACTGACAAAGAACACAAAATTGTAGCCTCTGCACCCATGG
>JAHEIX010000003.1:0-317072 GCA_024639165.1 Flavobacteriaceae bacterium | reverse complement strand
CTCGATGGTGGACTAACTATGTATCACTCAAAAACGGAACGCTTCAAAAGTTTTGGTTCAGTCATTCCAGAAATGGGCAGTTATGCAAATAGAATCACCATCAGCCAAGATGGTGTATTGTGGGTTCAGTTCCGATCCAAGATTTGCTATGCACTACTTAAAGAAAATATTGATGAAATGGAGTTTGCTTTTTTAAGCAAGGTCGACACGGCACAAAAGGAAAATACTGTTAAAAGGATATACACCAAGGATAAAGCTGTTTTTTACGAAACAAGTAAAGAAACATTTGCCCTTCAATACACCAAAACAGAAACAGGCTTACAAAACGTATCCTTTGTACCACATAGAGACGCCTACTTTGTAAAGGAAATTGAAGGTACAAACAAATCCAAATGGATTTTATATGACGATCGTATAAGCCATCAACAAGATGAGTCGAAGACAACTATAGCTGTCACCGTTACAGATGAAGCTGCTGCTGTTGATTCAAAAGGCGTACTTTGGTGTGTGCTCGAAGACAGGTTATCTTCAATTACCTATGCTCGAGGTAAGCTTCGTGTAGACACGATAGACTTTGAGGCATTAGATTTCCTAACCCTTAAAAACAATACTGTTAAATCTATCTGTTTAGATAAAACCGGTAACCTGTGGGTGGGAACTAACGGTGGGGGTATATACAAGAAAACGAACAATACCTTTAGCTTTGGTCACTTTAACAAGGACAGCAAACCGAACAGTTTAGGAGGAAATAAAATCAGGAGTTTACACGAGGATCAGTTTGGAAACCTCTGGATTGGAACAGAGGGAGGTGGACTCAGCTACTTAAGTCGAAAGAATAAAAACTACACAAATTTTCATTCATTTACATCCGCCAAAGACAGTCGAGGACTCAGTTCAAAGAAAGTTTTTTCAATTTCCGAAAACATTATCGACATCAACAACTCGATACTCTGGTTTTCAACAGAAAATGGAGGGCTAAACAGGCTACTGTTAAACCGAAATACCGATCCAAAATCATTTCGTTTTAAAAAATACAACAATCCCCAAAAAGATGGTAATAATGTTTTTTACAGGGCTATTCATTCTGTTATGGGTGAGGGAAAAGAACAACTCTGGATTGGTTACTACGGTCATGGTCTGGGTTTGGCAAAATGGTCAGCTAAGGGAACCAATATTAAATTCACATTTATAGACTCTCCTAACGAAAACAAGCAATTGTCTGGAAAGATTATTCGCAATATCTACAGGGACAGTTATGGTGTCTTATGGCTATCTACAAACAATGGTTTAAATAAACTGGACGAGAATAGTACCGATATATCCAAAAGCACATTTGTTTCTTATCAACATAACCCCAAAGACGCAACAAGTATTGGCAGTAACTACATCTTGCAAATTTTTGAAAGTGCCGACAATACCCTTTGGGTGGGCACTATCGGGGGTGGATTAAATAAAATGATTCGTGCGTTAGATGGATCGGTAACTGGATTTAAGCGCTTTAATCGTCAAAATGGTCTTTTTCCAGATGATGTCATCAATTCTATAGCCGAAGACAGCAACGGTATATTATGGGTAGGTACCAACAATAGTCTAATCGCCTTTAACCCAAAAAACGAAACCTATCAAACTTTCCTCGCTAGTGAGTTACAAAACCCAGAAATGAGTGAAATTTCAGCACTTAAAAGAGGAAATAACGAATTGGTTTTCGGAGGAATTAATGGAATAAATGTATTCACGCCAAACAACAACACGTTAACAGATATTGCCCCTAAGACTGTGTTGACAGCCTTAAATGTGATGTACACACCTGTAAAGCCACTTGAAGTCATTGACGGAGACATATATTTAGAAAACAGTATTACGCAAACAGAGCATCTTTATTTGGATGCCAATGCCAATAACTTTTCACTAAGCTTTTCAGCGCTTCACTATGACAACCCCTTATTGAATAAGTACAAGTACAAACTTGATGGTTTTGATAAAGAATGGATTGAAACTTCGTCAGCCTTAAGAATTGCTAATTATACCAATATTCCCGCAGGTGATTATACATTTTATGTTTTTGGAAGTAATGACAATGGTACTTGGTCAGCAGCACCTGCATCATTGAAGATTACGATTTATCCACCATGGTATTGGACTACACTCACCAAAATACTTTATTTCGTTTTGTTAGTGATAGTAATAATACTCTTCGGACAATATACAATAATCAATATTAGAAGGAAACGTAAACTGGAATTTGATCGGCTTGAAAAAGAAAAAGAAAAAGAATTAAATGTCGCAAAGCTTAAATTTTTCACCAATATATCGCATGAATTACGCTCGCCACTTACGCTTATACTTGGACCTGTAGAAAAACTCATTAGTAAAATTGATTCACTTAAAAAAGAAGATCGTCTAAAATCATACAACACTATTCAAAGTAACGCAGACTATCTTTTAAAATTAACAAAACAACTGTTAGACTTCCGAAAACTTGAGCAGGGAAAAACACCACTCACTTGCACACATATAAATATTGTAAGCGTCGTCAAAAAAATAAGTGAACAGTTTAATTCTTTAGCTGATAAAAAAAATATTTCACTCGAATATCATGTTCCAGAAAAGAAGGTCTTTAGTTGGATAGATGTCAATAAATTAGAAAAAATTGTCCATAATTTATTGTCAAATGCGATTAAGTTTACACCCAAGAATGGCAGCATAAGTATCAAGGTTATGTTGAAAAATCCGAACCAAAACTACCCAGAGGGATATTTCGCCTTAAGTGTAACAGACAATGGTGTAGGAATCAAGCCGGGTGAACTTAAAAATATTTTTGACCGTTTTTACCAAGCTGATAACCAAAACAAAAAAAATAAAGGGGTTGGAATAGGGCTGTCATTTTCGCATAGTTTAGCAAAAATACATGGTGGAGCATTAGCAGTCAAAAGTAAACTCAATGAAGGAAGTACATTTACACTTACATTACCTTTAGGGACTGCACACTTAACGTCAGAACAAATGATTGATGACAAAGAGCTTATCTTAACAAAGATGGAGAGGCCAATACATCAAGCCAGTGAAAGAAAAGAAGTTATTTTCTATGAAAATGATAACAAGCCCGTGCTTTTAATTATCGAAGATAATATTGAAATAAACCACTACATCGCTTCAGAATTGAGCGAAGATTATGCTATTATTAGTTGTGTGAACGGAAGTAAAGGGCTAGAACTTGCAAGTGAAAAATCCCCAGATGTTATCATCAGTGATATCATGATGCCAGGAATAGATGGGCTGGAAGTGTGTAGGCAAGTAAAAAAAGACATTCTAATTAATCATATTCCCTTCATCCTGCTCTCGGCAAAAACAACAAATGAATCTCGAGTGGAAGGACTTCAAGCTGGCGCAGATGTGTATTTGATTAAGCCCTTCAATATGGACGTATTAAAAATGCAGATTAACTCTTTACTTGAAAACAGAATAAGGATTCACGATGAGTTTAAAAAATCTCCATTTGAACCAAGTTTAGTTGACATTAATGGAGTGGAGGAACAATTTATACAGGATGTAATCGAAGAAATAGAACGTAATCTCGATAATGCGTCCTTTACAACAAATCTACTTGCCAAAAACATTGGGATGAGTAGAACTACTTTTTACAACAAGATCAAGGCGATAACAGGACTGAAGCCAACAGAGTTTGTACGTAACTACAGACTTAAAATTGCTGCACAATATCTAGAAAAAGGATTTAGTGCCAAAGAAAGCATGTATCAAACGGGGTTCAATACTGCTGGATATTTCACACAATCTTTTAAAGCCTTATATAAGATGACTCCATCGGAATATACAGCCCGTTTTAAAGATGCGTAAAAATTATTCTACCCTTAGGGAGACAGAAGCTGTTTGAAGAGTGTCAGAAGTAGCTTGAACAGTAATCAAGCCTGATTTTTTTGTGGTTTTTACCATAAGCATACACAGTCCGTTGAATGCCTTGCGTTTGTTCGATTGAAAAGCTGCCATTGTTGCTGGATCTCCATTCCCCACCGCAGCTATGGTTCCCAAATCTGAGACGGAAAACTTGACCAAATTGTCAGCACTTGGACACAAATTTCCATCTTTATCTGTTATACGCACTGTAACAAACGAAATGTCCTTACCGTCAGCATGAAGAGCAACTCTATCTGGAATAAGCTCAATTTTTGCTGGCTCACCAGCTGTGTTTATACGCTTTTTGGCAACCCTTTCACCATTGGTGTAGGCAACAACCTCGATTGATCCGGGCTGATAAGGAACTTCCCACATCAATCGGTAAGGAGACATAAAGGTACCCTTATAGCGCCCTCCTTCCCAGTCAATAAAATTTATAGGAACAGGTGCTTTATCCATTCCCTTACGTTTTTTACCAAAAGATTTTCCATTGACAAATAACTCAACTTCTTCTGCATTGGTGTAAGAAAAAACGGGGATAATTTCGTTTTCTTTCCCCTCCCAGTTCCAATGCGGCAGTACATGAACCATTGGAGCGCTAGTCCATTGACTTTTATATAAATAAAATCTGTCTTTTGGAAGTCCACAAAGGTCTACGGCTCCAAAATATGAACTTCGTGCAGGCCAATCGCCATTCCAGTACCCATTTGTAGAGTTATCTTTACCGCCATATGGTGTAGGTTCTCCTAAATAATCAAAACCTGTCCAAATAAATTCACCTAAATTATTTGATGTTTTTTCCAATGCTTCAAATTCAATATCTGGTGGATAAGCCCAAGGTGGTCCGATAAAATCGTAACTGGTTATCTGCAAGGATTCGTGCTTCTCATACTTTTTAATAGGTAAGTGATACGTGCCACGGCTACTTACAGTACTGGCTGTTTCTGAACCATAGACAATCCAGTCGGGCTGCTTTTGCACCACCTCCTCATACTTTCTTGGTTTGTAATTCCATCCAACCAAATCCAATGCTTCAGCTAGCCCATTATTTATTGGAGCTGGATAATAATTAAATCCAGCAGTGACAGGTCTTGTACTATCTTCATCGCGACATATATCGGCTAATTTATGGGTGATTTCGCGACCCTTGGTCTTGTGTGATTGCTCCAATATCTCGTTCCCTATACTCCACATAACCACAGAAGGACTATTTCGAAAGCTGCGAATCATGTCACGTAAATCTCGCTCATGCCATTTGTCAAAATGCTTGCTGTAATCGTTTTTTACTTTTGCCATTTGCCAAACATCAAATGCTTCTACCTGAATCATCAATCCCATTTGGTCACAAAGTTGGACTTGCTCTGGTGATGGAGGGTTATGGCTGGTGCGAATGGCATTGACACCCATTTCTTGCATGATTTCAAGCTGGCGTTCGGTTGCGCGCTTGTTTACAGCTGTTCCCAATGGACCCAAATCATGATGCAAGCATACCCCTTTAAAACGTGTCTTTTTATCGTTGAGTTTAAAGCCAAAATCAGCACCATACGCTATGGTTCTTATTCCGAAAGTCGTTTTGTAGGTATCCAAAACCGTATCGCCAAACTTAATTGTCGTCATGGCATTATACAAGTTTGGTTTGTCTAAATCCCAAAGCATGGGCGTTTCAACGCTAAGGGTTTGAACTGCCTCCACGGTAGTATTTTGTTTGGTTTGAACTATACTGTTGGTGTTACCCACCTCTTTGTTGTTGGGATCGTAAATAACAGTCTGTAAGCTAACTTCTTTGTCACTATTAGCAATGTTTTTAACCTCTGTAAGAACACGCACTGATGCTTCGTTTTCGGTAATGTTTGGGGTAGTAATAAACGTACCCCATTTGGGAACATGAACTTCATTGTTTATCTCGAGCCAAGTATTTCGATAAATACCTGCTCCAGGATACCACCTCGAAGAAAAGTCTTCTGGCGCCAATTGAACCGCAACCACATTTGATCCTCCATAATTTAAATGCGGACTTAAATCAACCGAAAAACCGATATATCCATACGGACGGTCGCCAACAAGAGTTCCGTTAAGCCAAACTTTGGCGTTATTCATGGCACCATCAAAATGAAGCGTCACGTGTTTTCCCTTAACGGAGTTTGGTATGTCAAATTTTTTACGGTACCAACCAATTCCATGAAAAGGCAATCCACCACTTCGTGCATTGTAAGAGCTGTCAAATGGCCCTTCAATGGCCCAGTCGTGAGGCAGTGTTATATTGCGCCACATAGTATCGTCAAAATCCATTTCGGATGCACCAACTACAGCTCCTTTGGCAAACCTCCACCCCTCGTTAAAGCTTACTGGTTCAGTGGTCAGCTGCTGACTGCACGATTGAAACAAGGCTAGTGAAATAATGAGAAAAAAATACAGTGGTCTGATCGTTATTTTCATGTTGGTATGCTTATTCTGGTTTAACTAACTGGGCGCGTTCTGCTTCGCTATCCATAGTGTATCGGACTACCTGCATTGCATCAGTGCCTCTGGCTTCAACTAAGGTTTTATACCAAAGCGCGCGCATCTCGTTTAGTTTGTCTGTATGTGCTGGACTATTGGCTAAATTGTATTGTTCGTCACTGTCATTTGTAAGCTGATAGAGTTCTTCATAAACTGCAGGCTCTCCGTTGAGTGGCCCTTCAATAAAAGATTGATATACGGCTATTTGTGGGTCGTGATTTGCATAGAGCATGCTTGTCATGTTGACCTTGAATTTTTTGGCAGTATCGATCAAATATTGAGCAGATAAGTTTTCATTTTTATAATACCGTATGTATTTCCACTCTTTGTCTTGCACGGCCTCACAACGTGGGTTTCCAAAATGAGTCGACCATAAGTTCTCGGTAAATAAAACCTCACGAACAGGGATATCGTTTCCATGAATCATGTCGTTCAGGGGCTTTCCCTGATAGGATGTGGGTATAGGTGTAGCGGCATAAGAAAGCATGGTGGGCGCGATGTCAATGGTTTGCACCAACTGGGCACTTTTTATTCCTCGACTCTTTCTCGGGGCGTTCGGATCATAAATAATCATGGGCACGCGTGTACATACTTCATAACACAGCGCTTTACCTCCCAAGCCACTTTCACCCCAAAAAATACCGTGATCAGAAGTAAAAATAATGATGGTGTTCTTGTCTAGATTTTGTTCTTTTAGTGTTTGCCGTAGATTACCAACAAGCGCATCTATCCCAGTAACTGCTTGCATATTCCGAATCATGCGTTCGCGTAAGTCTTGTTTGTTGTCCACAAAATCATAGATATCTTGTCGATCATCGGCATGCAATACAGCTGCAGGGAGCTTTGGCGAAGTGATTGCCTTTTTTTCTGTATAGTATTTAGGCAAGGGGATTTCTATGTCTCTATACAAACTTTTATAGGTTTCGAGATCGGTCGGACGCATCTTCATTGTACTGGTACTTGCGCCGTGGGGCAAGTTAAAATTGATGCTCATACAAAAGGGCTTGTCCTTTGGAATGCCTGATAAAAAGTGCTTTGCGCCTTGAAGCTTGTGTTCGTTAGTTAAAAAGTCTGTTACTCCCTCACCTAAAATCTCAACTTGCGTATCGTTTACAGCACCATTAAAAATCTCGTGTCGTTCCTTGGGGTAAAACATAAGATGCCCGTGGCCCGCATACCAATAGTCAAACGAAGCTTCCATAAGCCCCGATTTATAGCCGCCCACCCCAATGGGAACGTGATTTTTTCCAATGTAGCCTGTGTAATAGCCATTCTTTCGCAATACAACAGGATATGAATTATTCCAAGCATCCGCTGACACACTTGTCCCTGAATTAAAATTAACTCCGTGTTTACGTTCAAATTGGCTTAAAAACATGGATGCCCTGCTCGGTGTACAAATAGCACTTGTTACATGCGCGTTTGTAAATAGTATCCCATCTGCTGCCAGCTTATCTAAATGCGGCGTTTGGATGATTGTATTTCCAGTACAACCCAACAAATCGTACCGATGATCATCGGTGAGAATAAAAATAATATTTGGACGTTCACTTGATTTATTTTGAGCGTAAACCTCTTGATTTGACAACACAGAAATCAAAATCAGGATACATAATTGTAAAATAAAACGAAAGGCCTTAGTGTGGTAAATTCGTAATTTTTTATTCATATTGAGGTTGTTCTTTTTTGGACAGTGACTTTTTTCTGTAGGCGCGTGTATTTGCTTCTTCTTTTTTTACATTGTCCATGTGTGGATCGGTCCACCTTGGTACAGCTAATTCAGCATTCCAACTTTGGTGTAAGGTAAGTAATTGAGTTACAACTTCTGGATGATCATACGAAACATCCTTAATCTCTTGGCGGTCTTGTTCTAAATCAAAAAGCATGGTTTTGTTTTTGTACGCACTTTTGATTAGTTTAAAGTTTCCTTTTCTTATCGCGTATTCTTCGCCATTTGCCACACGCCAGTAAAGCGTTCTTTCTCTTTTTTGGGTATTATCTTCACTTAAAAGTGGTATTAAATTAATGCCGTCCAGCTTGTCGGTTTCATGGACCTCAATTCCTGCTGCAGCCATACATGTAGCAAATAAATCAAGTGAAATCATGGGTTCGTTGTAGGTTTTTCCTTTTGGCAGCTTTGCTGGCCAAGAAATGGCAAAAGGCACCCGAATTCCTCCTTCAAATAGCATTCCCTTATGCCCGCGGTAAGGACCATTGTTTGCCGCATCTAAACGTCCTCCATTATCACTTAAAAAAACAATCATGGTATTATCTCGAATATTCATGTCGGTAAGTAAATCTACCAATTGACCTACTCCTTTGTCAATTCCTGCAATCATGGCTCCGTAGACACTGCGCTTACCGTACTCAATATGCGCTGTTTTGTTTAAGTATTCTAGGGTGGCGTGGTCAGGGCTATGGGGTGCATTATAAGATAAAAACATAAAGAAAGGCTTATCCCCATTATCTTTAATATTTGACAAAGCCTCTCGTGTAAAATCATCAGTCAAATAAGTTAACTCATTAGAACTTATTTTAATATCATTGCGCTGTATGTGCATACGGTTTTCGTTCTGTGAAAAACCCCAATAGTTCATATTCCCACCAGAAAAGCCAAACCACTTGTCAAACCCTCTGTTATGGGGCAAGAGTGAAGGATGATTGCCCAAATGCCATTTGCCTATGGCATAGGTATTATAACCTGCCGCTTTCATTTTTTGAGGTAAAAAAATTTCGGTTGCCGGAGTGCCCATGCTAGCGTCTTCAGGATCAAATGGAACATTGTGTTCATGCCCAAAACGTTGCTGATAGCGACCTGTCATAATGCCCGCTCTTGAGGGGCTGCAATACGGATGTGACACATACCCATTTGAAAATACAATACCTTGTTTTGCAAGCTTATCAATGTTGGGGGTCAAAATATCTTGAGATCCGTTAAACCCCACATCTTTAAAACCCTGGTCATCTGTTAAAACAATAATAATATTTGGCGGTTTGTTTATGTGCTTTTTTGGAGCAGATTGCTGTGTGCAACTACTCAAAAAGAGGGCACATAAAAATAATGCCTGGCGTTTCATTTGATTTATGTTATTTCAAAAAAAGCTCAATTACGGGAATCTCCACGTTAGGTGAACGCACGGGTATATTGATTTTTAATCCATTGTCACCTTCTGATACATCGTCCAACCAAGCGCCTTTTTGGGTGCCCAATTTCAATTCTGATGCATCGTTTAAAATTTGGGCATATTTGACTTTTCCAGCCAAGCCCGGCAGGTAGATTGTTTTAAATGGCCACTCCAACACATGAACATACAGCCTATTGGTTTTTGGATTATAGGTCAAAAGGCAATTATCTGGCGTTTCAAACTCGTCTGGTGCTGCGGTACACCCATATATTGAACGACTGTTGTATTTCATCCATTGATGTGTGGCCTCAAGGCGTTCAACAGCTTCATCTTGAATAACGCCACGTGCAGTCGGACCAACGTTTAAGAGTAAATTTCCGCCTTTACTTACTGTCTCAATCAACATCACTATTGTTTGTCTAATGCTTTTCCAAGTATATTGGTCTCTGTGATAACCCCATGAACCAGAAAAAGTTTGACATGTTTCCCAAGGTACTTTTTCCCCTTGATAAGTAACCCAGTTCTTAGGCATAAACTGTTCGGGGCTTTTATAGTCCCAGCCACCCTCTTCTTCTAAATCTAATCGATCATTAAGAACAATATTTGGTTGAAGTTTCCGAATTTGCTTATATAGTGCCTCGGAATTCCAATATGATTTCCCTTTGCCATTTTTTTTGTGTGGATAAGAAAAATCAGCAAACAAAACATCAATTTGACCATAGTTAGTCAAGAGCTCTGTTATTTGATTCATAAGAAAACGTTGAAACTTATTCTTGTCTCGATTTTCATCATTTGCTATTTCCTCTTGCTTGTTACGCTCTGGGTGTATGTGTTCGTTAACTAAGAAATCTGGGTGATGCCAATCAATTAAAGAGTAGTATAAACCTATCCGGATGTCTTCAGCCCTAAACGCATCAATTAATTCTTTTAAAAGATCCCTTCCGATAGGAGAGTTCGTAACTTTAAAATCTGAATATTTTGAATCGTACATTGAAAATCCATCGTGGTGTTTAGCAGTAAAAACTACATATTTCATACCCGCATTTTTTGCGAGCTTAGCCCATTCTCTTGGGTCATAAAGATCTGGATTAAAGAATTCTACATATTTTTTATAATCTTTTTTAGAGATTTGTTCATTACTCATTACCCATTCGTGACGGGCAGGCAAGGCATACAAACCCCAATGGATGAACATACCAAAGCGTGCCTCACTCCACCATTGCATTCGATCAACTTTTTCTGATGGAATTGCAAGTTTATTAATGTTTTGTGAAAATAAAGGGGTTACAAAAATTAAAAGCGTAACAAATAGACTGTATAGATATTTCATTTTATTAGTAATTAAAACAAATTTAAATCGCATAACCTATAAATTAATGAAGAAATGTTTCATGTTGTGTTACAAATGGTTTTTTTGCAAAATAAGTACACGAGTTTGAAGAACCTTATCTAACACATGATTTAAATACAAGATGAAACTCAAAAAGATGAACTACAGTCAAAAATTGAAAATCCAACACTTAGTAGTTCGAACCTTGAACTGGCCATTGATAAAGCCCTTACTTTATCCGAATCTCTCGAGAAGATTTGGGCTGATGGGGATTTAAAACAAAGACAAAAAACTGCAAAATTTAGTCTTTCCATCCGGATTGGGTTACGACAAGTCAAACGACCAAGTTCGAACCCCAAAAGTGAACGCTATTTTTGGGTCAATTCCGATTTTATCGAAGGAAATCTCAAACATAAAAAAAGGAGAACCAATTTCTGTGAATCAATTCTCCGATTACGTGATCGCGCTAGGATTCGAACCTAGGACCGTCTGCTTAGAAGGCAGATGCTCTATCCAGCTGAGCTACGCGACCTAATCTTTGCTAGTTAACTTCAAAGCTTTTTGAAAGTTCTAAAAGAATTCCAAAAAGCTTGAGTTAAGTTGCGGAGAGACTGGGATTCGAACCCAGGCAACACTTACGCGTTGACAGATTAGCAATCTGCTCCATTACCACTCTGGCACCTCTCCTTTAAAGCAATAAAGCGCCGGCAAAAATACGTTATCAGAAGCAATCCGCCAACTAATTATCGCGTTGGTCAAAATCTTCTTTATCTTTTTGACGAATTCGGTTGATAACGGCAAATATTACAGCTGCAATAACAGCAATCCAAATAATACGATTCATCTAGTTTATTTTAACAGCAGTACCAAAGGCAAGAATCTCAGAAGCCCCTTGGGAAACAACAGAAGTTGTAAATCGAACATTTACCACAGCATCAGCATCCATACGGTTTGCGTCGTCTATCATGCGTTTTAAAGCTTGTTCGCGCGCATCTGCTTGTAGTTTGGTATACTCTTCAATTTCACCCCCTACAATATTTTTAATTGAAGCAAAAATATCTCTTCCAATGTTGCGAGAACGAACCGTACTGCCCCGCGCCATACCTAAAGATTCAACAATTTTTTTTCCAGCTATGGTTTCGGTAGTTACGTATAGCATAATTACATGTTTTTAGTTAAAGCTTTGACAATTCTATTTTCACTCAAAAACTCACTCAAAATCACTTTTAAAACGGTGTACATAGGTACAGCCAAAAGCATACCTATTGGTCCAGCCAAGAGTCCTGCTAAAATGATAATAAGAAATATTTCAAGCGGGTGAGATTTAACACTCTTTGAAAAAATATAAGGTTGTGAAAAGAAGTTGTCTATGAGTTGACCGACCACAAATCCGATAAATACATAAATGGTTTTTGGTACAATTACACTAGCTATGTCTGCATCAAGATTGCTCACCATGGTAAGAATAATCATTAAAACGCCACCAGCCAGAGGGCCTATGTAAGGAATGATGTTAAACAAAGCACATATAAGGGCAATAGTAAGTGCGTTTGGGATACCAAAAATCAGCAGAACACCAGAGTAAAATAAGAATAAGATGGTTATTTGTAAAAGGATGCCAGAAAAATATCGAGATAACAAGCTAACAACTCGAGTAAAGGAGCGCTCTATGCGTTCTTTTTTGTCATTAGCAAATACGAGCAAAATACTTCTCAATAACAGCGAACTGTCTTTTAGCAAAAAGAAACTGATAAATAAAACAGAAAATAGCGCAATGGTAAATCCGCCTAAAAATCCTAAAAATCCATTTAAAAGGTTGGGAAGGAAGCTAAAGTCAACTTTAGACAGCAGGTCTTTAATATTTTCCGTGAGGTTTATGTCGTATTTCTCAAAATACATATCTAAGTCTGAAACCAACCTGAGTAAATCGGCTTCCCATTGGTCTATCTGAAGTAGCGATAAATTTTGCGCTTGCGTGGTAATTACTGGCACAACCAAAGATCCAAGTCCAAGAATGAGCAACAGTAGCACTAAAAGCGTAACAACGGTAGCAAGGGTGTTTTTAAATTTAAGTATCCTCGTTAAAAACCCCTTTATGGGTTGACCTACGAGAGAGACAACAATTGCTAAAAACACATAGCCTAATAGAGACTGTGCCATCATGACAAGATTAAATAGTGTGATGAGCCCAACTATAATAAGGAAGGCTTGTACAATTCCGCGCGTAAGATTATTTGCATTCACATTTCTAAGGTAAAAAAATATTATGGATTCATCAGCAATGCAGTGTGCAATGCTGCTAGTGCAGCTGTTTCTGTTCGCAGCCTATTGTTGCCAAGATGTACGGCTGTAATATTTTGATCATTTGCCCATGCTATTTCGCTTTTGGAAAAATCCCCTTCTGGGCCAATGAGTATAGTGCATTTGATTTGTCCATTAACTACATCTTTTAAGCTTTTTTTAGGGCTGTCCTCACAATGCGCCATAAAGGCTGGTGTCTTAATTTCTAATTCTTTAAGTGGTGTTAAGGGCGCTAGTATAGGCACATAGGCGCGTAGGGATTGTTTTACTGCAGCGTGAATAATCTTTTCACAGCGTTCGTGCTTGATGTGTTTCCTTTCACTTCTATCACATAACACAGGCGTAATTTTATAAACACCAAGCTCTGTAGCTTTTTCCAAAAACCACTCAAATCTACTTGTGTTTTTGGTCGGAGCCACAACCATGTGAATGGCAGTCTTCGGCACTGGAATATTTTTGATTTCCAAAAGCTTAACAACACAACTTTTGGGAGAAACCAAACTCAGTTTTGCTGTTATAAGTTGCCCTTTTCCGTTGGTTAAGTTTAATATGTCGCCTACATTTTTACGCAGCACTTTGGCTACGTGTTTACTTTCAACTTCGCTGAAGATGTAGCTTTCTGATGCTGGGTCTATATTGGGTGTCAAAAATTGCTGCATCAGATTAAAACTCTTGCTTTTGGTTCACTAGATAGGCTGTCAAACGCTCCTGCTTTATATTTTAAATAGCCCGCCATGGCAATCATAGCAGCATTGTCAGTGGTGTAGGGCAGAGGGGGCAGAAACAATGTGATGTTACAAGTTTCAAGTGCTTTACGCAAACCACTGTTAGCGGAAACACCACCTCCTAAAACAACTTGTTTAAGGCTTGTCTGCTTAACGGCCGTTTTTACTTTTTCTACCAAGATGGATACGATAGCCGCTTGAATAGAGGCACATAAGTCGTGAAGGTTATTTTTAATAAAATCCGAGTCTTTGTCTTGTGCCGATCTTAAGAAGTATAATACACTTGTTTTAAGGCCACTAAAGCTAAAATTTAAATCGGCTACCGTTGGCTTGCCAAAAGTAAATTTTGCGGTGCCAAGTGCGGCGTATTTGTCTATGATAGGTCCGGCAGGGTAGGGCAATCCTAGCATTTTGCCTGTTTTATCAAACGCTTCACCAGCAGCATCGTCGAGAGTTTCACCCAATACATCAAAAGAGGAAGCATTTTCAACGCGCACTAGCTGCGTATGCCCACCAGAAACGGTTAATCCTAAAAACGGAAAATGAGGCGTAGGAAAAGCATCGTCAATAAAATGCACCAACAAATGCGCCTGCATGTGGTGAACAGCAACAAGAGGAATGTTTAGGGCAAGCGAAAGCGATTTTGCAAAAGCATTTCCTACAAGCAGCGATCCAAGAAGGCCAGGGCCTTGCGTATAGGCTACTGCGGTTAGGTCTTTTTTGTCGATATTTGCTTTTGACAGTGAAGTTTCTACAACAGCGACAATGCGTTCCACGTGCGCTCTCGATGCTAATTCCGGAATTACACCACCGTAATTTTCGTGTTCGAGCTGTTGCGAAACGACGTTGGCACGTAATTTGCCATCGACAAGCACCGCAGCTGCTGTGTCGTCGCAAGAAGTTTCAATACCTAAAATGATAGTTGCCAAAATAAATATATATTCACAAAATTAACACTTTGGAAAAGAAGCCTCCCATAAAAAAGAAAATAAGAAGCATCATTGCTGCTGTTTTACTTTTTATGTTGTTGATTGTGTTTGTTTTAATGCTTCCAGTAACGCAAACTTATTTTGGACAACGCTTTGCTAAAAGTATCCATGACCGCTTCGGCACCAATATTGAAATCAGCAGCATACAAGTTTCTCCTTTTGGATATGTTAAACTTCACGACATATTGGCTTATGACCATAAGCAAGACACACTCCTTTATGCGGGCTATCTTCGTTTAAATACCCTCCGTCTAGGCGCCATCTTGCAGGGTGAAAATGAGATAGGAAATGTTTTTTTAAAAGATGTAGTGTTTAATAGCACCATCTATGAAAACGAAAGCAAGTCTAATGTAAACCAGTTTTTTAATCGCTTTATCAAGGAAGAACACACCAAAAGTAAAACTGAAATTGTGGCGACTTCCATCAGTTTGGTAGACGCTTCCGTGATTATTCAAAATCAAAATAAAAGCAAGGATGACGCACAGCGATTTACGGCACTTAACGCTGATATTCAAAACTTTCAAATAGTTGGAGACGTAATTAGTGCAGATATTCAACAGCTTAATACCCAAACAAATTGGCATGATACAGCCCTGACCTCACTAGCTGGAACGTATCAATTTTCACCAACCCAAATGAAGTTGGAAAATGCAGTTATTCAAACGAAAGAAAGTGTGCTTGATGTGGACATCCGGCTAACTTACCCTAAAGGTGGATTAAAAGATTTTGTAGATAAAGTGAGCCTAAATATTGATCTTCAGCCCTCATCAATGGGTTCATCGGATTTAATAAAAATCATGCCAAATTGGAAGGGGCAATTTGTTGAAATAAAAGGAACTATTGATGGTCCCGTTTATGATTTTACCACAAAAGGTGTTCAAATTAGGCATCAAAGTACTACTGTCAATTTTGATGGAAAAATCAAAAACATCTTGGATGAGGATACGAGGTCTTTAGAAGTTGACTTAAAGATAGATGCGGCTGAAAATACGGCTTCCATCCCTTTTACGCTGTCCGCTGAAGTCAGTGAATTTTTAATGCGTTTGGATGACTTTTCTACTGATGCTAAAGTGATACTAAATGATAAGTTGTGGAATGTAAAGGCTGACCTAAAAACAGCACTCGGGCGCATGCAAAGCAATGCCTCCTTTGCTCTTGATTCAAAAGTAAGCGACTTTTCTATTAATCTTGCTTCGGATGATTTTGATATTGGCAAACTTACAGCTGTGCCAACAATTGGTCGCACTGGACTTGGCGTGGTCGTTTTTGGAAATGGTTTTGATATGTCTAATTTGAATGCTGCAATTGAAGGGAAGCTTACCAATTTTAACTACCGCGAATACAGCTACGACACCTTGGCCATCGAGGGAACCATTAACCCAAAATTCTTTTTGGGGAATATGCATATTCAAGATGAATCTATTATCATTGATTTAAATGGACAGGTGGATTATGCCTCTGATATGAGGAACTTTTCATTCAACACTGAAATTCAACAACTTGATTTTAAGGCTTTAGGGTGGTTGCCCAATGGCATTGACGGTATTTTTTCTGGCTCTGTTGATTTGGCATTGCAAGGCAATAACATTGACGAAATGATTGGGGATTTATACATTGATGAGGGTACACTTATAACACCCGGCCAAACCTACTCGTTCTCATCGCTGTCTGCACAATCTAGGCTTACAAATGGACTTCGGGTATTAAATATAAATTCTGATGACGTGGCCACAGGTTTAGTGATTGGAAATTTTAAGCCTTCAGAAATGGGGGTAATTGCTAAAAACGCCTTGGGCAGTCAATTTAAGCGTTACAAGCCTCTTCCTATGTCTCCAAACCAGCACGTCGATTTTAATTTCAACTTACGCGGAAAGATTGCATCTGCTCTTTTCGGAGGCGTTGTTTCATTGGATGACAATACATTTATCAAAGGAAGTATTAAGCCAAGTGATTCTCTCTTTAAACTTGAAGTTCGCGCGCCAAGTATCGCTGTAAACAATACCCAATTAAGTGGCATATCATTAAAGATTGACACCAAACAACCCATCTATCATTCAAGTATTCGTATAGATGAAATAGCTACACCCAAAGCCAAATTATATGATGTTGAATGGATCAATGCCCAGGTTTCAGATAAGTTGTATGGTCGCATTGAATTTGGCGCTGCGAAAGAAGCAAAAGACATTAATATAATCAATACCGCATTTACCATTAATGATTCTGCCCAAGCAATTTTAGAAATTCAAGATGTAGCCCTTTTCTTTAACAACAATCGCTGGACCATTGATAAGCAATATGGCAGTCCCACCTTGACCGCAACAAGTACTAGCGATTTTGCTTTTAGTAATCTAAATTTTATGACAGAAAATTCTGCTATCACTGCCAATGCAAGTCAAAACGGATACGATTCTTTTGCTGTTGATGTAAAATTTTCAAATGTGTATTTGAGGGATCTATTGTCTTTTCAAAAAGACAGGTGGGAGGGAACCCTAAATGGATTTCTCAATATCCGCCAGTCTTCTTCTGGTTTTGGAGGGAATTCAAGTTTGCGCATGACAGATTTAGCTTTAAATGGTGTATCCCTTGGACAAGCTGATCTTAAGCTGCAATCAAACAAAGAAAATCAAGATTATCAATTGGCCTTACAAATATCAGATGATGGAAAAGAGGCTTTGCTAGCTACTGGAACTATTGGGATACAGAACGCCATTCCTACTTGGGATATTGATGTGGCTTTTTCAGACTATAACATGTCGTTAATTGCAGGTTTGACAAATGATGTCTTTTCGCCTTTTCGTGGAAGAGCCAACGGAAACCTACAGTTGTCTTCCACAGCGGGTAAAATCATTCCCACAGGGGAGTTTGTTGTTGATGAGCTGACGTTGGGTGTGCCTTATTTAAACACCCTATACAATTTTACAGCTGCTGTTCCCTTTCGATTTAGTGAGGATTTAATACGTATAAACACTTCTCCCTTTCGTTCAGGTGATGATCAAACAGCTCAACTCACAGGTGTGCTAACCCATCAGTCTTTTTCCAATTGGGGATTGGACATGAACATAAATGCCACACAACTTGAAGTGCTCGATACACCTTTTTCGGAAGAATCGTTGTATTACGGCAATGCCTATTTTAAGGGAGACGCTCATCTTTACGGCGCTTTCTCAAACATGCAAATAGACGTTGTGGGTGAAACTGCTACGGGAACCAGTATTTTTATTCCAATTCAATACGATACTAAAATTGGTGACGTTTCTTTCATCAATTTTATAGATAAGCAAGTTGAAGAAGGACTTGAAACAGTACAATTCAATACCGTAAAAGGCTTGCAATTGAACTTTGAATTGGATGTTACGCCAGAAGCAGAGGTTGAAATTGTCGTTGATCCCGAAACAAAAAGTTTTTTGCGTGGTCGTGGCGCAGGGAGTATCCTAATGGAAATAGATACAGCGGGGTCGTTTGCTATGTGGGGGGACTTTATTGCCTTTGAAGGAATATACAACTTCAAGAATCTAGGACTCATTGACAAAACATTTCGTTTGGAACCAGGAGGTGTTATTTTCTGGGAGGGTGATCCGTATGGTGCTCAAATTAATATGCAGGCCATCTATGAGGTTCCAGGTGGTGCTAACCCTGCAGTGCTTTTGGAGGGTGATAACATCAGTCAAAAAATCCCTACAGACGTTTCCATAACCTTGTTTGGAAACCTGCTTAACCCTGAAACTCCAACGTTTGAGATTAATTTCCCAAACGCTTCAGGAGTCGTTAGAAACGAATTAAACTACAGGCTCAACGATGAAGAAAGAAGACAGCTTCAAGCCATTTCGTTGCTCTCACAGGGCAGTTTTATCAATGAAGTTTCGTTGGCGGCAATTTCTAGCCAAACCCTAACAACCAATCTTTTTGAAAAGGCATCTGGAATTTTTGATAATATTTTTACCAATGAAAACGATAAGTTGAATTTGGGTATTGATTACCTCCAAGGCGATCGCAATGCTGCTGTTTCCATTAAAAATCGCGATAGACTAGGGGTGAGTTTGTCAACTAATATTAATGAGCGTATTCTAATTGACGGGAAAGTAGGGGTGCCTGTTGGCAATGAAGAGGAGACCATGATTATTGGAAATGTTAAACTCGAATTCTTGCTTAATAAGAAGGGAGACCTCCGTGCGCGTGTGTTTAATAAGGAAAATGAATTCCAATATTTTGGTGACGATTTGGGCTATACGCAAGGTATTGGAGTTGGTTATCAAGTTCGTTTCGATTCTTTCCAAGAGCTTGTCAATAAAATTTTTAACAAAAAAGACAACATTAAGCCTTAAATCATTAGGTTAAAATGAGAGATTATTCGTTAATTTGCACAGCAATTTAAACGATGAACTCTACAGATTCAGCTGACGTCAAAATTTCAAACATTGCCGTACTCACTTCAGGAGGCGATGCACCCGGTATGAATGCCGCTATCAGGTCGGTAGTGCGTTCCGCAGCTTTTTACAAACTTAATTGCTTTGGTATTTACAGAGGGTATGAGGGTATGATAGAAGGTAGTATAAAGCCTTTGGGGCCAAGAAGCGTGAACAATATCATCAATAAGGGTGGTACTATACTTAAGTCAGCGCGCTCTAGCGAATTTAGAACTAAAGAAGGTCGTAAAAAAGCATTTGCCAACTTACAGCAAAAAAATATTGACGCACTAGTAGTTATTGGGGGCGATGGGAGTTTTACTGGAGGCTTAATTTTTCAACAAGAATTTGGTATTCCTGTTATTGGAATTCCTGGTACTATTGACAACGATATTTACGGTACTTCTCATACGCTAGGTTATGACACTGCTATGAATACTGTTGTTGAAGCAGTAGATAAAATTAGAGATACCGCCATTTCTCACAACCGCTTATTCTTTGTAGAAGTAATGGGGCGTGACGCAGGCCATATAGCCTTGAACTCTGGTATTGGCGCTGGCGCTGAAGAAATCCTTATTCCAGAAGAAGATATGGGATTAGATCGTTTGTTAGAATCGCTCAAACGCTCAAAAAAATCTGGAAAACTCTCTAGTATTGTTATGGTAGCAGAGGGTGATAAAATTGGAAAAAACGTTTTTGAATTAGCCGAATATATAGAGGAAAACCTTCCTAACTATGAGGTACGGGTCTCTGTGCTTGGCCACATGCAACGCGGAGGTGCTCCAAGTTGTTTTGATCGTGTGCTAGCCAGCAGAATGGGACTTAGAGCCGTTGAAGAATTGCGCAAGGGTACATCTGGCTATATGGTTGGAATCGGTGACGGAAAAATGATATTAACCCCTTTAGAAAAAGCCATCAAAGGGAAATCGAAAATTGATAACGAGCTTGTTCGTGTATCAGAAATAATGAGACTTTAAATTAAAAATTAAATTACTATGGCAAACCTAAAAATTGGAATTAATGGATTTGGAAGAATCGGTAGAATGGTCTTTCGTGCATCACTTAAAAGAGACGATATTGATATCGTTGCAATAAACGATCTTTTAGATGTGGAACACCTCGCATATCTATTAAAATACGATTCGGTTCATGGCACAGTAGATGCTAGTGTTGAAATCGCTGATGGCCACCTTGTTGTTGATGGAAAAACAGTCCGTATTACAGCAGAACGCGATCCAAAAAACTTACAATGGGACGCCATTGGCGCTGAAGTTGTTGCCGAGTGTACAGGTATTTTTACCACTTTGGACATGGCTCAATCTCACATAGACGGCGGTGCAAAAAAAGTAGTTATTTCGGCGCCTTCAAAAGACGCGCCTATGTTTGTTATGGGTGTTAACCACGAAGATGCCAAAGCATCTGATAACATTGTTTCAAATGCTTCATGTACCACGAACTGTTTGGCTCCTTTAGCCAAAGTTTTAAACGATGCTTTTGGTATTGAAGAGGCTTTAATGACAACCGTTCACGCAGTTACGGCAACCCAAATGACCGTTGATGGTCCATCTAGAAAAGACTACCGAGGAGGCCGTTCTTCTTTATTAAACATTATTCCCGCATCGACTGGAGCTGCAAAAGCAGTTACCAAGGTAATTCCTTCATTAGAAGGTAAGATTACGGGTATGGCATTTCGTGTTCCAACAGCAGATGTTTCTGTGGTTGACCTAACCGTTAAACTCGCAACGGAAACAAGCTATGACGGCGTAATGAAAGCGGTTAAAGCTGCTTCTGAGGGTGCGCTTAAGGGAATTTTGGGTTACACAGAAGAATTGGTCGTTTCCCAAGACTTTATTGGCGATGCTCGCACCTCCATAGTTGATGCAAATGCAGGTATTGAACTTAACGGCTCTTTCTTTAAAGTTGTTACTTGGTACGATAACGAAGCAGGATACTCGAATAAACTACTCGATCTAGCAGCACACGTTAGCCAATTATAATCACATGAAACTCATAATTGATAGCGGTTCAACCAAAACAGATTGGATTGCTCTTGATGCACAAAATGATGTGCTTTTCGAAACGCAAACACAAGGGCTTAATCCCCAAGTGTTGTCCGATGCAATTTTGGAAGAGCGCATCATCAACAATTACGACTTGTATCGCAAGCGTAAATCTGTAAACTATATTCATTTTTACGGAGCAGGCTGTGGTACTAAGCCACCCAGAGTATTGTTGAAGAAAGTATTGCAAAGTATTTTCCCGAGTGCTAAAATAGAAGTAAAGGAAGACACCTATGCAGCTGTTTATGCCGCAACAGAGCCTGGGAAAAAGAGCATTGTATGCATTCTTGGGACAGGGTCCAATTGCAGCTATTTTGACGGAAAAGAGGTTGAACAACGGGTTGATTCATTGGGATACATTCTTATGGATGATGGCAGTGGAAATTACTTTGGTCGTCAGTTGTTGCGTGATTATTATTTTAACAAGATACCTGAAAAAATGGCTGCTGTTTTTGAAGAGTCCTTTGATTTGTCTTCGGAATCCATCAAAACGAACCTTTACAAAAAATCAAATCCAAACACGTATTTGGCAACTTTTGCTCGTTTCTTGATTGAAAATAAAGACAATGAGTATAGCCAAGCCCTTATAAAGAAAGGCTTTGATTTATTTGCACGCCATCAGATACTACAATTTGAAAACGCCAAAAGCTTACCGATTCATTTTATTGGTTCTATAGCCTTTTATCTCAAAGATGAGCTAACAGAAGTCTTACAGGATTTGGGTCTGACTATTGGGAATGTGCATAAAAAACCTATTGACGGTTTGGTGGAGTACCACTTGAAAATGTCCTAGGCTACGGCTATTAGGGATATCTCTACTTTAACATGCTTTGGTAGTACGGCAACCTGAACGGTCTCCCTTGCAGGTGCATTTTCGTCATCAAAATATGTGCCATACACACGGTTAATGGCTCCAAAGTCATTCATGTCAGAAATAAAGATACTGCACTTGACGACATCAGAAAAATGCATCCCTGCTGCATCTAGCACAGCAGCCAAGTTTTCCATTACTTGTTTGGTTTCGTCTTCTATATTTCCAGAAATCAACTCGTTTGTGGCTGGATTTATTGCAATTTGACCACTGGCATATAATGTGTTGTTTACCAATATCCCTTGGTTGTATGGCCCAATAGGCATGGGTGCCTTATCTGTTTTAATAATCGTTTTCATATTCCTAAATTAAAGACTTTTATCTGGTTCCCGACGTTTTTCATATTTTAAATCGCGCAGTATTCCAGATTTAACACCAATAAAGAAAAACCACGATTCACGATTTCCAAAGGGTGTCCAAGAAATATTCATGGTCCAACTTTCAAGGTCTCGGTCAATTCCAAGATTCGTAAATGTCACCCCTTTGTTTTTAAAATCATAACCAGATGATACGTTGACTTTCCATTTGGGCGTAAGCGACACATTTGCAGAAGCCATTAACGAGTTGTTGCTGATTTGACGTTGATCTTTACTATTTGAATATGTAAAGCTATGTCTCAAGTTTACACTCCACGGAATGTTGGTTTTGTAGAACGAAGTACTTTTTTCATCCTCAGATGCCGTCTCGTCTTCATCATCCGAATTGCCAAAATCCCGTTGTTCGTCCAAGGCCCTATTGTTGTTCAGTCCTGGAATATTTCCATCGTTATCATCAGTATTATCCCTTTCACTACCCTTGCTTTTAAAATCATACCCCCAGTTGATGTTGGCACTTGTCATTCTAAAAAGTGGACCACCATTGCTGGCACTAAAGGTATTGATGCGTGCCTTGTTTTCGTCCAAGGCGTAGGGATCAAATGTTGCCCCGACATTAATGTTGAGTTTGTTGTCCAGCAAGGGAACAACAGTGCTCATACGTACGGGGCTCCAACGGAGCGAATCGGCTGTTATGTTATAGTTTGTACTAAAATTAAGATTGTTTAGTATTTTGATTTTTTTCAACTCTGTTTTTGTTGAGTCTTTGTCCTTTATTTTAGCTTCCAAATTATTCCGAATGGTAATGCCAATTGAACTGGATTTGGTGTTGCCAGGTCTGCCGTAAAGCCCGCCTTCAAACCTTGTATAGTCTGCAGTATTCCCATTTGCATCAATAATGTATTCGTCGTAATATTTTTCGAAACTCGGACTGTTGCTGTAATTAACATTAGCGTTTATTACGTGGCGAATGCTCTGAATTTTCTTATCTTCTTTAAAATTAAAGACCCCATACAGTGTCGTATTGGCGCCCATATTAAAACTGTATTGTTCAAATCGATCAAAACCTGAAATGGTGTCCTGCTCGGGTAGTGCATCGAGCAAAATATCGTAGTCGTATTTTTTTGTGGTCTGATTGGTCCAAACCTCTTTATAATTCCCACCCAATGTAAAATTAAAATGCTTGGCTATTTTGAAGTTGGTATTGATGGGTATGTTGTGTTGCATTCCTGATTTAGCTCCGTAAAACAAGCCTTTTTCAGAAATGAGGTCATCAGTGGTATTGATGCGATTATCGCCTCGCATACTGTATTGAAAATTGATATTTTGGAAAACTCCTTTTTTTATACCGTTGCGCTTGGCAAAGGGGTAAATACGTTCCATATTGGCTGTAAGCGACGGCAAAGTCATGTTTACAGTCTTGGAGCGGGTGTTCTGGCTGTGCGTGGCAGATACGGACAAGTTTACAGATGGATATTTGGGAAACGTTCTAGTGTACGAAACAGAAGAGTTTAGCGTGTTGTTTAAAAAATTTGTCGTGTTAATCTGATTCAAAGACTCTCTAAAGTAGTTGCTGGCGCCCAGATTCACAGATGCAGAAAACCGACTATTAGGGTTTGATTTGCTGTCTTTGCTATGCGACCACCTTAGGTTGAATATAGTAGATTTGCTATAATCTGGAAGTCCGCGCTCGCTATTGATTAAATTTTCATATCGAAAGCTAAAATTTCCTCGGTAACGATAGCGCTTGTTGTAGTTGCTTTCTACCCGAAAGCCATAACTACCGTTGGTGTAGTAATCGCCAAGCGTAGCTACATCTAAATTGTCGTTTATCACAAAATAGTATCCACCATTTTGAAGGAAATAACCCCTGTTAAAATTCTCGCCTATGGTGGGGAATAAAAACCCGGTTGCACGATTTTCTGTCATAGGGAAATATGCAAAAGGCAAGAACAATGGAGTAGGAACATCGGCAATATAGAGGTTGCTTAACCCAGAAATCATTTTGCGCTTGGGAACAAACTTTGCTGTTCTAACTCGAATATAATATTCTGGATCGTCTACATCTTTTGATGTTGTTATCTTGGCGTTTCGCAAATAATAAACCGAGTCGTTTTGTTTTTTGGTTGTTGTGGCCTTGACGTTCATGCCCTGCTGCTCACTTCTGGAATTCCAAATAATAGCCTTCTTGGAATCAAAATTAAAACGAATTGAATCTGGAAATACTTCATCACCTCCTTGTTTAAAGGCAGGCGGCTGGACCAAGTTACCCAACGAATCTTTTATACGACCGGCAGAAACTTCATTGGTCGTGTAATCCAATACGATAACACCAGATTTTAACTCAATATTTTGATAGTACAGTTCTGCACCATCGTACATGTATAGCTTGTTTTCCTTGCGGTTAACAATCATATACCCATCGGCATGTCTTTTGATTTTATCAAGTAATCCTGTCTTTTTTTCAACAACGCTATCTTGAAGCGTACTGTCAACAACTGCTTCGTCAATGGCTTGCTTTTGTGCAAACCCAAAGGTGCTGAATAAAAACATAAGACAACAAAAATGCTGTTTATATGAGGTGCCAGAATAATGTATTACTTTTGACAAAGAGATCAACTTGAATGCTTCAAAAATACACATATTTTATCCAGAATGCGCTTCATTAAAATTGCTTTATTTTTTATTGCGACTGTTTCAAGCTTTCACATCAAAATGTATGCCCAAAATGACAAGCCTTTTACTGTTGTCATTGATGCAGGTCATGGGGGCAAAGACCCCGGAAATAGAGGTAACAAGTATTACGAAAAGAAAATAGTATTAAGCATCGCCCTTAAGACGGGTGCCATACTCGAAAAAGAAAAAGGGGTCAACGTTGTTTACACAAGAAAATCAGATAAATATGTTACCTTAAATGGCAGGGCTAGTGTGGCCAATAAGGCCAAAGCTGATTTATTCGTTTCCATTCACTGTGATGCCCATAATTCTAATGCCTATGGCGCAGGTACTTTTGTTTTAGGACTACACCGCAATCAAGATAACTTTCGCATTTCTCAAAAAGAAAACGCAGTAATATTTCTGGAAGACAATTACGAACAAGAGTACGACGGTTTTGACCCCAACAATCCCGAGTCTGTGATTAGTTTGGTCTTGATGCAAGAAGATTATCTCAACCAAAGTATTGAAGCTGCAAATTATATTCAGCAGAGTTTTGTCAAAAATTTAAAACGGAAAAATAGGACCGTAAAGCAGGCGGGTTTTTTGGTGCTTCGCAATACCTATATGCCGAGTGTGTTGGTTGAAACAGGTTTTTTGACAAACTCAAAAGAAGGTGCTTATCTAAATTCAAAACGTGGACAAACCGAAATAAGTAGGGCTATAGCCAAAGCCATTATGGAATATAAATCTTCCTTAGACGGCACCTTGTTCACTGGTCTTGTTATGGACACAGCACCTGATGAAATCACCAGTGCCACAACTGCAAACAGCAGCGCAGCGGCTACGACCTTTCGAATTCAGATTGCTGCAAGCACCAAAAAAATGGCATTAAAGCCGTATAATTTTAAGGGATTAACGGATGTGTCACGCATCAAAACGGGTGGTCTATACAGGTATTATTACGGTTCATTTTCTTCCTATAAATTGGCTA
Source organism: Flavobacteriaceae bacterium (assembly GCA_024639165.1). Classification (GTDB taxonomy): domain Bacteria; phylum Bacteroidota; class Bacteroidia; order Flavobacteriales; family Flavobacteriaceae; genus UBA7446. The sequence goes on along the minus strand of JAHEIX010000003.1, from coordinate 290,894 downwards.
GAAAAGCAATAGCAACACTCGTGGAAAAAGGCTATAAGGGGGCATATATTAAAGCATTTGAAGGCAACAACGAAGTGTCAATAACTCATGAAATGAAATCTAAATAAGCCTGTTAAACTGCACAAATATTGTGTATTTTTGAAAAAATATTTTGATTTTGAAATTTTCTAACGAAATAAAAACAGCCTTGCTCTTTATCTTTGGGATAAGCTTGTTTTTTATTGGCTTTAGCTATCTTAAATCTAACGATGTTTTTGTTTCTGATCGACAGTTCTTTGGTGTTTATGATAATACGGAAGGATTGCTAAACGGAACTCCTGTCACGATAAATGGGTATGAAGTAGGTTCTGTTGAGAACAGCAAACTGATGTATCCAGATGCCAAAATCTTAGTTACTTTTCGAGTAGAAAACGATTTCCCTTTTTCCAAAAACAGCATTGCACAGATCTATGAGTCTGGTTTAATAGGTGGTAAGGCACTGGCCATAATTCCTGCTTTTGACGATGCTGCTGATGCAGAACACGGCGATACCCTTCAGACTTCTGTAGCTCCTGGACTTACAGACTTGGTGAACGAGAAACTATCCCCCCTGCAAGAAAAAATTGAGAGCATGATTGTTCATGCCGATTCTGTTTTGATTTCATTCAAAAACGTAATGGATTCCCAACGCCAAGAAGCTTTACGCCAATCCATTGATCAGTTTAGTGAAACCACGGCTGCACTTTCCACCTTGACCAATACGCTTAGCAGTTCTATTAACGATACGGATGGAGCGCTTAACAACACCTTTGATGCGCTAGCTCGTGCTTCTGAAAACGCTGCTGCCATAACCGATTCGCTACAACAAGCACCCCTTGCAGCTACCATCCGCATGCTCGAGGACTCTGCGATTAACCTATCCGATATTACCAATAAGGTAAGTGCAGGAGAAGGAACTTTGGGCAAGCTCGTTCAAAGCGATTCGTTAGTAAATGCATTAAACGAGACGAACATACAAGTACAATTGCTGTTGCAAGACATGCGCCTTAACCCAAAAAGATACGTTCATTTTTCCCTTTTTGGCAAAAAGAACAAGACGTACGAAAAACCTGAAAAATCAGAGTAGAACATGGGCGCTTACGTGTCAAATATATTCTTTGGAGTACTTTTCTTTTCCCTAGTGGGATTGTTTACGCGCAACATTCGTCGCATCATTCGTAATATAAAATTAGGCAATGCCGCCAACAGAAATGACCACCCTAAAAAAAGGTGGTTGCATATGGCACGCATTGCGCTTGGTCAATCCAAAATGGTTCGCAAACCGCTTTCTGGATTGCTGCACGTTATAGTCTATGTAGGTTTTGTGATAATAAACATTGAATTACTAGAAATCATCATTGATGGCTTTTTGGGTACGCATCGAGTTTTTGCGCCCTTTTTAGGAGGATTTTACGATGTTTTAATCGCAACTTTTGAGGTCTTTGCTACGTTGGTTTTGGTAAGTGTTGTCTTATTTTGGATTCGACGTAATGTGGTACGCATCAAACGTTTTTGGAGCGCTGAAATGAAAGGCTGGCCTAAGTGGGATGCAGATATTATCCTCTATGCAGAAGTGGTGCTTATGGGCTTGTTCTTAACCATGAATGCTTCTGATTATTGGTTGCAGCTAAACGCTCAAGACCCGCATTATCTTACTGCTGGCAGCTTCCCGATTAGTCAATGGTTATTACCTCTCTTTGACGGCATGGGTGTAGCTCAGGTTGTAAGTATTGAACGCACAACTTGGTGGCTACACATTACGGGGATTTTATTGTTCTTAAACTATCTGTATTATTCAAAACACCTGCACATTATCTTGGCATTTCCCAATACTTGGTTTGCTAAGCTCACACCACAAGGGCAGTTTACAAATATGCAAGCGGTTACCGATGAGGTCAAGTTGATGCTTGATCCCAACGCTGATCCTTATGCTGCTCCAGCTACTGATACTGCGCCTAGTACCTTCGGGGCTGCTGATGTAACCGACTTAAACTGGGTGCAATTGATGAATGCCTATTCCTGTACTGAGTGTGGAAGGTGCACGGCTGAATGTCCAGCAAGCCAAACAGGCAAAAAGCTATCCCCTAGAAAAATAATGATGGACACACGTGATCGTCTTACGGAAGTAGGCGCGGCCTTAAATAAAGGCGAACAAGTGAATGCAAACACCCTTTTGGATAATTATATTTCAAGAGAAGAATTGTGGGCCTGTACTTCTTGTAACGCTTGCGTAGAAGCTTGTCCGATAGCCATTGATCCACTTTCCATAATTACAGATATGCGACGCTATCTTGTTATGGAACAATCTGCAGCACCAACAGAACTCAACAACATGATGTCCAACGTAGAAAACAACGGTGCTCCGTGGCCATTTAATCAACAAGACCGTATCGCATGGCGTGAAGAAATAAATATATGAACATGAACAAAGAAGAAGTAGAGCAATTGTTGCAAGAAAAGCTAGAGGACGGAGAACATATCAGTCCGGTGCTTCCAGAGGGGGTTAAAAACTACCTAATTGATATTGATGGAACCATTTGTGATGATATTCCAAATGAGGAGCCTGAGCGTATGGCTACTGCTGAATTGTATCCTGATGCATTGGAAACATTGAACAAGTGGTATGACGAAGGGCATATGATTTGTTTTTTCACCTCACGAACTGAAAATCACCGTAAGGTAACCGAAGACTGGTTAAATAAATACGGATTTAAATATCACTCATTGCTTATGGGCAAGCCTCGTGGTGGAAACTATCACTGGGTAGATAATCACCTGGTTAAGGCAACACGTTACAACGGAAAATTCACCGATCTTATAGAAAAAGAAGTGACCATAGAGGTCTTTGATGATGGACAACATGACTAACATTGCAACCATGGCCGAATTCGCAGACCAAGGCAAACAGCCTGAGGTGCTTTTTTGGGTGGGTTGTGCGGGAAGTTTCGACGAACGGGCAAAGAAAATTACAAAGGCTTTTGTCAAGTTATTGATAAAAGCTGAAGTTTCTTTTGCCGTGCTTGGACCAGAAGAAAGCTGTACGGGCGATCCTGCCAAGCGTGCGGGGAATGAATTTTTGTTTCAAATGCAAGCCATGACCAACATTGAGGTGCTTAATGGCTACGAAGTAAAAAAGATTGTTACTGCCTGTCCACACTGTTTTAACACATTAAAAAATGAGTACCCAGGCTTAGGCGGGAAATATGAAGTGGTGCATCACACCCAATTCCTCAAACAATTGCTAGACGAAGGGAAACTCAAGGTTGAAGGCGGTCGGTTTAGCGGTAAGCGCATTACGTTTCACGATCCTTGTTATTTGGGACGTGCCAACAACGAATACGAAGCGCCTAGAGCTGTTTTGGCCAAGTTGGAGAGTGAGTTGATCGAAATGAAAAGTTGTAAGGCCAAAGGGCTTTGCTGTGGTGCTGGTGGCGCGCAAATGTTTAAAGACGCTGAGGCTGGTAAAAAAGAAATCAATATTGAACGCACCGAGCAGGCCTTAGATACCCAACCTGATATTATTGCTGCAGGTTGCCCTTTTTGCAACACCATGATGACCGATGGTGTCAAAAACAAAGAGAAAGAAGGCTCCATAGCGGTGATGGATATTGCCGAACTTATTCAACAAGCAGAAGACTTATAATATGCAAGTTCCTTTTGACGCATTGTCCGATGAAGCCCGTGTTTGGATTTACCCATCCAGTAGACCTTTTACGGATGATGAGTGTATTGAAATCAAAACGAAAATAAATGCCTTCCTAACCCAATGGACGGCCCATGGCGCATCTCTTAAGGCAGGGGTGAGCATGCCCTATAATCGTTTTATTGTAATCGCACTCGATGAAAGCCAACAAGAAGCTACCGGTTGTTCGATTGACGCATCTGTTAAAATCATTCAAGAAATTGAAGCGACCTATGGGGTTGTCCTTATGGACAAAATGAATGTAAGTTTTAAGCAAGGCGCATACATAACCTACAAGCCATTGCTGGATTTTAAGAAAATGGTTAAAACGAAAGCTGTTACTGAAAACACCATCGTTTTTAACAACTTGGTAATAAACAAGGAAGCGTTTTTAACTCAATGGGAAGTTCCAGCCTACCAAAGTTGGCATTCACGCTACTTTTAGCCTACCTTTAAGGTATGTTTCGCCTTTTGTTCTCGATCTTATTTGCGGCAACACTCTTGTACGCCCAACCTCAACAAACATGGGTTGACAGTATTTATGCCCAAATGACCCTAGAACAAAAAATCGGGCAACTTTTTATGGTCATGGCCTATCCCGATGGGAATGCCTCAAAAAGAATGGCCACGAGCAAGCAGATACAAGCACAACACATCGGCGGGGTCTTGTTTTCAAAGGGTACCAGTAAGCAACAAGTACGTGATACGCGTACCTATCAAAACCAAGCTTCAATCCCCTTACTTATTGGCGCAGATGCCGAATGGGGAATGGCCATGCGCCTAACTGATGTACCCGCTTATCCATATGCCATGACCCTAGGCGCATTGCCGCACAGTGATTTGGTTTATGCCTTAGGCAAAAGAATAGGAGCACGTAAACGCAGCATGGGCGTTCATGTCACTTTTTCCCCCGTTTTGGACGTCAATAGCGAGTCAAAAAACCCCATCATTGGTGTGCGTTCTTTTGGTGATGATCCAAATAATGTTGCAAAAAAGGGCCTAGCCTTTATGGAAGGTTTACAGCAAGCAGGCGTTTGGGCGATAGCCAAACATTTTCCAGGTCACGGTGCAGCAGTTCAAGATTCGCACAAAACACTTCCACGCATCAATCGCAGTAGCAAAGCATTAGACAGTATAGACCTGTTCCCATTCCAACAGCTGATTACTAATACGCTCAAAGGAGTTATGGTGGGGCATTTGGCGGTGCCTGCATTGACAAAAAATGACAGCATTCCCGTTTCAACATCCTTTGAGGTGGTAAGCGATTTATTACAGCACCAAATGGGATTTAAGGGGCTTATTTTTACAGATGCACTAAATATGAAGGGAGTCACGAATCGCGTTGCCCAACCCGCACTTCAAGCTTTTTTGGCAGGGGCAGACATACTCCTTGTTCCAGAAAACCTAACACGCTCCATTGCAAATTTAAAATCACATTATTTATCTGGAAGTATTACAGCAGAACGATTAGCAAAATCAGTCAAAAAAATCCTTGCGGCCAAATACCAACTCGCCTTAGAACAAACCAGAAAGGACTTTTATGAAGTCCTGCCCTTTACTTCTTTTGACCGTTATTTGACCAAGCAAATTGCTGAGCAGAGTCTAGTGTTAGTGCACCATAATAAGACATTTCCCATAGCACCCAAGACCCCATTGGCTTTTGTTGCACTAGGTACCCAAACGGACAATGCCTTCTTAAACGCTTTACGGCAATATGCAACTGTACGGCAGTTTTCACCTTATGCAGCTGGAGGTATTCGTCCAAATGAAACCTTGGTTGTGGGCATTTACGCTGATACGGCTACGCCTTGGAAAAAACAATTCCTATCAGAGGATGCACTTACGGTATTGGCTAAACTTTCAAAACATCAAAATGTGCACGTTGTGGTGTTTGCAAAACCCTATGTATTAGGGCAACTATCGGGAATAAATGAATACGCAAGCGTACTGTTGGCACACCAGCAAGCGTTGACTTTTGCCAATGCTGCAGCACAAGCTTTATTTGGAAAAATTGAAGCCGTGGGTAAATTGCCCGTTTCACTTGAAGCTTTTAACTGATTGTTTTGCGCTTCGGAGTATTACCAATACTTTTGTTTGATGCTAATTTTAGAAATCCTGTCCACTAAACCCTTTTCAATATGAAAATAGCGATTGTTTGTTACCCAACCTATGGTGGAAGTGGGGTAGTGGCTACAGAATTGGGTATCTCCTTGGCCGAAAGAGGGCATGAGGTGCATTTTGTAAGCTATAAACAGCCGGTGCGTTTGCAGTCTTTGGCAGGGAATATTCACTTTCACGAGGTACATGTGCCACGCTATCCGCTATTTCATTTTCAGCCCTATGAGTTAGCACTTTCAAGCATGTTGGTGGAGATGGTAAAATTACATCAAATCGAGCTGCTGCATGTACATTATGCTATTCCACACGCTTATGCTGCCTATATGGCCAAGCAAATGCTCAAAGAAAACGGCATAGACATTCCTTTGGTGACCACCCTTCACGGATCGGACATTACCTTGGTTGGAAGTCATCCGTTTTACAAACCTGCTGTTACCTTTAGTATCAATAATTCTGATGTGGTAACGGCTGTTTCAAAAGACCTACGAAGCGATACCTTTAGCTTGTTTGATGTGCATAAGGAAATCCATGTGGTGCCTAATTTTATCAACATTTCGCGCTATGACAATATTCGGGTGAATTGTGAACGTGGATCTGTAGCTGCTGCCGACGAGGTCATACTTACGCATGTAAGTAATTTTAGGCCTGTAAAACGCGTATTGGATGTTATTGAAACGTTTGCGAAGGTTCGTGCGCAGATGCCGGCTAAACTCCTGATGGTTGGCGATGGCCCAGACCGCTTGGCAGCGGAAAACCGCTGCCGAGAATTGAATGTTTGGGAAGATGTTGTTTTTTATGGAAAAACAAACGAAGTCAGTAAAATTTTATGCTACTCAGACCTCTTGTTGTTGCCCTCACAAACCGAAAGTTTTGGACTGGCTGCCTTGGAAGCTATGGCTGCTGCTACACCTGTTATTTCTACCAATACAGGAGGACTGCCCGAAGTAAACATTCATGGCGAAACGGGTTATCTAACAGCTGTTGGTGATGTAGATGCTATGGCAAAGCATGCTGTTGCATTGCTGTCCGATAAGGAAAAACTAACCTTATTTAAGCACCAGGCCTATGAATATGCTTGTCGTTTTGATGTGCATAAAATTGTACCGGCATACGAGCGTATGTATCAAAAAGCCCTAGCGTAGCTTACATGCGAAATACGCCAAAGGCATCACTACCCTCGATGTTTTCGTTGTAGACGGTGGCCAAACACAGGCTTAGATACTTGCGCGTATCGCGCGGATCTATCACTCCATCATCCCAAAGCTCTGATGTTGCATGCCAAACGCTGGCTTTTTGCTTCGCATCTTGATACATCGCCTCTTTGGCTTTTTTGAGTGCTTTTTCATCTACTTTTTTATTGAGTGAAGCTGCAGACTGACGTCTGACAATTTCCATCACACCCGACAATTGCTCAGCGCCCATCACGCCAGATTGTACATTGGGGTAGGAGAATAGAAAGCGAGGTTGAAAAGAACGTCCACACATAGCGTAATTTCCAGCACCATACGAATTGCCAATCAGCAAACTAATATGGGGCACTGTACTTCCTGAAACGGCGTGTATCAGTTGCGCACCGCTGTTGATCATTCCATTTTGTTCGTATTGTTTACCTACCATGAACCCGGTGGTGTTGTGTACAAATAGGAGGGGAGTATTGGATTTATTTGCCAGTTGAATAAATTGTGTGGCTTTTTGCGCCGACTCGGCAAAAATAACCCCATTGTTAGCAATGATACCTACGGGATAACCATTGATGTTGGCCCAGCAGCATACCATAGTAATTCCATAGTTGGTTTTAAACTCCGTAAACTCGGAATTGTCCACAATTCGGATCAATACCTCTCTGATGTCTACAGCTCTTTTAAGGTTGGCTGGGACGATACCCAACAATTCTTCTGCACTGTACCTTGGTGGTACGACGGGTGCCTGCGGAGCAGCATAAGGTTTTGCAGGTTTCAATGTCTTAACCACATCTCTTGCAATGCTAATGGCATCTTGTTCATCCTCTGCCAAAAAGTCGGCAACACCAGAAATACGGCTGTGCATGTTGGCTCCACCAAGCTCTTCGTCGTTGGCAATTTCGTTGGTGGCCATCTTTACTAGCGGAGGGCCAGCCAAAAATACTTTTGCAGCATCCTTTTGCATGATGGTATAGTCTGACATACCAGGAACATAAGCACCCCCAGCGGTAGCATTTCCAAAGACCACAGATATGGTTGGAATTCCCAATTTAGAACGTCTGGACATTTCTCTAAAAGAAGCACCGTAATTGTTGAATACACGGTCTTGGTCGGGTAGGTTAGCACCACCACTTTCAACCAAATTAATGGTAGGTAATTTGTTTTCTAAGGCAATTTCGCCAAGTCGCAATACCTTGAGGCTAGTCGCATAGTCTACAGCTCCGCCTTTGCGGGTGCCCAAGTTTGCATTGATCAAACACAAACGCTTGTTTACGTAGCCTATCCCGGCCACTGTAGTACCTCCAGGGCCAAAACCGCCTTCGTGCGTAAGTCCTGCTAGCGGCATGAGTTCAAGGAACGGACTGTCTTTGTCCAGCAGCATGGTAATGCGTTCACGCGCCAAAAGCTTTCCACGCTTTCGTGCACGTGCAATGGAAGCATCTGTTCCTTGCGTTTGACTGCTTTTTAGGAGTTGATGCAATTCTTGCACCAGTTTTTCCATCTCGGCGTAGTTCTCTTTATAACTCGCTTTGCTTGTTTTTATGGCAGATTTAAATGGTCTCATGAATTGTAAATCTCCGTAAAAGTACAAACTTGCTTTTATATCAACTCATAAGGCTAATTGTTTTAATTTTGATTTTAAATTATAGTTTATGATTCAACCCAATCAATCCATAGCTGAACTCATCGAAGTTCTTCAAGCAAGACTCGAAAACGGACAGTTTATCGACTCGGTACACAAGATAAAATTACTGACCACACTGGAATCTGTACAGCGTATGTTGAACGGTCAGTAGCTTAAAATCAATATATTTGGATCATGGAAGACATCGTCCAATACTTTGAAACCATTCCTTCGCTTCATCGCAGTATCATACTGGTGGGCGGCATTACGCTCTTTTGGTTGATAGAAGGACTGGTGCCCACTCGCAGTTTGCACTACAAAAAATGGCGTCATGCTTGGCCCAACTTTTTTTTCACAGCGACTTCGGTTTTGGTTAACTTTTTCTTGGCATTTTTGCTGTTAAATACCGCTGATTGGACACAAGCTAACGCTTTTGGTCTGTTGCAAATGTTTGCCATGCCGTTTTGGTTGTATGTGGTCTTGGGTGTATTGCTTTTGGATTTTATAGGGGCGTATTTGGCCCACTGGGTTGAACACAGAATAAAGCCCTTATGGATGGTGCATTTGGTACATCATTCCGATCATCATGTCGATACGACTACGGCCAACCGCCATCATCCCTTAGAGAGTTTGGTGCGTTTTACCTTTACGCTTCTAGCTGTTTTTCTATTGGGCACTCCCATTGGTGTGGTGATGCTCTATCAATCGCTGTCGGTAGTTTTAAGCCAGTTTAATCACGCCAACATCAAGTTGCCCAACAAACTGGACGTATGGCTTAGTTATGTACTGGTAACGCCACATATGCACAAGGTACACCACCATTATGTCTTGCCTTATACCGATAGCAACTTTGGTAATATTTTTGCGATTTGGGATCGTTTGTTAGGCACGTATAAAAACTTGGCTGCCTCCGAGATTGTATATGGCGTGGATGTTTTTCCAAACGAAGCTGAAAACAGTAGGGTAGGAAGTCTGCTAAAACAACCGTTTCAACCCTATCAAAAACCAACCATAAAGCACATGAATACCTAACTACATTGGCCTAGAATCAGTACTATGAAAAAAATAATATCAGCCTTGTGTTTTACCTTGTTAACACTGTCGTTTACATGTACTAATGACGATGTAACTGTCGTCAATACAGATTGCCTTACCGAACCAATGCCCGATACTATTTGTACCATGGACTATACTCCCGTTTGTGGTTGTGATGATGAGACCTACAGCAATGCCTGTGTTGCAAGTGCTGCAGGTGTATTGTCTTGGACAAGTGGGGCGTGTAAATAAGCCATAGCGCGAATATTTTTCGTTTTGATGCAGTAATATGATTCTTCAGGTTTGATTTTTTTGTAAATTGTAAAACAATTAATCAAAGCAAAATGAAACAAATACTTTTAATTTTTACAACAGCCCTTCTCTTGGTTTCGTGTACACAAAACCCAAACCCTGCATTTGACAAGAATGTTGATCTCGCCAAAACGTGGTTTTCGGCATTTGAAGCAGAGGATATGGAAGCCATATCTGAAATGTTTTCTGAAGAAGTAGAATACCAAGGCGCCTTCTACGGGATGGAGCTCATGACTACCAAAGCAGAAGTGCTTGCCTATATGGGTGGATGGCATGCTGCTATGGATGATATTACGTATACGCCCGAAAACTTTTTGCCGGGTGTAGATCCAGAAACCAACCTTCCCAATGGAAGTGTACGGACCTATGGCACGTGGCGTGGCACTAGCTTAGCATCGGGAAAATCTTTTGCGGCTAAGTTTTATCACTACATGACTTTTGACGATGCAGGACGTATCATCAACGGTGGTGATTACGGCGATGCTATGGGCATAATGATGGCGGTAGCTCCAGACGCAGAGTAATTTAGGATACCCGTTTTTAAGACACCTCCGGCTTCTGTTTGTATACAGAACCTTGGGGTGTTTTTTTTTGTGGTATAGCTATAGAAATATGACTTTATTTTAATTTAAGTAAATTGTAGCGTATTAAATTCATGCTATGAAATTTTTAAACACGTATTATCCTATCATATTGGCTTTTCTCAGCTTTGTGTACTCGGTATACCTTTGGTTTACGGGAAACGAGTTAGAAGGCATTTACGTAGGACTTTGGCCCATAACCATTTTGGGATTTGCCATAGCCATCAGACAAAGACGGAAAGATGACAAATAGCATTATGTTTTTTATTGGACTGGGCATAGTACTGGTGTATACGTTTTTCTTGATTGGAATTATTTCCAAGCAACATGCGTCTCGTAAAAAAGAGCGTCCCACAGCTGTTGATGTACTCGATATGGACGGCATGGGCAATCAGGGTAGGGTGCCAACTAAAGAAAGTAAGAACCGCGCATAAGACTGGTTTATGACCATGCCTTACAAACGCGCGCCAGGGGGGACAGTACCCACTTCTGAGCTTGAGGACCCTGAGCTTGAGGACCCTGAGCCTGCCGAAGGGCCCGAAACTTCATTGTAGCTTGCATTGCCTACAACGAAATGCCTGTATTGAGTACAGCGAAATATTAAAGAACGTTTTTTACTTTTTATTGGCACGAGACACAGCCTCGCGCCAGCGGGGGGCTGATTTATAATTAATAATTAAATTTTCGGCAGATAAACTGCCGTTTGGGGAAATTTTCTCTGAAAAGAAAATATGGCCCCCCTGGCGCGCGTTTGCAACGCGTGACTAACCTTCTTTTCAACACTTGTTTTACCATAACGGGGTAACTTTAATATTTGTTTGTTCTAAATTTCCCTCTTCGTAGGCTGCATAGCTGCTATTTCTCCAGTCGCGCTCATGGTAAACAAACTGCGCATCTACAGGATTATAATGAATATAGTTTACTCTCTGTTCCCACTTTTTGTAGGTGTCCAAAAGCACAGGGTGAAATCCATCACGCCATAATTTATATTTTGTGTTTCGTTTTACTCTTTTTGCTTCATAGGCGAACTTATTTAATAGCCATTCTCTTCTACTTTCAGGGTGTTCCATAATGGCTTCAATTAGTTTTTTACTTGTGTGTTTTTTAAAATCTCTAATGATACTATTTATATCCTCTTTTTGAGAAGTAACAATCAAATGCAAATGGCTAGTCATGTACACATACGCATGAACAAGCAACCCCTTGGATTTTATGCAATACCGAAAAGATTCATCAAGGATTTGTGCGTAAACAGGACGGATAAACAAATCCACCCAACCAACAACTGTAAGTGTTATAAAATTAGGCTTATCGTGCAGTAAGACTTTATATTTCTCTGACATAAGTAGGATTTGAGTGTTTAAATATACATTTTAAGATAGACACGCGTTGCAAACGCGCGCCAGGGGGCTTGTTGGGCATCGTACATACGTCCGTTCATATGTATTAAGCCCACTTCCGTAAAATGTTTCCCTCGACTACGCTCGGGACAGGCTGTCCCGTAAAGCCACGTCCGGTAAGGCTGTCGCTACGTTTTGTTGTGGTGACGCCACTGCGGTATTGTACGTCTGTTTCATCGCCCCATGCACCAAAGTGCGCCCTTTCTATTACTTCTCCGCTGTTGTTGCTTACTGCCAGTATGCTACCCAAATAGTCACGGTGCAAATAATGGTGTCCGTTGGGGCTGTTGTTGGCGTTGTCCTGTTACATACATATTTGAACGAAGATTGTGATTGTATGGATTTCCAACATACACATTTTTCCCACTACTGTAATTTAAAAACAAGTTATCGTAATTTGCGTTTTGGGGGTGTTTCCCTTCTATATGGCGTACCCGTAGGGTTGCATTGCCCGTGCCACCAATGTTAACGCTTCCTTTTACGGTAAGTTTTTGGTCGGGGTAGGTGGTGCCGATGCCGACGTTGCCATTGCTTTTAAATGTCATTTTTGAAGTGACAGATTCGGCACCTATGTTTGCATGCCCCCCTGTTTTAATATGAAAATCGGGGCCTTGAGCCTCCAAATACCACGGATAGGAGGTCTGTTTATAACCTGTCGGTCTATAGAAAATAAATTTTGGGTTTGCATCATTGGTATTTGGAATTACTATTGCAGCATTGCTCCAGTTTTTGTCCATGCGCACATCTAGCTTCCCAATGGGATTGTTGGAGTTTACACCCAATTTACCACTAACATTTACATGAGAACCATCAATTCTTAGTCCATCTTTAAAGTCTCCTGCGTAGTTTAAATATAGCTTGCCATTTGAATTGGATGAATTATAACCAACCACCAAAGCTCTTTTCCAAGCAGTGTCGCCTGCGCTGTAACGCCTTAGGTGGACATCGCCATTACTATTTGTACGGGTGCTATTATTATTAATTTGTCCGTGTGCAAACAATGATGCTACTAACAATAAAATAGTTATGGTTGTCGTTTTCATGTTCTAAAGATTTGATGCTGCCAACCTAACAAAAATCTTTTAAAAAAAAACCTAACTACTTGATAATAATCTATTTATAAATTTAAATAAGTGACTTGTAACTCTGCTGAAAATCAACAAAAAAGGAACTACAACCGAAGCAAAACGCTGTATAAACGCAAGGGGTTTAGCGTATGTGTTCGGGTTTGGTAGGTATTGCGAAAACGCTTAAAAACATCATCATAAGCGTTTGCAATGGCGCAAACATGGTCAAATTTGCCTTGCACCATAAAATACAACACCAGCGTTGTGTCTAAAGCCAAACGAGATACATATACCCAAAGCAAGGGTACTATAGGCAAGGTTTTGGTATAGGTCAGCAGGGAATTGCGTATGTTGTAATAGAGCTTTTTTGGGTGTTGTTTTGCAAGACTGGCAGCACCTTTATGGTAGACTTCACTGTTGCCAACAGCCCAAACCTGATAGCCCTTGGCCTGTGCACGCAAACACAGATCTATCTCTTCAAAATGCATAAAAAAAGAAGCATCAAAACCGCCAAGTGCCTTAAAAACCGATTTTCGCACAAAAAAACAGGCACCACTTGCCCAAGTAACACGCGCATGTCCGTCATATTGCCCCAAGTCTTTTTCGCAGTTGCTACCCACCCTGCCACGGCAATAGGGGAGTCCCATAATATCCAAATAGCCACCGGCAGCACCGGCATATTCAAAATAATCTTTGCGCTTTAGGTCTTTGATTTTGGGTTGTGCTATTGCCACTTCGGGATGCGAAGCAAAAAAAGCACGCATGGGGAGCGTCCAATTTGGGGTTACTTCCACATCGGAGTTTAGCAGACACAGTAGCTCGGCATCTATCTGTTCCACCCCTTTGTTATAACCATCGGCATAGCCGTAATTTTGCGCTAAGGTGATGCATTTTACCGTAGGGAAGTGCTCGGCCAAAACCGCAATAGAATCATCTGTAGAACCGTTGTCAATTACATAAATGGCTGCGTTGTCCGAGTGGGCGATTACACTCGGCAAAAACCGCTTAAGCAAGTCAGCACCGTTATAGTTCAGTATGGCAATGGCTATTGTCATAAGGCAAGTCCTTTTAGGGGGAAATCTGGCATAAAGTGATAGGTCTGTTGGGTGTAGTCTATCTGACAATAAATATGCGCTAGCCCATTGGTGACCATCAGGTAATTGGCGTTAAGCGCCAATTGATAACGCGCAATCTGGTCAAAGGTATCTTGGGTAATGGGCACTTCAGGCGCTTTGCATTCCACCAGCAAGGCAATGGATGCATTTTTGCCAGCAACGACCACATCAAAACGTTTTTTTTGCCCCATAACGTCAAATTGTTTTTCAATGCTCAAACGTGTCTTGCTGATGCCCTTGTCGAGCAAATCCTGTATGACGTGCTGGCGCACCCATTCTTCTGGCGTAACCAATACAAACTTTTTTCGGATCGGATCCAATATAAAGCGTTTGTTTTCGCTACTTTTGGTAGTGAAGCTAAAAGTCGGGAATGCCAAGGCTTGCATGACCACAAAAGTGCTAAATTATTTTTCAATTGGATGCATACGCAAGCACTAAGCGTGCTATTTTAGATCGAAATTTTACACCTATCTACTTTTTGATGGGAGATGAGCCCTTTTTTATTGACCAATTGAGTCAGTTGCTCACCGATACCGTACTGCCCGAAGATCAGCGTGATTTTAACCAAACCATATTATACGGCAAAGATACCAGTATCGAAGAAATTGTATCGGTTTGCAAGCGTTTTCCCATGATGGCAGACCATCAATTGGTGGTGGTGCGTGAAGCCCATGAACTCAGCCGCAGTATTGAGAAATTGGAGCCCTATGCCGCACAACCCCAAACTACTACAGTTTTGGTGATTTGTTATAAAAACAAAAAATTAGACAAGCGCAAAAAGTTGTACAAGGCCATTGCCAAGAACGGAACCGTTGTGGAAACCAAAAAACTCTATGACGACAAGCTGCCTGCCTGGATTGAGCAGCGTGTACGCGAACAAGAACGAAAGATTGATTTTAAGGCCGCTGCCGTTTTAGCTGAGAGCGTAGGTGCCGATTTGGGTACCCTCTACAATCAGATCAACAAACTCTGCTTAGTAGTTGCATCTGGGGAGTCCATTACTGCAGACCACGTTGAGCAGCATGTGGGCATCAGTAAAGAATACAACAACTTTGAGTTACGCAAAGCCCTAGGCAACGGTCACACGGCCAAAGCCTATACCATAGCACATTTCTTTGGTCGTCATCCACGACAACACCCACTACTGGGTACCATAAGGAGCCTACACAATTACTTTATGCAATTGCTCACCTACCACGGTTTGCCGTCTAAAAACCCCGATGCCGTAGCCAAAGCCTTGGGCATACATCCGTTTTTTGTACGTGAAATCGAACAAGCGGCAAGGCGGTATCCCCTGAAATCAATAGTACCCATTTTGGGAATTATCAAAAAAGCAGATTTGGCCGTTAAAGGCGTTGATGCCGTTCCTACATCGGAGGGAGAAGTGCTGCAAGAGCTGTTAAGCCATATTGCTTAGAGCGCAGGATATTGATTCGGGTTTGCCTCGTGCATAATGGCATAGGCTGCTTCTACGATATCTTCTTTAGAAGGTTTAGAAAAGTAATCCCCATCCGTGCCATAGGCCGGTCTATGGTCTTTGGCTGTCAATAAGCTGGGCTGGCTATCCAAATGAGGATAAATGTCTTGCTTTTCTAACAACTGACTTAGGATATAAGCCGTTCCACCACCGGGAACATCTTCATCAACAATCAACAGTCGGTTTGTTTTTTCTACACTTGCACCGATGATATTGGTGGCATCAAAAGGAATTAGCGATTGTACATCTATTACATCTGCACTAATGCCCATTTGCGCCAAGGTTTCAGCAGCTTCTTCAACAAGTCTGAGCGTAGATCCATAGGAGACCATCGTAATGTCATTTCCTGTGCGTAGTTGTTCAGCAATCCCAAGAGGAACTGTAAATTCACCGAGATTTTCTGGTTGTTTTTCTTTGAGACGGTAGCCATTAAGCGGTTCAATGACCAAAGCCGGATCTTGCCCTTGAAGGAGGGTATTGTACATCCCACTAGCCTGTGTAAGGTTGCGGGGAACCAATATAAACATACCACGAAGCAAACTTACCAAACCACCCATGGGAGAGCCCGAATGCCAGATGCCTTCTAGGCGATGGCCTCGAGTACGAATAATAAGGGGTGCACGTTGCTTGCCACGTGTACGGTAGTGGAGTGTGGCCAAATCATCACTCATGATCTGCAGTGCATAAAGCACATAATCTAAATATTGTATTTCAGCAATAGGTCGTAGACCACGAAAAGCCATGCCAATACCTTCGCCGATAATGGTGGCTTCACGAATGCCTCGGTCTGCTACACGTTCTTCGCCATAGCGTGCTTGAAGCCCTTCTAAACCTTGATTCACATCGCCTATCTTGCCACTGTCCTCACCAAATATCAAGAGTTTGGGATATTGTTCCAATAAAGCATTAAAATTGTCGCGTAACACCACCCGTCCGTCAACGAGACTCGAATCTTCGCCATATTTGGCAGGAATACTCGCAATGTTCAAGGAGGAGTTATCGTATTCGTTGTAGAGCTTATCGCTATAGAGCGTCTGCGTCTTTTGTTGTTTTTTATGCCACCAGTCCTGTAACGTCTTTCTGCTCGGGGTAGGGTTGCTGCGTGTGAGCCACAAGAGTTCACGTACAGCTGCATAGATCGGTTTGCGGTAAGGCACATTTTTCTTGGATAACACCTGAGCAATGGGTATGAGTGCATCCGAATCTTGGGCGTTTGCAATAAGTGCTTGCGCCAATTGCTGCGCTTCTTGTCGTTCTTCGTCTATAGGCGCTAAATAGGCATTCCAGGCAGTAGTTTTAGCTGCTTTAGCAGCTGTTGTTGCCTTTTCTTCAAGGGCACTAAGCTCATCTTCAGTTGCTACTTTCTTTTCTAATATCCAGTTCCTAAAAGTTAGGTTACAGTCAAATTCTTTTTCCCATTCCAAGCGCGTATCGGATTTGTAACGCTCGTGTGACCCTGAGGTTGAATGGCCTAGGGGTTGGGTAAGTTCTTGGACATGAATCAATACAGGAACATGTGCGCTTCGTGCCAGTTCACTGGCGCGAGTGTAGGCTTCAACTAGGGCAGGGTAATTCCAACCGGCTACTTCAATAATTTCGATACCCGCCTTATCGTCTGTGCGCTGCATGCCACGCATGGCCTCTGAAATACTTTCCTTAACGGTTTGAAATGCGTTGTCTACCGATATACCGTAGCCATCGTCCCATACGCTAATGATCATGGGTACTTGTAATACACCTGCAGCATTAAGTGTTTCAAAAAATAATCCTTCGCTCGTACTGGCATTTCCAATGGTACCCCAAGCAACTTCGTTTCCCTGATGAGAGAGCTTTTCATCTTTCATTGAGGCTACCTTTCGGAACAACTTGGAGGCGTGTGCCAAGCCCAAGAGCCTTGGCATTTGTGCAGCCGTACACGAAACATCAGAAAAGGCGTTTTTTGATTCGACCAATGGCAGTAGATTACCCTCGTTGTCCAAGGTGTCGGTATTAAAATGCCCCACCATTTGTCTACCAGAAGACATGGGTTCTGCAATATGATCGGCATGGCCATAGACGCTAGCAAAGATGTGTTCGGGCTTTAAGCCACCGATAGACATCATAAAGGTCTGATCTCGATAGTATCCCGATCTGTGATCGCCGTTTTTAAAGACTTTCGCCATGGCAATTTGTGCCAGCTCTTTACCGTCGCCAAAAATCCCAAACTTCCCTTTGCCAGAAAGCACTTCTTTTCTACCTAAAATACTTACCTGACGGCTGAGTGCCGCAATGTAGTAGTCGTTGAGTACGTCCGATTTAAAATCGTTGAAGGTGCCTTTAGATGAAGCTAGGTTGACTGTTTTCATAAAGTTTTGCAAATTTACGAAAAATAGGACTAGCGTTAATCTACTAGAACCAACTTCGTGAAAATAGCTTAGCTAGAGATGCTGGGCGAAGGGATAATTGAAAACGTATGTGTTTGGGATAGGCGTTGTTTGCATACACGGCGCCATTCGAATTGTAAATAGGGAAATGTACTTCAAAAAAGTCCGGAACGAGATTAAAGGTTATGCCAGTACCCCAATGGGTTTCGGGTGTTTGAAACTTACTTTTGACCCACCCAATTTCGGCGTATCCCTCAATCCATCGCCAAATCGTTGTAGCCGATTGTGCGGTCATCAGCCATTGGTTAGCGCTTGTTAGATTGCCTGTAGTGCGCAATGCGCCTTCGGCTTTAATGTATTGTTGACTGAAAAAGCCCTCTGCTTCTGAACGCCCATAGAGATCATATTGAAATAAATAATCATTGACTCGAGATACGTTAAAATCATAATAGCTGTCGTTTGAGCTATTGGACAAGAATGTACCTGCAAATATCCGCATGGTCCACCTTCTGTTGGGCCCGTAATAGGTAATGTATTCACTATCAAGGCTTAGTTTTTTAAAATTACGAGCCATTTGTGCTTCAATCTTGTACGAGAAATTGTCCAATGCGGTACCTTTTCGAGACTGAAAGCTAGCCAAGCTTATGCCATATCCCCTTCGTTCGTCTTCTGCGGACAAATCATCTAATCGTATTGATACGTGGCGTATCTGTAATGATGAACGCTCTTTGTTTTGAATCCCCTTTGGACGGTAATAGAATAACAATGAAGGCGTAAAAACGGTGTAACGCAATTGGGGCGCATAGTGATACGACGAGCCAAATAGGTTAATTCGGGTTAAATAATGACTGCTATTTTCGTTGTAAAAATCTGCTATCACATAGCCCATACCACTTATTTGTTGTCGCTTGACACCATATTGGGGGCTAAATTTAAAGCGATATTTATTGGCTAAAATGCTGCTGTTCGCTATTGAAATGCCGCCTAGCAGTCCATCATAATAATTGTAGGCAAACTCAGGCTTATAAAGCAGTAATGCCGTACCGCTCTCTGAAATGTCCTGTAAGAACCTAAATTTTAAGTTGTTGCGAAACAGTCCGTTACCAAGCTGGTAGGTGTTGTTGTTTAATTGTTGCTCTGGGATGTAGTGGTTTTCGTTTATAGTAAACGTTTTTACTTCAGCGTTTTTATAGTTTTGTTCAAAGGGCAGGTCTTGGCTCAAAAGCCAATCAGTTTGCTCAGCACCACTAGTCAAAATCTTTTTGACTGGAATTGCTATATCCGGTTGGGTACTGCTGATTTGAATTCGCGAAATTTCAGCATTGAATTTTTTGCCTTGAAGCTTTAGGTCTACATTATTATCCAAATGGATGTAATGATCAAAAAACCAGTCTAGTGGTTTGTCGGTCTTTTGCTGTAATTGCTTCTTTAAAACAGCATTTGACAACGAACTTTTGGGAATGTCTTTTAGTGTACTTGTAAGGACACCATCGCCAATATAATGGTCTAAATACATCAAAGCCAAGGCAGCACGACTGGGGTTTGCTATCCTTCGGTTATAACGAGTCAGGCATCTTTTAGGAGTGGTAAGCGCTTGCCCCCTGTTTTTGTTGGTAGATACGTTGGTGGACAACTCCCAACTACGGTGATAGGGTGCTTGGGCAAAGTGATAGTTTTTTACAAATGGCAAATCGCGTAACGTCCCTGTCATGGGTAGATTCGGATAGTGTTCTTGTACATATTGGTTCCATAGAAAATTAGGCAACCCGTCTAAAATCCAGTCCGATTGTTTATTCGTCTGTCCGTATTTATGGGTTATATGCCAATGCAATAAACTTTTAAGTAATTTTAATTCTACTACTTGCGCTTTGTCAAAAGCCTTTAGGAATGAAGGAATAGATTCAAGTGCTAACAAGGAATAGGATTTGTAGTCCTCTTCAAAAGCCCAGATGGTTTGCGCATCTACATCTTCAAAATTGCGCATTAGAAAGGCCTCAATATTTTTTAAATGAGACGCCAAACCAATTGTTTCATCAACAGGAATCATATCTGTTATTAGGGTTGCGTTCCCAAAAGATAATGTTTGAAACGCCTTAAGCCGCGTTAACAGCAGGGGAGCAATTGATGTGGTATTTTTTGCCGGTAGCAGCAACTCAAAATCCTGATGAGTATCAAAATGATAACGCACTTCCGCAGCTGAGCTCATGGGTGTGCCAAAGCCAAAATTGGTGTTTGCCCCCCAACTGCCATCACTATTTAGAGTACCCAAAACCAAATGCCAGTGGTAGGTAAACAACTGGTCTTTGGACATACCATACTTAAACTTTGTTGCATCTGGTAGTTTAACGGTGTACACTACATTAAAATCAATAGAACTATTTGGTGCAATGGCATCATCGAAATGTATTTTGATGGCCTCTCGTTTGTCTTGTTGCCTTTCCCATTTGAGCATGTGACCGTCACGATACATTTCTTTAATATCTGTGTATCCTTGATTTTTCTTGCTGGCACGAATCAATTTATAATCAAATTCGTTCGCCAAAAAATAGCCTAACTGACTTCGTTCAGATGAATAGGCGTGGTTCCAGTCCAAAAGATAAACGGTCTTTACCGGTACATCGCTATCGTTTGTCCATCGTATGTTTTGAGTAATGGCCAATGGTGCATCGACATCACTAAATTTGACCTTAATATCATAGGTGTTTTGGGTATATCCAAAAGCGTGTAGCAATAAAAAAAATCTGAATATGTGGCGCAATACTTAGAAGTTAGGAGTGAATTTCCGTTTGGTGTGGAATTGTGATACGTGTTTTACTGCTTCATCAACATCATCAACTACTTTGATTAAGTCCAAGTCCTCGGGGCTAATGTTCTGATATTCTGTAAGAAGTGTGTTTTTAATCCAATCAATTAGCCCACCCCAGAAGTCTGAACCAAACAAAACGATGGGAAATTTTTTAATTTTTTCTGTTTGAATAAGCGTTAGGGCTTCAAAGAGTTCGTCTAGAGTACCAAACCCTCCAGGCATCACTACAAATGCTTGGGCGTATTTAATAAACATCACTTTGCGCACAAAAAAGTAATCAAAATTGATGCGTTTATCGTTGTCAATGAATGGGTTTATCTCTTGCTCAAAAGGCAATTCAATAACAAGTCCAACTGATGTTCCATCTCCTTGTTGTGCGCCTTTGTTAGCAGCCTCCATGAGCCCAGGTCCGCCACCCGTGATCACACCAAAACCTTGCTTGACTATTTTCTCTGCAATTTCAACGGTTTCGTTGTAATAGCTATCCGTGGGTTTTGTACGTGCCGATCCAAATATCGATACACAGGGCTTTATCATACCCATTTGTTCAAAACCCGAGACAAATTCTCCCATGATTTTAAAGGTTAGCCAGGAGTTGCTCGATTTCATTTCTGTCCATGTATTTGCCATAACTTATGTGTTTAATTCCTGCCGTAAAAAACGGGCAGTATGGTTAGACTTGTTTTTAACGATTTCCTCAGGTGTTCCTGTACAACATATGGTACCGCCTTTCGCCCCACCTTCAGGACCTATATCTATGATATGATCCATCTGTTTGATTACATCCATATTGTGTTCGATGATAATCATGGTGTTTCCTTTGTCGACCAATCGGTTGAGTACGTTCATCAGTACCCGAATGTCCTCAAAGTGTAACCCCGTGGTAGGCTCATCCAAAATATACAAGGTTTGGCCTGTATCTTTTTTGGATAATTCAGTAGCCAACTTGATGCGTTGGGCTTCGCCACCTGAGAGCGTTGTAGATTGTTGTCCAAGTGTAATGTACCCCAATCCAACGTCTTGAATGGTTTTTAATTTACGATAAATTTTGGGATATGGCTCAAAAAAGCGGCACGCATCGTTGATCGTCATCTCTAAAACGTCGCTTATATTTTTATTTCGATACTTGATTTCTAGTGTTTCTCTATTGAATCTTTTACCGTAGCACGCATCACAATGCACATATACATCAGGCAAAAAGTTCATTTCAATGGTTTTTACGCCTGCGCCTTGACAGGTTTCACAACGACCGCCTTTGACATTAAAGCTAAACCTGCCAGGCTTATAACCGCGTATCAGCGCCTCTGGTGTTTTGGTAAACAATTGGCGAATTTCTCCAAAAACGCCTGTGTAGGTTACAGGATTACTTCGAGGGGTACGGCCAATGGGAGATTGGTTGATGTCAATTACTTTGTCAATGTGTGCCAAACCTTTGATTGAATTGTAGGGTAGGGGCTTCTTAACTGCTTTAAAGAAATGCTGATTTAGAATTGGATAAAGGGTTTCGTTTATCAGCGTGGATTTCCCACTGCCTGAAACCCCTGTAACACCAATCATGCTGCCAAGTGGTATGCTGAGGTCTACCTGTTTGAGGTTATTCCCTGTACAACCTTTTAATTCAAGTTTTTTTCCGTTTCCTAACCGTCTTTCTTTTGGAACTTCAATTTGCTTTTTACCCGTCAAATAAGCTGCTGTGTCTGTATCCATCTGCTTCATCTGCATGGGATGATCTGCCGCTACCACCTTTCCACCGTGACGTCCAGCGCCTGGTCCCATATCGATTAGGTAATCTGCTTTGAGCATGATGTCTTTGTCGTGCTCTACTACAATTACCGAATTGCCGATATCACGTAATTGCATAAGTGATTCTATGAGCTTTTCGTTGTCACGTTGGTGCAGCCCTATGCTAGGTTCGTCCAAAATGTACAGTACGCCAACCAATTGAGCTCCAATTTGTGTAGCCAAACGAATGCGTTGTGCTTCGCCTCCAGAAAGTGTTTTGGCACTTCGGTTTAAAGAGAGATATTCTAATCCAACATCTAGAAGAAACTGCAAGCGCTTTTCTATTTCGACCAGTACTTCATGCGCAATAATACGTTGCTTTTCGGATAAGGCAGAACGAATGCCTTGCACCCAGCTATGTAATTGGGCAATGTCCATTTCGGTCAAATCAGCAATTCCTTTGTCGCCAACTTTAAAGAAAAGGGCTTCTTTTCTGAGCCTTGAGCCCGCGCAGCTAGGGCATTTGATTTCATCCATAAAGCCCTTGGCCCAACGTTTGAGCGCAGCGGTATGTGCCTCTTTGAACTGATGCTCTAAAAATGGAATGACACCGCCATAATCAATGTTGTAATCCCTAGTGATGCCTAAAGACTTAGATGCTACAGAAAAATGTTCGTTGCCCCCATATAAAATGACTTCCATGCCGTCTTTAGGGATGTCTTTTATCGGATCTGTAAGCGAAAAATTATAGCGTTGGGCGATGCTGTTCATTTGCTTAAATGTCCAATTGCTTTTTTCTTCTCCTAACGGGGTAATACCACCAGCCTTGATGGAGACCGTAGTGTCGGGAATGATTTTTTTATGATTGACTTTATGCACCACACCCAAACCGTTGCAAGCAGGACACATGCCTTTAGGAGAGTTAAAAGAAAAGGTGTTCGGCTCTGGGGCTGCATAGGAAATACCGCTGCTAGGACACATTAATTTACGGCTGTAGAAGCGTGTGTTTTCTGTTTCGTAATCATAAATCATCAGCATGTCATTGCCGTGATACATGGCGGTTTCTATGCTATCTGCTAGGCGTTTGCTGTCGGTTTTTGAAGTTTTGACAAGCAACCGATCGATAACTATTTCAATATCGTGATTTTTATACCGATCAAGTTTAAAATTAGGCACCAATTCTACAAAAGTTCCATCGGTACGCACTCTTGTGAATCCCTGTTTGAAAATGGAAGCAAAGAGTTCGCGGTAGTGTCCCTTTCTCGATTGTACGACGGGGGCGAGTATGGCAATTTTTTTGTCTTTGTAGGACGATGCGATAGCAGCTTGAATTTCGGTATCCGTGTATTGTACCATTTTCTCGTTGGTCTCAAAGCTGTACGCATCAGCAGCACGAGCATACAACAGTCGTAAGAAGTCATATACTTCTGTGATGGTGCCAACAGTAGACCTTGGACTTCTGCCCGTGGTTTTCTGTTCAATGGCAATGACCGGAGAGAGTCCATCAATTTTATCAACGTCAGGGCGTTCTAATGCCCCTAAGAATTGACGTGCATAGGCAGAGAAGGTTTCAATATAACGTCGTTGTCCTTCGGCATATACGGTATCAAAAGCAAGTGAAGATTTACCGCTGCCAGAAAGACCTGTAATCACAACAAGCTCATTACGTGGAATTTCCACATCAATATCTTGCAAGTTGTGTACCCGCGTACCTTTAACAATAATCGCATCTTTCATAGCCAAGTCAAGCTTCGAATATAATTGATTTTAGTCAAGTTTTTTAGTGAAGTGCTTCTTTTTTAAAGGATTCACAATGGCGCAAGAGTTCGGGATAAAATTTTAAAAATTGTGCTTGGAAAAAAGGGTAGTGCTCTTCAAGTGTTTTGGCAGCTGTTTTTAAGGGGTGTAAACCCGAGCGATTTGCCATTTTAGTAAGAATAATATCAATGCCTGCTATACTGCTGTATTCCAGCAGCCAGTTTTGTGCTTTCATTCCCCTAAGATAGCCTTGTGCAGAAAGGGGCATAATGCCCGCATGTTGTTGCAGTAAAACGGTTGTCTCACTGTTGAATAACGCTAAAGATTGTCTGTGAAATGTTTCAAAATGAAGTGCTAAAAAGTGATCGTAATAGATGTCAACCAGTATTCTGCCTATGTGTCGATATTCCTTAAAGAGCGTTTGTCTTATGGCTATTGATAATGGGTGCGTGTCTGTAAAAGTGTCAATGCTCCGATGCATTTCAACTCCCAATTGAACTTCTTTTGTGAATGTATCCAAGTCTTTATTGCGTATATGGTCTCCTATAAAGTTACCCACAACCAAGCCAGTTGCTGGATAGGATAAGGCCAAGTGCGCTAAATAATTCATATGCGTCTGTATGCGTATATTTGACAAAACAAAAGTATGACTTTAATTGCGTCTGTTTCGGGTATTCGTGGTACTATTGGTGGCGAAATCAATGACAACCTTACACCTGTTGATGTGGTTGCGTTTGCAGCAGCTTACGGCAGTTGGATCAAAACCAAACATCAGTCGGCCATTGTAGTAGTAGGTCGTGATGCGCGCATCTCGGGCCCAATGGTTCAAGCGCTGGTGCAACAGACCCTTGTTAGTCTTGGTATTGATGTGATTGATGTGGGGCTTTCTACAACTCCCACCGTTGAAATGGAAGTAGTTCGGAAACAAGCGCAGGGCGGTATTATCATTACTGCCAGTCACAACCCCAAGCAATGGAATGCGTTAAAATTATTAAACAACAAAGGTGAATTTATCAGTGCTGAAGATGGAGCTGAACTGATGCAATATGTAAACGATCAGTCGTATGCGTTTGTTGGTGTAGATGCGCTAGGAAAAATCAGTGTAGTTACAGATGCACTTTCAGCACATATTGATGCGATTCTTAGCCTTCCACAGGTACATGTTGCTGCCATAAAAGCAGCAGGATTTTGTGCGGTTGTAGATGGTGTTAATTCATCTGGGGGGATTGCGGTTCCGATGTTACTGGAACAACTTGGGGTAAAAGTGCATAAAATTCATTGTACGCCAAATGGCGAGTTTCCACACAATCCAGAGCCATTAAAAGAACACCTTATCGATTTGTCAGCTGCCGTAACTGCGCAACATGCAGATTTGGGTATTGCTGTGGATCCCGATGTGGATCGTCTGGTGTTTATGGATGAAAACGGTCTTTTGTTTGGCGAAGAATACACGCTTGTGGCTTGTGCCGATTATATGCTTCAATCTGAAAAAGGTCCTCTTGTATCTAATTTGTCTTCTTCAAGGGCGCTTGCAGATTTAGCAAACGATTATGGTGTCAAGTATCACGCAAGTGCAGTAGGCGAGGTACACGTTGTTGCTAAGATGAAAGAGGTCAAAGCCCTAATTGGGGGCGAAGGTAATGGCGGTATTATTCTTCCTGCATTGCACTACGGTCGTGACGCACTTGTTGGTATTGCCCTGTTCTTGTCTCATTTAGCAAAAGAAAACACAAGCGTATCTGCACTCAAAGAACGTTATGCAGCCTATGTGATGCATAAAAAGAAAATTGAACTCTCACCATCTTGGGATGCAGATGCTTTACTCGCTGCCGTTGCAACCGCTTTTGCAGATGCACGTGTAACCACTATTGACGGGGTTAAAATCGACTTTGACGATTCGTGGATTCACTTGCGCAAATCCAATACGGAACCCATCATACGTTTGTATGGCGAGGCAAAATCGCAAGCTAATATGGAGGTTAAAATTGATAAAATAGAAGCGGCTATTGCTGCTTTTGTCGCATCAGCTTAAAGCGATTGTGTGTCCAGAAGTACAAGGAGGGATCTTCTTTTATTAGTGCTTCTAGTTGCTCGTAGAACATATCTGTAATGGCGTAGTCGGGGAGGCTGTTGGGTTTGTCAGTCAAAACGTTAAATGTCGTTTCGTAATACCCTCTTTTAACCCTTTTTATCTTTGCCATAACTACGGGGACGTCAAATCTTTTGCCCAAGCGCTCGGCACCCGTAAACACAGGAACTTCATGCCCAAAAAAGGTACGGAAGTAATTCTTTTTTTTGTTTTGCGGAGATTGATCTGCTGCAAAGCCAATAATTGTTAATTCGTTGTTGTGTTGCATGTTTGTAAATCGCTCACGAAACTTTTTTCTTGAAATGAGATAAGAACCGTGAATAGAGCGCACCTTCTTTAAATATGCATCAAAATAAGGGTTTTGCAGTGGTGCATAAATGCCGTGTGGGGTGTGTGGGGTGTGATGCCCTAAGGACAACAGCCATTCAAAATTTCCATGGTGCCCTGTCATCACAAAAACGGACTTATTTTCTTTGGCATAATCTTTTAAAAAAGACGGATTTGTTATTTTAAAGCGTCGCATCATGGTCTTTTTTGACATGCCTCTTACTTTAATCATCTCTAAAAACAAATCACATAAATAGCGGTAGAACTTTCGTTCAATAGCCAATGCTTCTTTATTTGTTTTAGCTATTCCAGAAAGCTTGATGTTTTTTCGAACCACCTTTTTACGATAGCCTGCCAGATGATAAAGTAAATAGTATAAGATGTTAGAGAAGGCGTATATCAGCCAAAAAGGCATCCATGAGATAAGCAGCAAAAAAGGAACTGTAATAATATAAATGAGTCGCTGCATTGCGCCTAAAATAGGTATCTAATTGCTTAAAGCAATATTTTCTCTAGGACAGGAATGAAATCTGTTGCGTGTCGTTCCTTAGCAATTACTACTCCATTTTCATCTAACAAAAATAATTGGGGAATAGATCTAACACCATAGATAGCTGCAATGGGATCGTCCCAACGCTTTAGATAAGAAACATGTGTCCAGTCTAGCTGATCGTTGTCAATGGCTTTTTTCCAAGACTCCTTTTGTTGGTCAAGTGATATGCCTACTATCGCCAGGCCTTTGTCTTTATACGTATTGTAGACCTTCACGAGGTTAGGACTGTCAACCCGACAAGGACCACACCAAGAGGCCCAAAAATCTAAAACAGTTAATTTGCCAAGCGATGTGTTTAGCGAAACTGCAATATCATTGGGGTTAGGTGCAGAAAAATCAGGTGCTTTATCACCAACATTAACTTCCCCATCCTGAGCAGCTTCTTCTGTTTCTTCCGCTTCTTTTGGAGCCACCAATTCATAAATCTTTACAGCTGATTTTGTTTTCTTGATGGTTTTGCTAAAGCCGTTATAGATTTCATAAGCTGCTTCGTTTTCAATGGCTTTATTCATGACCAATTGTATCAAAACCATCGCTGAAATATATGAGTCAGGATTTGATTTGGTATAGTCTATTTGGTAGTCGTTAAACTTGGTCTCCATTTCCTTTAACTGCTCTTCCAAATCTTTGTACCCCAAGCTGTCGCGAGACACCATTGCGTTGCGCATTTCATTTTGAATATCATAAAATGACTTAAACAATGGATTAATTTCATCGATGTAGCGCTTGAAGGCTACGTTTGTTTTAGTTCCACTTACTTTTGAAGCTTGAATGCTGTCTTTATAAAGTTCAACTGTGATTTCCCCTGGTTCAACAAATACGGGTACCGATCCGCGTATACCGTCTACCCATAAAGATTGATAATCTGGTAATTTTGAAACACCGCTGTAAGAAGTTAAACCATCCTTTACGTAGAGTGTGTCAATGACATTGGGTTTGTTGCTCTCATCAAAGTTGACAAGAAATATTTGATGATCATCTTCTACATCCGCAGATATATTTATGGTATAATCACCTGAAGTCGATTGACATGAAACAAAAAGTATAAGTAGCGTTACTAAGAAAAGATTTCGCATGGAAAAAATATTTCTGCAAATTTAAGAAAAAGGAATTTGAATTGCTGATTTACTTTACCCCTGTTAACATATGCCACATACAATTCTCAAGTGTTGTTTTACGTTGACTGTATATATTCGTACTTTTGAAAAAAATTTTTAGATGGCAGGAAATACTTTTGGGAAAATATTTAGCCTAACAACCTATGGCGAGTCGCATGGCGTAGCTTTGGGTGGTGTTATTGACGGCTGCCCAGCCGGAGTAGCGATTGATGTTGCAGCAATTCAAGAAGACCTCAATAGGCGCAGACCCGGACAATCTGCTATAGTAACGCAGCGTAAAGAGCCCGATACGGTTGCCATTCACTCAGGTGTATTTGAAGGGGTTTCTACTGGAACGCCAATTGGATTTACCATTGTGAATACCAATCAGAAATCAAAAGATTACACCCATATCAAAGACAGTTACCGCCCTTCCCATGCCGATTATGTTTACGATAAAAAATACGGCATACGGGATTACCGTGGTGGCGGGAGAAGTTCAGCACGTGAAACCGCTGCCCGCGTAGTAGCAGGTAGTATAGCCAAACAATTTATAGCACCTGTAAGTATTCGTGCTTTTGTTTCTGCAGTAGGGGAGTTGTCCCTTGAAAACCCACAAAACACACATGATTTTTCTACTATAGAAAGTAATCCTGTGCGTTGTCCGGATCCAGCGATGGCAGCTCAAATGGAAACCTATATAAAACAAATCCGCAAAGAAGGCGATACCGTTGGAGGTGTGGTTACTTGTGTCATTAAAAATGTTCCTATCGGATTGGGCGAACCTGTTTTTGACAAGCTTCACGCATCCCTTGGACAGGCCATGCTTTCGATCAATGCTGTTAAAGGATTTGAATATGGAAGTGGCTTTGCTGGTGCCACGAGAAAAGGAAGCGCCCATAACGATTTATACAACGAAGACGGTACAACCAAAACCAACTACTCAGGTGGTGTGCAGGGAGGGATTAGCAACGGCATGGACATTTATTTTAATGTAGCTTTTAAGCCTGTTGCAACCATCATGCAGAACCAAGAAACCATTGACAAAAAAGGAGATAAGGTTGTTATGGAAGGTAAGGGGAGACACGATCCTTGTGTAGTACCTCGCGCCGTTCCTATAGTTGAAGCCATGGCTGCTTTGGTATTGGCTGATTTTAGTCTTCGTAACAAAAACGCCAAAATCTAAAACATGAAAAAACTGCCCCTACACTGGAAAATTTTGCTCGGAATGCTTTTTGGCGTTCTCTTTGGTTTGCTATTTAGTCAATTTGAATGGGGTAGGGCTTTGGTAGTAGATTGGATAAAACCATTTGGTACGATTTTTATTAATGTACTTAAACTTATTGCAGTTCCCTTGATATTGGCTTCGCTAATCAAAGGCGTCTCTGACTTAAAAGATATTACACAGCTTTCCAGTATGGGTGGGCGTACCATCGGTCTGTATTTATTTACAACCCTGACAGCTGTTACCATTGGTTTAAGTATTGTTAATGTAATTAAGCCTGGAAATACCATTTCTGATGAGACTCGAACAGAACTGCTTTCTGCTTATGCTTCTGACGCAGCGGCCAAACAGTCTGTTGCTGCAGCTCAAAAAGAAGCAGGTCCACTTCAGGCACTAGTAGATTTGGTTCCCTCTAACATTTTTGCAGCCATGCAAGACAATGGCAATATGTTACAAGTAATATTCTTTGCCATATTTTTTGGAATCGGCATCGTGCTTATTCCTCAAAAGAAGTCCCAAGCCGTAAAAGATTTTTTTGATGCGCTTAATGAAGTCATACTCAAGCTCATTGATTTGATTATGATAGCTGCACCGTATGGTGTTTTTGCGTTATTGGCAGCCTTAGTTGCTGAAGCACCATCTGCCGATTTGTTTAAAGCCCTTGGTTTGTACACCATAACCGTATTGCTGGGCTTACTTTGTATGATCTTGTTTTATCTCTTGTTGGTTCGCCTTGTTACAGGAAAGAAAATTGGTTTTTTCCTCAAAGGAATTTCTCCAGCACAATTGTTGGCGTTTTCTACCTCTTCATCAGCTGCCACACTTCCTGTTACGATGGAACGTGTGCACGAACACTTGGGTGTCGAAGAAGATGTTAGCAGCTTTGTATTGCCCATAGGCGCAACCATAAATATGGACGGTACGAGCTTGTATCAAGCCGTTGCCGCAGTATTTATCGCACAAGCCTTTGGTATGGATTTAAGTCTTGGAGCTCAGTTGGGTATTATAGCCACTGCGACATTGGCTTCTATTGGTTCGGCAGCTGTGCCAGGAGCAGGCATGGTGATGTTGGTAATCGTTTTGGCGCAAGCTGGAATTCCTGAAGCAGGCTTGGCTTTGATTTTTGCTGTCGACAGACCTCTAGATATGTGCCGAACGGCTGTTAATGTCACAGGGGATGCATCTGTTTCCATGATGGTTGCCAAATGGCTTGGTAAACTTGGAAAACCCAAAGTTAAAAACTGGGATGACCATTACAAGAATTAGTCGATAAAGCGTTCGCTATACTGATTTGAAAGCATGCAGTTGGTGGTGCCAAACCAACGTTTTCTATTTCTGGCGATTACTCCATATACAAGACGCTGTATTCCTCCTGGCGCTATAGCAAACACCCATACCACCCATTTCACTTTAGGTAGATTTTTGAGGATGTATTTTACGGCTTTGTGGTGTGTTAATAGGTTTTGATCGCTGCTAAGCACAGCCACTGTTTCGGCAGACAACTTGTAGGGTTTAGCACTTGTACTGTCGAGTGGGCTAAATAAAAAGTGTTTGTGCTTGTCATGTTTCAATATAAACTGTACACTTTTGCTGCACAACATACAGCTGTTATCGTAAAAGACAACGGCAGTTTTCACTTCTTTTTTCTTTCAACCAGTTCAAGCGCCTCAACGTTTACCTGAGTGGTGAAAATACCGTAGTTTACGATGGCTTTTTTCTTTTCAAGGGTATCTATAGTACCTACAGCCTTTCCATCAAACATGCGTACTTTATCCCCTATATGGAAAGTAACTTTTGGGCGATAGTTTTCTTTGGGCTTGGTTTCTTTTTGTTTCTTTTTTTCTTCACGAACCACTTCTACCTTTTCCACTACTTCTTTCTTGATGGCTCGCTTTTCTTGTTGTTCTTTTTTGTGTGCGGCATTGGTCTTTCGCTTTCGTTTTGCGTTTTCGGTTTCTACAATTTGCAATAATTCCGATATAAGTGGACGCTTTTTATTTGTGATAAAAAAACGTTCTGCCGCATCATTTACTTTATTGCCCAAAACAATCATGCGTTTTTCTTGGTCAAAAAGTTCTTGATAGCGTTCAAGCTTGTGCTTCACCTTGGCGTTGAGCGTTTCTAGTTTCTCGTTTTCCTTTTTGCTTTTGACCGAAGCTTCTTGCATCGCTTTCGAAGTTTTGCTCATGCTAGCACGCTCTTTTTGTAGCTTGGCTATGCTGGCATCAAAGCGGACTTTACCTCGTTCAATCTTCTTTTTTGCCTTATTGATTAGGCTGTAGGGAATCCCGTTTTTTTCGGCTACCTCAAACGTAAACGAGCTGCCCGCCTCGCCTGTAACCAAATGAAAGGTTGGCTGTAGGCTTTTACCGTCAAATTGCATATTGGCATTGGTCATATATGGCAATTCGTTTGCCAATAGCTTAAGGTTTGAATAATGCGTTGTTATGGCGCCAAAAGCATTCCGCTCATAAAACACTTCAAGGAATATTTCCGCCAGCGCACCACCTAATTCGGGATCTGATCCCGTTCCAAACTCATCGATCAAGAACAGCGTTTTTGCATCACATTTTTTTAAGAAGCGTTGCATGTTTTTTAGTCGATAGCTGTAGGTGCTCAATTCGTTTTCTATAGATTGATTGTCCCCAATATCCGTAAGCACACGTTCAAATACGCTCATATGGCTGCTTTCGTCTACCGGTAATAGAAAACCACTTTGCAACATCAGTTGTAACAGACCAACAGTTTTGAGCGTGATGCTTTTTCCACCAGCATTTGGACCAGAGATTACCACAATGCGATTTTCAGCATGCAGATGCACGTCCTGTGGATAGGTGCTATTTTTCTTCCTTTTATTGCTCAAATAGAGTAGGGGGTGATAGGCTTTTTTAATGTCAATTTCTTGCACATCACTCAAAATGGGCATTACGCCGTCCATTTCTTTGGCATAATAAGCCTTGGCAGCGTGCATGTCGATTAAAATTAGCAGACTGGCGAATTGGTTAAAATCATCCACAAACGGGCGCATATAATTTGTAAGCGCACGCAGAATTAAATCGATTTCTTCTTTTTCGTCATAAATAAGGTTTTGAAGCTCTTGGGTATAGGCTAGGGTGGTTTGGGGTTCTATATAAACAATGCTACCCGTTTTGCTGCTGCCGTGTATTACGCCTTTTACTTTACGGCGATACATGGCCTTGACAGCTAAGACACGTCTGCTGCCCATGACTGTTTCTCTGATATCATCTAAAAAACCAGATCCTTGATAGGTGCTTAAAGCTGCTCCAAAACTTTGGCTTATTTTGGAACGAACCGCGTTCATTTGTTTGCGGATAATATGAAGATTATCGGAAGCCCGGTCTTTGACTTCTCCAAACTTATCAACGACACGGTTTATTTCAGTTGGAATTTCTTTTATGGGGACTTGCCCATAAGTGGCTTCAAATAGGGTAGGATAGCGTTCTTTGTTTTTCTTTAAAAATGTGATGAGTGTATTGGCAGTATCAACGAGTAATAACAACTTACGAAAGCCCTCAACTTCAATCTTGCTGTTTTCTACATCGAGAAGCGATACCTCTTCACTGACATCATCAAAGCCGTGGTTGGGAATGGGCTTTTCTTCCGAAAAAGAAATGGCATATTCGTTTGTACGCAACAAAGCTTTCGTTACCTCGTTCACATCACTTGAGGGAACACTGGTCATCATTTGCTCCTTTCCAAGTGCTGTTGCACAGCGCATGGCAGCTTGTTCGAGGACAACCCCAAACTCTAAATCATCAAGTGCTTTTTGTGCAATTTTTTTCATTTCAATTTTTCCTACCTTGAGGCAACGCAAAAATAGCTTTTTTAATGAAGGTTCGACTGATAAAATCTTGGCAAACCGAGTTGGCGGATACAATTAAGGCACCTTACTTTGAAAGACTTAGCCAATTTATACGTCAAGAGTATGGGCAATTTAACTGCTATCCACCCGAAGAAGACATTTTTAAGGCTTTTGAATTATGTCCTTTTGAACGTGTTAGCGTGGTCATTATTGGACAGGATCCGTATCACGGTCCAGGACAGGCTCATGGGTTGTGTTTTTCTGTTCCTGCAGGAATTCCACATCCCCCTTCATTGATTAACATACTAAAAGAACTCCAACAAAATACGGGAAAGCCATATCCTGAATCTGGCAGTTTATTGCCTTGGGCAGCTCAAGGGGTATTGTTACTCAACGCGACCTTGACCGTTAGAGCAGGGCAGGCAGGTAGCCATCAAAAACAGGGATGGGAGAAATTTACAGATGCCGTAATTGAAAAACTATCTTCAAATGGAACAGACTTGGTTTTTATGCTTTGGGGCAATTATGCCAAGCAGAAAGGCAGGCACATCGACCGAGAAAAGCATTTGGTGCTAGAAGCTGGACACCCATCCCCGCTGAGTGCTAATAGGGGATTGTGGTTTGGCAACAAACATTTCAATCAGGCAAATGCATTTCTGAAAGCCCATGGAAAACCACCAATAGACTGGTGATTATTTTTTTGTGAAGGTAACGCTGCAAATAGATGACTTCACGCCATTGCCGTCTCCTAGGGGTGCTTGTGTTATGATGTTAATGTTTTCTCTGGGTTGTGTAGCGATATTGGCAGCGGTAAATGTGGTACCGCTATCGGTTCCTGCATCATAAACACCACCATGTATTGTTTTGGTTTCGACAAAATTATCATCGTCGTCTGTCAAAATAACGTTTACATCTGCTATGTACCAATCCGGACTAGGAGCAAGCATGGTGGCCAAAGATATGGCTGGAAATTCATTACTAATGGTAACATCCAATACAATATTTCCAACGCCGCTTCCTAAGCCACTTCCCACATAAGTTTTAAGTCCTTTTTTTTTGGTCAATAAGCGCTTGGAGTTCTTCAATTAGCGTAGCAGTGCCTCCAACCTCTGCCATGATTTTAATTCCATCTGTAGCTGTTTTTCCTGTGTCAAAAAAAGTGTTGTCTTTTTGGTGAACCCATCCAACTAAAGGAGAAAAATGTGGATTTGTGGGATAGTCTACAAGAAAATCATTGTCGTTCCAATTGAAAGAAAATGTAACGGTGTATTCAGCTGTTTTGTTTTCAATGGGTTCATCTGGTTTCACCAGTACGGTTTCACTTTCTTTACACGATAAAAAAAGGCTAAGTATAAAGGCTAGCATAAGTAAGCGCATAATTTGAGGATTTAGGTTTGGAAATAGAACAACAATTTTCGTACCAAAATTAGAGCAATAAGCCCAGCCTAACCTCCTACACGTTTTACTTGATGGCCTTCGTTTTGGAGGAATGTCATGATTTTGTCTCGCATATTCCCTTGAATGATGATGTCTTGATTTTTAATGCTTCCGCCTACGCCACAGTGTTGCTTGAGTGCTTTAGCTAGTGATTTAAGGGCTTCTGGAGTACCTGTAAACCCTTTGATAATGGTAACTGTTTTTCCACCACGCCCTTTGTTGCTAAAATGGGCTTCTAAATACTGTTTAGGTAACCCGCCCTTTTCTTCGTTCGGTGGGGTATAGGTGCCTTCTGCTTCTGGGAACAGTTTTTTTAAATCTGATAAATTGTTGAGTTTGGCCATTATGCTTTGAGTAATCCAAGGTCTATGAGTCGCTCTGTGAGAAAGTCGCCAGCGGTTATATCATCATATTGTTTGGGTTGCTGATCGTTTATGCAATGGGGCAATACGTTTAGGGGCATGGTAGCAATGGGGTGCATAAAAAAGGGAATGGAGTAGCGCGAACTACCCCACATTTCTTTGGGAGGGTTTGCTACACGGTGAATTGTTGACTTCAACACGTTGTTGGTGTGTCGAGAAAGCATATCACCTACATTGACCATCAATTCATTTTCTCCAGCAATAGCATCTATCCAGTCGCCTTTACGGCTTAGCACTTGCAGCCCTCTACCATGTGCACCCATAAGCAGCGTAATCAGGTTTATATCGCCATGGGCGGCGGCACGCTCTGCGTTTTTTGGCGACTGTTGAATAGGGGGGTAGTGTATAGGACGAAGGATGCTATTTCCCGTAGCAACAAAAGCATCAAAATAATGCTGTTCAAGACCCAAATGCAAGGATATGGCACGCAATAGCGCCATGGCTGTTTGCTCCAGTGCCTTAAACACTTTTTCGCCTACTTCATTAAAAGCGGGCAATTCTTCCACCATGACATTTGGTGGGTAGTGCGGTTTTAAAATTTCTGGTACTTCAGCATATTGTCCGAAATGCCAAAATTCTTTTAAATCTCCCTCTTTTTTACCCTTGGCGTGTTCTTTGCCAAAAGAGGTATAGCCCCGTTGTCCGCCTAAGCCTTTAAGTTCATATTTCTTTTTAACGTCTTCTGGCAAATCAAAAAAAGCCTTGACTTGTGCATAGAGTTCATCGATAAGTGCTGTGTCTAGGTAATGACCTGAAATGGCAACAAAACCTATTTCCTCGAAGGCGTTACCCAAGTCTAGTATAAATTGCTGCTGTTGTGCTAAATCGCCCGCTACAAATTCTTGTAAGTTTAATGATGGAATACTATTCATAGTACGAAAATAGGGATTACCCTAGAATAGTTGCCAAATTGGTGTAGGGAAGTTTAAACGCATCTGCTACTTCACGATTTGTAAGCTTGCCCTTATATATATTCACTCCTTTACGTACTTCTTCAGGGAGTTGATCTAATGGATTGTTAAGGAGTTTCATGATATAGGGAAACGTCTTATTTGACAAGGCTTGGGTGGAAGTTCTTGGAACTGCACCGGGCATATTTGCTACAGCATAGTGCAGTATATCGTCCACATAATAAGTTGGGTTTTCGTGAGTGGTAGGTTTTGTGGTATCAAAACAACCGCCTTGATCTACCGCAACATCTATTAATACGGCACGGGAGTTTAGCAAAGGCAACATATCACGGGTTATTAGCTTGGGTGCTTGTGCTCCTTTGACCAAAACGGCACCAATTACCGTATCTACAACAGGTAATTTCGCCATGATATTTTCTTTTGTAGCCAAAAGGGTTTCGATTTTACCATCAAATAACTTTGCTAGTGCTGCCAGCCGATTTTCATTGATGTCGCAAATGGTTACATCAGCACCCATACCCACAAGTACATCTGCTGCATTGGTGCCCACAACACCACCACCAAGGACCAGTGCTTTTGCAGGTGCTACGCCTGTAACCCCTCCAATTAGTATACCGCTGCCACCTTGTGGTTTTTCTAGGTATTTTGCTGCCTGTTGTCCTGCGAGGCGTCCAGCAACTTCAGACATAGGAATCAAAAGTGGCAATGCCCCGTGTGTGTCTTCGATGGTTTCATACGCAATACACGTAGCTTCAGATTTGAGCATGGCTTTAGTAAGCGTTAATGAAGCCGCAAAGTGAAAAAAGGTAAATAGGGTATGGTGTTTTTTGATAAAGGCATATTCCTGTGGTAAGGGTTCCTTGACTTTAACGATAAAATTAGCCTTAGCGTAGACTTCTTGCATGCTTGACACAAGGATTGCCCCAGAATCTATATACTCTTTATTTGAGAATCCAGCGCCTAATCCGGAATCTTGCTCTACAATAATCTTGTGTGTTTGTGCTATGGCAGCAACATGCTTGGGCATAAGCCCAACACGATATTCATTATTTTTACATTCTTTTGGTATGCCTAGGATCATAGGGCGCATTAATTTGGTTGAACTAAGTTATATAAAACAGAGGAGAATTATACAATTTAACATAACATAAATTATAAGTCAAATATATATTTCAGTCTAATTGTATGGTTTTTAGCAGTTTATAAGTTAGTTTTTGTTACTCTTAAGTCCAATCCTGCTCCCTCAAGACTGCCCTTCTAAATGTTGTTGCGCTTTTGTTTTTTTTAAAAATGGGAATAAATTAGCATTATAATGAAATCTTACGCCTCATCAAAACCTATAATTATGGACGTCGTATAGTCTCCACTTTCGCTTTTGCGTTATGAAGAAATTAAAATTTATTTAATAGAAAATTTTGGTAAAGATTCGTCAAATGAATTCTCTGATAAATTACTGTCTTCGGTTGATTTGATTGCTCAAAATTCAGCTGTTGGAAAAAAAATATACAACGATATTCGCTCGCTCGTTGTTGTTAAGCAGATTTCAATTCACTATCAAGTGAACTCGCAAATTGAAATTTTGACGTTATGGGACAATAGACGCGCGCCTATTTTTTAATTATCTTCGTTGCTTCTTCATTTGACACGCCTTTGCCGTCCATAAATTCTTGTTGCGCCTCTTTTATTTCTTGCTCATATTGCCATTTGTAATATTCTTTTGGTTCAACGAGTTCGACTATTTTCATCATTTCATCAGCGGTGAATTTTCCGCTGCTAGCTTTCCTGTAGTATGTTGCAGTAGATAGTCCCAATTCGTCTATAAAATGGGTTGTTTTGTATTTACTGCCTGCAATTCTTTTTGGTAATTCTTGTTGTAATTTTTTAAAATCGAGAATGGTTTGTATCATTTTTGAGATATTTATGTTGTATTTACAAAACGAATATAATACATTTATTTACATGTTTAATTATCATTTATTAAATATTTCTATTCAGAAAAGTGCCGTTTGCCAAAACTAATTGTTAAAAACCTATTGAAAAGATACACAGCTATGCGAAAGCATTGCGATTGATTTGATCTTAAATTTATAGAAAATTTTGACATGAACGACCGGCACAACGATCTACTGCGTATACGCCCAGAAATTAAAAAGCATCAAACTTTTGACACTATGACTGAGGAAGAGCGTTTTCAAAACGCCACCTTACGCCCTGTATTAAAATTGCAAAACCCCATACTTATTGCAGCATTTGTGAATTATGCCAACAAGCACAAGGGCGTGTTCTATGAGCTTTCCTTGGAGAAACGCATGCAATATGTCGAAAAGGCCATTTGTAAGGATCAAAAGTTTCGCAACGCAGTTAAGGGCATGTTGATTGGACAATTTACCGTAGCCGAATACGCTTTTTACATTCAAAACTCGTCCAAACTGAACAAGCGCATGATGAATTTAGTTATTGTACGCTTGCAAGACCAGTTACAGTTGTTGGTTGCAGATCGCCTTTCCAAAGTCGTTTAAACACGCGCTTTCTCTTTTGTTGCGTTTGTTTTGTTTAAGCGTTTATTTTCTTTGGCCACATAGCGCTTTTGAATATTGCGGTATAACCTGTCTAAAATAACACGAAGCACGATGGTAATGCCAAAATAAAAGATCGCGAATATGGCGATATACTTGAGTAGATTCATAAGATTTGGTGCTGTAATGTTGGTTGAGCTTTTCTTTCAGCGCCTCGCCAAATTGCTTTACAGTACCCTCTAAGGCTTTAAATTCAGCTTTGTGCGCTTCAAACCACTCACGGTTGTTATTTTCCTTGAGCTGCTTGAAAAACGAAAATATTTCCTTCTTTAACTGCAAACGATTTTTATTAACTGTTTCCTACCTCCTATTTTTTGTGTAACCAAGCATTGCGCAATGCAATTTGTTCAGGTGTGGCATCTTCCTTAAGGCCTATGCCCTTGGCCGCTGCTACAGCTACCCCTACCGTTCCACTTAAGGTCATGCGGGTGCCTTCACGATCTACTTCAAAGCTTACCTCCTGATCTGGTGTCCAGCTAAAAGATGTACCAAACAGCATATTGAGGGCGCCCATGCTTTCTTGCGAGATTTCAGGTAAATCTGTTCCGTTAAATGCACGCAACACATCGCCCGCTTCAAAGCCAATTGCCGCCAGGCGATTGTTAAGTCCTTTTACAACCAAGTTTCTGCTGCCGTCTTCATTGGGTTCAGCTCCAATAAAAGGAGTTCGAGAATCCAACATGATAATGCTTTGCATCTTTTCGTCAACAGACGAAATGCCAAGCCCTACCTTTTCTAGAAAGGTGCCGTACGGAATGGGCGTTTCACCCTCGACATAGGTTTTGATAAAGGCACCAACAGCTGGATAGGTCATTGCAACAATTTCATCAAAAAGTTGATTGTCCGCAAAGGGTGTGTCTACGCCGTATTTTGTGGCCAAGGCTTGCATCACGGAAAGTAAACCGCGCGCTCCCCCACTCTCTTCTCTGATGATGATGTCCAAACACATATTAATCAAGGCACCCTTGTAGTATACATTTTGGTAATTGGACTGATAGGGTTCGTCAACGATATTGGTGCTCATAACGGTAAATGGCATGGTATCATCGTAATTTTTTGCACTGGAGATTTTATCAGACATGCGACCATAGAAGTTTTCTTCGTCTATAAGGTCTTGTTGCACTTGGAAAAGATTGGCAAAATATTCTGTTGTCCCCTCATACATCCAAAGATGTTGCGACATTACACCTTCGTTGTAGTTGAAGTAATGAATCTGCTCGGAGTGTATGTTTAAGGGAGTAAGTGTATGGAAAAACTCATGAGATACCACATCGGTTAGGTATTCTTTAAGCGAGTCTTTTCCGATATCCTCAAAAAAGACCACGGTAGTAGATGTGTGGTGCTCTAAAGCGCCTTGAACACCACCAAAATGTTGCAGCTCTTCCATGCTCATCAACATCAATAAAATGTCGTAGCGCTTGGTGTTGTTGGCAGGGCCTAAAAAGCGTTTTTGAGCTTGCATCATCTTTTCTAGCGTTTCCTTGAAGTCATCGGCTTTGTGTACGCCTTGGGGAGAGTGCACTGCCAAGTTTACGGTAATATCTTCTAGCTGAAATGAAATGCTATCGTCTTGGGTGTACATAATCGGATCATCGATGATGTTAAAATAGCGTTGTGCCAAGAAAACGTCTTGGGTAGCCGTGTGGCTGATGCTTTCCATAGAAGAAAACGGAACCAAGTCTGCTGGGGAGTCAATGGTTACGCGATAAGACCATTCCTTGCCCCCTTTGAAATATCCTACAAAACCGTGCAGGTTAAGTAAGAACATTTTGTCTTTTTCAATTTTAGTACCTCCCATGGGGTAAATTTTTCTACCATCCTCGCTATCAAACGTATCATCCACCACATAAGTAATGCGATCCAGTTGTTTTCCATTTGGAAATTTCCATGTGTTTTTCCCTTCTTTTGTTAATTCAAGGGGTTGATTGTTTTTGTCAAACGCTTTAAGGTCAGAAACAAAGCGCCCAAAGTCGGTATACTCATAGGTGCCTGGGATAACGCTTGGCATATAAAAAGTCACTTCTCCAGCTGGAAATGGCCCAGGGTCTAGGCTTACAACAAGTTGATCGTTATCCACAGCATTCAGATCAATATAGGTTTCAATGACATTGCTTTTCTTGGAAGTAAGGCCAAGACTTGCACAGCCCTGAAGGAAGCCTATCAAAATCAATAAAACAAGGTAACGTTGGGTAAATAGTATGCGTTTCATAAAGTGTAAGTAAATTAAATTTGAGCAAATGAGCTATCAATTATAAACGAAATACTTAAAAAATTGTTACACAAGAAAACACAAAAAAGTGTTGATAGTGATTGGATTTAATCAATACCTATTCACCTATTATTTTTGCCTAGCCTCCAACAAAACTACTACATCTTGGAGTTTGTATCCTTTGGCTTGTAGTAAAATCAACAGGTGAAAAACCAGGTCAGCGCTTTCGTTTAGAAACAAACTTTCGTCATTGTCTTTGGCTTCAATAACTACTTCAACCGCTTCCTCGCCTACTTTTTGTGCAATTTTATTGATGCCTTTGGCAAACAAGCTGGCTACATAACTTTTGTCAGTAGGCTTGTTTTTACGGTCGGTAATGATGGTCTCCAATTCAGATAAAAGCCCATAATGAGGGGTGTTTTCTTCGTTC
Organism: Flavobacteriaceae bacterium; assembly: GCA_024639165.1. Classification (GTDB taxonomy): domain Bacteria; phylum Bacteroidota; class Bacteroidia; order Flavobacteriales; family Flavobacteriaceae; genus UBA7446. Next base: position 249,536 of record JAHEIX010000003.1, on the reverse strand, counting down.
CAGCAGCTGTCACTACCTGTGTGGCAAGTGGGGCCTTTAGGCGTAGCTTTTACCAGTAAAGCATCTTTGTCACAATCCACGCTTATGGAAACCAACTTCAATATATTACCGCTTTCCTCCCCTTTTGTCCACAAGCGGTTTTTACTCCTGCTGTAGAAGGTAACTTGCTGTGTAGCCTCGGTTTTGGCCACAGCATCAGCGTTCATGTAGCCAAGCATCAGCACCGTTTTGGTTTGTGCATCTTGTACTATGGCGGGTACTAGTCCGTCTGGGTATTTGCTAAAATCTATGTTCATCGTACGGGTATTTGATGTTGGTCTAAATATGTTTTGAGTTCGGGTATGCCGATTTCTTTAAAATGAAATACACTTGCTGCCAAAGCCGCATCGGCATTTCCTTCTACAAAGGTATCAACAAAATGGGTCATCTCCCCTGCACCACCAGAAGCTATTATTGGAACACTTACCAATTCACTTAATTGCTTTAAGGCCTTGTTTGCAAAACCTTGTTTGGTACCATCGTGATCCATGGAAGTAAAGAGTAATTCCCCAGCCCCATTGTCAACAGCTTCTTGTGCCCATTCAAACAGTCGTCTTTCTGTTGGCACTTTGCCACCTACTAGGTGTACAATCCATTCGTTGTTAAGTTGCTTGGCGTCTATAGCCACTACGATGCATTGGGTGCCAAAACGCTGTGCCAGCTCACGTATGAGCGCTGGACGGCGAACCGCAGCAGAGTTAATGGAAACCTTGTCTGCGCCGTTGTCAAGCAGGATTCCTACGTCGGCAACAGAACTAATACCACCTCCCACCGTAAAGGGGATGTCTATGGCCTGAGCCACATCGCGCACCAGTTTTGCCAAAGTTTTACGTTTTTCCTCTGATGCTGAAATATCCAAAAAGACCAATTCGTCAGCGCCCTCCTGTGCATAACGCTGTGCCAGTTCTACGGGATCTCCCGCATCGCGTAAAGAAACAAAATTAACGCCCTTCACAGTGCGTCCATCTTTAACATCCAAACATGGAATAATTCGTTTAGTCAGCATTTTATGATTGTTCTAATTGATAGTTTTCCAATGCTTTCAGGCTTATCTTCCCTTCGTATATTGCTTTTCCAATGATGGCTGCCGTACAACCCAATTCTTCCAGCTGATACAAGTCGTCCATACTGCTTACTCCACCCGAAGCAATCAACGAAATATTTTTTACTTTCTCAAGCAACTCATAGTATAGTTCCAATGATGGGCCTGCCAGCATGCCGTCTTTGGCTACATCTGTACACAAGACATGCTCGAAGCCCTTTTGTGAATAGTTTTTTACAAATGCAATCACGTCTAAACCCGAATCTTGCTCCCATCCATGGGTTGCAATGCGTCTGTTTTTGGCATCTGCGCCCAATATGAGCTTATCTGCCCCAAATTTTTCAAGCCATGCCAAAACCAATTCTGGTGCATCAACAGCAATACTTCCTAAGGTAACCTGTGCAGCACCGCAATCAAAAGCCGTTTGTAGATCAGTAGCGGATTTAATACCACCACCAAAATCTACAGTAAGTGATGTTTTGGTTGCTATGGCTTCCAGTACTTTAGTGTTAACGATATGTTTTGCGCGTGCGCCGTCCAAATCAACCACGTGAAGGTGTGTTAATCCAGAACCCTCAAAAGTCTTAGCTACTTCTACAGGAGATTCGCTGTATACTTTTTTGGTGTCGTAATCTCCTTTAGTGAGACGTACACATTGTCCGTTGATGATATCAATAGCAGGAACTAAAATCATAAGGCTAGAAAGTTTTGTAATAAGCTTGCGCCTACGGCACCGCTTTTTTCTGGGTGAAACTGCGTACCAAAAAAGTTGTCTTTAGCCAAGGCTGCTGCAAAGTTAACCCCATAGGTACATGCACCAACCATATCTTCGTTAGGTACCGCATAGAAACTATGTACCAAATAAAAATGGCTGTTTTGATCAATATTTTGAAAGAGTACTCCTTTGCCCGAAACGGTATTCCAACCCATATGAGGAACGTTTAATTTGGTTTCAAAGCGCACGACATCAGTATCAAAAATACCAAGACCTTTGGTTTTGCCCTCGGCGGTATTCTTGCACATCAATTGCATGCCCAAACAAATACCCAACACGGGTTGTGTCAGCGTAGGAAGCAATTTGTCAAGCCCTGTTGCACGGAGTTTTTCCATAGCAGAGCTTGCCTCGCCAACGCCTGGGAATATCACATGCGAAGCATTTTTGATGATCGCCACATCATCACTCAATGTTGCCGTAATGCCCAAACGCGCTAAGGCAAAGCGAATGCTTTGAATATTACCCGCGCCATAATCAATGATGACTACATTCATAATTTTCCTTTGGTAGAGGGTAATACCAATTTTTCTGCATCTCTTTTAATGGCTGCTCGAATGGCTTTGGCAAAGGCCTTAAATATGGCCTCAATTTTGTGGTGTTCATTGTGCCCTTCTGCCTTGACGTTTAGGTTTGCCTTGGCCCCATCTGCAAAAGATTTAAAGAAGTGAAAGAACATTTCTGTTGGCATTTTTCCAACATACTCGCGCTTAAATTTAGCGTCCCACATGAGCCATGCTCTTCCGCCAAAGTCAAGAGATACTTGTGCCAAACAATCGTCCATAGGCAAGCAAAAGCCATAGCGTTCTATGCCCAGCTTGTCGCCCAATGCTTTTCCAAAGGCTTCCCCAAGGGCAATGGCCGTATCTTCGATGGTGTGGTGTTCGTCTATTTCCAAATCACCTTTGGTGGTTAGGCTTAGGTCTACGCCTCCGTGACGGGCTAGTTGGTCTAACATATGATCAAAAAAGGTAATACCCGTATCTATGCTACTTTCGCCGGTGCCATCGAGATTCAAATCAATTGCTATCTCGGTTTCAGCCGTTTTGCGTTTGTGACTAACATGTCTTTCACCGGCTTTTAACAAGGTGTATATCTCGCTCCAGGCAGTGGTTTTAAGTGCAATTATGCGTGCCAACTCCTCTGAAACTGAGGCCTCCATACGTGCATCATTCTGCAGCAAGATGCCCTTTGCTCCTAAATTAGCTGCTAATTCCATATCGCTTAGTCTATCTCCAATGACATATGCGTTTTTGAGATCATATTCAGGATTGTCTATGTATGCAGACAACATACCCGTTTTAGGTTTGCGCGTAGGTGCATTATCGGCTGGTAAGCTTTTGTCAATAAGTACCTCTTTAAATTCAATGCCTTCGTTTTTTAACGCAGTCATCATAAAATTGTGTGTGGGCCAAAAGGTGTCTTCTGGAAAGCTGTCTGTTCCCAGTCCGTCTTGGTTGGTTACCATAACCAACTCATAGTTTAGCTCTTTGGAAATGCGTCCCAAATACTGAAAGACACCTGGATAAAAAACAAGCTTATCCAATGCATCCAGTTGAAAATTCTCAGGCTCCAATGCTAGCGTGCCGTCTCGGTCAATAAACAATACTTTTTTCATAATGATATGGTATTACATGCTGCCATAAGTTTGTTGTTTTCTTCTGGTGTACCAATACTGATACGAAGGGTATTTGCACAGTTTGTTTGAGTAGATCGGTTGCGCACAACCACCTTTTCCGCAAGTAATGCGTTATAGCGTTTGGTTGCATCATCAACACGTACCAACAAAAAATTAGCATCTGATGGGAATACGGTTTTTACCCAATCTAATTTGCTTAAATACGCTGCTACCCTACTGCGCTCAGAAAGCAGTTCTGCTATTTGCACATCTACATCTTTTACATTTGATAAAACTTCAATGGCTTTTTGCTGACTTAGCGTATTGATGTTATAGGGCGGTTTTATGTTGTGTAGCAGTTCGATGATGTTGGGTTGGGCGATGGCAATACCTAAACGCAATCCCGCCAGTCCAAAGGCTTTGGACAGGGTTTGGGTAACGATGAGGTTTGGGTAGGTGTCAATCTTGGATAGCCAACTTTGACGTTCTGTAAAATCAATATATGCCTCATCTATGACCACTAATCCTTCAAAGCCTTCAAGCAAGGCGGTGATATCAGCAGTTTTAAACAAATTACCACTTGGGTTATTGGGGCTACAAAAGAAAATTGCTTTTGTAGTTGGGCCAACAGCTGCAAGAATTTGACTGCTGTCCAACTGAAAATCATCTGTTAGCGGTACCGCTTTAATACCCACCCCATTTATGTTTGCCAATACAGCATACATACCATATGTAGGGGGCATAAGCACAACATCGTCTTTATTGGGGGTACAAAAGGCTCTAAACAACAAATCCAAGATTTCATCACTTCCATTTCCTATCAATAATTGATTAACAGCACAACCGCGTAGCGAAGCAATTTCTTGTTTCAGTACCAATTGACTGGGGTCTGGATATCTGTTAACTGAAGATGGATTGGGATTTTCGTTAGCATCCAAAAAGGTGTAATCTCCTTCAGTTGCAGTAAAGGTATCCCGTGCCGAAGTGTAAGGCGCAAGTGCCAACATTTCGGGTCTAGCCCAACGCGCTAAATCAAAAGTCTTAGCCATTGTTCAAATCGTTTAATCGCAAGCTTACTGCATTTTTGTGTGCATCAAGTCCTTCTGCTGCTGCCATAGCCTCGATGTGTGGCCCTAAAGCCTGTATGCCTTGCGCAGAGATGCGTTGATAGGTAATAGCCTTTAAAAAGGCATCTAAATTAACACCACTATATTGCTTGGTATATCCATTTGTGGGTAGTGTGTGATTGGTGCCAGAAGCATAGTCACCAGCACTTTCAGGTGTATAATTGCCAATAAAAACAGATCCTGCATTGATAATTCCATCTACAAACAGCGCTTCATTTTCAACGCAAGCGATATAGTGCTCGGGGCCGTATGCATTGATAAAATCAAGGGCAGTTGGTTCGTCCTCAAAATAAACAGTCAAGGAATTTTCCAATGCAACAGCAGCAATTTCTTTACGTGGCAATACCGATAATTGCTTATCAAGTGCTGTCTTTACCTTTGCTCCCATTTCTTTAGCAGTAGTAACCAAAATCACTTGGCTGTCTTTGCCGTGCTCGGCTTGTGACAACAGGTCTGCAGCCACATAAGCTGGATTTGCTGTATTATCTGCAACTACTAACAGTTCAGAGGGGCCTGCAGGCATGTCAATAGCCGTTTGGTATTGGGTTGCCTTTTGCTTGGCTACCGTTACAAACTGATTTCCAGGACCAAATATCTTATATACTTTAGGAACGCTTTCAGTGCCAAAGGTCAGGGCTGCAATAGACTGAATTCCTCCAATTTGCGCCACGAGCGTTACCCCGCATTTTTGCGCTGCATAGCGAATGGCAGCAGGAATCCCTGCGCTGTTTGGCGGTGTACACAACACAATTTGACGGCAGCCTGCTAATTGAGCTGGAATAGCCAGCATCAAAACGGTTGAAAACAGGGGTGCAGTTCCGCCAGGAATATAAATACCTACCCGTTCAATGGGTTTCTTTTCTTGCCAACAACTAACGCCCTCTTGGGTTTCCAAACGGACAACTGCTGTTTTTTGTGCTTTGTGAAATCGATATATATTATCGTACGCCACATCTATAGCATCCACGAGTTCAGCAGGCAATTCACTTTTGGCATTTGCCAATGCTTGCCCAGCTACCAAAAGTTGATCAGGTGTGAAAGCATCAAACTTTTGGCTGTATTCGCGTACAGCCTCATCACCATTGTTGCGCACAGCGGCAAACACTTCATCCACAATTGATTCAATGGAAGAAAAATCAGCCGTTGGGCGCTGTGTAAGCGCTTGCCACGTACTTCGATCAGGATTTGAAATAAACTTCATTATTGAATAATTCGTTCAATTGGGCATACCAAAATATCTCGAGCACCAGCTGCTTTTAAAGCGTCTACCATTTCCCAAAAGGTATTTTTATCAATAGCAGAGTGCAACGAACTCCACCCTTCCTCAACCAAAGGCATAACCGTTGGACTTTTGAGTACGGGTAACATTTTTGAGATGGTATCGATGGCGTCATTGGGCACATTCATGATAACATAACGTGAGTTTTTTCCAGCGTTTACAGCTCTAATACGGAACAATAAGGTGTCGAGAATTTCTTGTTTAGCGGCTGACAGTCCTATACCACCAACCAATACGGCTTGTGATTTGAACAAGACTTCAACTTCTTTGAGGTTGTTTTTAAAAAGCGTTGATCCACTGGATACGATATCACAAATAGCATCAGAGAGCCCGATGTTGGGGGCAATCTCTACAGAACCGTTAATGATGTGTAAATCGGCTTCAATATTCCATTTGGAAAGGTATTTCTGTACGGTTTTTGGGTAGGAAGTAGCGATTCGCTTACCAGCTAAGTCGGCAACACTGTTGTATGTATTCCCTTTTGGAACAGCAATAGACACACGACATTTTGAAAAGCCTAGGGGCTCAAGTGTGGGTATGTCTTCTCCTTTTTCGACCAATAAATTTTCACCGATGATAGCTAAATCCACTACGCCATCTCTGAGGTATTGGGGAATATCACCATTGCGAAGGTAATAGACCTCTATTGGAAAATTAGATGATGCGGTCTTGAGTTGGTCTTTACCATTGTTGATGGAAATACCACAGCTCTTGAGTAATTTTAAAGATTCTTCATTCAGTCTTCCTGACTTCTGAATCGCGATACGTATATTTTCTTTCATGACTTTATTATAACAAAAAACCCGTTTGAGCAATACAAACGGGTTAGACGGTTATTGACATACTCCACCTAGCACGTTTGAAACGCGATATTGTTGTGGTGGAAAACATGTGTTGTATTCATTACGGTGCAAATATCGAAATTTTTTTGAAAACCTTACTGATTTCCTAAAATAAGTGGCAATCCATCTTCGCCACCACCAACAACAATAATCTTGGTGTTAGGCGATTCGGCTAATAAAAGTGTTGCCTCAATACCTTTATCTCTCAGGATATTTGGTGTTAGGGATGCTGCTAATAGCCTGTTGGCCACCGCTTTACCTTCTGCTTCGATACGCACTTTTTCTGCTTCCTGACGCGCTTTTTCTAACCTAAACTCATATTCAAGTGCTTCTTGCTCTTGCGTAAGTTTCCGTTGAATAGCTTCTTTAATCGAGGTTGGAAGTGTTACATCACGTACCAATACTGCATTGAGTTGTACATGTTGCCCATCTACTTTTCGCATGGTTTCTTCATAAATTTCGTTTTGAATGGCATCACGCTTTGAAGAATACAATTGTTCAGGCGTATAGCGTCCAATGACAGATCGAGCAACTGCACGAATTTCTGGAACAATCACAATATTAAGGTAATTTTCTCCTTTTGTTTTGTGCAACATGCCCAGTTCATCAATCTTAGGTTGGTATAAGACCGATACGTCAAGGGAAATTTCAAGACCATTGGACGAAAGCACACGCATGTCACTCTCAAATTCTTCTTGTTGTTTGATGTTGTACGTATAGACACGGTTCCAGGGCGCAATAAAACGAAACCCTTCTCCTAAGGGTGGTTCATCAACAACGGTTCCGCCACCGAAGCGTTTCCAGACAACACCCGCTTCACCATAAGGGATGTTGATATATGATTTTGAAATAAAAATAACTCCTACGAGTATGAGTATTATTAGGGGTAATCCAAGTTTTGGTAATTTTTCCATGATATAAATTTTAGGTTAACATACCGCCATCTACGTGCAATACCTGTCCTGTTATGTAAGCAGATAAATCAGCGGCTAAAAATAGGCAAGCGTTGGCTACATCATCTGGCGAGCCGCCGCGTTTTAATGGAATGCCCGCCCGCCATTGGGCAACGACATCTTCAGGGAGCTTATCAGTCATTTCTGTTTCGATAAACCCGGGTGCGATCACATTTGATCTTATATTCCTTGAGCCCAATTCGAGCGCTATTGATTTTGAAAAACCAATAATACCCGCTTTTGAAGCTGCATAATTTGATTGACCTGCATTTCCTTTAACACCAACAATAGAACTCATGTGAATTAAACTTCCGTATCGTTGCTTGAGCATGGTGCGCTGTACCGCCTTGGTCATGTTAAACACAGACTTTAAGTTGACTTCAATGACGTTGTCAAAATCTTCTTCAGAAATACGCATCAACAAATTGTCTTTGGTGATACCTGCGTTATTTATCAATACATCAATTGAATCAAATATTTCCAAAACATCAGAGACCAATTGCTGTGCAGCATCAAAATCTGCAGCGTTTGATTTAAATGCTTTTGCCGTGACGCCAAATGCGCTAAGTTCTGCTTCCAATTCTTTGGCTGGTCCTTCAGACGAACTGTAGGTAAACGCCACATTGGCCCCTTCTTTGGCAAAAGCCAAGGCTATTCCTCGTCCTATGCCCCTACTGGCGCCTGTAATGATGATATTTTTTCCTTTTACTAAATCCATACTATTATGCTAATACTTGTGCTACGGTTTTTCCTATGGCTGCAGGCGAATCCACTACGTGTATACCGCATGCTTTCATAATGGCTTTTTTGGCTTCGGCAGTATCTTCTGCCCCTCCAACTATTGCGCCAGCATGTCCCATAGTACGCCCTTTAGGTGCTGTTTCCCCAGCAATAAAACCTACTACGGGTTTTGGATTGCCTTGAGATTTAATCCAATTAGCAGCATCGGCCTCTAACTGTCCGCCTATCTCACCAATCATAACAATACATTCGGTTTCGTCGTCTTCCATAAGCAATTGGACTGCATCTTTGGTAGTAGTTCCAATAATGGGATCGCCACCAATACCAATAGCGGTCGTGATGCCATATCCTTCTTTTACTACTTGGTCGGCAGCTTCGTAGGTTAGCGTTCCCGATTTAGAAACGATACCGACATTTCCCTTTTTAAAGACAAAGCCGGGCATTATCCCTACTTTGGCTTCATCAGGCGAGATAACTCCTGGGCAGTTTGGACCTACCACACGGCAATCTTTACCTCGGACATATTCCATGGCTTTGGCCATATCATTTACCGGAATACCTTCTGTAATGGTGATGATGACTTTTATTCCTGCTTCTGCAGCCTCCATAATGGCATCAGCAGCAAAGGCTGGTGGCACAAAAATGATGGAAGTATCTGCCTTAACTTCTTTAACAGCTTCTGCAACCGTATTAAAAACGGGTTTATCCAAGTGTGTTTGCCCCCCTTTTCCGGGTGTTACACCGCCTACGACATTGGTGCCGTAAGCAATCATTTGGCTTGCATGAAAAGTGCCTTCACTCCCTGTAAAGCCTTGTACAATAATATTTGAATCTTTGGTTACTAGTACGCTCATGTTATTCTTTTACGCGTTCAATGTAGGTACCTTTCTCGGTATCTACTTTTATTTTGTCTCCCTCATTAATAAACAATGGAACATTGATTTTCGCCCCTGTTTCAGCAGTTGCGGGTTTTGTGGCGTTTGTTGCTGTATTCCCTTTAACACCGGGCTCTGTATGCGTAATTTCTAAAATTACACTGGCTGGCATATCAACCGAGAGCGGACTGTCATTTTCGGTATTTGTCATCACCGTGACAATTTCCCCTTCTTTCATCAATTTTGGTTGATCAAGAATGCTTTCTTGTAATTCAATTTGATTGTAATCTTCTGTGTTCATGAAGTGATATACATCACCAACTGCGTATAAAAACTGGTATTTGCGGGTTTCCACACGAACATCTTCAATTTTATGTCCAGCAGAAAAGGTATTGTCTATTACTTTTCCTGAAGTTACACTCTTGAGTTTTGTGCGTACAAACGCAGGGCCTTTGCCAGGTTTGACGTGTAAAAACTCAATTATTTTAAAAATATCGTTGTTGTAATGAATACAAAGCCCTTTTCTTATATCTGAAGTTGATGCCATAGTTAGTTTTGAATATATCCTTTCATAATACCGCGTTGTGACAGTCTGATGAACTGTAAAATATCATCTCGTTCTGTTGAAGCCTCCATTTCAGCTTCAATGATCTGTGTGGCTTGGGTATTGTTAAAATTCTTTTGGTATAGAATGCGGTAAATGCTTTGAATCTCTTTGATTTTTTCTGAATCAAAGCCCCTACGTCTTAAGCCAACAGAATTGACGCCCGCATAAGAAAGCGGTTCACGTGCTGCTTTTACAAAAGGTGGAATATCCTTACGTACCAACGAACCACCTGCTACAAAGGCGTGATCGCCAATGGAACAAAACTGGTGTACGGCTGTCATTCCAGCTAAAATAACGTGACTGCCTACAGAAATATGCCCGGCAAGTGTGCTGTTATTTGAAAAAATACAATAGTCACCAACAATACAGTCGTGTGCGATGTGAGAATAAGCCATAATCAGACAGTGTTTCCCGATTTTTGTCTTCGCTCTAGAAGTTGTGCCACGATTGATGGTTACACATTCCCTAATGGTGGTGTTATCTCCAATTTCAGCCGTTGTTTTTTCGCCGTTAAACTTAAGGTCTTGCGGGACAGCACTGATTACAGAGCCTGGAAAAATATTGCAATTTTTTCCTATTCGCGCACCTTCCATGATGGTTACGTTTGGACCTATCCAAGTCCCTTCACCAATCACCACATTTTTATCGATAGTGGTAAATGGCTCTATTACGACATTCTTTGCAATTTTCGCATCGGAATGTACGTATGCTAATGGTTGATTCATACTTTGACTTGATCTTTTCGTACAATTTGAGCCATCATTTCAGCCTCTGTTGTAACCCTGCCTCTTGAATACGCTACAGCCTGCATATGGCAAATACCCCTGCGTATGGGCGATAATAATTCCATTTTGAAAATAAGGGTATCTCCAGGAACAACTGGGTTCTTGAATTTTGCATTTTCAATTTTCATAAAAAATGTAAGGTAGTTTTCTGGGTCGGGTACGGTATTCAACACCAGTACACCTCCCGCTTGCGCCATGGCTTCTATCTGAAGAACGCCTGGCATTACAGGTTGTCCCGGAAAGTGACCTTCAAAGTAGGGTTCGTTCATTGTGATGCTCTTCATTCCTACAATATGCGTGTCGCTCAATTCCAAAATCTTGTCTACCAATAAGAATGGAGGACGGTGTGGTAACACTTTCATAATGGCATTTACATCCATTAACGGCTCGGCATTTAAATCAAAGTCAGGAACACGATTTCGTCTTTCTTGCTTGATAATTTTAGCGAGTTTTTTTGCAAAACTTGTATTAGTGCCATGCCCCGGTTTATTAGCAATTACCTTACCTCTAATGCGACAACCCACTAATGCTAAATCACCAATTACGTCAAGTAACTTATGTCGTGCAGCCTCATTGGGGTATTTTAATGTTAGGTTATCTAAAATGCCGTTGGGTTTGACAGAAATACTTTTTCTGTTGAAAGCTTTACAAAGCTTGCTCATGGTTTGCTCAGAAAGCTCTTTGTCTACATATACAATGGCATTATTGAGGTCTCCACCTTTAATAAGCCCATTTTCAAGCAGCGACTCTATTTCGTGAAGGAAGCTAAAGGTGCGTGCGTTGGAAAACTCTTCCTTAAAATCACTGAGGTTTTTAAGGTTTGCATTTTGCGTTCCAAGGACTTTGGTGCCAAAGTCGACCATGGTGGTAACTTGATAGTTATCCGCTGGAATAACCGTTATTTCGCTTCCCGTTTCTTCGTCAACATATGTGATGTTTTCACGAACGACATATTCATACCGCTCCACATCTTGTTCTTCAATGCCAGCCTCAAGCAGGGCTTCAACAAAATGTATGGAAGAGCCATCCATAATGGGAGGTTCAGGGGCATTAAGTTCAATTAAAACGTTATCTATTTCTAATCCTACCAATGCAGCCAAAACGTGTTCAGATGTTTGGATACTCACGCCATTCCGTTCTAGATTTGTACCTCTAGTAGTATTCACCACCAAGTTAGCATCGGCCTTTATGATGGGGTTTCCCTCAAGATCAACACGAGAAAAAGCATATCCGTGATTTGGGGGGGCAGGCTTGAATGTAAGTTTAACTTTTTTTCCAGTATGGATACCAACACCGTTTAACGAAACAGCCTTGGAGATTGTGGTTTGTTTAGTCATGGTTAAGTTTCTTTTTTAGGGATTGTAAATCTTTAATATGCGTGTGTAAATTTCTAAAATGTACATACGATTTGTTAAAAGCTGTGTAATCGAAGGCTGGATAGCCCATAACCTTAGCATCATCTTTAAGGTTTTTCAATATACCCGATTTGGCCTGAATGCCCACACGGTTTCCAATGGTCAAATGCCCACTGATTCCTACCTGTCCCCCAATCTGACAATGCCTACCTATTTTGGTTGAACCGGCAATGCCAGTTTGCGCTGCGATAACAGTATGATCACCTATTTCGACATTATGCCCTATTTGAATAAGGTTGTCCAGCTTTACGCCATTTCCAATGCGTGTTGATCCGAGCGTTGCACGGTCAATGGTGGTGTTTGCACCCACATCAACGTTATTGCCGAGCACTACGTTGCCGGTTTGTGGAACCTTATCGTAAGAACCATTATCATTGGGCGCCCATCCAAAACCATCGGCACCTATAACCGCATTATTGTGAATAACACAATGACTACCGATTACAGTATCATCAAGAATACGAGCGCCAACATGAATAATGGTGTTATCGCCTATGCTGACATTTTTACCAATATACACTTGAGAATGAATCACACAGTTTTTTCCAAGAGTTGAATGTGCGTCTATGTGGGCATAATTACCAATAGAGATACCATCAGAACAGGATGCATCATCGGAAATGTATGCATTGTCAGAAACGCTTGGAGTAGGCACATGCTTAATTTCGTTGTAATGACTTAGTAGCTTTGAAAAGGCTTCATATGGGTCGCTTACACGAATGAGCGTAGTTTTGTATTCTTTATCTGCCACAAAGTCATCTCTAACCAAAGTAATGGTAGCGGCTGTACTATATAAAAAAGAAGTGTATTTGGGGTTGGCTAGGAAAGACAAACTCCCTGATGTTCCTTCTTCAATTTTAGACAGCTTAGAAACCTCTGCTTTAGGGTTACCATCAACGGTTCCGGAAACTAGTTCCGCTATTTGTGTGGCATTAAATTTCATAGGTGCAAAATTACGAAAAATATCCGTCTTACTTTGGGAATGCCAAGAAGTACTTATAATCTTTTCTAGTAAGTATGGGGAAATGTGCGATTTCAGATGAAGCGTCAAATAACGTTAACGAACCATCGAGAGAACACAACTGGATAGGTTGTTCGTTTAAATTGTAGCCTTGTGTGCTTAGACTTCCTGAAAAAACAAAGTAATCGATTTCAGTTGCAGTCAAATGTAGCTTTTGCATAAAAGACTGTTGCTTGTCTTTAAGGTCCTCGGAGCTAAAAGCTTGGTTTGCAATCTGAATTTTAAGTAAATCACGGTTTAAAATCATATTTGCCAGTGAGGCTAAAATGGCATCGTCGCAGTTGGATGCTGCCTTAAGTGTCACCCAAATATCGTTGTCGTCTAAATGAATAAAATGGGAAATTTTATCTTCTAGTTGCGCTGTTTTATTGTTTACAAGACCTGCCAATGCTGCTGTAGCTAAAGAAGTTTTAATAGCTTTATCCAGCTGGTCAAAACGCCTAAAAAATCGAATCAGCAATTCTTCTGCAACAAAACTTGTTTTGTGTAAATAAACCGACCAATACATCATGCGACGCGCCAGTAAAAACTTTTCAATGGAATGAATGGCCTTGGTAAAAAACACCAAGGTGTCGTCCTTGACTGTCATCATTGTAATCAAGCGTTCAGAGTTGATGTTACCCTCTGTTACTCCAGAGTAAAAACTGTCACGCTTTAAATAATCCAATCTATCAAGATCGATATGTGAAGAAATGAGTTGGTTAAAAAAACCACGTGAGTAGTTGTTTGTAAACATTTGAATCGTTAAATCAAGTTTACCCTCAAATTCACGATTCATATCACGCATCAGCGCTAAAGACATTTTTTCGTGGGGCGTGTCTGGCAGCAAGGCGTGTTCAAGTGCATGCGAAAAGGGACCGTGACCGAGGTCGTGTAAAAGCAATGCTGCATAAAGTGCTTCGGCTTCCGTATCCGTTATCTTGACTCCTTGTTTGCGAAGGCTTACAACGGCTTTGGTGGCCAAATGCATGGCGCCTAATGCGTGCTGAAAACGCGTATGCTCTGTGGAGGGAAATACCAAAAAGGATAGACCCATCTGTTTGATCCTACGCAAACGCTGTACGTATGGATGATTGATAAGTTTACCAATAAACGGAGTTGGGATTGTAATAAAACCGTAAATTGGGTCGTTGTATTGAGTGAGTTTCACTTTAGAAAAAAATTACATCCAAAGATACATATATGCAGCCGATTGAACTTTTGTGGATTGATGATGAGATAGATTTGCTTCAAGCCCACATGATTTTCCTTAGCCAAAAAGGGTACCATGTGACAAAAGCGCATAGTGGTCAAGACGCTTTGTCTCTCTTAAAAGAGACGAGCTTTAACATTGTTTTATTGGATGAAAACATGCCCGGAATGTCTGGCATTGAGGTGTTGACGGCAATCAAACAAGACCATCCGCAGCTGCCCGTAATTATGATTACCAAGAGCGAAGAAGAGAATATCATGGAGGAAGCTATTGGGGCTAAAATTGCTGACTACCTCATTAAGCCTGTTAACCCAAATCAAATTTTGCTATCTCTAAAGAAGAATTTAGATGCCAGTAAACTCGTAACCGAAAAAACAATTGCTACCTATCAGCAGTCGTTTCGGCAACTAAGCGCAGACGTAATGCAGGCAGAATCTCTTGGTTCTTGGAGTGATGTGTATCAAAAAATCTTGTATTGGGAAATGGAAATCGATAGTATTGATTCCCCAGAGCTCAAAGAAATATTTACCTATCAGAAAACGGAAGCAAATATTGCTTTCTCACGATTTGTTGAGAAGCATTATGTCAACTTACTTTTTGATGAAGATGAAGAAAAACTTTTTTCAAATCAAGTGTTTGAGAAGTTGGTCGCACCCAAACTAAACAACAAACCCACGCTATTACTGATGATTGACAACCTGCGTTACGATCAGTTCATTGCTATATCCCCCATTATTGCGCCTTATTTCAAAGCAGAAATGGAAACATCCTATTTTAGCATACTTCCAACTGCAACACAGTATGCCCGGAATGCTTTTTTTGCTGGCCTCTTACCGAACGAAATGGAAGCGAAATATCCCCAGTGGTGGAAAAATGATGTTGATGAAGGAGGTAAAAATATGCATGAGCATGAATTTTTGGGTGCACAATTGGACCGCCTAGGGTTAAACCAAAAACACAGCTATACCAAAGTAAACAAGCCACATGAAGCACGTAAGTTTTTAGATGCCTTCAAGACCAACCCTACAGATGGACTACAGGTAGTCGTTTACAATTTTGTCGACATGATTTCACATGCTAAAACAGAAATGGATGTGATTAAAGAATTGGCAAATTCTGACAAGGCGTATCGTTCACTCACAAAGAGTTGGTTCCAAAACAGCCTGTTGCTAGACATCATTAAAATGGCACAACAAAAAGGCTACCAACTTATCATTACTACAGATCACGGCACCATTAACGTGGAGCAGCCTGCAAAAATTATTGGCGATCGTGAATCAAGTACTAACATCCGCTACAAGACAGGACGACGCCTTAAAACAGATGACAAGCACGTAATGATGGTTTCTGACCCTGAAAATTTTGGTCTGCCCTCCATAAACATGAGCAGTTCTTTTGCTTTTGCCAAAGAAAACTATTATCTAATTTACCCAACCCGCTACCATCATTTTGTAAACTATTTCCGGAACACCTATCAACACGGTGGCATTTCATTGGAAGAGATGTGCATTCCGTTTGCGGTGTATTCTCCTAAGTAGCTTACTTTTGCGCTATGGTAAAGAAGTACGATTTAAATCAAATTGACGCAATCGCTGAATCACTTGTTGCTGCATTTGAGCATAATATTATTTTACTCAAAGGAGATTTAGGCGCAGGCAAAACAACACTCGTGAACGCTATAGCCAAACAATTGGGGAGTAATGAAGAGGTGTCAAGTCCAACATTTGGAATAGTAAACGAGCTCAATATAGCAAATACTACCGCTTTTCATATGGATTTGTATCGCATAGAAAATTCAGATGAATTACAACAATTTGGATTTGACGAATACGTACACAACGGAGATTATTGCTTTATTGAATGGCCAGAAATAGCCATGACGTCAATAACACAGCCCCACCACACCATAACATTGAAACATTTAAACTACAGTACTAGAAACATTTCATTTATATGAGCTTTATAAAAAGATTAGGATATTATTTAGGCGGTTTTTCGGTTGGCCTTATTTTTTTGTTTTTCTTCTTCAACGGCAAAAGAACACAGTGTAACTACAGCCCTTCAGCTAGGGTTAAAAGTGATATTCAAAAGAAAGCGTGGGTATTTGAAAAAGATTTCTACCCCATCCAAGACACCTTGCAATGGTTTGCTAATACCACTGTAGATTTTAGCGAAAGTAACATTGGAGCCGACTCTTGCAATGTTTATGTTATGGAAATTGACGACAAAATATTTTCAGTCAAAAAATGTACGGATACGGCCTACTTTAGCCGTTAAGCTTACGTTTTTTTAGCTCTTTTTTTAACATCAAACATTCTTGTAATGTCTGAGATTTCATTGCGCTGTTTTCCAGTGCACGTCTTATCAAATACGGTACTGCCTGTTCTAAAGGTCCAAAAGGAACATACTTGAACACATTGGCATTTTGTTCTGCCAACGAGAAAGAAATATAGTCTCGCATCCCATACAGCTGACTAAACCAGAGGTTTGCATTCCCCAATGAAATATTGGCTTGGGAACAGTAGTCAACCACCCAATTGATGTCCGATTGATTGTGTGTAGCCACAATACAGAAGTGACTGTTTAGGTTTTTTAAGGCATGTTGAAGGGCATCCTTGTATTGACTGTCCGTCTGATCTTTGGTATCACATACAGGAGAACTTATTTTTAATGCTGCTGCCCTACTGCGCTCCTTTTCCATATAAGCCCCTCTAACGAGTTTTACGCCCAACACATAGCCCTTTTCATCAGCATCCTTTAAAAGACTCTTATAAAGAACGTTGCGGTCTTTTAAGTACAGTTGGATGGTTAGCGCAACAACAACTTTATCGCTATTGTATTTTCTAAGCAACGGGAGCACCAACATATCTACGCCATCTTGAATCCAGCTTTCTTCCGCATCAATCATCAGTACAACAGCTGCTTGTTTCGCCGAGTTTGCCAACAGCTCAAAGCGCTGTTGCATGGCAGTCCAAATAAGCTGTTCACTAGGGCTCAGCTTATGTCCAGCAGTCTTTTTGTGATACAGCTCAAAGGAGCCAATAGCACTCGGTTTTACTACTGCAAATGGGTAAGCGCTAGTTCTTTTAGCTGCTGCAATGGTTTCCAATACAACTGCAGCATTGTGTTCGTAATCCGCTGTTGATTTTGCGTGCTCGTTAGCATAGTCCAAGACGCTTAACACCTTGTAATCTGCTAGCTTTTCTGTTACAGTTGTACAAGAAGCAACATCTTTTCCTGCACAAAACTGCTCATATCCCGTAAAGCCAATAAGAAGTTTCATGGGGAAGCGAACATGTTGTAAGAAATGCCACAAATACAAAGAAGTGCGCACAACAAAGCGCCTTGAAAGCAAACGAAACAAAAACAGTGAAGCCCTTAACTCTCGTGTGGTTTTGTGCGGATATTGAGGCAATACATTGTTCAAATAAAAATAATTTAAAATATCAACTGCCTCTCAAAATTAGGAAAATAAACCAAAAAGGCAGTATTTTCGCCATCGATTATGGTTATCAAAACAAAACACAGTGAAGTTATTTTTGGCGCGTCTTGCTGGGAAGCGCTCAACCGCTGTGTTCATGCCAACAGCTATTCCACTGTTTTTATATTGACAGACACCAACACTGGCTTGCATTGTTTGCCACACGCAAACGCAAAGATTGAATTCGACTACCAGACGCTTGACATGCAGGCAGGTGAAGAAAACAAACACATTCAGAGCTGTGTTTCGCTATGGGACAGCTTGTCTGAAATGGGTGCTGACAGAAAGAGTTTGCTTATCAATATTGGTGGTGGCGTGGTTACTGATTTAGGTGGATTTGTCGCTTGTACTTTCAAGCGTGGTATTGACTTCATAAACATCCCTACTTCTTTGCTTGCGATGGTTGACGCTTCTGTTGGAGGCAAAACGGGAATTGATTTGGGGGCACTTAAAAATCAAGTGGGTATTATTAATGAACCTAGTATGGTGCTTGTGGATCCCGATTTTTTGGATACCCTCCCCGATTCAGAATATCGAAGTGGCTATGCAGAAATGCTTAAGCACGGACTTATTCAGGAACCAGCTTATTTTGAAGCCTTAAGTGGTTTTTTGAGTAAAGCTGAAATACTACCCCACATACATCACTCTGTTGGCGTTAAGGCTAAGGTGGTTTCAGAAGATATTGACGAACAAGGGTTACGCAAGATTTTAAACTTTGGTCACACCCTAGGCCATGCGGTAGAATCTCACTTTTTAACCGCTACAGACAAAACCAGATTGCTACACGGCGAAGCCATTGCGATTGGCATGATACTAGAAGCTTTTTTATCTGTTAAAGCAGTAGGTTTTCAGCTTGAGTCAGCAGATAAAATCAAAAGTGTTTTTCAGGCTATTTATCCTAAAGTACACTTTGACAAGGATACGATTACGGAAGTCATCAAAATGCTGATGCACGACAAGAAAAATGAAAATGGCAATGTGCTATTTGTCCTTTTAAAGGCTATAGGCGAACCAGTTTGGAATCAATCGGTTTCAGAAAAACACATCCTTGAAGCCTTTGATTTCTATCAGGCTTAAGCAGAGTTTCTACTTGCATTGATGTTTCCAAATAAGGAACGCGTTACCATTTTTTCCATTACATCACGCTCTTTTGCGCTAAGTTTACTCTGCTGAATCGTCAACAAGGCATACTGTTGTATGGTTAATAAGGGTTGTACAATCTCCTCACGTATGTGAATAGAAGCCTTTCCTTCGGGTTGGTCCTGCATGAGGTTGTCCATTTCCGTTAGCTTGAGAATATAGTCCTTAGAACGCAGATATTCATCGTAAATCAACTTCCAAAAAGCTCCGTATTCAGGATCGTTCTCCATGTAGGCTGTTAATTTGAAAAAAGATTTTTGCAAACTCATCATCGAGTTTGAAATCAAGGTTCTAAAGAATGCATTGTTGTTGTACAATTGCTTTGCTTTATCAAATTCTCCTGCCTTATCTATACTTTCCAAAGCAGTACCCACGCCAAAAAATCCAGGTACATTTTGCTTGAGCTGGCTCCAACTGCCCACAAACGGTATGGCACGAAGTGCAGCGAAGTCTAAAGACTTGCTTGATTTGCGCTTCGATGGGCGTGATCCAATATTGGTTTTGGCGTAATATTGGAGTGTACTCATATGTTCCAAGTAAGGTAAAAACTTAGGGTGCGCTTTAAAGTCCTTATAGGTTTCGTAGCTAATTTCTGCTAGCTGTGTCATGGTTTTCCTGTCTTCTTCGTTTAAAACGGATGAATCCGAAGCAAACAATCGGTTGGATATTCCAGAACTCAGGAGTTGCTCTAAATTATAACGACAGGTATCGAAAGTGCCAAAATTAGAACTGATGGTTTGTCCTTGTACGGTGAGCTGTATTTCGTCTGCTTCGATGCTGTTCCCCATGGATGCGTAGAACTGATGGGTATTACCACCGCCACGTGCTGGTGGACCACCTCGACCATCAAAAAAGGCAACATTGATCCCGTATTTTCGAGATATCGCCGTGAGTTCTTCTTTAGCTTTAAAAATACTCCAGTTGGCCATCAAGTAGCCCCCATCTTTAGTTCCGTCAGAGAAACCTAGCATAATGGTTTGTTTGTCTCCCCGTCTTGACAAATGCTCACGATACACGGGGTTTCCGTAAACCTTATCCATTACAGCGACCGCTACTTCTAAATCAGGAATCGTTTCAAATAACGGGACAATATCCACATTAGGTGTTTCCCAGTCGCTCATGCGAATCATGGCAAAAACCTCAAATATATTTTGTGCAGTTTGATTATTACTGATGATATAACGATTACAACCGGCCTCACCATTGGTTTCTTGGATTTCACGCATCGCACGAATAGAACCAAGGGCTTTACATACAGTTTCGTCTTCAAAGCTGTCGGGATCCACATCACCAGTTAGTGAAGTTAGGAAGTCAATGCGCTGGGCTTCAGTTGCATTTACATAATCAAAACTTGCATCGGTAACACCAGTCTTATTTGTTTGATCCAAGAGGCTTAAAAACGCATCATGGTGTACGCGAGAGTCTTGTCTGATATCTAAACTAGCAAAGTGATAGCCAAAGACATTGACCTTTGCAATAAAGTCGCGCAATTCATTGGCAAATAAACCGTGATATTCTTCTTCAATTGTGACAAGAATGGATTGTAGGCTAGCTTTTAAGTCTTTTAGACTGATGGCTGGCGCCTTGTCCAATGCAAAAATGCTGTTATATAATTTTTTCTCAACCTCTAAAACGGCCTCTTCTACACCAGCAAAAGTCAATCTTCTGCGTAATTTCCGAATGTCTCGATAATAGTTCCGAATGATGCTACTTCGAAGTAATTGTGCCGTTTTTCGTGTAATTTCAGTAGTTACGAAAGGATTTCCATCACGGTCTCCACCGGGCCAGAAACCAAGTTTAACCGTTTTACCTGTCAAGGGCTCATCTTTGAAGATATGACGCTGCACATAAGCTTGAATTTCACCAATTGCCGGATAAAAAACATTCGTAAGGTACCATATCAAACTACGGGCCTCGTCTAGTGGCGTTGGTTTTTGCTTTTTAAAGAAGGGGGTTCTACCCAATTGGGCCAACAAAAGTTTGATTTCTTGTGAATCGTTTTTTTGTATGCATTTACCTAAATCTGTAATGATACCCAATACAGCTCCGGGATAGAACTGTGTAGGGTGTGCCGTGAGCACTGGTCGCACATTGATGTCCTGCAACAATGCCTTAAGCTCATTGGATTTCTGTTTAGATTGCGCCTCTTCCTTTAAGTTACGGAGTGTACCCACGCCACTCATGTTGTTGACCCGTGCAAAAGCAGCATCTTCAACAGCATCAAAAAGCACCACACGTCTCTCAATAAATTGAATGAAGCGGAAGAGTAAGTCTATTTGTGCTTTTTTAGGGTAATCGGGAAAATAGCGTTCAAAAAAACTTTCAACGATAGTCTTGGGGTCTAACCCCTTTTTATAACCTTCAACGCATGAGTCGGCAAACAACGGCAACAGCGTTGCTGTATTCGTTATTTTGGAATAGGGTAAGGTCGAAAATATACTGTCGTATAATTTAAATTTGGAGAGAACGTTTTCTTCGTAACGTTCGAGTTTTGTGCGTGGATTCACGAGTAAGTTTTAAAGTTCGTTGAAAATAGTGTGCATCAATCTTTTTTTATCATTGATGCTCTCTTCTAGAGAAATCATGGTTTCAGTACGTAAGATGCCATCTATATCATCAATTTTAAAAATAATTTCCTTTGCGTGCTCTGTAGTTTTTGCACGGACTTTACAGTAAATGTTAAACTTACCTGTAGTAATGTGAGCAACCGTTACAAAGGGAATCTCGTGCAAACGTTCCAGAACGTATTTCGTTTGATGCGTTTTTTCTAGATAGATTCCTATGTAGGCTATAAACGAGTAGCCCATTTTGTTGTAGTCCAATGTAAGCGAAGATCCTTTGATGATTCCAGCTTCTTCCATTTTTCTAACACGTACATGAACTGTACCGGCAGAAATCAACAGTCTTTTGGCAATGTCAGTAAAAGGCGTACGCATATTGTCAATTAAAATATCAAGTATTTGATGATCAATTTCGTCTAGTTTAAATTTCAACATAATTATTTTTTTTGCAAAGAAAACAAAAAAACATTGAAAATTACGTTGCTAATTCGATAAATCAATGTGAATAATATGTTAAATCTAACATTTCTGACAGTTTTTTTATAATAGCACTGTCATCTAAATCATCAAAACTAACGGCTTTGAACGTGTTTAAGTCAATGATTTTGTGAGCATTAAGCATAGCTAAATCACCCTTGCTGTGCAAAGTGGGCTCAAAGACTATTCTATTTGAGATTAATCTTTCTTCATACTGTATGGCCAGGCTTATTTGGGTGTTGTTGTAGGGTACTTGGTGTATTAAGACATCGACATAAGACTTTTTAACTTCTGGAATACGATCATAAACTGCAGGACTAAATGAATTGTTAGCTATACATTGCAAAGCCTCTACTACTGAAAAAGAAAACCACTTTCGTGTTGCTTCCCTATCGTAATCTTCCCCAGATTGTCCACATTCAAACAATATTGTTGGTGTTCCTTTTGCCTGAAAACAATCGCCAACACAGTTAGGGTTGTAGGTGTCGTCGTAACGACCCACTTGATTGTACAGGTGCTGTTGCAGCCTCTCGTTCATATATCCAATGATGCCCATAGCTTGTTTACGGGCTTCGGTTATCGATTTGTCTGCATCCGCAGCCGGGGATAAATACGACAACATACAAGGCGCACCATTCACGCCAAATAGGGTCCGTTGGTCGTGAAGATTAAAGCAATAATCAGGTTGAAACGCATCGTATACCTTAAAAAGTGCATGGGTTTCAGGTTGTGACTGTTGCACGGCATCTCTGTTCAAATCAATACCATTAGCATTAACCCTGGTGTAAGCGGCTGCACCATCTGGATTTAGCATGGGCAGCAACTGGATGGTGAAAGGCGCCAAAAAAGAAGCATTGGCCTTTAGGAAATACATCACATCCATAATCCCTTTGGTACTTGTAGCTTCATTTCCATGCATTTGAGACCACATCAATACCTTAATGGGGCCATTCCCTAGTTTTAGGGCCTTGATAGGCAGTCCTTTAACGCTCGTGCCCACTTGCGTAAGCTCAAAGTCACTGAGCAAAGTTTCAATTTTTGAATACGTAAGGTAGCGTCCCTTCAAAATTTGACTTTTAAGTAATGGCTGTTGCTGTAGAAATGAATTCATGTTTGCAAATGTAAACGCTTATTAGTTTCCAATTGTAAACACGCTTAATTTATTATTGTAAACAAATGATCCCTCAAAACCGGAAGAATTGTTACAAAAGTAATTAATACATTAAAAATATATTATAAATTACTGTAAACAAGTATGTTATATAAAAAATATAAAGTAACACTTTGGCTTTTATAGGTCTTTTTTATTTTATATATTTGGAAATATCATTAGGATAGTTTTAATATTTTACAATTGTAACCATGAGTATTGTTGATCGAATAAAGCAACTGATGCACGACAGCGAGCTAAGCGCAGCCGCCTTTGCCGACATTATTGGTGTGCAGCGATCTTCCATTTCGCATATCCTTTCAGAGCGCAATAAGCCTAGTTTAGACTTTATCCTTAAAATACTGCACGCCTACCCTAGCGTGTCCCCCGAGTGGCTACTTAAAGGAATTGCTTCCAAAAGCACGCCAACTCCCGCGATAATCCAAGATGAAAAGGTTGCAACTTCTCTAGAACCCGAAATAACAGCTGCTAGCCCTGAGTCAAAAAGTACACCCCAAGCGCATATTAGCCACAACGAAACCAGCTCAAATGATGTTGAGCGTGTAATTGTGTGTTACAAGGACGGTACTTCCAGTACCTACCTCAATAAAAATTGATATTTTTGAAGCATGAGGAATGTTTTTATCACTACCCTGTTGCTGTTCTGTGTTTCTTGTTTCAGTCCTGAGCGTAATTGCGTTGAATTTAAGACTGGAAAATTCAGTTTTACTTCGATAGTACTTGGCGATACACTTACCACAACCTTTGTCAGAACCGACAGCATTGAAGTAGATTATTACCTCAATCGTGTGGACAGCTCTAGTGTGCGTTGGCTTAATGACTGCGAGTGTATTGTGAAAAAACTACGTCCACTCTCCTATCAAGACTCCAAATCTGTACATATGAAAATTTTGACCACTACTCCAGATACCTATACCTTTGAGTATAATCTGGTTGGAGACACCAAAAACAAACAACGTGGTACCGTAACCAAAATAAGCAACTGATGGACTTTCTTTTCACCCCAGAGGCCATGTCGGCACTGCTAACACTAACATTTCTTGAAATCATCTTAGGAATTGATAATATTGTATTCATTTCTATAGTTGTTGGCAAGTTACCCGAAGAAAAGCGAGCACGAGCTACCAACATTGGACTTGTTCTTGCGCTGGTACTCCGCATCATCTTACTGTTTACCATCACTTGGGTCATAGCCATGAAAAGCAGTCTATTTTCGATAGATACTTCTCAAATACGTGCGGAAATCAACGGACAAGCATTGGTGTTATTTGCCGGTGGTTTGTTTTTACTCTACAAAAGCACAAAGGAAATACATGAAAAAATTGATCATGCAGGAGAAAAAGATAAAGCCGTAGCCAATAAAGCAGCCAACACCATGGGGCACATACTGCTTCAAATCATACTTATTGATGCTGTTTTCTCTGTAGATTCCATATTAACAGCTGTTGGCATGACAAGTGGCATTGACGGCGCGCTTTGGATTATGATTATTGCAGTTGTGGTTTCCATATTGGCCATGATGATATTTGCACATCCCGTAACGCGTTTTGTACACAAACATCCCTCTTTGCAGATTTTAGCCCTTTCATTCCTTATTTTGATTGGATTTATGCTCATTGCAGAAGGTGCACATTTGGCCAATATGCAAGTTATGGGGCAACACATCGGGAATATCCCCAAAGGGTATCTCTACTTTGCCATTGCTTTTTCGTTAGTAGTGGAGTTTTTAAACATGCGCTTCCGCAAGAAGAAAAACTAGGGTTACAGATCTAAAGTGATTTGACCTTCGTCATCATCTGTGGGTGGCGGCACTTCCTCAACTAGCGTTTCAATGTCTGCGGTTTCTATCTCGGGTTCAGGCAAATAAGGCAAGGGCGCATTGGTTTCAATACTCTTTAATTTTTCAGTAGTCAACTGATTGCCCATAGCTTTGATTCCTTTTGGAACTATAAAATCTTCGAAAGATACTTGTTGTGCTGGTTTGGCCTCCCCGCCTCTTGGCTTGGTAAACTGAAGGGTACATACAGGGCGCCAATCTGCTGAGAACCAAATCAATTCATTCTTGCTTCCTTCTTTAATAAACACTTCTTCTTTGTCAGCTGCTTCAATCAAAAAACGCTTTCCAAAGTATTTGTCCTTACTGCCGTCGTAGTAAACGGCAGATAGTGGTTTTTTAGGCTCCCATTTTTCTAAGACCAATAAATCGGGTGGAAAATGCATACCCATATCTGGAATTTGCGTTTTTACTTTTCCTGATTTTGTTACTATGAGTAGGCGGTCCTCGCCTCTAAATGCACCGAGCAATCGTCCGCGTTCGTCAGCGTTGAGTCGTTGCACGGTTTCGTCAAACCAAACATCACGAGGCTTTAGTGTTGACACCCCTTCTTCTTTAAGGTCAACTCGTTTAATGGCATATTTAGTAACGGTATTGCCACGAACTCCCCTGCCCTTTACTACTAGGTCTGCAAAGTCTAGATCCCATTTTAGTTTTTTAATTGAACCGCTGTGGCGCAAGTGAATAGTCACAATTTCTGCTTCTCCATTCGGATTAGCAGAGAAGTAATGGACTTTAGACTGTGGGCTGCCGTTGGTAAGATCGTAATGTTTGTCTCTAGTTACTCCCGTAACCGCAAAACGCTTTATATAGGATGTACCGCCCTTACCGTCTTGATAAATCATGTTGTAGATGGTGCGTTTGTCCTTCTTTTTGAAAACAGCTACGTGAATGATGTTTTTTCCAACAAAGGTTTTGCTTTCCACCTTAGTAACCATCATTTTGCCGTCAGCTGTGAAAACAATAACATCATCAATATCAGCACAGTCCGTTACATATTCTTCACGTCGTAAGGAAGTACCCACAAAACCTTCTTCCCTACTTACATAGAGTTTGGTGTTACGCATCACCACTTTGCGTGCATCCACATCCGCAAATACACTTAGTTCTGTTTTTCTTTCTTTTCCAGCGCCGTAAGTCTTTTTAAGTTTTTTAAAGTAGTCAATGGCAAATTCAACAATATGCGCCAAATGATAGCGCACTTCGTCCAGTTCTGCTTCTAGGGCTTCGATTTTTTGCTGCGCCTTATCTAAGTCAAATTTGGATATACGTTTAATACGTATTTCGGTAAGTCGTACCACATCATCATCAGTAACGGCACGTTTTAGATTTACCACAAAGGGGGCTAATCCGCTGTGAATGGCAGCAAGTACGCCTTCCCATGTTTCTACTTCTTCAATGTCGCGGTAGATACGTTTTTCGATAAAAATACGCTCTAGCGAAGCAAAATGCCATTGGGCTTCAAGCTCATCCTGCTTTACTTCGAGTTCTGCTCTTAGGAGGTCTAATGTATGATCTGTTGAGCGACGTAGCATCTCGGAAACTCCAATAAAATTAGGTTTGTTGTTTTCAATCACGCAGCCCAGAGGCGATATGGACGTTTCACAAGCCGTAAATGCAAACAAGGCATCTATGGTTTTATCCGGGGATACGTTGGGAGGTAATTGTATTTTGATTTCAACATCGGCCGCCGTATTGTCTTCAATCTTTTTGATTTTGATTTTCCCTTTTTCATTTGCCTTTAGAATGGAATCAATAAGCGATGAAGTGGTTGTGGAAAAGGGTATCTCGTTAATAATAAGCGTTTGCTTATCAACTTGTGCTATGCGTGCACGCACACGTATTTTACCGCCTCTTAGGCCGTCGTTATAGTTGTCGGCATCCATAACGCCACCTGTAGGAAAATCGGGTACTAGGGTGAATCTTTTGCCTTGGAGGTGTTTTACAGAAGCGTCTATGAGCTCGTTAAAGTTGTGGGGCAGTATTTTGGTAGACAATCCAACGGCAATCCCCTCGCCTCCTTGCGCCAAGAGCATTGGAAATTTCACAGGTAGTGAGATGGGCTCCTTTTTCCGCCCGTCGTAGGAAAGTTGCCACTGGGTAACTTTGGCGCTATAGACCACTTCCAAGGCAAACTTTGACAATCTAGCTTCAATATAACGTGAAGCAGCTGCAGAATCACCTGTTAGGATATTCCCCCAGTTCCCTTGCATATCGATGAGCAAATCTTTTTGACCAATTTGCACCATGGCATCTGCAATAGAAGCATCCCCGTGCGGGTGGTATTGCATGGTATGTCCAACGATGTTAGCCACTTTATTGTAGCGTCCATCGTCTAGGTCTTTCATAGAATGCAGAATACGACGCTGAACAGGTTTAAACCCATCTTCAATTGCAGGAACGGCACGTTCTAAAATCACATAAGACGCATAGTCAAGGAACCAATCCTTGTACATGCCCGTTACCCGAATAAGCTGATCGCTGGAATTTTGTTCTAACGCTTCGTTCATGATTCTACTTTGTCTAGCTCTACCTTAAGATTGTCGATGATAAACTCCTGTCTTTGGGGTGTATTCTTGCCCATATAGAAAGATAACAACTCGTCTATGGTCATGTTCTTATCCAGCATCACGGGGTCTAAGCGGATATCGTCCCCAATAAAGTGCTTAAATTCATCTGGCGAAATCTCCCCTAGCCCTTTGAAACGTGTAATTTCAGCTTGTTTACCCAATTCTTCAAGTGCATGTACGCGCTCTTGTTCTGAATAACAGTAGATTGTTTTCTTTTTGTTGCGTACCCTAAAAAGTGGTGTTTGTAGGATATACAGGTGGCCATCTTTGATAAGTTCCGGGAAAAACTGCAAAAAGAAAGTAATCAAAAGGAGTCTAATGTGCATACCATCAACATCAGCATCGGTGGCTATTACTATGTTGTTGTAGCGCAAGTCTTCCATGCTTTCCTCAATGTTAAGGGCTGCTTGCAAGAGGTTAAATTCTTCGTTTTCGTAAACAATTTTCTTTGACATCCCGTAGGAATTCAAAGGTTTTCCGCGGAGACTAAACACCGCTTGTGTATTAACATCTCGCGATTTGGTAATGGATCCACTTGCCGAATCTCCTTCTGTAATAAACAAGGTTGAATCCAAACGTCTATCCTTTTTGATATCTCCCAAATGCACACGGCAATCTCTTAGTTTTTTGTTGTGAAGACTTGCCTTTTTAGCACGATCACGGGCCAACTTACGAATACCTGAGAGTTCTTTACGCTCTTTCTCTGCTTGTAGTATTTTGCGTTGAAGTGCATCGGCAGTAGTTGCGTTTTTATGTAAGAAATTATCTAATTGCTTGCCGACAAAATCATTGATATAGGTGCGTACGGTGGGCAAGTCACCCCCCATTTCGGTTGAGCCCAGTTTGGTTTTGGTTTGGGATTCAAACACAGGTTCCATGACCTTAATACTTATGGCCGAAATAATGGATTTACGAATATCAGAAGCATCATATTGTTTGCCATAATACTCTCTAATGGTTTTGACCAAAGCTTCTCTAAACGCGGTTTGGTGTGTTCCACCTTGTGTGGTGTGCTGACCGTTTACAAAAGAATGGTATTCTTCGTTGTATTGGGTTTTGCTGTGTGTAATGGCCACCTCAATATCATCACCTTTGAGGTGTACAACAGGATATAGAAAGTCGTCGGTATTGTTATTGTCTTCAAGTAAGTCCTTTAGTCCGTTCTTTGAAATAAACTTTTCGCCATTAAATACGATGGTCAAGCCCGGATTTAGGTAGACATAGTTTTTGAGCATTTTGGCTACATACTCATGGCGGTAGCGGTATTTTTTAAATATGCTGTCGTCTGGGATAAAGTAAACTTGGGTTCCATTGCGCTTTGAGGACGAAAGGATTTCTGTTTCTTCTTCAAGGTTTCCTTGATTGAAGCGTGCTTGTTTCATCTGGCCTTCGCGAATAGAATAGACCGTAAACTCATTGGAGAGTGCATTAACCGCCTTGGTTCCTACCCCGTTTAGTCCCACTGATTTTTTAAAAGCACGGCTATCGTATTTACCTCCAGTATTCATTTTGGAAACCACATCCACAACCTTTCCCAGTGGAATACCACGTCCGTAGTCACGCACACCTACCTTTCCGTCTTTAATGGTAATTTCGATGGTTTTACCAGCCCCCATAACAAACTCATCTATACTGTTATCGAGTACTTCTTTAAGTAAAATATAGATGCCGTCATCTGGTGAGGAGCCATCACCAAGCTTTCCAATATACATCCCAGGACGCATACGGATATGCTCCTTCCAATCGAGGGATCGAATATTATCTTCGTTGTATTGGGTTTGGGCCATGGTTTGCTAATTTAAAGCATCAGCCCATAAAATTAAAGCAGCCCGAAACAAAGAAATTAACAAATACAGCAGGTGGATTGTTAAAAGACTGTCGGCCAAGGCAGTGCTATCATTTTGGCTTACATCTTTTTATTAAATTAGCATTAAACAAACCCCAAATTTTGTTCAAAAAGACAATTTACCTATTTCACTTTTTACAGCTTTTGGGAGTTTGGATAGATGCGTATATCTATAATTGTAATTAAGTTAAACCAGCTAAGGAAACAAAATGATTTTATCAAAAGGTGATTTTCAAAGAGCAAAAGATTTTATACTAGCAAACGCAAGAATGATTGAAAGACGTTTGTTTGATTTTTATTTTGAAAGCGGAGATGTAAACGGTGTTTTTCACGCCGTATATGCTTACCGGAACCCTGATGGTGGCTTTGGACACGGAATGGAGCCAGACACATCCTCACCAGGGAGTCAACCCCTATTTAGCATTATGGCGCTTGAAACACTTGATGAAGTTGGTTATCTAACTAAAGAGTTAATTCTGAAAGACTTTATGCCTTACTTTAAAAGCGTTACAACGCCGAAAGGTGGAATTCCGTGGATGTTTAGGCCAAAAACGGATTACCCTTGTGCAAAGCATTTTAAAACAGTCAAGGAATGGGCAGCATTAAGCACTACCGCACCCTTGCTTGGAATTCTAGAAAAATATGAGATAGCCATACCTTGGATGAAGAAAGCAGAACAGTTTGTTTGGAGCGAATTTGAACGAATTCACGACAAACACGCTTTTTGTTATTTGTGCGTTCCAAGATGGTTAACTTTTTTAATGAACACAAAAAAACGTGACAAGGCTGAAAAAACAATAAATGATCTTAAAAATTGGATTTCAACTAGTGGAATAATATGTGAAGACAGAACGGATGACGGTTGGGGACTTTATGGGAAACCACATAGTTTAAATTATGCCACTTCACCTGATAATATTCTAAATTCCTTATTTACTAGAAAAACTATTGAATCGGACTTAATAGAATTATTAAAAAGGCAAAAAGAAGACGGACGATGGGACACTTGGTACGGCATCAGTGAAGGAACAAAACTAGAATGGGCAGGAATACAAACATTATCCGTGTTAAAAACATTTAAAAATTACAATAGAATTGAGAGGTACAAACTAAACACAACAACATAACCGCAATTACGACATATTAGATTACGACATCATGTGCTTTGGCTGCTCAAAATCGTGTTATGCAGGTTGCAAATACTATTGTGAGAATAAAAAGGCTTAACTTGACTAATGCTTATTCCTTATAAACAAAAAAGCACCCTCCATTTGACAAGCTTATGGTTCGGGTGCTTTTTGAATGATTTGTATGAGCCTATTGCTTATTTAACAGGTTGATTTGCGCTGTATACAAAGAAACGCACCACTTTACCGTCTTTGATTTCTCCATCAATCATATGAAGTTCAGAAGTTTCTTTTCCGTCAATGGTTTGGGTTAGGTTATGCCCAGCAATAATCCAATCTGCACCACTGGGAACAGAAGTATAGGGCATGCCCCAATATGCATCCCATTTTGGATTTGCGGCAGCAAACCAGCCTTCTAACAAGGCCGCTTGTTCTTCTTTTGTATTAGTCTCAGAACCGTCTGGACCTAAAATATAAATAGAATCGGCACTCATGGATTTAATCATCTCTAAATCCTGGTTATTGTGTGCATCAATATATTTCATCCACACATCCATTACATCGTCAGATCCAGCAATGAATTTTTCATCTGGCATAGGCTTAAAAAAGCCAACGCCTTCCACAGCAGCTTCAGATCCAGATGGAGAAGCGCAACTAGCTATGGCTACTATAAGAGTTACTAAAAGTACTTTTTTCATGTTTGATTGATTAAAATTAAAACATAAAATTAGCTAATTTTCTGCAACAGTAACACTTCAAATATAAATCAGGATATTTTTAATATATTTAACTTATGCTTTTTCCCAAGTTTTTCATTTTTATTTCCTTTTCGCTGTTGAGTGCGCAAACTGTTCCCACGCTTAGCTATGCAAAATTAAAGCCCCTGCTTAATCAAAGTGATGATAAGGTTCACGTTGTTAATTTTTGGGCTACATGGTGTGCGCCATGTATTAAGGAACTCCCCTATTTTGAAGCACTAAACAAAAGAAAAAACATTGAAGTCTTATTGGTAAGCCTAGACTTTCCCAAACACAAACAAAGCAGGCTGTTGCCTTTTATAAGTAAAAATAAACTTCAATCGAAAGTTGTGCTACTAGATGACGCAGATGAAAATTATTGGATAAACGATATTAACGCCAACTGGAGTGGTGCTATACCCGCAACTCTTATTTACAACAGCCAGAAGCGTGATTTTTACGAACGTTCTTTTACAAAAAATGAATTATTAAACCTTGTTGAATCATTTAATCCCTAACTCATGAAATCAATACTAATTTTGTTTAGTTCCCTTTTATTTTTAACCCACAGTCACGGCTATAAGATTGGGGACGTGGCTACTGACTTTTCCCTTCCCAATGTTAATGCCAAAATGGTATCGCTAGCAGATTATGATCAAGCCAAAGGCTTTATCGTAATATTTACCTGCAATACCTGCCCCTACTCAATTGCATACGAAGACCGCATTAACGCCCTAGATGCCCAATACAAACCCAAAGGCTATCCTGTTATTGCCATCAACCCCAACGATCCTGCTGCCAAAGACGGAGAACACCTTACCGACATGAAGCAACGTGCGCTAAAAAAAGGCTTTACATTTCCCTATTTACAAGACAAAGGCCAACAGATCTATCCAAAATACGGAGCAACACGCACCCCCCATGTATTCATCTTAGAAAAACAAGAAAAAGGAAACGTGGTACAGTATATCGGTGCTATAGATGATAGTTCCCGAAGTCCAGAAAAGGTGAGTAAGCGGTATGTTGAAGACGCTGTCGATGCACTTTTGTCAGGTCAAAAGCCTAAAGTTAACACAACCAAAGCCATTGGTTGCTCTATCAAAACATTGTGATTATACGTTAAAGCGGAAATGCATTACATCTCCGTCTTGGACGATGTAGTCTTTACCCTCTACCCTAGCCTTACCTGCTTCTTTGGCTTTTTGCTCTGAGCCAAAGCTGTCATAATCTGCGTATGAAATTACTTCGGCACGGATAAAACCTTTTTCAAAGTCGGTATGGATAACGCCAGCAGACTGCGGTGCAGTGGCACCAGCAGGAATGGTCCATGCACGTACTTCTTTTTCACCAGCAGTGAAATAGGTCTCAAGATTGAGTAGCTTATAAGCCGAGCGAATTAATTTGGCAGCCCCAGGCTCATCTAAACCTAAATCCTCTAGAAACAATTGTCGTTCTTCATAGGTCTCCAATTCGTTGATATCTGCTTCTGTAGCAACTGCCAACACCAATACTTGAGCATTTTCATCTGCAACAGTCGTTTTAACTTGATCTACATAATCGTTTCCACTAGCAGCGGCACTTTCATCAACATTACACACATACAATACAGGCTTGTCTGTGATTAGTTGCAAGGGTTTTACATAAGTCAATCGGTCGCTATCGCTTATTTCAATGGCACGTACAGACGCTGCAGCCTCTAGAGATTTATGCAGTACTTCCAAAACGGCCAATTCTTTTTGCGCGTCCTTATCGCCAGTGCGTGCAGCACGTTTTACCTTTTCTAAGCGTTTCTCAACGGCTTCAAGGTCTTTAAGCTGCAGTTCTATATCAATGGTCTCTTTATCGCGTATCGGATCAACGGAACCGTCTACGTGAACAATATTGTCATTATCAAAACAGCGTAACACATGAATTATGGCATCGGTTTCTCTAATATTGGCCAAAAACTGGTTTCCAAGGCCTTCGCCCTTGCTTGCTCCTTTTACCAATCCAGCGATATCGACAATTTCTACGGTTGCTGGGATAACTTTTTCGGGGTTAACCAATGCTTCTAGGCGGTTTAGTCTAGGATCTGGAACATTGACAACTCCTATATTAGGCTCAATGGTACAAAAAGGAAAGTTTGCACTCTGTGCTTTGGCACTAGACAAACAATTAAATAAGGTTGATTTTCCTACATTAGGTAGGCCTACGATTCCTGCTTTCATATTAATCGGGGTGCATAAAGCGTTGCTTGCCTAAGAGTACTTCCTCTGTTTCGACGTGGTCTTCATCTGGCACACAACAGTCAACAGGGCATACCGCAGCACACTGTGGTTCGTCGTGAAAGCCTTTACACTCGGTACATTTGTCAGGGACTATGAAATACACCTCATCGGAAATAGGCTCTTGCAAGTTTTCTGCATTCACCGCATTGCCGTTGGGAAGCACAACGTCACCGCTCAATGAGGTACCGTCAGCGTATTTCCAATCAAAAGCTCCTTCGTAAATAGCCGTGTTTGGGCACTCGGGTTCACAAGCCCCACAATTAATACACTCGTCTGTAATGATAATAGCCATAGCAATTCTTTAACTTTGCAAAAATAGGGTCATAAATACTCTAAACCAAACCATGACAAAACATACACAAAGTATTCAGGCTTTTACCGCCTTAGGAGATCTTCTAAACGACTATACTTCCAAAAAAACAAGAAACGATGACTGGATTGAAAAGCTTGATAATGCACTTGTTAGCGCTTCTAGTCAAAATAAATGGTTTACAAAAGAAAATCTTCATTTTTGCATAGCTGTCTGGGGGCAAACCCTAAACGAAAACAATATTACGGAATGGCTAAGCGCCTATACAGAACCCAAAAAGTCAACGCGACTGGCCCTGGTTATGGCAGGTAACATCCCATTGGTTGGCTTACACGATGTTATTTGCGGACTTGCCAGTGGGTGTAGTATTGAGGCTAAACGTTCATCGAGCGACACCATACTCCTCCCCTTTATCGTAGATTTTCTTACTTCTGTTATGCCTGAGTGGAAAGACAAGGTGCGTTTTACAGAAGAGAAGCTCACGACTTATGATAAGGTGATTGCTACAGGTAGCAACAATACAGCCCGATATTTTGAATATTATTTTAAGAAAAAACCTCACATCATACGAAAGACACGAAACGGTATCGCCGTATTAGACGGCAAAGAAACCCACAAAGATTTGGCGGCACTGTGTCAAGACATGATGCAGTATTTTGGATTGGGTTGTCGCAGTGTTTCCCATCTAATGGTACCTGAAGGGTATGATTTTAACGATTTGTTTATGGCACTTTATGAACACAAAGACCTTATACAACACAACGCTTACACCAACAATTACGACTACAACAAAGCCGTTTATTTGATGCAAGAACAAGAATTGTTGGAAAATGGTTTTATGATGTTTAAAAAAGATGAAGGCCTGAATTCCCCAATTGCCTGTGTGCATTACAGCACTTATACAGATTTGAAAGAAGTAAAACAGCGTTTAGAAAATCAAAAGGAAGCCATTCAGTGTGTGGTTAGTAATTGCGTGGAAGAGGCCCTTTCATTTGGTCAAACGCAGTATCCAAGATTGGGAGATTATGCCGACCATGTTGATACCATGGCTTTTTTGTTGAAAAAGTAACATTAAAAAAGGTGCGTAACCGCATACGTTTTTGTTACTTTGCCCTCAAATAAATTTGAAAATGAAAAAGCACAACTTTAGTGCTGGTCCCTGCATCCTCCCACAAGAAGTGATGCAAAAAGCGGCCCAAGCAGTTGTCGAACTAGACAATTCAGGACTATCTCTAATTGAAATATCGCACCGTAGTCCTGCTTTTATCGAAATTATGGATAAGGCAACTTCACTTGCTATTGAACTCTTAGGACTTCAAGACAAGGGGTATAAAGCCATGTTTCTTCAAGGTGGTGCTAGCCAACAGTTTTTAAATGTTGCGCATAACTTTCTTGAAACCAAAGCCGGGTACGCCAATACGGGTACTTGGTCTACAAAAGCCATCAAGGAAGCCAAGCTGTTGGGTGACGTAGTTGAGTTGTCGTCTTCAAAAGACGCAAATTTTAATTACATACCAAAAGAATTTGACATTCCTTCAGACCTTGATTATTTGCACATCACAACCAACAATACCATTTTTGGAACGCAGTACAAAGCCTTGCCAGAAACAAACGTGCCGCTAATTTCAGATTCATCATCTGACATATTCTCACGCGTGCTCGACTTCAGCAAATTTGATTTACTCTATGCTGGCGCACAAAAAAATATGGGTCCTGCAGGAGCTACCTTAGTGGTGGCAAAAGAAGATGCGCTTGGAAAGGTGTCTAGACAAATCCCTTCAATGTTAGACTACAAAATTCACGCTGATAAAGACAGTATGTTCAATACACCTCCTGTTTTTGCTGTGTATACTTCTATGTTGACTCTTGAATGGTTAAAACAAAAAGGTGGCATAAGTGCTATCGAAAAAGAAAACGAAGCCAAGGCTGCATTGATGTATGGCGAAATTGACCGCAATCCCCTATTTGATGGATTTGCAGCAACGGAAGACCGCAGCTCCATGAATGCGACGTTCACGCTTAACAACGCATCTTTAAAAGATGGCTTTGAAGCTATGGCTAAAGAAGCGGGTCTTAACGGAATCAACGGACATCGTTCTGTTGGCGGTTATCGTGCATCCATGTACAACGCTTTGCCAATCGAATCTGTACAGGTATTGGTAGACGTAATGAAAACTTTAGAACAAAACGCATAACACAACATATGAATATTCACGCAAACGATGGGATTTCCCAATCTGGAGTAGACGCATTAGCTGACTTTGGCTTTACGCTGACAACAACTAACGTAGCACAAGAACAGCTTGTTAACTACATCAACGAAAACAACATTTCTGGCATATTGGTTCGCAGTGCAACAACCGTTCGTAAAGAGTTAATCGATGCCTGTCCTGGACTAAAACTTATTGGTCGTGGTGGGGTTGGTATGGATAATATTGATGTTGCCTATGCTCGTGAAAAAGGATTGCACGTAATCAACACGCCTGCTGCATCTTCATCGTCTGTGGCTGAATTGGTGTTTGCGCATTTATTCGGCGCTGTGCGCTTTTTGTATGACAGCAACCGCAACATGCCCTTGGATGGTGAAACCAAGTTTAAAGCCTTAAAAAAGGCATATGCTGGCGGAACTGAACTTCGTGGCAAGACTCTTGGTGTTGTCGGTTTTGGTCGTATTGGCCAAGCCACTGCCAAAATTGCTTTAGGACTGGGTATGGATGTTGCTGCTTATGATCCCTTTATGGACGAAGCCACTATTACGGTTGATTTTTTCAACGGACAGTCAATAGACATCAACATCAAAACACGTTCTTTTGACGATGTGCTTTCACAATCAGATTTTGTAACCCTACACGTACCTGCACAAGACAAGCCCACTATAGGTGCTGCCGAATTAGCCAAGATGAAAAAAGGTTCGGGTCTTATTAATGCTGCACGTGGCGGTGTTGTGGATGAGCAAGCATTGGTTGAAGCACTCGAAAGCAAGCAATTGAGTTTTGCTGCCCTTGACACATTTGTCAATGAGCCCAACCCTGCCATTAAGCTATTGATGCATCCAAGCATTTCGTTAACGCCGCATATTGGTGCAGCCACAAACGAAGCTCAGGATCGTATAGGTACAGAGCTAGCGCAACAGATCAAGGATTTACTAGGATAATGAAACGCCTAAAAGAACGCTGGGGTATTCATTCCAATTTTCAATTGGTGATGATTCTTATTGTGTTTGCGGTGACAGGATCATCAGCGGCACGATTGGCAACACCCCTAACAAGTTTTCTTGGGATTACAGCAGATCATTTTTCTGCTTGGGTGTATTGGCCTGCTAGAATTCTTTTAATTTTTCCAATTTACCAGGTGCTTCTTGTCGTATTTGGCTTTATTTTTGGTCAATTCAAATTTTTTTGGAACTTTGAAAAAAAGATGCTGAGCCGTATGGGTTTGGGGTTTTTGTTTAATTCAAAAGGGTAGATGCACAAAAATATAATTGTTCGCTTTCTATTGGTTGGGTTTTTATTTCTCCCTACCCTAGCACAGCACGCACATATATTTGCACATTACGACCACCCTGTTTGTGACGAAAGTAATGTGCACTTTCACGCAATTGACACCACTTGTGAACTTTCCGATTATGTACTTGAGTTAAATTCTCTTTCCCTTTTTAATGCTTTTGACCTTGGCGCCTTTACTTTTTCGTTCGAGTCTTACGCACTTACACAAATCGTTTTAAAGAATAAATTTAGTTGCAAATTATTAAGGGCGCCCCCCATGTAGACCACCCTTCCGTCTATAATTACCCTTATTAATCAATTAAATTTATAAAAATGAAAAACGTATTTTTTTATGCCTTTTCGGCATTGTTATTTGTTACCTCATCTTGTGATAAAGATGACGATAACACACCAGAACCCGTTAATGAAGAAGAAGTAATTACCACCTTAACGGTAAAGCTTACACCAACTACTGGTACAGCTATTGAGTTAAAATCTTTTGATGCAGATGGAGATGGGCCAAATGTTCCTGTGTTAAGCGTTTCAGGCACTTTGGCTGCCAATACATCGTATGCAGGCGTCATTGAGTTGTTAAATGAGCTCGAAACCCCAGCAGAAGATATTACCGATGAAGTGAATGAAGAAAGTGATGAACACCAATTTGTTTTTACGCTCAACGGACTTTCTGACGTTGTGATCGATAATTTGAATACCGACACTAACGGCATGCCATTAGGTAGCACTTTCGATTTAACAACGGGAGCTGCAGGAAGCGGATCCATAACGTTCACACTACGCCACGAGCCAACAAAACCAAACGACGGCACTTCAGCTGGAGTTGGTGGGGATACGGACATCGAGGCTACGTTTGATGTTGTAGTTCAATAGCTTAACTTCCTTCTATGAGATTTTTAAAAAATGGCGCAATACTAAAATTTATTGTTGCGTCATTTTATTTTTTTTGCATCCTATGCTTTAGTTGCTTTACTGCTTTTTCACAAGAAAAAATAGAGGTACTTGAAGAGGTTGTGGTGTATGACAAGTTTAATAAAATCACCAAAGCGCTTAATAAAACCATCCTGACCAACAAAGATCTGGAAGATTTATCTAGTTTGCCATTTGGAGAAGTTCTCAAACACATAAACGGAGTAACCACACTAAATACGGGCAACACCATAGCAAAGCCAGTCATTCATGGCTTGCATAGCAGTCGCGTAGCGGTTATCAATAATGGGGTTCGTATCGAAGATCAAGAATGGGGCGTTGATCACGAGCCCAGTTTGGACATCAACTCCGTTGACCAAATATTTATTCTTACCGGGGCCGACAAACTGGAATACAGCGGAAATTCCCTAGGAGGTGTTGTGGTCACCCTACCCAAAGCGGTACGTAAATCCGTTGGTTTTTCTGGAAAGTCACGCATTACTGCTTCGTCTAATGGACGAGGCGGATCATGGGCAAATAGCGTTGAACATAGGTTTACTACCAATTGGTTTGCCAACCTGAACTGGACATTAAAAAAGTTTGGTGATTTTGAAACACCAGTCTATATCCTAAGTAACACAGGCTATGGGGAAAATAATATTTCATTACGAGCTGGAAAGCACAGCACTAACTCTGGTATTGAGCTTTATTATTCTTACTTCAATAAAAATGTTGGGATACTCAAAGCGTCACACTTGCATACTGGAGAAGACCAATACCGTGGGATTAACAGTCCTGTTCCATTGATAATTTCAGATTTTACCTATGCTATTGATGCGCCCAAACAGGAAGTACAACATCACGTAGCAAAAATTGATTTTTACACAAACCTCACCAAACTAGGCAAGCTTGACGTTAGCTATAATTACCAATTAAACAGAAGGTTTGAGTATGACATAAGACGCAGCAGTACCAATAAAAAACCATCCATTGATTTAAAATTAGACACACAAGAGATTCATCTCAAATTGACTTCTAATATTTCATCTAAACTTAATACCAAAGTTGGTTTGGAATCCAAATTTCAAGAAAATTTTGCCAATCCTGATACAGGTATACGAAGAATTATTCCCGATTATACAAAATACGACCTAACGGCTTATGCCATAGGAAACCTAGCGGTAAAAGAGAACATTTTGTTTGAGTTGGGTTTTCGATATGATTACACCCACATTGATGCGTATAAATATTACAGAAAATCGCTTTGGGAGGCACGTAATTATGACGAATTATATGGCGATATTGCCATAAGAGAGGTCAGTAGTCAAATCCTCGCGAATCCCAAGTTTAACTTTGGTAATCTTTCTTTTAGCGCAGG
Source organism: Flavobacteriaceae bacterium (assembly GCA_024639165.1). Lineage (GTDB taxonomy): Bacteria > Bacteroidota > Bacteroidia > Flavobacteriales > Flavobacteriaceae > UBA7446. Next base: position 209,920 of record JAHEIX010000003.1, on the reverse strand, counting down.
AACTTACTTTTCTGTAGTAGAACACCATGACTTATATTTGAATTTTGGCGTCTTGGCAAGAAACCCCAATCCGTCAGAATTGTTTAGCGAAGGGCTGCACCACGCCGCAGCTCGTATTGAAATTGGCGATTTGAGTCTGCGCTCAGAGATAGGCCGCAAAATGCAACTCTCGTATAAATACAAACGCAATAAATTCCAAGCATCTTTTAGTCCTTACTTAAACGATATTGAAAACTTCATATACATCATTCCTACTGGTTCTAGAGCGACCATTAGAGGTACTTTCCCCGTGTGGGAATACAAGCAGAAAGATGCGGTTCTTTACGGTTTTGACTATGACTTAAATCTTGATCTTAGCGAAAATCTAAGCTTTAATCAGAAGATTTCAGTTACCAAAGGTTTTGAAAAGAATTCAAACAAAGCCTTAATTGACATACCTCCTTTGAGTATAAAAAATGAAGTCACTTTACATGTGCCTAACTATAAAGACTTGGAACTTACACTAGAAAGTGAATATGTTTCAAGGCAAAATCAATTTCCAGATAATAATTTTGATTTATACATCCCGAGAACAGATACTTTTGTTTTATTAGATTTAAGCTCACCTCCACCAGCCTTTCATTTGTTGCATCTCAAATCGAGTTTAAACATCAACAAAAAAACCAAAATCGGTATAAGGGTAAACAACCTGCTTAATGAATCTTACAGAAATTATTTGAACAGAATGCGTTATTACGCAGATGATCTAGGTATAAATTTTAGTTTGTTTTTTAACAAGCGTTTTTAAGAGGGCCTTCCCTGTATAAGTTTCAAAAACTCATTCCGCGTTTCCATGGCTTCGAAAGCCCCTAAAAACCCTGATGTGGTTGTCATGGAGTTCTGTTTTTGAACGCCTCGCATCATCATGCACATATGAGCAGCTTCAATAACAATAGCAACACCTTTAGGCTGAAGCGTATCATTAATACAATTCATAATTTGCTCTGTTAAACGCTCTTGTACTTGTAGACGACGTGCAAAAACATCAACAACTCTAGGAATTTTACTCAAACCAACAATATGCCCATTGGGAATGTAGGCAATATGAGCCTTACCAAAAAAAGGGAGTATGTGATGCTCACACAACGAATAAACTTCGATGTCTTTTACAAGTACCATCTCATTATAGGTTTCTGCAAATTTTGCTTTTTCAAGAATTGCAACAGGATCCATATCATAGCCCTGAGTCAAAAATTGCATAGCCTTTGCTGCACGTTCAGGGGTATCTCTTAACCCTTCCCGGTTGGGGTTTTCGCCAAGGTTTGCTAACACCTCATGATAATGCTCCTTCATTGCAGCTGTCATTTCCGTATTGTATATGTCTTTAGACTGGTACTTCATGTTGATTTAAGTTTAGCTGCGTGCTTGTGTAATAACTTTTGCACTTTTGGTGAAATTACTGCTGCGCAATAGGGTTGGTTACTGTTTAGGTTGTAATAATCTTTATGTTCCACTTCTGCCGGATAAAACACCTTAAAAGCCTTAATTTCGGTTACTATGGGTTCCTGAAATTTTTTCTCATCTGTTAGGGTAATAATGAATGCTTCGGCTTGTGCTTTTTGCGTATCATCATGATAATAAATACCAGAACGATATTGCGTGCCTACATCAGCCCCCTGGCGGTTTAATGTGGTTGGGTCGTGTGTATCGAAAAACACCTCTAATAGTGTTATAAATGAAATAAGTTCTGGGTTGTATTCCAATTGAACACATTCGGCATGCCCGGTTCTTCCTGTGCATACCTCACGGTATGCTGGGTTTTTAATATGACCATCTGTATATCCAGAAACGACTTCAAGTACGCCCTCAAGTCGCGCAAATAAGGTCTCTGTACACCAAAAACATCCTCCAGCAAGTGTGGCTTTCGCCATAAATAAAGATTTTTTCAAATTTAAAGAAAATTATTTCAGAACTACTCCTAAAACATTTATTGATTGGGCAAGGCATTAAAAATCAAAAAATAGTTACTTTGCAACACATGATTGAGGCACACCACATATTTAAGACCTATGCCGATACAGCGATTCTAAAAGATATTTCCTTTTCTCTAAAACCCGCTGAAATCGTATCAATTGTAGGTCCATCGGGAGCAGGTAAAACCACCTTGCTTCAAATTTTGGGGACTCTAGACAAACCCGACAACAAGCCTAATACATCTTTTACTATAGATGGAACGGATATGCTATCGTTAGCTGACAGTGCCTTATCTACATTCCGTAATAGTACGCTTGGGTTTGTTTTTCAATCACATCAACTACTGCCAGAATTTACTGCAGTTGAAAATATCTGCATGCCAGCTTTGATTAAAGGAGATACGCTAAAAGAGGCCAACGTACGTGCATTAGAACTTCTTGATTATTTTGGTTTAGCGGATAGAGCCAAACACAAGCCTACCATGCTTTCGGGTGGTGAGCAACAACGAGTTGCGGTGGCTAGAGCGCTGATCAACAGCCCAAGCCTACTGCTTGCAGACGAGCCCAGTGGTAATTTAGATGCAGAAGCTGCAGCACAACTACACGATTTGTTTTTTGATTTACGCAAAACCTTTGCTGCGAGTGTCATTTTGGTCACGCACAACAAAACTTTGGCAGCCCGCGCCGACCGCATGCTAACCCTTGTTGATGGGCAATGGAGCTGAATAAAACGGAACTTAAATCCTTTTTAGACGAAAAGGTACAGCAATACAACACCCTTGCTTTTATCGATGACGATCCCATTGCCATACCCCATAGCTTTTCAAAAAAAGAAGATATCGAAATAGCTGCTTTCTTTGCTGCTACCATTGCATGGGGAAACCGCAAAAGCATCATGTCTAATGCCCGTTCCTTAATGGCCCGTATGGACAACGCACCTCACGATTTTATCCGTAATCATACCAAAGAGGACCTAGATGTATTTAATGGCTTTGTTCACCGAACTTTTCAACGAGAGGATGTGCTTTTTTTTGTGACACGGTTGCAACAATTATACAGCGAATACGGAGGTTTAGAAGTGCTATTCACGCCAAAAGCGGATGCAGCAAATATGCACAATGTGTTGACTGCGTTTCACCACTTATTTTTTGCTGTTTCACATCCCAAGCGCACCACCAAGCACGTTGCGAATCCTGCCAAAAAATCTGCAGCCAAGCGACTGCATATGTTTTTGAGATGGATGGTAAGAGATGATGCCACAGGAGTCGATTTGGGAATATGGAAAAGCATACCCACAGCTGTTTTGTCATGCCCTTTAGATGTTCATTCTGGAAATGTAGCGCGCTCTTTGGGTTTGTTAAAACGAAAACAAAATGATTTGGCCGCTGTCATGGAACTGGATAATAGCCTTCGACAAATGGACCCTAACGACCCCGTTAAATATGATTATGCTTTATTTGGGTTGGGTGTTTATGAAGGTTTTTAGTAGTTCATTATCTATTTTCTATCTTTGCATAAATAAAATTTGAGGAGACGCGAATGAATGTTTTAATTAAAGCTGCTAAAATCCTCGATGCATCCAGCCCGCATCACAACACAATCCAAGATATTTATATTGCTGATGGGGTCATTAAAAAAATAGGAAAAACGCTTTCCTATCCCGATGCAAAACAACTATCATTTAAAGACTTACATATCTCTCAAGGATGGTTTGACAGCAGTGTTTCTTTTGGAGAACCAGGCTATGAAGAACGTGAGACCATAGCACACGGACTTGAAGTCGCAGCTTGTAGTGGTTTTACTCATATCGCCTTAAACACCAACACAAATCCAAAACCTGACAGCAGAGCTGATATTGCCTTCTTACTCGAACAGGCCAACACAAGTCCAGTACATCTATATCCGAAAGCACGAATTACCACTGCTGAAAGCGACAGTAAACTGGCACCACTTCGAGAACTACAAGTAAGCGGAGCTGTTTGCTTTAGTAATCATAAATCCGGACTCAAAAATGCCAACATACTTAAACTTGCGCTACAATACACCCACGACTTTAACGGGCTTGTAGAGTCCTTTGCCTTTAACCAAGATATGGGGAACGGCGGTGTGATGCACGAAGGTGCCGTAAGTACTTCTTTGGGTTTAACAGGAATCCCAAGTGTAGTTGAAGAAATGCAAATCAAACGTGATTTGGATATCTTATGCTACACCAACGGAAAACTACATATCCCTACCCTATCAACTAAAGATGCCGTTCCACTTATCAAACAAGCCAAAAAAGCAGGGCTTGACATAAGCACTAGTGTTTCCATCCACAACTTATTTTTTACGGACAAGTCCCTAGCGGATTTTAACGCCAATGCCAAACTGCTACCACCCCTTCGCGAACAAACCGACAGCAAGGCGCTAAGGCAAGCACTAAAAGACGGTACTATTGATATGGTTACGTCCGATCACCAACCACTGAACAGCGAACTAAAATACGTTGAACTGGATTTAGCCCACTACGGTTCTATTGGGTTAGAACACAGCTTTGGCAGTTTGCTTGCTATGTTTGATGTTGCTGAGGCCGTAGCTATATTGACGCGTGGAAAAGCGCGTTTTGGTATACCTTCCTACCCTATTCAAGAAGGTACCACAGCAGATTTATCACTTTTCTCACCTAGTGGCAAGCAAACGGTTAGCAAAGCAACGATTGAATCAACTTCAAAAAATAGCCTGTTTATTGATCAAGAACTTTCAGGAAAGGTTTTTGGGGTTATTGCACAAAACAAAGTACACGTAGCGGAATAGCCCATGCCTTCCTTCCAATACCTATCTAAAGCATCTAAGATTTCAAATGCGCCTTTGCTGGTCATGCTGCATGGCTATAGCAGCAACGAGGCAGATTTATTTTCGTTTGCTTCACTAATTCCAAGTGATTATCACGTGGTTTCCTTACAAGCACCTTTATCTTTGGGTATAGGTTACGCTTGGTTTCCAATTCACTTTGAAGAAAATATGGAACGCTGGACCTCACCTCAGGAAGCGCAAAAAGCCATTGAATATGTTAATTCCTTTCTGACGTATTATACCGAAAAATACGATGTTAACAACAGCAATATTACTCTATTGGGTTTTAGTCAAGGGGCCATGCTCAGTTATAGTGTTAGTCTAACCAACATTAATGTTTCAGCTATTGCAGCACTTAGCGGATATCTAGATCCGAGGGTGGTCTCTTTTGTCAATGCTAAAAAAGCAATTTATGTATCCCATGGCATACAAGATATGGTTGTGCCTTATGCATGGGCAGAGCAATCCGTTTCGGTGCTTAAAAAAAATGGATATCAGCCAACATTTCTATCCTATCAACAAGGACATGGAGTAAATCAAGATAATTTGACGAGCCTCATTCAGTGGCTTCAGAGACAGCTTTAACGCTCTGGATAAGTTGAATTGAATCTTGCAGCTTTTTAATCTTTTCAGACTGGGACTCAATTTTTGATTGTGAAAACGCAAGACGCTTGCCATAGTCAGCAATCAAATAAACATTGATAAGGATTGAAAACACCAACAGGTAAAAAAGTATTTTTTGTTTCATGCTAGATTGTAATTGTTAGATTATCGTATGCCAGATGGATATTTGGGGGCAATGAAGCTTGCACTTCATCGTGAAAACCAAGGCGGTGACTGATATGTGTAAAATACGTTCGTTTTGCACCTATTTTTTGTGCAAATGCAATGGCTGCATCTAGATGCAAATGTGATGGATGTGGCTCAATGCGCAATGCATTGACAACAAGCACTTCTATACCCGCCAGTTTTTCTGCCTCAACGTCCGTGATAGAAAACATATCCGTGATATAGGCAAAGAGGCCAAAGCGGAATCCCAATACCTCCAAGCCATAATGTGACACCACTAAGGGAGTAATGGTCTTAGAAGCCGCAGTAAAGGGTTTAGCTGGGTCAATAATAGTTGTGGTTACAGAGGGGGCTCCTGGATATTTATTTTCATCACTGAAAATATAATCGAATCTTTTTGCCAAATTTTTTATAACACGTTCAAGACCAAAAACAGCAAGGGCACCAACCTTAAAAGCAAAAGGACGAATGTCATCAAGTCCAGCGGTATGGTCTGCGTGCTCGTGTGTAAATAAGAGTGCGTCAACCTTGGGGCATTTGCTGGAGAGCATTTGCTGTCTAAAGTCCGGACCACAATCTACTACAATATCCATTTCGTCCCACTGCACCCAAATGGAAGATCTTAGACGTTTGTCTTTTGGATTTTCACTCAGACAAACTGGATGTTTACTTCGAATTATAGGGATGCCTTGAGAAGTTCCTGTTCCTAAAAAATAAACTTTTAAAGCCACAGCACAAAATTACGCTAAAGATGTGCATCCTTGTGGATAAGTTTCATAATTTTGGAAAAACCTTTTTCATGGCTATCCAACTTGCGGGAGATCATCCATTTGAAAACACCCCTTCACTAGAGGCAAAAGCGCTTCGCATCAATCTTAATGATAATATTTACGGCACCTTTGCCGAAATAGGTGCTGGTCAAGAAGTGGCACGTCATTTTTTTAGATGCGGTGGTGCATCTGGTACTATTGCAAAAACCATGAGTGCCTATGACAAAGATTTTAGCGATGCTATTTACGGCAGAGAAAACGATGGTAGGTATGTGTCCGAATCTCGTTTAAACAAAATGCTGGATTGGGAAATCAGCCTACTCGAAAAGCGAATTGATAGATCCAAAAACAAAGAAAAGTTCTTTTTTGCTTTTGCCAATACCGTTACCACGATCGATTTTGCCAAAAAATTTAAAGGACATGGCTGGATGGGCATCCGTTTTCAAACCAAACCAGATGAGCCGTATTCCATGATTACGACTCACGTGCGATTTAGAGAAAACGACACCAAGCAACAACAGCTTACCCTTGGCGTAATTGGCGTAAATCTAATTTACGGAGCCTTCTATCAGAATGATAGGCCTAAAAAGATGCTTCAATATCTCTACGACCACATAGATCGTGATGCGATAGAAATTGACACCATCAATTTTACGGGACCTCTTTTTGAGGGTATTGACAACAGAGTGTTGAGTTTGGAGCTCGTCCGACTAGGCATGACAGATGCCGTTATGTTTGGTCCTGATGGGAACAACCTACTTCCAGCTAGAGAACTTTACAAGAAAAACATCATTGCCATTAGAGGTAGTTTCCGTCCTGTTACCAAGGTCAATGTGGATATGTATCGAAAATCACTAAGCATATTTGAGAAAGAACCCAACTCAGATCCAGATAATTCACTGGTTATTTTTGAAATTACATTATCAAACCTCATGACAACAGGTGCTATTGATGAAGAGGATTTTATGGATCGTGCCAAGCTGCTGTGCTCTTTAGGGCAAACGGTTATGATATCAAACTTTAAAGAATACTACAAGCTTGCCGAGTATTTCTCGGAATACACCGAGAAGAAAATTCGGCTTACCATGGGGGTTAACAACCTTGTCGAGATCTTTAATGAAAAGTATTACCGTAATTTAAGTGGTGGTATTCTAGAAGCTTTTGGAAAACTGTTTTTCAAAAACCTCAAAGTATACCTCTACCCTATAATTGATCCAAAAACAGGTAATATAGTTGACAGCAACTCCCTAAGCGTAAATCCGAGATTAAAAGAGCTTTACAACTTCTTTAAATACAACGATAAGGTAATTGATATCTTAGATTACAACACTGAAGACATGAAGATTTTTTCAAGAGATATTCTTGAGCAAATCAAAAAAGGTGAAAAAGGTTGGGAAAACAAACTTCCAGAGGGTGTTTCCAAGCTCATCAAAACCAAAAAACTATTTGGCTTTAAAAGCCAGTAGTTTTATCCTTCCAAAATTTGAGCAGCGTGGTCTTTGGTTTTAACCTTGTTGATCACCCGTACTATAACTCCAGATTCATCAATTACAAACGTGGTTCTGATGATGCCTTCGTATTCTTTTCCTTTAAACTTTTTGGGCCCCCAAACGCCAAACGCTTTGATAGCGCTGTGATCTTCATCGGCCAGAAGTGGATATGGAAATGAAAATTTGGCAGCAAAACTCGCTTGTTTCTTAACGTTATCGGCACTTACACCAAGCAACTCATAACCTTCGGCTTGAAGTGCAGCATAGTTATCGCTTAAATTGCAAGCTTCGGCTGTACAACCTGGCGTATTGGCACGTGGATAAAAGAATACGATAAGCTTTTTACCAGCGTAGTTTTCATGTGATACGGGTTCTCCCAAATGATTTAAACCTGAAAAAGCAGGTAATTGATCTCCTTCTTGTAGCATTTTGTTTATTTTTAGATGTTAAAAATACAAAAATGAATAAAGCCGATAAGGTATCTTTTGCCATTAAAACCTTGGAAGAGTGCTATCCTACCATTCCAATTCCGTTAGACCATAAAGATCCCTATACCTTATTGATTGCTGTACTCCTATCGGCGCAGAGTACCGATGTGCGTGTAAATCAAATTACACCAAAGCTTTTTGCCAAGGCCGACAACCCTACCGATATGATTAAAATGAGTGTTGATCAAATAAGAGAAATCATAAAACCTGTGGGCTTATCTCCTATGAAATCAAAAGGTATTTATGGCTTGTCGCACATTCTTTTAGAACAACACGGCGGAAAAGTACCGCAAAGTTTTGAGGCGTTAGAAGCCTTGCCAGCAGTGGGACATAAAACTGCTAGTGTAGTTATGGCTCAGGCCTTTGGCGTGCCTTCATTTCCAGTAGACACACACATCCATCGCCTGATGTACCGCTGGGGGTTTTCGAATGGAAAAAGCGTGGTGCAAACAGAACGTGATGCCAAACGTTTATTCCCAAAAGAAAAATGGAACGACTTGCACCTTCAAATTATTTGGTACGGACGTGAATATTGCCCCGCGCGAGGATGGGACTTGTCAAAAGACATTATCACCAAAACCATTGGCAGAAAAAGCATCCTAAAAAAATTCAATTACTAATTGGCAATAGTGTCCACATGACCCTTGGCTAATTTCAAAGGGTGGTATGCTGCAGCATATTGAAGAATGAGTGCTACTGAATTGGCACTTGGTTTAGGTTTTGATTGTTGGGTAGGTAGCGTGTAAAATTTATCCATATAATGTTTAAGTGGATAACGACACGCCATTAATTTTATTGTGTCATGGTCAAATTTCGCTCGTCTATCAACTTTCGCAAATTGATTAAGCCATATCGCATTCTTCCCAAAGAAGTATTGATGCTTACGTTGGTTCTTTCGGCAATTTCTTTAAAGCTCATATCTTGAAACAAGCGCATTTTAAGCACTTCGTATTGATTTTCGGGAAGTTCAAGCATTAGGGCAGTAATATCAGATTTAATCTGACTATCGATGATCATGTCCTCAATATTTTTAGATGGCTCAGACAAACGATAAAACACATCTTGCTCATGATCATAGGTGTCGTACATTGGCATGCGCTGTTGACGCCTAAAATGATCAATGATAAGATTATGTGCAATCCGCATCACCCAAGAAACGAATCGTCCCTCTTCGTTATATGCTCCTTTTTTGAGGGTCTGAATTACTTTAATGAAGGTGTCTTGAAAAACATCGTCAGCAATATCCCTATCTTTAATTTTAGAGTAAATAAAACTGTAGATACGTTGTTTGTATTTGGTCAAAAGAATCTCGAAAGATTCGTTATCTCCTTTCAAATACTGTTGAATAAGAATGTTATCGGGTAATATAGACATAGGCTACTCTGTTTAAAAAACTTAAAATTTAGTTGAGTATATGTCTATTCTATAAGCAAAAGTTATACCGCAAATATAAAGAATTATATTTTACAGTGTAAAAAACGCTCCTTGGTTTTTAAATCGTCTGTGAATTGATATATTTATAGCTTGTTTAAAAAGCATTGAAAAAGGAAGCAAGTATCGAAATTGTTGGAGCGCAAATGCACAACCTCAAAAACGTGAGTGTGCAAATCCCAAGGCACAAATTTGTGGTCATCACTGGTTTGTCGGGTTCAGGGAAATCTAGCCTTGCATTTGATACGTTATACGCTGAAGGTCAGCGCCGTTACGTGGAAAGCTTATCTTCTTATGCCAGACAGTTTTTAGGGCGCTTAAACAAGCCAAAAGTTGAACAAATTAAAGGAATTGCACCTGCAATTGCCATTGAGCAAAAAGTAATCAGTAACAATCCCCGTTCAACTGTAGGTACCGTCACAGAAATTTACGATTATCTCAAATTATTGTTTGCCAGAATTGGCGTAACCTACTCCCCTGTTTCAGGAAAAGTCGTAAAGAAAAACGATGTAAAAGACGTGCTTGAGCACATCAAAAAATTTGATGATGGAGCAAAATTGTTGATTCTTGCGCCAATAGAGATAACCAAAAAGCGAACCCTTGAAGGTATGCTAGAGGTCTACAAACAACAGGGCTACGCACGTTTGTTTGTCAATGATGCAGTAGTCCGAATAGATCATTTCAAGTCATCAGATGCCGATAACATCATGTTAGTAGTAGACCGTGTGGTTGTAAAACATGAGGATGATGCCTTTAACAGAATAGCAGAATCCGTTGAAACAGCCTTTCACGAAGGGGATGGCACCGTTGTTGTCCACAGCTTAGCTGACAACAAGAGTCAACATTTTTCAAATCGCTTTGTCCTAGACGGCATTACCTTTACACTTCCCAACGAACATATGTTCAGCTTCAATAATCCACTTGGCGCCTGTACGGCTTGTGATGGTTATGGCGATTTAATTGGTATTGACGAGCAATTGGTCATACCCAATACCAGTCTTTCAGTATTTGAAGGAGCCGTTGCCCCTTGGAAAGGAGAGCGGTTACAGCGTTTAAAAAACGATTTTATTGATGCGGCCTACCAATACGAATTTCCGGTACACAAACCCTATTTTGAGCTCAGCACCGATCAAAAGAAGCTATTATGGGAAGGTGCTAAGGGGATTCGTGGCATTAATCAATTTTTTGCAAAGCTGGAAGCCAAGAATTATAAAATTCAAAACCGGGTAATGTTGTCGAGGTACAGAGGCAGAACAAAATGCGGCTCCTGCCAAGGAAAACGATTGAACGAGAACGCTTCATACGTTCGTGTTGACAAGCACACCATGAGTGATTTGGTTGATATGCCCATCGCAATACTTGCAAAGGAGATCGCAAACCTAAAATTAACCAAACACCAACAGCATATTTCGAGAAGATTATTGGTTGAAATTAAGGATCGGCTTGAGTTTCTACAACAAGTAGGACTGGGCTACCTAACGCTCAACCGTCGTGCCAGTACGTTGTCGGGAGGAGAATCCCAACGTATTAACCTAGCCACTTCATTGGGCAGCAGTTTGGTTGGTTCGCTATATATACTTGACGAGCCAAGTATCGGATTACACCCAAAAGACACCAAAAGACTCATTGAAGTTCTGCATGGACTTCGTAATTTGGGGAATACCGTAATTGTTGTGGAACATGACGAGGATATCATGCGAGCATCGGATGAAATTATCGATTTAGGTCCCGATGCGGGGGTTTTTGGCGGAGAGGTAGTTGCCAAAGGTACCTTCAACGAATTGTTAAAAGCAGAAACGTGGACAGGAAAATACCTCTCCAAGCGAGCGCAAATTGAAATCCCTAAAAAGAGAATTTCACCCAAAAAATTCTTACATATAAAAGGAGCACGTGAACACAACTTAAAAAATATAAACGTTTCCTTTCCACTCCAAATGCTCACCGTTATCACGGGGGTTTCGGGTAGCGGAAAAAGCACCCTGGTCAAGGACATACTGCTGCCAGCTGTTAGAAAAGAAAAAGACATTTATGGCGATAAGCTTGGTGAGTTTAGCAGCTTAGATGGCGACCTAGATGCCTTCCAAGAAATTCAATACATAAGCCAAAAGCCTATAGGATTGTCGTCACGCTCCAATCCAGTGACGTATATCAAGGCATACGATGAAATAAGAAAGTTATTTGCAAGCCAAGCGCTCTCAAAGCAAAGGGGCTATCAAACCAAACACTATTCTTTTAACGTTGATGGTGGGCGTTGCCCCAATTGTAAAGGAGAGGGAACAGTAAAGATTGAAATGCAGTTTATGGCTGACGTTGATCTTATTTGTGATGACTGTAATGGAAAACGTTTTCAAAAGGAACTACTTGAAGTTACTTTTGAAGGCAAGAATATTCACGACGTATTGACCATGAGCATAGACGAGGCCATCGCTTTCTTTGAACAGCACAAACAAAACAAAATAAGTGATCGTCTTCAACCGCTTCAAGACGTGGGAATGGGTTATGTGTCTTTGGGACAATCCTCCTCTACCCTTTCAGGTGGAGAAGCACAGCGCATCAAACTGGCTACTTTCCTGTTAAAAGGAGCCCAAAAAACAAAAACGCTTTTCCTCTTTGACGAACCCACAACTGGACTCCATATGCATGACATCAAAAAGCTTGTGGGTTCCTTTCGTGCACTTATTGAACGTGGTCATTCTTTAATTGTGATTGAACATAACGTAAGCCTTATTGAACAGGCAGATCATATTATTGATTTGGGTCCTGAAGGAGGTATGCTTGGAGGGCAATTGTTGGCAATTGGCACGCCGGAAGAAATCAACGCCAATAAAAAATCAAGCTTGTTTAAGCTTTTATTTAGCGATTAGACCATTTTGCTACCCAGCCATTAACCGTATCAGAAAGCCTCAGTCCCGCAACCAATACGCCATATACAAGTGTAATCAAAATAGACTTAATCACAATTGAAGCCAACGGATGTATGTTTAACTGTAGCGTGCTACTAGCCGCAAACAACAATCCAATAATAACAAATGCCTTCAAGGTACTTATGCTATAAGGATATACGCCAAAATAGCGATATACAAATGCCATGCGCACATAGGTAAATATCAACAACACCACTAGTGTTGACAATGCCGCGCCATTGATTCCATATACTGGAATACTCAAGCGATTTCCAATGTAGACAAATACGGCCATACATATGGTAAGTGTGAGGGATATGCGGTACTGCTTCGAATTGAGAAGCATGGTGTTTGAGGCCCCCGAGCTCATTACGATAAGCTTAGCAAACGAAATCATCAACACCACCAGTGCGGCCGTTTCATAACCATCTACTTGTATTAAGTCAAATAAGGCATTGATGCTGCCGTTTACCAGCAAGAAGAACCACCCGCCCAACAACAAGAGATTGATGGAACTATCCTTATATAACTTGATTAAATGAGCGTTATTTTGGTTGTTGATCGCCTTTGCAATTAAAGGATTTAGAATTTGAAACAAGGCACGCCCTGGAACTTCAATAAGAGTTGCGGTAAAAATACCCACAGAGTAAAAAGCCGTTTGGGCAATTGCTTTGTACTGGGGGAGCATAAACTTATCAATATCGATTATTAAGCTTCCAGCAGATGCAGCCAGGACCAAATAAAAAGAGTAGCGCAAAAGCTCGGAAACATTCTTTGGCGCCTTAAAAGATATGGTAGGTGGTTGTATTCGGAAAGCAATGAACATCATCATGAGCATACGCAGGTAATACAAGGCGACTAATAAAATAAAAAACTGATCTAAATTGATCACTTCAACTTCGTAAAAAAGCAACAAGATAAAAATTATAAAGCGCGGATAAATCTCTTTAAAAATATTTCCAATCACGGATTTAAAATGCACGCGTGCCCAAGAATAGAAAATCTCAAAGTAAGCTGTAGCAAAAGCCACAGCGAAAATAACCCATGTATAATGGGCAATTATGGGGTTTTTAACAGAAAGCAATGTCGCAATTGTGTTGTGAAAATATATGGCCAAAAAGCCAAAGGGAAGTACTACGAGTAATGGAACAATTACAATAAAGGAAAGAAAGTTTTGTCGCTCGTGCTTGGCATAGCCACTGTGAAACTTAATAACGGTTTGTGCTACACCAAATCCAATAAGCGGCATGAGTAAATTTGAAGAGGACAACAAGAAAACGACTAACCCCTGGTTGGAAGCGCCAAAAAAATGCGGATACAGTATAAGCGTATTCACCGCACCTATGCAAAAAGCAAACATGATGCTCAGCAAGTTTTTTGACGATTGTGAGGTAATCATATTCATGTCAACAAACGGATTAAGTTGAGGTATTCTTGCGCTATTACATTGCGTTCATATGACGCAACACCCGATGAAGATTGAGGTAAATTGTTGTTTACAAACCAATCGATTAGGGTTTTTTCAATCAAAGCCTCTTCATCAAATGAAGCATAAACACCCAATTGATGCTTTTCAAAAAGCGGCTGCATGTCGCTTGGTTTTGGTCCAATTCCCAAAACAGGACGCTTAGCTGCCATATATTCAAATAACTTTCCATGGATAACATTAGCGGTCATCGGCATATTTATACCCAACAATAATAGGGATTTTGCATTTGACAGTTGCGCATCGATAAGTTCTTTGGGTTGGTAGCCCAAAAAACGCACATGTGAATCAATACCGAGTGATTTTACCTCCGCTTTAATTGAAGTGGCTACTTTACCATATACATCCAAAGAGAAAGCATTACAGAAGTCGGTATTTGACTTGATTAGTGATGCGATGGCCTTCCACAAAGCTGTTGGGTTTTGTTGCGCTTTCAAACTTCCTGCATACACCATCCCAGCAGTAGGTTCAGATGCAATGGGTAGGCGCTGCTCAAAGCCATTGGTCAGTACAGCTATATTGTGATTGTGCATTTTAAAGTCCGCTTTTAAAGACGGAGCAGTTACGACAACGTGATCTGCATATTGCAATACATTTTGTTCTAATTGCTTGTGCTTTTGCTTTGTCCTCTTGTTCAATGGCAGGCTTCGGTTTTGAAAAAACCCTGTCCATGGATCCCTAAAATCTGCAACCCATGAAACACCCGTTTGTTGTTTGGCCTGCAAGCCTATTACATGTAACGAGTGTGGTGGCCCAGAACTAATAATCAAGTCATAAGGCTTTTGCTTGTGATGTTTCAAAAAGATATGTGTTGCGGCTTTTGCCCAATATACCCTTGCATCTGGAATAAAAAAGTTGGCACGTACCCACAACATAAACCGCTTTAGTATCCCCGACTTTTCCCCTAGGTTCTCCCCTATGGGTTTGTTGGAGTTTTGTAATGGTTCCCAACCCGCAACCTTTATTTCTGTAATTCCTGAGTGAACTTTTTGCGCTAATCTATCATCGACTTGAGCAATACGAGGATTTTCGGGTACAAAAACACTTACATCCAGCCCCTTGGCAGCAAAGTAGTTTGCCAAAAATAACCAACGCTGCACACCTGAACCTCCAGATGGTGGCCAGTAATACACCATGATTGCAATACGTTTGATATCAGCCAAGTTTGCCCTCTTTTTGTTTACGCATAAGCATTCCAATCATAAGCAAGAACAAAATCCATCCAGATGCCATTAGCAAGGTACCATTTCGTACTACAGTTGGTTTAAATGAAAATACAATCTCATGTTTTCCAGGTGGAACTACAACTCCTCGGAGCATATAATTAACCTTGTGAACATTTTGTGGCGTCCCATCTATTTCCAACGACCAACCACTGGGATAGTACATTTCTGAAAATACAGCTAAGCGCTCATGTGTTGTGGAAACCGTGTATCGCAATAGATTATTGCGTTTTTCAACCAATGCAATGGTATCCGTTTCCATTGGGGTATAAACTACTGGCTTTATCGTTTGAGATAACGCTTGCATTTTAGGATTGATTTTATTCAGTTCTAAGATGGCTTCATTAGCGGATGCTACTTGAATAACTTCATCGACAAACCATACTGATCCAAGTGCCGATGGGCGTTTTTTTACACCGTCAGCATATTGGTCGTCAATGATAAATTTTACATTCAACATATCAAGCACCACACTATCTTGTTGTTTTAGATAGAAATCATAAACATCTTGAAGCAAAGCAGGTTTTGCTCCGTGATAGCCTCCTAAACTATTGTGGAAATAGGCAGTTCTAGAAGAAGAAAAACCAAGTCTGGGCTCATAAACACGATAATTCGATTTGTCTTTTAGAATGGATTTGTCTTGAGCCGTTATGTCAAAAGGATAGTCGTATTGGTATTTTCCTTTAAACTGTTCTGTATTGAAAAAAAGCCTGTTATACTGCCACAGGTCGGCCAGACCTAGCAGGGCTATAACAACGGCAAATACGGCCCCAGATAACAACTTGCGCCAAAAGGCAAGAAAAGCCAACACGATTAAAGAAAGATAGGTAATGATATGCCATACATCGTCCCAAACAAATAGTTTTCTTGAAGCCTGAATCGGCTCCAGTAAGACGTCTGGCAAATTAGACATCCCCTCAGCAGTTGAAGTAAATGAAAAGAAACCTTTTGCCCCTCCTATTAAAAACAAGATTATGGTAATGAAAACAACTACAATACCATATACGTTGACAAGCTTTTTCCTGCTAAAACCCATTCCTTGAGTCAAGTATTGCAAGCCCAACATAGCCGCATAGGGCACACAAAGCATGATCATGATTTGCGCAGAACTAACAGCCCTAAACTTGCTGAACAAAGGCAAGTAGTCAATAAAAAATTGAGTTGCTTCGGGTGTGTTTTTACCCCAAGAAAAAAGCAAGGAAACGGCAATTATTGATAGCAATACCAAACGTGTATACCTGTTGGTAACCACCAATCCCAAAAAAGCAAAAAACAACACCACGACACCTAAGTATACAGGAGCAGCCACAAAGGGCTGATCGCCCCAATACGGTCTAAATTGGCGGAGCAAACCAATTGCAGTATCGTAATCAAGACTGCCCTCGTCCAATTTGGCTTTGACAAACTGGAGAAAAGGACTGTCATCGGCAAAGCCCTCTCCTGAACTTCCACCCATAATATTAGGGGAAATAAAGGTCATGGATTCTAAAATACCGTAACTATACGAAGTGATGTAGTCAAACGAAAGGCCATCAGAAGCTACTTTATCCGTTCCGTCTGGATTAAGGGTCATTTCACTTGCGCCTCGTGTACTGAATTTGGTATAATCTAAGGTTGCGAGCACGCTTTGAGCGTTTAAAACAAGTGCTAGCATTCCAGCTATAAGTAGTGTTGCAACAGGTTTTAGTGTGTTTGAGATACCACGCTTAAACCCGGTATGTATGCTCCACATCAGCGTTGTGATAAACATCATGACCAAAGTGTAATAGGTCATTTGCAAGTGATTGGCTTGGAGTTGCAACGCTAGTCCAAGAGTAAGCCAAAGCATCCCCCACTTTTTTTGATCAATCAGCACTTGAAACAACCCTAAAAAAACCAAGGGCGCATAGGCCAAGGTCATGGCTTTCGTGTTGTGTCCAACCATCAAAATGATGATGTAATATGAAGAAAAACCGTAGGCAAGTGCGCCTGCAACAGAAACAGGGATAGAAAAGCGCCTACTTTGTGCAAAGAGATAGAAAAAAAACAAATACAAAAAAAGCATGTTTGCAGGACGTGGCAAAAATCGTAAAGCGGAATCCACATAGCGCAACACATCATAAGGATAGCGTCCTGTAATTTGATAGGTAGGCATACCTACAAAGGCGTTGTCAATCCAATAGGGTTCTTCATCAAATTCAGCCCTGTGCTCTAAAATTTGACGCTGCATCCCTTTATATTGTACAATATCGGATTGCTCGAGGTACTTATTGGAAAGCAAAGGATAAAAATATGCCAATGAAATAAGGGCAAATAAAACAGTTACTAACGCATGTGGCAGCAAAAAACGCAAAACTGGATATTTCATCATGTTTCAAAAATACAACTCTATGTATAATGACGGAATTTTTAATTCATGTATCTTTGAATATGCGCTTATCATTACTATCCATATTATGTTTTTCAGCGATGTTGACCATGCCTTGGATGTCCATGGCACAATATACGGATGTCATAAATAGCAACCGCCCGAGTCAATCCATGGGCGCATTTGGCGTTGGTAAACGTGTATACCAATTGGAACAAGGCTTATCGTTTCGAATGGGCAATTTTAGTGCGTTTCAAGATGCTTCTTACATCGGTATGGGCGGAAGATCTCAAATCCGTATTGGCTTATTTAAAGAACAATTGGAGTTTGTTGGCACTGCAGATTATCAAATTGATGCGTTGCGCTACACGACCGCTGCAGGGACTTACAATATAGACAGAAATGCTTTGCGTGATTTAGGAGTTGGTGCTAAATATTTGGTATATGACCCCTTCCGTAATGTTGACAAATACAAACCAAACGTTTACAGTTGGCACGCCAATAATAGCATACGCTGGCGTGACTTAATTCCTGCAGTTTCAGTCTATGCAGGTGCTCAGTTTAGCACAGGCGGAATTTATCCGTATCAAGAAAACTTTTTCCCTTTATTTAATTACAATTATCGTCCTCTAGTTGAACCTTTTGTTTCGGGTACAGCTATGCTTATTTTTCAACAGCATTTGCGCCCCGGCTTAGTAGTGGTCCATAATATTGGTATGCGCTACATAACGGCCAGTATGTCGCAAAAAAAACTGTTAGGAACTGTTACATACAGCACCCAATCGAAATGGTCGTTTTTTGGTGAATACACTATCGATGATAGCCCAAGCTACCGGGACATCACACTGGGTGCAGGTGTGGCTTATTTGTTTAACAGCAATTTTCAACTCGATGTGGCTGTGCAACAAAACCTAAAGACAACTCCTAGTTTATTGACTGCAGGCATTGGGGTTTCTTACCGTATAGACCGTCACAATATTTGGAACGAAGAACCACAAAACAATGCTTTAAAGAAGCAAAAAAAGGAAGCCCAACGAAACGATAGAAAAGCGGATAAGAAAGTTAGAAAGGCAGATAAACGAACGGGCAGGGGATTAAAAAAATTAGACAGAAAGCAAAAGAAAATTGAACGTAAAATCAAACGTGTGAAATGATTGAAATTATAGAAGTAACTTCAAGACAACAGTACCGTGCGTTTTTTCAATTTCCATTTGACCTCTATCGCAATTGTCCACAATGGGTTCCTACAATCACAAAGGAAGAAATGGACATTTTTGACCCACAAAAAAATGCTGTTTTTGAACATGCCATGGCACGGCTTTTTCTAGCGAAGAAAAAAGGGAAAATAGTAGGCCGTATTGCTGCCATGATTAATTGGGTTGAAGTAGAAAAACTCCAAAAAACCAAGGTGCGTTTTGGCTGGTATGATACCATAGACGACTTAGAGGTAAGCCAAAAGCTCATTGAAACGGTTGAGGCAGTTGCCATCGCTGAGGGCATGACTTATATTGAAGGGCCTATGGGTTTTTCAAACATGGACAAGGCCGGACTCCTCGTGCACGGCTATGAACACATGAATACCATGATTACTTGGTATCACTACCCCTATCAAAAAACACATCTCGAAAGATTAGGGCTAAAAAAACAAAGCGAATGGATCGAATTTAAAATTGATATTTACGATGCCAAAGACTCCCCTGAAAAGGTAAAGAAGTTTGCACGTGTCATCAAAGCGCGCTACAGACTGAAAACGCTTGCATTTAAAACAACAAAAGATGTTGAGCCCCACGTAGATAAGATGTTTGAATTACTCAATCAAACCTATAATAAATTGCAATCTTTTGTGCCTATTCAACAACATCAAATTGAAGTGTACAAAAAGAAGTACTTGCCCTATGTACATCCCGATTTTATCAAATGTGTGGTTGATGAAAACGATGAAATGATTGGGTTTGCCATTACCATGCCCTCGTTTACCAAAGCACTTAAACGCATCAACGGAAAGATGTTCCCATTCGGGTTTTATCATCTGTGGCGTGCCTTGCGTAAAAACAACCGGGCTTCATTTTATTTGATCGGTATAAAAGAAAGTTATCAGAGTAAAGGCGTAACCGCCATTATCTTTCAAGACATACAGGAAATGTTTAACAAACGTGGCATTACTGAGGTAGAAACCAATCCAGAACTGGAAGAAAACAAAGCAATTCAATCCATGTGGAAAAACTACAAGCACGAGCTACACAAACGACGCAGGACTTACCGTAAAGATATTTCACTGTGAACATTAAAAACACCATAGTTGCACTCTCGACCGCCCCAGGTGCTGCTGCCCTAGCAGTAATGCGCTTGAGTGGTGATAAGGCGATTTCTATAGCTGAAAAAGTTTTTAAATCTCGTTTTGGGAAAAAATTGTCTCAACAAAACACCCATCAGGTTTTATTAGGTGATTTTCATTACAAAAATGCGCTTATAGACGAAGTCTTGCTTTCTGTTTTCAAAACCCCCAATTCCTACACTGGTGAAGATGTAGTAGAAATTTCTTGCCACGGTTCCGTATATGTGCAGCAAAAAATTCTAAATGTCCTGCAAGATATGGGTGCACGGTTGGCCGAGCCTGGAGAATTTACACTACGTGCCTTTTTAAATAAAAAAATGGATTTGGCACAAGCAGAGGCTGTTGCGGATTTGATAGCTGCCGAAAGTGAAGCGGCGCATCACATTGCGGTTCAGCACCTTCGTGGCGGTATTAGCAAAAGCCTAGGTAGCTTGCGTGAAAGACTCTTATCCTTTGCTTCCCTCATTGAACTAGAACTTGATTTTAGTGAAGAAGATGTTGCCTTTGCCGATAGAACACAATTGCGTGAGCTTGTTGATGATATTCGTACAACACTTAAAAACCTCTTGGATTCTTTTGAGACGGGTAATGCAGTAAAGCACGGGATACCAGTAGCTCTTATAGGGATGCCTAATGCGGGTAAATCTTCGCTGTTAAATGCGCTGCTAGAAGAAGATAAAGCCCTTGTTTCTGATATTGCAGGGACAACTCGTGATAGTATTGAGGACACGCTTAACATAGGCGGTATTCAGTATCGCTTTATAGATACCGCAGGACTTCGCAAAACAACAGACCTTGTAGAAGCCATGGGTGTGGAGCGTACACAAGAAAAAATGGACAAAGCCAGCATATTGATGTATGTTGTTGACCCTAAAATACAATCGCCAGAAGCGGTCACGAGCGCCTTGGAAGGAATTAAGCGTGATGACACTACCCTATTGCTTGTCATTAACAAAAAGGATTTGCTCGACCAGGGCGAACTACATACCTTCCTCGAGAGACTAGGACGTTTGGACGTGGATGCTATTATTTACGATAAAGTGGCTATCAGTACCAAAGACCAAAGTGACATTACCGCATTGAAGCAGCGTTTTGCCGGTCTAATTGAATGGAACACAGGTAGCGCATTGGTGAGCAATCAACGGCATTGGGCGGCATTACAAACGGCCATGGCAGGAATCTTAGAGGTAATTCAAGGAATTGAAGAAAACCGAAGCAGCGATTTGCTGGCTATTGATATTCGCCAAACCTTACACGAACTGGGTACCATAACTGGTGAGGTGACGACAGATGATATCCTCGTCAATATCTTCGCTAATTTTTGTATTGGGAAGTGATACAGTTATAAAATAACACTCCTTTACTGTTGGATAATCTACAAGGATGATGGCATGCATGCTTGCTGTAAGGTTAAATGACATCGAAAAATCAAGTAAAAAAGACCTTGGAAAAAGAGGCTATTTACTGAGTTACAAAAGATTTTAAGATTGCTCAAATCACAAGCTTAGCGCATGTTTTAAAGATAACAGAATTGACCACCTTGTAGTTTCTTGAAACTTCCAATGCATTAACCCTGTTGCAATGTTAAACTTTTTGGATGGTGTGTATAAAGCTTTCATAATAAGGCGGTTTTGACTAAATCCACCATCAGTATAACTTAAAAAAATTTCCTCGCTGATCAAAAGTTTAATATTAGATGTTATGTCATATGAAAATTCGGAACCTACTCTGTAGCGAAGTTGGTAATTATTGTTTAGCCATCGTTGCTCCAACATTAGTTTACCCGTATATTCAAAATTCCAAAGCGTTGTAGCTATAGAAGCCTTTTGATAAATTCCATTCTCTGAAAAACTACTTGTGTCTAGTCGTCTAAATCCAGCAGATACAAAAACAGGAAAACGTCTTAATTCCTTTGTTATCCTTAGAGTAACTAGGGTTTCGTCATTCTTCAAATTTAAATTATAACTTCTCAATTGAAGTTCGGTTTCAAGATCAAGATTTCGTGAAAGCCCTAACGCATTTTGATACGTAATCCAAGAACCTACATCTGTCTGTGCGTAGGATAAAAATGAAAACAAACAAACGAAATTACCCTAATGAAAAAATGTTTTTGCATAAACTTAAATTAATGCGTTTTAGATGTTTTAAAATTATACTTGTAAATCCCCCTAAATCACTTGAAAAACAGCAATGATGATTGATTTTCGCTTCATTCTAATAATATAACTTATATAGTAATTAAATAAAAACCCTAAGTCATTTGGATAAAAACACCAAACAATCAAGTGTATTTGAGTAATATGCATACAAAAATGTAAGATTGCCTTTCTATCGTCATTTTTACTTTACAAAGTGTTTTGAAACTTAATGCACTTTTAGCGTCACATACATCAACCATAGGTTACAAAACAAGAGCAGTTAGAATTTATATCGCTCACCAAGGTTCTTACTAAATCTCAATTTTCGTGTGCAACGTTAGGACATAAAAAGCGAAAAGGCCAAAAAGAGAGCCAACCATAGCTGTTCAATTTGACCAATTCATTTAGGAAATGCGAATGTATAACAAATATCTATACAAACCCTTTATTCAGTTGCTAAAATAGGTTTAGCATATTGATTTAAATAACTGACTTTATCTCCAGTAAACGCAAAGGCTTCCATCCATGAATAACTGGACTTTGCCCCGTCAGCAGTTTCAATTGTTCCGTTATCCCACAGTAAAACCCATTCAACTTCATTTTCGCCTACTACTGTAAAGTTCACGGCTACGGAATAGTCGTTAATGGAAACGGCTGAATAGGCTTCCTTCATGAACTGAAGTACGCTTTCTTTTCCTTCTAGTGTGGTCCCATTATCCAAACTAAACACGACATCATCCGTAAGGTAGCTCACGGCCTTATCATAATCTTTGTTGATAATATGCTGGTGCATTTCTTGAATGAGAAGTACCTTTTCGTCACTGCCCATCTCAAAAGAAGATTGGTAGGTAGGTTGGTAAATGAACTCAACCGCTTCTGTGCGCTCACTAGTTGCTTGCTTTGGGTTGGTACAAGATAGCATTGTAGCAACAATGAAGCATATAAGTAATGTGTTTTTCATGTTTATGTTTGTTTAAATTTAACTTCTTAAAATTAATAATTTTGATTTAAATTTGACAGAAGTCAAAAAAACATTGAAAAAACAATTCTTTACCTCGAGCATTTCAACGCTAGTATTCGCTTATTTCCTACTGCATTTCCAATACGGATTTTCTCAACTTAAAGCAATTATAACAGACGAACTAGGCAATCCATTAGAATACGCCACTGCTGCCTTATATAGCAATGATGGCACATTGGTGTCTGGCGTTGTTTCACAAACAAATGGTGTTGTGGAAATCAATAATATCAAAACAGGGGAATACAACCTAGAAGTTTCGTTCATAGGATATGAAGTCTACAAAATTGCAAACTTTTCATATAAAAAGACTTTGGATCTTGGGGTAATAAAACTAACCCTAGGCAATCAACTAGATGATGTAGTTGTTTCAACAACACAAAAAACTATCATCAATAAAATTGATAAACAAATTTATAATCCAAAAGCATTCAAGAATGCACAAGGAGGAACAGCGCTCGATGTGCTAAAAAACCTTCCTGCCATAAGTGTTAGCGGTAATGATGAATTGATTGTCAGGGGCACCAGCGGCTTTGTGGTATTGCTCAACGGCAAACCAACGCAGAGTAAGCCAACTACGATCATGGCGCAACTACCGGCAAACGCCATTAGCAGTATTGAACTTATTACCGCCCCATCTGCCAAATATGACCCTGAGGGCAAGGCGGGAATCATCAATATAATAACGACCAAGGGGGTTACTGAGGGCGTTTTTAGTCAATTAAACATCAAAGGTGGTTTCCCTTCTACAGAGACATACGGAAACGAAATAGCACACCAACGCTTTGGGATTGACGGAACATACAATGTAAACACAGAAAAGTTAAATGTTTCCATCGGTGCAAATTACCAAAGAAACGATTTGGGTGGTAGACGCGAAGGTAATGTGTATACCATAATTGATGATGTGTTTACAGGGCTTCCTTCAACGGGTGAGCGCAGTTTTGATGAAACCAATTACAACAGCCGTTTCACACTCGAGTATACGCCCAACGCATCAGACGAATTATCAGTTGGTTTTTATGCAGGAAAAAGATCAAAAAAGCGATTGGCTGATATCGTTTATTTCAATAACCGAACCATTGCCCCTCAAGGGAGCACAAACATCACGAAGCTTCCCTCCTATTTTAACCACAATTTAAGAGAGCGTAAAAGCGATTTCATTTTAGGTAATATAGATTACACTCATGTTTTTCAGAACAAATCTGAACTTTCATTTTCGCTTTTGTATGAATATACTTTATTGGGTGGGCCTACCGTTAATCAAAACTTAGGACATCCTGATAATGCCATATTATATCAAGACGAATACAACACGAACGATAACCCACTATATGGTATACGAGCGCAAGTTGATTATATTTTTTCTCCCTTTGAAGGCGGAGAGATTGCAATGGGCTATCAATTCCGAAACCTAGACCACAAAGGGGATTTTCTGTATGAACGCCGGACGAGCTTTACCGATCCATTTGTAATGGTGCCTGCATTTTCTAGTGAAGTGAACCTAGTTCGTGAAATACATGCAGTTTATGGGCAACTATCAGCGTCTAAAGGAGCATATGCTTACAATGTAGGCTTACGCATTGAGCAAATGAATCGAGATTTGATGCTAAAAGACAAAGCAAATACAATTGATGATACCCGAAATTATGCATTTACCAAGGCATATCCATCGGCTTCAATACAGTATACCCTAAACGATAAGACCAAAGCCAAATTGGCTTACAGCAAACGAGTAGCCCGCACCACAACCTTTAAAATGAATCCTTTTCCTGAACGCGAGCATGCTGAAACCCTAGAGCAAGGGGATCCAGACCTAAAGCCTGAATTTATTGATTTAGTTGAACTGGGCTTAGACAGAAAAATTTCTGATAATAACACTGCTTTTGCTACTGCCTATTACCGCAATACAAAAAATGTGGTAAACCGAGTGAATACCGTGTACAGCAATACCATATTAAATCGTATTTATTCAAATGTGGGCAACGCCAAAACCTTTGGAATTGAGTTTGGAACACAGCTAAAGTTTGCTGCCAAATGGGATGCCTATTTTGGTGGGAATATCTATCATTAT
Source organism: Flavobacteriaceae bacterium (assembly GCA_024639165.1). Classification (GTDB taxonomy): domain Bacteria; phylum Bacteroidota; class Bacteroidia; order Flavobacteriales; family Flavobacteriaceae; genus UBA7446. The sequence goes on along the minus strand of JAHEIX010000003.1, from coordinate 184,644 downwards.
GATCTTAACGGTTCGTTTGACAACAGACCTGTGAACACAAAAACTACGGTTTACAGTTTTAATGCAAACACCAATTATCGTTTTTGGGATAATGCCGCGGTTCAGTTTTCCGTAAATTATATTTCGGACAGGGTAACAGCGCAAGGGGAAGATTCAAGATACTACACCCCTAACCTTAGCATTCAAAAATCGTTTTTAAACGACAAGCTCAAGGCCACTTTGCAATGGCTAAATATAGATATGGGCTTATTAGACACCAATGAACAACGGATAACAACCTGGCGGGATAACGAGTTTTACACTACTACCAACTATATCTACGAAGTAGACATGATTACGTTAAACCTCTCGTATATATTCCAAAATGGAAAAAATAGATCCAATTTTATTGATAGCGAGTTTGGTAAAAGAGAATTTTAACTTGCGTTGTCCAAAAATTATATGTGTATGAAAAAACTGTTGTTTTTATTGGTGCTCTTGCTTTTATTCTCTTGTAAATCGGACGATAAATGTGGAGAAATTTTAGACAAGATCAGTACGTCTGAGCAGTATATTTTTGTGATCTGCTTCGATGGATGTGACCGAATTACTTCCAATGATTTCCAAGGAAGCATGCGAAGTGATGTTCAAGTAGACACAGCAACTTTTGAAGAATTTAACGAGGGTGACAACTATTGTGTAGAGTAACGCACATTTTTTTTTAATAGTTTAACACAAGAAAGCGTCTCAATCCTCGTTTTTATAGTAATTTTAGACTCTTAAATATTTTTATAAAATGAAAAGAACACGCACCTTATTAATTGTAATCCCTGCACTTCTGGCCTCTTGTGTCTCACAGAAGAAATACACTGCTTTAGAATCTGACCACAAAGAAACCAAAGATCTGCTGAACTCCGCTACTGTTCGTCTTAACTCTTGTATAGACGAGAAGGCAAAAAGTGATGCAGATGTTTCTGCGCTTCGTGACCAAATTACTTTCCTAAAAGCTAACAATCAAGAGCTTATTAATAATATGGGGAACTTAACAACGCTGTCTCAAAAAGGTGCTGAAAACCTTGAGCGTTCACTTGAGTCTTTAAAAGAAAAAGACATGCGTATTACCCGCATGCAAGATGCCGTCACGCGTAGGGACTCCGTTACCTTGGCATTGGTAACTAGCCTAAAAGGTGCGCTTGTAGACATTAACGACTCTGATATTGAGGTTAATGTTGAAAAGGGGGTTGTCTTTATCTCCATCTCAGACAAGCTGTTATTTAGAAGCGGTAGCTACACGGTTACTGCACGTGCAAAAGAAGTCCTCGGAAAGGTTGCCCGTGTTATAAACGACAAAACAGACTTGGAGTTTATGGTTGAAGGACATACAGATAATGTACCTGTTAAAAAAGACAGCAATGTACTTGTAGACAACTGGGATTTGAGTGTAAAACGCGCAACGGCTGTTGTACGAATACTACAAAACGATTTCTTGGTTGATCCTGCGCGTATGACTGCAGCAGGACGGAGTTCTTATGTGCCACTCGAGGATAATGAAACCCTTGATGGTCGTGCTAAAAACCGTAGAACACGTATCGTTGTCTTACCAAAGCTTGATCAATTCTTTGATTTACTTGAAAAGGGTATGGAGGCTGCCTCCAAATAAGGCCTAAAAAACTAAAAAACAAAGCCACCTTAGGGTGACTTTTTTTATGTAACTACCTTAAGTTTTGCAAAACGCAACAGCACATTCTTTTCCCCAGATTGATCAAAACGGATAAGGGCTTTTGCATCATTACCTACCCCATCGGTACTTAAAACGGTTCCAAATCCAAAGCGGCTGTGTGAAACCCGGATTCCCTGCTGGATTTCGGATAAGTCTAATGTGGGCCCACTACTAGCTGCGGCTTTAGATACAGATTTCATACGTGCTTTGGGCGGTACTGTAGCTGCGGGTTTCTTTTTTACAGGCGGCTTAAAGCGAACCTTGTTTGGATCTGGCGTATCAAAAACGGAAGTGTCCATAAAAGGCTTGAACGAATAATCGTCTTGCACCACTTGATTGTCAATGTAAGCCTCGTCAATTTCTGCCAAAAACCTACTGGGCTCTGCATCAATTATTTTTCCCCACCGATATCTAGACAATGTATAGGTTAACGTAACCCGTTTTTCAGCACGGGTAAGTGCCACATAGAATAACCTCCGTTCTTCCTCAAGTTCTGCTCTTGTATTAATACTCATGGCAGAGGGGAATAAATCTTCTTCCAGGCCAACGATATACACGTTAGGAAACTCCAAACCTTTGGCAAGATGAATGGTCATAAGCGAAACCGCTTGCTGATCCTTGACCTCGTTATCAAAGTCAGTAGCCAAGGCAACATCTTCTAAAAACTCAACCAACGAGCCCGTAGCATCAACCAATTCACGCTGTCCTTCAACAAAATCTTTGATACCATTCAACAATTCTTCAATGTTCTCAATACGGGTAACGGCTTCTGGGGTTCCTTCCTTTTTAAGCTCTGAAACCAATCCCACCTTTTTGGTGACCACATCGGCCAATTCAAAAGCATCTAATGTGGTGAGTTGCGTTTTAATCGATTCTATAAGGGTGTAGAAGTCTTGTAACTTGGTTCGTGTCCCCGCATTGATATTTAGGGGAAGTTCTTGTACCTTCTCCAATACCTGATATAGCGTACAATCGTGCGTCTTTGCTGCTACAATAAGTTTGTTGATGGTGGTTTGCCCAATGCCCCGCATGGGATAGTTTATTACACGTTTTAAACTTTCTTCATCATTAGGATTGATTAGCAAGCGCAAATAGGCCAATACATCTTTGATTTCCTTGCGTTGGTAGAAAGAAACACCTCCATACACACGATAAGGAATATTACGCTTTCGCAAGGCGTCTTCCATAGCACGAGACTGTGCATTGGTGCGATACAATATGGCATAATTCTCATAGCCCTGTTGGGTTTGCATCGCACGTTCAAAAATATCACCTGCGACATAACGACCCTCCTCTCCATCTGTTGGACTGCGATGTAAAATGATTTTATGCCCCTCAGGATTATCTGTCCAAACGTTCTTTTCTAGCCTGTTTTGATTATGTGCAATTACGGCATTAGCCGCCTGAACTATGGTTTTGGAAGAACGATAGTTCTGTTCCAGCCGATACACGGCAGCATCGTCGTAGTCACGTTGAAAATTGAGAATATTCTGAATGTTTGCCCCGCGAAAGGCATAGATACTTTGGGCATCATCCCCTACCACACAAACGTTTTGATAGCGATCTGCCAAAGCCCGTACAATCAAGTATTGAGAGTGGTTGGTATCTTGGTACTCATCAACTAAAATGTAGCGAAAACGCTCTTGATATTTGGCAAGAACGTCTGGAAATCTATTTAACAACTCATTGGTTTTAAGAAGTAGATCGTCAAAATCCATGGCGCCAGCCTTAAAGCAACGGTCTACATACTCTTTGTAGATACTACCCATTTCTGGACGTTTGGATTCCCGATCTGCCTCCACGAGTTCTGGGTTGTTGTAGTAGGCACGCACAGTAATCAGGCTGTTCTTAAATGAAGAGATGCGCGAACGAATTTGTTTCACCTTATACAGGTCTTTATCGAGTTGTAACTCTTTGATGATGGAGCTCAACAAACGCTCGGAATCTTGGGTGTCGTAAATCGTAAAGCTTGAGGGATAGCCCAAACGGTCAGCTTCCGCACGAAGGATGCGAGCAAACACAGAGTGAAAAGTACCCATCCAAAGATTTTTGGATTCGCTCTCACCGACAATTTGCGCAATCCGTGCCTTCATTTCGCGTGCCGCTTTGTTGGTAAAGGTCAATGCTAGAATGGAAAAGGAATCAACTCCTTGCTGCATCAAATAGGCAATACGGTATGTAAGCACACGTGTCTTACCAGAACCAGCGCCTGCAATAACCATAAGTGGTCCGTCTTTGTGGACAGTAGGTTTTTGCTGGGCTTCATTAAGCAGCTTGAGGTAATCTTCCAACGAATTTAATTTAAAGTGAAAATAGCCAAACCCATACGGTTGATAAAGAAGCCTAAGGAATAGTTATTAACAGGAAACTGCTATCTTCGTTTTTATGTCGGGATTGTTACAAAAACCTATCGAATACCTAAAAGGCGTTGGTCCAAACAGAGCTCAATTACTTAAAAAAGAATTGGGCCTTTACACCTTACAAGATATTCTTTACTTTTTTCCACATCGCTATATTGACAAAAGCACATATTATACCCCGGCAGAACTCCCCCAAACCACAGCAGATGTTCAAGTATTGGGGAGCATCACCAATATTGAAACCGTTAAGCAAAAACGAGGCAGTCGCTTGGTCGCTACTTTTACGGATGGTCAGCACAGTATGGAACTGGTTTGGTTTCGGGGTCAACAATGGATCCAAAAATCACTACAACTCAATACACCCTATATGGCATTTGGTCGCCTCAATTGGTATGGAAAAAAGTGTTCCATTCCACATCCAGAACTAGAGCTTATAGCAGATCACGAACAACGCAAAGGAAATTTTCAGGCCGTTTATCCATCAACAGAAAACCTGACTAAAAGTGGCATTACTCAGCGCATTGTGCGACAAATAGTAGAAAATCTATTTGACGAGATGCAGAATAATTTACAAGAAGTGTTGTCCGATGAGCTACGAAACACCTATCAGTTGATAGAGAAAAATGAAGCCCTAAAAGCCATTCATTTTCCCCAATCACAGGAAGCATTAGCACGTGCGCAATATCGAATGAAATTTGAAGAATTGTTTTTTGTACAGCTCCAATTAGGCCTAAAAAAACAGCATCGTAAAGAACGCATAAAAGGCATACCCTTCCCTAAAATAGGAACCTATTTCAATCGTTTTTTTCACGAGCACCTACCCTTTCCCTTAACCGAAGCACAAAAACGAGTCGTGCGGGAAATTAGAGCTGACTTAAACAGTGAGGCACAAATGAACAGGTTGCTACAGGGTGATGTTGGTTCGGGGAAAACCATCGTAGCCGTACTCTGTATGTTAATGGCCTTGGACAATAATGTACAAGCCACTCTAGTAGCGCCGACTGAAATTTTAGCACAACAGCACTACAGCGGCATAAAGGCGCTATTGGCGCCTCTTGGTGTCGAAATGGGTTTACTCACCGGGTCTGTAACCAAGAAAGCACGTGAACCACTTTTTGAAAAATTGGCAAATGGTCAATTGCAATTACTTATTGGCACTCATGCAGTACTTGAAGAAACGGTATATTTTAAACAACTCGGACTGGCTATAGTTGATGAACAGCATCGTTTCGGGGTGGCACAGCGTGCTAAACTTTGGCGAAAAAACAGCACTCCTCCAAACATATTAGTCATGACAGCCACGCCCATACCCAGAACCTTGGCCATGACCGCTTATGGCGATTTAGATCTATCGGTAATTGATGAATTGCCACCAGGTAGAAAGCCCATTACCACAACACATCGATTTGACAGCAAACGCTTGGCTGTATTTCAATTTATGCGAGAGGAAATTGCCAAGGGCCGACAAGTGTATGTTGTTTATCCGCTTATTCAAGAATCTAAAGTTTTGGACTACAAAGATTTGATGGACGGTTATGAAAGCATTGTGCGCGAGTTTCCGCTTCCAGACTTTCAAGTAAGCATCGTTCACGGCAGAATGAATGCCCAAGACAAGGCATATGAAATGGAACGTTTTATTTCTAAAAAAACACAAATCATGGTGGCCACTACGGTTATTGAGGTCGGTGTTGATGTGCCCAATGCTAGCATCATGATTATTGAAAGTGCCGAGCGCTTTGGCTTATCACAACTTCACCAACTCAGGGGGCGTGTTGGCCGTGGCGCAAGCAAGAGTTACTGTATTTTGATGACAGGATCTAAACTAAGTCAAGATGCGCAAACACGCATACAAACCATGGTCAGAACACAAGACGGCTTCGAATTAGCAGAAGTAGATTTGTCGCTTCGCGGACCTGGAGATGTCATGGGCACCCAGCAAAGTGGGGTTTTACCATTTCTGATTGCTAATCTGAAAAAAGATGTAGACATTCTAAAAACAGTATGTCATGCAGTAGATGCTTTACTCCAAAATGATCCAAATTTATCTCTTTCAATAAACGAAAACATCCGTGTGGCGCTCTCGTTAACCCAACAAGGAAAAAGTATTTGGAAGTACATTGGATAAATACTGCCAAAAAAACCATCTTAATTGTATCTTTGTTGTTCAAATAACAAGCATGCAGATTTCTTTTAACTGGTTACGAGATTTCATAAAAACCGATTTAAGTGCTTCAGAAGTAGGCGAAATACTGACCGATCTGGGTTTAGAAGTTGAGGGAATTAATCAATACCAATCCATTCCAGGTGGCCTAGAAGGCGTTGTCATTGGTAAAATAGTGACTTGCGAAAAACACCCCAATGCCGATAAACTCAAGATCACACAAGTTGATATAGGTGAGGCGGAACATGTACAAATTGTATGCGGAGCACCTAATGTAGCAGCTGGTCAAACGGTTCCAGTAGCCACGATCGGTACAACACTTTATGCCGAAAATGGAGCGTCTTTCACCATTAAAAAAAGTAAGATCCGAGGAGAACTTAGTCAAGGAATGATTTGTGCCGAAGACGAATTAGGTCTGGGGCAAAGCCATGAAGGCATCATGGTACTCGAAAATCATCACAAGGCTGGCAAAGCCTGTAAAGAAGTTTTTGAAATCGTAACCGATGAGATATTTGAAATTGGGCTTACCCCAAACCGATCTGATGCGATGAGCCATTTTGGTGTAGCTCGAGATTTACGCGCAGCACTAGCCCAAAAGGAAGATACCACTACACTTATTACGCCTTCCATAAGTTTGTTTCATACCGACAACTACAAAGGAGCAATCAAAATAGATATTTGCGATACTGATGCCGCACCGCGTTATTGTGGATTACGCATAACGGGGCTTGAGGTAAAACCTTCACCTGAACACATACAACATCGTCTAAAGGCAATTGGACTTAAACCCATCAACAATATCGTCGATGCCACAAATTATGTCTTACATGAAATGGGGCAGCCATTACACGCTTTTGATGGGGCTAAAATAAACAGTGGTGTGGTACGTGTTCAAAAACTAAAAGAAGGAACTCCCTTTGTTACTTTAGATGGCGTTGAACGTAAACTAAGTAGCGAAGACTTGGTTATATGCAATGGCGATACACCTATGTGTTTGGCAGGTGTCTTTGGAGGCTTAAACTCTGGAGTAACAGCGCAGACAACAGAAATATTTCTAGAAAGTGCTTATTTTAATCCTGTCAGTATTCGAAAAACAGCCAAACGCCACGGACTAAGCACAGATGCTTCGTTTCGTTATGAACGCGGAATTGATATCGAATTTGTCGAATATTGCTTAAAAAGAGCCGCCATACTTATTCAAGAAGTTGCCGGCGGAGTGGTGAGCTCTGAAATTATAGATGAATACCCAAATAAGCATAAACCCCATCAAATTTTATTGAAATATGACTACATCAATACGTTGATAGGTCATGAAATTCCGAGAGAAAAAATTAAAAAAATCATTCAGGATTTAGATATTAAAATTGCGCATGTAACTGAAACTTCGGTTGGTTTAGAAGTGCCTACCTACCGTGCAGATGTTCGTAGACCTGCCGATATCGTTGAAGAGGTATTAAGGGTGTATGGCTACAATAATATTCCAACAGGAAACAAACTTAACAGCTCTATTCCTGACCTAACCAAAAACAATACCAATCAAATAGAAACACGTATTTCCCAACAACTTGTTGCTCAAGGGTTTTATGAGATTTACAACAACTCACTGACCTCTCCCAAACACGGTAGCGACACAACTAATATGGTAGAAATACTCAACCCATTGAGTAGTGAGCTATCGGTAATGCGGACCAACCTTATCTATGGCATGTTAGAAGCCCTACAATTTAATATTAACCGACAACAACAAGACTTGCGCTTTTTTGAATTTGGAAATCAATATCACAAAACGGCAGAAGGAACCAAACAAGAAGCTACACTTGGCATGGTAGTTACCGGTAACCAATTGCAGAATAACTGGTTAGTTTCAGCGCATAAATCCGATTTCTTTTTTCTAAAGGGAATCGTAAATAGCTTATTAAATCGTTTGGGGATTAACGCAAAAGAAACACCCGGAGACAATCCTAGTTTTAAAGAGAGTATAACATTGAGTGTGGGTAAAACTATATTGGGTACTTATGGCTGGATTGATTTAAAAAACTTTAAGGACATTGCTATTGACCAAGACGTATTTGCTTGCACCCTATCGATAGATGCACTCGTACAGTTTATATCGCAGAAGGTTGAAGTAGCTAGACTCTCTAAGTTTCCATCAGTTCATCGAGATCTTGCGCTATTGGTAGACAAAAGCACGTCTTTTAAAGAGTTATATCAAATTGCACAGAAAACTGAACGGCATTTAATTGAAGACATTGGCCTATTTGATGTGTTTACAGGCAAAGGAGTTCCTGAAGGAAAAAAATCCTATGCGCTTAATTTTACCTTACGTGATAAGGAGAAAACACTTACCGACAAGCTGATTGATAAGACCATGCAAAAAATCGCAGACCAATATCATAAACAATTAGGTGCTGAGCTCAGAAAATAAGATTGTTTAACAATTGTTAAACATTTGATTGTATGATAGTTATGCGTATATTTGAACATTGCTAAAAAGAAATGCTATGTTTACTCAAACAGATATTTATCAAGAACTAAACAAAGTCAAAGCAGTTGATCAAGCTCCTTTAACTACATCAACTTTAAACAACTTTGATTTGGATAAACTTGAATCCAATCGTGTGTATCACATAAGTCAAATAAAGAAAACGTGTATTGATTTCAGATTGCGTTTCTTGGATGCCACTTTGTTTAAAGGAGGATTTCCTGTTGAAGCTGTATCGCAAATCAAATCCATTGAGGCTACACACAATACCGTCCTTTCTGATCTTAAAATTATGGCCCCTTCGAAGCTTTTTAAATTAGAAAATGCCGACGATCCGCTGCTATTTGCTCCTATGGGCAATGGTTATTATTACCTGATTCACCAATGGGGCGATGACTTGCACCCGTTCCGCAAAGCCATGGTGTGGCCATTTAAAAATATTATTACTGCTTGCATATCATTATTGGTGTTTAGTTTTTTTCTAAGCTTTTTTGTTCCCATGTCGTTATTTACGCCCAATCCCACGACTAGTGATTTCATTATGATTTACTTTTTCATGTTCAAAGCGGTAGCTGCAATTGTAATTTATTATACATTTGCTAGAGGCAAGAACTTTAATAGAGCTATTTGGAATAGCAAATACTACAACAGCTGATGAACGATTCTTTTACCCTTTTGTGTGCAAGTAATGTTGTCGAAGCACAACGGGTTAAAGCGCTGTTAGAAGAACACAATATATTCCCCATTATTAAAGATGAAAGTGAGTCAGCCCGCTTGGCGGGATTTGGTTCTGCACCCATGATGCAACAGCTTTGGGTAGCCAAGTCTGACCTTGAAAAAGCAAAAAGCCTTATCTAAGCATACATCTTGTTACGCAGCTCCTTAATTTTAGGGTCAGCCATATATTCATCAAAGGTCATATGACGATCGATAACCCCTTTTGGCGTTAGTTCCACTACCCTGTTTCCAACAGACTGTGCAAATGCGTGGTCATGTGTGGTCAGCAGTACCGTTCCTTTAAATTTAATAAGTGAATTGTTGAATGCAGTAATGGATTCCAAGTCAAGGTGGTTTGTAGGTTCGTCTAACATCAAGACATTAGCACGTACCATCATCATGCGCGACAACATACAACGCACCTTTTCGCCTCCAGAAAGGACTTTTGCATATTTCAATGCCTCGTCCCCACTAAATAACATTTTACCCAAAAAGCCACGCAAGAATACTTCTTCGCGTTCCTCATCTGTTTTGGCGTACTGACGTAACCAATCTACAAGCGATGCTTCTTCTTCAAAATAGCTGGCATTATCGAGTGGCAAGTAACTTTGGTTGGTGGTTACTCCCCACTGAAAGGATCCCGCAGTAGCTTGCTGATTGCCGTTCAAAATCTCATAGAATGCTGTAGCAGCTCGCGCATCCTTGCTGTAAACCACTACTTTGTCGTTTTTGGCAAGATTGATGTCTATTCCTGAAAAAAGTACTTTCCCGTCTGCTTCTGCTGCAAGATTTTCTATGTTGAGGATTTGATCCCCAGCTTCGCGCTCTTGCTCAAATATAATGGCAGGATAACGTCTCGAAGAAGGGCGTATATCTTCAATATTGAGCTTATCAATCATTTTTTTTCTGGAAGTAGCTTGCTTAGACTTGGCGACATTTGCACTAAAGCGCGCAATAAACTCTTCTAACTCCTTTTTCTTTTCCTCTGACTTTTTGTTCTGTTGCGCACGTTGCTTGGCTGCTAATTGACTCGACTCATACCAAAAGGTATAATTCCCCGAATAGTGATTGATTTTACCAAAGTCAACATCAGAAATATGAGTACAAACAGCATCTAAAAAGTGACGGTCGTGTGATACTACTATAACGGTATTGTCATAATTCGCTAAAAAGTTTTCAAGCCATTGAATGGTTTCGTAGTCCAAGTCGTTTGTAGGCTCATCCATAATCAACACATCGGGGTTGCCAAACAAAGCCTGAGCCAAAAGCACACGTACCTTTTGCTTTCCATCAAGATCTTTCATCAGCGTATAGTGTTGTGCTTCCGAAATATCTAGGTTAGACAACATAGCGGCAGCATCACTTTCAGCGTTCCAGCCGTTCATTTCTTCGTATTTGATTTGAAGTTCACCTACTCTATCGCTATCTGCATCAGAAAAATCAGGTTTAGCATAGAGATCGTCCATCTCTTTTTTAATGGCATAAAGCGGTTTATTTCCTCTAATAACTGTTTCCAAAACAGGAAAGTCATCGCACGCAAAGTGATCTTGCTCCAATACCGACATACGCTTACCCGACTCCAGGTGAACATTTCCAGAATTGGGCTCCATTACGCCTGTCAAAACCTTGAGAAAGGTAGATTTACCAGCACCATTAGCACCAATGATACCGTAGCAATTGCCGTGATTGAACGAAGTGTTTACTTCGTCAAAAAGAACGCGTTTGCCAAATTGAACAGAAAGATTCGATACGGATAACATAGATTAATTTTTTGCAAAAATAGAAAAGCCCACAGAAATACTGCGAGCTTTTTAAATATGATTGTGTTTGTTTTAGTTCCCCTTCTTGTAGTCAGCTAAAAATTTAGCCAAACCAATATCGGTTAACGGATGCTTTGCCAAACCAGCAATAGCACTCAAAGGACCTGTCATGACATCGGCACCAATGTGAGCACAGTCAATAACATGCATGGTGTGACGTACAGAAGCAGCTAAGATTTCTGTAGTAAATGAATAGTTGTCATAAATATTTCTAATGTCTTCAATTAGCTGAAGTCCGTCTGTAGACACATCGTCCAAACGGCCTATAAATGGCGACACATATGTAGCACCAGCTTTTGCTGCAAGCAAGGCCTGACCCGTTGAAAAGACTAGGGTACAGTTTGTCTTGATGCCCTTGTCTGAAAAATATTTGATGGCTTTGATACCCTCTAATATCATGGGTATTTTAACCACAATTTGTGGATGAAGTACCGCTAGGGCTTCTCCTTCTGAAATCATACCCTCATAATCTGTTGCGATAACTTCAGCAGAAACATCCCCTTCTACGATGTCACAAATGGCTTTGTAATGGGCTATGATATTATCTTGACCCGTAATTCCTTCTTTGGCCATCAAAGATGGGTTGGTAGTAACCCCGTCTAAAATACCAAGGGATTGTGCTTCTTTGATTTGATCTAAATTGGCAGTATCAATAAAAAATTTCATGTGTTTAATTTAAATTATAAAAGGATGCTATAAGGTTTTCATAAGCGCGCTGTGGCAACAAAAACTTAATCAATGGCGAAAGTACTTCTAAAAATGGACCTACGCTGTAATGTGGCTTTAATTTCTTTTTATTTAATAGCTTTTCAATTTTTATAGCCACACTAATAGGTGGAAGTCCTTTATTAACATGGCTGTCCATGTCTGCTAGTGAAGCCTTGTATTGTGTATAATACATGGAATCCTCGGAAAGAGGTGCATATATCCGGTTTTCAGCTATGGCTGTTTTAATGGAGCCTGGAGATAATACGGTACACTGTATGGGTGTGTGGCGCAATTCTAGGCGTAAGCTCTCGCTAATGCGCATCAGTGCTGCTTTTGAGGCAGCATAAATGCTCCGAAAGGGCAAACCATTGTCCCCCGCCAGAGAAGCTATATTAATTATAAGCCCGGATTGCTGCTTGTGCATAAACGTCAATGTATGTTGCATAACACGTATAGGTCCGTTTAAATTTGTATTTATGAGGCTGTCAACGGCCTTCAAATCCATTTCTTCTAAAGGACCAGCCATACCCATACCTGCATTGTTAATCAGTACATCTATGCGTGCATGTTGTGCAATTACAGCATCAATACCATCTTTTACAGAAGTATTATTCAATACATCCATGGCTATTAGAGGAAAAGGGTGATTGGGATACTTACCGGGATTTCTACTGGTCCCAATAACCTGATATTGTAGTGAAGATAGGTATTGCCCTACTGAAAGACCAATTCCTGAGGAAGCACCTGTAATAAGAACAACGCGTGAATTTTTCATAAAAAAAAGGCAGGCTACCTACAGCACACCGCTACGACTACTTACCCTTGCTGCGTTTCCGCCCTGGGGGGATTCAGCAGGAGCTGGTTGTGTAGAACCTGCCCAATACAAATATACGGGCTTTGTGTATTTTATTAGAGACAATATTCATATTTTTAAACAATATATTTATGTAATGAATCTTCGCTTACTAACCTTTCTGACCCTTGCCCTACTTCTGCTTTCGTCTTGTTCATCGAAACAATCGCTGCGCTATAAAATAACTACTGTCTCGAATGCTAAAAATCCAAGTATAGCGGATACCATCTTTTTATCGATAACGCCAGCAGTTCAACAACAGGCCATTAGCTTTTATCACGATGATGAGGCACTTCAAGCGCCTTACATAATCCCTTCAAAAACAGGAGAACAAACGGTAAAAGCAGTTATTGAAACAGCTGATGGAAACAACGAAATATCGAAAACCATTAGAGTGTTTGCGCCTAATAAACCTAAAGTGTTTGGGTATGAATTAATCCAAAGCTACCCGCATGACATCAACGCTTACACCCAAGGTTTGGAGTTTGTCAATGGTACGTTGTTCGAAAGCACCGGGCAATACGGCAATTCATCCTTGCGAAAAGTAAATTTTAAGACTGGAGAAGTCATTCAAAAACTACCTATTGACAAAGCTTATTTTGCAGAGGGCATCACCCATTTTGACGGTAAAATCATCCAATTAACTTGGAAAAAGAAAGTAGGTTTTGTTTACAATTCCGATGATTTAACTCTTGACAAATCGTTTTCATATACCAAAAGCCCCGAGGGTTGGGGACTGTGTAGTGATGGTGATTTTTTATACAAAACAGATGGTAGTCAAAAACTTTGGAAGCTTGACCCCATTACTTTCGAGGAGCTATCTAGCCAAGACATAGTTACGCACAACACTTTTCTCTCTAAAGTAAATGAACTTGAATATGCTAATGGTAAGATTTATGCCAACACCTATCAGTTCAACAAAGATGTGGTCGTTATTTTTGACCCAACAACAGGAATTGTTTCTGGCGTTGTTGATTTTTCAGGACTCAAAAAGCAGGTTACCCAACACAATCAATTGGACGTATTTAACGGAATTGCCTATCACCCAGAGCGCAAGACTTTCTTTGTAACTGGGAAATACTGGGACAAACTATTTGAAGTAAAAATAATTGAAAAATAACGCCTATTCTTTCTTACGCAATGCGATCCTATTACTGGGATTAGTCCTTTTGGTTTCTCTGTATAGCAGCTGCCGAAAAGACTTTGACTTTCGACCAGTACAGAACAGTGAGTTGCGCTTTAGTCGTGACACTGTTTATTTGGACACGGTTTTTACCAACATTAGTTCTGCTACCTACACTTTAAAGGTTTACAACACATCAGATGACCTAATTTCCATTCCTTCCATTTACCTAGAAAAAGGAACAGCATCTAATTTTAGACTTAATGTAGACGGCAGGAGTGGCAAATCATTCGATGCAGTGGAACTGTTACCAAAAGATAGTATGTATGTTTTTGTAGAAACAACAACTGATATTAAGCAGTTAACAAGTGCTAACACCCAGTTTTTATACGAAGATAAAATCCTCTTTTCAGACATTGGGGCAGTCACACTAATGACACTGGTACAAGATGCCATTTTTTTATATCCCGAAAAGGATGATCAAGGCATTAAAGAAAGTATTCCGATTGGAATAGACGATGTTGGAAATACGGTAGGTCTCGAGGGATTTTATTTGGACGATGACGAATTGGTGTTTACTAATGAAAAACCTTATGTGGTTTACGGCTATATGGGGGTACCTTCGGGTAAGACCGTAACTTTTGAAGCAGGAGCGCGTATTCATTTCCACAAGAATTCTGGCATTATTGTCGCCAAGGATGCCACCATGATAGTCGATGGTACTGTGAGCAATGATCCAGAAAAACTTGAGGGAGAGGTTGTTTTTGAAGGCGACAGGCTTGAGCCACTTTATGACTTTATTCCAGGTCAATGGGGCGCCATTTGGCTTACGGCTGGAAGCACACAACATCAATTTAATCACGCCACAATCAAAAATGCATCTGTAGGCATATTGATGGACTTTAATGACGAAACCAACAGCCCTACATTAACATTAGAAAACACCCAAATTCACAACAGTGCTGCATTTAATCTTTGGGGGAAAACGGCACATATCTCGGCCGTAAACAGCGTTTTTGGAAATGCGGGGCAATCCTCATTTGCTGGAACCATAGGAGGTAAATACGATTTCAAGCATTGTACCTTTGCGAATTATTGGAACAAAGGTTTTAGATCTACTCCCGCGGTATTGCTCAACGATTATACCCAACTAGCAGATGGAAGCAACTTTATAAAACCACTTACAGAAGCCATATTCGAAAACTGTATTATTGAGGGAAATCAATTTGTTGAGTTCTATGTAGAGCAAGAAGGCAGCGATGCGATAAACTTTTATCTAAACCACACGGCCATACAGTTTGAAACATCAAATACAACGATTGTCAACAATCCATTTTTTGACTGGAAAAACAACTCCTATTACAACCAAATTATCCGTAACGGAAATCCCGCTTTTGTGCTAGCAGAAGACAACGACATGCGCATAAGCCAAGAGAGTGAATTTATAGGAAAAGGAGACGCAAGTGTGGTGGTTCCTGTAGACCTGGCAGGAAAAGTAAGAACCTCGCCACCCGATTTAGGCGCTTATCAACATGTGATTATAGAAGACTAAGCGTTGAAGAGTGGACGATGTGCCATCATCTTGTGCACTTGTGCAGCTACCCCTTCAATTATTTTTTCGTTTTCAGGTTGCTGAATAACCTCATCAATAAGCGAAACAATAGGCTCCATGTCCGAAGGATTTAATCCTCGTGTTGTAATGGCAGCTGTACCGAAGCGTATTCCAGAAGTAACAAAGGGAGATTTGTCGTCAAAAGGAACCATATTCTTATTGGCAGTAATTTCGGCCTTAACAAGGGCTTGTTCTGCTTGTTTTCCAGAAATGTTCTTATTGCGTAAATCAACCAACATCATGTGATTGTCTGTGCCACCTGAAATAAGGTCATATCCCCTATCTACAAAGGCTTTGGCCATGGCTTGTGCATTTTCACGCACACGTAACATATATTGTAGAAAGTCGTCTGTAAGTGCTTCACCAAAAGCAATGGCTTTTGCTCCAACAACGTGCTCAAGTGGTCCGCCTTGATTGCCAGGAAAAACAGCCATATCCAACAAAGAAGACATCATGCGCAAATTCCCATTTTTAAATTTCAACCCAAATGGATTTTCAAAATCTTGCCCCATCATCATCAAGCCACCACGAGGACCACGAAGGGTTTTGTGTGTAGTAGTAGTAACAATATGACAGTGCGGTAAGGGATCGTTTAGGATGCCCTTGGCTATCAATCCGGAAGGGTGTGAAATGTCGGCCAAAAGAAAAGCACCAACACTGTCGGCAATAGCTCTGAAGCGTTTAAAATCAATGTCCCGAGAATATGCAGATGCACCTGCAATGATCATATTGGGTTTTTCTCTTGCTGCAATTTCTTCAATTACGTCATAATCCAAGCGTCCTGTTTCCTTGTCTACTCCGTAAAAGACAGCGTTATACAAACGTCCTGAAAAGTTTACAGGAGAACCGTGTGTAAGGTGACCCCCGTGAGACAAATCAAAGCCCATGATTTTGTCACCAGGCTTGATAAAGGCGTGGTAAACAGCAGTATTGGCCTGCGAACCAGAGTGGGGCTGCACATTGGCATAGGCAGCACCAAACAAAGCTTTTGCTCTATCAATAGCAATGGTTTCTATTTCATCAACCACTTCACAACCGCCGTAGTAACGCTTTCCAGGGTACCCCTCGGCATATTTGTTGGTAAGGATGGAGCCTGTGGCTTCCATAACTTGTGGACTGGTAAAGTTTTCAGAAGCAATTAATTCAACCCCGCCTATTTGGCGTGCTCTCTCTGCTTCGATTAACTCAAAAATCTGTTCGTCGCGTTGGATTTTCATAGCATAATTTATATCGCCAAAAATAACAATAGCTGACACAATTCACATTATAAAAAAAAGCATTTATTAAAAACAAATGAACATCGCTATTATGTTATACTTTTGCAGCATGCAGCAGCAGGTCAACATAAAGAATAAACGTGCGCGTTTTGAGTATGAACTGATGGATCAGTATACTGCTGGTATCGTACTAACAGGTACAGAAATCAAGTCTATTCGTGCGGGTAAGGCTTCTATTGCCGAAAGTTTCTGTAGTTTCAGCGAACAAGGCGAGTTGTTTCTTATTAATATGCATATAGAAGAATACAGCCATGGCGGCTACGTAAACCACAAAACCAAAGGGGATCGAAAACTACTGTTGCAAAAAAAAGAAATAAAAAAGCTGCTCAAAGAAGTTCAAAACGTAGGGCTTACCATTGTACCGCTACACGTTTTTATCACGGATAAAGGCTGGGCAAAGGTTCGTATTGCGCTTGCAAAGGGGAAGAAAATACACGACAAACGGGAAACCATCAAGGACAGAGAAAACAAGCGTCAACTTGATCGCGTTAAAAAAGGCTTTCGTCGTTAATTTTTATCTCCCAACAAGGGAACAAATCTAAAATCTCCAAGTACCAATTGTTCAAAATCAGCATCTGAGGTGCGTGTAATGACAGTCATCTTTTGATTTTTTTCTCCAACAGGTATAACCATTTTACCACCAACGGCCAATTGTGCCAATAAGGCTTCGGGGATAAATGGCGCACCTGCGGTGACAATAATTCGATCAAAAGGTGCTTTTTCAGCAAACCCCTTGTAGCCATCTCCAAAAATGAGTTTCTTAGCTTTAAACCCAAGTGCAGGTAATCTTTTTAGGCTTGTACGAAACAGTTCGTGCTGTCGCTCAATAGAATAGACCTCTGCCCCCATATGACACAGTACAGCTGTTTGATATCCTGAACCGGTGCCAATCTCCAAGACTTTAGTCCCTGGTAAAACGGCGAGTTGCTGGCTTTGAAAGGCTACGGTATAAGGCTGTGATATGGTTTGGTCAGCACCTATAGGAAATGCCTTGTCTTGATAGGCATGATCTTCAAAACTACTGTCCATAAACAAGTGGCGAGGTATGGCGCCAATGGCTTTTAAAACAGCCTTATCGTTGATTCCTTTATCCTTTAATATTTCGATCAACTGACGACGTCTTCCTTGATGTTTGGTCGTATCTTCCCTCATATCTTCAAAAATACAAAATCATACGGCTAGCCACCGCCTAAACTTGTTACATTTGTAGTATGAGCAAAACACTAAAAGCAGGTGTACTTGGTGCAGGCCACTTAGGAAAAATACACCTTCGATTATTGAACCAGTCAGAAAAATTCGATTTAGTAGGTTTTTACGACCCCAGTCCAGAAGTTCGTAATACAATATCAGATGAATACAGCTTTAAAGCCTTTGATTCTGAAGAAGAATTGATTGCTGCTGTCGAGGTAGTAGATATCGTTACGCCAACGCTATACCACCATAAATTGGCAAAAAAAGCCATCGAAATGGGAAAGCACGTCTTTCTGGAAAAACCCATCACCCAGACGGTAGACGAGGCAAATGAACTGATTGCACTTGCAAAAAAGCATCAAGTGCTGGGTCAAGTGGGGCATGTGGAGCGATTTAATCCTGCTTTTTTAGCTGTCAAGGATGACATCAACGATAGCATGTTTATTGAAACCCACCGATTGGCAGAATTCAATCCCAGAGGTACCGATGTGCCTGTTGTTTTGGATTTGATGATACACGATATTGATACGGTGTTGAGTTTGGTGGATTCGGAAGTGTCTGCAATTTCAGCGAGTGGCGTTGCCATCATCAGTGAAACGCCAGATATAGCAAATGCTAGAATTGAGTTTGAAAATGGTTGTGTTGCCAACCTAACAGCCAGTAGAATCTCGCTTAAAAATATGCGTAAGGCCCGCTTTTTCCAAAAAGACGCCTATATCTCCGTAGATTATTTTAGCAAAAGTGCTGAAGTGGTTAAAATGGAAAATGCACCCGAAAATGTTGGTGATTTTGATATGGTATTGGAAAACGCACAAGGCAAGAAAAAGCGTGTATTTTTTGACAACCCTAAAATACCAGAGGTCAACGCCATCTTAATGGAATTGGAATGCTTTGCCGATGCCATCCTTACTAATACAGCAGTTATCGTACCGCTTGAACAGGGTAAAAATGCCCTTGACGTTGCGCTACAAATAACTGCGCTTGTTGAAAAGTCATCTGCATGATTGTAGCAAACCTAAAGCAATTAAAAGACGATGTGCCTGCTGCAGTAACCGTTGTGGCAGTATCCAAAACAAAGCCGGTTGATGCCATTCAACAGGCATATGAAGCGGGACATTTGGACTTTGGGGAAAATAAGGTGCAGGAGCTTTGTCAAAAACACGAAACACTCCCAAAGGATATACGTTGGCATATGATTGGTCACCTTCAGCGAAATAAGGTTAAATATATTGCGCCCTTTGTACACCTCATTCACGGAGTAGACAGCGAGCGATTGCTTAATGAAATCAACAAACAAGGTGCCAAAAACAACCGGGTTATTGATGTGCTGCTTCAAATTCATATTGCAGAAGAATCTACCAAGTTTGGTTTTTCATATGCAGAAGCTGAAGCCATACTTTCGAAAGCTAATACCCTTGAAAGTGTACGCATTACAGGATTAATGGGTATGGCCAGCTATACCGACAACAACGCACAACTCACATCAGAATTTAGTGGACTTCAAGATTTCTACAACAAGCATCAGGCATCCAATAATTGGACTACCCTATCAATGGGCATGAGCAATGATTACAAACTTGCAGTTAGCCTAGGAAGTACTATGATACGTGTGGGGAGTCTAATCTTTGGAAGTAGAAATTAGGAGCTATGTACGCAGTTGTTGACGTCGAAACTACAGGGGGCAAATATAACGAAGAGGGCATAACAGAAATTGCCATTTTTAAGTTTGATGGAACTAAAATTGAGGATCAGTTTATCAGCTTAGTCAACCCTGAACGACCCATTCAACCTTTTGTAGTACAACTCACAGGGATTAACGAAAAAATGCTGCGGAATGCACCAAAGTTCTACGAAATAGCCAAGCGTATTATTGAAATAACAGAAGGCTGCACCTTAGTCGCACACAATGCTAGCTTTGACTACAGAATGCTTTGCACCGAATTTAACAGGTTGGGGTTTGTCTATGAGCGTCCTACCCTATGCACTGTTGCCTTATCAAAAAAACTCATTCCCGAACAAGCGTCCTACAAATTGGGAAAGCTCGTAAGGGCATTGGGTATTCCACTTAGCGATAGACATCGTGCTGCAGGAGATGCACGCGCAACTGTAAAACTGCTGAAACTATTGTTAGACAAAGACAGCAAAAAAACCATAGTCAAAGAAGTACTTCGAACAAAAGACCAAGACAAAGTAGCACGTAAGTTCCAAGCCATTATGGAACAAGTCAAACCTGTTACAGGGGTTTATTATTTGCATAACCAAAAAGGAGATGTAATTTATATTGGCAAAAGTCTTAACATGCGCAAGCGTGTCAATCAACATTTTACAGGGAAGAGCAGAAAGGCTTTAAAAATACAGCTCGAAACGCATAGCGTAAGTACTGAAGAAACGGGGAGTGAATTGATAGCCCTATTAAAAGAAATTGACGAGATACAGCTACACAAACCCAAGCACAACAGAGTACACAAGAATGATCGTATTCGATTTGGCCTGCAAGAAGTAGTGAACAGTAAAGGGTATCGTCTTTTACGGATTGTTCATGCAGAGGATGGAACAAACTACATCACAACCTTTAAGAATCTAAGCAATGCAAGGAAAACACTCTATTTCTTTGCACACAAATACACACTCTGCTTAAAGTACGTAGGACTTGAATCTCCCAAGGAAGCGTGCTCAGATGTTGAGATCAACAAATGTTTAGGTGCCTGTGCAGAAAAGGAAGCTGTCGAGCTCTATAACGAGCGTGTACAGAATTGCATCGATCAGTTGCGCTTTTCTTCACCTAATTTATTGATAGTTGACAAGGGACGTAGTCATGATGAGCGGAGTATTATACTTATACAAAATACTGAATATAAAGGTTTTGGGTACGCTGATTTAAATTATCAGATTAATAATTTGGATATGGTGAAAACCATCATTACACCCATGAAAAATTCTCGAGCTGCACGACATATACTGCAATCATTTATTAGAAAAAACAAAGTAAAACAAGTGATTGATTTAAATGAAAAAGCATAAGCTTATTGTTATTTCAGGACCTACTGCAGTGGGAAAAACTTCGTTTGCAGTTGCGTTAGCCAAGCAATTAAACTGTCCCGTACTGTCCAGTGATGCCAGACAGTTTTACAGCGAAATGTACATTGGTACCGCCGTTCCGTCAATAGCGGAACAACAAGGGGTAAAACACGATTTTATACAGCATTTAAGCATACACGATTCCTACAGCGTTGGTGATTTTGAAAAAGACGCATTATCACTGCTCAAAAAATACCATAAAGAACATCCTGTTGTGGTTATGGTTGGCGGCTCTAACCTGTATAACAATGCCGTAATGCATGGGCTAGACACATTTCCAGAAGTAGCTGAGGAAATAAAAGACCAGTGGCAATTAGCATATGAACACAAAGGAATCAACCATTTACAGCAAGCGCTTCAAAAATTAGATCCCGATTATTTTCAAACTGTTGACCTAAATAATCACGTGCGATTGTTACGCGCCTTGCATATATGCTCGGTTGCGGGCAAGCCCTACTCTTCCTTCTTAGGGCAAAACAAAGAACAAAGAGACTTTGAAAGCTTAAGCATTGAGATTTGCATGCCCAGAAAACAACTGTACGACAACATCAATAAGCGTGTTGACATCATGATTGAAAAGGGCTTGGTTGCCGAAGCCAAAGCACTATATCCATACAAACACCTCAACGCCCTGCAAACAGTGGGCTACAGAGAGTTATTTCGGTATTTTGAGGGAAAACAAGGTTTGGAAGAAGCTGTTGAAGACATCAAAACCAATACCAGAAGATTTGCAAAGCGACAACTCACGTGGCTTAGAAACCATCCTTGCACACATAAGCTTTCTTATGATACTGCAGTAAATGCAGCATTAGTTAGTCAACTAGGACTGGAAATATAGATCTAGGTTACGTTGCATTCTAGTCGCAACATCCGAAAAATCAGCTTTTATAAATTTCTTTCCCGTTATGTGCTCATAAAGCTCTATATAACGCTCAGAAACCGTTGCGATATATGCCGCTGTCATTTCGGGAGGCGTTTGTCCTTCAAGCCCTTGAAAACCGTGCTCAAGAAGCCAACGACGCACAAACTCTTTCGAAAGCTGACGTTGTGGCGTTCCTTCATTCTGACGTGCTTCATATCCATCGGCATAGAAATAGCGAGACGAATCGGGTGTGTGAATTTCATCAATCAGTACTATGTTTCCTTGCTTATCTTTTCCAAACTCATATTTGGTGTCTACCAAAATCAATCCTTGCTTGGCAGCCATTTCGGTACCTCGCTTAAATAACGCCCTGGTATACGCAGCTAATTGCTGGTATTCTTCTTGAGTAACGATGTTGCGTGCCACCAATTCTTCAGGTGTAATATCTTCATCATGATCGCCTTGCTCGGCTTTGGTTGCGGGCGTGATAATGGGTTCTGGAAACGCATCGTTTTCACGCATACCTTCTGGCATAGGAGAACCGCATAACAAGCGTTTTCCCAAGGCGTATTCGCGCGCCGCATGACCTGCTAAATATCCCCTGATCACCATTTCGACCTTAAGAGGCGTACACGCTTTGCCAACGGCAATGTTTGGGTCAGGCACTGCTTCTAACCAGTTAGGCACGATATCGGTTGTAGCCTCAAGCATGTGGGCAGCTATTTGGTTTAAAATCTGTCCTTTGTATGGAATTCCCTTCGGCATCACCACATCAAAGGCAGAAAGGCGATCGCTGGCTACCATAACCAAGGTATCATCTTCCAAATGGTAAACCTCTCTGACTTTCCCGTTGTATTTACTTTTACAACCCTTAAGTTGCAAGTCCGACTGCATGATGGTTTGCATAGGCATTAGTTGTGATGCTCTGTTTGTTTGTAGGCCTCGATAACTTGTTTGACCAATCTGTGACGGATAACATCTTTATCATCTAGATAAATCATCCCTATTCCCTTTAAACTACCCAATACCAGAATAGCTTCTTTAAGCCCTGAAATAACACGTCTTGGTAAATCAATTTGACCTGGATCTCCAGTAATCATAAACTTGGCATTTTTACCCATACGCGTCAAAAACATCTTCATTTGATTATGGGTGGTGTTTTGTGCTTCATCCAGAATGACAAAAGCATCGTCGAGGGTTCTCCCCCGCATAAAAGCCATGGGAGCAATCTGTATTATACCATTTTCAATATAGTGCTCCAACTTTTCAGCAGGTATCATATCGCGCAAGGCATCGTACAAGGGCTGCATATAGGGATCTAACTTTTCTTTTAAATCACCAGGTAAGAAGCCGAGATTTTCGCCAGCTTCAACAGCGGGACGTGTAAGTATAATGCGTTTAACCTGTTTGTTTTTTAGTGCCTTTACAGCTAATGCCACACCCGTGTAGGTTTTACCTGTTCCAGCTGGACCAACTGCAAAAACCATATCGTTTTTAGCCATGGCAGCAACCAACCTAGCTTGGTTAAGGGTTTTGGCTTTGATGATTTTACCTCCCACACCATGAAGAATTACTTTATTGTCTTCTGGATCTAAACCAAAAGAATCGTCTTCTTCGCTTTGAAGAATATTGAGCACTGTATCGTCATCGAGAGCATTGTATTTTCCGTAGTGCATCACCAACCTATCCACTTGTTTCTCAAAGTGCTCCAACAACTCCTCTTCACCAAAGGCTGTGATTTTGTTGCCACGCACAACAATTTTGATTTTAGGGAAGTACTTCTTTAGTAGGGCAACGTTTTTGTTGCTTTTCCCGCCATAGAATTCCGTAGGATTGACCTCGGCAAGTTCGATTGTAATTTCGTTCAAATGTGTCTTTTTAAAATTTAAACCACATGGGCTGCTTTTTTGGTAACTTTGTAATCAAAATTAAGCAATTTTTAGATTGCTGAATTAAGATAAGGTTATTAAAATGCCACTTATTACGCTAACTACTGATTTTGGTCTTCAAGATGCATATGTGTCATCATTAAAGGCACAGCTTTATAACCAGTTGGAAGCCCCAGAAATAATAGACGTATCCCACCTTATTGAACCCTTTCACATTATTCAAGCAGCCTATGTTTTGGGAGCTGTTTATCGCAGTTTCCCCCAAGGAAGCATTCACTTTGTGGGCATAAACTTTAACCAAACCCCTGAGCAAGACCTTATAGTTGCAGAGCTAAACGATCATTTTTTTGTTTGTGCAGATAATGGGTTTTTGTCCTTATTGGAACCTGAATTAAAACCCACCAAGGCTATTGCGCTTAAGGCCTCTAACAACACCAACCAAGCACGTGGCGTTGAAGCTATAGCCCATATTCATCGCGGTGGTGCGCTAAGTGTTATTGGCACTCCCATCACTACCCTCAAGCAACTCACACAGCATATGCCATCCGTACACCCCAAAGGCAACGAAATACAGGGACATGTGTTGCATATAGACAGGTTTGGAAATATAGTTACCAACATTACCAAACAACTATTTGAAAAAGTTGGAAGAAATCGCGCCTTTGTTATCCATGCACGAAACCATGATTTTAAAGAAATAGTTAACGATTATCACGAGGCCATTCGCTATGACAAACCCAAGGCGCAACGAGAGGAATCAGGAAAAAAACTCGCCCTTTTTAATTCTCAAGGACACTTAGAACTTGCCGTGTTTAAAGGAAGCCCGAACTATGGCGGTGGTGCAAGCACACTTTTCGGCCTTTCATACCTTGACCCTATACGAGTTGCGTTCATAAATGATGCCTAGCTGTTGATAAATTTGTTTTAGGAAAGCCTGCGTAAACAATATATTTGTAAGTAAAGACAATTAGAACATGAACTTCATTGTATCAAGTACACAACTACAACGCCAACTGCAAACCCTAAGTGGCGTTTTAAACACAAGTAACACACTGCCGATCTTGGATCATGTGCTGTTTGAATTAGCACCCCAACAACTTAAAATTACGGCCACCGATCTCGAAACAACGATTAGTGCTACCATAAAAGTAGAATCTACAAGTGAAGGAAAACTAGCCGTGCCTGCAAGACTTTTACTCGATACGGTAAAGACATTTCCAGAGCAACCCTTAACGTTTTCACAAGCAGATAACAACACACTTGAAATCAGTTCTGAACAAGGGAAATATGCTCTAGCTTATGCCAATGCGGATGAATACCCACAAGCTGCTGACGTTGTGGATGCTTCAAGCCTGACCATACAAGGTGATACCTTGGCAACAGCCATCAACAATACCATCTTCGCTAGCGGGAATGACGATTTGCGTCCTGTTATGAGTGGTGTGTTTTTTCAGCTGTCTTCTAGCGGAATGACATTTGTTGCCACCGATGCGCACAAATTAGTAAAGTATGAAAGAACAGACGTGGTTGCACCTGAAACCGCAGAGTTTATCATGCCCAAGAAACCCTTAAACCTGCTTAAATCAGTCCTAGTTGGAAGCGAAGAGGATGTGACGGTAAATTACAACAGCAGTAACGTTCAGTTTTCTTTTGATGACACCGTAGTGATCTGTAGGCTCATAGATGGAAAATATCCGAATTACGAAGCCGTTATTCCAAAAGAGAATCCCAATGTGATGAGCATTAACCGTGTGCAACTTTTAAACACCGTCAAAAGGGTAAGCATCTTTTCAAACAAAACAACACATCAAATCCGTTTGCGTATTGCCGGTGCAGAGCTTCATATTTCTGCTGAAGACATTGACTACAGCAACAAAGCCGAAGAACGCCTTACGTGCTCTTTCCAAGGGGATGATATGCAAATAGGCTTTAATGCGCGCTTCCTCACAGAAATGTTGAGCAACTTAAGTTCTGATGAAATTCAGTTAGAGCTTTCCCTTCCAAATAGAGCGGGGATCATTACACCTGTAGACGGGTTGGATGAAGGAGAGCAAGTTACCATGCTGGTTATGCCTGTAATGCTCAATAATTAATTACAGCATATAATCCGTCGAGATAAAGTTAGACTTATGCGTATCTAACAGTTCTCGTAATATCTCTTTATTGCTGTCTGTGTCTTTTGTAGCGACAAAAGTTCTGATAGAAAAAGAGCGCAATGCATCCCGTACACTTAATGTACTTACAGCAGAGTCTTTTCTTCCTGTGAAAGGATACACATCTGGTCCTCGTTGACATGAGCTGTTAAGGTTTACACGACACACAAGGTTGGCCAAAGTATCAATTAGCGGTCCCAATTTATCTACGTCTTTACCAAACAAACTCACTTGCTGTCCGTAAGAGGAAGCAGCCATATCATCTAGAGGGGTATCAATATCAGTGAAGGACATCACTGGGATTACGGGCCCAAACTGTTCTTCCTCATATGCACGCATGTCACGTGATACAGGATATAGAATGGCTGGGAAAATGAAATTTTCTGTGCGTTCCCCTCCTCTAGGGTTGAGGACTTTTGCTCCTTTTGCCTTTGCGTCATCAATCAACTCTTGAATATAGGCCGGCTTGTTGGGTTCAGGCAATGGTGTAAGCAGCGTATTTTCCCATGGCATACCCAGCTGTAAAGCATCAACTGCTGCCACAAATTTTGATAAGAATGCTTCCTTAATAGATTCATGTACATACAAAACCTTAAGTGCTGTACAACGTTGGCCATTAAAAGACAAGGTGCCTGCAACACATTCTTGTACTGTTTTCTCCAAATCTGCATCTGGCAAAATAATAGCCGGATTCTTTGCTTCAAGACCTAATACCAGTCGCAACCTACTTTTTTTAGGGTGCAAGTCTTGCAATGACATGGCTGAAGAACTATGTCCAATAAGCGCTAAAACATCTATTTTACCGGTTTTCATAATAGGCGTAGCAATGGTTCTTCCACGTCCAAATACAATATTCACTACTCCTGGTGGGAAACTCTCCTTAAAGGCTTGTAGTAGCGGTGCAATAAGTAAAACCCCGTGCTTGGCAGGTTTGAATATGGCGGTATTTCCCATAATTATGGCTGGGATAAGTAGCGCAAACGTTTCGTTTAATGGGTAGTTATATGGTCCTAGACACAACACCACTCCTATGGGGCCACGTCGAATGTGTGCAAATACGCCTCCGTGATTGTGAAACTTGGCACTGTCACGGTCTATATCTTTATACTCGTTGATGGTATCGACAATATAATCCACCGTACGGTCAAATTCTTTTTCTGAATCGTTTAGGTTTTTACCTATCTCCCACATCAACAGCTTTACTACTTTGTCACGTTGTTGCTTCATAAGCGTAACAAAACGCTCCATACAAGCAATTCGGTCTGCTACTTTTATCGTTGGCCACTCCCCTTTTCCCTTATCAAAGGCGTTTGAAGCAGCTTCAAGCGCTTTAAGAGCGTGTGCAGCGTTCATGTCTGGCACAGAACCTAAATGAGTTGGCGCTAATGCACCATCGCTATTTGGAGTGTGGATCGAAGAATAGACATCGGCTGTTGGGCCATCCCAAAGGGTTATTTCTCCGTTAATTAAAAAACTGTTGTGATGGAAAGGTGCATCAATAGCAAATTGTGCTGGTATGTTCATATTTTATTTTTCAAAGCAATACAAAACTAAATCAAAAATTGAAATAAATCAGGCTTATTATTTAAATAATCACCAAAAAACTGCCTTTCTTTCATTCGATTTAATAATGGCTCAAAGTCATCTACTGATTTTATCTGAATTCCCACTACCGCCGGACCTTGGGCACGTGCGCTTTTTTTGGAGTATTCAAAAAAGGTAATATCATCTGTTGGACCTAAAATATCTTGCACAAACTCCTTGAGCGCACCTGCGCGTTGCGGAAAGCGTACAATAAAGTAATGTTTAAGATTACTGAAAAGCAAAGCGCGTTCTTTTATCTCTGCCATGCGAGTAATATCATTATTACCACCGCATACCAAACACACTACGTTTTTGCCTTTAATAACTGCCGATAACTGAGATAGCGCAGATACAGACATAGCACCTGCTGGCTCAACAACAATAGCATCTTGCGTGTACATGGTTAGGATGTTTTGGCAAATTTCACCTTCATCAACTAAAAGCAAATCTTCTAAAAATTGGGAGCAATAATCAAAAGCATATTCGCCAATAGTCTTAACGGCAGCACCGTCAACAAAAACATCAATCTCATCAAGTCGGATGCGTTTCTTTTCTTGTAATGACTGGTACATACTTGGCGCACCTTTGGGTTCAACGCCTATAAACTTAGTATGCGGTGATTTTTGATTAAAAACACTCATAATACCAGATATCAATCCACCACCACCAATGGGTACTATAATGTAATCTATGGGTGCTGTTGCTTGTTCAAGAATTTCCAAGGCCATCGTAGCTTGCCCTGCAATTACATCAGGATCATCAAAGGGGTGAATAAATGTTTTGCCTGTTTCGGCTACGTAATCTTTAGCTGCCTCATAGCAATCGTCATAAGTATCCCCAACCAATTTGATGGTCACCTTGTCACCGCCAAACATGGAAACTTGCGAAACCTTTTGTTGTGGTGTGGGAATAGGCATAAAAATAGTACCCTGAATACCATGATGGCTACAGGCGTATGCAACCCCTTGAGCGTGGTTTCCTGCGCTTGAGCAAACAACTCCTTTTTCACGTGCCTCCGCATCTAAAAGAGATATCTTATTAAACGCCCCGCGTATCTTAAAAGACCTCACAGGTTGCAAGTCTTCCCGTTTTATCGAAATATTGGCATCATACAAGTCACTCAACCGTTTGTTGTGCTCCAAAGGAGTTGGAACAGCTGCCTGCCCTACTCTTTTGGCCGCAGCCTCAATGATCGATAAATCTAATAATGGTCTCACTACACGATGCGTTTCATGGCCGTCATGGACGCACGTAATGTCTTACCGATTTTTTCTACTGGGTGATTTCTAAGGGCGTCGTTAACGGCAATTAACTTTTTGTTGTCAACACCATTTGAATCTGGCGAATAGGTTGTACCAATAACGGAAGTATCAATACCTTCCATAAAGGAAGTTAATAATGGTTTGCAAGCGTGATCAAACAAATAACACCCGTACTCTGCAGTGTCAGAAATCACACGATTCATTTCGTATAATTTTTTACGCGCAATAGTATTGGCGATTAAGGGCGTTTCATGTAATGACTCATAATAAGCAGAGGCATCTTTAATTCCCGCAGCTACCATGGTATCGAATGCCAATTCTACACCAGCACGCACAAAGGCTACCATCAAAGTACCATGATCAAAGAATGTTTGCTCGTCAATTTCGTCAGTGGTAGGTGCCGTTTTTTCAAAAGCAGTTTCAGCTGTTGCTGCACGCCAAGTGAGTAAGTTTTTATCATCGTTAGCCCAGTCTTCCATCATGGTTGAAGAAAAGTGACCCGACATGATATCATCCATGTGCTTGTGAAATAGTGGCGCCATGATTTCTTTTAACTCTTCTGAAAGGTCAAAAGCTTTAATTTTTGCAGGATTGGACAAACGATCCATCATGTTGGTAACACCACCGTGTTTTAACGCCTCTGTGATGGTTTCCCATCCGTATTGAATCAATTTAGAAGCATAAACAGCATCAATTCCTTGAGCTACCATTTTATCAAAGCATAAAATAGACCCAGTTTGTAATACACCGCATAATATGGTTTGTTCACCCATTAAATCTGATTTTACCTCAGCTATAAATGAAGATTGCAATACACCTGCGCGGTCTCCGCCTGTACCTACGCAATAGGCCTTGGCTTGTTCCCACCCTTTTCCTTCTGGATCATTATCAGCGTGAACGGCAATAAGCGTTGGCACACCAAATCCACGAAGGTATTCTTCACGAACTTCAGAGCCTGGACTCTTAGGCGCAACCATGATTACCGTTAGGTCATCTCTAAACTGCATACCCTCTTCTACTATATTAAACCCGTGAGAGTAGGAGAATGTTGCTCCTTTTTTCATTAGGGGCATAACAGCCTCAACAACCGAAGAGTGATTTTTATCTGGTGTCAGATTGATAACCAAATCTGCCGCTGGAATCATTTCTTCATAAGAACCTACATCAAAGTTATTCGATGTGGCATTTTGATATGAAGCACGCTTTTGCTCAATGGCACCACTGCGCAATGCATAGGATATATTTAGGCCGGAATCGCGCATGTTTAACCCTTGATTTAGTCCTTGAGCACCACAGCCAACAATTACAATTTTCTTGTCTTTGAGGGCTGAAATCCCATCGGTAAATTCATCTGCATCCATAAAACGGCACTGTGCCAGTTGGTGAAGTTGATCTCTTAGTGGTAAAGTGTTGAAATAGTTACTCATCTCTTTGGTTTTAATCGTTTAATTTGTTTAATAATGCTTTAATATTCATGGGATATTTGGTCACAGAAATACGACCAGAGCGCACAAACTGTAATAGTCCGTAGGGCGCTAAATCTTCATAAAGTTGCTCTGTCTCGTGTCGAAAACCTGTTTTTTCAATAACAAAAAACGCTGTGTTTACCGTCACAATATTGGCATGACTTTTCTTAATAATATTTTGAATGTGACGTTCCTCAAAAAGAGACTTTGACGCCACCTTGTAAAGTGCAGATTCTTGAAAAATAGTTTCTTCATCAGTGTGATAAAACGCTTTAATCACCTCAACTTGCTTTTCAATTTGACCCACAACTTTCTTAACCGCATCTTCAGTCATGCTCACAACGATAACAAAACGCGATACGTCATCTATTTCTGAAGCAGAAGAAGTGATACTGATAATATTGATATGACGGCGTTGAAAGATAGCAGAAACGCGATTGAGTAGCCCAACGCTGTTTTCAGTATAAATCGATATGGTGTAATTTGTTTCCATTTTATGACAATCTTATTTCAGAAACCGAAGCACCTGAGGGTATCATCGGGAATACATTATCTTCTTTTTCAACACATACCTCAAGGAAATACGGCTTATCAGAAGCCATCATTTCATCGACAGCTTTTCCTAAGTCTGCTCTTTTCGTAACACGCTTGGCATCGATAAAATAGCCTTCTGCAATTTTTACAAAATCAGGGTTAACCATTTCGGTAGAAGCATATCGTTTGTCAAAAAACAACTGTTGCCATTGACGCACCATCCCTAGAAAATCGTTGTTAAGCACCACCACCTTAACAGCTGCTTGCGTTTGAAATATTGTACCCAGTTCTTGAATAGTCATCTGAAATCCTCCGTCACCAATTATAGCAACTACCTCACGATCTGGAGCACCCATTTTTGCGCCCAAAGCAGCAGGCAAAGCAAATCCCATAGTACCCAAACCTCCAGAAGTAATATTACTTTTTGAATGGTTAAAGGTCGCATATCGGCAAGCTATCATTTGGTGTTGACCTACATCCGAAACCACTACGGCATCACTGTTAGAAGCGCGATTAATTTCTTTCAAAACCTCGGCCATACTCAAGCCTTCTTTGGTTGGATTTAGGTCGTTGTTAATTACCTCATCAAATTCGATTTTATCGTGTGCCTTAAATTTCTCAAACCATTCAGTATAGGGCTTGGAAGCTACCTTTTGAGTGAGCATTGGCAAGGTTTGCTTTACGTCACCAAGAACAGCAACATCTGCTTTCACATTTTTATTTACCTCAGCAGGGTCTATTTCAAGGTGGATAACCTTAGCTTGCTTGGCATAGCTGTCAAGCCTTCCTGTTACACGATCGTCAAAACGCATACCAATCGCAATAAGCACATCGCAATCATTGGTTAATACATTAGGCCCGTAATTCCCGTGCATGCCCACCATACCCACATTTAATGGGTGTGAAGTCGGCAGTGCCGATACTCCAAGTATGGTCCAAGCCGCTGGGATATTAGATGATTCTACAAAAGTTTTAAATTCTTCTTCTGCCTTTCCTAAAATAACGCCTTGCCCCCAAACAATTAGTGGCTTCTTAGCAGATGTTATAATAGCTGCGGCAGCATCAACGTCTGATGGGTTTATTTCTGGAGTTGGCTTATAACTACGGACAGCGTTGCAAGGCTTATATTCAAAGTCACTGGAGTCAAACTGTGCGTTTTTGGTAATGTCTACCAGCACAGGACCAGGACGACCAGAGCGCGCAATATAAAACGCCTTGGCCATGATCTCTGGAATTTCTTTTACATCGGTGATTTGATAGTTCCATTTGGTGACAGGTGTTGAAATGCCAATAATATCCGTTTCTTGAAAAGCATCAGAGCCTAACAAATGTGATGGCACCTGACCCGTGATGCACACCATAGGTGTGGAATCAATCATGGCATCTGCTATTCCCGTAACCAAGTTTGTTGCTCCAGGTCCTGAAGTAGCCACACAAACACCCACCTTTCCTGAAACACGAGCAAATCCTTGCGCTGCATGTGTTGCACCTTGTTCGTGGCGTGTAAGCACGTGTTGTAATTTATCTTGAAACTTATACAGCTCATCGTAAAAGGGCATAATAGCACCTCCAGGATATCCATAAATAAGATCAACACCCTCTGCCAACAAGCAGTGGATTAAAGCTTCAGAACCCGAAATGTTTTGTTTTTTTATCATCCGTTATTCATCTGTAACGCAACCTTCGGAAGCAGAAGCAACCAAGCTTGCGTATTTATATAAAACACCTTTACTAACTTTTAAATCTGGTGCAACCCAAGTGGCGCGGCGCGCATTGAGCTCTGCATCGCTAAGGTTAACATGTAATTCATTTGATTGGGCGTCAATACGGATGATGTCGCCATTTTGAACAAGGCCTAAGGTTCCGCCTAATTGTGCTTCTGGAGTGATGTGTCCCACGACAAATCCATGCGTACCTCCTGAAAAGCGACCGTCGGTAATGAGCGCCACTTCTTTCCCCAAGCCTGCCCCCATTATAGCAGCAGTGGGTTTTAACATTTCTGGCATTCCTGGACCTCCTTTTGGGCCTTCATAACGAATAACCACGACCTCCCCTTTTATGACCTCTCCTGATTTGATGCCAGCATTGGCAGCAAATTCTCCGTCATAAACACGGGCTGGACCTTCGAATGACAAACCTTCTTTTCCTGTAATTTTAGCAACAGAACCTTCAGATGCGAGGTTGCCAAACAAGATGCGAATATGTCCTGTTTCTTTTATTGGATTATCCAACGAGCGAATAACTTTTTGGCCTTCCTTAAGCGAAGGAACATCAGCCATATTTTCTGCTAATGTTTTTCCTGTTACTGTGATACAATCGCCATGGAGCATATTGTGATCAAGCATAAATTTGATTACAGCGGGAATACCACCCACACGGTGTACGTCTTCCATTAAAAATTTACCGCTAGGTTTAAGATCTGCTAAGAACGGAGTGGTGTCACTAATACGCTGAAAGTCAGCTAATGTAAACGATACCTCAGCAGCTTTGGCAATGGCCAAGAAGTGCAGTACAGCATTGGTTGAACCGCCCAAAACCGTTACCAAACGGATGGCGTTTTCCAATGATTTTTTGGTTACAATATCTTTAGGCTTAATATCCTTTTCAATGAGCAAGCGCATGGCCTTTCCAGCTGTTACGCATTCTGTTGTTTTTTCTTTACTTACGGCTGGGTTAGAGGAGTTATACGGTAATGACAATCCCATAACTTCAATAGCAGAAGCCATGGTATTGGCTGTATACATACCCCCACAAGCACCAGCGCCAGGACAGGCATTTTGAATCACTTCTTTAAATTCAGCTTCTCCAATTTTACCTGATACTTTCTCGCCCCATGCTTCAAAAGCAGAAACGACGTCTAGTTTTTTCTCCGCTACACAGCCAGAAGCTATTGTCCCGCCATATACCATAATACTTGGTCGGTTAAGGCGCAACATGGCCATAACAGAACCGGGCATGTTTTTATCACAACCCACTACAGCTACCATACCATCGTAAGACATACCGCCCATGACTGTTTCCATGGAATCAGCAATGAGGTCTCTTGAAGGCAATGAAAAACGCATTCCTGGAGTACCCATAGAAATGCCATCACTTACTCCAATAGTGTTAAAAACCAACCCTACCAAATCTGCTTCTTGTGTACCTTTCTTAATTTCTACTGCTAAATCATTAAGGTGCATATTACAAGGATTCCCTTCGTATCCAGTACTTGCAATACCGATTAGCGGCTTTTCAAAATCTGCATCAGTAAGGCCAATAGCGTGCAACATGGCTTGTGCAGCCGGCTGGCTAGGATCTTGTGTAACAACTTTTGAGTAGCGATTATGCCCCATGAATATTAAAATTAGAATGCGCTAAAATACAAAACAACAACCATATAGCATGTTGGTGTTTTTGGCTTTTAGATCAAATACGTTTTGTGTTGTGAAATTGGGTTTTTTTTGAAGTATATAAATTCAAATGTAAAAAAAGAAGACCGGAAAATAAATGAAAAGCATATTTTTACACATTCGTCAAAAAAAATAGGCGAATAACACTTATGATTAAGGATAACCCATTGATACTAATAAAAAAAAGCCAATCTGATTTTTTTAAGAATGTGAACACTTTAGACATAAAGACACGAATAAGACTTTTAATAGCACTTAAACAAAGTGTAAAAGCCCACGAAAGCGACATCACACTTGCATTGAAAAAAGACTTGGGTAAGCCAACTGCTGAAATATGGCTTGCTGAAATCTACATTGTGTTAGACGAACTAAATACTGTCATCAAAAACCTTCAGTTTTGGGCAAAACCAAGACGCGTAAAAGGAAAGTGGCTTAACACACCTAGTAAAGATTGGATAGTACCCGAACCCTATGGTGTTACGCTTCATATTGCCCCATGGAATTATCCTTTTCAATTGGCGCTTAACCCCCTTATCGGGGCTGTCGCAGCTGGCAACACAGTCGTATTAAAACCCTCAGAGCACGCGCCACAAACTGCAGCTGTAATTGAAAAAATTATCTCGAAAGTATTTCCAAAAGAATGGGTCGCTGTAGTGCAAGGCGGTCCTGAAACGGCAGAGCGTTTATTACAATTCCGTTGGGATTATATCTTTTTTACAGGAGGCGTTCGCGTTGGCAAGCTCGTTGCCAAAGCTGCAGCAGAATACCTTACCCCCACTACACTTGAATTGGGCGGCAAAAACCCGTGTATTGTAGATCATACCGCCAACATCAAGGTAAGTGCAAGACGTATTGCATGGGGCAAGTTCATGAACTGTGGTCAAATTTGTATGTCTCCCGATTACTTGCTGGTTCATAAAAGCAAATACGAAGCATTGCTTGCAGCGCTAAAAGGTGAAATTGTTCGTATGTATGGCGACGATCCCAAAACATCGGAAGACTATGCGCGGTTGGTACACGAAAAACATGCCGCTGCTATGGTAAATCTACTTCAAAAACAAGACATACTACACGGAGGAGAAAATGATGTTCGAAGCCGGTATGTGGCACCAACCTTAGTTGCAGTTAACAGCTTGGATAACGCGATTATGCAAGATGAAATTTTTGGTCCCATTTTACCCATATTGACCTATGAAGACGAAACTGAAATAGATCGTATTGTAAGGCACTACGACAAACCGCTTTCGTTTTATGTTTTCTCCGAGCGGAAAAAATGGGCGAATAAACTAATGAAAAAACACCATTATGGCGGTGGAATGATCAACGATGTAATTGTCTATTTCACTAACCAACGATTGCCATTTGGAGGCGTGGGCAACAGCGGTGTTGGTAGCTATCACGGCAAATATTCCTTTGACACCTTCACGCATCTGAAATCTTATGTAGATCGTCCTACTTGGTTTGACCCCATCCAACGCTATGCGCCCTATGGAAAGACATTCCCTATGTTGCAAAAAATATTGCGTTTCTTAAGCTAACCCAGCCAGCCTTCTCGATCCAAACTACGGTATTGTATGGCCTCGGCGATATGTGCATCGGCGATGGCCCCAGCACCTTCCAAATCTGCAATGGTTCTGGCAACCTTTAGAATACGGTCGTAGGCACGCGCTGAAAGTCGCAATCTGTCCATGGCGGACTTGAGTAATACTAACGAGTCTTTTGACAATTGGCAATATTTTCTAATTTGCTTGGTATTCATCTCCGCATTGTGATGAACATGTGGCAAATCGGCAAAGCGTTCGGTTTGTCGCTTTCGTGCAACAATGACCCGCTGACGTATAGCAGCACTGGACTCTGCCAATGGTGTTTGTGCTAGCTTTTCGAATGGAACAGGCTGCACTTCTACATGCAGGTCAATACGATCCAATAAGGGCCCTGATATTTTACCAAGATAACGTTGCATTTCCGCAGCCGAATGCCCGGGGCTACTCTTGTCATCATGAAAATATCCCGAAGGTGTAGGATTCATGCTCGCTACCAACATAAACGAAGCTGGATACGTAAGGGTAAACTTGGCTCGGGCTATGGTAACCTCTCTATCTTCTAGGGGCTGTCGCATGACTTCAAGAACGCTCCTTTTAAACTCGGGCAACTCATCCAAAAACAACACCCCATGGTGCGCCAATGATATTTCACCGGGTTGGGGATAGGTACCGCCTCCGACCAAAGCCACATCAGAAATGGTGTGGTGCGGAGATCGAAAAGGCCTTTGATGAATAATACCACTGCCTTTCATTTGCCCTGCCACTGAGTGAATCTTTGTTGTCTCCAATGCCTCGGCGCTACTCATGGGCGGTAGTATGCTAGGCAATCTTTTGGCAAGCATAGTCTTCCCTGCACCTGGTGGGCCAATCAACAGTATGTTATGCCCTCCTGCAGCAGCCACTTCCATACAGCGCTTAATCGACTCCTGACCTTTAACATCTTCAAAATCCAAGATGCTTTTGGGTATAGAATCCAATTGAGACGAAAGGTCGTAGCTAACGAGGTTGTTTTGGTGATAGGTTTGTAAGAACGAAACGAGGTCATTTAGGTGGCCAAAGGCATGCACTTCTAAGCCATCGACTATAGCTGCTTCCTGTCCATTATCAGAAGGCACCAAGACACCCTTAAAACCATCAGCCTTGGCTTGCAATGCCATAGGCAATGCGCCGCGAACGGGTCGAAGGGATCCATCTAAAGATAACTCACCCATAATAACCCATTGATCAAATGCTTGGGGGACTACTTGGCCAGAAGCCACAAGAATACCAAGCGCAATGAGCACGTCATAGGCTGCACCTTCTTTCCGCAGATCAGCAGGAGCCATATTAATCGTTATTCGCTTGCCGGGAAGCTTGAAGCCACATTCCATGACGGCAGCTGCTATACGTTGATTACTTTCTTTAACGGCGTTGTCGGGCAAGCCGACCAGATGATAACCAACGCCGGGGTGAATATGAACTTCTATTGTGATTTGTTGGGCATCTATACCGAAGACGGCACTGCCAAAAATTTGGGTAAGCATACAAGTAGGTTTTTATAAAATTACAAAAAAATATTTGCGTTCTTTGCATTTATGGAACAACAAGATTTTAGGGCAATTTGCGGGCAGTTTGCAACAGGCATTACTATAATTACTACTACACACAACGGCAAACCCTTTGGTTTCACTGCAAATTCCTTTACATCTGTTTCACTAGAACCAGCCGTGGTGTTGTTTTGCTTAAAAACCGCATCAGAAACAAACGCTGCTTTTCAGTCCAGTAAGACCTTTGCTATAAACATCTTGTCCGCTGAACAAGAAGCCATATCCAATGCCTTTGCATCTTCCAAAAACAGTCAGGAAGCACGTTTTGAACAAGTCGAGTTACTACCAAACGCTGTTCCTGTAATTAAAGGAGGACTGGGTTATTTAACAGGCGAAGTGATCAAACACGAAGTAGTAGGCGACCACATTGTCTATTACGGTCAAGTGGCTGACGGAAAACGCTTTGAAGGCAACCCCTTACTCTATGCCAAAGGCGGGTACCAACGATTGGGGTAATGCTGCTGCATCAATCCCTTCTTTAAGCCAAGCCAAGTAGGTAGCCTTATCTGTGTATTGAATGGGTGGGTTTAAAATCGTACCATCGGGTTGGAGCAAGACATAATAGGGTTGAGAAACCGACTTAAAGTTAATCGCCTGAAAAGCTGACCACTTTTGCCCTACCGTTTCCAAAACACGACTGCTGCCATCAGCATATGTAATGGTTTGTTGTTCTGCTTCAGACAAAGGCTTGCGATCGTCTACATAGAGTGAAATCACCACCACCTCATCACGCAATAATGTATAAACTTCGGGCTGGGTCCAAATATTTTCCTCAACTTTTCGACAATTGACACAAGCCCAACCCGTGAAATCCAATAATATGGGTTTTTGTTGTACAACAGCAACTGCCCTCCCCGTTTCGTAATCCTTATAACAGTCCAGGTTTAATGGGCAATCGGATTCGGTCTCATAAATAGAATAAAAAGCAGGTGGCGGAAAGCCACTCAAGGCACGTAAAGGGGTTTGTTGATTGGGTACCAATCCCTGCCCTAAATACATAACAAACAAGACTACCAAAACACCCAATGCCATTTGTGTTACATGATTTTTTTTAGGCTTGGGATGCATAAAACCAAAGCCCCCAAACAAATAAACAGCCCACAACAACAAGATTAGCATCCATATGCCGATAAAAAGTTCTCGTGGTAAAATACCCCAACCTTGTACCATATCTGCATTGGATAAAAACTTTAGTGCCAAGGCAAGTTCCACAAAGCCAAGTGACACCTTCACCTGCTGCAACCAACCACCCGACTTAGGTAACTTACTCAACACATTAGGAAAGAAAGACAATACCCCAAAAGGCAATGCCAAGGCTGTTCCAAAACCTAGCATACCAGCCGTAAGCTGCATAGCACCACCATCAGCGGTGAGTGAGCCAACAAGCAAAGAGCCTAGTATAGGCCCTGTACACGAAAAGGAAACCACGGCAAGTGTCAATGCCATAAAAAAGATACCCAAATAAGAGGAGCGTGTGGCTGCCTCATCTGATTTTGCAGACCACTTTGCAGGTAGGGTAAGATCAAACAACCCAAAGAAAGAAAGAGCAAAAACCATAAAAACGGCAAAAAAGATAAGGTTGAGCACCACATTGGTAGCGATGGCATTTAGCACTTCGGGTCGAAGTTGATCCAAAAAATGGAAAGGCAAACTCAACAATGCGTAAATCCCAATAATGGAAAAGGCATAAGAAAGTGAACGTCTAATTCCCACAGCACGACTCACACTGCTTTTGGAAAAATAAGATACCGTAAGAGGAATAAGGGGAAACACACAGGGCGTCAAAAGCGCAAGGAAACCACCCAAAAGACCCAATACAAAAATACGCCACCAAGAGGCCTTAACACTAGGTCCAGAAGCTTCAAGAAATGTCGTGTTTTTTAAGGCTAACTTTAGGTTACTACCTCCGAGTTGCACGTCAGTGAGGTCACGTTCAGCTGCATTGACCAAAGAGCCGTCGGCAGGAATAACCAAAGGTTCTTCCCTAAAAATACAGAGTGCATCATCACAGGCTTGGTATTCGATTAGGAGTTCTATGGTATTGGCTTCTGTAGTTACTGACTGAACCCACATCAACTCTTGGGTATAATAAGCCAAATCCATTTCAAAAATAACGTCATAACCCGTTTTGGGCTTGCTCCCTTGTAGTGAGTCAACCGTTGTTGCGTTTTTCCAATGAAGTACGGTAGGTAAAGGTCCGCCATCGGGAAGGCTAACGTCATACAACTTCCAGTTGTCCTGAATGTTGGCTTTAAGAATTACATCATAGGTATTGGTATCGGTTTGTCGTGCTTGCGCACTCCATTTGACGGGATTTTGCCCCCAAGAGAAACTCAAGCAGCAAAAAAGAAAAAGGAAATATCTCATACAAATGTGATTTGGAGCGTAATTGTATTGGCTGAAGCTTCAAATTTACGATTTATTCGTTTACCTACTACCCAGACAATATCGTTTCCCGAGCACAACAGCCATTGTTGTTTTTTGTCTCGTGCAGACATTTTCTCGTCTTTAAAAAATTTGGCCACTTTTTTCTTCCCTGTCATTCCTGTAGGGTAAAACACATCTGCTGTTTTCCAACGTCTTAAAATCAAAGGGAAATCTAGTTTTTCCTTATCTAAAACAACACACTTAGCTGTGGGTTTGTGTGTGCTAGGTGCTGTTAAAATCTCTAATGTAATGGGGGTTTCGATGCCTGTTTCGGGAACCATGAAATAGTCTTGATCCGTTGAAACAGTTTCGGTAATGGGAGCTAAAATTAGATGATCGCGTTCTCGTGTCAAAACATATTTGTCACAAGTACATTTTTTTCCGGCATGGGTTTTCAGCAGCTTTTCAACTTCTTTAACGTCAAAACCATAGGGAGCGAATAAATGATGTAGCCAAAAGCTGTTAGGATTCAATGTACCTATAGACGTTAGGGGAATTACAAATGTTTCCCCTTGCTTCGTCCATGCCTTCTTAATATTTTGCAGCTGAGATGCTATTCCTGCAAGGGCATCACGCAAATGTTGCATACTCGTCAATGTGTTGACAGCTGCATCTGCAGAAAGTTCCTTAAAGTGAGGAAGTACATTATGGCGAATCGCATTGCGCAAGTATTTGGTAGCGCTATTAGACACGTCCTCACGCCAATTCAGTTTTTGATCCTTGGCATAAGCCAAAATTTCAGCTTTAAAGAAAGGTAATAACGGGCGAACCAAAACGTCATTTTTTTCATGAATCCCTCCCAAGCCCTCTAGTCCGCTGCCTCTCATCAGGCGCATAAAAAGCGTTTCCAACTGATCGTCTGCGTGGTGGGCCGTAAGTATCGTGTTGTAGGGATTGCTTTTCAACACTTCCCGAAACCAATGATAACGCAACTCACGGGCCCTTGCTTGAATTCCCGAAGCATCGGGGGCTATGGGGGCCTGAGTAACATGACAAGCAACGCCTAGTGAACCTGCCAAGTCACGGACCAACTGCTCATCGGCATCGCTTTCAGCTCCTCTCAAGGCATAGTTCACATGAGCAATACCAAAGTCCAATTGCAGCTTGTGTGCTAAATGTGCCAATACCACACTGTCTACACCACCACTGACCCCCAACAAGAAGCGCTGTTTTTTGGGTGTATCCAAAAGTGAAGCAATATGATCTTTAAACCTTTGTACCATGGGGATTGTATGCTGTTTCTTTATTTGCCAAAACTCGTTTAATAGCTTTGACCTTAAGCTGACATTCGTCGTATTCTTTTGATGGATCGGCAGCGGCGGTAAGTGCACTTCCCACATGAGTGGACAGGTATTTGGAAGCAGCATCATAAACGAGGCTGCGGATAACGACATTAAAATCAAAATCACTATTTGGAGCAAAATAACCCACTGCTCCGCTGTACAGCCCACGTTGGCCGTGTTCGTATTGATTTATAAGTTCCATGGCGCGTTGTTTGGGTGCCCCAGTCATGCTGCCCATAGGAAAACAGGCGTTGACGATATCCAAAGACGAAAAAGCGGATTTGCATTGAGCCTTTACGGTTGAAATCATCTGATGCACCTGAGCAAAAGGATAAACTACACATTGCTCACTTACTTCAACAGAGCCTTTTTGGGCTATTCTTGAGAGGTCATTGCGAACCAAATCTGTTATCATGATATTTTCGGAACGTTCTTTGGTGTCTAGTTTAAGTGCCTCGGCAACCGATTTGTCTATTACAGCATCTTCGTGTCTTGCAGCAGTTCCCTTTATGGGTTGAGATATGAGCGTATTACCTCTACGTTGTAAAAAACGTTCAGGTGAGGCTGACATTAAATACTTGTTTTCAAATGAAAGAAAGGCAGAAAAAGGAGTCCTGCCAACACGATTAAGTGCATTAAACAAGGTCATAGGCGAAACATCCACATCATCAGCATACCATTCCATACAGTAATTTACCTCATAAATATCTCCACGCATGATATGTTGCTTAAGCGCACTTGCATGCTGCAAATAGATATCCTTACTGATTCGTGGTGATAAGTCAATAGCTGTCAATGCGGGTTCATCTTCAACTACCCTATTTATGATATGCTCAAAGTCAACTGCTGGATTATCTATTTCTAAATAAAGTGCCGTAAGCAGATCCCCTTTAAGCAGCCATATTTTTTTGGGTCTG
The DNA here is from genome assembly GCA_024639165.1 of Flavobacteriaceae bacterium. GTDB lineage: Bacteria > Bacteroidota > Bacteroidia > Flavobacteriales > Flavobacteriaceae > UBA7446. The sequence goes on along the minus strand of JAHEIX010000003.1, from coordinate 142,664 downwards.
AAAAATTGAAGTTGGGGTACAGACAGAAAAGCAGGATTAGTGGGTGTGACTTGCTCCCAAGTTGCGTTGTATTCATAGCTGAAAAAACCAAAGAGCCAGTCCGTTCCCAAAACGCTTTGCAATGCTTTCTGAGAGGTAAGCCAAGGGTTCTCGTCAATTGTTTCTAGAGCAAGAATGGCATCAAAATCGTTGTTTAGGTGGGGATAATCGTTGGAATCATACCATGCAATGGGCGTAGAACCACTAGCCCAATCCAAGAGTTGCGCCTTGATATCGGGATAGTTTTTTACGTTAAAGACTGTTTTTGAGCGTATTACCAATTTTTTTCCTCGCTTATGAAACAAAATTACTTAATTAATGGCGATAGCATCATCGCTTTAAAAAAAAATATATATTTGCACTGTGACTGTAAATCAAGTTTCACGAATCACTTTCTCCCCGCGCGCTCGTCGCCCCTTGGGGTAATTCACTGTATATGAAACTTAGGTGTGTCCGGTTTCCCTCTCCGTTTTTTTTTCAGTCTAATTTTTTTCTTTTTAATCCAGTAACATGGAAATTCTAGTAGCTAAACGCATACACGTTAAGTATGCAGCCATCATTTCGGAAACCATTTCAAGTTCAGCACAAGTGCGTGGAACAGGAATTGCACGTCGCACTCCAGAGTATATTCAACAAAAAATCGAATCTGGCAATGCGATCATTGCATTAGAAGGAGACACCTTTGCAGGTTTCTGCTATATAGAAGCGTGGGGACATGAAAAATATGTAGCACATTCTGGTCTTATTGTCTCTCCAAACTTTAGAGGTATTGGACTTGCCAAAAAAATCAAAACACAAATTTTCAACTACACCAAGGAAAAGTATCCTGGTGCTAAGATTTTTGGCATTACTACTGGACTTCCAGTTATGAAAATTAATTACGACTTAGGCTATAAGCCTGTTACCTTTTCAGAACTAACAGACGATCCTGCTTTTTGGAAAGGCTGCCAGACATGTAAGAATTATGATGTATTAACAAGAACAAAACAAACCATGTGTTTATGTACAGGCATGCTATATGATCCTTCAAAAAAAGGATCTAACGGCATAGTGGGTAGATTACAATCTTTTAAAAACGCATTTAAACGAGATAAAAAATGAACAAGAAATTAGTTTTAGCATACAGTGGAGGACTGGATACTTCCTATTGTGTAAAGTCGTTAAGCGCGGCGGGGTATGAAGTACACGCCGTTAGTGTAAATACCGGTGGTTTTGATGCTGCTGAAGTATCAGCTTTGGAATCCAAAGCATTGGCTTTGGGTGCAAGCACTTACACCAGTATCGAAGCGGTTGAAACGTTTTATCAAGACATCGTTAAATACCTCATTTTTGGAAACGTACTCAAAAATAGCACCTACCCCCTTTCGGTAAGTGCCGAGCGTGTTACCCAAGCGGTTGCAATAGTAAACCACGCCATAAAGATTGGCGCAACATCGATTGCACATGGAAGCACAGGGGCTGGAAACGACCAAGTACGATTTGATTTGATCTTTCAAACCCTAGCACCGCAAATTGAAATCATCACACCAATCAGAGATCAAAAGCTTTCAAGAGAAGACGAAATCGCTTATTTAAAGGAACACGGAGTAGATTGGTCTTGGGAAAAAGCACAATATTCCATAAACAAAGGCTTGTGGGGAACATCAGTTGGTGGTAGTGAAACCTTAAAATCCCGAGAACCACTCCCCGATAGCGCATATCCTAGTGCATGTGAAAAGACAACAGCTGAAAAAATATCCTTACATTTTGACAAGGGGGAATTGGTTGGAATTAACAATACGAGTTATGACCCAGTCAAAGCCATTCAACACGTACAAAAACGTGCAGCTGCTTTTGCTATCGGCAGAGACATTCACGTTGGCGACACCATCATCGGGATCAAAGGGCGAGTTGGTTTTGAAGCTGCTGCAGCACTGATAAGTATTAAAGCGCATCACCTGTTGGAGAAGCACACCTTAAGCAAATGGCAGCTTCATCACAAAGACTATATCGGTTCGTATTACGGGATGATGTTACACGAAGGTCAATATCTAGACCCAGTAATGCGAGACTTCGAAGCGTTGCTTAGCAACAGCCAGCAAACGGTAACAGGAACTGTTTTTGTCACACTCCACCCCTACCGATTCACACTTGACGGTATCAAGTCAGAGTTCGACCTCATGGATAATTCATTTGGCACTTATGGAGAAGCCAATGAAGCCTGGACCGCAGATGAAGCAAAAGGATTTATTAAACTATCGGCCAATGCCGGAAAAATTTATCAGCATGTCAACAAATAACATTAGCGTAGGCGTTGTAGGCGGCGCAGGATATACAGGAGGCGAACTCTTGCGGTTGTTGGTGTTGCACCCCAACACAAACATCGATTTTATATACAGCACTACAAGAGCAGGAAAAGCCGTTTCTGACACCCATACAGATTTAATGGGAATTCTGGACATGCCCTTCTCTTCCGAACTCAATCAAGAAGTAGACGTTTTGTTTCTATGCCTTGGGCATGGCAATTCAGCTGCCTTTTTACACGACAACGTAGTAAATGACAACACCAAAATCATTGATTTAAGTAATGATTTTAGACGTAAAGACGATAGAGATTTTATGGGTCGTTCTTATGTGTATGGGCTTACAGAGGTAAATAAAGAACAAATAAAATCGGCACAAGCTATTGCTAATCCAGGTTGTTTTGCCACAGCCATTCAATTGGCGTTGGCCCCTCTAGCAGCAGCAAAAAAACTAACCCAAGACGTGCATATAAATGCAATCACGGGGAGTACTGGAGCTGGTGCTGTTCCATCTGCCACCAGTCATTTTAGCTGGAGAAACAATAATATCTCTTACTATAAACCCTTTGTACATCAGCACTTGGGCGAAATAGGCGAAACCATTGCGCAAGCTCAAGGTAGTGCTGCCAAATTGCATTTTCTTCCCATTAGAGGAAACTTTACCAGAGGAATATTTGCTACAGCCTACACCTCATTTAGCGGAAGTTTGGAAGATGCCTATGCCATCTTTGAGGATTACTACAGCGACTGCCCATTTACGTTTGTTAGCCATGCGCCCTTGGCGCTCAAGCAAGTGGTAAACACCAACAGGTGTATGGTCCACTTGCACATACACGAAGGGCAACTATTGGTCACCAGTATTATTGATAACTTATTAAAAGGGGCATCGGGTCAGGCCATAGAAAACATGAACCTTATGTTCGGGTTAGAACAAACAACAGGATTACATTTAAAATCAACTTCTTTTTAATTATGAAAATAGCCATTTTAGGAGCCGGAAATCTAGGACTAAGCATTGGACGAGGGCTTATCACAAACAACAGTCTAACACAGCTTTATTTGACACGTAGATCCGTTGAGAACATCGCATCTTGGAAAGAATACGCCAATACGCATGTGACAGCTGACAACAAAAAAGCCGTACAAGAATCGGATATCATCATCCTTGCAGTACAACCAAGACAATTGGTTGGGTTGTTAGAAGAAATCAAAGATTTGTTACACGAAAACCATGTGCTTATTTCTACGGTAACGGGCTTTTCATTAGCTAAAATGGAGGAAACTTTGGGTACAGATGTGTTCATGATTAGGTCTATGCCCAACACAGCTATTTCTGTTGGCAAATCCATGACCTGCCTTTGTGCCAATAAAAAAGGTGCAGAACGCTTACCAATAGCCGAAGCCATTTTCAACGGCTTGGGAACAAGTATCGTGATAGAAGAACAGCATATGCGTGCAGCAACTGTGATTTGTGCTTCTGGAATTGCTTTTTGGATGCGATTGATTCGTGCCACTACACAAGGAGGTGTGCAACTTGGATTTGATGCCAACGAAGCCATGAAAATGTCTATGCATACAGCCATGGGCGCAGCATCTCTACTTATTGAAACAGGTGCGCATCCGGAAGAAGAAATTGACAAAGTAACCACGCCTAGAGGATGTACTATTGAGGGTTTGAACGAAATGGAACACCAAGGCTTGAGTTCATCGCTGATACAAGGAATTGTATCTTCATTCAAAAAAATTAACGAAATAGCACAAGACTAGTTATGCCATTATTTGATGTATACCCTCTTTATGAAGTGACACCCGTTAAAGCCAAAGGGGTTTATGTCTATGGGGCAGATAGGAAGAAGTATCTAGACTTATATGGAGGTCATGCAGTAATCAGTATTGGACATCAAAACCCCGTATACAATCGCAGGCTCAAAAAACAAATATCACGTATTGGTTTTTATTCCAATGCCATTCAAAACCCCTTACAAAACCAACTGGCAGATGAAATTGAAGCACAGTCAGGATGTGATGGCTATCAAATGTTTATGTGTAGTTCGGGAGCCGAAGCCAACGAAAACGCACTCAAACTTGCCTCTTTTCATACAGGTAAATCAAAAATAGTTGCCTTTAAAAATGCCTTTCACGGCAGAACTAGCGCTGCGGTTGCTGCAACTGACACCCCCAAGATTATTGCTCCGCTTAATGCACAGCAAGAGGTGGTTTTTCTTGATTTTGGCGATGAAAAAGGATTGTCAGAAACCTTATCAAAAGGCGATGTATGTGCCGTAATTATTGAAGCAATTCAAGGGGTTGGCGGTTTGGATATGCCCACTGAAAAATTCATGAAACAGGTGGAAAAAAGTTGTCGTGAAAACGACACCTGTCTTATAGTAGATGAGGTGCAATCTGGTTTTGGACGCTCCGGAAAATTCTTTGCCTTTCAACACTACGGCATTACACCCGATATTATATCGATGGCAAAAGGCATGGGCAACGGGTTTCCAGTTGGAGGTATTTTGGCACACCCCAATATCAAACCATGGTATGGGATGCTGGGTACTACTTTTGGCGGTAACCACCTTGCCTGTCAGGCGAGCTTGGCCGTATTGGAAGTATTAAAAAAGAAAAAATTAATGGATCACGCCACTGCGTTAGGCGAAGCTTTTATCAAAAGAGCTGAAAGCATACCCAGTGTAAAAAAAGTAAAAGGACGTGGACTTATGCTCGGATTGGAGTTTGACTTTGAAGTAGGTGAACTACGCAAGAAACTAATATACGAGCATCGCATATTTACCGGAGGTAGCAGCAACAAGAGACTATTGCGGATTTTACCCCCATTAACCGTGCAGCAAAAACACCTTGATCAGTTTTTTACTGTCTTAGAAAAAGCATTATAACGCCTAAAATGGGCATTTGACAAAAACAGCAATTCCCACACGTAAATGTTAGATCAACACTGAGTGGTTTGCGAAATTTTAAATAGATGAAACAATTTTTAACGCTTGACGATTTATCAAACTTTGATGCACAAGTGCAATTGGCCAAGGACATCAAGGCTAATCCCTATCAATTTGAAGAAATAGGCAAACGCAAAACGCTTGGATTATTATTTTTTAACCCGAGCTTGCGAACGCGATTGAGCACCCAGAAAGCGGGCCGTTTATTAGGCATGGATGTCATGGTAATGAATTTCAGCAATGAAGCATGGGCCATTGAATATGAAGACCAAACCATTATGGAAGGGCTGCGATCCGAACACGTAAAAGAAGCTGCTCAGGTTGTTTCACAATACTGTGATGTAGTAGGCATTCGGGCTTTTGCCACACTTACCGACAAAGAAAAAGATGAATCTGAACAAGTGCTTCAGAAGTTTATCAAATATGCGAGCGTTCCCATCCTAAACATGGAAAGTGCTACGGCACACCCCCTACAGGCTTTGGCAGATGCATTGACGCTAACAGAACTGGCATTGCCAAAAAAACCAAAAGTGGTACTGACTTGGGCGCCACACCCAAAGGCTTTGCCCCACGCAGTTGGAAATTCGTTTACGAGAATGATGGGGCATGTAGATGCAGACTTTGTTATTGCCAACCCTAAAGGGTATGACCTAGATCCAAGAATTACCAAAGGGGTTACAGTGGTACACAACCAGGCAGAGGCGCTTAAAGGAGCAGACGTAGTGTATGCCAAAAACTGGAGTTCTTATGACAGCTACGGACAAATTCTAAGAACGGATAATAAGTGGATGTTAACACCCGAAAAAATGGAACAAACCAACAATGCTGCCTTTATGCATTGCCTTCCTATACGACGAAATGTGGTGGTGTCAGATGGTGTATTAGACAGTACCCATTCCAAAGTAATCGAACAGGCCAACAACAGGACTTTTGCTGCAGCTGCAGTATTAAAAACATTGCTATCGTGAAAACTGCGCTACACATCCTAAAGGTTGGAGGACATTTGGTAAATGACGCAATTGCGCTTCAAGAAGTGCTTACAGCTTTTGCAGGCTTGAAAGGAGCCAAGCTTTTGGTACACGGGGGTGGCAGACATGCAACGGCACTCGCCAAACAATTGGGCATATCACCCAAAATGGTAGATGGCAGACGCATTACAGATGCAGCTATGCTTGAAGTAGCTGTCATGAGCTATGCAGGATTGTCAAACAAAAAAATTGTATCTCAGCTGCAAAAACAGGGCGTGAATGCAGTTGGGCTGACGGGTGCAGACGGTAACTGCATTGAAGCAGTAAAAAGACCAGTACTTGACATTGATTATGGCTTCGCTGGTGATATCACACAAGTAAATACAGCCGTATTTTCCTCCTTGACGACGCAAGACTTTGTACCAGTACTTTGTGCCATTACGCACGACAAAAACGGGCAACTGCTCAACACCAATGCAGATACCATAGCTGCCCAAGTAGCTGTTGCCATGAGTAAGGCATATGATGTCACATTATTTTATTGCTTTGAACACGCTGGCGTACTTACAGACATCAACAAACCTGAGGATGTTATTAGTCGCCTAACCAAAGAAGAAACCGAAAATTATACAAAAGCGGGAATTATCCATCAAGGGATGGTACCCAAATTGCACAACGGCTTTGACGCCTTGAATAACGGCGTTAAAGAAGTGATCATCAGCAATGTTGCTGCCCTTTTAGATGCTAATGCACCCAAAACCACTTTGATATGAGTCAAATCGAAGAATTACAACAAGAAGCTATTGAATTGCTTCAAAACCTCATAAACACGCCATCGTTATCTAGCGAGGAAGATCAAACGGCTGCCATCATTAAGAACTGGTTAGAAAAGCACGGGGTCAACTGTCTCCAACAAGACAATAATGTTTATGCCATAAACAAGCACGAAGATCCATCAAAACCTTATCTGTTGCTTAACTCCCATCACGATACTGTATTGCCCAACAGCGGCTACACCCGCGACCCATACAAAGCCGCCATTGAAAATGGCAAATTATTTGGTCTTGGTAGCAATGATGCGGGAGGTGCCTTGGTTTGCCTATTGACCACCTTTGTGTATTTCTACAATCAAGAGGACATGGCGTATAACATAGTTGTTGCCGCTACTGCAGAAGAAGAAACTTCAGGAGATTATGGCCTGAACAGCTTATTAAAAACCCTACCTGCCATAGACACTGCCATCGTGGGCGAACCCACACAGATGCATCTGGCGGTAGCAGAAAAGGGCTTGGTGGTATTTGACGCGACCATTTCAGGAACTGCAAGTCATGCAGCACATCCAAACCTAGATAATCCCATTTATAAAATTGGTGAGGTGATTAATTGGTTTCAACAACTAACGTTTGATCGTGTTTCCGATGCCCTTGGCCCAGTAAAACTTACGGTTACTCAAGTAAGTGCTGGAAAGCAGCACAACGCCGTTCCTGCAGATGTGCACTTGGTGATTGACGTACGCGTAAATGATTTGTATACCAATGATGAGATTGAGCAAATCCTTGAGCAAGCCCCCTGTGATATAAAGGCACGCTCGCTTAGATTGGGTTCTTCTTCCATTCCCATGGACCATGCATTAGTACAAGCTGGTATTGCTGCAGGAAGAAATACCTATGGCTCCCCCACGCTATCCGATCAAGCAGCACTTACATGTAACTCCTTGAAACTAGGTCCTGGCGATTCGCTACGTTCGCATACAGCAAATGAATTTATTTACGTAAAAGAGATTGAAGAGGCAATACCGCTGTATATTTCCATATTAAAACAAGCACTATGAAGCTTTGGCAGAAAAAAAAGACAAGCGTTACCAAACAAGTTGACCGATTCACCGTGGGTGACGACCGATTGTGGGACGTACGCCTAGCACCCTATGATGTATTGGCCTCTAAAGCACATACACAAATGTTGGCAAGCGTTGGACTGCTCACAGATACAGAAGCCAATCAGCTATGTGATGAATTGGACAATATCATGACCTTGGTAACCCAAGATGACTTTGTCATTGAAGATGATTTTGAAGACATACACTCTAAAATTGAGTTTTTGCTCACGGAGCGATTGGGTGATGTAGGTAAAAAAATACATACCGCCCGTTCTAGAAATGATCAAGTGTTGACAGCCATGCAACTCTTACTCAAAGACGAACTTAGCGATATTAAAGAGCTGACAAAAGATTTGTTTGCTACATGGATGGGGCTGGCAGAAACACATAAAGATGTATTACTTCCTGGCTATACCCATTTACAAGTAGCCATGCCTTCTTCCTTTGGCTTGTGGTTTTCAGCTTATGCCGAAGCCTTGGTGGATGATGTAGTGTTGCTAAATGCCGCACATAACATCTGTGACCAAAACCCCTTGGGCAGTGCCGCGGGCTATGGCAGTTCCTTCCCTATTGATCGTGCCTTTACGACCGAAGCTCTAGGTTTTGGTGCACTTAAAGTAAATGCTGTTGCCGCACAAATGGGCAGAGGAAAAACAGAACGTATTACTGCCAATGCAATGGGATCTCTTGCTGCAACACTTGGTAGATTTTCTATGGATGTATGTGTGTACATGAGTCAAAACTTTGATTTCCTTTCATTCCCTGACCATCTTACTACAGGGTCTAGTATTATGCCACACAAAAAGAATCCGGATATTTTTGAGCTTATCCGAGGCAAATGCGCCCTGATTCAAGGGCTTGGCAATGACTTTGCTTTGTTGGGGCAAAACCTTCCAAGTGGTTATCACAGGGAAATGCAACTGTTTAAAGGAAAGATGCTCGAAAGCATCGACGAGCTTAAAGACTGCTTAACAATATTAAACAGCACCATTCAAGAGGTACGCGTACGTAAAGAAATCATGACGGACGCCAAATACACCTATGCCTTTACGGTTGACGCACTTAACGAATTGGTGCAGCAGGGGGTTCCCTTTAGAGATGCCTACAAGCAGGTTGGTCTACAGGTAGAGGAAGGCACATTTAAAGCGCCTCAAAAAGTAGCGCATACCCATATTGGAAGTCTTGGGAACTTGGCCTTAGACAAAATTCAAGAGAAATTTGACAAGCAATTTTAAGGATTCTATTGATCGTTAAAATGTGCGCGCAGACATTCTAGTTAAATGGATTGCGCTACCCTTGTTTATTCCTTTAATAGTTTGACATTTCCTTTTCCAGAAGCTGTTAGGATCTTCGCAATGTAAATGCCGTTTGCCAAATGTGCTATATCAACGGTTGCTGAATCGCTGCTAGGAAAGAGTCTCATAACCGCCTTGCCAACAATATTATAAACTATGATGCTGTTGATTACTGTGTTTTTTGCGTGTATCGTAACCAAGTTTTTAGTTGGGTTTGGATAAGCAGTAAGGTGAGCCGTGTTAAAAGACGCATCAAAATCAGTACTTAAAGAATTCGACACGACTTTAATATCATCAAATAAGAAAGTAGCATTGGCCGATGCATCATTTGGACCCCCATACCCTAGCATCAAAGTCAAAATATCATATATCGGATTGTCTGCATTTGAAAGATCCCAAGTATATGTTGCCCATTCGCCAGAAACAGTAGTCAGTGCATCCTGTTCTTTTCCGAATTGAGCTGGGGGGCTGCTTTCTAATTTAAACTTCAAGAGGGTGCCAACTGGTGCATCGGTGTATACTTTCATGGATAGCGTTCCTGCAGTTGACATATCTGAGATATAGTCAGTTAGTCTTAATTTACTTCTCATATATCCCGATCCACCACTTCTCAGAAACTTTCCTACGGTAGCGCTGGGGTTGTTTGCATCTGCATGCGGATTGGGTATGACCGTTGTCTGTGCGCCAAAAAAATTGGTAAAATCAGATGTCACTACACTATTTTCAAAGTCGATAGGAAGACTTGCTTGAATTGGATCTGGTATCGAAGGCCCTGAAACCTGCTGTATATCATCAAAAAGAAAAGTAGAGGTGCTTGTGCCATCTCCTACCGTTCCAAAATCAAACATAAACTGAATGCTATTATAATCATTGGCTTGTCCATCAAAATTCCAGCTTATGGTTTCCCATGCACCAGAAACTGTTGTCAATTTATCTAAACTCGTGCTAGCACCTGTTTTTTGAAGTTCTAATTTAATTCTTGTACCAATTGGTGCAGTGGTATATACTTTCATAGAAATATGCCATGAAGTAGACAAATCAATTGCACTGTCCAGAAATATTTTACTACTACCCCAATAACTGCCACCATCTTTTACAATTTGACAAACCCTAGCACTAGAATTGTTGGCATCAAGTTGTGGGTTTGAAATAACCGAAGCAATAGATCCGTTATAATTAAGAAAATCAGTGTTTACAATGTCCGATTCAAAATCAATAGGCAAGGTGGTTGCTTGGGGCGCAGTGGGCCCAGAAACCTGCTCAACATCATCAAAATAAAAGGTAGAGGTAACGGAACCGTCTCCGACATTTCCAAAATCAAACATGAATACTACTACATTGAGATTATTTTCGGTACCAGCAAAAATCCATTCTAGGGTTTCCCACGCTCCTGAAACCGTAGTTACGGCATCAACATCCACAGCTGGGCCAGAGCCTTCAAGTTTTAGTTTAATAGTTGTACCAACAGCTGCTTCGGTATAGACTTTCATTGAAATCTTAGTATTTACTGAAAAGTCTAAATTATCTGTAAGCAAAACTTTACTACCTGACCAAGTGGCACCATCAGATCTAATGATTTGTGCAACGGTTCCGCTTGTGTTTATTCCAGATGGGTTTGGATTTGTTGTTACTGTAGCGACACCTCCATCAAAATCAACAAAATCTGAAGTACTAATATCACCCTCAAAATAAAAGGGCAAGCTTTGAGAGAATCCAGTATAACAAAAAATGAGCAGTATAAATGCGCAAAAATGCTTCGGAGTAGAATGTATATTTTTCATGCTTTAAAATTATAATAAACCATATTCTAAATAAAGGAAAGCACCAATACATGACCTATACAAAAGGAAAATAATATTGTGGTTAATTGGTTTTAACTGTGAGGTTATACGCATCCATTCAGAGCCTCAAGGCAGGTGTGCATATTAAAACCCCTAAACTGTAAAAAAGAAAAAAGTTAAAGAATAAAAAAAGCCCTCCGGTAACGCCTCATGTTAATACCCAAAAAATGCAAACCTAAATATGCAAGGCACGATCTTCGGTAGCGGCAAGTGCGGCTTCCTTAATGGCCTCAGCATAGGTGGGGTGCGCATGGCTCATTCGGGCCAAGTCCTCGGCAGATGCACGGAATTCCATGGCCGTAACTGCTTCTGTAATCAGGTCGGCTGCGCGCGCACCTATCATATGTACGCCCAAAATCTCATCCGTTTCGGCATGAGCCAAGATTTTAATAAATCCGTCCGTATCCATACTGGCTCTGGAGCGTCCTAATGCACGCATGGGAAACTGCCCTTTTTTAAAAGCAATACCCGCAGCCTTAAGCTCTTCTTCTGTCTTACCAACAGAAGCTACTTCTGGCCAAGTATAAATAACGTTTGGAATAAGGTTATAATCGATATGTGGTTTCTGACCTGCAATAAACTCCGCAACCAGTACCCCTTCTTCTTCAGCCTTATGTGCCAACATAGCTCCACGCACCACATCGCCTATGGCGTATATGTTTGCAGCGGTCGTTTGGAGCTGGTTGTTTACTTCAACCTGCCCTCGGTCGTTAAGCACAACACCTGCAGCTTCGGCATTTAGTCCGTTGGTATAGGCCCTACGACCCACAGATACCAAACAATAATCGCCTTCAAAAGTTTGGGCAACGCCTTTTTTGTCGTTTGCAGTTACGTTTACCGTATCGCCTTTACGGTCAACGGCCGTGACCTGATGTGAAAGTTGGAATTTAACCCCTTGCTTTTTCATTACTTTCATCAATTCTTTGGAAAGTGCCGCGTCTAGTACCGGACTAATACGGTCTGCATACTCAATAACACTAACCTCAGCGCCCAATCGGCGGTAAACCTGTCCTAGCTCTAGTCCAATCACGCCACCACCAATAACCACAAGATGCTTAGGGATTTCGGCAAGCTCTAAGGCTTCAGTAGATGTAATAACGCGTTCTTTGTCTACATCAATAAAGGGCAAGCTTCCAGGTGTTGATCCTGTAGCAATAATGGTGTTTTTGGCCTCAATGACCTGGGCATCCTTGCCCGTAATTTTGATATGGGTTGCGTCTTCAAAAGCGCCTAACCCCTTTAGTACGGTAATTTTATTCTTGTCCATCAAATAATCAATGCCTTTGACGGTAGTAGCTACCACTTCGCGCTTGCGTGCAATCATTTGAGGAAAATTAACCTCAATAGCTCCTTTGACATCTATGCCATGTGCAGCAAAGTCTTTGGTAGCAGTTTCGTAGTGATGTGAAGAATCCAACAAGGATTTAGAGGGGATGCACCCCACATTAAGGCAGGTTCCTCCTAAAGTAGCTTCTTTTTCGATTAGGGCAGTTTTCATTCCCAGTTGTGCGCAGCGGATGGCGGCAACATAGCCCCCGGGACCAGATCCAATTACGGCAACATCAAATTGATTCATTTAACTAAATTTGTTACAAATGTACGGGTATGTAAGTATATTTAGCAAAGTAAAATACCTAATCAATACAAAATCGTAATATTACATTACAAATGAAACAAAACAACACCCTATCCCTACGTTTGGCCATGCTCCCCATAATCGCATTGGTCTTGTTACTTTCACTAAATGTGAGCATTTATGGAGATGATGCCTTGGGCGGTTCCAACCAATTTATATTACTTCTTGGGGGTGCTGTTGCAGCCATCGTGGGCTTTGGACAAAAAATACGCTATAAAGACATGCTGCTGCAAGTAGCAGAAAACCTCAAATCCGTTACGGGTGCCATACTTATCTTATTATTTGTGGGTGCCTTAGCAGGAACTTGGCTGGTTAGCGGCATCATTCCCGCCATGATTTATTACGGACTTCAAATACTGCACCCTACCTTTTTCTTAGCTGCCTGTATCATTATTTGCGCGCTTATTTCTTTAGCCACAGGAAGCAGCTGGACCACTTCAGCAACCGTGGGTATTGCGCTCATTGGTATAGGAAAAGCCATGGGACTCCCTGTTGGTATGATTGCTGGTGCCGTTATTTCAGGAGCCTATTTTGGAGATAAGATGTCGCCCCTAAGCGACACGACCAACCTTGCACCTGCCATGGCAGGCGGAGAATTATTTTCACACATACGATATATGACCATCACAACCGTTCCCACCATATTGGTAACGCTTGTGCTATTTATCATTATTGGCTTTACACAAGATACTAATGCCGTGGCGCAAACAGAACCACTGCTATTGGCCATCAAAGAGCGCTTTAGCATCAGCCCACTGCTATTTGCTGTTCCCGTCGTTGTAGTTGTTCTTATTGCACGTAAAACACCGCCATTGGTGGCACTCCTTATTGGCACCTTGCTAGGTGCCATTTTTGCATTGCTATTTCAACAACCCTTACTGGCTGAACTCGCTGGCGTAGCTGCCCTTGATATGACTGCTGGGTATAAGGTTATTATGGACACCATTACGATTTCAACAGCCATAGAAACAAGTAATCCGATGTTAAACGACCTGTTTCAATCTGGGGGCATGAGCGGTATGCTTGGAACCATTTGGTTGATCATATGTGCCATGGTTTTCGGCGGTATTATGGATGCCATTGGTGCATTGAAGGCAATTAGCGCAGCCCTATTGAGTTGGGCAGAATCGACCTTTCAATTGTTTGCCAGCACAATTGTTTCCTGTTTGGCCATCAACGTTACGGCCTCTGATCAATACCTGTCTTTGGTGGTGCCCGGAAAAATGTTCCAGCAAGCCTATAAAGATCGCGGTTTAGCACCTGAAAATTTAAGTCGTACACTAGAAGACTCGGGTACGGTTACTTCTGTTCTAGTGCCATGGAATACTTGTGGTGCCTATCAATCTGGTGTATTGGGCGTTTCTGTTGCAGATTATTTTATTTACGCTATTTTTAATTGGTTAAGTCCATTTACCACACTGCTGGTTGCTGCTATTAGACATAAAATAAAGGAACTGAATTCCTAGCATCAAGAATTGTTATCATTAGATAAATAATTAAAATATTAGAATTCCATTAGTGCTGCTTAATTGTTTAATTTTGAAGATCAAACAAAAAACAAAATATTATGGCTATTGTAGGAAAAAAATTCCCAGATTTAACAGTAAACGCAATGAATGAAATGGGTGACACCATTCAAATAAACGTGCTAGAGGAAGCCGTAAACAACAAGAAAAAGGTATTGTTGTTCTGGTATCCTAAAGACTTTACATACGTATGTCCTACCGAACTTCATGCGTTTCAAGAAGCGCTTTCTGAATTTGAGAAGCGCAACACTATTGTAATTGGCGCATCTTGTGACACCGCAGAAGTACACTTTGCGTGGCTAAACACACCCAAAGACAATGGCGGCATTGAAGGCGTGACCTACAACCTCCTTGCGGACAGCAACCGTAACTTATCTACCATCCTCGGTATTTTAGACGGTACTGACCATACGTATAGCGACGAATACGATGCTGTACTTATGGAAGGCGATAATGTGCCCAACCGTGCCACTTACCTGATTGACGAAGACGGTATTGTACAACACGAAGGTGTAAACAACAAGCCCATCGGTCGTAATGTTGCTGAGTTTATTAGAATTGTGGATGCGCTAGCACACAACCAGAAGCACGGTGAGGTATGTCCAGCAAACTGGGAAGAAGGCAGTGAGGCAATCAATGCAACAAGCGACAGCGTTGCGTCATATTTAAGTAAAAAATAAGATGATTAACGAGCTGACAGACGATAATTTGGCTGAAATTTTAGCTGCCCACGATACGGTATTGGTACAGTATTCTGCAGGCTGGTGTGGCAATTGCCGCATCATGAAGCCAAAGTTTAAGAAAATGGCTGCAGAAAATCCGAATGCTTATTTTGTGTTGGTTGACGCAGAAAAAAACCCAGCATCTAGAAAACTTGCTAATGTGGACAACTTACCCACTTTCGCTGGCTTTAAGCAGGGCGCATTTGTAAATCAAGTGCAGACAAACAAACTTGACGTATTGCAATCTTTTGTTAATGAAGTTACCGATAATTAAACATCTAACTGAATTTATTCAGGAAAACGATGAAGATTTTGTAGTGGAAGCTGCAGAAACGTTAGAATCGCTCACCGAGGTGGCATCACTCAAGGAAGAGGAACTTGATGTTATTGGAGAGCTTATTTCCAATATGTATGGCGCTCTCGAAGTAAACAAGAAAATTCAAGAAGGTGTTGCGCCTAAACAAGCCTTGAATGACTTTATGAAGCGCGTACTTGGATCAATAGATAAGTAAACCATTCAAGACGAGAACAAAACCCGATAGCGATATCGGGTTTTTTTATTGTATTTTTGATGTTGCATATGGTCAAGAAATCTAAATTTCGCATCAAAGCATTAAGTAGACAACAACAAATCGTTTGGGGAGCCTTTTGTATTCTCTTCTCGGGCTTACTCTTGATTGCTTTTGTTTCCTTTTTCAGTTCTTGGAAAACAGACCAAAGTGCCCTTGCGGTTTTGGGTAGTAGCGATGTGGTTGTAGAAAACAGCATTCGAAAGCTCGGAGCTAGCCTAAGCCACTTATTTATATATCAGGGCATGGGAATCGGTGCCTTTGCTATGGCACTAATGCTGCTCGTTACTGGAATAAGCAACTTCTTCAACACGGCAACACGCAAGTTGGCCTCAAGATGGATGTGGACTATTATTTTCGCACTATGGCTTGCCGTCAGTATGGCCTTATTGTTTCCACAAAATCCGCTGTTGAGCGGTATCATTGGCTATGAAAGCAATCTTTTCATGTTGCAATACATCGGTCCGTTTGGTGTCGTTAGCATATTATTACTTATCGTTATTGCCTTCATGGTCTATCAGTTTAAATGGAAACCTGAGGAAGTTCAGTTATTTAAACGCAAAGCGCCCAAGCCCGAAGAGGATGTCCAAGAAATTACTGAGCCCGAAGCGCCTGCGCAAGTGGTATTTGATGTTGACAAAGATCAAAAAGAGGCACCACCAAAAGCAACCAAGCCTGCTGCAATAAAAGCAGCTAAGCAAGCTGATGATGACATCAAGCTTTCACTTGAAACAACCGAGGAAGATGAGGTCGTAAAAAAAGCAAAGAAATTGGTAGCAGATTTTGGCGAAGTAGACCCAACGCTAGAACTCAAAAACTTTCGCTCCCCCACCGAGTCTTTGCTTAAAAGCTATCCACACGAAGGTATCACAATAAACGAGCAAGAACTTGAGGAAAACAAAGAACGCATAGTTGATACCCTAAAGAATTATCAAATTGGCATTGCCGACATCAAGGCTACTATTGGTCCAACGGTAACGCTCTATGAAATTGTCCCTGCTGCTGGCGTACGGGTGTCCAAAATTAAAAACCTAGAAGATGATATTGCACTATCGCTTTCAGCCTTGGGTATTCGAATCATTGCCCCTATTCCTGGAAAAGGAACCGTAGGAATTGAAGTGCCCAACAAGAACGCAACTATCGTATCTATGCGCTCGGTGATTTTGGCAAAAAAGTTTCAAGAAGCGGAAATGGAACTACCCCTTGCACTTGGAAAAACCATCAGCAATGAAACGTTTGTGGTCGATTTGGCCAAGATGCCTCACTTACTAATGGCAGGTGCAACTGGTCAGGGTAAGTCTGTTGGATTAAATGCGATTCTGACTTCACTATTGTACAAAAAGCATCCTGCAGAGATTAAGTTTGTCCTTGTCGACCCAAAAAAGGTGGAACTTACTCTTTTCAATAAAATTGAGCGACACTATTTGGCAAAACTTCCCGATGCAGAAGAGGCCATCATTACAGACAACAAGCAAGTTATCAATACCTTGAATTCACTCTGTATTGAAATGGACAAGCGTTATGATATGCTTAAGTCTGCCATGTGTCGCAACATAAAGGAATACAACACGAAGTTTAAAGACCGTAGACTAAACCCACACGACGGCCATGCATACCTGCCCTATATTGTTTTGGTTATTGATGAATTTGCAGATTTGATCATGACAGCAGGCAAAGAGGTGGAAACTCCCATTGCGCGTCTTGCGCAGTTGGCTAGAGCCATTGGCATACATTTGATTATTGCTACCCAACGTCCTTCTGTGAATGTCATTACAGGATTGATAAAAGCCAATTTCCCGGCACGTATTGCCTTTAGAGTAACATCAAAAGTAGATTCACGTACCATTTTAGACAGTGGTGGTGCAGATCAGCTTATTGGGCGTGGTGACATGCTATTCACTCAAGGAAACAACTTGATTAGGCTGCAATGTGCCTTTGTTGATACTCCAGAAGTAGAAAAACTTACGGATTTTATTGGGGCTCAACGTGCTTACCCCGATGCACATCTATTGCCCGAATATACTTCTGAGGAGAGTAGCACAAGTAGCGACAACAATATTGAAGACAGAGACCCCATTTTTAGAGAGGCTGCTGAAGTAGTTGTAAACGCGCAGCAAGGTTCGGCATCGCTTTTGCAACGTAAACTTAAACTGGGCTACAACAGAGCAGGAAGGATTATTGATCAACTAGAAGCTGCTGGTATTGTAGGCCCGTTTGAAGGAAGCAAGGCGCGTGAGGTAATGTATCGAGATGTTATTTCACTCCACGAATTTTTAGAAAATGAAAAAGCAAATTAACGTATTTTTAATCCTACTCTTCAGTAGTATTACGCTTGGGCAAGAACAGCAGCGCGCCGAAGCTTTACTGGATGAGGTTTCTGAAAATTTGGCGCAATTCAACAATATTGCAATTACCTTTACTTACGAATTGGTCAACAGAAAAGAATTGATACAACAAAAAGAAAAAGGCTCGTTAATAGTTGAAGGAGATGCCTACCTCCTCAAACTTATGGGAATTGAACAACTTAGTGATGGCATCAATAAACACACCATAAATGCAGATAACGAAGAAGTGCTTATTGAACCCCTAAGTAATGGTTTTGACGAGGGTTTAAGTCCTTCTAAAATATTTTCATTCTACAACCAGGGCTATCGTTTTGAATGGGACATTCTGCAACCCCTTTATGCTGGCAGGAAAATTCAATACATCAAGCTGATACCCATAGACACTTATGCCCAGGCATCCTATTTACTACTTGGCATAGACACCAAAACAAAAAATATCTACAAGCTAATTGAAGTTGGGAATGACGGAACAGAAACGACGCTTACCATAGGGTCTTTTAAAACCAATATAGAAATTCCAACAAACACCTTTGTGTTTTCGGCATCAGATTATCCAAATTACTACATCGATAGGTTTTAATGAAAATTTCGCTGCTAGATCGTTATATTTTGAAAAGCTACCTCACAGTCTTGGTGAGTTTCTTTTTTATTTTGATGTTTATATTCATCATTCAAACCGTTTGGGTATTTATAGACGAGTTTGCAGGAAAGGGTCTTGACGTAAGTGTATTGTTACGCTTTCTTTTATATTACTCCCCCAAGCTCATCCCCTTAGTGCTTCCGCTCACCACATTGTTGGCATCTATCATGACCTTTGGCAACTTTGCAGAGCGCTACGAGTTTGCCGCCATGAAATCGGCAGGAATCTCGCTGATGCGTGCCATGCGCCCGCTGATTATTGTAAACAGCATTGCGTGTTTGGCTACATTTTATGTTTCCAACACAGTAATTCCTTTGGCGGAATTTAAAACATACAACCTTAGAAAAAACTTATCAAAGATGCGTCCGGCGTTGGCTATTACTGAGGGGATGTTTAACGACATAGGCGAAAGCAACATCAAAGTAGGTCGTAAGTATGGAGAAAACGACAAACTCTTGGAAGACGTCATCATCCATGAAAAATCTAAAGACAAGGTCAATCACATTGTGATTAAGGCGGAGAGAGGTGAATTGAGAAGTGATGAGTTGCAGGAGGGCTTACAATTAGTGCTTTACGATGGGTATCGGTACGAAGAGGTAAAACAAAAAAAGAACAAGAAAAAACATCCGCATAACAGGATTGCTTTTCAACAGTATACCATGAATATTGACTTGCGTTCATTTAACGATATTGATTTAAATGAAACCAACTACAACAACACCTACAAAATGCAAAATGTAGCCGAATTATCAGAGAGTATTGATTCCCTTTCTGTTGGCTTTGTTTCGGAAATTGAAGGTTTTGCAAATACGGTATATTTGCGCACTGGAATCAAGTCTCTCGATAGAAATAAAACAACGCTTACACCCAGTACTTTTGAAGGAACCAAGGCTTTTTTAGAAACTTTTGAAACAAATCGAAAGGCGCGAATAATTGCAGCAGCCAAAAGAAATATTGATATGCAGCTAAGCAACTTTAACAATCAAAAGAATCTGTTTTTTATTAGAGAAAAGATCATCAACCTGCATCGCCTTTGGCGAGATGATAAATTTGTCAATGCCTATGCAGCCATTATGTTGTTTTTTGTTGGTGCTCCACTTGGGGCCATCATTAGAAAAGGTGGTTTTGGATTGCCTATAGTAGTGGCACTGATTATTTTCCTAACCTATCACTTTGCAGGAACACTATTCAAAAACAGCGCTGAAGATGGAAGCTTACATCCTTTTTGGGGTGCATGGCTCATATCACTCGTGCTAACAGCTGTTGGTTTAGTAGCAACCGTTCGTGCTAGTAGGGATAAATCTGTATTTGATTTAGAGCGTTTGAAGTTAAACATCAAAACGCCCTTTGTATTGTTAATGAAAAAAATTAAAAATGGAAAATAGTATTCGTCTCGACAGCGTTGAAGCGGCAATTGAAGATATCAGAAATGGCAAGGTTGTAATCATCGTTGATGATGAAAATCGAGAAAACGAAGGGGATTTTGTCGGAGCTGCTGAAATGGTCACTCCCGAAATGATCAATTTTATGGCAAAGGAAGGTCGTGGACTGATTTGCACGCCCATAACGGAAAAGCGCTGTAAAGAACTGGACCTATATCCAATGGCAAGTAACAATACAGACCCCATGGGAACCGCCTTCACGGTTTCAATAGACCTCAAGGGAGATGGTGTTACGTCTGGTATTTCGGTTGCAGATCGAGCCAAGACTGTACGCCGACTTATCAATCCAGAAGCAAAATCAGAAGACTTTTTAAGACCCGGACATATATTCCCCTTGGCCGCCAAAGAAGGGGGTGTATTACGAAGAACAGGCCACACAGAAGCAGCTATTGATGTCGCTCGATTAGCTGGCTTCCAACCTGCTGGGGTTATTGTAGAAATAATGAACGAAGATGGCACTATGGCGCGTATGCCCCAGCTTCAAAAAATTGCCAAAGCATTTGACCTCAAATTAATTTCTATTGAGGACTTGGTTAGCTATCGCATGAAGCACGACAGTCTTATTGAATTACAAGAAGATTTTGATATCGAAACAGCCTATGGCACTTTCAGACTTCGTGCATATCACCAGAAAACCAACAATCAAATACACATTGCACTAACGCTTGGAAACTGGGAAAAAGATGAGGCCGTTTTAACCCGGGTACACACCCATCAGCTAAACAGTGAGTTGGCAGGAATTCTAAATCAAAAGAAAGAAAGTACGCTTGAGAAAATATTTAAAGGAATTCAAAAAGAAGGCAAAGGCGCCATCATCTTTATCAATCAATTGCAGCCTGCCAATAAGTTACTCGATCAAATTAAGGCGCTAAAAAGCACGACTCAGGATGCACCTAAATTCGATGAAAAGGATTTTGGTATTGGCGCACAAATGATTCATGCGGTAGGCATCAGCAATATCAAATTACTCTCCAACAGCGATAAAATTAAACGTGTGGGTATGTCGGGTTATGGCTTGAAAATTGTTTCTTACGAAAACTATTAGAACATACCGCCACCATTATTTTTCTCATCACGATCACGCTGTCTGCGCGATTTAGCTTGAAACTTGCTGCTCCCAAAGCGGTAATTAAACCCAAGCTGAACCGTTTGACTCTCCCAATAGAATTTGCCGTTTTGAGGATAAGGCAGACGCCCTTCAAAACCAAAGCGCATGGTATCAAAAACATCATTGAAGCCTAAGCTAACATTCCCTTTTCCCTTTAATACGCTTAAGCGTGCCCCTACATTTGCAAAATACATGGGAAGCACATCAAATTGCAGTGTCTTAATACGTCCGCGGTAGAAAAGAAAGGCAGTTAAACTGAGTTTTTTAGTAGCCGTAAAACTGTTATACATTCTAAAGTTATAGGCAACGTTATCCACCTTATTAACAATGGTTTCAATATCCTGTTCTGTAGCAACATTTATAGGCTTATTTAAGCGCTCGGCAATTCCTTTCTGGGTTTGCGAATACAAATCAAAGCTGCCGTTAATACTCCACCATGTATAAGGTTTATAATTAGATGAAATTTCAAGTCCAAAAGCTGAAGTATTATCAAAGTTGTCGTGTGTTATGATGATACGACCAGTGCTGACATCTGCCCTATCGACCAAAACTACACGGTTAATCTCATCAGTAATAAATCTGTAAAAAATACCTGATGTTAACGATCCTTTCTCAAGTCTTCGGGTGAAGTTTAGCTCGAAAGAGTTGGTGAATTGTGGACGCAACTCTTGGTTTCCGTATGACGACACCAGTGGTGTAGACCATTCTTTAATAGGGTTAATTTGTCCCAATCCAGGGCGATCAATTCGACGACTGTAACTCAACTGGTACGATTTTACTTCTGTAGGGGAATACGTCACATACATAGAAGGGTACAGTTCTGTATAATGATTTTCAAATGGAACGGTTGCTAATTTTCTCGTGCCGTCAATCAGGCTGTTTTCGTTGGCTACAGCATCAACTCGAACGCTTTCGGCACGTAAACCAAGCTGGTATGTCCATTTTCAAGCCGCTTGCCATATGTTGCATACAGCGAGTAAATATCACGTGTATAATCAAAGTCGATATCGCGCTGGGTTATTTTCTTACCCTGCTCGTCTAGCAACTGCTGGTCAGAAGAAAATAAAATCGATGAGTTAAACAAACGTGTCTCAGCGCCCAACTCGAGCTTGCTGTTTTCTGTGAGCGGGTTCACATAGTCCAAATTAATTGTTGTTCGCTCTCGTGTGGGTTTGTTTTGATCGGTATAATTTTTAAGGATCTCTGATGGGTATGTAAAGGGAACTGGTTGATCTTCGTCAAACAAATTATGATCTACCTCTAGTTCAATATTGCTGCCCTCTTTTGCGAAATCACGCTTAAAATTAAAGTTGTACTGGGTTGATTTGTTGGTTGCGTTTGCATCAAAAATTTGATGTTCATTCAATGAGGAGGTCTGTTGAAAAATTGCCTTCGAATCTCCAATGCTTCTGTTTTTAGCAGGGTTTTGACTGGTGAAAATCGAGACGGTATTTTTTTCGTTGATGTAAAAATCCAATCCTACTTTAAAAATTTGAGATGACCTATCGTCGCTAAAATCAAAAAATTGTTTGGAGTTGTTGTTTGTTCTTTGAATATTTCCATTGTTGTCATTTTTAGAAAAGTTATTGCTGTAATCTCCATAAAGATTAAACTTTCCATTGCGATAATTGAGATTCAGGCCGCTATTGAACTTTGGGTTAATATCATAACTCCAATTGGCATTTAATGATCCGTTAAAACCAAGCATCTGATTTTTATGCAGCACAATATTTATAATTCCACTCATGCCCTCAGGATTGTATTTTGCCGAGGGGTTGGTAATTAGTTCAATGGACTTTATTGCTGATGAGGGGATTTGCTTGAGCAATTATGCTGTTGGGATATTTGAAAGCCTACCGTCGACAAGTACGCGAACGTTTTCATTACCGCGCAAACTTATTGTTCCTTCTTGAGGATCAACATTCACAGAGGGTATTCCCACCATGAGCTCTGAGGCCGTTCCAGTGGCTGCCAGATCTTTACCAATAGTGATAACCTTTCGGTCTACTTTCTGCTCTATGGTAGAAACTTCAGCAATAACATTTACTTCGTCTAAGGCTGTTAAGCTTTCTTTCAGTCTAATAGTGCCTACATCTACTTTGTATTGTGGTTTTCCAATGGTCACGGGTATTTCTATGGTTTGAAAGCCTATGTATTGCACACTTAAGATGTGTTTTCCTTCAGAAACATCAACAAGCTTAAAAAAGCCGTTTTCATCTGTGATGGCACCGGTAAGGGTTTTACGATCTTGGTCCAATAACAGGACATTGACATAGGGCAAAGGCGCATCAAGTGATTCATCAAATACTTTTCCAGTAAGCGTGCCATCCCTTGTTTCAGTTGGAGAACTTGCTAGCGCATAAGCAACTCCAAGGGTTAGGAATAAAAATGTTAAAAAGCGTGTTAGGCATGAGTCCATAAGTAGATTTAATTTAGGGAAATAAAATAACTATGTATTATCGAGACATTATAAGATTTGTTACAAACTGCTTAATTAAAAAACCAAAGTTTAACAGACATGGCCACAACCATAACCATCATAACGGTTTTAATTACCCCCTCCCCTTTCTTGACGGCATACCTTGACGCAAAGAAAGCACCTGCAGCGTTGCCAACGGCTAAAGCGATTCCATATTTGAGGTCTATATGTCCACTTAATATAAAGGTGGCCAGTGCTGCAGTTGTGTAAATTAATACCAAGGTGACTTTAGTAGCATTGACACGTACCAGATCTAATTTGTTCACATAATTAAGAAACAACATGATGATAAATCCAATACCTGCATTAATAAAACCTCCGTATATCCCAATAAAAAAGAAAGCTACCATCGACCATATCAGCGTTTTTCCGGTGGTTCGCGCTTGAAGTAAGTCTGCCTTATAGTTGGGTATAAAAACCATTAATACAACTACAACGATCATGATAATAGCCAAAATTTTATTGAACAAAAGACCGTCAATTTCGACAGCAATACGAGACCCTATCAGCGCACCAAAAAAAGCGGCTATACCCAAGTAAATGCTTAAAGGAAAGGTGTTTATGTTTTTACTTCGAAAGCCAAGGGTAGCAGAACTGGCAGAAACGATGATGGCGATGCGGTTGGTTCCGTTGGCTGTTGCAGGTGGTAATCCCAAAAAAATAAGCAACGGCAGGGTAAGCAATGAGCCACCGCCAGCCATGGTATTGACAAAGCCTGCAAATAAACCAGCCCCTACTAATATGAGGATATCAAATGGAAAATCAAGCATTTAGCAAATGTACCGATAAGCAAGTTTTAAAATGGGCTTTCAGAAACAAAAAAAGAGGTTATATTTGCACCCGTTGGAGAAATGGCAGAGTGGTCGAATGCGGCAGTCTTGAAAACTGTTGAGGGTCACACCTCCGGGGGTTCGAATCCCTCTTTCTCCGCTAAGGTTGCTAACCCCTTGAAATATAGGGGTTTGTAAACCTTTCGTACACAAAAAGTACACAGATTGACGTCTGCACAAGCGTTTTAATTTTAAATTAAAATGAATAGGTCAATCTACACAGTACCAAAGCTTTGTAAAGCTAAAAACGGATGGTACGTCCATTTTCGATATAACGGCGTTCAAAAACGCTACAACGTTGCCAACAGGGAAAAAAACCTTAAAATCCGAAAGCGAATAGCAGACCATTTAATCAAGACGCTATCAGCCAAACTAAAAAAAGGTTGGAATCCAGTAACAGAGATTCAAGAAAGTAAAGCCTACTACTCCTTTTCTGGGTGTTTGGAAGACGTTTGACAAAAGTAACGTAGTAGTTGATTTAGATTGTGAGTAAATTCAAAACCATATCACGGAAATAAAATCCAAAAACACTTTATGAAAATAATTCTAATAATAACTATTGGAGTTAGGGCAATAGCAATTCAAAATGCTGGAATTATTCCGATAAAAAAAGCGTTTATGTAAACAGTGGATATATCAATGTGTCTGGAACTGTTGATATAGACAACACTGTTGATATGAACATTGACAAAGTCAGTGGTCATAACGCTACCTTCTCGATAAGTTTATAATTTGCCTCTTTTTAGATGTTGATAGAGATATTCGTGTATTGTTCCCCCGACATCAGCGAATCGACCCGCTTTAACATTTCGCTCCAATCCTTGCATGACATGTTGTATTTCGTGGGATAAGGTGAAAGGTATCTGTTTCCAGTTATTCGCTTCTTGAAAATCTTTGTTGACTCTGCTGGTGTAGGTGCCGTCTGAGTGGTTTTCAATTTGTCCTCGATGATTTTCCGGGTCTCCATAAAACTTTACTATTATTTTATTAACTAGTTTAGGATAATGTTGCTCAAGTTCCAGAAATATACCGCCCAGAAAGCGATCATGAATGCAGTTAAAGCCACCTTCAAAAAAATAAGGGTTCATAGATTTGGGGAATCGTGAGCACTATAACAAATATATAAATATTTTAAATCTGCTCGTAAATTTAAACCTTGTCAAGTTGTTCTAAGTCAAAAAAAGTGATTTTGCAAGGCTTTTTAAAAATCAGACAAACGCCATAAAACAGTTATCAAAGCCTAGGGCATATGAATAAAACCAAAAAACAAGCTGCTCAACGGTCAGGGCTAACTTTGAGCTATATATAATAGCCTACATTTGTAGCATGATTAAAAGAACCATTATTTTCTTTTGCGGCTTTTCGCATCTATTCTACGGCGTAATTGCACTCCTCCATCCTTTTTATATTGCAGAGTTTACACGATACGGATTTGGCGATTACAGAGTGTCAATAGCAATCTTTCAGTCCTTATTGGGGATAGGAGTTCTTCTTGACTTTTATTACAGTGCTATTGGAAAATATGCCGCCCTATCCCTTGTCTTGCTCATGGGTGGAGCACTGGCTACAAGAATATATATTGGAGATAGTGTACTACAATCTTCACCAGCTTTGGTGTACCTTATTTTAAATTTGTATATATTTAAATCACAAAAATCTTAGAAAAATGAAAGTTTTACAGAAAATTTCAATGCTTACAGTTGCCGCAGTTGTTTTTAACGTATGGTTTTTTAGGTTTGGAAAAGCCACCATATACCGAGGTGGCGATGCGACCAATATGGTAGAAGAATTTGCCGCATACGGCCTAAGCGAAACCATGGTCTACGTGGTTGGAGGTCTTAAAATATTAGCAGCCTTAGGTTTGTTAATTGGGTTGTTTAACAAAAAAACCATTATTCCTGCAGCTGGGCTTATGGCCGCGCTTATGGTGGGTGCGATTGCCATGCACTTTAAGGTTGGTGACGAAGCAATAAAATTCTTACCCGCTGGTATTATGTTTGTTTTGAGTTCGCTTGTCATTATGATTGACAAGAAACTTGCCTAAAGCTAAAACATAAGGCGCTGTTCGATTTTGATCCTTTTTTCAAAATTCCAGCAGCAATTCTTTAATTAAATACTAAAAAAAATGCTTACCAAAGGGGTAAGCATTTTTTGTTGCTAAATCTTAAAACTATTAGTTGTCTTTTCTAGAGTAAACCCAAAAACCACCAATCTTTCCGTCCTCTATATAAATATCAAGAATATCATACGAAGAAGTTTCTTCACCGTCAACAGTGCGTATAAGCTTGTGACCCGTAATAACCCATTCTCCAGGCTGCCCGTCAACTTTCATTGAATAAGCAAAATACGTATTCCACTGAGGATTTTCAGCTTCAAACCATGCCGCTAAAGCATTTTTGTGACCATCAACACCTTCAATGAGGTCACCTTGAGCATCTACCACTTTAAAAGCGCCTAACATTTCTGTTGAGTCAATGTTCATTGCGGCAATTGCCTCTAGATCTTTTGCGTTGTGTGCATCTAAATAGGCGTCTACCAAGGTGAGGTTTGCAGGATCGCCATCGTATGCATTTACTCTTTCACCGCCAGCGTTTAGATAACCAGGTGCGGCAGCAGGTGCTGTAGTTGTGGGTTGGCATGAGGTGATTGCTATGCATGCCAGCATAATAATTACTATATTTTTCATGATTGTTAAAATTTTGATTCCATAAAGAAAACAAAAAAAATCAAAATACCTTAGGGTATTGATGATTTAACAAGGCATTGAAAAACGTAAAAACAGCACTAAAGCTTATAACGCTCCCCCTAGTGCTTTGAAACGGTTTTGTACAAACAACACGCGGGCAACGCATTGTACACCTCTTCAGTAGCTACGACACTATCCGCATCATGACCCACCGCAGCTATGTTTTTAGCCACACTTTTAGGGTTGGTTTTTTTAGTATTATAAATTAGCGTAAGTTGTTGACTTTCAGCTGTCCAATTGGCATATTTTACCCCTTTTGTTTTTAAAGCAGCCTTTTCTATGCGCATCTTACACATATTACAATTGCCACGAACTTCTATATTTTCTTTTTGTGTTTGCGCCACTGCGATTGTAGCAAAAAACAACATACTTATTAATTTGATATTCATAGTACTAATTTAAAGGTTAAAACGAAATCCAGCATAGATCATCCTGCCAAAGACAGGGGCATATAACTGACTGCTATCAAATGCTGCGCCAAACGGATCGTCTGATGATAAAATAGCATCTGTTTGTTTGATGTCAAGTAGGTTTTCAGCACCGGCATATACAGAGAACTGATTTGAAAATTGACGTGTTAATTGCATACTCAACAGTGAAAAACCTGCTGCAAAATTTGAAGGTGTGGTAAAAGATGCTACTTGTCGTTGCTTGCCCACACGATGAAGCGTTACATCAGCACGCCATTGCTTGCCATCCTCTAGAATAGACCCATACCCCACAAAAGCAAACCAACGATTTTCAGCTTGTAACGGAACCCGCTTTAGTCCAGATCTATATTCCGTTTTTATATCAAATGCTTTATAGGCAACGCGAAGGTCTATGCGCGCATTCAAAGAAGTGTTTACAGAAAGTTGTATGCTTTGAGCATGGCTTTTGCCGTCAAGGTTATAGAAAGATATTGCACCTGGCGTTTCCCAATCTACCACTACCCTATTTACAAACTGAGTTCGGTAAACATCTAAAATTAAATCAAAAGGTCTAGCCATAAACGTAGCTTTCTGAATCCAGCTCAGTCCATAATTCCAAGCCCGCTCTGGCAACAAGCCGTACATGGGTTCTGTGGGTTGTGCAAGAAATAATTTCCGTTGACTACCCAAAAACTTCTGATTTTCAGCAAATATGCTAGCGATGCGCCTTCCCGCGCCTGCAGAAATACGCAACACCGATTTGTCATCGAAGAAAGCATGACGCAAATGAACACGAGGTGTAACAAAAGTACCCATAACATTATGATGGTCAACTCTTGCCCCAATAATTGCATTAAAACCTGCTATACCATCGTAATTATATTCAAAAAAAGCACCCAAATTGGTTTCGCTTCTAGTAATTTGTGTGGATAAAATGGTTTCGTCATAAACATCTACCATGTGCTGCAAACCAATCTTAAATTTATGAAGTGTGTTGCTCAAAATAGATTGATACACCAAATGATGGAAAAAACTGGAATAGCTAACGTTGTAGTTTTTATTACCAAAATATGCCGTTTGCTTGTGTTGGCTAATAGCCGATTGGAAACCAATACTCCTATATGGAATTTCTGGGTCTACATAGCCTGTTTTGAGGTTAAACTCCCATGTATCTGTGTCGAGTTCACCACCCCAATATTGACTTTTAAATTTATGTAAATCAGGAACATAAGCCAGTTCACCTATCTGCTTTGAATCGGTTAATGCTTTAAAGCTGGCAAAAGCAACCCAACCCTTTTCAGCATCAATATATTGCCAACGACTCAGCACATTAAGTTGTTCAGAAAGGGGTGCGTCCAGAAAACCATCGTTGTTGTTATCTGTTTGTTGCACACGTTTATTGGCGTGTACAAAAAGGGAAGTTGCCCATTTAGAAGACAAGTCATATTTGCCCTGTAGGTTAATTTCTGTCCTACCATTTGCAGAACGATACCCATTTACAAACAAGGGCGGTGCCGTTAGTGGCTTGATGAGTTCCGCATTGATTTGACCAGAAATGCTCTCATATCCACTGCTTACTGCGCCTGCTCCCTTTGTGATTTGAATACTTTCAACCCAAGTACCGGGCGTAAAACTTAGTCCAAAAGTTTGGTTGCTACCCCTCAAATTTGGAATGTTCTCCAGCGTAAATAAAATATATGGGCTTGTAAGTCCCAACATTTGAATTTGCTTACTTCCTGTCAAGGCATCGGCAAAGTTGACATCAATAGAGGGATTGGTCTCAAAACTTTCTGAGAGATTACAACAGGCAGCTTTGAGCAATTCGGCACTCCCAATAATGCTTACGTTTTTGGGCGTAAAAACTGCTCGTTGCAGTGCTTTCCTGCGTTGGGATACCGTCACTTCATTTAAAGCATCGGAAGTATCAGAAATTAAAGTTACTTTAATGGGCCTGTCAAAACCAGCAGTAACTTTGATTGTTTTAAAACCCAAGTAAGAAATTACTAAAACCATGTTTTTAGGGTTATGGACTAACGAAAAGTAACCGTCATCGTTACTAACAGTACCAGAAGTTGTGTTTTCCCAATACACGCTAGCGCCAACAAGTGGCGATTGAATACTGTTTTCTTGACTATAAACATAACCTGAAACCTGATGCTGGGCGTTAACAGCACCTAAAAGACAAACATAAAAGAGGAATAAATATAATTTAAACATGATAAATAATTTAATGAAACAAACAATTTAATAGCATTGTTTGCTGCATCAAATCAAATATTGCGCGTAAAGTGTGTGTAAGTCTGCCTTGGAGCGCTTAGGTGGTGGCCGAGTGATGTGTTGTTGTAAACGGTCTTTTACAATAACAGCCGTTGCCGTTGCATCACACATAACAGCAAAGTATGTGGGCAACATAATTGTAATACTATTGTCGCTTAGAACCGTATCGTTTAGTTGCGTATCAAATGAAGACAATTCACAACAAAAGCCACTGACCATGGGTCCTGGGTGCTCTTTTTTCTTACAACAAGTAGAAATCTCTTTATTCACAGAAGCTGCGACAAATTGATTGTGGCAAAAATGCAGCATAAAGCTGCTTTCCGTAGATAGAAATAGCGTAAATAAAGCCAGTAAAAGGGCAATACGGCCTTTCATAAGTTGTTGTTAATCAAGACAAAGTTAGGGATTTAATCGTTTGGCCGTTAAGAATTTCAAGTGTTCTGTCACGGACTTGCTCAAAAACTCCTTTAATTTGACAAGACTCCTCTTCACATTCGTCACATTTGCGGTAATAATTGAGCGAAACGCAGGGCAACATGGCTATGGGACCATCTATGATTCGCATTACTTCCGTCAGGCTAATATCCTCGGCAGCTCGAAGCAATCTGAAGCCTCCGTCCTTGCCTCGTTTGCTCTCCAAAATGCGGTTATTCCGTAATTCTCGTAAAATTATTTCCAAAAATTTACGTGGTATTTGCTGCTCATGAGCAATATCCGATGTCATGACAGGCTTGTCATCTTGCTCATTATTAGCGATATGCACCAAAGCCCGAATCGCATATTTACATTTATTTGAAATCATATTCAAAGTTAAAAAAATAAATAATATATATCCTATCTGTTTAGTAGTATTTATTATATTTGTCAACCAATCTTAAGTTACATGTTAGTAGAACAACTATTTATTTCGGAAAAAAAGAAAAAGGTATCTAAATCCAAAGAGGGATGGTCGCGTTCATTAATCAAATCCATGAGTTGGCGCATTATAGGTACGTTAGATACCATACTTATTAGCTATTTCATTACTGGTGAAATGTCTTTTGCATTATCTATTGGAGGGATTGAACTGGTAACAAAAATGATGCTTTATGTTGCTCATGAACGCCTGTGGAACAAGGTAAACTGGGGGAAAAAGTGAGTTTACAAAAAACAAAAGCACTTAACAAGCTGCTAGAAGCAACAACAAGCCTTGATGAGCTATTCGCTTTCCTAATTGAACAACAATTGGGACAACTTGTATTTTCCACCTCTCTAGGTCAAGAAGACCAAGTATTGACACATCACATTGGAACAAATGCATTGCCCATTTCAGTTTTTACACTAGACACCGGGCGATTGTTTCAAGAAACTTACGATGTACTTGCATCAACCCAACAAAAATTTAAACTTCCTATTAAGGTTTATACTCCAAATCACGAAGCCGTTTCCGAACTGGTCACCACAAAAGGACCTAACAGCTTTTACGAATCGGTTGAAAACCGAAAAGAATGCTGTGGTGTTCGTAAAATAGAACCGCTAAAACGAGCTTTGAAAGGAAATGCTGTCTGGATAACCGGGCTAAGACAAGGACAATCGCAAAACAGAGCTGACTTGGCATTTTTTGAATACGATGAAGCGTTTAACATCATCAAATTCAACCCTTTACTACACTGGACGTTAGAAGATATAACAACATATTTAAACCATAATAAGGTTCCGCAAAACAGCCTTCACAATAAAGGTTTTGTCAGCATTGGATGTGCACCTTGCACTAGGGCCATAGCACCTGGTGAAGAAATACGCGCAGGAAGATGGTGGTGGGAATCCAGCAAAAAAGAATGTGGACTGCATATAACGAAATCATGAGTATACTAAAACAATTAGAGGAAGAATCCATTTATATAATTAGAGAAGTAGCCGGGCAATTTAACAATCCCTGTTTGCTTTTCTCTGGGGGAAAAGACTCCATTACCTTATTACACTTAGCGCAAAAGGCATTTGCTCCAGCCAGCATTCCGTTTCCATTGGTGCACATAGACACAGGGCACAATTTTCCCGAAACCATTGCACTTCGCGATAAGCTCGTGGCAGAACACGGGCTGCGGCTAATTGTTGGAAGCGTTCAGAACGATATTGATGCAGGAAACGTAGTTGAGGAAAAAGGAAGACATGCCAGCAGGAACAGTCTGCAAACTACTACCCTACTCAACACCATTGAAGAACATAAGTTTGATGCCTGTATGGGTGGCGCACGCCGTGACGAGGAAAAAGCACGTGCTAAGGAACGTGTTTTTTCTGTTCGAGATGACTTTGGTCAATGGAATGAAAAACTACAACGGCCAGAACTTTTTGACATGCTAAACGGCATGATACACAACGGCGAGAACGTAAGAGTTTTTCCTATTAGCAACTGGACAGAATTAGACGTTTGGCACTACATACGCCAAGAAAACTTAGAGATCCCCTCTATCTATTATGCACACGAACGTGAAGTATTCAAACGCGATAATCAATGGATGCCCGTATCGGACTATGTACAAGTGGCAGAAAAGGATGAACGCAAACACACCTCAGTGCGTTTTCGAACTGTTGGTGACATGAGTTGTACGGCTGCTGTTTTATCAGAAGCAACTGAATTAGATACTATTATAGCTGAAATTGGAGGATCCAATTTTTCAGAACGAGGTGCACGTATGGACGACAAACGTTCAGAAGGTGCCATGGAAGAACGAAAAAAAGTAGGGTATTTTTAAGATGGAGTTAATCAAAATAGCAACGGCAGGAAGTGTTGACGACGGCAAAAGCACCTTGATTGGAAGGTTATTGTACGAAACAGGTGCATTAAAATCTGATCAGGTTCAACATATTGAAGATAAGAGCGCAGCGCGTGGGTTTGGATATTTAGACCTATCCCTAGCCACCGATGGACTGCTCACAGAACGTGAACAAGGAATTACCATTGATGTGTCACATATTTTTTTCTCTACACCCAAAAGACGGTTTATCATTGCCGACTCCCCTGGCCATGTGGAATATACTCGAAACATGGTAACGGGTAGCTCTACAGCACAAGCGAGCATCATTTTACTTGATGCGCGAAAAGGTGTGATTGAACAAACCAAAAGACACTTTTTTATTACCCAACTTCTTGGGATTAAGCATATCATTTTTGCTATAAACAAGATGGATTTGGTTGATTACAAGCAAGAGGTTTATGAAGAAATTAAGGCAACCCTTAGCGACCTAGTTGACAAACACGGAAATAAGGATGTAAGTTATCATTATATCCCACTCTCGGCACTTTACAATGATAATGTTGTGAGCCATTCAAAAAAGCTAGCGTGGTATAAAGGAGCAGCCTTACTTGACTTGATGGAGGCAATTCCAGTAGAAAACAACAAAGCGAATGATGGTGTATTCCAAATTCAATATGTCATTCGCCCAAAACAAGAAGCCTTTCACGATTATCGCGGTTTTGCAGGAAATGTCCGCTCAGGGGTTTTTAGCGTTGGAGATGCTATCAGCATCCACCCGTCAGGAAGAAAAAGCCTTATCAAAAAAATTGAAAAATACGGCACTGCAGTTGAACGTGTTTCAGCCGGTGAAAATGCAACATTGCTTTTGGTTGATGAAATAGACGCCTCACGAGGAGACAGTATCCTAAATGAGCGAGCCAATATCAATAAAGGTAAAAGCATTAGCGCAACCTTCTGTTGGATGCAAGACAACCCCTTAACACCCGGGAACAAATATTGGCTCCAACAAGGGGTTCAGCGCAGCTTGGTAAAAGTGCAAAGTGTTCGTTCCAAAATTGAC
This sequence comes from Flavobacteriaceae bacterium, assembly GCA_024639165.1. GTDB lineage: Bacteria > Bacteroidota > Bacteroidia > Flavobacteriales > Flavobacteriaceae > UBA7446. The sequence goes on along the minus strand of JAHEIX010000003.1, from coordinate 108,884 downwards.
TTAAAAGCTTTGGAACAAAGCCAAACCAATCAATTGGGGCTTAACGATATTGGAAAAGGTGCGTTGGCTTTGGCACAACCCCTTTCCACAAAGCCATATAAAGAAAATCCTGCTTTAGGATCATTTATACTCATAGATACGCAAACCTTTAACACCGCTGGTGTTGGATTTATAGAAACAGCATGAAAAGCTTTAGAACCGAAGTTGAAAATTTAGTAGTTGAACATGACATACTGGAGCTAGAACGTAAAATATTTGAATTTAAAGCGGGAAAACTCGACGAAGAAAAATTCAGAAGTCTGCGTCTTGCTAGAGGCGTGTATGGACAACGACAACAAGGCGTACAGATGGTTCGCATTAAGATTCCTTATGGAAAATGTAGTGCAAAGCAATTGCGTAGAATTGCTGAGGTATCTGAAGAATATTCTAATGGCAATCTGCATATTACAACCCGTCAGGACATTCAAATCCATCACGTATCCCTAGACAGAACCCCAGAACTCTGGGCAGCCTTGGAACTAGATGACATAACCATGCGAGAAGCCTGTGGAAATACCATCCGAAATGTTACTGCATCTGCCATGGCTGGCGCAGACCCAAAAGAACCGTTTGATGTAACACCATATGCGCACGCCTTTTTCGAACACTTCTTGCGTAACCCCATCTGCCAAGACATGGGTCGAAAAATCAAAATTGCGTTTTCGAGTACTGCACAAGATGATGCGATAACATTTACGCACGATATTGGTTTTATTCCTGTTATGAAAGACGGAAAGCGCGGGTTTAAAATGCTGGTTGGTGGCGGTATTGGCGCACAGCCAAGAGTAGCCGATGTTCTAAAAGAATTTATTTCAGTTGAACGATTTATTCCATTTACTGAAGCTGTGGTGCGTGTGTTTGATCAGTTTGGGGAACGCAATCGCAGAAACAAAGCGCGCATGAAGTTTTTAATAAAAGAACAAGGGTTCGAAACTTTTGAACAACGTGTATTTGAAGTCTATAAATCGATTACCATAAAAGAAATAGCGATTGAATACAAACCCATTGTTGTAAAAGAAACTGACGTTTATAAAGCAAACGAATCTTTAGACGAGGACTACGCCAAATGGAAGTCAAGCAATGTAACTGCGCAAAAACAAACTGGCTTAGCAGCAGTCGGTGTCGCAATTGACAGAGGGGATATTTCCTCAGACAAAGCACGTGCATTATCGGAAGTAATGAATGCCTTCTGTGGTGAAGATTTGCGTTTTACCATAGGTCAAAGCATCTTATTGCGAGGTGTCAGAGAAGAAAACATACCCGCATTGTATCAAGCCTTACAGCAACTAGGCTTATCAAAAGCTGGATATCACAAAATCAATGATATTGTCGCCTGCCCGGGTACAGATACTTGTAATCTAGGTATTGCAAGCAGTATGGGCTTGGCAGCAGCACTGCAACGAATTATCGAAGATGAATATCCTAAGGTCATTGAAAAGCATAATCTTAACATCAAAATCAGTGGCTGTATGAACGCTTGTGGACAACACGCCATAGCGGATATTGGATTTCAGGGGATGACTGTAAAATCGAATGGGAATATTGCACCTGCTACACAAGTATTGCTCGGCGGCGGTGTTTTGGGTAATGGTGCTGGTCGCTATGCAGACAAAGTTTTAAAAGTCCCTGCCAAACGTACACCTGCCGTATTGCGCTGGTTATTGGATGACTTTGAAGCAAATGCCAACAAGGACGAAAGCTTTCTGACGTATTACCTAAAAAAAGAAGCGGACTATTTCTACCAAAACCTCAAAGAATATGCAGACGTCACAAATCTAACCGATGAAGATTTTGTGGATTGGGGCAATACTGAAGTTTATGAAAAAGCCATTGGCGTTGGCGAATGTGCGGGTGTAACCATTGATTTGGTGCAGACCTTGCTATTTGATGCGGAAGAACAACTTGAAAAAGGAAAGGATGCATTGGTAACTGGCGCTTGGGCAAACAGCATCTATTTTAGTTATGCAAGCAAAATTCGTGCAGCAAAAGCACTGCTTACAACACGAGCTGCCAAAATAAATTCACATCATTCTATCATAGATGCGTTTGAAACCCATTTTCCTACCTACCGAAGCCTTGACGCCAAAACTTTTGGTGAAGTAACACGCTTGCTCAACAGCACCTCACCTAGCGAAGTTTTTGCGAAGAAATATTATGCCGAAGCTGCTCATACATTGAATTGGATTAAAAAATTTAGAGATGCACAAAAAAACTAAAGGAAGCCTTACCATAGTTGGTGCGGGTCCTGGGGATGCAGAACTAATAACGCTAAAAGGGGTAAACGCCATCAAACAAGCTGAAGTAATTTTATATGATGCCTTGGTCAATACCGAGATCCTTGCACACAACACTCAGGGTGAACACTTTTTTGTGGGTAAAAGAAAAGGGGCGCATTCCTATAAGCAAAACGAAATCAATAAGATGCTTGTCAATTTTGTAAAAGATGGCAAACATGTGGTTCGCCTTAAGGGTGGAGATGTATCTGTTTTTGCAAGAGCAGCTGAAGAAATTGAATATGCCAATCGGCATGGTATTTCGGCAATTCTGATTCCTGGAATCGCGTCTTTTACAGGCATTGCTGCTGAACATCGCATACCCCTTACAAAACGCTGTATGTACGAAAGTATTTGGGTAACCACAGGGTATACTTGCGACGGAAAACCCTCTGAAGACATACGCCATGCAGCTGAATCATCAGCAACGGTTGTTATTCTCATGGGCATGACACACCTAGAGGAGATCATGCGTATTTTCAGCAAACACAAACCTGCTAACTATCCCGTAGGCATTGTTCAAAACGGAACACTAAAGAACGAAAAATGGGTAACTGGAACGCTAGAAAATATTACTGATATTGTAAAGAAAGAAGGTATAAGTAATCCGGCCACGGTATTTGTTGGCCCAGCAGTTACAGACAGAACCGCACTGTGGAACAACCACCAAGCTTTTGCATTGGCATGAACACCCTCTACCCTATTTTTTTAAAAACAGAACAGCTTGAAGTCTTGATTGTAGGCGGTGGATACGTAGCACTGGAAAAACTTCAATTCTTGTTTAAGTCATCGCCCAATGCCTGTGTGACTCTTGTGAGCCCTATGTTAAGGGCGGAAACAAAAGATTTTATTCAAAACAAAAACGTTAAGCTTCTAAGTCGCGCTTTTCATTCACGTTATTTAAAAAACAAAAACATTGTAATCGCCACCACAGATAACCCAAAAGTGAATGATCGCGTATATAAGCTTTGTCGAAAAAAGCACATTTTAGTCAACGTGGCAGACAACCCGCCACGCTGCGATTTCTATATGGGGGGCATCGTAACCAAAGGAAACCTTAAAATTGCCATTTCCACAAACGGAAAATCACCTACTTTAGCAAAACGTTTACGACAGTGGTTAGAAGCATTTTTGCCAGAAGAAACTGATGCATTACTCGATAAGCTTTACGTCTATCGGAATAAGTTAAAAGGAGATTTTGAGCAAAAAGTTTTAGCAATGAATAAATTAACAGAAAAACTACTCGAGCAAGATGATTAAAACAGACATTATTATTATTGGTGCGGGACCCGTCGGGCTATTTGCCGTATTTGAAGCAGGTCTAATGAAGTTACGCTGTCATTTAATCGATGCCATTCCACAACCTGGCGGGCAATTATCTGAAATTTATCCGAAAAAACCCATTTACGATATTCCTGGATATCCTAGCGTATTGGCAGGAGAATTGGTGGATAAGCTCATGGAGCAAGCTGCGCCATTCAAGCCTGGTTTTACACTTGGTGAACGTGCCGATAGCATCGAAAAACAAGATGATGGCTCCTTTATAGTAACCACTAGCAAAGGCACGCAACATCATGCACCTGTGGTAATGATAGCTGGCGGCTTGGGAAGTTTTGAACCGAGAAAACCCCTAATCAGCAACATTGGAGACTTTGAAGAAAAAGGCGTCCGATACATTGTTAAGGATCCCGATCAGTTTGAAGGAAAAGATATGGTCATTTCTGGCGGTGGTGATTCTGCCCTTGACTGGGCCATCTACTTTGCAGAAAAAGGCAGTTTTGTACACCTTGTTCACAGAAGCGACCGCTACAGAGCCCACAAAGACTCCGTGTCAAGAGCACAAGAGCTGGCTGCTGCTGGCAAAATGAAACTTCACACTTTTGCAGAAGTTAAAGAACTAAATGGAGATGATGATTTAACAGCTGTAGTCATTCATACCAAAGAAGCTAATACCACTATTGATACTGAACTTTGGTTTCCCCTATTTGGCTTGTCGCCAAAACTTGGACCCATAGGCGACTGGGGACTTGACATTGAGAAAAACGCCATAGTCGTTGATACTTTTGATTATCAAACCAATCGTCCAGGCGTATTTGCCATTGGGGATGTAAACACCTACCCGGGCAAATTAAAACTCATTTTGTGTGGCTTTCACGAAGCCACGCTTGCCGTACAAACGGCATACAAAATCATCAATCCAGACAAGAAATTTACCCTCAAATACACTACTGTGCAAGGGGTGCAAGGATTCGAAGACGAACAACCAAAACAGACCATAACATCTTGAGTCTAGATATTAACATTACAGTTATTGACCGTGAGGGTACGGAACATGAGTTTGCTGTTCCAACAGATATGAATCTTAACCTTATGGAGGTTTGCAAAGGGTATGACCTTCCAGTAGCCGGGATATGTGGGGGTATGGCCATGTGTGCTTCCTGTCAAGTTTACATACTTACAGAAGAACATTTTGGCGAACGAAACGACGATGAACAGGCCATGCTAGATGAAGCTTATCAAGTTGAAGAAAACTCACGATTGGGTTGTCAAATCCCCATAACTGCCGAGCTAAATGGGTTGAAAGTTAAAATCGCTCCCGAGGAGCAATAAGCTTTTTGCGCTCATAGGCTTCAACACGTTCCAGGGCATTTTGTCGAATATCTTCCCAGAACAAAGTGACATCAAAGCGATGGTAGTCCTTAACAAAAGACATCCAAAAACGCTTGGGTACTTTGGGTAAACTCACCCACAACATGCCGTTGATTTTTTCAACTTCCAAGCTCTTTTTATAAATTATGTTGTCGTAATATAACAATCCCTTATGATCAGAAATAAGACTCTTTTTACTAGCGTCCCAAGTCACAGGGTTTGTGGTAACGGCATTGTTATACCATGCATAATATGTAGGATATTTTCCTTTTTTGTAGCTGTTCCAGCTGACATAACCCCCAATTTGGTCAGGATAAACAAGTGGTTTTAACTCCTTAAACTCGTCTTCCAGAATACGGGTGCCAATCAAATAGGCAGCTACCAACTGCTGTTGGAGCGCTTGTCCATCAAAATATTCTTGCAGTAATTTCTTTAAGTGCAATGCTCCTTGGCTATGACCGGCTAAAATAATGGGACGCCCGTTGTTTTCATACGCCATATAGTGGTCAAATGCGGCCTTTACGTCAGCATAAGCTAAGGCTATGGCTGCATTACCCCCTTGATTTCTGTAGGGTTCAAAAAAAGCACGGTAGTGGTTCTGACGATAAAAAGGCACAAATAAACGCCCCGCGTCAGCCCAAGCTGATGCTTGATAAGGCAATATCCATTTTAGGACGTCTGCATTTACTTTAGCATCATCAATAGCTGCATTCCAATTTATGTCTTTCTTATCTGTTAAAAGAGTTGGATAGACATAAAAAACATCTGCGGAGGCAGCATCAAAAGCAGCGCCTATTTCATTTCCTTCGGATGAAATGCCGGCATATACCGCCCAATGTTTTGACGCTGCATAATCAATCTCGTGCGTACTCGGTAAAAAAGAAGCCGTCTGGTAACTAAGCTTACACCCACCTAACAAAAAGGATATGCAGAGAAAAATTAAGATTGACTGTATTCGCATTTAGACAATTTTAAAATATCTACAATTATACACATCAAAAATATATTAAAACTATGGTGAAAGTTTGTTTATATTTAAAAAATAAATCCGAAAATCTTACAATATGAAAATAACTATTTCAAAATTTCAGGTCCTATTTTTTGTCTTATTTGCACTATCAGCTTGTACAAGTGATGATGAAAAAGATATTTCAGCGGAATGCAGCCCTATTGAAAAGGGAACCAAAATTATGCCTTTAGGAGCATCTCGGGTGCAAGGGTTTCCAGGTCTTTTTGAAAGCTATCGCTACGAATTGTGGAAAGACTTAATCGATGGAGGCTTTGAATTTGACTTCGTTGGTAACAATGAAGACTTGTGGGAATATGCATCCTACAAGAATTATTGTTTCGACAATGAACACGAAGGACGTGGCGGTTGGACTGCAACGCAAATAAATGATAATATCGAAAATTGGCTGACTGCAGTTGGGGATGTGGATATTGTGCTCTTTAGCTCACCGGGCGGAAATGATGCATTAGATGGCGCCGACTTAGAAGATATTATTGCGAATGTCAACAGCATTATAGACAAAATACAAGCCCATAATTCAAATATCACGATCATTATTGAATTACTCGCCCCTGGGAAAACATCGTTTATGACAGAAGAGTACACATTACTTTTTGCTCAAATGAAGACGGTCATTACACAAATTGCGAGCAGTCATACAACCGCAACATCTGAAGTAGTTGTTGTGGATATGGCCACTGGATTTACAGACGGTATGTTGACAGATGATATACATTACAACCAAGCAGGTGCAGCATTTATAGCAGAACGCTATTACAATACGCTAGTTCCATTTTTAGATTAAGTTTTATTTTAAAAATTTGTATATTTTGGTAATATGAAAAATTACGCAGTACTTTTTGTTTTTTTAATCACGATAACTTCTTGCAAACACAGCCAACTCGAAGTAGGCTTAGATGCAAAAAGCGGTTCTAATGCAGCGGGCTTTGCCCTATTAAGCGAACAAGATGGGGTCGTCAAGCTAAGTGCAACCATCCGTGGGCTATCAGCAGGAACGCATGCCATACATCTTCACGAAAAGGCCGATTGTTCTTCTGATGACGGCAAATCAACAGGAGGTCATTGGAACCCAACGTTTACTCCACACGGAGCTTGGGGCGATGAAAAAGGCTATCATAAAGGCGATATAGGAAACTTTGAGGTAGGTGAAAATGGCATCGGAAGGGTATATTTTGAGACTGACGAATGGTGTATTGGCTGTGAAGATGAAGCTAAAAATATTTTGGGAAAAGCCATTATAGTACATCAAGGTGCTGATGATTTTACGTCGCAGCCTTCGGGAGCTGCAGGTGCACGCATTAGCTGTGCTGGAATTGTAGAATAGCTATTTTTTAGGTACCTGCCCAATAGCTTCAGAAATCTGTAATATCAGTTCGTCTGTTGATTTTTCAAAATCAAATTTTATTGGTGGCTTTATGTGCATGGTTTGCTTGATTCCTTTTTTCTTTATAAAGATTCCTTTTTTATCAAACGAACGACGAAAACCATCAATTTGTATGGGTACAACTATGGGATTGTAGGTTTTAATAATATGCAGCGTTCCCTTGCGCACAGGAGCAAATGGTTTGGTAGTCCCCTGTGGAAAAGTAATTACCCAACCGTCATCCAAAGCTTTACCAATATTTGAAATATCGCTCATCTTTACCTGTCGATTGATGGATTTGCCTTTTTCACGCCACGTGCGTTCTATGGAAATAGAACCAGTGTAAGCTAAAATACGGGGTAAAAAACCAGCCTTCATGGTTTCTTTGGCGGCGATATAATACACATTTAACTTTGGTCGCCAGATATAGCGCAAATAATTCAAATTATCATCACGACCTGCAAGACTGGCAAAAAACACATGAAACATAGCAGTTACATCGGCAAAATACGTTTGATGATTTGAAATAAAAAGTACATTTTTATCTGGAAGATCGCGGATAATTTCTGATCCCCTTATACTTAAATTATTAAACTTGTTAAAGCGACGACGCGTAAAAAACCCCAATAGGCGAATGAGCCAAAGCTTAATAAAAAGATAATGTCCGAATGGATTGCGTTTAAACACGAATTAGATTTGTTTAGCAAAAGTACAAAAGCAGTAACAAATAAAAATAGCTCTTGACAAGAAAGGAAAAATAGTAACTTTACAACGTATGAAACGTAATTTTCTTTTGCTGTTTATCGTGATTTTCTCAAGTACGCTGTTGTCTTGCACTACTACAACTACGCCTAAGCAACATAAAAAAATGGATACAGCTATTTCTGAACCAAAGATATCAAAAGAGGTATTACCGAAAAAAAAAAGCGACCTACCCCTAAGCGATGAAACCGCAATTCCCTTTTTAATGAAATTTGGGGAAGAAAACCCTGAAAACAAAGTGCGGATAGAAACCCCACTGGGTAGTTTTGATATTTTACTTTTCAAAAACACTCCCTATCACAGGGCAAATTTTATTTTTCTGACAAAACAACGCTATTTTGACAACACCTATTTTCACAGGGTTGTTCCAGATTTTATTATTCAAGGAGGGAATTCTGATAATGCAGATACAGGACAAAAAAGACGAAAAATTGGAAAATACTTACTACCCCCCGATACACGTAAGGGCTACAAGCATCACCGCGGTGTGATATCTATGCCGAGTAGCGAAATTGAAAACCCCCACAAACTGGCATCTCCCTATGAATTTTTTATTGTACATCAATCTCCAGGTGCGTATCATTTGGATGGAAGCTATACTGTTTTTGGAAAGGTTATACGTGGCATGGAAGTCGTTGATGCTATCAATGCCCTACCAACAGACAAGCGCGAGTGGCCGCTAACCAATATGCGTATGCAAGTAACCGTTTTAACCGAATAAAATGACCATAACCCAACTTAAGTACTGTATTGCAGTAGCAGAACATCGAAATTTCACCACTGCGGCGCAACATGTCCATGTAACCCAGCCAACTTTGAGTATGCAAATTCAAAAATTGGAACAAGAGCTAGACCTTAAAATTTTTGATCGTACCCAAAAACCCATAGGGCTTACAGCAGTCGGTGAAAAAATCATTCAACAGGCGCATCTTATCGTAGCTGAATCAGACAGGATACAAGATGTCATTCAACAAGAAAAAGGCCTGATAGGTGGTAGTTTTAAACTTGGCATTATACCTACGGTAATGTCCACGCTACTCCCTTTGTTTTTACATACGGTCTTAAAAGCATATCCAAAACTTGTCTTGGAAATTGAAGAAATGCCTACGAAACAAATTATTGAGCATTTAGAAAAGGGCACACTTGATGCAGGTATTGCAGCTACTCCATTGGATTATGAGCACATATTGGAAAAGCCCCTTTATTACGAGCCCTTTATGGTGTACGTTCCGAAGCATTCTAAGTTAAACAGAGAAAAAAATATTACTGCCGATATGCTAAAAACCGAACAGGTCTTGCTCTTACAAGACGGGCATTGTTTTCGAAATTCAGCACTGAACATTTGTAAGATAAAACACGAAATACCCCTTACATTCGAAATAAAAAGCGGGAGTTTTGAAACGCTAGTGCAATTGGCAGAAGAAGGATTGGGCATAACCTTATTGCCGTATTTGCACGCTCGAAAGCTAAACGAGGTTCAGCAAAGAAATCTAAAATCATTTGAAGCACCCGAACCAGCAAGGGAAGTCAGCATGGTCTACCACCAGCGAAAGCTAAAACTCCATATTATTGAAGCCTTACACGATAAAATAAGAGCAATTATTAGGGGGGCTATAGTTTACGAGGACATTAAAATCATCAGTCCAAAGTAAGATGCGACTTTTCAAGTTTTGATACCCATTGTTTAAGTCTTCCATAGTCGTACGTATCGAGCTGGATTTTGGCCTTTTTTAGTTCTTTATAGAAGATGCTAGGGTATTCGTAAACATTCGCTAAAATCTTTTTAAAGTACGATACTGTTGGTTTTGGAGACATGGTTAATGTTTCACACGAAATACGTAAATAGAGTGCAACAAAAGTGTTGTAGAAATGTTAATTTTTAACTTTTATCGTCCACAAAAATGAAAAGGAAGACACCTCATCCCCTACTTCGTCAAGACCTTTTGCATAAAGCCAAATTTGTTGGGGTGTATGGGTTTCTTTGGCGGCATCAATAGCAGCTGAAACAGCTTCGCCCTGTGGGCAACTAAAATTTATACGTCCGACGGCTTTTTTTGAAAACGTAGCCTTGTTTTCGATAACTAACATGGAAGCTTTTGTGTTGGTTTGATGTAAGGCATGCATGATTAGGGCACCCGTACTTAGTTCGGCTGCCATCCCCTGAACTGCCCAAAACATCGAGCGAAAAGGGTTTTTATTCATAAAGTTCAAGCGCACACGGACAGTACATTGTTTTTCATCTATACTTCTTACGCGTACACCACTAAAATAGGCTGCTGGCAGCTTAAAGAGCGTAAAGAATTTGATAGATGAAGGTGTAATGCGCATGATCTAGGCGGGAGTTTCGATAGTAGCCAAATAGCGTTCAGCATCTAAAGCAGCCATACAGCCTGTTCCGGCTGCAGTTACGGCCTGACGATATTCTTTGTCTTGAACGTCTCCAGAAGCAAACACGCCAGGTATATTTGTTTTGGTGGATTTTCCTGCTGTAATTAGATAGCCTGCGTCATCCATGTCAAGCTGACCTTTAAAGATATCTGTGTTGGGCTTGTGGCCTATGGCTATAAAAAGTCCTGTTATGCTGATCTCTTCTTTTTCACCCGTTTGATTGTTGACCATTCGAAGCCCTTTAACTACCATATCGCCTAATACTTCGTCAATTTCGGTATTGTAGCGCAAATCAATATTTGGTGTGGAAGTAACACGGTGTTGCATGGCTTTTGAAGCTCTCATGTAATCTTTACGGACCAACATGGTTACCTTCTTACAAATGTTAGCCAAGTATGTTGCTTCTTCTGCAGCGGTATCTCCCCCACCTACAATAGCCACATCCTGCCCTTTATAAAAGAACCCATCGCAAACCGCACAGGCCGAAACACCTCCACCTCGTAAACGTTGTTCACTCGGCAGGCCTAAATATTTGGCAGTTGCTCCAGTAGAAATAATAACGGTTTCAGCAAACACTTCTTTATTGTCATCAATAGTAACGCGGTGCAACCCACCAACTTCTTTAGAAAATTCTACTGCAGTGGCCATGCCGATACGCACGTCAGTACCAAAGCGTTCCGCTTGCTGTTGAAGTTGCACCATCATGGTTGGGCCATCAACTCCATCTGGATATCCAGGAAAATTATCAACTTCTGTGGTGGTTGTAAGTTGTCCTCCAGGCTCCAAACCTGTATAAACAACCGGTTTTAAATCTGCTCGGGCAGCATAAATAGCGGCCGTATAACCGGCAGGTCCAGATCCAATAATAAGCGTTTTGATATGTTCAGGTGCATCACTCATGGCTAATAATTTAAATTCAAAATTACTGGTTTAAGATGATAGGTTGGGTATATTACTATCAAAAGTTATTATCAATCTATTATCTAAAATGATAAGAAAATATGTTTGGCAACCTTGCGATATATTCTATATTTGCAATCCGTTTTACGGGGTGTAGCGTAGCCCGGTCATCGCGCCTGCTTTGGGAGCAGGAGGTCGCAGGTTCGAATCCTGCCACCCCGACAAAAATAAATTGGGATTTCTTTGATAAAATCAACGTGTCCCAATTATTCTACCGATTTTCATTCGGGATGTGGCGCAGCCTGGTAGCGCACACGCATGGGGTGCGTGGGGTCGCAGGTTCAAATCCTGTCATCCCGACTTTTTTCTAAAACATCTTCCTATAACATTTTACATATGCCGCGTTATTTTCAATACTTTTAACCCCGTGAGCTTTACTGCGCCATATGATCAATAAAAATTACGATATACTTATTGTAGGCGGAGGTGCTGCTGGTTTTTTTTCAGCAATCAATACTGCCCAAAAAAATCCGAAATTAAAGATTGGTATTTTAGAGCGCGGAAGCAACGTGTTGTCTAAAGTAAGAATTTCTGGAGGTGGACGCTGCAACGTAACCCATGCCGAGTTTGAACCAAAGCCCCTATCATCAAATTATCCAAGAGGTCAGAAAGAATTATTAGGGCCTTTTCATGCCTTCATGACAGGTGATACCATACAATGGTTTGAGGATAGAGGTGTTCGCTTGAAAATTGAAGAAGATGGACGCGTATTTCCAGAATCAAATTCTGCTCAGACTATTATAGATTGCTTTACATCAGAAGCTGATAAATACAATATTGATGTATTGCTTAATCATTCTGTTCAAGACATAATTACTTCTAATAAAAGGTGGGAACTTGCAACTCCCAAAGGAACTTTTAGCGCCGAAAAAATACTTATTGCAACAGGGAGTAGCCCAAAAATATGGACACTACTAGAGGAATTGGGGCATCAAGTTGTAACGGCTGTACCCTCGTTATTTACGTTTTCCATTTCAGATCCTCGTTTAAAATCAATCCCAGGAGTTGTGGCGAAACACGTCGAACTGGCAGTCAACGACAGCACATTAACTTCATCTGGCCCGTTGCTAATTACGCATGCTGGCATAAGCGCCCCGTCTGTTCTCAAATTATCAGCCTACGGAGCTATTGAACTAGCAAAACGAAACTATAATTTTGATTTGAACATTAATTTTATTGCACAAGATTTCACAACTTGTTTGAGAGAATTAGAGCACCAAAAAAATGAAAGCCCAAAAAAATTAGTCCGTAAATCTGCATTGTTTGGTTTGCCAAAACGCTTATGGGAACAGCTCGTCATTGGAGCTGATTTTCCAACCGACATCAAATGGGCAGAAACGAATCAAAAGCAACTTCAAAAACTAGCCACACAGCTAACTTCTGCAGTATTTAAGGTAACGGGCAAAAGCACCTTTAAAGAAGAGTTTGTAACAGCTGGAGGTGTAGCACTCAAAGAAATTAACTTCAAAACCTTTGAGAGTAAGATTCATAACAATTTATTTTTCGCAGGTGAAGTCCTCAATATTGATGCTGTCACAGGTGGCTTTAATTTTCAAAATGCTTGGACCGGGGCATTTATTGCCGCACAAAAAATGGGCGCACATCCCAACGCGATTTAGAATATCATAGGGTTTTTATCGTTTATGTTTCTGTTAACATTTAACAATTTAAAGAAGCAGACGATCAACAATGGAAGCTTATCTTTACAAAAACATCGATACGTGATAATTGGAATTAGTGGCGGTACAGGTGCAGGCAAAACTACCCTGGTCAATTATGCAGCAAACCTGCTGGGTAAAAAAAATACACTTATACTCTCTCAAGATCGGTACTATAAGCACATGCCAGCATTGTCATTTGAAGAACGTTGTCTAATCAACTTCGATCATCCTGATGCACTTGATTTGGATTTACTTGCGGCTCATGTTATGCAACTTCAAAAGGGTAACTCAATAAAAAGCCCTGTATATTCGTTTGAACAACACTTGCGTATGGATGACATTGAAGTTTTTCACCCAAAAAAATATATTTTAATTGAAGGTATTTTGGTGTTTGCTCATGCCCCACTTCGTGAATTATTTGACTATAAAGTGTATATTGATGCTGATATTGACAAACGTATTGAAAGACGTGTAAAGCGTGACGTAAGTACGAGAGGCAGAACAAAAGAAGAGGTGTTAGATCGTTTTGAAAACACGTTGCACACCATGCACAATCAGTTTATAGCGCCTCATCTAAGCGCAGCAGATATGGTTATAAAAAACAATGATTTGAATTTTGCGAAAGATCAAATGCATCAGTGGATTGAAACGGTAATCAAATGAAAAAGCTTTTTAAAAACCCATGGTTTAAGTTAGCTACAAACCTGTATGCCTTAATTGGGGTATTCTTTGTTGTTTGGATGGTTTTTCTAGATTCCAATTCGCTGCTCATCTACTTTAGTCTTGAGCGTAAATTATCTGAGTTAGAAAGACAAAAAAACACCTTGGAAGAAAGTATCGCTGTTGACAGAAAAACACTCTTGCAATTGAGCGACTCCATAGAAATGGAACGCTATGCAAGGGAACGCTATTTGATGAAAAGAAAGAATGAGGATGTGTATCTCATTGAGTATGCAGATACCATTAATTAATTAATTGATTGATTAACTAAATAAGATGAAACACGCAGAACAAATGTTACGGGACGACGCATTAGCGGGAAAGGTTATCGTCGTAACTGGCGGCGGAAGTGGGCTGGGCAAGTCAATGACCCGATATTTTCTAGAACTTGGCGCTAAAGTTGCCATAACTTCTCGTAATATCGAAAAACTGGAAACTACCACACAGGAATTAATGGAAGCTACTGGGGGCGATTGTTATGCCGTGGCTTGTGATGTTCGCAACATTGAAGAAGTTGAGTCCATGCACCAACAAGTATTAGAAAAATATGGTCCCGTAGACGTATTGGTCAATAATGCAGCAGGCAACTTTATAGCCCCTACCGAGCGATTGTCTTCAAATGCCTTTGACACCATTCTCGATATTGTACTCAAGGGAACAAAAAACTGTACGCTAACTTTTGGTAAGCATTGGATAAAAACCAAGCAACAAAATACCAACGTTCTCAATATCGTAACCACCTATGCATTTACAGGATCGGGCTATGTCGTTCCTTCTGCTTGTGCCAAAGCAGGAGTTTTGGCCATGACACGTTCATTGGCTGTCGAATGGGCTAAATACGGTATGCGTTTTAATGCTGTTGCTCCCGGACCCTTCCCGACCAAAGGCGCATGGGATCGCCTATTGCCTGCGCCAATAAAGAAGAAATTTGATCCAAAAAAACGCATTCCAATTGGACGAGTCGGTGAACACCAAGAGCTGGCCAATCTAGTTGCCTACATGGTGTCCGATTTTGGTGCCTACCTCAACGGTGAAGTAATCACCTTAGACGGAGGCGAATGGCTCAAAGGAGCGGGGCAGTTTAACAATTTGGAGCAGGTTAAAAAAACCATGTGGGACTTATTAGAGCTTGCCATTAGGAAGAAAAAATAGTTAACATAAATTTGGTACAAACTACTGCATTTTAGTAGTATTTTTACACTTCATTAGTTGGGATGGGAAACATTATTGCCATAGCGAATCAGAAAGGAGGGGTTGGAAAAACAACTACTTCTGTGAATCTTGCGGCTTCACTTGGCGTACTTGAAAAAAAGGTACTCCTTGTTGATGCTGATCCACAAGCAAATGCTACTTCTGGACTAGGCATTGAAGTGGATGCTGTTGAAAAAGGATCTTATCAAGTATTAGAGCATACCGTCACTGCTAAAGAAGCTATTGTAGCTACAAATTCACCAAATCTGGACCTAATACCAGCACATATTGATCTGGTTGCAATCGAAATTGAATTGGTTGATAAAACCAATCGAGAAATGATGCTTCGCAAGGCATTGGAACCAATTAAGGATGAGTACGATTATATTTTTATTGACTGTGCTCCTTCGCTTGGGCTCATTACATTAAATGCACTTACGGCTGCTAATTCGGTTATCATTCCCATTCAATGCGAATACTTTGCTTTAGAGGGCTTAGGCAAATTGTTGAATACCATTAAAAGCATACAGAAAATCCACAATGCAGATCTTGGTATTGAGGGCATGTTGCTGACCATGTACGACTCAAGGCTACGCTTATCGAACCAAGTGGTGGATGAAGTAAAAAAACATTTTGGAAATATGGTGTTTAGCACCATTATCCAAAGAAATGTAAAGCTCGGGGAAGCACCCAGCTTTGGAGAAACAATTATTGATTACGATGCCACCAGCAAAGGGGCTTCCAGCTATTTAAAGCTAGCGCAAGAACTAATCAACAAAAAAAAGTAATATGGCAAAAGCAAAAAAACGGCAAGCCATGGGACGTGGGCTATCAGCGCTACTCCCAACAGATGAAAATCTTGTTCAAGGCAGTGTAGAAGGAAAGGTTATTGAACTCCCCCTTAATCAAATCGAAACCAATCCTTTTCAACCCCGAACGCAATTCAACCCAGATACTTTAGCACAACTGGCTTCGTCTATTTCTGAGCTTGGCGTTATTCAACCCATAACGGTGCGAAAACTAAATGACAACCGCTATCAATTGGTTTCTGGGGAGCGACGATTCAGGGCTTCTCAGTCTATTAATCTAAAATCCATCCCCGCTTTTGTTCGTGTCGCAAACGATCAAGAGTCGTTGGAGATGGCATTGGTTGAAAACATCCAAAGAGATGATTTAGACCCTATTGAAATCGCATTGAGCTATGAAAGGCTTATCAATGAAATTAAGCTTACACAAGAGCAAATGAGCAAACGTGTCGGAAAAAAGAGATCAACCGTTACCAATTACTTGCGTTTGTTGCATCTAGACCCCATCATCCAGTCAGGCATCAGGGATGGTTTTATAAGTATGGGGCACGGACGTGCATTACTCAGCGTAGCAGACAAACAAGAACAATTAAAGTTGTATAAAAAAATTGTCGCTAACGGGATGTCGGTAAGAGCGACAGAACAAGCAGTAAAACCAAAAAAAGCCAAAACCCCCTCGACCCAAAATTATACAGCAAAACACCTAGATGCATTTAAAACCTTTTTCAATGTTCCCGTTCAAACGACTGTTAACAAGAACGGTGCAGGGAAAATCATTATTACATTCGCTTCTGAAGAGGAATTTGAAAACATCCGTAAAAAACTAAACTAGTGAAGCGTTTCGCACTTTTCCTTCTTTTATCATGCTGTGGTTGTTTCGTATTTGGACAACAAATTATAGCAGACGATATACGAAAATTAGAAAACGAAGACCCCCTAAGACCCGCAAAAGCAGCGTTTTACTCAGCAGTACTTCCTGGTTTGGGGCAAGCATACAACAAACGCTATTGGAAAATTCCCCTTGTTTATGGAGCTATTGGAGCTTCAATCTACACCTATAATCAAAATCATAAAAAATATTTGCGCTATCGAGACGCCTACAAAAGAAGAATTGCTGGATATAACGATGATGAATTTCAAAGCCTTATCGCAAGTACAGACCGCTTGGTAGACGGTCAAGACTTTTATAAGCGTAACAGAGATCGTTCCATGATTTTTATCTTGGGCTTTTATTTTCTTAATATCTTGGACGCCAATATTGATGCCCATTTAAAACAATACAATGTAAACAGCGATTTAACGGTAAAACCCTATTTTGATGTTGCGCCTGTTGGTGCACAACCGGTAGCGGGAATGCGCGTCGCATTAACTTTTTAATATGAAAATAGCCCTTTTAGGATACGGAAGAATGGGTAAGGCCATTGAAAGCATCGCAAAGTTAAGAGGCCATGAAATTGTTGCCATCATTGACAAGGACAATCCTAAAGACTCCTTAAATGGTGCTGAAGTAGCCATAAACTTTAGTGTTCCATCCGCTGCAGTAGCTAATATTACACACGCCATAAACGAAGGTGTAGCAGTAGTTTGTGGCACAACAGGCTGGCTTGATAGCCGTGCGGATATCGAATCAAGGTGTGCGTCAAAAAAAGGAGCCTTTTTGTATGCTTCAAACTTCAGTTTAGGGGTAAATATATTTTTTGCGCTCAATGAAAAGCTCGCACAAATGATGGGGCAACACAAAGAATACAATGCAAGCCTAACAGAAATTCATCATACCCAAAAGCTAGATGCACCTAGTGGCACAGCCATCACGCTTGCAGAAGGTGTTTTACCATACATTGATAAAAATACGTGGGCATTGGAAGAAGATGCAAAAGAAAAGGATCTACCCATACGGGCAGAGCGCTTGCCAGATGTTCCAGGTACGCATACCGTAGACTATAACTCACCAACAGATAAAATCAGCATTGAGCATGTCGCACACAATCGCGATGGTTTTGCCTTGGGAGCCGTTGTTGCTGCCGAGTGGATTAATGGTAAAAGCGGTATTTTTACAATGAAAGATGTGTTAAACATAACCTAAACCTCCAAATTATGACTCTATCACAATGGGCACTGTTTGTTTTGCTCTGTCAAGTTCTCATGTTTGTAAAACTGTGGAAGTTATACAAAAAAGCGGGCTATGCTCCCTATTTGGCAGCTATTCCCTTTTATAACTCCGTTGTTTTACTTCGAATCATTGGACGGCCCTCTTGGTGGGTATTCCTGTTGTACTTTCCTATTGTAAATCTGTTAATGCTCCCTGTAGTCTGGGTAGAAACGGCAAGGAAGTTTGGTAAAGACTCGCTAACAGACTCTTTGTTGGCTTGGACAACCCTAGGACTATACGGCTTCTACATAAACTACGCCAGCGACGTACACTATAACCCAGAGCAGTCCACAGCACCAAAAACAAAATTTGGTCAATTTATTGGTTCAATAGTATATGCGGTGGTAATTGCTACTGTTGTACATGCTTATTTTATGCAACCTTATATCATTCCGACAGGTTCATTAGAAAAATCATTATTGGTAGGAGATTTTCTATTGGTTAGTAAATTCCATTATGGCGCCCGAGCACCACAGACGGTGGTCTCATTTCCTATGGTTCACGATACCATTCCATTGGTCAAAACAAGATCCTATTTAAAAAAACCACAACTCCCCTATTTAAGACTTCCAGGGCTGCAGCAAATAAAACGAAACGACATTGTCGTATTTAGTTGGCCTGCAGATACGGTAAGGCAATTTTTCAAGAAAGAAGCAGGTGTTGTAAAGCCTATTGACAAAAAATCCAATTATGTGAAACGTTGTGTTGCTATTCCTGGGGATACACTCAGCATAATAGATGGGATTATACACATTAATGGAGTTGAATCTATTATGCCGGACCGAGCTAAGCCCATTTTCGGCTACAGGGCTTACAACGCAAAGGGAATCTCTGCCAGAAGGCTTATCAATGCAGGTTATGACGACCTTACACGAAAGTTCTTAATCACAAACATTACCCAGCCCATACTTGATGCGTTAAGACCCCATTTATTGATGATCGCCAATCAAGATCCGAATAATTATCAGGTGCTTACTGGAGCTAGAGGTTTACCCCTTAACATTGTTCAGCAATACCGTATTCAGGCCAAGGAGTTGTTGGAAACCCAGAAAAGCCTGTTCCTCACACTAAAAGAAGCAGAGGAGTTGCCAAGTCAATTAAAGTTAGACAGTCTAAAACGAAACATCAATAGCACGCATACCTACAACGATACTTATTTTCCAAATAATGTTCGCTATAACTGGAACGAGGATCAATTTGGACCTCTTGTCATGCCTGAGAAAGGAGTTACCGTAAGCCTAAACCCGAAAAATGTAGCGCTCTATAAAAAGATTATTTCAGATTATGAATTTAATGATTTAGAGATTAATGGTGATACCATAATGATTAATGGATCGCCCGCAGACAACTATACCTTTAAGCAAGGGTATTACTGGATGATGGGTGACAACCGCCACCGTTCTGAAGACAGTCGCTTTTGGGGATTTGTACCAGAAGATCACATTGTTGGAAAACCAGTCTTTATATGGATGAGCATTGATGGTTTTATGGATGGATTTCGCAATTGGAACATACGTTGGGATAGGGTCTTTACTACCGTTGGCGGATCAGGAAAACCCGTATCTTATCGTTGGTATTTTGCAGCCTTTGTAGCTATTTGGCAAGGGGTTGTATGGTACAGAAGACGTTCTAAAAAAGCATAAATGAGTACCGTTGTTGCGCCCTTAGCGTATACGGGCTCCATAGGCTTGTGGACGCTTATGACAACTGCACAAACGCTTATCATAGAGCAATACGACTATTATCAAAAGCAAACGCTTAGAAACAGAACGTACATACACGGAGCAAACGGAAAATTATTGCTGTCAATCCCTGTTAAGCATCTTGGAAAAATAGGACATCAATACTACCATAACGTTGCAATAGAAAATAGTTTTGCTTGGCAAAAACAACATTGGAAATCCATACAATCAGCCTATCGTTCTTCTCCCTATTTTGAATTTTACGAAGATGAGTTAGCTGTTTTTTACAACACTTCATTTTCGTCGTTGTACGCCTTTAACAAGGCTTATTTTGAGCTACTACTAAAGCTCGTGGGCTGGAAGCCTAGGCTAGTGTATACCCAAAGCTATGAAGCAAGTATTGCTGCTACAGACATTAGAGCGCAAATAGAACAGAAGAACAACACTGCTGATGTAGGACTCAAATACACTCAGGTATTTGAAGAAAAAAATGGATTTATTCCGAATTTATCCATAATAGACCTGTTGTTTAATGAAGGGCCAAACACCTTGACATTGTTAAAAGGGCGTGTTTAGTTAAAAAAAGCTACATTTAATACTTAAACCCCAAATAATGAAAGATCCTAAGATAATAGGCATTGGTGGTGTTTTTTTCAAAGCAAAGTCGACAGAAAATCTTCAAAACTGGTATCAAAACCAACTTGGACTCGTGCTCAATCCTTACGGGGCTACCTTTGAAATGCGCCATTCCAAGAACCCCAAAAAAGCAAAATACATTCACTGGAATATTTTTCCCAATGACACAGCATACTTCAAACCATCTGAAAAAGACTTTATGATAAATTACCGTGTTCAAGAAATTGAAGCCTTGGTAAAAAAACTAAAGAGTATTGGCGTAACCATCATTGATAAAATAAGCGCTTATCCTTACGGCAAGTTTGTGCATATTCTCGATCCTGAAAGAAATATAATAGAGCTGTGGGAACCAAAAGAAGATTTTTTCGACACCCTACACGTACCCACAAATAAATAAAAAGCAGGCCATAAGCCGGATTCTGTCGTGCCTTATCATTAATCTAGGCGATGCATTACTGCAACGCTCAATCCGCCTACCCTCCAACTTGGACGCGCTATCCTAAACGTTGGTTTACATGGCGTTTCACCGCATAGAGTTTACCTGGTTTCACTACAGCCGAACTGTACTTGCTTTCTGTTGCACTGGTCCTACTCTGATAAATCAAAGCGACGGGCGTTACCCGCTATACTGCGCTATGGTGTCCGGACTTTCCTCTCCGCCAAGGCGGAGCGATAAGGAGGCCTGCGGGACAAAAATACACTATTCCCCCATTTGTGTCTAATTTATCATAGGACAAAAAGGTGAGTTTGTTTATCTTTACCTCATGGGTGAATTTATAGTATCGGCTTTAAAATACAGACCACAGACATTTACAGACGTAGTTGGTCAACAAGCCATCACACAAACCTTGCAAAATGCCATTGATTTAGGCAAAATTGCCAAAGCGATGCTTTTCTGTGGACCTAGAGGCGTAGGCAAAACCACTTGTGCGCGTATTTTTGCTAAAAAAATAAACAGTCTTGGTGCTGATATTGACCCAAATGAAGATTTTGCTTTCAATGTATTTGAACTTGATGCGGCATCAAATAACTCTGTTGACGATATAAGAAGTCTTATTGAGCAAGTACGTATTCCACCCCAAAAAGGAAGTTATAAAGTATATATCATTGATGAAGTGCATATGCTAAGTACGGCTGCCTTTAATGCCTTTCTAAAGACTTTAGAGGAACCGCCACAACATGCCATTTTCATACTTGCCACTACAGAAAAACAAAAAATCATTCCAACGATACTGTCGAGATGTCAAATCTTTGATTTTAAACGTATAAGCCCAAAAGACGCTCAAGACTATTTGAAAGTGATTGCAGATCGTGAAGGGGTAGATGCTGAAGATAAAGCCTTACACCTCATTGCCCAGAAGGCAGACGGTGCCATGCGAGACGCACTCTCCATATTTGACAGGATGATCAGTTACGCTGGTGAAAAACTGACAGCCAAACACGTTTCACTAAACTTAAATATTTTGGATTATGATAGCTATTTGGACATTACCGAATTGCTACATAATGGCGATTTACACAACAGCATCTTACGATTCAATCAGTTGTTAGCGCTAGGCTTTGATGGCTATCATTTCATTAACGGCTTATCAAAACACTTCCGAGATTTGATGATGTGTCAAAATGAAGGTACAACACAATTATTGGAAGTAGATACCGAAACAGAAGCTGCCTTTATGGCCCAAGCAAAACAAGTCTCCAAAACCTTTTTGCTAGATGCCCTTGATTTAACCAATAAATACGCACTTCAATACAAAAACAGCCTTCACCCACATTTACAAGTGGAGTTGTGCTTGATGCAAGTAGCCTCGCTAAACGAAGGCGAAAAAAAAAACAGTAAACTCTACATAAAACCCTTTGATGGTGTTGTTGCTCCAAAAACAACAGTACAAAAACAGGAAGAAGCATCTTCAACATCAGCAGAAAATTCAGCAGAAGCCGATTTAACCCCTGCACCCGAAGCCATTATTCAGCCCAACGAAACAGCAGAAAATCCTGCAGAAAAAGCCGGTGAGAAAAACCAACAGACAGAAATACCCACTGACACTCCTGAAAAAGAGGAAACCATACAGTTAGACTTGTCTTCACAAGGCGTCTCAGGCTTGTCACTATCAAGTCTAAAAGTTCAAAAGGAGCACAAAAATAAGGTCGTTTCTGCTACTGAGGACAAAGAAGTACGTGACAACGAAGTAAATCAAGAAAGTATTGAGGAGCACTGGAAAAAGTTTACAGAAATTATTACAGTTAATGGAGAAAGGAATATGGTAGCGCTATTGCAGCTTGACCTTCCTAGGCTTAAGAACAAAGTTGAAATTCACTACGCAGTTCCAAACGACACCAACAGGGTTGAGCTTGAAAAAAACAGCAATGAATTGATGGCGTATTTACGAGACCAGCTTTCGAATGATGCCCTTACACTAAAGATACATTTGGAAGTGAAAGAAGAAAAGAAATTTGTTTACACCAACGAAGATAAATACCATGCCCTCGCCGAAAAAAACCCGGCATTAGAACTGTTTAAGAAAAAATTCAACTTGGAATATTGATCCAAGAGACGGCCATTACTAGTGTAGCTCTTTATACAGAAGCTTAATCATACCATCTGCCAAACCAACTTTGGGAACATAAATTTTATTGGCACCCGATTGCTTCATGGCCAAAAGGTAGATGTGAACTGCAGGTACGATAACGTCTGCACGATCTTGATTTAACCTCAGATCTACGATTAACTCTTTATACGTACGCTTTTTTAAGTATTCATAATACTCTGAAAGTAAAATATAGGAAAGAGGCTTTCCTATCTTCACGCCAGAAAGCTTAAATACTTTGTTAATGGTACCACCCGAACCCACAACAGAAAGGCGTTCGAGTTTACGTGTGTGTTTTTCAATCCATTTTTGATAGGATGCCATTTCTTTGTCCGCTACCATTTTATTAAGCAATCGAACTGTTCCTATTTTAAAAGACTTTGAGGCAATGGTTTTACCACGATCAATTACCGTAAGTTCAGTACTTCCGCCACCAACATCAACAAGGAGATAGGATTTATGAGGTTTCATGACATCGTATAAATCCGTCATGGCAATGATTTCTGCTTCTCGTTTTCCATCGATGATATCAATGGCTACTTCGGTTTCTTTTAAAATACGCTCAATCAGTTCCGATCCATTTTTAGCTTCCCGTAGCGCAGAAGTGGCGCAAGCCATATAATGAGAAACACCGTGAACCCCCATTAACTTCTTGAAAGAAAGCATGGCATCAATCATACGCTGCTGATTCGGCATTCCTATAGAGCCATGTGTAAAGGTATCCTGACCCAGTCGTATGGGAACACGAACCATAGTATTCTTGGTGAAAAGGGTTGGGTTGTTCTTACGCTCTATAACATTACTGACCAACAAACGTACAGCGTTTGAGCCTATATCAATAGCAGCATATTTAGAGATTCTCAAGAGGATTTTAGTTTATTCTGATAATATGAATAGGTGGCCTCTTGTGAGCGGAGTGTTGCAGCGCCATTATTGCGGTAAACAGGTTTAGCGGAGTCATTCACCCAACGTGCCTTTACATTGTCATTCCAACTCAACTCAAAAGTATCTACAAGTTCTTGCTGTATGTCTTTATCATAAATTGGGCAGGTCACCTCGACACGATTATCTAGGTTACGAGTCATCCAATCGGCTGAAGAAATGAATATTTCTCTTTCACCACTGTTTTCAAAAATAACCATTCGTGGATGCTCTAAATAACGATCTACTACGCTGATGACTTCAATATTATCACTAATACCAGGCACTCCGGGAACCAAGCAACAAATTCCACGAACAATCATCCGTATTTGTACACCCGCCTGACTGGCTTCGTAAAGTGCAGCAACCATTTCGTAATTGGTGATGTTGTTTATTTTAATGCGTATGAGTGCATTCTTCCCTGCTTGTGCCAATGCCATTTCACGTACAATACGTTCTTTAAATCCAGTTGACGTAGAAAATGGAGAAATCAGCAGGTGTTTGTGGACGGGAATTTTATAGCTTTTTTCTAAAAAGGTAAACACCTTCTTGACTTCTTTTAAAATTTGCTGATTGGCAGTAAAAAGCGTGTAATCGGTGTACAGTCGTGCTGTTGACTCGTTAAAATTACCAGTACTTATAAACCCATAGCGCATGAGCTTATCCCCTTCTTGGCGTTGAACCAAACAAGTTTTGGAGTGCACTTTAAGGCTTGGTATTCCAAAAATAAGACGTACGCCTTCATTTTTAAGTATTTCTGCATAACGAATATTAGCCGCCTCATCAAAACGTGCCTGTAACTCAATTTGTACTGTCACCTGTTTGCCGTTTCGTGCGGCTTGAATAAGTGCATTTGCTATATGAGATTCACTTGACAACCGATAAATCGTAATGGAAATACTCTTTACTTTTGGATCTAATGAAGCTTCTCTTAAAAAGCCTACAACATAAGCAAAGCTGTGGTAAGGAGCGAACTGTAGAAAGTCGCGTTGGCTTATTTGAGATAAAATACTTTTTTCTAAAGAAAAGCCCGCAATAGGTAGTGGTGTCTTTTTGTCGTAGAGTAAATCATGGCGTCCTAAACTAGGAAACTTGATATAGTCCCTTCGGTTGTGATAGCGCCCTCCAGGGATTATACTGTCTCGAGAGCCAATTTGAAATTTTTCCAATAAAATCTCAAGCGTATCGTCATCAATATTTTTATCATAAACAAACCGAACAGGATCGCCCTCTACTCTATCTCGGACACTTGAAGCTACTTTTTCAACATAACTTTTATTGATATCGTCGTCAAAATCAAGCTCGGCATCTCGAGTAAATTTTACCATATGCGCCTTAATTTTAGTAGGCGAAAGTATTTGGAAAATGTACTGCATTTGATGACGGATAAGATCGTCTAATAACATCACAAACTGTTTTCCATCACGGGAAGGCAGGACTACAATACGTTCAAGGTCTGTTGGCATTTGAATCAATGCAAACTGTGAGCCACCATCTTGTTGCTCAATACGGACAGCTAAAAAAGCGTTGTTTCCTCTATTGCTAGGCAACAAGCTGTTATCGTTAATGAGTATAGTAAGCAGATTTGGACTTACTTTTTTAGTGAAAAATGCATGAACAAATTCACTTTGCTCTTCATCGAGAGCGGTTTCATCCAAAATAAAGATGTTCTCATCGGCCAAAGCAGCAGTTAGTTGCTGTATGGTTTTAAAGCTTTCATCTTGAAGCGCAATGGTCTTTTGGGTAATCTCTTGTAGCAACGCCTCTGCATTGGTAGTTTCGGACGATTTAGAAGCAGCTTCCACCTGTGCAATACGTTTTACAGTAGCATAACGCACCTTAAAAAATTCATCTAAATTATTTGAAAAAATTCCAATAAAACGAACACGCTCAATCAAAGGCACGCTTTCGTCTTGCGCTTCTTGCAAAACACGACGGTTAAAGTCTAACCAGCTCAATTCACGATTTACAAATGGAAGTGTCACGGCTTGGCTATGGTTTTTGGAAAAAAATATTCAGCATTTGCTTTGGTAATCTCTGACCACAAAGATACATCAAAGCGAAAAAGGACAGCACCAGCCGTTGGAATGTTATCACCAGTAAAATCCGCTAAAGAATACGCCAAAGAAGTGCAGGCATTATTATGGCCAAAAGTCATGACCGTATCCATAGTATCATCAAGACATCGGACAAACTCCAATACATCTTCACCAGAAAAATCATAGAGCGATTCGCTAAAAGATATTTTATGCATTGGTAAATTCATTTCGCGAGATACAATCAGTGCAGTATGGGCAGCGCGTATAGCAGGGCTTGAAAAAACGGCGTCAATAGCACATTTTTGATCTTCCAAAAAGGCACCCATGTTGTGGGCATCATCAATCCCCCGTTGGCTAAGGGGACGGTCTTTATCAGAAACATTTAGTTCCCAAGAAGACTTTCCATGACGTATCATAATCCATGTTTTCATCTTTAAATAGTTGTGGGGCGTTAATATTAACTAGGGAGCTTTACGCTGTTTCGACCAGGTATCATCTTGCTTTAAGTAAACAATACGGTCGTGTAATCGATTGGGCCTACCCTGCCAAAACTCCATCTCAAAAGGTGCAACTACAATACCACCCCAGTGTGAAGGGCGTGGAATATCTTTGCCTGCATACTGTTCCTCCAATGCAGCTTGACGTGCTTCCAAGACTTCTCTTGAAGAAATAATATCGCTTTGAGGGGATACATGAGCCCCAAGTTGGCTTCCTGTTGGTCGGGAAGCAAAATAAGCGTCTGACACATCAGGTGCTACTTTCGAAGCTATTCCTGAAATAATGACTTGTCGTTCTAAATTTGGCCAAAAAAAAGATAAGCTTACTTTGGGATTGGCAAAGAGCGCCCTACATTTATCACTGTTGTAATTTGTATAAAAAACAAAACCTTCCGCAGTTAACTCTTTCAACAACACAATACGAGCCTTAATTTTTCCGGTATCATCAATAGAACTTAGGGTCATGGCGTTTACTTCCGCAACACCACCAGCTTGTGTTACCTCATCAAACCATTGATTGAACAGAACAGTAGGTAAATTGGGAAGTTGTGCTTCGTCAAGTACGTTTGCCTCATAGTTTTTACGAAGATGCCCAAAGTCTCTTTCCATTTTATAAATGTACAAAAATACGTTAGGAAATCACAGCACCATCTGCCGCTAAAATCACATTGGGAAACACAGCTTTTGCCTCATCAACAAACAGCGCTAAGTCTTTATATCTTGAGGAATAATGACCTAAGATTAAGCGGCCCACTTCGGCTTTTTTGGCAATCTCAGCTGCCTGTTGGGCAGTGCTATGCTTGGTTTGTGCTGCCAGGGCGTTATGCTGATTTAAAAAAGTGGCTTCGTGATACAACCAGTCCACTTTGTGAATGATGTCAATTATAGGAGGGTGGTAAGCCGTATCACTACAATATGCATACTTCATAACAGGATGAGGAGCAAACGTGACTTTTTTATTTTCGACCAAAGTACCATCGTTACTTTCCACATCTTTTCCTTGCTGCAACAAGCGATAGTGACTTTTATCAATACCTGCTGCTTGGGCTGCGTCTGCATCAATTCTTCGAAGTCCAATTTTTTCTTCAAACAAAAAACCGTTAGTATACACTCGGTGCTTTAATGGAATCGTGCGTACCAAAACATTTTCGTCTTCAAAAACACATTCAGATTGTTTAGAGGATAATTCGTGAAAATGAAGGGGGTAATTCATATTTGATTTGGATAATTTCAGCAACAAAAGCAAAGCTTCCTTAATGCCCTTCGGGCCATAAATATGAAGTGGTGCCTCGCGACCCAATAAACGAAAAGAGGATACCAGACCTGGAAGACCATAAAAATGATCTCCATGTAAGTGAGAAATAAAGATATGCTTAATATGGACAAAAGAAACCTTGGCTTTACGCAATTGCACTTGGGTTCCTTCGCCGCAGTCAATAATAAAGCGATGCCCCTTAATTTCCAATAATTGGGACGTGGGGTTTTTGTTCTCGTGGGGAGTAGCCGAATGGCAGCCCAATATAGTTAGCTTCATCAATATCCTAAATCGCGTTCAATCTCCTCCATCTCAATAATATCAAGTGCCTCTTGCAGTGTTGGTGCAGTAGCGATATCCTCGGGGAGTTGACTCACAGACATCGTACCAACAACAACAACAAATGATTTTAACACCTGTTCTTTATTATACGTATTGAGTTCGGAAAATTCTAAAACGTGTTTTGGGTTCAATGATTTGATCGCAGATAAATCAATAACAATATTCTGCTGGTGCATGTTTTTGTAGTGTCCTTTGACAAGGTTTCTAAAATCTATCCCCGTTGGATCTGTACTATCCCAAGAAAAAACAGTGGTTTTATCGTGTTGACTAATTTGCATGATTAATTCTTTGCAGCAAGTAAATATAATACAGCCATTCGAATTGCCACACCATTTTCTACTTGATCCAAAATAATGGCTTGGTCAGAATCAACAACTGCACTTGACAGTTCGACCCCCCTGTTAATTGGTCCTGGGTGCATGATGACAATTTCTTTGTCCAATGCATCTAGCATGGGTTTAGTAATCCCATAAAAAGCCGCATATTCTCGGTTGGAGGGGAAATAGCTTGCAGACATGCGCTCAAATTGCACTCTTAAAACATTTGCTACATCACACCATTTCAGGGCTTTATTAACATCGGTTTCTACGCTGATGCCCAAACTAGTAATATGCTTGGGTATTAATGTTTTTGGACCGCACACACAAACCTCAGCACCTAATTTTTGTAAAGCGAAAATATTGGACAAGGCTACTCTTGAATGAAGAATATCGCCTATAATAACAACTTTTTTTCCTGCAACATCGCCAAGACGTTCATTTATGGAAAAGGTATCGAGTAATGCCTGTGTAGGATGTTCATGTGCACCATCGCCGGCGTTGATAATGGTTGCGTCAACGTGTTGAGCCAGAAAGCTGGCAGCCCCTGGACTGGAGTGACGCATGACCACCATGTCCACTTTCATAGATAAAATATTATTTACGGTGTCTATTAAAGTCTCCCCTTTCTTCAAAGATGACATGGAAGAGGCAAAGTTTATTACATCAGCTGATAATCTTTTCTGCGCCAGTTCAAAAGAGAGCTTGGTGCGTGTACTGTTTTCAAAGAAAAGATTGGCTATGGTTATGTCGCGTAATGAAGGAACCTTTTTGATTGGGCGATTGATTACTTCTTTAAATTGGGTAGCGGTATCAAAAATAAGCTGGATATCTGCTTCTGTGAGATATTTGATGCCCAATAAATGCTTTACGCTTAATTCGCTCATATTATTTGTTTACCAGATAAACTGCGTCTTCATTGTCTTCTTCTTGCCAACAAACCACAACACGCTCGTTTTGAATCGCATCAACTTGCCGACCACAAAAATCAGGTTGTATAGGCAGATGTCTTGAAAATCTACGATCGATTAGGGTTAGAAGTTGAACTTCCTCTGGACGGCCGTAAGAGTCAATAGCGGTCAAGGCAGCACGAATGCTTCGACCTGTGTATAAAACGTCATCTATTAAAACAATGCGCTTGTTTTCAACCCCAACTTCCATATCGTTAACATTGGCACTTAACACCTTATCACTTCTCCTAAAGTCGTCTCTGAAAAAAGTGATGTCAAGCTGACTGAGCTTTACATCAGCAACCTTATAATGATGCTGTAAAATTTGCAGCAGGCGTTCTGCCAATCGAACACCGCGTGGCTGTAAGCCGACAAGAATGGTTTTGGAGAAGTCTCCGTGGGTTTCTTTAAGTTGACAAGCTAAACGAAAAAGGATGATGCGCAGGTCTTCGGCACTAAGTAGTAGCTTTTGGCTCATCCAAAATATTTTTACAAAAATAGAAAAATTTGATGGTTTTTAAGCCTTTATCCATTTTTCATAAAAAATGACTAATTTTATGGTACCCAAATCTTATAATTATGTTTAACAATGCTTTTCGCTATTTTGCTGGAAGTTACTTCCAACTCATTCCCTTAACCATCATCATTCAAGCCTGTATTGGCTCAATCGCAGTTTATTATATACTACAAGGGATCCCAAATCTTTGGGACATGTTCCAATTGCTCTGTTGTGTTACAGCTACTACTATGTATCTAGGCGCAATATTGGCTCAAATTCATGTGAAAAAAGTGTTTTATATTTTCATATTTGGCTTGATGGTCAACCTAATACTTTTAACAATCCAGTTGGCAGAATAATTTTTTTTTAATTTAGAGAAAATTATACGCCATGATAGTTCGCTCTTTATCCCTGTTTATTTTATTTCTCATTGCCTTGAGTTGCACCAAAACAATCCCTGAAACACCCAAAGCCGCACTTGTCATTCACGGAGGTGCAGGTTGGATATCCCGTGAGAGCGTATCCGACAGTATGGAAAATGCCTACATAACAACTTTAGAAACAGCACTAATTAAAGGAAGAGACGTTATTAAAAATGGAGGAAGCAGTTTAGATGCAGTTCAACGGGCCATTGAACACCTTGAGGACTCTCCGCTATTTAATGCGGGAAAAGGCTCGGTATTTACCTATAATGAAACCAATGAAATGGACAGTGCAATCATGGACGGAGCAACAGGCGGTGCTGGTGCAGCTACAGGGATATCAACAATAAAAAACCCCATTCAAGTTGCCCGTGCAGTATTGGATCACTCTGTTCATGTTTTTCTGAGTGGACAAGGAGCAGAAGAATTTGCCCTAGAACAAGGACTTAAACAAGTTGATCCCTCATACTTTTTTACCCAAAATAACTATGATAGACTTAAAGAAGTTAAGGTTTCCATGGTCATGCCAAGTCAAGAGAAATTGGGTACAGTAGGTGCTGTGGCGCTAGATGTAAATGGAAATTTAGCTGCTGGAACATCAACTGGAGGAATGACCAATAAGCGCTATGGGCGCATTGGCGATGTGCCTGTTATTGGGGCTGGTACGTATGCTGAAAATGACGTTTGTGGGATTTCGGCTACTGGACATGGTGAATTTTTTATTCGAAATGTTGTGGCACACGACATTGCTGCACGAATGAAATACGCAGGTCACTCCATTGAAAAGGCATCAACAGAAGTCATTGCTGCATTAAAAGAAAAAGGAGGCGCAGGAGGGGTTATTGGGCTTGACAGCCAAGGACATGTAGTCATGCCATTTAATACACCGGGGATGTTCAGAGGGTATATTACACTGGATGGCAGTCCTGTTGTAGCCATCTATGCCGAAGACTAAGCGTCTGCTGTAGCAGCTAAGTTTTCGGACAAGCGCTTGTATACACCAGTAGTTAACTTCTCACGAATAGAAGAAAAGGCTTCCAAAGTTTCACTAACATCTTCAAGTGTGTGTGATGATGTCGGAATAAGGCGCAATAAAATAAGCCCTTTAGGTATTACCGGATAAACAACAATAGAACAAAATATACCGTAGTTTTCTCGAAGATCTTTTACCAACACCATCGCTTCTAAAATACTTCCTTTAAGGTAAACCGGCGTAACACAACTTTGTGTAGTACCAATATCAAAACCGCGCGCTTTTAAACCTGATTGAAGTGCGTTTACATTTTCCCAAAGTTTCGCTTTTAGCTCTGGCATCGTACGCAACATCTCTAATCGTTTTAACGCTCCTTTGACCAATACCATTTGTAATGACTTGGCAAATACTTGTGAACGCATATTGTACTTCATGTAGTCCATGATTTCCTTGTCACCAGCAATAAAGGCGCCCGTGCTTGCCATAGACTTGGCAAAAGTGGCAAAGTATACATCGATATCGTCCATAACGCCTTGCTCCTCTCCTGCCCCAGCACCCGTTGCTCCTAGTGTTCCGAAGCCATGAGCATCATCAACCAAAAAACGGAATCCATACTTTTCTTTGAGGGCTGCAATTTCTCGTAAACGTCCTTGTTCGCCACGCATACCAAATACACCTTCCGAAATAACCAAAATGCCTCCACCCGTCTCACTGGCTACACGTGTAGCGCGTTGTAGGTTTTTTTCAAGACTCTCAATGTCATTGTGACGGAACGTAAAGCGTTTGCCTACGTGCAAACGAACGCCGTCAACAATACATGCATGCGAATCAACATCGTAAACAATAACATCGTTTTTAGAAACCAAGGAGTCGATAGTAGAAAGGATGCCTTGGTAACCGAAATTCAGCACATACGCTGCTTCTTTACCAACAAATTCAGCCAATTCATCTTGTAATTGTTCGTGATAGGACGTATGACCCGACATAAGGCGCGCACCCATGGGATAAGCAGAACCGTGTTCAGCAGCAGCCGCTGCATCAATCTTACGAACCTCAGGATGATTGGCAAGCCCTAAATAGTCATTAACACTCCAAGTGATTACTTCTTTTCCTTGAAAATACATGCGGTTACCTATTTCACCTTCAAGTTTGGGAAATGCGAAATAACCTTCAGCTACAGAAGCCCACTTTCCAAGAGGCCCTTTATTATTGCGGATTTTTGCAAATAAGTCGTTAGTCAATGTATTGGTTTTTAAGTTGTTACAAATATAGGTATTAAGCTGATATGAGCTAATGCGGATTTATCGAATATACTCTATTGGTTTTTCTTTTTCGATATTTTTGGCATCGAAAAAACCTTGTTCTCGCATCCATTTATCGCTGTAAATTTTACTCATATAACGAGAGCCGTGGTCGCAGAAAATAATAACTACAACACTATTTTCATCAAAAAAGGTGCCTTCGTTATTCAGCTGACGGGCAGCTTGAAGCGCTGCTCCTGAAGTATATCCAACAAACAAACCTTCTTTTTTGGCTATTTCTCGTGCTGTATGTGCACTTTCTTCGTCTGTTACTTTTTCAAAATGATCAATAACATCAAAATCTGTAGCAGAAGGAATGAGATTTTTACCAAGTCCCTCTATGCGATAAGGGTATATTTCGTTTGGATCAAATTCATGTGTTTCGTGAAATTTTTTCAATACGGAACCATAAGCGTCAACGCCGATGATTTGTACGTCTTTGTTTTGTTCTTTTAAATAACGACCAATTCCAGAAATAGTACCCCCTGTGCCACTACTGGCAATCAGGTGCGTAATCTTTCCTGCTGTTTGGTTCCAAATTTCTGGGCCAGTGGTAAGATAATGGGCTTCTGTGTTGAGTTCGTTAAAGTATTGATTGATATAAATAGACCCTTCAATCTCCTCGCTCAATCGTTTTGCAACTTGGTAGTATGATCGAGGATCGTCGGCACTAACATGGCCTGGGCAAACGTATACCTTAGCACCCATAGATCTTAGCATGTCTATCTTATCAGGAGAGGATTTAGAAGTAACAGCCAGTATGCAATCATATCCTTTTATGATGCTAACCATAGCCAAACTGTAGCCTGTATTACCAGATGTTGTTTCGATTATGGTACTACCAGGCTTTAAAATACCTTTTTCTTCAGCCTGTTCTATAATGTGAAGTGCAATCCTATCTTTATTAGAGTGACCTGGGTTAAAGGCTTCAACTTTGGCATAAAAGTCACCCTTGAGACCATCAGTAATGCGATTGAGCTTGACTAGTGGTGTATTTCCAATCAGCTCTAAAGCACTTTTATATGCGGATATTTTATTGGTTGTCATATTGTGGCACAAGTAGTGCGGAAATATTGGTGAGCAAATTTAATAAAAATCATCAAAATATCATTTACCCTAATTCTTCTCTAAATATAGAAGAAAAGCGTATTCCATTGCAATTTCTTTTAATGCCTCAAACCTCCCCGATGCGCCGCCATGACCCGCATCCATATTGGTGTGCAAAAGAATCAGATTATCGCCTTGTTGCACGTCACGAAGCTTAGCCACCCATTTTGCAGGCTCCCAATATTGCACTTGTGAATCATGCAAGCCCGTTGTTACCAATGTATTTGGATATGACATTGGTTTCACATTGTCATAAGGCGAGTAGGATTTAATATAATGATAGTACGTTTCATCATTTGGATTACCCCATTCATCATACTCTCCTGTGGTGAGTGGAATAGAATCATCTAGCATAGTCGTTACCACATCAACAAACGGAACCGCTGCAACAATTCCTTTGTACAGTTCCGGTGCCATGTTCATTATAGCTCCCATCAACAATCCCCCTGCTGACCCCCCCATAGCATATAGGTGTGCTGATGACGTGTATGACTTATCAATGAGAAACTTTGAACATGCAATAAAATCTGTAAACGTATTCTTTTTGCTAAGCTGCCGGCCGTTTTCATACCAAGCTCTTCCCAAATACTCGCCACCCCTAACATGGGCAATTGCAAACACAAACCCCCTGTCAAGTAAACTCAATCTAACAGACGAAAAATAAGGATCAATGGTGTTTCCATAAGAACCATAGCCATATTGTAGCAAGGGTGTTTTTGAAGTCATTGCCGTATCTTTATGACGCACCAATGAAATTGGAATTTGTGCACCGTCATCGGCAGTAGCCCATAAACGCTCAGCGATATAATTGGTTTTATCAAAAGAGCCACCTAGCACTTCCTGCTCTTTTTTGACTTCTTTACTTTTTGTAGTGGTATTGTAATCAATAACACTGGAAGGAGTTGTCAATGAGGTAAAATTGTACCTGAAGGTTTGGGCATCAAAGTCAACATTTGTTCCTAAGGAAGCAGCATACGTCTCACTTTCAAAATCCATATAATAATCTTCGCTACCGTCCCATCTTACAACTCTTAATTGAAGTAAGCCGTTGATGCGTTCAGAAACCACCATAAAATCCCGAAAAAGCTCAACACCCTCCAAAAGAACATCTTCACGGTGCGGGAGTACATCAATCCAATTTTTCTTGCTTGGCGATGATACGGCTGCTTTGACCAATTTAAAATTAGTGCTGTTGTCGGCATTTGTGGATATATAGAAATTATCTTCAAAATGAGCAACGTCATATTCTAAACCACGCACACGTTTTTGAATGGTCTCAAACTTACCCTTTGGTCTATTGCTAGGTAAAAACTGGTATTCAGAAGTCATGGTACTGGTAGAGCCAATCATGATATATTCACGAGATTTTGACGGATAAACAAACGTGTAAAAAGTTTCGTCTTTTTCTTCAAAAACCATAACATCATCAGCTTGGGCACTGCCAATTTTATGACGATAAATCTTATCTGTACGAAGGGTTTCTTCGTCTTTTGATGTATAAAAGAAGGTTTCACTGTCTGCGGCCCAAGCTGCATAAGAACTCACCCCATGAATTTCATCTTTAAGCATTTTACCACTCGTTAAATCTTTGACTTTTATGGTGTAAATCCGTCTCGACAAGGTGTCAATTCCGTAAGTCAATTTGGCATTGTCGGGGCTCACACTCAATCCGGAAACTTGGCAATAAGCCAAGTCTTTAGCCAATTCGTTTACATCCAACAATATTTCTTCCCTTGCATCCAATGTTTTGTGTTTGCGAGTGAAAATTGGATAATCCTTTCCTTTTTCATAACGACGGACATACCAGTAGTCATTCAAAAAATAAGGCACAGAACTGTCGTCTTCCTTAATACGCCCCTTCATTTCCTCAAAAAGTTGCTTTTGCATCTTTTCTGTGGAGTTGAGTACAGCTTTGGTGTAGCTGTTTTCATCATTGAGATATTGAATTACTTCTGGATCTTCGCGATCGTTAAGCCAGTAGTAGGGGTCAATACGCGTATCGCCATGGATAGATAGTTCTTTATCCTTGGGACTAGCATCAGGAGGAGTATGTGTCATATGGGTGCAGCTAAATAGCAGACAAAAATAAGCGGATATGATGACTTTTGAGGGCATAATAATGTATTTTTACAATTCTAAAGTACAAAAAATTGAATCAAGACCAGCTTAAAAGTCTGATAGAGCGCCTTGGAGCGCTGAGGAGGTATCTTTGACATTGATGCGCGAAGCATTGATGTTGCTAACAAAGAAGAAAAAACCCTAGACCCCAATTTTTGGAACGACTCCAAGAAAGCGGAACAATTCATGCGTGAGTTAAGAAGCACTAAGCAATGGATTAACGATTATGATAAAGCCACTCAACTCGTTGAAGATTTAGAGGTATTGCTTGAGTTCTTTAAGTCTGGTGAAGTGGAGGAAGCAGAACTAAAACGCCATTTCGAAACTACAACTAGTCACTTTGAGG
The DNA here is from genome assembly GCA_024639165.1 of Flavobacteriaceae bacterium. Taxonomy (GTDB): domain Bacteria; phylum Bacteroidota; class Bacteroidia; order Flavobacteriales; family Flavobacteriaceae; genus UBA7446. The sequence continues at coordinate 72,900 of JAHEIX010000003.1, read as the reverse complement.
AACTGGAGTTTAAAAATATGCTCTCAGACGAAGGAGATAATCTAAGTGCCGTAATACAAGTAACGGCAGGAGCTGGCGGTACAGAAAGTTGTGATTGGGCGGCCATGTTAATGCGGATGTATCAGATGTGGGCCGACAGAAAAGGATTTAAAATAAGAGAGCTAAACCACCAAGAGGGTGATGTAGCTGGTATTAAAACGGTTACTTTAGAGATAGAGGGACATTATGCCTTTGGTTGGCTTAAAGGTGAAAACGGCGTACACAGGCTGGTGCGCATCTCTCCTTTTGACAGTAATGCAAAGCGCCACACCAGTTTTGCATCGGTCTATGTATATCCATTGGTAGATGATTCAATTGAAATAGAAATCAACAGCGCTGACATTGAAATTACAACAGCGCGATCTAGTGGTGCAGGTGGGCAAAATGTAAACAAAGTTGAAACCAAAGTACAACTGGTACACAAGCCTTCAGGTATACAAATATCCTGCTCCGAAACAAGGTCGCAACACGACAACCGTGATCGTGCTATGCAAATGCTTCGTTCACAATTGTATGAAATTGAATTGCAAAAACGCATGGCGGCACGTGAGGATATTGAGGCTGGTAAAATGAAGATTGAATGGGGTTCTCAAATTAGAAACTATGTACTACACCCCTACAAACTAATAAAAGATGTCAGAACCCAAGAAGAAACAGCAGCCGTTGAAGATGTCCTCAATGGTGATTTAGACCGTTTCTTAAAAGCTTTTTTAATGTCTCAAAATAAACCTAAAGATGAAACCCTATGAATAAAATAAATACCCTAGTTTTTGATTTTGGAGGTGTGCTTATCGACTGGAACCCGGCTTATGTCTATTTAAAAGAATTTAGAGGGAATCAAGAAGAAATGAGCCACTTTCTAAACACCATTAGCTCTTGGGAATGGAATGAAAATCAAGATGCTGGTTACTCTCTTCAAAAGGCTACAGAAGAAAGAGTAGCCTTGTATCCCGAGCACGAACGTCTTATACGTATGTATTACGGACGTTGGGAAGATATGTTGGGATATGAACACACGGATACTGTAGCACTTTTGAAAACGTTCAAAGACCATAATAAGTACAGGCTCATTGGACTGACCAACTGGAGTCATGAAACATTTCCAGTGGCTTTGGAACGTTTCGCTTTTCTATCATGGTTTGAGGGCATCGTCGTATCGGGAACTGAAAAAATGAAAAAGCCAGATGCGAACATCTATACATTGACATTAGATCGCTATAAAATCATTCCAGAAAACGCGGTATTCATTGATGATAAGTTAGAAAATGTGCATGCAGCTGCTCAATTGGGGATGCATGGCATTCAATTTACATCAGCAGCAAAACTCAAAAGAGATCTCGAAACGCTAGGTGTTAAGTAAAATAATCCTCGCTTAGAGACAAGGTGTTTTAACACACGTTTCTTAAGCATTGCATTTAATAGACTACATTTACAAAAAAAGAAAAAGCATGAAAAAATTAGGGATCATATCCTTGCTACTACTATGTGCCAGCTATGGATTTGCGCAACAGCGCTATACCATCAGCGCAAGCATTCAAGACAAGAATTCAGGCGATTTTCTTCCATTTGCAACCATTACATTACGTAATCCAGCAAACAATAAATTGATTGGTGGAGCAGTTTCGGATGAAAGAGGAAAAGCTATTATACAAAGTAGCGTTTCAAATGTAGAGATTCAGGTAGATTATGTGGGTTTTGAAACCCTTATATTCACAAAAGTCCTTTCTAAGAGAACTGATTTGGGTTCGCTCCAATTGACACCAAAGGAAAACCAATTAACAGGAATTGACTTAGTAGGAAGAAGGTCTGATGTTGAAATCAGATTAGATAAACGGGTTTATAATGTAGGCCAAAATCTCAATGCTAAAGGAACTAACGTATCCGATGTGTTGGAAAATATTCCTTCTTTATCCCTTGACCTAGAGGGCAATTTAGAATTACGTGGCAGCACCAATGTTCGTATACTAATAGACGGAAAGCCATCTGGCCTGGTTGGCCTAAATGGAATTACTGCCTTAGCAGACTTACCAGCCGAATCTATAGAACGGGTAGAAGTCATTACAGCACCATCAGCACGTTATCAAGCTGAAGGTTCATCGGGAATTGTGAATATTATTTTAGCCAAAAATACACTGAAAGGTCTTAACGGCGTCTTTAATGTTTCAGGAGGCAAATTTGATAGCTATGGTGCAAATGCCAGTTTGAACTATAAAGTTGGCAAATTCAATTTTTTCACCAATTCTGGCTATGGAGATAATACTAATTTGGGCGGTGCTTATCAAGAAAACACCTATATGCCAGTAGGAACATATGATAAATTCTATGAAAGACGCAGCTTTGACCGAAGAAGGGTTGGTAGTAATGTCAATTTAGGGGTCGATATCAATCTTGCGCAGAAAACAAAATTTACATTTTCCTATGTCATAAACGACAGAGATGGCGATGACATAACGAGCAACCAACAAAAACATACCTTACTTGGAGAAGACAAGACAAGGTCACTGCGGTCAGAGGTTGAAAAAGACAAGGATGTGAGTAAGCAATTAAGTTTTTCGCTTACCCACAAGTTTGACGAAGTGGGGCATAAACTTGATGTCACGATACAAACTGAGCGTATTATTGAAGATGAGTTTTCAGATTTACAGACGCAAACATTTCTACCGTCGAACTCCCTTAGCCTTTTGGAAGAAAACAATACAGAAGAACGCAAAAAGCAGTTCTTAGCACAGCTAGATTATGTATGGCCTATTGATAAAAGTACCCAGTTTGAAGCAGGTTATCGAAGCACTAACGAAAAACAAGACACGGGATTCACAGTCTTAAACGAAATTGCAGGAGGTACAATGGTTGTTGATGAAGGCTTAACTAACTTTTTAGACTACGAGCAAACCATACATGCTGTTTATTCACAGTTTGGTAAAAAATGGAATGGCTTTTCATTTCTCGCGGGATTGAGATACGAACACACCGACTGGACCGTGATTCAAAAAACGACCTCGGAAGAAGGAAATAATATTTTTGACGGCCTATTTCCTACACTCAATATTGGAGTTGAATTTTCAGAAACAGCCAACCTTACCTTTGGCTACAACCGCCGTTTAAGCAGGCCTGGCGCTAGAGGACTAAACCCCTTCAGGTCTAGAGCTAGTGAAACCAGTTTTTTTCAAGGAAATCCAAATCTGCGCCCTAGTTATTCTGATGGCTTTGACCTCGGCTTTTTAAAGCAATTCAAAAAGTTTAGCCTAAATAGCTCCATATATTTTACACGAACCTACGAACCTAGACAACGCATAACCGTTGAGTCAGGGGAGTTTGTTGAAGTGAATGGCGAAAATACGGCAGTAATAAAGCGCTTCCCTGTCAACTTTGGAAGTCAAGACCGATTGGGCTTTGAGGCCAATAGCGCTATTCGTTGGTCAACGAAATGGCGTACCAACATTAGTTTTAACATATTTAAAAGTATTGACAAAGGGACATATGAAAATCTCGTGCTGGATAATGAAAATGAAAGTTGGTCTGGAAATTTTCGCAACAACCTGAAACTCCCTTGGGAAATCAACACACAAGTTAACGTTTGGTATGTGGGGCCACAAGAATCCGCCTATGGAAACAGAAAAGGATTTGGAGGAGTGAGTCTTGGTTTAAGCAAAGACATCTTAAACGATAATGCGACCATTAACCTAAACTTTAATGATGTGTTTAACAATAGCATCTACAGGTGGAATACGTTTACGGAAAGCATTTCTACCGTAGCAGAATACCAAAGAAGAAAGCCTTATTATAAGCTTACATTTACATACAGGTTTAGACAGGAAAAAGACCGTCAACAAAGAGGTGGCGGCAATTATGGTGGTGGCGAAGGGGTTGACTTGTAATTACTCCTTCGATTTTTGACGTTTTTCTTTAAGCCACTGCATCAAATTTCCTGTTAGCCAAAAAGGAATAACGAAGGTGATAAGAAAAATCATCAACCAGAATCCTATAGTGAGGATAGTCAAGAATGCTAAGAAACCAAGATATTGATCAAATTCAATCATGGGTAAAAGTTTTTACAAAGGTACATATTGGATACGTACCGAGCAACACTCAATTTGCTAATCCTTTTGTATTTTTGCACAAAACAACCACATGAAGTTCAGGACAGAAAAAGATACTATGGGGAGCGTTCAAGTGCCAGCCGATAAATATTGGGGCGCACAAACAGAGCGCTCTAGAAACAACTTTAAGATTGGTAGCCCAAGTTCTATGCCCATCGACATTATATACGGCTTTGCAGTTCTGAAAAAGGCTGCTGCCTATACCAATGAGGAGTTGGGTGTCTTGACCGCTGAAAAGCGCGACCTAATCGCACAAGTATGTGATGAGATTGAAGCAGGCGAGCTCAACGATCATTTTCCTTTAGTGGCGTGGCAAACAGGATCTGGCACCCAATCCAATATGAACGTAAACGAGGTTATTGCCAATCGAGCACATGTGCTTCAAGGTCGTGTATTGGGTGAGGGCGAACGCACACTACTCCCAAACGATGATGTAAATAAGTCACAATCTTCTAACGACACCTTCCCTACTGGGATGCATATTGCGATTTACAAAAAGGTTGTGGAAGTCACACTTCCTGGCGTTATGCAGTTAAGAGACACTTTGGCGAAAAAAGCAGCTGATTTTGATGACGTCATTAAAATTGGACGTACCCACTTTATGGATGCTACTCCTTTGAGCTTAGGACAAGAGTTTTCGGGTTATGTTGCCCAACTCAAACAAGGTATTAAGGCATTGGAAAACACACTACCGCACCTAGCACAATTGGCACTGGGAGGCACTGCTGTAGGAACGGGCATCAATACCCCTAAAGGATATGCCCAGAAAGTTTCTAGGTATATCGCACAATTTACAGGACTTCCTTTTGTTTCGGCTGAAAATAAATTTGAAGCCCTGGCTGCTCACGATGCACTTGTGGAAACACATGGTGCCCTTCGTCAATTGGCCGTTTCGTTATTTAAAATCGGAAATGACATACGCATCATGGCCAGTGGTCCACGCTCTGGTATTGGCGAATTGATAATTCCAGCTAATGAACCTGGAAGCTCCATCATGCCAGGAAAAGTAAATCCTACTCAGTGTGAGGCCCTTACCATGGTATGTGCCCAAGTCATGGGAAATGACACGGCAGTGGCATTTGCAGGCACTCAAGGCCATTTTGAGCTTAATGTATACAAACCTGTGATGGCGCTCAATGTATTAGAATCTGCACAGCTTATTGGTGATGCTTGTGTAAGCTTTGACCTCAACTGTGCGCAAGGTATAGAGCCCAACACAGATAAGGTGGATGAATTGCTCAAAAACTCCTTGATGCTGGTCACTGCCTTAAATCCAAAAATTGGGTATTACAAAGCAGCTGAAATTGCTAATTTGGCACATCAAAACAAACTTACCCTTAAGCAAGCGGCTTTGCAAACAGGGTATCTTACCGAAGAAGAGTTTGATGAATGGGTACAGCCCAAAAACATGATTGGCCGTGAGTAAAATGAAAATTTACCCCTACTCTCCTACCCTGCGAACTTTTTTCAAAACACTTAATGAGGAATGGTTGAATAAGTGTTTTGTGGTTGAGCCTTGTGATGCGAAACTTATTGAAAATTGTGAGCGAGAAATCATAACAATCTCTATTAACGATTACACTTTTCCGTCCAATATGAATCTAAAACTGCCTCTTGACTTGTGAACTTTTGGTTTGACAGATATTTTTCAGCATAGCCAAATGCTTTGTCATAATCTTGGTCTAAACATTTTTTATAAGTTGATGTGTTATTTGTAACTGTTGCGTCTAAACAGTCGCAAGGGTTAATTGGCTTGATAAGTGCAAAATAGAAAATTAAAACACCTCCTGCTAAAATTGAAATATTAGTAATATTTTTCTTTTTTGACATTTCGTTCAGTTGATTTGTAGCTGAACCTAAAAGGTGAGTTCTATAATTCTTCCATTTATACTTCCAACTAAATAGAAGCAACAAAATAATCAACATAGGCAGTTGCATAAAGGCAAGCATATAAACATCGGGTTCGGAGACATCCAAAAACAACGAATGGGTTTGGAAAGCGGTCCAATCTGAAGTAACCAAAAGAGAAATAAGCAAATTATTACCCGCATGATACCCAAGTGCGAGTTCAAGACCTTCGTCCATAAGGGTAATGATACCAAAGAAAAAACCCATAGACACATAAGACACTATTAACAAGGGACCAAGCTTGTCAATCTCTGGGTTTCCAAAATGCATAAATCCAAACAACAATGAAGTAATGAGCAATGGAAATATTCGGTTCTTAAATATTTGACCAAACCCTTGCATCAAATAGCCCCGAAAAAAAAGCTCTTCCGCACTAGTTTGCAAAGGCACTAAAACGATTGCGATCAAAAATAACGTGGCAAAAGCTTGTGGATCAAAATTCCATTGAAAATCGGATGGGTTCGTGTAATATGAAATGATAAAAAACAAAGAATTCAATAAGACTATCCCTGTAAAAGCAAAACCAATACGTTTCCAGTCAATTTTGTCACGTGCAGTTATGAATTCACGAATAGAAATGTTGTGCAGATAACGAATCAACACCAATACCAAAACGGCCACAAGCGCAAATGGAAAAAGCATGAGCACCAAGGTTGTGTTCGGCGGAAGGGATTGAAGTATACCTGCAACATCTAGTGTGCTGAGCTGCTCAAGACCAACCGCTTTAATTACTGCATGAGTATGTGGGATTTGAGCAACAAAAAAAGTAAATACAATAATCAAAGTCCCTATCACATAGCGATCAAAGCGACTTCCTTGATTTTCTCGTATTTTTTCTAAATGCATTTCATAGGTTTAGTCTAAAAATACAAAACCTATTTGTTTCTCGGTAAAGAAAGGGTAGTTAACTTACAAGAAGACACCAATTTATCATCATCATCAGTGATGGATATTTGCCAGAGTTGCATGGTTCTACCCATATGGACAGCCACAGCTTTGGCATATACATGACCTGAACGAACACCCCGTACGTGATTGGCAGAGACTTCTATACCACGAATCATGATATCATCAGCCCCTCGAAATATGGCACAGGCTGCACTGCCAACGGTCTCAGCCAAACCAGCCGTAGCACCCCCGTGCAATACGCCGTCTAATTGCAAAACCGCAGGGGTTACGGGCATTTTTGCAACAAGATAATCTTCGCCTACCTCAACAAAACGAATGTTAAGGGTATCGACAAACGTATTCGCGCAGCGCTCTTGTATTTTTTTTAATATTGTTTCTTGTGACATAAAAAAGAAGCGCCCCACAAAAGCAGGGCGCAGATATTATTATTTTACTTCTTCAAAATCAACATCTTCAACATCATCGTCAGAAGATGAGGAGGCATCAGCACCATCCGTTGGAGGGGCATCAGCACCACCAGCTTCTTGCTGAGCTTTGTACATTTCTTCAGAAGCCTGTTTCCATGCTTCGTTAATGTTGTCTAATGCAGGTTTAATAGCCTCTAAATCTTTAGACTCGTATGCCTTTTTCAAAGCTTCAAGACCTGTTTCAATAGGTGCTTTTTTATCTGCAGATAATTTATCTCCAAATTCTTTCAATTGCTTTTCCGTTTGGAAAATCATTTGATCGGCATTATTTAGCACATCAACTTCTTCTTTGGCCTTTTTATCCGCATCAGCATTGGCTTCTGCTTCTTTGCGCATACGCTCAATTTCTTCATCCGTAAGCCCCGAAGATGCTTCAATACGAATGTCCTGAGACTTATTGGTAGCCTTATCTAGTGCTGTAACGTGAATCAGTCCGTTAGCATCAATATCAAAAGTAACCTCTATTTGTGGCACACCTCTTTGTGCAGGAGGAATACCATCTAAATGAAAGCGACCAATGGTTTTATTGTCTGTCGCCATAGAACGCTCTCCTTGCAATACGTGAATTTCAACAGAAGGCTGGTTGTCAGCAGCTGTAGAAAACACTTGTGATTTCTTTGAAGGTATGGTTGTGTTTGACTCTATAAGTTTGGTCATCACCCCGCCCATGGTCTCAATACCAAGCGATAGTGGCGTTACGTCTAAGAGCAAAACATCTTTAACATCACCTGTTAAAACACCACCTTGAATGGCAGCGCCAATGGCAACCACCTCATCTGGGTTTACCCCTTTTGAAGGCTTTTTGCCAAAGAACTTCTCAACTTCTTCTTGTATAACAGGAATACGTGTAGAACCTCCAACCAAGATAACTTCATCAATGTCACCTGTAGACAGGCCAGCATCATCTAAAGCGCTTTTAACAGGGTTCATAGAACGCTTTACCAATTCATCAGCCAATTGCTCAAACTTAGCACGGGTAAGCGTTTTTACCAAGTGCTTAGGTCCAGTAGCAGTTGCCGTGATATAAGGCAAGTTAATTTCTGTTTGCGTAGAAGATGATAATTCGATTTTGGCTTTTTCAGCAGCTTCTTTCAAGCGCTGTAAGGCCATAGGATCTTTGCGTAAGTTGATGTCTTCATTTTCTTCAAACTCATAGGCCAGCCAGTGAATGATCACGTCATCAAAGTCATCACCACCTAGATGAGTATCCCCGTTGGTTGACAATACTTCAAATACGCCGTCGCCTAGTTCAAGGATAGAAATATCAAAAGTTCCACCTCCAAGATCGTAAACCGCAATTTTTCTATCAGACCCCGTTTTGTCCAAACCGTAGGCAAGTGCTGCAGCTGTTGGTTCGTTGATGATACGTTGTACTTTAAGACCCGAAATCTCGCCAGCTTCTTTTGTTGCTTGACGTTGTGCGTCGTTGAAGTAAGCAGGTACTGTAATCACAGCTTCTGTTACGCTTTGTCCAAGGTAGTCTTCAGCTGTTTTTTTCATTTTTTGAAGCACCATTGCTGATAATTCTTGTGCCGTGTATAAACGACCTTCTATATCAACACGTGGCGTATCATTGTCTCCTTTTACCACTTTATAGGGCACACGCTCAATATCATTTTTGGATTCAGAGAACTTGTTACCCATAAAACGTTTTATGGACGAAATGGTTTTTGTTGGGTTGGTAACCGCTTGTCTTTTAGCTGGGTCACCTACTTTAATTTCACCACCTTCAACAAAAGCGATAACCGAAGGGGTTGTACGTTTTCCTTCAGCATTTGGAATGACAACAGGTTCGTTACCTTCCATAACAGAAACACAAGAGTTTGTTGTTCCTAAATCGATACCAATAATCTTACTCATTTAAATATATTTTCAATACTTATTTCAATCTTTGTGCCACAACAAATTCATGACAGGGTGTCATGTCTAGGGTAATATGCGTTCAATAATGTATTTTTGAAAAAAAATTATATGTCTACATCTGAAAAAGTATATAAGCGCGTTACGACAAACGCATTGATTGAGATGAAAGCGTCGGGAAGCAAGATATCCATGTTAACCGCTTATGACTACTCTATGGCCAAAGCCGTTGACGCGGCACATATAGACGTTATTTTGGTAGGAGACTCTGCCTCAAATGTAATGTCGGGGCACGAAACAACGCTGCCCATAACTGTAGATCAGATGATTTATCATGCCAGTGCGGTGGTCAATGCCGTAAAACGTGCCTTGGTCGTGGTTGATTTGCCCTTTGGCAGTTATCAGTCAGATCCAAAAGAAGCCTTGCGTTCTTCCATACGCATCATGAAAGAGGCCGGTGCCCATGCTGTTAAAATTGAAGGGGGAGCAGAAATTAAAGATTCCATGGTTCGTATCCTCAACGCTGGAATTCCCGTAATGGGGCACTTGGGACTTACGCCACAATCCATTTATAAGTTTGGCACCTATACGGTCAGGGCAAGAGAGGAAGCTGAAGCAAAAAAACTATTAGAAGATGCCAAACTACTAGAGCAACTGGGCTGTTTTGCATTGGTGCTTGAAAAAATCCCTGCAGCACTTGCCAAAAAAGTAGCCGAAGCGGTAAAAATACCTGTAATAGGTATTGGTGCTGGTGGCGATGTCGATGGCCAGGTATTGGTATTACACGATATGCTGGGGCTAACGACCGAGTTCAGCCCCCGTTTTTTACGACGCTATATGGACCTGTACGACCAAATGACTACCGCCATAAAACAGTACGTGAAAGACGTAAAATCAAGTGATTTTCCAAATAAAGACGAACAATACTAATTGCAGCCACAAATACTTTTTGAAGACAACCACCTGCTGGTCATCAACAAACCCCCTGGCGTGTTGGCACAAGGAGACAACACCAAAGACCGCTCTGTTCTAGACATAGTAAAAAACATCATTAAAATCAGGGATAATAAACCAGGCAAGGTGTATTTAGGCTTGGTGCACAGGCTTGATAGACCCACGAGTGGGGTTATGGTTCTGGCCAAAACGTCTAAGGCACTAAGCAGACTTAACAAGCAATTTGCCGAAAAAACCACCTCCAAAACATATTGGGCAATAGTAAGCGGAACTGCTGCTGACACACCAACAAGATTATCGCATTTCCTTATCAGAAAGCAGGCGCAAAACAAATCTTATGCACACCGCAAAGAAGTGCCTAACAGCAAGTTCAGCGAATTGATTTATACCAAAAAACGAGACCTTGACCGTTATACCTTACTAGAAATTGAGCTCCTAACAGGAAGGCACCATCAGATACGAGCACAACTTAGCGCAGAAGGACTTATCATAAAAGGAGATCTAAAATACGGCGCCAAACGCCCTAATAAAGACGGCAGCATTCATTTGCATGCCAGAAAGCTGACCATTATACATCCAACACTAAAAGAACCGATATGCTTTACTGCTCCTCCCCCAAAGGACGCCGTGTGGAATGCAGTGGTGGATTGATGTTAAAATAAAAGGGCACAACACGCAGCAATCCTACATCGATCAAAGTAGAACAAGGACAAAATAAAGTAAAATACATCCAAGAGTATATCTTTTTCAAAGCAGATTGGCAATACGCATTTAACAAGTAAAACCTAAGTACTGAAGAAATTTAAGGAAGTCTTTAATTTCTGCTTTTGTAATTGTTAAAATTGGTTACTTTTGTCTTTAACGCTTTTTGCATGAAACAAGAGTACGTTCAAATTTTTGACACCACATTACGAGATGGAGAGCAAGTTCCGGGCTGTAAGCTTAACAAAGCAGAAAAGCTCGTACTGGCCAAACGACTTGATGAGCTTGGTGTCGATATCATAGAGGCGGGCTTTCCCATTTCCTCTCCAGGAGATTTTGAAGCCGTTAGTGATGTTGCCAAAACGGTACGAAACGCCATAGTTTGCGGACTCACCAGAGCTGTTCAAAAAGATATTGACGTGGCAGCTGAAGCCTTAAAACCTGCCAATCGTGCGCGTATACACACTGGTATTGGCACTTCTGACTCACACATCCAACACAAGTTTCGTTCTACACGTGAAAAGATTATCGAGCGTGGCGTAGCAGCTGTCAAACACGCAAAAAAATATGTAGAAGACATTGAGTTCTATGCAGAGGATGCAGGAAGAACAGACAACGCCTATCTCGCACAAGTTTGTGAGGCCATGATTAAGGCAGGTGCCACAGTACTCAATATACCAGATACTACCGGCTATTGCTTACCCGAAGAATACGGTGCTAAAATAAAATACTTGATGGAACATGTTCCGTCTATACACAAAGCAACACTTTCGTGTCATTGTCACAATGATCTTGGACTTGCAACCGCCAACTCCATTGCAGGTGTGATTAACGGGGCACGTCAAATTGAATGTACCATTAATGGTATAGGCGAACGCGCAGGCAACACTTCCTTGGAAGAGGTTGTGATGATTATGCGCCAGCACCCCAACTTAGGTCTTGATACCAATATTCAAACCCAAATGCTTTCTGAAACAAGTCAAATGGTATCTGATGCCATGGGAATGATTGTACAGCCTAACAAAGCTATTGTGGGCGCCAATGCGTTTGCGCACAGTTCTGGCATTCACCAAGACGGTGTGATAAAAAACAGAGAAACATATGAAATCATCAATCCACATGACGTGGGTGTTGATACTTCTTCTATAGTGTTGACGGCAAGAAGTGGTCGTGCTGCCCTCGCCTACCGAGCTAAAAACATTGGTATTGAGCTCACAAAAGATGAGCTAGACCTAGCATACGCAGCGTTTTTGACCTATGCCGACATGAAGAAAGAAATAAACGACAACGATATTCCTGAAATAGTAAAAACCGCTGGAATCAGTTTATAACTCCATGAAAAAAACCCTTTTTGATAAAGTCTGGGACAGTCACGTAGTATCATCAGTAAAGCATGGTCCGGACATTTTATACATTGACAAACACCTTATTCACGAAGTCACGAGCCCACAGGCTTTTAATGTGCTGGAAGATAAAGGTATTCCGCTCTTTAGGCCCCAACAAGTTGTGGCCACTGCCGATCACAATGTTCCCACAGAAAACCAACATTTACCCATCCAAGATGCACTGTCCCGTAAGCAAGTAAGTCAACTTAGCAAAAACTGTGAGGAATACGGTGTTGAACTCTTTGGCTTAGGACATCCCTACCAAGGAATTGTTCACGTTATTGGTCCAGAACTAGGCGTTACCCAACCGGGTATGACCATGGTTTGTGGCGACAGTCACACCTCCACACACGGCGCCTTTGGCACCATTGCCTTTGGCATTGGAACAAGTCAGGTAGCGCAAGTATTTGCGAGTCAATGTGTACTGGTTGACAAACCTAAAAGTATGCGTGTTGTTGTTTCGGGTAAACTACACCCAGCTGTTGAACCCAAAGATGTGGTGCTTTATGTTATCGCCAAATTGGGAACAGATGCCGGCACGGGATACTTTGTAGAGTTTGCAGGAAATGTTTTTGAAGAAATGAGCATGGAGGGCCGCATGACGGTCTGTAACATGAGTATTGAAATGGGCGCACGAGGTGGCATGATTGCACCAGACAAAACTACATTTGACTATGTAAGCGGACGTGAATTTGCCCCTAAAGGTGAAGCACTCGAAGCCAAAATAGCCCATTGGAAAACCTTGCCAACAGACGAAGGCGCTTCGTTTGATGCAGAGCACCATTTTGATGCAGCCGACATAGGCCCAATGATCACCTATGGTACAAATCCGGGGATGGGCATAAAAATAGCAGACAAAATTCCGTCTTCTAACGATGTGAGTTTTGTGAAATCACTGGAATATATGGGGCTTGAAGCAGATACCTATTTGCTTGATATGCCCATAAGTCATGTATTTATTGGCAGCTGTACCAATTCGAGGATTGAAGATTTTAGAGCTGCTGCAGCGCACATCAAAGGAAAACAAAAATCTCCTGACGTTTCTGCTTTGATCGTTCCAGGCTCGCAACAAGTAGCAAAACAGATTGTAGCAGAAGGCCTTGATAAAATATTTGAATCTGCTGGATTTAAGCTTCGTCAACCTGGCTGTTCAGCTTGTTTGGCCATGAATGACGATAAAATTCCTGCTGGTGCCTATTGCGTTTCTACCTCAAACAGAAACTTTGAAGGGCGTCAAGGGCAGGGTGCACGAACCTTATTAGCAAGTCCTGTTACCGCAGCAGCGGCAGCAGTGGCTGGAAAAATTGTAGATGTAAGTCAAACATAATGGAAAAGTTTACACTTCTTAAAAGTAGCATGGTTCCACTAACAGTGGAAAATGTAGATACAGATCAAATCATTCCGGCACGCTTCTTAAAAGCAACAGACCGAAAAGGATTTGGTGAAAACCTATTTCGGGATTGGCGGTTTACCACTGACGGGCAAACCAAAGAGGACTTCCCCTTAAACCAAACAAGGTACAGCGGGTCAATCTTAGTAGCAGGGAATAATTTTGGCTGCGGATCAAGTCGAGAACACGCTGCTTGGGCTCTTGCCGATTATGGCTTCAAAGTAGTTATTTCAAGCTTTTTTGCCGATATCTTCAAAGGAAATGCCCTCAACAACGGCATACTCCCCATCCAGGTTACACCACAAAATTTACAACGTATATTTTCGGCTATTGACAAAGATAATTCGGTTGAAGCTGTAGTAGATTTAGAAAATCAAAAGCTAATTATTGATGCAGCAGACATTGCAGTATCATTCGAAATAAATGACTACAAAAAAATGTGCTTGATAAACGGCTATGACGACATCGATTATTTGATAAGTCAGAAAGAAGCCATTGAAGCATTTGAACAAAAACGTGCTTAATCACTAGTTAATAAACCAGCATGAAAAAAAATATAGCAGTACTGCCTGGAGATGGTATTGGACCTGAAATTATTCAAGAGGCTGTCAAAGTATTGGATGTCGTAGCCAAAGCATACGATCACGACTTTCACTATACCTATGCAGATATGGGCGCTATTGCCATTGACAAAACAGGCACCCCACTGCCCGAAGCTACACTGAAAGCAAGTTTGGATAGTGATGCTGTATTGTTCGGCGCTATTGGCGATCCAAAATACGATAACGACCCAAACGCAAAAGTACGTCCAGAACAAGGTTTGCTTGCCATTAGAAAGGCTCTGGGATTGTTTTGTAACATCAGACCTGTAAAAACTTTTGATGCCTTATTACATCAGTCCCCCCTGAAAGAAGAAAGAGTCAAGGGCACCGATTTCGAAATGTATCGCGAATTAACTGGCGGTATTTACTTTGGAGAAAAAAAATTATCAGCAGATAAAAATACGGCTTCCGATCTGTGTCAGTACACCAAAGCCGAAATTGAACGCATAGCACACAAAGCATTTGCTGCTGCACGCAAAAGACGCAACATACTAACCTTAGTTGATAAAGCAAACGTATTAGAGAGTTCCCGTTTGTGGCGTCGTGTAGTAACGGCAATGCACGAGGAAACATACAGCGATGTAGAACTTCGCTATTTATTTGTTGACAACGCTGCCATGCAGATGATATTGGCACCAAACCAATTTGACGTGATGCTAACGAGTAACTTATTTGGGGATATCATCTCCGATGAGGGAAGCGTTATTGGAGGATCCATTGGATTGCTACCTTCTGCTTCTATTGGTGAAACACATGCGTTGTTTGAGCCCATACACGGTTCTTTTCCACAAGGAGCAGGAAAGGGTATTGCCAACCCCATTGCCATGATTTTGTCTGCCGCCATGATGCTAACGCACTTTGATATGGATAAAGAAGCATCAGCCGTTCGAGCTGCAGTAGACTTGGCACTTGAAAAAGGAGTATGTACTCCAGAAGTGTTCCCTGAGAATAAATATTCCACTTCAGATGTAGGCGATTTTATCGCCAACAATATTGCATAAAAAAAGGGGCGATAATCGCCCCTTTTTATTTACATCTAGTTTAGATGATTATGCTTCACCATCCATTTTGCGCTTAAGATCTGCGAGTGCGTCTAAATCACCAAGGGTAGATTTTTCTGCATTGTCAGACATTTTGCGTTTGGATTTTTTCACATTATCTGCTTCAATACCTTTGTAAACTGCTGCGTGAGACATTACAACTCGCTTAAAGTCTTTGTTAAATTCAATAACCTTAAACTCAGCTGCTTCGCCTTTAACAAGTTTACTACCGTCTTGCTTTTCTAGGTGACGACCCGGAACAAATGCCGTAATGTCATCATTAAGCACTATAGTAGCACCTTTATCAACAATTTCTGTAATGGCAAGTTCATGACTAGAACCTTCGCCATATGTTTTGGCGTATTTCTCCCAAGGATTGTCCGTTGTTTGTTTGTGTCCAAGACTTAGCTTGCGACCTTCAACGTCTAACTCAAGAACAATCACTTCTAGATCTTGTCCAACCGTAACAACCTCTGAAGGGTGTTTAACTTTTTTGGTCCAAGACAAATCAGAGATATAAATTAAGCCGTCAATACCTTCTTCTAATTCAACAAATACACCGAAATTGGTATAATTGCGAACAATACCTGTGTGCTTCGAGCCCAATGGGTATTTGATGGTAATATCGGTCCAAGGATCTTGTGAAAGTTGCTTAATACCCAAAGACATTTTACGCTCTTCACGATCAAGGTTAAGGATAACTGCCTCTACCTCATCTCCTACTTTAACAAAGTCTTGTGCAGAACGCAAGTGCGTACTCCATGACATTTCAGAAACGTGAACAAGACCTTCAACACCAGGAGCTACTTCGACAAATGCGCCATAATCAGCGATAACGGTAACTTTTCCTTTAACGGTTTCGCCCTCGTTCATTTTCTCGTCAATGGCTTCCCATGGGTGCTGTGATAATTGCTTCACACCAAGTTGAATACGTGACTTATCATCATCAAAGTCAAGAATAACCACATTGAGCTTTTGCTCTACCTCCAAGATTTCACTTGGGTGACTGATGCGGTTCCAAGATAGATCGGTAATATGTACCAGTCCATCTACACCTCCAAGGTCGATAAATACCCCGTAAGAGGTAATGTTTTTAACGGTTCCTTCAAGTACTTGTCCTTTTTCAAGTTGCGCAATGATCTCTTTTTTCTGCTCTTCAATATCAGCTTCAATCAGTGCTTTGTGGGATACCACAACGTTTTTAAACTCATGGTTGATTTTAACAATCTTGAACTCCATGTTTTTGTTCACGTACTGATCGTAATCGCGAATTGGTTTTACATCGATTTGCGAGCCAGGTAAAAACGCTTCAATGCCAAATACATCTACAATCATTCCACCTTTGGTACGACATTTAACAAATCCCGTAACCACTTCTTGGTTGTCATGTGCAGCATTAACACGATCCCATGCCATGATGGTACGTGCCTTACGGTGCGACAATACAAGTTGTCCTGTTTTGTCTTCACGGGTGTCAATCATTACCTCAACCGTATCCCCTACTTTAAGGTCTGGGTTGTAGCGAAATTCATTGAGCGAAATAACACCTTCTGATTTGGCGTTGATATCGATAATGGCTTCACGATCGGTCATGTGAATGACTTTCCCAACAACAACATCTGCACCTTGCGTATCTACAAAGTTTTCAGAAACGAGTTGTTCGAATTCTTTTAGTTTATCATCCTCAACGGCTTCAATACCCTCTTCAAATTTTTGCCAATTAAAATTGGAAAGGAATTCTTCAGGTGAAACGGTTGGTGTGGAATCTTCTTGTGGAGTTGCTGTAGCTTCTTGCTCGGGTTGAGCTTCTAAAGTCTCTGTTGCCTCTGTGGCGGTTTCTGTTGTAGGGACAACTTCTTCCGTTGTCGCTTCTACAGCTTGTTTTTCGTCAGACATGCTGCGGTAATATTTGTATTCTGTTTGGCGAAGTAAAAGGCGCTACCTTACAGAAGGATTATTTATTTTTATGCTCTTGCATTACTCTAAAGCGCTTCCCAAGAGGACGGCAAATGTAATGTCTTTCTCCAAGATGTACAAACTATTTTTTAAGAGTTGTAAGAATAGGGCCGTTGGATAAAAATCTATTTCAACTTTACCCGTAGAAGCATATCTGTTGTAGTGGTGTATAAATATGTTTGGTCGGAATCAAAAGCACAATTGGCTGTACGCTTCCCCGTCTCAATGGTGGCTAGGTGTTTCCCCACTGGACTTATGATATGCACACCGCCTGGGCCAGTAGCGAATATGTTACCACTCTTGTGAATTTTTAATCCGTCAGGCAGGCCTTTGAATTGTGCAGTAAATGGCCTAAAATCAAATAAGATCTTCCCGTTTTTAAGTGCCCCATCTGCTGCAATTTCATACCTGTATAAAAAGGGTTTTTCTTTGTCAGACTGATTGACATATAGCTTTTTTTGATCGAGGGACAACGCAATTCCATTTGGTCTATTAAGGCTGTCTATCAACATGGTAACCTTGCCGTTTGGCGCAACTTTAAACACACCGTTAATACCAATTTCTGCCGTTTTGGTACCGGGTTGGCCGTATGGTGGATCGGTGAAATATATTTTCCCGTCACTATCCATATCTAAATCATTAGGACTGTTAAAGCGTTTGTTGTCATAGGAGTCAGCTAAGGTTATAAACTGGGGTTTTGCTTGGCTTAGTTTTGCATCTAGACGAACGATGCGCCTGTCGCCGTGCTGGCATAAGAGTAATTGGTTTTCATTATCCAACAATAAGCCGTTTGAACCTCTGTTGGATTCTTTGTTTCCCTCACCCGTATGCCCGGCATACTCGAGAAAAATACGCAGGCTGTCCTGTTCACTCCATTTGTAGATCTTATTTGTCGGTACATCGGAAAATAGTACGGCTTGTAACTCTGGCACCCACAAAGGGCCCTCACTCCATTTGAATCCGGTAGCCAATATTTCAAAAGAAGCGTTTGGATCAATTAAAGATTGTGCTGCTTTGTCGTGTATACTAACGGTAAACTGCTCAGCAATGCTATGGGCTGTCTTATTTTCTTGAGTCTTAGGTTTATTGGTGCACGAAATAAGCAGTAGCGTCGTGGCAACAACATAAATTATTTGCTTGTACATATGTTTTCAATTGGGACATTAAATATACAAAACCTAGCCCAAGCGTTTGGCTACCAAGTCCAATACATGGTTTCGCATACTTTCAACCGTAAACTGTGTGGCATCGAGTAGAATGGCGTCATCTGCTTGTACAAGAGGTGAATCGGCGCGAGTACTATCAAGATGATCACGCTCCACAAGATTGTTACGCACCTCCGCTACAGTAGTTGGAGCGTTTTGGGTATTGAGTTCATCAAAGCGACGCTGCGCCCTAATATTGACATCTGCAACTAAAAAAAGTTTTAAGTCTGCTTTAGGAAACACTACCGTACCTATATCACGTCCGTCCATAACTACAGATTGGTTCGTACCCATAATACGTTGTTGCGCAACCAAAAAGGAACGTATTTCCGGTATGGTTGCCACCAAGCTTACCGCTTCAGAGACCTGCATACTGCGTATTTCAGTGCTTACATCAACTCCATTTAACCAAAAAGTATCGCCTTCAAAACGCAAATTAATGTCGTCCAATTGCGACAAGAGGGCTTTGGTGTTCAATTTATTATTTACGAGAAGGCCGTTTTGCTGAGCATAGAGGGTAATGCCTCGGTACATGGCGCCTGAGTCTACATGTGCAAAATCCAATGCCTTGGCAAGTCCCTTGGCTAGGGTACTTTTACCTGTTGAAGATGCGCCGTCTATGGCAATTACAAAGGGTTTTTTCATCGTCTTGGCTCTAGGGTTAATCCCAAAAACGTACGGTTTCCAGCTACGTTATAGCGTGCATGACTTATTTGGAACCTCAAACGTCGCAGTTGCATACCCACACCAAATGATAGACCTGAAAAATTACGTAGCTCTAAAATACGTAATTCTGCTGCACGCTGGGCATGATACCCCAAACGAATGGAAAACAAAGACCCTGGAAACACCTCAACGCCGAATGACGCATGGCGCAATAGTTTCTTAGTTAAACCCGCAGGTTTTTGGTTGGTACCCCCCCCTAAGGTTTGACTTGCATCCTCGGGATTATCAAAATACAAGGGATATTTATTTAGGTGATGAAATGTTAAATGCCAGCGCAAGGGCAAGTGTTTAAGTGCACTAGAAAAACCCAAACTAAGATTAGCGGGTAAGGGTTCAAATACATCTTCATAGGCCGTCAATTGACTTCCCATATGCTGATAGACCAATGCAATTCGCCAAGGCTTGGTAATAGGGCTATAATACAATCCTATATCGCCCGAGAGGGCAGTTGAGGTATACGCCTCTAAATTAGATAGCATATAGCGCAAACGCGCCCCGATATATATATTTTGACGGATAAAATAGTGAGAACTTGCAATACCAAGCGCTACCTCGCTACCCGTAAAGCTCCCTGTTGGATTGCCTAAGGGGTCGGCGCCATCAAAAGTGCCATAATTGATGTAGTTGACATCAAAAACCAAGGCTTTTTGCCTGTTGAACGCATAGGCGTAAGCAGCAGTTCCGCGACTGATGCCATCAAAATAAGGCTCATAATTGACCATAACTTGACCTCCGTGCTCACCTCGAATCATGGCTGGATTAGCAAGGGTGGTACTGATATCCATATCTTGAAGGGTTATGGGATCACCCAATGCGAGTTGTCGTGGCGAATTGGAAAGTTCCAGAAAGCGAAATGTAGCGTCACCCCCAATTTGTGCGCTCAAAAAAGCCGTGCAACCCAACAACCAACAAACAGCAAATTGCTTCATCCCTACAAAAAACGCAAATTATTGCTTTTTCGTACCCGATGCACGTTGTTTGGTGATGGCGATGGCAAGTACTTCATCGATAGATTTTACAAAATGAAACTGTAAGCCTTTAAGGTAACGTGCAGGAATCTCATTGATATCCGCTTGATTTTTCTCGCTTAAAATAATTTCTTTTATGTTGGCACGCTTGGCTGCAAGTATCTTTTCCTTGATACCGCCAACTGGCAATACCTTACCTCGCAAGGTAATTTCACCCGTCATGGCAATACGGTTTTTGACCTTGCGCTTAAGTATGCTCGACACCAAAGAAGTAATCATGGTAATCCCTGCACTAGGCCCGTCTTTGGGCGTAGCGCCTTCGGGCACGTGGATGTGAAAATTATACTTAGAAAAAAAGTCTTCTTCTATAGCTAGCTCAGCAGCATGTGCCTTGATATATTGTAGGGCTATGGTCGCAGATTCTTTCATAACCTTCCCCAAGTTCCCGGTAATAGATAACACCCCATTGCCTTTGCTGATCGATGATTCAATGAATAGAATATCACCCCCTACTCTTGTCCAGGCAAGACCCGTGACAACTCCTGCTACATTATTGTTTTCATAGGTGTCGCGCAACATCTTCGCAGGACCCAATATGGCTTCTAACTCTTCACGCAGTAGTTTGGATGCTCTTGGTGTCTCTTTGGCCTGTAACATGGCATAGTGACGTACTACTTTGGCAATTTGCTTTTCTAGACCTCTGACTCCTGACTCGCGAGTGTATCCAGCCACAATATGTTGCATGGTTGCTTTGGGAAGTTTAACCGCAGACTTGTCAAGGCCATGTTCTGAAAGTTGCTTTGGCAATAAATAGCGGAGTCCTATTTGTACTTTTTCTTCTATTGTATAGCCTGTTACTTCAATGATCTCCATACGGTCTCGTAATGCGGGTTGTATGGACGAAAGTCCGTTTGCCGTAGCAATAAACATCACTTTAGAAAGGTCATAGCCTGTTTCCAAATAGTTGTCATAAAAATTGGTGTTTTGCTCTGGATCCAACACCTCGAGCATGGCTGATGATGGATCGCCCTGTGCACTTTCTGCAAGCTTATCTAGCTCATCAAGAACGAATACAGGATTTGATGTAGTGGCCTTTTTTATGTTCTGCACTACCCTACCTGGCATGGCACCAATATAAGTTTTGCGGTGTCCGCGTATTTCAGCTTCATCGCGCATTCCCCCCAAGGACATACGCACGTATTTTCTACCTAGGGCTTCAGCTACAGATTTGCCCAATGAAGTCTTCCCCACACCTGGAGGACCTACCAAACAAATGATAGGAGATTTCATGTCGTTGCGTAACTTAAGTACGGCAAGATGTTCAATTATACGTTGTTTGACCTTATCCAAACCAAAGTGATCTCGATCTAAAATTTTCTGTGCCCTTTTCAAATCAAACGAATCCTCAGAATAGGTGTTCCAAGGCAGGTCTAAATACAAGTCTAAATAGTTACGCTGCACAGAATATTCAGCCACTTGAGGGTTCATCCGTTCAAGTTTCGCAAGTTCTTTCTTGAAATGCGCAGCTACTTTATCGCCCCAAGCCTTAGTTTTGGCACGGTCACGCATCTCGTGCACCTCCTCGTCATAAGAAACGCCACCTAGCTCTTCTTGAATAGTTTTCATCTGTTGATGTAAGAAGTATTCGCGCTGTTGCTGGTCTAAGTCAGTACGTACTTTACTTTGAATATCATTTTTGAGCGAAAGCTTTTGATACTCAATATTCATTTTCTTTAAACACAACATGGCGCGTTGTTCCAATTGGTCTATTTCCAATATCTCTTGCTTTTCAGCAACCGACATATTCATGTTAGAAGAAACAAAATTTACCAAGAATGTATTGCTTTGAATGTTTTTTATAGCAAAAGAAGCTTCTGAGGGTATCTCGGGGTTTTGAGCAATAATTTTTAATGCCAAATCACGAATAGAATCGATGATTGCATCAAAATTTGGATCACCTTCTTCAGGGCGCACCTCGTCAAGACCTTTGATCTCCGCTTTCAAAAAAGGTTGTTCACGTGTATAGCCTGTAGTTTCAAATCGCTTTTTTCCCTGTAGAATAACCGTAGTGTTGCCATCGGGCATTTTAAGCACCCGTAAAACTTTTGCAAGAGTACCTTTTTGAAACAAATCGCTTGGCGAGGGAGATTTGGTATCGCCATTTTGTTGAGCTATTACGCCAAGTAATTTACTCCCCTTATTTACTTCATTAATAAGTTTCACAGAGCGGTCTCTACTAGCAGTAATTGGAATCACCACACCTGGAAACAACACCGTGTTTTTTAACGGAAGTATGGGCAACTCTTCTGGAAGTGGCTCTTTGAGCATGGCTTCCTCGTCGTCAGAAGTCATCAGTGGAATCAAATCCGCTTCTTCTTCTAAATCTTGAGGCAAAAGGGTGTCTAAAGACAAAATTTTATTTTGAGACATAAAAATATGTGAGTGCCATTTTGTCCGATTTTTAATCAAAAACCCCAAAAATAGCGGGTTAAATATGTTACTTTATTAAATTCAAACTCTGTGCCATTGTAACATTTTGCCTCAAAAGTCGTTATTAATATTCAAAACCCAAGAAAATCATGAAAACAACACACCTACTTTTAAGTTCACTACTCCTGTTTTTTATTAGCTGTACGAATGCACAGTGGAATAAAACGATTAAAGGAAGCGGAAAGGTAACAACCGAAACCCGTTCCGTTGACGCATATGATGCTTTAAGTGTTCATGGCAGCATGAATATCCTACTCGTCGAAGGAAGCGAAGGAAGTA
Organism: Flavobacteriaceae bacterium; assembly: GCA_024639165.1. Taxonomy (GTDB): domain Bacteria; phylum Bacteroidota; class Bacteroidia; order Flavobacteriales; family Flavobacteriaceae; genus UBA7446. The sequence goes on along the minus strand of JAHEIX010000003.1, from coordinate 49,923 downwards.
TCAAGCTAACCGCAGAAGATAATATCCTAGAATATATTGAAGTAACGAATACTAATGGCAAATTACGCATCAAAACCAAAGACCACTTTAACTTAAAACCTTCTTGGAAAAAAGGGATTCAGGTTGAAGTACCTGTTGAAGAAGTGACTAAAATTTCACTTAACGGCTCAGGAGAAGTTACTGGGAATTTGACCTTAAAAGCAGAAAAGCTAAAATTTAGTGTCAACGGCTCTGGCGACATGAAAGTGGCTGCAGATGCAACAGCGATTAAGGCTGCTATTTCAGGTTCTGGCGATATTGAACTTAGTGGGAAGGCAGCTGAATTTGATGCCGTAGTAACAGGATCGGGCGATGTTAATGCCTCACAGCTTAATGCAACTCAAGCAACAGCTAATATAACGGGGTCTGGAGATATTAAAATCCATGCAAAAAACCTGCTAACAGTTAAAATCGTAGGTTCTGGTGATGTGATGGTAAATAAAGATGTTGGTACTGTAAACAAAAAAAATGTTGGCTCAGGCGAGGTCAGTAAATACTAGCCTGGAGTAAGGGATTTATTCTTGTGGTGTAAGCGGATTAACAATACGCCCCCAAGAAAGAAAAACAGCACAAAAAACAAAATAGCATTTCGCATGCTCCCTGTTATTTGGTCTATAGTGCCATACATCAACATACCAATAACAATACCCACTTTTTCGGCTACGTCATAAAAACTAAAATATGAAGTGGTGTCAAGGGTTTCAGGTATCAATTGCGAATAGGTTGAGCGTGCGACAGACTGTATGCCACCCATACAAAGTCCTACACAGGCAGCAACGAAATAAAACTCAATGGGTTCGTAGATAAAATAAGCACTTATACAAAGGACTACCCATATGCCATTTAGCAGTATGAGCGTTTTGATATTGCCCCATTTGTTGGCAAGTCTAGAAGAAAGCAGTGCGCCGAAAATGGCAATGATTTGAATTAGTAAAATACTGATGATGAGCCCCATTGTTTTCTCTTGACCGGACCAAGCGATTTCTTGTTCGCCAAAATATGCAGCTACGATCATGACGGTTTGTAAGGCCATGCTAAAAACAAAAAAGGCACCCAAATAACGTTTTAACTGGGTAAGGTTGCGAAGGCTATTCCAAACAATTTTGAGCTCACGATAGCCATTAAAAAAAATGTCTTTGGTATATACCTTGTCTTTAAAACCGCGTGGCAAGTGATAGAAGGCGATATGACTAAATCCAAACCACCATATACCCACCATAACAAATGAATAACGCATGGCGGTTAGTGAAGCTGTACCCCCTTCACCAGGAATATCAAACCACTCTGGCTTTAGCACCATAAAGAGGTTTACTAGCAGTAACAATACGCTACCCACATATCCCAATGCAAAGCCACGTGCACTAATTTTGTTATGCTGTTCTGGATAGGCAATATCAGGTAGGTAAGAGTTGTAAAAAACCAAACTAGACCAAGCCCCAACAAGTGCCAAAAAATAAAACAGCAATCCCCAGTAAAGGTTGTCAATTTCGAACCAATACAAACCAACACAGGCAGCTGAACCCAAGTAACAATAAAACTGCATAAAACGTTTCTTGTTGCCCATATAATCAGCAATACCAGAGAGAATGGGAGACCAAACGGCAATAAACATAAAGGCAAGGGCCGTTACATAACTTATAAGAGCTGTGTTTTTAAACGACATGCCAAAGACTTCTAAATGTGTCTCATCAGCACATATATATCCATAATAGAGTGGGAAAATAGCCGAAGAAATAACAAGGAAATAAACGGAATTTGCCCAATCGTACGAGGCCCAAGCGCGTAAAAGACGTTTGTCCCCCTTTTTGTGTAATGGCATGTGTTTTGTTTTCTCAAATAAACAAAAATGTTTCAAGACATAAAAAAAGATAAGCTTAAGTTTGTGTAATGAATAAGAAAAAAAAGCACAAGCAAGGTATTGCCGTACCCAGCTGGCTTAAGCAGTTCCTCAGGTTAATTGAGGGTTTGTCGCCTGAACTGGGTATGCGTGTTGCAGCACATATATTCTCAAAACCCCTCAAGTTTAAATTGCCCGAAAAAGAACGAAAAGCTTTAAAACACTGCCAGTCTGAAGGGATTAAAATTCAAGAAATAAACGAAACCATTAGGAGTTTTGAGTGGAAAAATAAAGGGAAAAAGGTACTTCTTGCCCATGGCTGGAGCGGAAGGGGCACACAACTCTATGCAATCGCTGAAAGCCTGCACAAAAACGGCTATCATGTAATTTCTTTTGATGCGCCCGCACATGGAAAATCCACTGGCAAAATCACCAATATGCTGCAATGGGGAGCTGCCATAAAATCCCTAAACAATCGCTATGGCCCATTTGATATTTACATTGGGCACTCACTTGGTAGCATGGCTATATTAAAGTATTGTGAAGGAGATATACATGTTAAAAAAATCATCACGATTGGTTCTGGAGACCAAATGCGCACGATTTTTGATAATTTCATCATGTCTGTGGGCTTAAAGCCCAAAACATCCAAACGTATGAAGGCCTATTTTGAAGAAAAATACAACATCAACATCAACGAATATGATGCGAGTCATGTGGTGCGAAATCAACACATACCAACACTGATTATTCACGATGAAGATGATCAAGATATTGACGTAAGTTGTGCCAAAAGCATACACGATCAGCATCCAAACGCCTCTCTAATGATAACCAAAGGACTTGGACATCGTAGGATTCTACGTGACCAGAACGTTATCCAAAAAATAGTATCATTTATTCAAGCATCATGAAAACACTAACGTACCCCCTCATATTTTTGTGCCTCTTTTTAAGCCTACAGGCCTGTGCACAAGAACCTACAAAAGAGAAAAGAACAGAAACCGCTCAAGACATGAAAAAAACAGACGCATACTGGAAAGACAAACTAAATCCCGAAGCCTTTAGAATATTACGCCAAAAGGGAACAGAATACCCGCATACAGGCGAATACAACCTACACTTTGAAGAAGGCACCTATAGCTGTTATGCCTGTAAAGAACCTCTTTTTGCCAGTAGCTCAAAGTTTAAGAGCGATTGCGGATGGCCTAGTTTTGATTCAGCCATTGAAGGGAAAATAAGGTATGAAAAGGACACCACCCATGGCATGGTACGAACTGAAATCATCTGTAACAGTTGTGACGGACATCTTGGTCACGTTTTTAACGATGGGCCAACAGGAACTGGGCTGCGGTATTGCGTAAATTCAGTATCTATCGATTTTAAATCTGAAAACAAAGGCAAAGAATAGCCATCTGTTTCGTATTTTTGCGCAAACTTTACCATATGAGCAAATACGACATCATTGTTTTAGGAAGTGGACCCGGAGGATATGTAACAGCAATCCGCGCTTCGCAATTAGGCCTTAAAACAGCAATCGTTGAAAAAGAAAGTCTTGGAGGCGTATGTCTTAACTGGGGCTGCATTCCTACCAAAGCGCTTATCAAATCTGCGCAAGTTTTTGAATACCTACAGCATGCCGAAGATTACGGACTAAAAGTAAAAGAATACGACAAAGATTTTGATGCAGTAGTCAACCGCAGTAGATCTGTTGCGGATACCATGAGCAAGGGCGTTCAGTTTTTATTAAAGAAAAACAAGATTGATGTCATCATGGGTTACGGCTCCTTACTTCCGGGCAAGAAAATACACGTAAAAGCTGAGGATGGTAGCGAGCAAGAATTAGCTGCTCAAAACATCATCATTGCCACAGGTGCACGCTCACGTGAATTGCCGAGTCTTCCACAAGACGGTGAAAAGGTTATTGGATATCGAAAAGCCATGACACTTGAAAAACAACCCCAAAAACTTATCGTTGTAGGATCTGGTGCCATAGGTGTAGAATTTGCTTATTTCTACAACGCCATGGGAACAGAAGTTACCCTAATTGAATTCCAACCACGTATCGTTCCTGTTGAGGATGAGGAAATTTCAAAACAAATGGAGCGTTCGTTTAAAAAGAGCGGGATTAAGGTTATGACAAGCGCCGAAGTCACTTCAGTTGACACAAGCGGCAAGGGTGTCAAAGCAACGGTTAAAACCAAAAAAGGCGAAGAAGTAATTGAAGCAGATGTAGTTCTTTCTGCAGTAGGTATCAAAACAAACATTGAAAATATTGGTCTAGAATCCGTTGGTATTGCTACTGACAGAGATAAAATTTTAGTGAACGATTTTTATCAAACCAATATTCCTGGTTATTATGCCATTGGTGATATTACTGCAGGACAGGCGTTGGCACATGTTGCCTCGGCAGAAGGAATCTTATGTGTAGAAAAAATTGCCGGTCAACACGTTGAGCCCTTAGATTACGGCAACATTCCAGGTTGTACATACAGCAGTCCAGAGATTGCGTCTGTAGGGCTAACCGAAGCCCAAGCCAAAGAGCAAGGGCTAGATATTAAAGTAGGGAAATTTCCTTTCTCTGCTTCTGGAAAAGCCCAAGCAAGTGGCACACCCGATGGATTTATCAAGGTTATTTTTGATGCTAAATATGGCGAATGGTTAGGATGCCACATGATTGGAGCTGGGGTGACCGATATGATAGCCGAAGCGGTATTGGGAAGAAAACTAGAAACGACGGGGCATGAAGTCTTGAAGGCGGTGCACCCGCACCCAACCATGAGTGAGGCCATGATGGAGGCTGTCGCAGATGCCTACGATGAGGTAATTCACCTCTAGAAAAAATCAAAAGCAGCCTAACGGCTGCTTTTTTTATAAATTAGAGCTAATGAAAAAAAATATTGTCATTACAGGGGTTTCATCTGGAATTGGGCGTGATGCCCTCCGACTATTGCACCATAAAGGGTATCATATTTATGGAAGCGTACGCAAAGAGGCAGATGCTAAATCACTTACCGAAGCATACCCCAAAGGCTTTACCCCTCTTATTTTTGACGTACAAGATCAAGAGGCAGTAACCGAAGCTGCTAAGATTGTTTTTGATTCATGCGACCGCATAGATGCGCTTATCAACAATGCGGGCATAGCAGTACCAGGGCCCTTACAATTTGTCAGCGAAACAGATTTCGAAAAGCAGATGGATGTAAACCTAAAGTCTGTACGGCGCATTACCAATACGTTCTTACCCCTACTTGGTGCAGCACCCGATTTTAAGGGAGCACCTGGTAGAATCATCAACATCAGTTCTATTTCTGGACTATTCAACGCTCCTTTCAACGGGGTTTATTCAATTTCAAAACACGCCTTGGAAAGCATGACCGATGTTTACCGAAGAGAGTTGCGGCGCTACGGCATCAAAGTGATGGCCATAGAACCCGGGCCCATCAAAACAAAGATTTGGGGCAAGAACCTAAACAGCATGAAACCATTTGCTGATACAGACTATAATGACATTTTACAAAAGTCCAATCAAATGATTGAGAATACGGAAAAGAACGCCCTGCCTGTTACGCGAACGTCAACTGTTATCCTAAAGTGTATTACCAAAAAACATCCTAAGACAAGATATATCGTTCACAAGAATGCGTTTATATTTAAAATTGTAGCTAACTACTTGCCAGATAAGTTAGTGGATTGGTTTATTCACAGGTCGCTGTTAAAAGGAAATCGCCACCGACCAGTATAATTATTTAGCGATAAAGCTTTCGATAGCCAAGCGGTACACATCTAGACCAAAACCGAGAATTAATCCCTTAGCATTTGGCGTAATATAAGAGGTATGGCGAAAATCTTCACGTGAAAAGGTGTTTGAAATATGAACCTCCACTACTGGAGTCGCTATGGCTTTTATGGCATCACCGATACCAACAGAAGTATGGGTATAAGCACCTGCGTTAAGAACAATACCATCGGCAGTAAAGCCATCGGCATGAAGTGCATCTATTAACTCCCCTTCGATATTAGATTGCACATAACTAATCTCCATATTTGGATAGCGCGCTTTTAGCGCTTCTAAATATCCTTCAAAACCTTGAGTGCCATAAATTTCTGGCTCGCGTTTACCTAGTAAATTGAGGTTTGGTCCGTTAATGATGGTAATCTTCATATGATATTTTGCTCAAAACTAATAAACTCTTGTCAATCAATCCGTATTTTTGGGTATGCAATGGAAAAAAGCTTTAGAGGACTATGGATATTTCTTGCGATTAGAACAAGGATTATCAGAAAATACCATCGAAGGGTATCAGTTTGATGTAAAGCGCCTTATGCGTTATTGCGAAAGCTTAGACGACAACAATAAGCCCCAAAATATAGATGCGGACACCCTGAAGGATTTTGTCTATCAGCTTTCAAAAGAGGTGCAGCCTCCTACCCAATCGCGTATCCTTTCTGGGATTAAGGGTTTTTTTGGGTATCTAGAACTTGAAGGGTACCGGAAAGACAACCCTACACTATTGCTTGAAACACCTAAAACACGTAAAACATTTCCAGACACCTTAGCCATTGAAGAAGTAGATGCATTAATTCAATCCATAGACAAAAACAATAAACACGGTATGCGAAATCATTGCATATTGGAATTACTTTACAGTTGCGGATTACGTGTAAGCGAACTTACCGAGCTCAAATGTGCTGATCTCTTTTTTGAAAAAGGCCTAATACGGGTTAAAGGAAAGGGAGATAAAGTGCGCTGGGCACCCATAGCCGACAGCACCATAAAACTTGTTAGGGAGTATGAGAATCTTTATCGACATAAGCCTGCGGCTAGGGGCTTTGAAGATGTCTTGTTTTTAAACAACAGGGGCAAATCCATTACTAGAGTGATGGTTTATACCATTGTTAAAAAGGCTGCAGTATTGGCCAACATTACTAAAAACATCAGTCCGCATACCCTTCGACACTCATACGCAACACATTTGGTGGAAAACGGAGCAGACATTCAATTGGTACAACACATGATGGGACACGCGAGCATTACGACCACAGAGCGGTATATTCACATGAGTCAACGACATCTTAAAGATGCAATTTCAAAATTTCATCCTAGATCAAGCTGAGACCGTCATACGAAATCCTTCTCCGTGGATATTGCTGATTTCTATATTTGAGTCTACTTTTAAGTGCTTGCGGAGTTTTGCAATATAAACATCCATAGAGCGAGACGTAAAATAGGTGTCGTCTTTCCAAATCTTTTTTAACGCCAGTTCCCGAGGCATTAAATCATTTAGGTGAAGTGCCAGTAATTGAAGTAAAGCACCTTCTTTAGGAGATAACTTAATCGGGGGATTGTCTTCCAAAGATAATTCACGAAGTTTTGCATTAAAAGAAAACCTGCCAATAGTAAAGAGGTGGTGGGCTTTATCTAAGTTAACTACTTGTTGTTCCATACGCTGGAACATGGCCTTCATTTTTAATAAGAGTACATCCGAATCAAAAGGCTTGGTCAAGTAGTCGTCTGCCCCTATGTTATATCCCTTAACAACATCATCCTTCATGGACTTGGCTGTTAAAAAGATAATAGGTACGCCAACATCTGTCTTGCGTATTTCTTTGGCTAGAGTAAATCCGTCCTTGTAGGGCATCATGACGTCTAGCAAACAGATATCAAAACTTCCCTTGTTGAATTTTTCACCTCCTTCTACCCCGTTGCGGGCAAGGGTTACATCAAAGTTGTTGATTTCCAAAAAGTCACGAAGAATGCTTCCAAAATTTTGGTCATCTTCAACCAATAAAACCTTTTTCTTTTCCTTGATCATAATTTGTGTTTAAGTGGAAAGCGAACTGTAAAAGTACTTCCTTTTTTGAGTTGACTTTTTACATATATCGTGCCATTGTGTAATTCAACGATGCGTTTGACGTAAGAAAGCCCCAATCCATGGCCCTTAACGGTATGAATATCGCCAGACTCTTGCCTATAAAAACGATTAAACACCTTCCTTCTGACATGGCTGCTCATCCCTATTCCTTTATCTTGTACCGTAACCTCAAAGGCTTCGTTTGTAACGCTGGTTTTCAAATCAATTTCAACTATATCATCGCTGTATTTGATGGCATTTTCCAGCAGATTGACCCAAACATTGGTCATGTGCGATTCGGATAAGGGTAGTTTGATTTGCAAGGGATCCAAAGACACATGAAGTGAACCCTCCCGTTGATCTACCAAAAGACGTACATGCTCAATAGCTGTTTTTATTGGAATGTGGGGGTCAATTAGCGCTGTTGTGAGTTCTAACTCCCGTCTGTCTAGCCTAGAAATTTGCAGTACATTCTCGACTTGAGTATTCATTCGTCTACTTTCATCTCTAATAAGGCCAAGGTATTGCGTTACTTTGTTAGGCTGATTGGCAATGGCAGCAGTTCCCAAGGCGTCTAATGCCAACTGAATGGTCGCAATAGGTGTTTTAAACTCGTGTGTCATATTGTTGATGAAGTCCGTTTTTATCTCAGATATTTTCTTTTGCTTTAACGCTTGGAAGTAGGTGATGGCAAATACCGAAATCAAAACGACTGTAAACAAAATAGAAAGCGCAATAGAGCTGAATACAGATGATCGTAAAAAAGCTGATTTTTCTGGAAAAATGAGACGCAATTCATATTTACTCAGGCCATTTTCATCAACAAAAAGCGGCATTCTATAAGTAGTCTTATTGATGTTTTGAAGAAACTGATCTGTACCCAAACTAGACATACGGTTCCCTTCAAAAACACGAAATTCAAAACCTACATCAATATCTCGAAGTAAAAGCTCCTGCCCCAAAAGCAATTCTAATTCAAACGTACTAACACGTTTTTCAACGGCCTTTGTAGCCGCGATATCCATAAAGATACTTTCGTATTTGGCCTTATCCATTGAAGACAAGCGCTCAATGCGCTGCATACGTTCAGAAGCAGACATCCTATTGATGGTTCTCTCGAGATCTTCTTCTAAAACTGTAGTGGCTTTAACACTACGGTAATCCAGTATGGGGGTAGAATCGGAAGAGGCGGGGTCAAATAACTCTGGAAAAATGCCATAGGAATCTTCAATAATACCACGGGACACCAAAAGGGTTTTGTTGTCTATTGTAGATCGGTCAATATATTGAAATACTTCTGTCAGTTGGGATGCTTTGGGAGTACCGAGGCTGTCCATGATTTTTTGAGTAGCACTGATGTAGTCACGAAGCTCGCGTTCTTTGATTTGCTCAGAAACGGCAGCCAAAGCATTATTGACACTTAAGGAAAATTCACGTTCACGATTAGAAAGATTGGTTTGTATCCAAAAAATTTGCACCACAATAATCCCAAGTAAGGATAGTGCCATAAGTGCAATCAATATGCTAAACAAGCGTTTTTTCATTCGAATGAAATGTAATGGAGTTTAAGTTCTTCCACTAGGTATTGCTGTTATTTGAAATGTAAAAATACACAACCTTTACGAAAACTTCAGGCTTGCAACAATTGCAGGTGAAGCTTACGTACTTGATCCGTAGTTTCTTCAATAGTATTGTTGTGAATAAGCATGTTGGTCAAGGGTTGTTTTTGTTCATCAGTCCATTGATGCATCATTCGTTTGCGAATGTCCGCTTCCGTAACTCCATCTCTTGTTTTGACGCGTTGAATGCGGGAAGCTTCCGGACTAAGCACTAATATAACACCATCAAATCTGTCTTGCTCACCCAACTCAAATACAAGTGGAAATTCATACATTGTATAAGGCGCATCTTGGGCGTGTTGCCAGGTTGTATAGGCAGCTCGAGCTGCAGGGTGCACTAGGGCATTGAGCTGCTGTAATTTTTCTTGATCACCAAACACCTGCGCGGCAATAAAAGGTCGGTTCAGTTTTCCATGAATATAGGAAACTTCGCCAAATAGCTCCTTGATTTTAGCCACGATACTTGCGTCCTGCTCCATGGCCATTTTTGCAGAATCATCTGCTGCAAAAGTAGGTACGCCAAGTTTATTGAACATGGCAAGCACAGTCGATTTGCCACTGCCTATACCTCCCGTAAGCGCGTAATGCTTCATTCGGAAATGAGATAAGATACCGTCGGCGGTGTTATGACTACTTGTTTAGCATTATCAGGTAATCCATAAATAATCACAGGAAACTGTCCAGTGGTTGTTTGTTCATATACCACTTCAGCACGAAAGTCTTGCGCATTGATACTTTTTAGACTGGAAAGGGGTGCTGCAAATTTTAGTTCTACTAACGAAGAGGCCAATTCAATATCCAACGAGCTGGGCGCATTAGCAACAGTGATAGGCAGCATAAAGGAAACATCCGAATAGCGATCAACCGTACCGCGCACCTCTATTTCAGTTGTATTCCATTGTGCCAAAGCAGCAATGGAATCCAAAAGGATTGCCTTGAGCACAAAGTCTTCTTTTACGATATCATAGTTGAGTAGCTTAAAAATAGCAGTGTCTAAATGTTTAAGGTTTTCTTTGCCTCCACTTGCAGTCACTTGATCCACATTGATTTGAATGGGAGAAGTCAATTGGTAGCCCTCTGCCAAGGCTGGCGGTGCTGCCAAAGCAGGTGTAAAAGATTTTACTACAGCTGCAGTGAGAGGTAGTGCTATTGCATTATCAACAAAGCCGTTAAGGTCATTTCGACTCGGGAATTGTTGCCTGTAGCTATTTACCAAGTATTGGGTGCTTACTACAGGGTTATCCAAATCTAGTACCGAAAGTTCATTCGTAGAAAGTGCAAGCGAAGGTGGAAAAAGACGTCTGTATAAAATTGAAAATCCAGTTGCAGACATACTCGAATCTATATGCAAATGCGTATCCAACAAAATAACATCAGCGGCGTCGTTTTCTATTTCAATATGAACAGGAACAACAGCAGTGTATTCTTCAGACAAGGCGCTTAACACCCAAATAAGAGCTGCAAAAAGCAGAAACAAAAGTCCCTGCTTTGATCCTAAAAAGCGTGCTTTATAGCTTTGCTGTTGATTGGTCATTGTTTCTTTTTATTCTTCCTCAAATACTTGCATAACGGCATCACTGACGCCCATATTAGAGAAACCTCCATCGTGAAACAAGTTTTGAAGGGTAACCTTTCGGGTTAAATCCGAAAACAGGGAAACGGTGTAGTTGGCACAGTCTAACGCAGAGGCATTGCCAAGTGGTGACATTTTTTCTGCGTAAGAAATAAAGCCGTCAAATCCTTTGACACCTTTCCCCGCAGTAGTGGGTGTGGGTGACTGTGAAATGGTATTGACACGAACATTTTTATCTCTTCCAAAGAAATATCCAAAACTCCGTGCTATAGATTCCAAAAAGGCCTTGTTGTCGGCCATGTCGTTATAATCTGGAAAAACACGCTGTGCGGCCATATAGGACAGTGCTACGATACTTCCCCATTCACGCATAGCATCTTGTTTGTAAAGCACTTGCATTACTTTGTGAAAAGAACCGGCAGAAACATCCCAGCCCTTAGCGGTCCAGTCATATTTTTGATCGGTGTAAGCGCGTCCTTTACGCACATTGACCGACATCCCAATAGAATGCAGCACAAAGTCAATTTTACCTCCTAGGACTTTTACAGATTCGTTCACCAAATGTTCTAAATCTTCTAAGGAAGTAGCATCCGCGGGGATGATGGTCGAACCTGTCTTTTCAGCCAATTGATTAATGGTACCCATGCGCATGGCTATTGGTGCATTTGTCAATACAAAGCTCGCACCTTCTTCGTGCACACGTTCTGCTGTTTTCCAAGCGATGGAATTTTCATCCAGTGCGCCAAAAATGATACCTCTTTTTCCTTTAAGTAATCCGTAACTCATAGTTCTAATTTAAATTATACGTTTCGCAACTCACGTGCATGCAAGCGAGCAGACGCCTTTACGTCTTTTCCGCTGAGCATTTCAGCAAGTTCTTCAATTCTATCTTCTTCGTTAAGCAAGGTTAAAAACGTTTGTGTAGATGACCCTACTACTTTTTTATAAACCTTATAATGTGCATCCGCCAAAGCTGCTATTTGTGGTAAATGTGTAATGGAAATCACCTGCATATGACGACTCATTTCGTGCATACGCTTGCCCATAGCCTTTGCCATCTCGCCCGATACCCCTGTGTCTATTTCATCTAAAATTAGGGTCGGCAGTTGGGCTTTTTCAGCCATTATAGATTTAATAACGAGCATGATACGAGACAATTCACCTCCAGAGGCAACCTTGTTTAATGGTGCGAAGTCAACGCCTTTATTGGCAGAGAACAACAGTGCGGCTTCTTCAGTACCATTGGCTGAGGGTGCGTCAAGAATGTTGAGTACTATAGAGAATTGAACGTGCGCCATACCCAAATCACGGGAACGGGAAGCAAGTGCCGTAGCGAGGGGGTTACATGCTTGTTGTCGTTGGCTATTCAATGTCTTTGCTGCGTCGTCCAAAGCTATTTTTGCAAGTGTTGCTTGTTTGGATCGGGTTTCAATTTGTTCTTCCAATGCCTCTGCGCCTTCGCATAGCTCCTGCAGATGTGTGCGTTTTTCAATAAGCCCCTCTGCATTAGAAACATGGTGTTTTTGACAGAGATGATGAAGGGTACTTAACAGCTCTTCTACTTCTTGCAAACGCGCTGGATCGTCTTGTACCGACTCTCCTAGGTGTTCCGCTTCAGTAATGATATCCGAAAGTTCAATCCGCACACTCGATATGCGCTCATACAAGGATTGATAGGCAGCACCAAGGCTTGCAATTTTGTCCAACAACTGGGAAATACTAATCAGTTGATCTTGAACACCAAGACCGTCCTGGGTACTGATTGAAACCACATCTGCTAGTGCAGATCTTAGCCCTGTCGCATTTTTAAGAACGTGAATTTCCGCTTCTAAAGCAGCTATCATATCAGGCGTCAGGCTTAGCTGTTCCAGTTCATTAAGTAAAAATTTGTGGTAATCCAAAGCTTCATCAGACTGTCGTTGACGTGCTCTTAAGCTTTCGAGTTCAGTATTTGAAATATGCCAATGCTTGAATGCAGCGCGGTATGCTGCAAGCGATTGTGCGTTATCGCCATAGGCATCGATTAGGTTAAGGTAAAAGGCGGGATCAGTAAGTTGAATGGTTTGTCTTTGGGTGTGAATATCTACCAAGGCATTCCCTACGGTTCTAAGGGCATCCAACGTAACTGGCGTATCGTTGATAAATGCACGTGATTTCCCAGTAGCACTCAGCTCCCGACGTATGATGGTATGTCTTTCTTCGTCCAAATCAAGTTGGTCAAAAACAGCTTTTAACTTATGCTTATCCATGTCAAAAGTGGCCTCTACTATACATTTTGAGGCATTTGTGCGTATGGTAGACAAATCTGCTCTTTGCCCAAGTATCAGCGATAATGCTTGCAATAAAATGGATTTTCCAGAACCTGTTTCACCTGTAAGTATAGACAAACCACTGTCAAAAGAAACCTCTAGGTCCTCTATGAGTGAAAAGTTTTTAATGGAAATCGAAAGTAGCACAGCTGTATATTGTCGTTACTTCAAATATAATGCGTTTATGTCACTTTAAAATATGAAGTTATTAACGCGTGATAGTACTCCAGTAGCCAGACATGCTTGGTACAAAACGATTTAAAAACCGCAGCAGTGCCTTGGTCTCAACTTCAGGGCCGTCGCTAAAGAGTTGACTAATTTCTTCAGCTTTGGCATCAAAAAAAGATTGAATTAAATATGCATTTGGCTGTCGACGCATAAGGTTTTCTAGGGTAACCAATTGCGCAGCTATGGTTTCCTTAGCTTCTGAGGGAGTCTCAGTCATGATATCCAAACCGTTCCTATGGTAGGTGTATATTAGATTTCTAAAGTCGTTAAAAGCAGTTGAAGACAGGGCATCTATAATATCATATCGCCCATTCTGACCCTGATTGGCTTGCCATCCCTGTGCACTACTTGCTTGTGCAGCATTGGCAATAGTGCGTGCGCGTTCAAAATAAGGTGTGCCACCCAAAGGGGAAAAGCTATCCAGCTCCATGCCAATGACAATATTTATATAGTAAGACATCACCGAAATAAGGTTGTTATTGAAACGGTTCGCATCGTAATAAAAAGGCTGAAATTCTTGATACGTAAAGCTAAATGATTCGTCGAAAAAATTTACCAATGGAGAGTTGTAATTGGTGTTGTATACCAAACGTCCCGATTGCACTTGCAGGCTACCCGAATAGGAATTGTTGTTGACACTGGAAATGGTAAGTAGCATTTCTATGGTAATCGCAGCGGCATTTAATTCGCGATTTGACGTCCATTTGGTATTGTTGAGAAAATCTTGTGCAGCTTTCTCAAGTGTTTTGACTGGATTGATATTGGTTTGATCAACCAAATCGGTATTAACATTAAGTATCACACGCACCGATTGCGCCCATGAAAGCATACCGAAGAAAAAAACAACAAATAAGGTTTTAAGATTCATCAAACATATTTTTAAGGTGACCTATCACATCCAAAGCAACTTCTTGTTTGGATTTAAGCGTGTAATGTACCGCTTCTTTATCAGCTTGTAAAAAAGAAATCTTATTGGTATCATGACCAAAGCCTGCGCCATCATCTGCAAGTGAATTGACAACAATGGCATCTAGGCGCTTACGCGATAATTTTTTCTGGGCATTTGCCAGGGCATCTTGGGTTTCAAGGGCAAAACCTATCAAAATTTGGTTCTTTTTCGCCTCCCCAAGTTTTGAAAGTATATCCGGTGTTGGCGTTAAAGACAACGAAGGAATACCCGCTTGCTTTTTAATTTTTTGTTGTGCCTGTTCTGTTGGTTGGAAGTCTGCAACAGCGGCAGCCATAATAAGCGCATCGGAGTTGTTGTAAACATCCATGCAGGCAGCTAACATCTCCACAGCTGTGGTTACAGGAACTACCGAAACATTGGGGTGCGTCGTATTTCCAGCGGTGGGCCCGCTAATTAAGGTAACATCAGCCCCTTGTTGAGCGGCTGCATTGGCTAAGGCATATCCCATTTTTCCTGATGAGTGATTACCAATAAAACGCACAGGATCTATGGGTTCGTATGTTGGACCCGCAGTAATGACAATTTTTTTGGCAGAAAGTGGCGATGTTGACTTAAAATACGCTTCCAGTGTGGCCACTATTTGCTCGGGCTCTTCCATTCGCCCCTCACCTTCCAAACCACTCGCCAAGGGGCCAGAAGTAGCGGGTATTAGCCTGTTGCCATTGGCAACCAACCGATTGATGTTTTCTTGATTAGCAGGGTGCTTGTGCATGTCCAAATCCATTGCAGGTGCAAAAAATACGGGGCATTTGGCCGATAAATACGTTGCCAAAAGCAAATTGTCTGCTGCTGCTGTTGCCATTTTAGCAAGGGTGTTGGCAGAGGCAGGTGCTACGAGCATTACATCTGCCCAAAGACCTAGGGAAACGTGGTTATTCCATACGGCATTGTCGTTGTCTTCTTGGGTAAAAGAAGTCAGTACTTCACGGTCTGTAAGGGTAGATAGCGTAAGGGGGGTAACAAATCCCTTAGCTGCCTCGGTCATGACAACCTGAACATTAGCTCCTGCTTTGACTAGCAATCGGGCGATATTCGGCGTTTTGTAGGCCGCTATGCTCCCCGAAATTCCGAGTAGGATTCGCTTGTCATGCAAGATAGACATGACTATTCGCTTGCGTCAGCGTCAGTATGACGGTAATAAATTTTTTCTTGAAGCCATTGCTCAATAGCAATTGCGTGTGGCTTTGGAAGCTTTTCGTAAAACTTAGAAACTTCAATCTGTTCTTTGTTTTCGAAAATTTCCTCTAAATTTTCTGTTGGCGTAGCAAATTCCTCCAATTTCTCGAACAACTCTGTCTTGATATCTTCATTGATTTGCACGGCGCGTCTTGCCATGATTGAAATACTTTCATAGATATTGCCGGTTGACGCATCTAATTCGTTGCGGTCATAGGTTTTTGAAGTAACAGCGGCTTGTGTGCTTTTTAGGTTCATGCAAAAAATTTAATTGGATGCAAAAGTAAGGATTTCTTTCTCAATATCTTTCAAGAGTTTTTGTGCGTCCTTCATATGCGTTGAATCTGGGTACAAACGTTCGAAGTTTTTAAATTTGGATTTGGCGTCTTTAAGCCTATCTTCTTTTTTATAAGGAACACTATTGATGGCCAATGTGCTTGCTGCAGAGAATTGAACAAAAAGTGCCGCTTCACGAAATGATGTGCCTGGATTATCAGCAATAAAGTTATCCAACGCTTTCATCGCAGCTTTATAATCGCGTATGGTGTTGTATTGTTTGGCATTCTCAAAACCTTTATTTTCGGTCTTGATACGCAGTTCTTGTACCATAGCATTGGCGCGCTCCATGCGCTCACTCTCTGGATAACGGTTAATAAACTCTTGGAGTTTGTCCAAAGCCTCGTAAGTATCCGTTTGATCTAAACTATAGTTTGGTGAGACCATGTAGTATGCGTGGGCCATTAGAAAATACGCTTCATCTACTTTTTGGCTTTTGGGGAAGGCCTTCACAAACGTTTCAAATTCATAGGCTGCCAAAATGTAATTTTTGGTTTCCAACAAGGTGTTTGCATAAAAAAAGACGATACGCTCTGCCTGTGGCTTCCCTCTGTAGAGTGTTTTGAGCTGATCATAAAGCTGTGCTGCTTTGCGGTATTTCCCTTGCTCGTAGAGCGATTGTGCGAGTTTGTTTTTTAAACCTGGGTCTTCGGTTTTAAGTGCTTTTTGATAATCACTACATCCCACCACAAAAAAAAGTAGGAGTAGAACTAAATAATTTGGTAATTTCATAGCTGCTAATTTAACTAAAACGTTTTACATACAAAACGCATGCGCATATCTTATTTTCGGGCACTTCTTGTCCTATCCGCTTTTCATATCGTCGCAGCACAAGAAGAACCAAGCCCACCCGATTGGGGAATACATATTGGATATGCCAGTCAGCAAGCTTTCCCATTTGATAACGAAGATTACACACTTACCCAGCATCATATTTTAGGTCACCTAAGGCTACAGCAATTTCAGCTAGGTAGCTTTAAGGTAGATATCTTGAGTGAATTGGGTTATTATTTTTCAAAACACCAACTCCTTAACAAATGGTTTACCACAACATCTTTCTTTGATGATTTTCCAGCTGATTTTCAAGAATACGCAATGACGGAAAAAAACATCCACCAATTGGCAGCCCATTTAGGCATGACATTCAACTGGTTTTTAAATCCCAAAATAGCTATATTCGGATACGGTTCCATCGGACCCATGTGGACTTCAAAACTTACAGAGCGTTTGGCTGCGGGCTTTGCCTTTTCCGATAATGTTGGATTGGGCTTTAAGATTCAATACAATGAGCAGCTCTGGATTAGCAGTACACTTGTGTTACGGCATGAGTCCAATGCCGATTTGAAGTTTCCAAATTCCGGACACAACACCATTGGCCTAAGGCTGGGATTGGTGTTTAATTAAGCTTATTTACATAAGGCGCTAAGGCTGCTACAAGTGCATCAGAAGGACTGACTAAGGGAAGCCGTAAATTGGCTTCACAAAGTCCTAACAATTGAGAAACAGCCTTAATCCCTACTGGGTTTCCCTCTTGATATAGCAGATCTATCACAGGTTTGAATAGCTGATTTATTTGATTTGCTTCTGCTTCATTTTTGCTCAAAGCAGCATCCATACCTTCTTTAAATGCTTTTGGAAAGCCTCCGGCTATAACAGAAATAACGCCATCTCCACCTAAAAGGGTTAGGGGAATTGCGGTTTCATCATCTCCAGAAAAAACCAAGAAATCTTTTGGCGCTTGCGCTATAATGGCAGCACCTTGCTCCATATCGGCACCGGCATCCTTAACACCTACAATATGGTTTGCATCACGAGCAATACGCACTATGGTCTCAGCAGTCATGTTGACGCCTGTTCTTCCTGGAACATTGTACATTAATATGGGCAAGGGCGTAACCGCATCCAATGCCATATAGTGTTGATACAAACCTTCTTGGCTTGGGCGGTTGTAATAAGGTGTAACGGATAGTATGGCATCAAAGCCCTTAGTATCGAGAGACTGAAAGCTTTCGACAAGCGAACGCGTACAATTGCCACCAACACCCATGACAAGCGGAACGCGTTGGTTGTTTTCACGAACAAAAGTGGCGAAAACAGCCTGTTTTTCTTCATGCGTAAGCGTAACTGACTCGCCTGTAGTGCCCAAAGCAACAAGAAAATCAATGCCGCTATCAATCAAAAAATGAATGATGCGTCCAAGTGCATCATGATCTACAGCACCGTCTGCATCAAAAGGAGTAATCACGGCTACACCAGTAGATTTAATTGTTAGCTTGTGCATGAGGCTTTATTTTATTGTAATATGTTTTAAGGTCGTGTAAAAACCCACCAAAATCTAAACGTGTGGGCAGTACCAAATCATTCAATCTATTGTCCATACAGGATGGACCTATGCGAAACGAAGCATTGAGTTGTGCAGAAAAAGAGGCCAAAGAAAGGGTACTTTGTTGCACAAAATGAACGGCAATGTCATAGTGCTGTGATAAGACAAATGATAAGTCTGCTTCCGCTATCCTACCACGCCAGTCCAAACTTTTGGGTTGTAAGTGAGGCTTGGGTAGACCTTCTAGCATCTTCGCATTTAAGTGAAAATGAACCCGTTCAACCTTTTCAAATTCTGGTGAAAAAAAATCAACCATTTCTGTGAATTGCGCTTCTGTGATATCTAAATCTATATCGTGAATAAAAACCATACGGCGTACAGTAGAAGGCTTGACTCCTAACCTGTTTTCAAGCAGACTGAGCTGCTGCTTTACGATACGTTTGGCAAAAAAATTCATCGTTGCAAAAGTAGTGTTTTCATAAGAGGTGGCTGCATGACCACAGCAATATATTATAAAAAACTAACGGTTTGTTACAAACACAACATTACAACTTAATAAGTGCATCAAATTCTTGTTCAGAAATGATGCGGACACCCAAGCTTTCGGCCTTGGTTTTCTTGGCAGGACCCATTTTATCACCAGCCAATAAATAGGTGGTGTTTTTTGAAATAGAAGATGAAATCTTACCGCCATGCTGCTCGATAGTAGCCTTTAATTCGTCTCTGGAATACTGACTAAAAACACCTGAAACCACAAAGCGCATTGCTGCAAGGGTATTTGACGTGGGTTGGGTGGAAATCGCTGCTTCAAGCTGAACACATGAGGCACGCAATTGTGAAATAACAAAAAGGTTGTCTGCATCTTGAAAGAATGCTACAACACTTTGTGCGATACGTGTGCCTATTTCGTCAACAGCTTCCAAGGCTTCAACATCGGCTTGCATCAACGCATCTATTGAGCCAAAATGTTGAGCCAGCTTCTTGGCCACAGTTTGCCCCACATAACGAATCCCCAGACCAAAAAGCACTCGGTGAAAGGGTATATTTACAGAAGTCCCAATGGCTTGTACGATATTATGAGCCGACTTTTCGGCCAATCGGTCTAGCGATATGAGGTCTGCCTCGGTTAGGGCGTATAAATCAGCATAGCTATTGATGCGGTTGTTTTTAAAAAGCAATTGTATGGTTTCAGCGCCAAGACCGTCAATATCCATGGCTTTTCTAGAAATAAAATGTGCTACACGCCCCACACGCTGGGGTAAGCACCCAGCTGCGTTTGGACAATAGTGTTGTGCTTCATCTAGGTTTCTTTTAAGTGGGGTATCGCATGACGGACAATGGGTCGCATAAGCAATGGCACGGCTGTTGGGCATACGCTTGCTGTGATTGACCGAAGTTATCTTGGGTATAATCTCGCCACCTTTCTCAACAGAAACGGTATCGTTAAGGTGTAGTCCAAGTTCAGAGATAAAATCTGCATTGTGCAAAGATGCCCGCTTGACAATGGTACCGCCCAACAATACGGGCTTTAGCTGTGCCACTGGAGTAATAGCCCCCGTGCGACCTACTTGGTATACCAAATCTTCAAGTTGGGTTTCAACCGCCTCTGCTTTAAACTTATACGCCATGGCCCACCGTGGAGATTTGGCTGTATAGCCCAGTTGCTCTTGGTATGCCAGTTGGTTTACTTTAACCACTACCCCATCAATTTCGTAAGGCAAGCTGCTGCGTTCTTGCTCCCAATGATCTAAAAAGGCAAACACCTCTTGCATATTGTGAGCGTGCACAAAATGTTCAGGCACATAAAAACCCCATCTTTTGGCAGCTTGCAATGACGCCAATTGGGTCTCAAATACGTTTCTATCTGTGACAATTTGATAGAGAAAACAATCCAAAGGGCGGGCTGCCACTAACTTGCTGTCTTGCAGTTTTAAACTGCCAGACGCAGTATTCCTTGGGTTCATATATAGTTCTTCGCCTTGGGCTATACGCTGCTTATTCATTTTATCGAAGCCAGCAAGCGGCAATATAATTTCGCCTCTTATGGCAAAACGCTGGGGCACATCGGTGGCTGAAATTTGCAAGGGCACGCTGTGAATGGTCTTGATGTTTTGGGTTACTTCGTCCCCTTGAAATCCGTCACCTCGCGTAAGGGCTTGCACGAGCTTTCCATTTTCATAGGTCAGGCTGATAGAAGCACCATCGTATTTCAACTCACAGGTGTAATCCAAAGAAGCTAAGCCAAGGTTTTTGCACATGCGCTGCTCCCAATCCAGCAAATCCTGTCTGTTATAGGAATTATCTAAGGAATACATACGCTGCTCATGGGCGATGGTATTGAAATTTTTAATCACAGCACCGCCAACACGTTGGGTGGGTGAGTTGGCATCAAAAAGGGCGGGGTTTGCATCTTCAAGTGCTTGTAGTGTAGCCAGTTTTTCATCAAATTCACGATCTGAAATCACAGGGGCATCCTCTATATAATAGCGTCGATTATGATCGTGTAGCTCGGTTCTTAATGCTTGTATTTTTTCAGCTGTATTCATCGGTAATGGGCACGAATAAACCGTGGGTTTGTTCTAAAATCGTTTCGAAGTACAATATCGGAAAATCCTGCTTGTGTTAAAAGCAAATGAAGGGTTTTCATAAGAGGAGCATGTCCTTCCAAAAAAATACCGCCCTTGGCATTTAGCCGTTGGGTAGCATAGTTAATGATATGGGTAAAGAATTTTAGTGGCGATTTGCCCGGAACAAAAATAGCGTGCTCGGGTTCTCGTAAAACATGTGTTGCCGTTTGTGCTTTTTCGGATTCAGGCACATAAGGAGGATTTGAAATCATGATATCCCAATGCGTATTAGGCAATTGAGCACCCAATACATCGACAACTTCAAAATTAATGGAAAGCTGATGTGTGTTCGCATTTTGTCTCGCAACTGTCAAAGCATCCAAATCAACGTCCCAAGCCGTAACTTCCCAGTTTGGACGTGCTTTCTTAAGTGCTATTGCCACACAACCGCTTCCCGTTCCTATATCCAATACGCGAAGTGGTGTTTCATCAGTGTATGTTGACAACAACCAATGTACCAGCTCTTCGGTTTCGGGTCGAGGAATAAGTACCCGTTCATCTACGGCCAACCTAAGTCCTGCAAACACAACGCTACCTATTATATATTGTATAGGCTCATTTTCTTGAAGCGCTTTTAACGCAGCTTGCAATTGGGCTTCCGATTCTGGCGATAAGGATTCCTTTAGCTCGAGTACAACCTGAGCGGGTGTTAAGCCCAAATAGGCCTCACACAACATTTCGAAATGAAGACGAATTTCATCTTGCGTGTACTTAGATGAAAGTAGTTTTTGAAATTGTGATCTTTGTTTTTTTAGTGTCAACGCGGGTCTATTGTAAATGAAATCGGCTTTGCAAGGAGATATTTGATATTTTTGCTAAAATACACATTCCCATTGCATCAAACCCACGATATTTTTATGCGCCGTTGTTTAGTCCTAGCTCAAAAGAGTTTTGGGCACACCTACCCCAATCCTATGGTGGGCGCAGTAGTCGTTAAGGAGGGGAAAATTATAGGGGAAGGATGGCATCAAAAGGCCGGGACGGCACACGCCGAAGTGAACGCATTGGCAAAGCTGTCGCCAAAAGCACTCGTTGGCGCTACTTTATATGTTAACCTTGAACCCTGTTCCCATCATGGCAAAACACCCCCATGTTGTGATTTGGTATTAGCAAAGGGCATAAAAAAAGTAGTCATAGGCGCTTCAGATCCCAATCCAAAAGTTTCAGGACGTGGCATAGCAGCCCTTAAAGCTGCAGGTGTTGAAGTAATCAGTGGCGTACTTGAAGAAGCTTGTGTGGAATTAAACAAACGTTTTTATTGTTTCCACACCAAAAAGCGTCCTTATATTATATTGAAGTGGGCACAAACGGCTGATGGCTATATTGCACCTGAAGGCGACAACAAAGGAAAGGTGTTCTGGATTAGTGATGCCGACAGTCAACAACTGGCACATCGTTGGCGGGCTGAGGAACACGCCATTTTAGTTGGCAGAAAAACAGTAGATGATGACAACCCCCTATTAACGACAAGGAAATGGGCAGGCACCCACCCTATTCGGCTGGTCATTGACCCCAACAACAGCCTAAAGAAAAATGCACAAGTTTTCAATGGGGATGCAAAAACAGTAATTTTTAACTACAATCGCAATAACGTAGAAGGGAATCTACACTGGGTTGCGGTTTCAACATCTGAAATCTTGGAGGGCCTAATGCATTGGTGCATGGACCATGCTATACAATCTATATTGGTTGAAGGTGGCGCGAAAACACTACAAGGATTTTTATCAACCGATTTGTGGGATGAATGTCGTGTAATTGAAGCAAAGAAATATATGAAAAAAGGCGTCAAAGCTCCGCCGA
This sequence comes from Flavobacteriaceae bacterium, assembly GCA_024639165.1. Taxonomy (GTDB): domain Bacteria; phylum Bacteroidota; class Bacteroidia; order Flavobacteriales; family Flavobacteriaceae; genus UBA7446. Next base: position 27,231 of record JAHEIX010000003.1, on the reverse strand, counting down.
TACCCGAGGGGAAAAAGACGTCAAAAAGAATTGTAGGAGATGTCTTACGTATTATTCGGAATGAAAGGCATTCTGCAAGAAATCGGGACATTTCATAGCACGTCGACTTTGCCCATCAACAAAAACCAAACGCGTTGTAGCCGTAGCAATACAATTTTTTTGCTGATTTTCAATCACATAGGAAAAATCAACATAATATCCGTTTAAATCGTTTAAAGTTGCGTGAACAAAATACGAGTCCTCAAAGTGTAGTGGCTTCTTATATTGTATGGAAATGTCGACCACGGGAAGCAAAATACCTTTCTTCTCCAGGTCGCCATAACTAATCCCTTGATTAAACAACCATTCAATTCTGGATTGCTCTAAAGCGTAAACGTATTGTGCGTGATGCATAACACCCATTTGATCTACCTGATGATAATGAACATTTCCTAAAATTGTAATATTTTTCTTACTCATTGTAAGGGGTTAATGTCAAAAAAAAGGCTTCTTGACGAGCCATAATATGCATAAAACTTTCTGAAAATTCAATAGGAAAAACACTTTTTTTTAAAAAAAAATAAACACATATTTGTCCTGTACAATTAAACCACTAAAAACCCCAAATTTTATACATTAATTGTTACAAAAAAACGTTTCAACCAATAATAAAAATGCAAAAAACCGCTCATAGCGTTTGGGGTAATTGTCTGAATTTTGTCAAGGACAACATTCACAACCAAGCTTTCAAAACTTGGTTCGATCCCATAAAACCTTTGAAGCTGAACGGCGATGCGCTAAGTGTTGAAGTTCCTAGTAAATTCTTCTATGAGTGGCTAGAAGAACACTACATTGAGATTCTAAAAGTAGCCCTCACAAAAGAACTAGGCCCAGGCGCCAGACTTGTTTATGTTATCCGAATGGAAAATACATTTGGAAGTAAGCAAGCATTTACAGAAAGTATTCCAAGTCAAAACAAAGGACGCATTAAAGTACAAAACGTTGAAGCGCCTTTGCAAACCCAAAGCACTGAGCTAAAAAACCCCTTTGTAATTCCCGGAATACGCAATCTCAAGGTAGAATCGCAACTAAACCCGAGTTACAACTTTGAAAACTTCTTAGAAGGAGATGCCAACCGACTGGCAAGGTCAGCGGGTATTGCCGTAGCCAATAAGCCCGGCGGAACTTCTTTCAACCCCCTACTCATTTTTGGCGGCGTAGGTCTTGGCAAAACCCACCTTGCGCATGCCATAGGCGTTGACATTAAAAGTAAGTACCCAGAAAAGACTGTTTTATATATTTCAGCGGAGAAATTCACACAACAATATATAGAAGCCGTTAAGAAAAACACCCGAAACGATTTTATCCATTTTTACCAAGTCATGGATGTCCTTATTATAGATGACGTTCAATTCTTTTCTGGTAAAACAGGGACACAAGACGTATTCTTCCATATTTTCAACCACCTTCACCAAAACGGCAAGCAAGTTATTTTGACTTCCGATAAGGCACCGGTAGACATGCAAGATATTGAGCAGCGATTGCTATCGCGATTCAAGTGGGGACTCTCTGCCGAACTGCAACGTCCAGACTACGAAACACGTGTTTCCATTCTCAAAAATAAATTGTACCGTGACGGCGTTGAAATGCCAGATGAAATCATCGATTTTGTTGCAAAATCTGTCAAAACAAATGTGCGTGAACTCGAAGGAGCCATTATATCCCTAATCGCACAGGCATCTTTTAACAGAAAAGAAGTTACCCTCGAACTGGCCAGACAGATTGTTGAAAAGTTTGTACGCAATACCAAACGAGAAGTATCTATCGACCACATTCAAAAAGTGGTTTCGGAATACTTCCAAATGGACGTCACAACACTGCAATCCAAAACACGAAAACGTCATATTGTACAAGCAAGGCAATTGGCCATGTTTTTTGCCAAAAAAATGACCAAGGCTTCACTAGCAAGTATTGGTTCTAAAATTGGACATCGCGACCATGCCACAGTGCTTCACGCCTGCAAAACTGTTGACAACCTCGCATTCACAGATAAGCAGTTCCGCAAATATGTGGACGATCTAAACAAGAAACTTTCCAACTAAGACATGGCAACCAAGGTGCTTATGGTGTGTTTGGGTAATATTTGCCGCTCACCACTAGCCGAAGGCATCATGCGGAAACTCACAAACGACACCGATTTTCTTATAGACTCTGCAGGTACGGCCAACTACCACCTAGGCGCAGCACCAGATCATCGGAGTATTGCCATTGCAGCCCTGTACAATATTGACATCAGCACCCAACAAGCACGACAACTAACCCCTGCGGACATAGATGCTTTTGACCACATATTGGTCATGGATGAAGAAAACCTTTCCAATGCCCTAGCCCTCTGTACTTCAGAAGCACAACGCCATAAAATTGCGCTTATTACCTCCGCAAGCGGGGTGGAGGCTTCGCATATTCCAGATCCCTACTACGGCGGAGCTGATGGTTTTGCCCATGTTTATGAACTCCTGCATGATTGTTGCAGCAATTGGTTAGCGAAACACACCAAATGAGTACACAAACAACAGGACGGCTTTATTTAATTCCAAATGTATTGGGCGATACGGCCCCGCTTGAAGTGATGCCCATATCGGTTAAAAAAACCATAGAGGCATTGCGTTGCTTTGTTTTCGAGAAAGAAAAAGCAGGTCGGGCGTTTGTCAAAAGCATTTGTCCCAACATACCACAAGACAATATTAGAGTTCATTTACTCAACAAATTCACGACTGAAGAAGATCTAACTGCCATGCTCCTACCCCTTCAAAAAGGCGAAGATATGGGCTTGATTACTGATGCGGGTTGTCCGGGCGTTGCTGATCCAGGAGCAGCACTTGTGGCGCGAGCACACATCAACAACATTCGGGTTATTCCACTGGTAGGCCCATCTTCCATACTCTTGGCGGTAATGGCAGCTGGACTCAACGGCCAATCTTTTGCCTTTAACGGCTATTTGCCCATCGACAAAGCTGAACGCAGAAAAGCCATTAAGGCATTTGAGAAAAAATCCATTGAACTAAATCAAACGCAAGTATTTATCGAAACCCCTTATCGAAACATGGCCCTTTTGAATGAATTAAGTAAGGCCTTAAGACCCAAAACACAACTCAGTGTGGCCTGTGATATTACATTGCCAACCGAATTTATCAAAACGGCAACTGCCGAGACCTGGCGCAACAACAAAGAAGACTTGCACAAGCGGCCTGCTGTTTTTTCCTTGCTTGGGGGTTAGCGATAGATCTTTTTATCACGTAACCAGCGGGTGTATATTTTTTTGTTCTTATTGTGCTGAGACAGGTTTGTAGCAAATAAATGGTAGCCACTTCTACTCGGATCAGCGACAAAGTATAAGTACTTGTGTTTGGCAGCAAACAATACCGCGTCAATGGCACTGACATCGGGCATGGTAATAGGCCCCGGGGGTATCCCTCTATTTCGATACGTATTATAAGGAGATTTGATTTTTAAGTCGACATAAAGCACCCGACGAATATCCATGTCGTAGTCATTGGCTTTACGCATCAATGCATAGATAACGGTTGGATCGGCTTGAAGTCGCATTCGTTTACGCAGTCGGTTGAGGTAGACCCCTGCCACCAATGGTCGTTCATCTACTCGGTAGGATTCTTTGTGGACCACAGCTGCCAAAGCCACTACTTCCTCCCGTGTCAGTTTGATTTTTTTGCGTGCTGTTTCACGTTTTGGCGTCCAAAAGGCCTTGTACTGTCTTAGCATCCTGTCTCGGAATTGCTCGGCAGTGGTGTTCCAAAAAACATCATACGAATTGGGTAGGCAAATTGACAATACATTGTCTTTTGTAAAGCCGCTTTGCTGTAAAAAATCAACATCGTAAAAGGCCTGCATGATGGCCGTACTGTCGGTTTCAATTTTTGTAGCCACATATGCTGCCAAATGCATCAAGGTTTTTTGGTTGTTAAACGTCAGGCGAATGGGTTTGTTTTCGGAGCGCAATCGATTAATCAATTCGTTGTTGTTCATCCCTCTGTCCAACACAAAACGTCCAGGGATAGGTTGATAGCCTTTACGGCTGGCAGCTTGCTGAAAAAAATCGAAGTGTTTAACCACACGAGCAAGGGTGTCGTAGGCCGCAACTTTTGTATCAGAGGATGGTATGAGCACTTCTTGTTGGGGCGCATCAAAAGCAGTGTTGGAGGCAAAAAATACCTTGTAAAAATGAAAAACAAATGCGCTGCCAAGAAGGAACAACAGCAGCAGTACAGCTATAAATAGGCGTTTTATCATTTGGTTGATGTTTCCCATTGCCCCTTAAAAACAGGAGTAGCAGGACCTTGAAGCACTACGGCTTCATATCTCGTGGATGTGTTTGAAAAAGAAACGGTCAACATACCGCCTTTGGTTTGTATACTGATATTCTTTGCTGTTAGGCGCTTGCTTATGTGCGCGCCTATGGCAGCTGCCGTGACCCCTGTACCGCAAGAAAGCGTTTCCGCTTCAACCCCACGCTCAAAGGTGCGGACGTGCAAGGCATCAGCTGCTTTAACTTCAACAAAATTTACATTGGTGCCGTCTGCAAAATACGGAGCGCCATGAGCAATCTGTGCCCCGAGGCTAGCAACGTCTATCGAGGCTACGTCGTCGACAAAAACAAGGTGATGTGGCGAGCCTGTATCTATAAAAAGGGCTTCGTCATGGGTGTTCCAACCGGTAACAGCATGAAGTGAAAGAGCGACCTCCTCACCTACAAATGTGGCTTGATGCAAACCATCAGCTGCCCGAAAAACAACTTCTTTTAGAGTGAGCCCCAAGGCATGGGCGTAGTGAACAGCACAGCGAGAGCCGTTACCGCAAAGACTACCTTCATGACCATCGGCATTAAAATATCGCATAAAAAAATCGGAAGTGGCATCGGCTTCTATGGCTATAAAACCGTCAGCACCTATCCCGTAATTACGATGACAAAGCTGGGCAATAAGCCGGTGGTCTTCAATGGGAAAATGCTTGTCGCGATTGTCTACAATCACAAAGTCATTTCCGGTGCCTTGATATTTTACAAACGAAAAAATCATGTGCAAATATAGCCAAATTCACTAGCGACTATGTTGTTAAAAATGCGTTAAATGGCTTTTAACTCAAAAACACTTGTTTTACTTTTGGAATGTATATGTAATTGAAACGCTATGAAATCATTCTTTAAATACATTGCAGTAGCCTTTGGCGCTGCTTTTCTAACCCTAGTAGGATATCATCTTACCCAAAAACAAACTGTGGTTTACACGCCAGTACAACCCCAAACGGTTGCTACTAATTTTACGCCCACTACGCCTATAAAAGCCATCGCTACGGATTTTACGGCTGCTGCCGAAAAAACCATAGATGCGGTGGTACACATCACCAACACCAGCATAGAAAAAGGGCAAAGATCCAGCAGTTTTATGGAGTACTTCTATGGAAGAAGCGCACGCGAGTATCCCCGTATAGGTATGGGTTCGGGTGTCATCGTATCTTCCGATGGCTATATTATTACCAACAACCACGTTGTTGAGGGTGCTACCACGCTAGAAATTACCACCAACGACAACAAAAAGTATGAGGTGGAAGTTATTGGCTCGGATTCCAATGCAGATATTGCGGTACTCAAAATAAAAGGCGATTATACTTTTCCCTATGTGCGTTTTGCCGATTCCGACAACACCCGTATTGGCGAGTGGGTGCTCGCTGTTGGCAATCCCTATAACCTCAACTCTACCGTTACGGCAGGCATCATCAGTGCCAAGTCAAGAGATTTTAGCGATTATGACAACAAAAACCAATCCTTTATCCAAACCGATGCTGCTGTAAATTCGGGGAACAGTGGCGGTGCCTTGGTTAATTTGGACGGCGATTTGATTGGCATCAACACGGCCATTACCAGTAACGGTATGGGTACCTTTATTGGCTATTCCTTTGCGGTACCCAGCAATATCGCACGCAAGATTTTTGAAGATATTATTGAATACGGCAATGTACAAAAGGCCCTGTTGGGCGTAACGGGCAACGGCCTAAACGCACGTATGGCCGAGCAACTTGGCATTGAAGAAACCGAAGGGTTTTATGTGGGGGGCTTGGAAGCGGATATGGGCGCCATAGAAGCAGGAATACAAGAAGGAGATATCATCACCAAAATAGACAACGCCCCCATCCGAAAATTTGCGGATTTAACCGGTTATTTGGGTTCTAAACGACCCGGCGAACGCGTGGATGTAACGGTAGTGCGCGAGAGAAAAGCCCTTACCCTTGCTGTTCTATTAAAAGCAACGCCCTTTGTCAATTACTACGGCATGCGCCTGCGAAATCTCAGCGAAAAAGAAACGGAATTATACGACACTACCAAAGGGGTTTATGTTGCTGGAATTGAGAACAGTAGGTTGTTTCGCAGAGGCGTGCAAGCAGGAGATGTTTTGCTGGCCGTGAATGGCAATGAAATAAACAGCAAATCTGAGGTTTTGGCACTAGATGAGGAAAGCATTTATGAGCTTACGTTTTTGAATAAAAACGGTGAAAAAATGCGCTTTATTTTTGAGTAGCATCGGATTCCTTTTTTCGTTTGGTAGTGTGTTTCAGCTTTAGCACCGCAAAATTGAGCTCAAAAGTGGTCTCAGATTCCGTTTCCGTCATATCGTGATCTAACAAATCAGCCATAAGTTCGCCGCTTTTTTTTAGCAGGCTGTTCTTTTTATCTCCAGTTGCTAAACTTGCACAAACCACAGTAGTTTGCAATGCGCGAAGCTTGGTAAAGGCTTCAATAATCAAAAAGGTAGCTTCTGTAGCCTGCTTGCTTTTTAGTATAGTTGCTAGCATATAAAGTCCTTTCTCGGTAAACGCCTTGGGTGTTGTTTTGGCATATTTCAAAGGTTGGAGGTGGTGGAAATTTTCCACCAGTTCTTTTTTCTCAGATGCAGTAAGCGCAATGGTATATTTTTTAGGGAATTTATCAGGGTTGTTTTTTACGGCTTTGTTAATATCACGCGTAGCAACTCCATATAATTGCGCCACATCTCGATCGATAAGTACAGGCTGACCATTTATAGTTATTAGCCGATCTTCAATGCTTTGTATAGATAACGGGCTTTTCATAACAACAGATTCGAGGCACACTAAAATTAAGAAAAAAAAATTACTTCTTATTTACTTGCTGCAAACAAGTATGAACTTTTCCCCACCTCGTACAAACTATTCCCTATTCCCTATCTTTACCCCATGCGAATTGACATCATTAGTGTGGTACCCGAACTCATGCACAGCCCTTTTGCAGGCTCCATCATGAAGCGGGCGCAAGAAGCAGGTTTGGCAGAGGTACATTTCCACAACCTACGTGACTATACCACCAATACTTACAAACAAGTAGATGACTACCCCTATGGTGGGGGTGCCGGTATGGTATTGATGGTAGCCCCCATTGACAAATGCATCAGCCAACTAAAAACCGAACGCGAGTACGATGCGGTCATTTATATGACTCCCGACGGGGATGTACTCAATCAAGGCATGGCCAATGCGCTATCGCTGTTTCAAAATATTATTGTCCTTTGTGGACATTACAAGGGCGTTGACCAGCGGGTTCGGGAACTGTTTGTTACCCATGAAATATCCATAGGCGACTATGTGCTTTCTGGAGGTGAATTGGCAGCTGCCGTACTCTGCGACAGTCTCATTCGATTGATTCCAGGCGTATTGGGCAACGAAACCTCTGCCCTCACCGACTCCTTTCAAGACGGGCTACTGGCACCCCCGGTATACACCCGTCCAGCGGACTATAACGGTCATCAAGTACCTGAGATACTGACTTCGGGCAATACACCCAAGGTTGAGGCCTGGCGCGAAGAACAGGCCTTAAAAATCACCAAACAAAAAAGACCCGATTTGTTGGAGTAAGAGGTTATTTCGGGCATTTCGACATTTCGGGCATTTCGACATTTCGACAGGCTCAATGTCCTCAATGTCCTCAGGGTCCTCAGATTGCTCACTGAGCTTGTCGAAGTGAGCTTGTCGAAGTGAGCTCACTGTCCCATTAATTGACTTAAGAACAGTGGGGGTTGCAGCAACTTGATTGTTGTTTGTTAGTTCGTAGGAAACAAGCTGATTATTTGTTATTGAGGTTTCAAAGTACCATTGGGCATGCACAAAAATTCCAGAAAGCAATATTGATACAGTTAGTAAAAGGTATTTCATTTAGTTTATTGGCATGTTGGTTGGTTAGGTTACATAACTTTACTGTCGATTAATTTTGTGTTTTATAAATTATAAATAACAATTGTTATCGCAATTAAGCATAGTTATGATTGATTTTTACGCACTAACAAATTTATCTGAAGGACCATTTTTCTTCAAAGTGATTTAATAAAAAGCACATTAAAACAGCTTGAAATCCATATAAAAACACATTAACTTAAAAACATTCATTGAAATTTCATGAATAAGAAAATTTCTACAATATTTTTGTTGAACACCAAAAAAAATCGACTTGATTTATTTTTGTGAACTAAAGGATATAGGTTATATTTGCAACTGCTTTGAAACCGCTGGCGAGGTACGTGTATGTTTCATGGCTATCATTTAAACCTAAACAAAATGGAGCCCTTACTACAATACGTACAGGACGAATTTGTACCAAAAAAAGAACTTCCAAGCTTTCAAGCTGGAGACACCATAACCGTTTACTACGAAATCCGAGAAGGAAGTAAAGTACGTACCCAGTTTTTCAAGGGTGTCGTAATTCAGATTAAAGGAAGCGGTGCTACCAAGACGTTTACCATTCGTAAAATGTCAGGTACCGTAGGCGTAGAACGTATATTCCCCGTCAACCTGCCTGGTATTCAGAAAATAGAGGTAAATGCACGCGGAAAAGTACGTCGCTCACGTATTTTCTATTTCCGTGACCTAACCGGTAAAAAAGCACGTATCAAAGAACGTCAAGACAGATAGGTTCAAAACCCTGTCGAAGGATATTTTTTGTTACAAACCCAACACAGCAGTTCAAAATATTGAGCTGCTGTTTTTTTATACCTAATCCAGGCGTATATTTGCGCCCATCAAACAAATAACCATGGCTAAAATTCACGTAGCAAACCCAGTAGTAGAAATGGACGGAGATGAAATGACACGTATCATTTGGGATTTCATCAAGCAACAACTTATATTGCCCTACTTAGATGTAGAATTATTGTACTATGATTTAAGCGTTACTTCACGTGATGCAACCAACGATCAAATTACCATTGATGCTGCGGAAGCCATAAAAAAATACAGCGTGGGAATCAAGTGTGCCACCATTACTCCAGATGAAAACCGCGTAGAAGAATTTGATCTTAAAGAAATGTGGCGTTCGCCCAACGGAACCATCCGAAATATTGTAGGTGGAACCGTATTTCGTGAACCCATCATCATGAGCAACGTACCCCGCTACGTACAAGGCTGGACACAACCCATCTGTATCGGACGTCACGCTTTTGGAGATCAGTACCGCGCAACAGATACGGTGATCAAAGGCAAAGGGAAACTCACCATGACCTTTACCCCCGAAGATGGCAGCGAAGCCAAAACATGGGAAGTATACAATTTCCAAGAGGGCGGTGTGGCCATGAGTATGTACAATATTGACTCCTCCATTTACGGCTTTGCCCGATCATGTATGAACCGTGCCATCAGTAAAAAATGGCCCTTATACCTGTCTACTAAAAACACCATCATGAAAGCATATGACGGTCGTTTTAAAGACATCTTCCAAGAAGTATTTGAAAACGAATTTATCGACCAGTTTGAAGCCCTAGGCATTACCTACGAACATCGTCTTATTGACGATATGGTGGCCGCAGCCATGAAATGGAGCGGAGGCTTTGTGTGGGCGTGTAAGAATTACGATGGAGACGTACAGTCCGATACCGTAGCCCAAGGCTTTGGTTCACTAGGACTGATGACTTCTACCCTAGTAACACCAGACGGCAAAACGCTGGAGGCAGAAGCTGCACACGGCACCGTGACGCGCCACTACCGCCAACACCAACAAGGCAAAGAAACTTCTACCAACCCTATTGCATCTATTTTTGCATGGACTCGCGGATTGGCACATCGTGCCAAACTGGACAACAATAGAGACTTAGCTGATTTTTGTGCAAAACTTGAGGAGGTTTGTATCCAAACCGTAGAAGGCGGTCAAATGACTAAAGACCTTGCCATGCTTATCCACAAAGAAGAAATGACACGTGAAGACTATTTGTCAACACAAGATTTTCTTGCTGCTATCAAAGAAAATTTAGACAAGGCATTAGCTGCATAAGCTCGGTTGCGTATCTTTGAAAAAAAATGCTTTGATACGTTACATCACTACCCTATTGATGTGCGTGGGACTAGCAGCCTATGCACAATCCTACACCCTTAGCGGAACCCTAACAGCTGCCGACACCCAAGAAACCCTGTTGGGCGTGACCATCTATGCCGAAGGTACATCCCTTGGAACAGTGAGTAATAACTACGGGGTGTATTCCCTAACACTTCCTGCTGGAACCTATCAAATCATCTATCAAAATATTGGATTTGAAACCAAACGCACTCAAATCAACCTAGACCAAAACCGGAAATTGGATGTAAGCCTTGCCATACAAAGCGAAGAGCTAGAAGAGGTTGTGGTCACTGAAGATATTGAACGCATACGGATGCGTTCCCCCGAGATGAGCATCAATCGCTTATCCGCCAAAACCATCAAGCAAACACCCGTGGTCTTTGGCGAATCTGACGTGCTAAAAACCATACAACTGCTGCCTGGAGTAACCAGTGCAGGCGAGGGAGCATCGGGGTTTAACGTACGTGGTGGTGGTGCTGACCAGAACCTGATACTACTCGACGAGGCTACCATCTTTAACTCCTCCCACCTGTTTGGGTTTTTCTCTGTTTTTAACTCCGATGCCATCAAAGATATCCAACTCTATAAAGGAGGAATACCCGCCGCCTATGGGGGAAGGGTTTCGTCCGTGCTGCGTATCGACCAAAAAGAGGGTGCTAGGGACCGCTTGCGGTTTAACGGGGGTATAGGGGCCGTTTCAAGTCGTGGTTTGCTCGAAGGGCCACTAGGAAAAGGGTCTTTTCTGCTCGCTGGAAGAGGTACCTACGCTCACCTTTTTCTAAAAGCATTTGACCAGCCCAACACAGCCTATTTTTATGACTTGAATACTAAGATCACCTTACCCATAGATGAAAAAAATCGGCTGCTGCTTTCGGGCTACTTTGGCCGTGATGTGGTAGCCTTTGACAATACCTTTAAAAACTCCTATGGCAACACGGTAGTAAACCTGCGTTGGAATCGCATTTTTTCGCCTAAAGTATTTGGAAACCTTTCCCTGATATATAGCGACTACTACTACGGTCTCGCACTAGACTTTGTTGGCTTTGACTGGGATTCGGGAATTCAGAATTTTAATATTAAATACGATTTAAGCTATAACATATCGGAAAAAATCACCTTGGAAACAGGAGTACAAGGCACTTATTATAGTTTTAATCCTGGCTACATACAGCCCTTGACCGCCACTTCTGGGTTTAATAGCGAGCAGTTGCAAAACAAGTTTGCTGCTGAAGCTTCAATCTACTTAAGTGCCAAACACAATATCTCATCCAAACTGGCGCTACATTACGGCTTGCGCATTAATCAGTTTAACCGCTTGGCACAATCTGGTTTATTGGAATATGTCAATGCCCAACCCCTAACCTACAACCCAGCCTTGGGCATCTATCAACAAGGTACTGCTCTGGGTTATTATAGCAAAGCAGAGAGCAAGCAACATTACACCAATTTAGAACCCCGCTTTACGCTTGCCTATCGTCAAGAGCGAAGCGCATGGAAGGCGAGTTATCAGCGTGTAAACCAATATTTACACCTGATATCCAACACCACCTCGCCTACCCCCTTAGACGTGTGGACACCTAGTGGGCGTTACCTCAAGCCCCAACAGTCCGACCAATGGGCATTGGGATATGTGACCGAAAGAGAAAACGGCAATTCAATTGAAGCGGAAGTTTTCTATAAACACACAGATAACAGGTATGACTACATAGACGGTGCAGAACTGGTTGCCAATGAAGCCATAGAGCAGATATTACTACCTGGTACCGCAAGAGCTTACGGGCTTGAACTCTTGTTCAGAAAAACACAGGGAAAAGTCACGGGAATGGCAGGGTATACCTGGTCACGTGCAGAACAAAGAACTCCTGGCGCACGAGCCGACGAGCCCGGCATCAACCAAGGTGCGTGGTACCGATCGGCCTATGACAAAACCCATGACCTGAGCCTGAGCTTGAGCTATAGCCACAGCAAAAAATGGAAGTGGGATGCCAATGCTGTTTTGCAAACGGGCCAACCCATAACCTATCCCCTAGGACAATATGAGTTTATGAGAACCCGAGTGCCGAGTTTTGGACAACGCAACGGACAGCGGCTGCCCACCTACCACCGCATAGACATCGCTGCAACTCTGACCCCAGAAAAACAACAAGACAAAAAAATAAAAGGAAGCTGGGTGTTTGGCATCTATAATATTTACAACCGTAGAAATGCTGCTACCATTAGCTTTAAACAAGATCCCGAAACAGGAAAAAACCAAGCCTATAAGCTCTCCATATTCGGTATCATACCTTCTGTAACTTATAACATATGCTTCTGATGAAAAAAATAATTTGTGTATTGGGATTGTTATTGGTGGGTTGTGAGGACCCCATTAATGTGGCCTTACCAGCCGTTGAAAACAAATTGGTCATAGACGCCATGCTTTGGCGTAACCTCGGGCAAACTCCAGGAACTTTGGAAGTAATTATATCGCGAACGGCCGATTACTACGACGAGGAAGTGCCCTATGTATCAAACGCTACGGTAACCCTTCAACAATTAGACATGATTTTTACGGCAAAAGAAGACGCGCCCGGACACTACTACATTTACAATGTTGATGTTGCCGAAAACGACACTTTTACACTCAGCTTATCTGTCGATACAGCCACGTATACTGCCACAGAATCATTAGTGCTTTCAACGCCACTAGACAGCGTGATACAAGGCGAGAACACCCTTATTACTGGCGATCAAGTTGAAGCCGTAGTTAGCCTTACCGATAGACCCGAACCTGGCAATTATTACCTCATGGATTTTGGCTACAACAACTTATTTGTGACACGAGATGAGTTCTACAACGGCAATCAAATCAGCTTTTCGTTTTTTTACGATAAGTATTTTCCCAAAAATACGCCAACTCCCATTTATCTAATGGGTGTTGATAAGGATTTTTATACCTATATGCAGATCTTAATTTCTCATGCAGGACAAGACGGGGGCGGTCCATTTGCAACAGCCAAGTCCAGCTTGCGTGGTAATATTCAAAATACCACTAACATACAAGACTATCCACTGGGTTATTTTAGGGTCGTAGAACGAGATAGTCTTATATTTACGGCTGTTGAGGAATAAAGATGAACAAAAAAAATCTCTTTCGCGGTCTTCGTGCTATGGCATATGCAGTCGTGTTGGCTTTTATCGGTCCTACCGTGTTGACATCTGCCTTTAAAAATCAAGAACACCCCATGTACATCCCCGTTTTGGGTGTTGCCATCCTGATGTGTACTGCTTCAATTGCGCTCGGTTTTTGGGGCATTCGTCTGATGGTTAAAGGGCTGTTTAATGAAGAATAGCGCAAATTAATGACTATCCCTCAAAAAGTTCTTGAACACTTCCACATTCCGCTTATCTTTGCTGCTTCATGAGTACAACTATAGCTATACGTTTGGCCGATGGGGCCATAAAGCAAATGCCCAGCGGCATTACGCCATTTGAGGTTGCGCAATCCATAAGCGAGGGTCTTGCCCGTGCGGTAATCTCTGCATCCTATAACGGAACCACCATAGAAGCAACTACCCCACTCCAAGAGGATGGTGAATTAGTCTTGTTTACCTGGAACAACGACCAAGGAAAAAAAGCGTTTTGGCATTCCAGTGCGCACCTGCTTGCGCAAGCGCTTGAACAAATGTATCCAGGTATTAAACTTACCATAGGTCCAGCTATTGACAGTGGTTTCTATTACGATATAGACCCCGGCGAACACAGCATATCCGAAAAAGACTTGCCTGCCATTGAAAAACGCATGATCGAACTCGCAAGAGGAAAACACGCTTTTGCCTTGCGTTCGATTTCCAAGCCTGAGGCCCTCGCCTTTTACAAAGCATCAGGAAACGAATACAAAACAGAACTTATTGAAAACTTATTTGATGGCACCATCACCTTTTGTGACCACGATGATTTTACGGATCTGTGTCGCGGTGGGCATATTCCCAATACTGGCATCATAAAAGCTGTAAAACTCACCAATATTGCAGGTGCATATTGGCGTGGGGACGAAAAAAATAAACAGCTTACCCGAATCTATGGCGTATCTTTTCCAAAACAAAAACTTCTAACAGAACACCTAGAGCTGCTAGAAGAAGCAAAAAAACGTGACCACCGCAAGCTAGGTGCTGAACTTGGATTGTTTACCTTTTCCAAGAAAGTAGGACAAGGCCTGCCGCTTTGGCTGCCCAAAGGAGCAGCACTACGCGAAAGACTCGAGCAGTTTTTGCGCAAAGCGCAAACCAAAGCGGGCTATGAGCAAGTCGTAACGCCCCACATTGGACAAAAAGAATTATATGTGACGTCAGGGCACTATGAAAAATATGGCGCCGATAGCTTTCAGCCTATAAACACACCTGCAGAAGGCGAAGAGTTCTTGCTAAAACCGATGAATTGCCCACACCATTGCGAAATTTACAACGCATCGCCATGGAGTTACCGCGACCTACCCATCAGGCTTGCCGAATTTGGCACTGTATACCGCTATGAACAGAGTGGCGAACTGCACGGGCTTACGCGTGTACGTGGATTTACACAAGATGATGCGCATATTTTCTGTACTCCAGAACAACTCAACGATGAGTTTATGGGCGTTATTGATCTTGTCCTCTATGTATTTAATGCATTAGGCTTTAGCGAATTTAAAACCCAAGTATCGGTTCGTGACCCCGAAAAACCAGAGAAATATATCGGCGATACAAAACTCTGGGAAAAAGCAGAACAAGCTATCATTGAAGCAGCTGACCAAAAAGGATTGGACTATGTTGTGGAAACAGGAGAAGCCGCCTTTTACGGTCCCAAGCTCGACTTTATGGTGAAAGATGCCTTGGGAAGAAGCTGGCAGCTGGGCACCATACAGGTGGATTATAACCTGCCTGAGCGTTTTGACCTAAATTACAAAGGGAATGATAATGAACTGCATCGACCTGTCATGATACACCGCGCGCCGTTTGGTAGTATGGAACGATTTGTTGCCATTTTAATCGAACATACCGGCGGAAACTTCCCCTTATGGCTCAACCCAACACAGGTTCAGTTACTCTGTGTCAGTGAAAAGCATGAAAAATACGCGAAAAAAGTTTCAGAATTCTTAGAAAATAACGAAATTCGCGCCCTCGTGGATGATAGAAGTGAGACCATTGGTAAAAAAATCCGCGAAGCTGAAATGAGCAAGGTGCCCTTTATGGCCATCATAGGCGAACAAGAAGCTGCGCAGGAAACGGTCTCGATTAGAGCCCACGGAGGTAACGATCTAGGGAGTATGTCCCTAGCATCATTTGCAGATTTGATCAGACGTCAAGCTGCAGATGAAATAAAATCATTTTAAGTCAATTAAACGCGTTTGTTATAGCGATACGTAGAAGAAGAAGCAGAGGACCTGCTCGGATCATAAAAGAAGATAAGCACCGAATCAATGAAAAGATACGGGCGCAAGAAGTACGTTTAGTTGGCGACAATGTAGAGATGGGTGTATACCCGCTTCAAAAGGCCTTGCAAAAGGCAAACGAATTGGAATTGGATTTGGTTGAGATTTCACCCAATGCAGCTCCACCGGTGTGTAAGATCATCGATTATAAAAAATTCCTTTACGAGCAGAAAAAGCGCGAAAAGGTAATGAAGGCAAATGCCTCGAAAGTGGTGTTAAAAGAAATTCGGTTTGGGCCACAGACCGACGAGCATGATTACGAGTTTAAGAAAAAACACGCAATCAAGTTTTTAGAAGAAGGTGCAAAGCTAAAGGCATTTGTCTTTTTCAAAGGACGCTCAATCGTTTTTAAAGAACAAGGCCATATCCTGTTGCTAAGATTAGCACAAGATTTGGAAGATTATGGCAAAGTAGAACAGTTGCCTAAATTAGAAGGAAAACGGATGATCATGTTGATAAATCCGAAAAAATAAAAGGAAGTAGTTATGCCTAAAATGAAAACAAAATCGAGTGCTAAGAAACGCTTTAAGCTTACAGGCTCAGGTAAAATAAAACGCAAACATGCGTTTAAGAGTCATATTTTGACTAAAAAATCCAAGAAGCGAAAGCTGAAGCTAACTCACAGTGGGTTGGTGCATGAAAGCGATGCCGATAACATTAAGGAACAACTTCGTTTAAAATAATAATAATAATAACCTGAAGTCGGCTTTAAAAGTGAGATTCTCCGCCTGCTTCACCAACACTACATTATGCCAAGATCAGTAAATGCTGTTGCATCACGCGCAAGAAGAAAGAAAATTTTAAAACAAGCCAAAGGGTACTTTGGTCGTAGAAAAAACGTTTGGACAGTTGCTAAAAATGCTGTTGATAAAGCAATGCTTTACGCATACCGCGATCGCAGAAACAAAAAACGCAGCTTTCGTGCTTTGTGGATCACACGTATCAACGCTGGTGCTAGATTACACGGCATGTCCTATTCACAATTTATGGGTAAGGTAAGTGCGCACAACATAGCACTAAACCGTAAGGTATTGGCCGACTTGGCCATGAACCACCCAGATGCTTTTAAGGCAGTTGTCGATAAAGTAAAATAAAGCGATAAGCTAGAACGGCATATCATCGTCGTCAGTTCCAAACGCCTCGTCTGGACTGGTACGCGGTGCCTCAAAGGGTTCATCCCCAGTATTTATTTTGGATTGAAACTCAATGGGAGCGTCAAATTGATCTAAATTGTCAAACTTACCGAGGTTTCCAATAAACTTAAGGCGTATACTGTCCAACCCCCCGTTACGGTGTTTTGCGACGATAAACTCTGCCTGACCCGCAGCAGGCGAACGCTCTTCGTCATCCCATTCGTCAATTTTATAATATTCAGGCCTGTAGATAAAGGTGACCAAATCTGCATCTTGCTCAATAGCACCAGACTCACGCAAATCAGAAATTTGCGGACGTTTGCTACCTCCTCGAGTTTCTACTGCACGAGACAACTGTGACAGCGCTATAACAGGAATCTCCAATTCCTTTGCAAGTGCCTTTAAGTTTCGTGAAATGGTCGAGATTTCTTGTTCTCGATTACCAGCCTTGCTACTACCACCAGGAGTCATCAACTGCAAGTAATCTATCATGATAAGGCGAATGCCGTATTGCGAAGAAAGACGTCGGGCTTTTGCACGAAGATCGAAGATCGATAACGAAGGTGTATCATCGATATAAAGCGGTGCTTTTTCTAGGTCGGAAACCTTTACGTTGAGCTGTTTCCACTCGTGATCTTCCATTTTTCCTGTTCGGAGCTTTTCTGAACTAAGCCCTGTTTCAGATGAAATAAGACGAGTTATTAATTGAACGGAAGACATCTCCAGGGAGAAAAATGCAACAGGAATATTTTGGTCTACAGCAATGTTTCGCGCCATGGATAAGGTAAAGGCTGTTTTTCCCATACCAGGACGTGCAGCAACAATGATCAAATCACTGTTTTGCCAGCCTGAAGTCAGTTTATCTACCGCATGAAAGCCGGAAGGCACGCCACTCATTCCTTCTTGATTGGCAATTTCTTCAATTTTTTTCTTGGCTTGGATAACCAAACTTTGTGCACTTACAGTAGATGTCTTTAGATTTCCCTGACTCACATCATAGAGCTTGGACTCTGCCTTGTCGAGCATGTCAAAAACGTCTTTGGTTTCGTCGTAGGCCTCCTCTATGATTTCACTTGAAATTTTAATTAGGCTACGCTGAATAAACTTCTGAAGGATAATACGTGCATGATACTCAATATGTGCAGAGGAAGATACCTTTTTAGAAAGCTGAATGAGGTAAAAGTCTCCTCCAACTTGGTTTAGCTTCTGATCCTTTTTTAGTTGAGCCGATACCGTTAAAAGGTCAATGGGCTCTGAATTTTCAAAAAGCTTGACCATTGCGGAAAAAATATGCTGATGTGCCTCGCGATAAAAGGCTTCGGGTTGTAAGATATCGATAACCTCATCAACGCCTTTTTTGTCAATCATCATGGCCCCAAGAACGACTTCTTCGAAGTCAATTACCTGTGGTGGCAGCTTTCCACGTTCCAATGGAACCACTGTGGAAGGCGATACTATAGATGGCATGGGATTCTTTTTTTCCATGACACTAAACTACACAAATGGGAGTAGAAATTTTTAGAAAAAGTAAAAAACTAACGAACAACAGCGTAGTTGATAACCCGCTTACAATTGTTTAAAAGCCAAACATTATTCGTCATAAACACCCATGGCAAAAAACTTGTCCATGCGTTCTTGCACCAAAACCTCGGTTGGTAATTCTTGCAGCTCCTTATAGGTCTTACAAATGGTTTTACGAACCGTATCAAACATGGCCTCACGATTGGTATGTGCACCGCCAAGTGGTTCTTTGATGATGGTA
This sequence comes from Flavobacteriaceae bacterium, assembly GCA_024639165.1. Classification (GTDB taxonomy): domain Bacteria; phylum Bacteroidota; class Bacteroidia; order Flavobacteriales; family Flavobacteriaceae; genus UBA7446. Next base: position 8,506 of record JAHEIX010000003.1, on the reverse strand, counting down.
TCAATAAGCTTTTGACGTTTCATGTCTTTGGCCGTTAGCTTTAATGCTTCGGCTGCTTGCTCTTTGTATTCCCAACTGCGCCATAAAATGGAAGAACAGGATTCTGGTGATATAACAGAATACCACGTATTTTCTAGCATAAATATGCGATCGCCCACACCTATGCCCAAAGCACCTCCAGAAGCACCCTCACCAATAACCATTACAATAATTGGCGTCTTTAATCTAGACATTTCCAGTATGTTGCGGGCAATGGCCTCACCTTGTCCACGCTCCTCTGCTTCGAGTCCGGGGTATGCGCCAGGTGTATCTATAAGACAAACAACAGGAACATTGAATTTTTCGGCAGATTTCATCAAACGTAGTGCCTTACGATATCCCTCTGGGTTTGCCATACCAAAGTTGCGGTATTGTCGTGTTTTGGTATTGTATCCCTTCTGCTGACCAATAAACATAAAACTTTGATCTCCAATCTTGCCTAAACCGCCTATCATGGCTTTGTCGTCTTTGACCGTTCTATCTCCGTGCAGCTCCAAAAAGGTGCCTTGCGTAAGTGCCTCAATATAGTCAAGGGTATAAGGTCTTGAAGGGTGCCTTGAGACCTGCACACGCTGCCAAGGAGTTAGGTTGGTATAAATCTCTTTTTTGAGCTCGACCAAACGGTCTTGGATGTTTTTGCAAGCTTCAGTAACATCAACTTCACTGTCGTTACCTATCACTTGACATTTGAGCAATTGGTCTTCTAATTCCTTAATGGGTTCTTCAAAGTCTAAATACTCCATATTAAGATTTTAATGCAAAACAAATATACTTATTTTGGGTTCCGAGCAAGCGGATGAATCGTTTTTTTTGTTCTTCTTAATTTATAAATACCGTTTGCCAAGACCGCAAGAAGTATACAAGTCAATCCGATATAAAAACCCGTATGCATTACTTCCTTTTCTCCAAAAATGGCATAGGCCAAGGCAATACCATATACAGGTTCCATATTAATCCCAAGCATAATAGAATAAGGTGTGAGGTGGCGCATTACGACGATAGAAACAACAAAAGCATAGGAAGTACACACAAAGGCTAATATGGATAGCCAAAGCAGATCCTGTGTGGAAATAGCAAAAAAAGCGGAAGTAAAAGCACCTTGAAAAGCCAACACCAACGTAACCACCAGAGCCCCCACAAAAAGCTCGTAAAAGGATAATACATATGGGTCCGTTTTGGCAACGTACTTACCATTTAGTAATGTAAACAAAACAGCCAATACAGTTGATATGCCTGCATAAAGAAAGCCTTTTATATGTGTGGTTCCGGTACCGAGAACTAAGACCAAACCAAGAATGACCAATAACCCAAAAAACACCTCATAGCCAATGACTTTTCGTTTATAGAAAATGGGTTCAAGTAAGGACGTCAAAAAAGCACCAGACGAAAGCACCGATAAGGTTATAGAAACGTTTGACACCTTAACAGAACCAAAAAATGTAATCCAATGAAAAGCGATTAAAATGCCACTTGCAATAGCCACCCAAGCGATGGTTTTGTCTACACGAAAATTATGTTTACGCACCCAAAGCACCAAACCCAGACCTGTAGTGGCCAATGTCATCCGGTACCAAACCAAGGGAATGGCCGAAACGCTTATCAAGGCACCTAAAATGGCAGTGAATCCAAAAATGACCACGATAAAGTGAAAGTGAAGCGTGCTAAACAACTTATCTCTTTGCATGACGCAATAAATAAATAGAGAGTACAGCAAATAGCACATTGGGAATCCAAGCAGCTAGCCACGGGGTGAAATTAGATTTCTCAACCATGACTTCAAATATTTTGTCAAAAAAGATATAGAGGAAAGCCAATAAGATGCCCATGGCTAAATTTATCCCCATACCGCCACGTTTCTTAAAAGAGGCTACCGCCACTGCAATAAGGGTTAGAATAAAAGCAGATATGGGAAGTGACCAACGCTTGTGTCGCACCAAAAGGTGACTGTTAATAAGCGGGCTTCCGTTTTCACGTTCTTGCTTGATGTATTCGTTTAGCTTAAAGAAATTGAGTGTTTGAGCTTTGTAGGTAACAGGAGCAATGGCATTTAAATCCAATGAAAGCAAGGTGTCGAGACGGGCCTCCTTCCTAATAACCTCCTTATCATTTACAATGGTACGTTGAAAAAATTGGGACAAACGATGAATACTGTCTTTTTCAACCCATCTGATGTTTTGCGCCCTAATCTTATATACCAACTGGTTGTTCTCAAAATGTTCCCATGTAAAATTATATCCCACCTGTCGACTTGCGTTATAGTTGCTGATGTATATAAAATCGTTATCCCCAATTTGTTTGTAAATGTTTTCGGTCAACACCACCTTTCTGCCCTTACTTATGTACTCGTATTTAAAACGGTTATAGCTTTCGCTGGCATTCGGTACCCAGAACATACTCGCACCAAAGGCTAGCAAGGCAATTATAGAAGCAGAAATGAGAAAAGGACGTAGGTATCGATAAAAAGAAATTCCCGAACTCAATACCGCAATTACTTCTGTGTTACTTGCTAATTTTGAGGTAAACCATATTACAGATAAAAACAAGAATATGGGGAAAAGTTGGTATCCAAATACCCAGACAAAATCATAGTAGTGGGATAAAATTTCTCCTGTTGAGAGTTCGTTTTCTTTGAATTTATCAATTTTTTGAGAAAGATCAACCAATACACTTATAGGAATAAACAACACCAACATGACTGTAAAAGTGCTGATGTACTTCTTTATGATATACAGGTCTAACAACTTCATATTATAGGCGCTTATCCATTTGACGTACCATGGTGTTTTTCCAAGACGTAAAATCACCCGCTAAAATATGCTTTCTGGCTTGGCGCACCAACCACAAATAAAAGGAAAGGTTATGTAAGGTGGCGATTTGCTTGCCCAACAACTCATTAGCAGCAAATAAGTGGCGCAAATAAGCCTTGCTATAGGCGGAATCAACAAAGCTACTACCGTTGGGATCAATGGGAGAGAAATCGTTTTCCCATTTTTTGTTTTTAATATTGATACTCCCTTCAGAAGTAAACAGCATGCCATTACGTGCATTTCTAGAGGGCATAACACAATCAAACATATCTACACCCAAAGCGATGTTCTCTAAAATATTGATCGGCGTACCAACCCCCATCAAATAGCGGGGTTTGTCTTCTGGTAAGACGGCACATACCGCATCGGTCATGGCGTACATTTCCTCAGCTGGCTCTCCTACTGACAGGCCGCCGATGGCATTCCCTGGCGCGTTGGTGCTGGCAATAAATTCGGCTGACTGCACCCGTAAATCCGTGTAGACACTTCCTTGCACTATGGGGAAAAGGGTTTGAGAATATCCGTATTTGGGAGTTGTTTTTTCAAAGTGTTCTTGACAGCGAATAAGCCAACGGTGTGTCAGGTGCATGGAATTTTTGGCATAATCATATGGACAAGGATAAGGCGTGCACTCGTCAAAGGCCATAATGATGTCTGCGCCAATACTCCTTTGAATATCCATAGCTCTTTCAGGACTGAAAAAATGCTTTGATCCGTCAATATGTGACTTAAAGGTTACGCCTTCTTCTGTGATTTTTCGATTGTCAGCCAAAGAATACACTTGATATCCTCCGCTGTCTGTCAATATGGGTCTTTCCCAATGCATAAACTTGTGTATACCGCCCGCTTGCTCTAAAATAGGCATGGAAGGCCTTAGGTATAAATGATAGGTGTTAGCCAAGATAATATCAGGGTTTATATCATCTGCCAAGTCGCGTTGGTGCACCCCCTTTACAGTTGCTGCAGTTCCTACAGGCATAAAAATAGGCGTCTCTATTTTCCCGTGATCGGTAGTGAGGACTCCTGCTCTAGCTTTTGAAGCAGGATCTGTATGTAGTAATGAAAATTTCACCCGTCAAATATACGCAACACTAGGCGGTAAGTAAGTTATTAATACTTGTTCATTTTTTTAATACAAATAATGACAAATTAATGGTGTAAGATAGAAGTGAAGTTTTAATTTTGGTAAAATTTATTTTTTATGTCATCCATTGAATCTATAGAACAGTTATTACCACAGGTGCGTCGCGATATCTTGCGTATGGTCCACCAAGTAAACTCGGGGCATCCTGGAGGTTCGTTGGGCTGTGCTGAATTTTTCGTTTCATTATACCAACATGTTATGGACTACTCGACCGACTTTAGCATGGACGGTAAGAACGAAGACCTTTTCTTTTTATCAAACGGGCACATCTCCCCTGTTTTTTACAGTGTCTTGGCACGAAGCGGCTTTTTTCCCGTCTCTGAACTTGCCACGTTTAGAAAATTAGATTCTCGACTACAAGGACACCCCACCACACATGAGGGGCTTCCAGGAATCCGCATTGCTTCTGGCTCTTTAGGACAAGGCATGTCCGTTGCTATAGGTGCAGCAGAAACAAAAAAGCTCAACAAAGACAAACATATGGTCTATAGTCTTCACGGTGACGGCGAGCTCCAAGAAGGACAAAACTGGGAAGCCATCATGTATGCAGGAGGCAAAGGAATAGACAACCTTATTTCGACCATTGACTACAACAAACAACAAATTGACGGAAGCACAGATGACGTTTTGCCACTAGGCGATGTCGGTGCCAAGCTAGAAGCTTTTGGCTGGACTGTGATTAACGTAGAAAAAGGCAATGATGTAGCGGCTATTTTAGCGGGCTTTGAAGCAGCTAAAGCAGCCTCAGGTCAACAAAAGCCTGTTGCCATTTTATTACACACAGTAATGGGCAATGGTGTTGACTTTATGATGCATACACACGCATGGCACGGGAAAGCACCAAACGATGAACAATTGGCCATAGGACTGGCACAAAACGAAGAAACTTTAGGAGATTATTAAGATGGGATTAAAAGAATATACATTTACAGATAAAATTGACACACGCTCTGGATTTGGTGTTGGTTTGGCAGAAATCGGCGACCAAAATGAAGACGTAGTAGCCTTGTGCGCAGACCTTACAGGTTCGTTAAAAATGAATGCATTTAAAGACGCACATCCTGATCGATTTTTTCAAATAGGTATTGCAGAAGCCAATATGATTGGCATTGCTGCAGGGATGACCATTGGAGGTAAAATTCCGTTTACAGGAACCTTTGCCAACTTCTCGACAGGACGTGTTTATGATCAAATTCGTCAGTCGGTTGCCTATTCACACAAGAACGTAAAAATATGTGCTTCACACGCTGGCATAACGCTTGGTGAGGATGGGGCTACACATCAAATTCTTGAAGACTTAGGATTGATGAAAATGCTTCCTGGCATGACCGTAATCAATACTTGTGACTTTGAGCAAACACGAAAAGCCACACATGCCATAGCAGCCCACAACGGTCCTGTTTATTTGCGCTTTGGACGCCCTGCCGTTCCTAATTTCACTAGCGATTTACCGTTTAACATCGGGAAGGGAATACTTCTCCAAGAGGGTACAGATGTTACACTTGTGGCCACCGGTCACCTTGTATGGGAAGCTTTAGAAGCTGCAAAAAGCCTAGACCAACAAGGCATCAGCGCAGAGGTAATCAACATACACACCATCAAGCCTTTGGACGATGCCCTTATTTTAGAATCCGCTAAAAAAACAGGAGCAATCGTAAGTTGTGAAGAACACAACTATTTGGGTGGACTAGGAGAAAGCATTGCACGTGTTCTTGCAGAACAGTATCCTACCCCACAAGCTTTTGTTGCCACACAAGATACTTTTGGAGAATCTGGAACGCCTGCTCAACTCATGGAAAAATATGGCTTAAACGCCAGTTCAATTGTAAAGAAGGCAAAAGAAGTTTTGGCTAAGAAAGGCTAATCTTTATCTAGGTAGTCCGGCGTGCCGTCATTGTCGGTATCGTCTGCCACACCATCATTGTTTGCATCGTATTCTTCGCGTGTTAGTATGCCGTCATTATCATCGTCATCGTCACGGAAGTTGGGAAGCCCATCATTGTCCGTATCGTCATCATAATAATTGTCACCATCTAAATCTTCGAGATGCGTAGGTACTGTATCACCATCATGGTCTGTGGTGTTATAGGTGTATAAGTCTACTGCAAAAATAAGGGGTGAGTAAGCAGGCACACTCCTAGAGTCGTTGTAATAACCCAAGGCAGAGGGCATGAAAATAGCAGCTGAGCCAAAACCATCAAAAGCATAGGTGCCGTCTGGATTTATGGTGGGTGCTGCTGCTTTTTTAATGTGAGGCATCAAAGCACTAAACCCTTTTACAACTGAAAGAGACTCAAACCAAACAGGGTTGGTTGTTTCGTCAAACCTTGAGAGGTTAAGCAACATACCTTTATACGTAACAAAAACACTATCGGCAGCCGTTGGAGCCGTTCCAACCCCTTCGCGTATGTTAAGGATATAGGCGGTGTGATCGAAATAAACGCCTTCCGTATTCTTTATCTTTACGTTGATTTGCTCAACCTGGTCAATTAAAGGTGTTTTGTTTGCATCATCTCCTTCAATAATATTGATATCAAAAGTTACTCGCTCGCTACTATCAGCAGTTGCATAGTCTTCGTAATTGTAAAAACGTGTTTGTAGAAAATTAAGTAAAGAGTCATTATCCACTGCACGCTGTGCTTCGTAATCACGGGGTGGCTCAGCAAAACCACGTTGTTGCTCTTCACAAGCAGTCGCAAATACGAGCAGGCATACGATTCCAAAAAAAAGCGTTAGTTTGTTCATCTGTAAGATTTAAAGCGCAAGATACAATTTTCATGTATTATTGCGTAGCAATATTATAAACATGCGAGTAGACAAATATCTGTGGGCGGTTCGTTATTACAAGTCAAGAAATGCAGCTAGTACGGCATGCAGAAAAGGCTATGTACAACTTGGTGGTCAAAATGCAAAACCTTCAAGAGAAGTTTATGTTTCGGATAAAATCAGCATTAGACGACAACAACTTACCGTTGAAATCTATGTTTTGGATATTCCCAAAAGCAGGGTTGGTGCTAAATTGGTTTCACAATATTGCAAGGATATCACTCCACAAGAAGCCTTGGATCTCAAAAATGCTGCAGACGAAAATCAACGCATGTCCAGAGTCAAAGGTATGGGTAGACCTAGCAAAAAAGACCGTCGAGACATCGAAGACTTTTTAGATGATGATGCCTAAGGTATATTGTGTATTTTTGTCCTATGAGTGAAATCATTTTGACATCCGAACAAATTGAGCACAAGCTAGAGCGCATTGCCTATCAAATTCTCGAAGCCAATGGCGAAAACCAAACCATTATCATTGCCGGTATTGTTGCCAATGGTTATGCAGTAGCCCAGCGCATTGTTCATCATTTAAAGGCCAACTCCTCTAAAGAAATTTTGAGTTGTGAGATTGAAATAGACAAAAAAAATCCACATAATCCAATTCAGACTACACTTGCTGCGAAAGACTACACAAACAAGTCCGTTGTGATTGTCGATGACGTGCTTCACACAGGGACCACCTTAATATATGCCGTTAGGCATTTTTTAAGTGTTCCGCTTAAACAATGTAAAACAGCGGTATTGCTAGACAGGAACCACAAAAAATTCCCCATTAAAGCTGACTTTAAAGGCGTATCATTGTCTACATCAATCAATGAAAATGTTGCTGTTCAGGTAAAGCCTAAGGGGTTTACTGCTGTGCTAGATTAATTCTCCTATCTCCTCCACCACTGCTTCAACTGGTTTGTCGTCTACTGAAATGACATGAGTAGCTTGTCTGTAAAAGCTTTGACGCTCAAATAAATGCTTGGCAATAAACGATTGCAATGCTTCCTCAGTCTGGGCATGTGCAATTAGCGGGCGTCCATTTTTTTCCAGAAAAAGCCGTTGTGCAAGGGTTTTGTGGGATGCATTAAGATAAAAAACATGTGGGGTAGCAGCAGTAATAAGATCCATATTGGTATAATAACAAGGCGCACCGCCACCCAAAGAAATCACCTTACAATCAGCAACTTCAAGTACTTCTTTTAGTGTTTTGTGTTCCAATTCTCTAAAAGCTTTGGCACCCTTCTCAACGAACAATTCAGGGATAGAAGTACCTGCATCACGTGCAATAATGTCGTCCAAATCTTCAAATAATAGGTTTTGAGTCTTTGCAAGCAGACGTCCAACCGTGGACTTACCGCAGCCCATATATCCTATTAATATGATTGCGTTTGGGTTAGAAAAAGGAGTGGCCATATTTTAAAGTATTGCAGTCCGCAAATTTAGGATAATTTAATCTTTGAATAATCGTCAAAATGCGCCTATATTTGCAGCTTCAATTTTTGACTTGGTAGCTCAGCTGGTAGAGCATCTCCCTTTTAAGGAGAGGGTCCTGGGTTCGAACCCCAGCCAAGTCACAACAATAGACTTGGTAGCTCAGCTGGTAGAGCATCTCCCTTTTAAGGAGAGGGTCCTGGGTTCGAACCCCAGCCAAGTCACTTCCTCATTCAAAAGCGCACGTGGCGGAATTGGTAGACGCGCTAGG
>JAHEIX010000008.1:0-98639 GCA_024639165.1 Flavobacteriaceae bacterium | reverse complement strand
CTGCTACATTAGACTCGCCGCCGCCATAAATGACATCAAAAGAATTTGTTTGTGAAAATCGCAAAAAACCCGGAGGCGCTAAGCGCAGCATGATTTCACCAAAAGTGACTACCTTTTTCATTTTGTGATATATAATTATTTGTTAAAGTGAATATGTGATATTTATGTTTAAATCCCAAGAGCTTGACCACCACCAATCTGAACAGTCTCAGCAGTCATAAACGAAGCATCATCACTAGCCAAAAACGAAACAACAGCAGCAACTTCCTCGGGTTGCCCCAGTCTACCTAACATGATATTGTTTTTCCAAGAGGCGAAAACTTCGGGTTTAGTGGATTTAATTTGTGCATGGAAAGGTGTATCAATAGTTCCAGGGGAAACTGCATTTACACGAATGCCATATTCAGCCAAATCTTTAGCAAGTGCTCTAGTAATCGCATGAACAGCAGCCTTTGAAGTACCATAAATACCAGCACCAGGGCCACCAGCGTTCCAGCCTGCATTAGACGTATAATTAATGATTGTAGCATTTTCACCTTTTTTCAAAAAAGGAATAGCTGCTCTTGAAACAAAAAACGTTGAATCTAGGTTTAAAGCCATGACAAAGCGGAAAAATTCGGTAGTCATATCTTCAAAACGAGATCTACCTCCAAGACCGCCAGCATTATTTACAAGGATATCTATTTTTCCATACTTAGTCCCAATTGCATTTATATTTTCGTTTACTGCAGTCTCGTCAGTGACATCAAAGCCATAGTATTCTGCGTCTATCCCTAAGGCTTGAAGCTCCTTAACGCTGTTTGCACCTTTATCGTCCTCAATACCGTTAAGAATAACGGTGCAACCGTCTTGGCCAAGGCGTTTTGCCACTTGAAATCCAATACCGCCAGTTGCTCCTGTTACAACTGCTATTTTTCCTTCTTTTTTAGTCATTATATGTATTATTTAAGTTTTAAAATTATTTAATCGTTTGATTGAAGCGGCTTAATCTCTTTAATCAAAACAAAAATTGACAGTACTGAAAGAGGGGCTAATACAGCCAAAATCAAAAATGCGGGTGTATACGAATCCACAGTAATAATTGGGATAAGCCAGTTCATTATAATCACAGAAAGTGCACCTATACTACCACCAAGACCTGCAAGAGTACCGACAGATTTTTCACTTAACAAATCGCTTGGTATTGTTTGGATATTGCTAATTGAAAACTGAAATCCGAAAAGAACCACAAAAACAAAAGAAACAAACTTTTCAGGAGTGTCGGCGAAAAGAATAGCGCCAACAATGCCAAGAAATATAATTATTGCTCCAATTGAAATTACCTTTTTTCGTGATTTATCAAGACTCTCTTTCAGCATTAAGCTTTTTACATACCAGCCACCTGACAAGCTACCAATCATGGCCCCGACATAGGGAAACCATGCATAAAGCCCGATTTCTTTTACATTAAATCCGTACTGATCTGCTAAGTAGATTGGCATCCAGAAGACAAATAGCCACCATATTGGCTCAATAAAAAAACGAGCTGAAATGGCCCCCCAAGACTCTTTAAAAGACAGTATTTTAACAACACTAAGACCCTTCTCATTCGCCTGAGTGTTTGTTTGCTTGCGTGAATCGGAAAGTATATAATCTTTTTCTTCTTGTGTAATCCAAGGGTGTTCTTCAGGTTTCTTTTTATTAAAAATCAACCATGGAATTATCCACAAAAACCCTACAAACCCAATAATTACAAATGTCCACTTCCAATCAAAAGATTCAAACAAACCAGAGATAATCGGCGCAGCAATTATCGATCCAATAGCAGCACCCGAATTAAAAATGCCTTGGGCTAAACCTCGTTCTTTGACAGGAAACCATTCAGCGTTGTTTTTAACTGCCCCTGGCCAATTTCCTGCTTCTGAAACACCTAGTAAACCTCTAAATATGCCTAGAGAAGCAGCTCCTTTGGCAAAAAAGTGAAGTACTGAAGCTAATGACCAAAAGAATATTGACAAAACGAAACCAATTTTAGTTCCAACTTTATCATATAATTTACCTGATATGAATTTACCTGCAGAGTAGGTTATTGTGAAAATGTTAATAATCCATGCGTAGTCCTCTTTAGTGAGGCCTAAATCTTCACTCATTGCTGGCCACATGATGCCTAGAGCAGATCTATCTATATAATTTATGATGGTAGCCAGACATACCAATGCGATTACCCACCAACGGAGACCATTTAATTTCATATCGATAATTTATTATGAGAAAAAAGCTAAAACACTGGGCAATGTGCGTTGCCTAAATGTGCGTTGCCTAAATGTGCGTTGCCTAAATGTGCGTAAAGCTAATTCACTCCCTCTTAATGTTTAGTTTTTAGGTTTCGTAACAATACTGATACAAAATACTAAAATGTTCCTTCATTTTTGCTTCAGCAAGTTCAGGGTTTTTGGTCCGAATTGCTTTTACAACCTCTTCGTGTTCTTCAATAGCACTAATAGCAGTATTGTTTTTACACACATGGTACTTTTCAAAATTTGTAATGATTTGTGGTGTAATCGACAACATTAGTCGATTAAGTGATGCGTTGTGGCTTGCTTTGGCAATGGCCAAATGAAATAGCAAATCTTCTGCAACAGAATCCTCACCCGCAAGAGTTTTGAAACGGTAATTAAGTTGTGCTTGTTCAATTTCAGCCATGTCTTCTTCCGTATGACGTGCTGCTGCGAACTTTACAATTTTAAGTTCCAAGAAAATACGAGTTTCTACGAATGATTTAAAATCAGGCGTTGGTAGCGTCAAAATCTGATCAATCATTCCATTTAAAGCAGTTCGCTCTAAGTCTGACACAAATGTTCCGCTCTGTGGCATAGACTTTAAAAGTCCGTAATATTCTAATTTTTGAATGGCATTACGGATACTTCCTCGCGTGACACCCAAACGCTCTGCCAGCAAACGCTCAGAAGGAAGCTTTTCACCAGGCTCAAGATTCTTGTGATTTATCAGCTTTTTAATTTCAGAAATGACAAACTTCTCTTTTGTAGCTAGCCCATTCATTCCTTTAATGTCTTCTGTTTTCATGCCAAATTGGTTAACCAGATTTGTTCTGGTAAATCTAAAAAATTTATAGCTAAAATTAAAATCAATTAATGATTAACTTCAAGGGTATAATACTTTAGTCTTGCAAAAGCATCACTCTCTGTTGCCATCAAGTAATTTCCAGCTTTAAAATAATTTTCAAAAACACCCCATTTCTGCATATTGTTTCCAGAATAGGAATGTGTATGTATTTCATTTAGCGTTACTACCATTTCTCCTTGGCTTGCTCTAATTTCTATGGTAAATGGTTCATAACCTACGTATTCCGAAAAGGTATATCCACTGTCATTGTCCCAAGCATCAGTATGTAAAAGATCAGGGTAGCTTGCATCTTGATTTTTTAAAACTTTAGATTTTAATCGAACATAGCCATTATCCCAATATACTTTCATAATGGGTGGTGCATTATTGTCTTTTTGACCAATGAGGTCTCGTTGTTCGTTTGTCAATCTACCATGAATTTGCATAACGATAACCCGATGGGGTTTTCCAGAACTATCTCGGGATGTTTCGTCCATTCGCAAACGACCCTTGATTACGCCACCATCCTTAAACGTCCAGTTATAGCTATCCGAACCTGCGACTATTTGCTCGCGTAATTCAGTTCTTGAGTAGCTTGAATTTGGAGTCGAAGCACCAGGCTTGGTAAAAAACACAAGAGCCCCTTCTATAGAATCGTTATACATATAGGGTTTCAACACATCGTTTGTCGCATAATCCAAGATTTCAGGTGGTTTTATCGAAGTTGGGTTCCCTATTGGAAGTGTTACTTTCCAATGAGACAAATCGATATCTGGTAATTTTACATTTTGTGGAGATGTATCATCTCCTGTATCGTTAAATGTTACATCGTCTTGCTGAAAAAGTCCATTGTTTTCTTTTTCGCAACTGCATGCGCAAAAGAGAAAGCAAGCCATAAAAAAATAAAATAAAATGATCTGTTTATACATATTGATAGACTAATGAGATGCCTCTAAAGTAAAATAGCTAACCTGCGCATAAGCACCCGGGTCGCGTGTTTGTAAATAATTACCCGCTTTAAAATAATTTTCAAAAACGCCCCACTTTTCCATGTGAATACCCTTATATGTTTTAAATTCATTTTTATTGAGCGAAACAATCATTTTTCCTTTACTAACATAAACCTCAAGATAAAATTTACGAAAGCCCACCTCTTGTTCAAAATTAAATCCTTCATCGTCAGTCCAAGCATTTTTATCTAACATCCGCTCATAAGAGGTATTTATGTTTTTCAATTTTTTTGTCTTAATTCGAATTTTACCCTTATCCCAATAAATTTTTAATACGGGAGGTGCATTGTTGTCCTTTTGTCCTATTAAATCTCTTTGTTTATCGGTTAGTCTTCCGTGGATCTGCATGATGATAACACGGTGGTATTTCCCTGAGCCATCTTTAGATACTTTGTCTACAGAAAGCTTACCTTTCAGAACCCCGCCTTGTGCGAAGGTCCAATTTATATTATTGTCTCCAGGAACCATTTGTTCACGTAATTCAGAGCGGGAATATTTTGAATTAGGTGTGGTTGCATTGGTGGGCTCAGCATAAAAAACTAATGCCCCTCTAATAGAATCCGTGTACATATAGGGTCTAAGTTGAGCGATAGAGGCATAATCTAAAATTTCGGGCGGTGCAACTACAATAGGGTTACCATCTTCCCTTTCGGCGGGAACCGTAACCGACCAATTTGTAAGGTCTATTTTTGGCAGTTTAACTTTTCGCTTTTTACGCTGCTTTTTCTTTTCTACTTTGGTTACCCCTTTAAATTTAGGGTTTTCTTGAGCACAAACAAAAAAAGAAGCAAATAAAATAGATAACGAAAAAAACAATCTCAATATCATTATTATTTGCTTCTTTGTTTAGTTTTAGTCTGCTGTTATAGTCATAGCATCTAATCTTGATTCAACTCCTTCGTTTGTAATCAAAATCGCCACTTTATCATTAGCACCTGTATTAAACGGTAAATCAACGCTTACATAATCGTTGGCACTCGTTTGGTCAGTACCCACAAAACTTGCAATAGCCTGTGAAGTATCGATTTGTGAAAATTCGGTTACTTCTCCTGGCAAAATCCAAACGGTAATATTTCCTGTACCACTTGTTTTCATGGTGTAATAATACGAAAGTGTATAATCAGAATTAGGCGTAACTCCTAACGCTTGATAAGCCGCCCTATCTCCAGCAGAGGGAAACTTAGCTGCTTGACTACCCTCATATACCGGTGAAGAAGTAATTTGAATTACTCCTGCACCTGACAATCGCCATGAATCACGTCCATCGCCTGTTCCGTCGGGTAATGAATTATCTTCAAAACTTGCTTCCAAAATTGGTGGTACAACAGCAGAAGGAGCTTCAGGCTCAACAATAGTAATACTTTCTGAATATGTGCTTGTAACGCCCAACTTGTCTGAAGCTGTCAAAGAAACCGCAAAGGTGCCTTCGCCCGAATACGTATTCGAGGGTTCAAAATCTGTTGAAGAGTTTCCATCACCAAAATCCCAACTAAAATCCGTTGCGCTAGATGATTGATTCGAAAATGAATAGGTTTTCCATTCATCATTCAACCCTTCCCCTTGGGTTGCACTAAAAGCAGCCGAAGGCGGCGTTTTATCGGCTATTGATCCTGCTTCGGGATAAACCTCCTCCTCACAAGATGTTAGCAGTCCTAATGAAACACAAATTGCAATTACATAGTGAATCCTATTTGCGTTTTTAAAATTAAAATTCATCATTTTTTTCTTTTTTAAGTATTTAATATGCTGCAATTAGTAACCGGGATTCTGTTGCATAGAACCACCACTCAAGTTGATCTCACGTTGTGGGATAGGCAATAATACGTCTGAGGAAGTAAAACTAGCTCCCACTGAAGCGGCAAATGCCCCTAGTACATTCTCTGCCTCACCCATACGAATAAGGTCAAATAGACGGTGATTTTCAAATGCAAGCTCAACTCGGCGCTCGTCCATAAGTTCTTGCTTTGTAATAGTCCCATCTGCGTCATTGGCCAACCCGGCACGACTACGCACTGCATTAAAAGAGCTAAGTGCAGCTGCACTTGAAGTGGAAGATCCACCCGCCAAAATTGACTCAACATGTAATAACAACACATCAGCATAACGCAATACTATCCAATCATTGCCTGCTTTTCTAGGATCACTAGAAGTAGCTGCAATCCCTAAACTAGCATCGCCATCCGGTAAATATTTAACCACTTGATTTTGAGTAACTTGACCGCTATCAACTCTATATGAGTACACGGTGCGGTCGCCACCCATAGCGTCTAAAGCCGCTTTAGCATCATTTGTCACATAATTCACTCCCGAAGTTCTTCCAACAGCATTTAGCCACTCCGCAGAGAAGTTTTGACTTTCTTCAGAGTCAGGCAAATAGCCAATAGCAAAAATTATTTCGTCGTTACCCTCATTAAAGAAGATATCTTTAAAATTTGACTCCAACGCATAATTTCCTGAACCCACAATAGCTTCACAAAGCTGTTGCGCTTCTAAGTGGTTTCCAAGTTTCAATTGAACTTTTGCCATTAGGGCTTGGGCTGCTGCTTTAGAAGCTCTAAAGCAACTGCTGTTATCCAATCCTGAAATGGCGGTATTTAAATCATCTACTATCTGTTGATGTACATCAGAAGTTGATCTTCGTGTAAAGGCTGTCTCCTTATCTTCGGGTGATATGTTACTTGTGACAAGCGGAACATCCCCAAATAAGTTCACCAAATTATAATAAGCGTAAGCACGTAAAAAAGAAGCTTCTGCCTCAAATTTACCGGCCATGCTACCTGCAGCACCTAAATTTTCAAGAACTACATTGGCACGATAAATCACATTATAGAAGCTCTGGTAGTAGTCTGCTACAATTCCGTTTGTCGCTTCAATGGTATAGTTTTCAAACTGAGCTGCTTCACCTTCACTTGCTTTAGTACGTGTATTATCACTACGCATTTCAGTCAAATAAAACTCATACTGAAGCGCATGATTATCGTTAGGGCTTGTTGAATTTACCCCTTGAATTCCATCATAGATGTTAAAAACAGCAGCCTCTACTTGTGCTGGTGTTGTATAATAATTTGCACTAGAAACCACAGCTGTTGGCGCAGGCTCTAAATAGCCATCCTCACAAGATGAAACCAAAGCCGCAAGTGCAAAAAACAATGTGCGTTTTAAATTTTTCATAATTACGTATTTAATAAATTAAAATTCAAGATTTACACCTAAAGAAACCGTACTAAATACAGGAGAACCCGCACGCTGATACCCATAGGTTGTTGAACTTGTATCATTGATGGACTCTGGATTAAATCCTGTATAGCCGTCAGCCATTAGATACATCAAGTTTTGGCCAGTTAAGTAAACTCTAGCTTTTGACAAACCTGCTTTTGAAATCACATCATTACCAAAAGTGTACCCAATATTTACATTACGAAGCGCAATATATGATGCGTCTTGAATGATTGAATTTGTAAAGATTTTTTGCTTTATAAACTGCTGGTCTGGTGTAATTGAAGAATCAAAATCTTGACCACTATTAAAGTGATTAAAAATATACTGATCTCCCATATTGCGTACCTCAGCACCATGGCTTCCTTGGAATAGGAAACTTATATCTACATTTCCAATTTTAAAGTCATTTCCAAAACTCCAAACCAAGTCTGGATATGGACTTCCTAAAATGGTTTTGTCATCGTCGTCAATAAGTCCGTCACCATTTAAGTCACGTACATAAACATCTTGAGCTTGTGCGCCAATGGGATGCCATGCGTTTTTAAGATATTCTTTTGGAATCTCTTTATCTACTACCCAACCATAGAAAGATGAAATGGGTTGTCCAACTTGGTTAATCCATTCTGCGGCACGTTTTGCATCAACACTTTGGATCTGACCATCTGCGTCTGCAAAATCCAACAAGGTGTTTTTGTTGTGTGAAGCAATAAATGTAGAAGACCAACGGAAATTTTCAGTTGAAATATTTCTAGAGCGAAGCTCAACTTCAATTCCCTTATTTTCTACTTTACCAATGTTAATCAATGCATTGTTAAAACCAGTTGTTGACGAAACTGGGTTGTAAAGCAATAATTGATCACTTTCCCTTTTGTAATAGTCAATAGAACCAGTTATCAAATTATTAAACAATCCAAAATCAATACCTGGGTTGATTTCAATAGAACGCTCCCAACGCAAATCAGGGTTTGCAATGTTTAAAGCATTAAAACCTGTTACCGTTGAGCCATCTATTACCGCATTACTAGATGCAAGAAGTGCCAAATAAGGGTAATTGTCAACCTGATCGTTACCTGTATCTACTCCTGGATTTCCTGTAATACCATAGCTTATACGAAGTTTAAGGCTGTTTACTGTCTCACTATCACGTAAAAAGTCTTCTTCATGAACTTTCCAGCCCAAAGAAGCTGCTGGAAAATCTCCATATTTTTGATTTGAACCAAAAACAGAATATCCATCACGACGCATACTAAGAGAAGCTAAATATTTGTTTCCAAAAGCGTAATTTATACGTGCGAAAAAAGATAGCAATCTGGACTCATATGCCATTGAAGTTGCTGTTACCGTAAGTGGATCAGCAGCCGCTATGGTTTGTATTAGGTCAGAAGTATATCCAGCACCACGAGTTTGGTTATATTCTGTTTTCCATGACTCTGCACCTGTACCTAAAACAGCATTAATATCATGGTCGCCGAAAGTGTTATTATATGTAAAATACGTTTCTGTAACCATATGAGTACGGTTTGTGTCTTGCAATTCCAAAAAGGCAGCAGAAGCACCATTTCGGTTATGCTTAACTCCTCTCCACCTGCGATAAGCAGTATTTTGGAAATCGCCTCCAAAGCTTGTTCTGATGGTCAAATTCTCATTAAACTTCACCCTGAAGTAAGCATTACCAAACATCTTAAACTTTTTATCCCCTCGATCACTTTCAAGTACTTTAGCCGCTGGGTTTGTGTTAGAAGTATTGGAAATATCCAGTCCACTAGCTCCATTTGCCATGGGTACGCCATTTGCCAAGTCAAAATCATCAAACATTCGTTGAATAGCGTAGTCTCCAATTTGAGCATTGGCATACTTGCCATTATCGCGAGTGCGGTTTACAAATTGTATGGTATTCTCATCCAAATATAAAGGCAACCAAGAGGGTTGACGTAAAATATCGTGCGTAGAACCATCAAATCGTTGACGTTCTGTAAAAGAAGGTGTAAGACTTAAACCAAAAGATAGCTTGTCATTAATTTCACTGTCAACCTTTATTTTGATTGTGTATTTCTTGAAATCATCGGTAAGCAAAACTCCTTCGTCATGTAAATAGTTTAATGCAGAGCTAAACTTTGTTCTTTTGCTACCCCCAGTAACACTTAAGGAATGACTGTTGATTGTACCGCCATCAAAGATGATATCTTGCCAGTTTGTATCGCCTCCAGCTTGGGCTAAAAGTAATTTATATTGTGTTTTTTCTTGAATAGACCCTGTTGCTGCACGTTCCATTTCGGCATGTTCGGCAGTGGTAAAGTAATATGCATCGCTTTGGTGCGCTTCCTTAAATCCAGTGAAGGCATTGTAACGAAACTTCGTTTTACCTTCCTTACCATCTTTTGTAGTTACCATGATAACACCTTTTGAACCACGAGAACCATAAATGGCTGTTGAAGCCGCATCTTTAAGAATTTCGAAAGACGCAATGTCATTCATATCCAAAGCACTTAGGTAATCGTTATCAACGACCATACCATCCACTACGATGAGAGGGTCTAAGTTACCGTTGATTGAGCCTACACCACGAATACGAATTGTAGGTGCTGATCCCGCTTCACCTTCGGTAGCTTGGATATTAACACCAGAGACTTGACCAACTAAGGCATCATCTACACGTGCTACCGCGATTTGATCTAAATTGTCATTAGTTACCTTAGAAATGGCACCTGTTAAGTTAGACTTCAATTGTGTACCATATCCAACAACAACTACTTCATCTAATTCAGAAGAACTTGCCTCAAGTACTACATTGAGTGTTGTTTGGTTTGTTATGGTTATACTTTGGGTTGCAAAACCCAAATAAGAAACCGTAATTACATCACCAGATGATACAGAAATAGAAAACTTACCATCAAAGTCTGTGGTTGTACCCGAATTGGTGTTTTCCACCACTACATTTGCACCTGGAATGGGTTGGCCGTCTGCACCACTTACCGAACCATTGAGCACATTTTGTGCACTTAGAAACGATGTGGTTAAAAATGCCAAAAGAATTAAAAAATTGCTTTTTTTCATACGTGTTAGTTTTTGTTTTTACATATAAGCCACGTAAGAAAAGTTGCGCAACAAAGAGATATCCTTGATTTACAAGTAAATTTTTATCTTTGTAATGCTGCTTTTCAAAGGCGGCACACTTACTTCCCTCTTAGAAGTTCGTTTAAAAGGATAGATGTGCGTCTATCCTTTTTTTGTTGTACCAAATTTATTGGTTGACCATTTTGGTGTACCAGTTTGGTTTTCCAAATATAATGTAAATTTGTTATAATCCTAATATTTTTATACAAAAATTATTATTCCATGAAATCTTCGCGTATTGGACTGAACACATCAATAAGAACTCCATCTTCCAAACATACAGCACCATGTAGTACATTAGGCGGAATATAGAATGCGTCTCCACCCTTTAATGTTTTGGTTTCACCGCCAATGGTAACTTCAAAAGCACCGCTAACCACTTGGGTAACTTGTGCGTGATAATGTTGGTGCATTTGCCCAATACCCCCTTTTTTAAATTCTACATTTACGAGCATGATGGTGTCATCATATGCCATGATTTGTCTGCGAACCCCGTCGCCTACTTCATCCCACTGTATGTCTTTTCCAAAATTAAACTCCTTACTTGATCCGAATGATTTCATTTTTATTATGATTTAATTGTTATTTATATTTACTGTATGATGGTTTTCTAACGTATACTTGAACTTTATTTATGTAATTCTACTGTCGCCCTTAATCATAATTTACATATTATACACCCCTCCATTTATATCTAAAGTAGCCCCCGTAATAAATCCATCGTACTCAGATGCTAAATATAAAACTGCTCGGGCTACATCTGCTGCATTTCCAGCTCGTTTGATCGGTATATTTACGATTGTATCTTCCGCAGATTCTTTTGTGGTATGTGTGTTATGAAATGAGGTTCCTAAAATAAGTCCTGGAGCAACTGCATTTACTCTTATGCCTTTATTACCTAACTCAGATGATAAAGCCCTTGTAAAGGTTAAAATAGCCCCTTTACTGGTGGAGTAAGCTAGTGAGCCTGCATGTCCTCCTTTACGACCTGCAAGTGAAGCTAGGTTTACAATGCTACTCTTGTCATTTTTTGCTAAATATGGGACAGCTGCTCTTGTAACAAATAACATTGATGTAAGGTTGATATCCATTACTTTATGCCAAAAATCAGTTTGTATTTCACCTAACGTTTTACGCGCGACTAACGAGCCTGCGTTATTGATTAATATATCCAAACCACCTAAGGCATCTATAGTTTTTTTAACCAAACTATTAGCATCATCTTCATTTGTTAAATCACCACTTATTGCGATGGCTTTTTGCCCTTTGCTTGCCGCAAATTTCACTAATTGTGTAGCTGTATCAGAACTGGAGAAATAATGGATGGCAACATGTGCACCGCAGTTAATAAAATGTTTTGTTATCGATTCTCCTATACCTTGAGCTCCAGCGGTAATAAGAACATTTTTATTTTTTAACTTTTGATTGTATACCATTTATTTGATTTTAAAAGTACGCCGATAGTGCTACGATTCCGTTGTATGAAATTACTAGCGAAAAGAATAAAGCGGAAAACAGACCAATATTAACTCCAAAACTGGTTTTATAATTTTTCATTATTTTTTTACTGTTTACAATTAGTAAAATCCCAAGAACCACAGCTGGCAACACAAATACGTTAAACACTTGAGATAAAATTTGAATTTCAATTGGGTTTGCCCCAAAAGCAGGACCAATTAATGCTACCAAACAGGCAATAAATGTGATTACTCTAAATTGTCTTGAATTCGTGTCTAATTTACCAGATTGATAGTCTGCAACTAATAAAGGTGCAATTAATAAGCAAGGGAAAATGGAAGATAAGCCAGCACTTAATGCTCCGAAAAAGAAAATGGTTACAGCCCATTTTCCTGCAATAGGCTCCAAGGTATTTGCCATATCCAGTACGTGTGTTACTTCTTTACCGTCATAGAATAAAGCTCCCGCTGTGACAGCCATAATAGTACCACTTATTATAAAAATTAATAGGGCTGCTGTAATAGCATCTTTTCTCTGCTGATTTAGATTTTTTATCGTCCATCCTTTACCTTTTACAAACAAAGGTCTAGATAGAAAAGTAGCTGCTGCCATAGTTGTACCTACAAAGGCTGCAACTAGCATTTTACCGCCTGGCACATCTGGAATTGTTGGCAATAATCCTTTAACAACATCAACAGGAAGTGGTTGTACAAAGAACATGGACAATAGAAATGAAACTCCCATCAATGTTACAAAAACGACCAATATCTTTTCGAAAAAGGTATATTTTCCCACCAGCATTAATAAGTAAAAGGTAATAATAATGACTATGGCAATAACAAGAACAATTTCGTATTCATAGCCTCTTAAGCCATCGAAATTTAACACTAAAA
This sequence comes from Flavobacteriaceae bacterium, assembly GCA_024639165.1. Lineage (GTDB taxonomy): Bacteria > Bacteroidota > Bacteroidia > Flavobacteriales > Flavobacteriaceae > UBA7446. Next base: position 85,843 of record JAHEIX010000008.1, on the reverse strand, counting down.
TTTCATAAATAATATTGGATGAAATCCCTAAGATTCCCATGAGCGAATTCCACTGCCCAAAAGTTATTCCAATGATAATTAATATTGCTAATATTTTACCATACTTAAAATGTTTCTTAAAGCCATAAAGCGCAGTTTCACCAGTGATTAGCCCATAATTGCCATAAGAAAACATCAATAGCCCAGAGAATAAACAGCTTAAAAGCAATACCCAGAGTAATTGCATATTAAACTTACTCCCTGCAACAATCATTGAGGTTACACTACCTGTACCTATAGTATAACCAATAGCAAAAATTCCAGGACCAAAACCTAATATAATGGCAATGATTCTTTTTGATAATGATTTTTTTTGTGTTTTGACATCCATGGTTGAACTATTAGTTGTTGGTTAGTTTTTCCCAAATGGTGTGATAACTTTTCCCGGAATCATCATCTAGTCTTTTATAGGTGTGCGCTCCAAAAAAATCGCGCTGTGCCTGTATAATATTTGCAGATGAATATGCTGTTGTAATTCCGTTTAAAAACTGAACAGCTTCACTTAATGCGGGTGTTGCTATATCACTCAAAAGAGATTGTAGCACTACTTTTTTTGCAGCTGATCTATATTGATTCACGCAGTCAATTAACTTCGTGTTGGTTAAAATGTTTGCTTTGTGTTTTAGGGGTTCTACCAAATCTTCCATTAGAGTAGATTTGATAATGCATCCATTCGTCCAAATGCGAGCAATTTCACTTAAATTTAAATTCCATTTATACGTATTTGAAGCTTCGTTTATCAATTTAAATCCTTGGTAATGATTTATAATTCTTGCAAACTGATAAGCTTCAAAAACTTCCATTGAAGTAAGGTTGAGTTCAGAAGTTTCCGTTTTATCAAATAGTTTATTAAGTTGATGTCGCTCGTCTTTGTAGAATGAAATGAATCTAGAAAACAATGCTGTTGCTACCAATGTACTTGGAACGCCTAATTCGGAAGAAGCAATAGTCGTCCAATTTCCAGTCCCTTTATTACCCGCTTTATCCAATATTTTTTTCACCAACCAATCACCATCATCGTCTTTCTTCCTAAGGAGTAATGCTGTTATGTCTAACAAATAACTACTTGCTTTATTTTTCCAGCCATCTAAAGTATCAGCAATAGCATCAGGGTTTTGTCCTAAAGCTTCCAATATTATGGTTACTTCTGCTAGCAATTGCATTTCGACATACTCAATGCCATTATGTACCATTTTAATAAAATGACCACTCCCTTCTGACCCAATGTAAGTGTAGCAAGGCAAGTCATCCTTGTCTTTTGCAGAAATAGCCTCTAAATAAGGCTGAACCATTGCATAAGCTGCTTTATCTCCACTAGGCATTATAGACGGTCCATTTAATGCTCCTTTTTCACCACCAGAAACTCCAGCATCAATAAAATGAATATTCTTAGACTTTAAATAGTCGAAACGTTCTTTCGTTTTTTTGTAGTTGGAATTTCCTCCATCAATTAAAATATCATTTTCAGACAAATGCGGTAACAGGTTTTTAATTACACGATCTATAGTCTTGCCGGAATTAATCATCAATAAAATAAGTCTGGGCTGTTGCAACGAATTGACAAATGCCGTTATATCATCAAAAGCCTTGGCTTCTGATAATTCTGAAAACTGAGTCTTAAATCTTTTAGCAACCTCAACTTCAGTATCATCTAAATGTCTATTGTACATTGAAATTTTGAAACCTCTTTTAGCTAAGTTTCTACAGAGGCTTTTTCCCATTACACCCAATCCAAATATTCCAAACTCCGAAGTTTCAGTTTGATCTCTTTTTATCTTTTTTATAATCTCATCAGGCGATAAGCTGATCTCTACTTGTAATGCATCTTTGGGCTCTTCTAAAGAATCGAATTGAGATTTTAATAAATCTGAAGGCATAAAATGATTCTTTCTGCTACTTAGTCTTTCAGAAATTAAATCAAATGAACCTGACAAATAAATCCACTTAGTTTGTGTTTCAATATTTTGACTTAAGGTCTCGCGATATTTTTGTTTTAAAGCGGAACATACAATGATACAATTGTTTTTTTTGAGCTCCTTTATTGCCAAACCATTTAAAGCCTCTAACCAGTTTTGCCGATCATTATCATTTAAAGGATGTCCGCTAGACATTTTTTTAATATTCTCTTTTGGATGAAAATCATCTCCGTCAAAAAAAGGAGTACTGAGCTCTTGTGAGAGTAATTTCCCAATTGTGCTTTTTCCAGAACCGGAAACACCCATTATGAATATTACTTTATTCAAGATTACTTAAATTCAATTTATTTTGGCGGTGTACCTGGTCCTACTGTTGCTTCTCTAAACCAAACTTCTGTATAGCTTCCATTTTCATATTGTTTAGCAATATCACCTCCATAAGTATCAGCACCTGTACACCATACCATATTTATTTCAGGGTTTTTCCCATTGGTCTGGTTATAGGCACCTTGTTTAAAATAATTTAATTCTCCGCTGTAAGCTGTAGCACGTTCTGTACCGTCCTGCCCTATGGGCACAAATAGTTTCTTTACTTGTGCTGGCAAGTCAGATTTGTTTACATACTCAGACGAAATAAGATTTTTTGTGAAGGTTTTTGTTTCGTGATTTGGACTTGTAAATGTCAAATACATGATTCCTTTATAAACATTTACCTCATAGCTGAATTCTTCACCTAATTTAATACCGTCTTCTGGCTCGGCAGGATACGCGTCTATTGCTGTTCCAACTACTGACATATCATGACCCCAAATGGCAGTTGAGAAATCCCATCTTCCTGAATTATCCTCACCAGCAGTATTGATTTCATAATTCCAAAAAACCGATCCTTTTGTATGCCCTGGGAATTTTTTATAGAATAACTTAAAGGGCTCATTTTCATGTCCTTCTCCACTGTGAATTTGTCCTACTACGGTCGAAAATGAAGCAGCAACTCTAGCGTCACCTGTAGTAGAAACATGCATTACTTTACATGTACCTGTTAGCTTTCCGCCCTCCTCTGGAACCCATTCTCTTTTTTCGTGTAGCTCTGTTCTTGTGTTACTGGAGTTCGGAGATGTAACACCAGAATTAGGCGTTTTGTAAGCAACCCAGCGTCTCGTTCCGTCAATCACTGTGTAGAAGAAGTCTTTATCCTCAAAGTCTACTAGATTATCTTCTCTTGAACCGTCTCCCATTAAAATTTTAAACTTATCCATGAAAGGGATGACTTGACTGGGGTAAACGGTCTTTTTGCTCAAATCATCATTTGCTGAAAAATAGCCTATATTCGAAATGGCTTGGTCACTGATTTCGATATGAGCTGATTTAAACCAAACTTCTGCGTAATTTCCATCTGCATACTGTTTTTGAAGATCCCCTCCATGGGTTTCTGCGCCTGAACACCATACTCTATTAACTTGAGGACTTTTCCCATTGGTCTGGTTGTAACTCCCTAATTTAAAGAACAAACCTTCTTCAGCGTAAGCGTTTTTGCGTTCAACACCATCTTGACCAATAGGGAAAAATAATTCCTGTACCTGTTTTGGAATATCGGCTTCTCTCTTAAATTCAGAATCAATCAGATTTTTAGTAAAGGTTTTTGTTGGATGCCCTTTGCTTGTAAATGTGAGGTACATCATACCTTCTTTCACTTCCACTTGGTAGCTAAACGCTTCTCCTAAAGCGATGCCCTCTTCTGGTTCTTCTGGAAAGGTATCCTCGTTTGTTCCAACAGTAGAAAAGTCGTAGCCCCACACAGGATAAGAATAATCCCACCTTTTAGAATTGTCTTCGCCATCTGTATTGATTTCATAATTCCAAAAAACCGATCCTTTTGTATGCCCGGGAAATTTTTTATAAAATATCTTGAGAGGTTCATTCTCATGCCCATCTGCACTGTGAATCTGGCCGACTACTACTGAGTAAGTTGCTGCTACCCTCGCGTCGCCTGTACTTGCTACATTCATTACTTTTAGTGTTGCATCCAATTTTGCATCGGCTAGCGGGGACCACTTTTTCAACTGCGCCAGTTCAGTTCTTGTATTATTCGAAGTTCCATGTGTGTCCCCAGCGTTGGGCGTTTTAAAAACAACCCATTCTTCTTCACCGTTACTTGTGGCGTAAAAAAAGTTCTTGTTTTCATAATCAATTGCTTTACCCACATTTGAACCATCGCCTAGAATTAAATTCCAATGCTCGAAAAAAGGGATAACCTTACTCGCTGTTTGCGCTTGCTTACCATTCCCAGAGCACCCAAGTAGTTGAAAAACAAAAATTATGGAGAGTAGACGAAAAATCACTTTTACGGTTGTCATTTTATAAAATTGTTAAATTGGTTAACCAGTTTGGTTTTCCAAATATAGAAAAATTATATTTAATTCGATTTTAACACCTTTTTTGTCAAGAGCAAGTTGTTGTTTTTATCGAACATTTTAAAAAATAAAGAGAGGGCTAATTGGTTCGATATTTCCTGAAAATTTTCAATTTAAAAATAAAAAAGTTCGAACCGCTGATATTAACCCCATTTTGCAGAAAATAGCCCATTTTAACAGCGTATATCGGAAAAATAAAAAAAGGGATAAACCTGAAAAAGAAGATTTATCCCGTGTGGTACTCGAGGCGGGACTTGAACCCGCACGAACATTACTGCTCATTGGATTTTAAGTCCAACGTGTCTACCAATTCCACCACTCGAGCAAAAAAAAGAGCGAAAGACGGGATTTGAACCCGCGACCCTCACCTTGGCAAGGTGATGCTCTACCCCTGAGCTACTTTCGCAATTGGAACGCAAATGTAAGAAAATCTACGTTTTCTACGCAATACTATTTGCTTAGTTTTCTTTTGAGGTCGTTAAGCTGCATTAAGGCCTCAACTGGTGTCAATTCGTCAATGTTTAAATCCAATATTTGTTTGCGTAAATCTTCTAATAAGGGGTCGTCTAGCTGAAACATACTTAACTGTAAAGGGTCTTCCCCCGACTCCGCTGCCTGCCTAGATGCCTCCAATTGCTGTAACATCTCTTTAGCGCGTTCCAAAATCCACCTGGGCATACCCGCCATTTTGGCGACGTGAATACCAAAACTATGTGCGCTTCCCCCCGGTACTAACTTGCGTAAAAACAATACATCATCAGCCGTTTCCTGAACCGAAACATTAAAATTCTTTATCCGATCAAATTGTGACGACATCTCATTTAATTCATGATAGTGTGTGGCAAAAAGTGTTTTGGGATGAGTAGGGTGTTCGTGTACAAACTCGGCCAATGCCCATGCAATCGAAATCCCGTCATAAGTGCTGGTCCCGCGTCCAATTTCATCTAACAATATCAAGCTGCGCGCTGATATGTTATTCATAATAGCTGCCGTTTCATGCATTTCTACCATAAAGGTTGATTCCCCCTTAGAAATATTATCACTGGCGCCCACACGAGTAAAGAGCTTGTCTACAACCCCCAGACGCACCTCTAAAGCAGGCACATAACTTCCCATTTGTGCCATTAAGACAATTAGGGCTGTTTGCCGCAAAATAGCAGACTTACCCGACATATTAGGGCCTGTAATCATGATGATTTGCTGGGTATGGTTATCAAGATATACATCATTTGGAATATACGGGCTTTCGGGGGGCAACTGCTGCTCAATAACGGGGTGACGCCCTTGAACAATCTCAAGTGAAGTCTGGGTTAGAAATTCAGGACGGCAATAGTTTTCTTTGATAGCCAGGGTAGTAAAACCGTGTAATACGTCTAGCTGTGCAATACCACGGGCAGTGTTTTGAAACGATTGAATGTGTGGGGTCAAATAAACGATTAACTCCAGAAAAAGTTGCTGTTCCAAAACAGCAATACGCTCTTCAGCGCCTAGAATTTTTGTTTCATAGGTCTTTAGTTCGTCCGTGATATAACGCTCTGCATTGACCAAGGTTTGTTTGCGAACCCAGTCTTCAGGTACTTTGTCCTTATGCAAATTACGCACCTCTATATAATATCCAAATACGTTGTTAAATGCGATTTTGAGTGATGGTATTCCCGTACGCGCTGATTCGCGCTCCAACATGGCGTCCAAAGTATTACGGCCCCCTTGTGCTAATGCACGCAACTCATCTAATTCAGCAGAAACGCTCGCGGCAATGGTCTGTCCTTTTCCCAACTGAGTAGGAGCTTCTGCTGCAAGCCAAGTGCCTATGTGATTTGTAATAGCCTGACTTTCATCTATAGTAGCCAATAAAGGAGCTACTGGATCTGCATCGGACAACAACCCAGTTATGGTAGTGGTTTGCATCAATGCAAGACGCAATGCGTTTACTTCTCTTGGGTTAATACGCCCCGTAGCTACTTTGGCGGCCAGTCTTTCTAAGTCCGTAACTTCTTTGAGACAGGATAAAACCTGTTGATGAAGTCCCGGGTGTTCCTTAAAAAAGCGAACGACATCCAATCGTTTTTCAATGAGGGCTATATCCGTTATGGGTGCTGTAATCCAACGGCGCAACAAGCGACCGCCCATGGCTGTAGCTGTGTGATCCACCACTTCCAAAAGGGTTATAGCCTCTGGGGCGTTGGGTGAAATAAGCTCTAAATTTCTTACCGTGAAGCGATCCATCCAAACCTGTTGCTTTGGGTTGTGGTGCTTGAGTTGCACCAAATGACCAAGCTTGGCGTGTTCGGTTTCAGACAAATAATGAAGCACTACTCCTGCAGCAATCATACCCAAGTCAGCACCATCAAAGCCAAAGCCCTTAAGGGTTTTGACACCAAAGTGTTGCATCAGCTTTTCGGTAGTGTATTCCGTTTGAAAAACCCAGTCTTCTAACACAAAAAAAGGAAGGCTATCACCCATCAATGCTGCAATGACCTTGCGCTGTGGTTTGGAAACCAACAACTCCTTTACTTCAAGCTGTTGTAACAAGGCACTGATTTCAGAAAGGGCACCTTGTGCCCATTGAAACTCTCCGGTTGAGATATCCAAATAAGCAAAACCCAAGGAGTCGTTTTGCGTGTAGAGCGCGCCTAAGAAGTTATTGCTTTTAGCTTCCAATACCCCATCTGTCAGCGTTACGCCAGGGGTAACCAATTCGGTTACGCCTCGTTTTACAATTTTTTTGGTGAGTTTGGGATCTTCCAACTGATCGCAAATCGCGACACGCTGTCCAGCACGAACCAGCTTTGGCAAATACGTATGTAAAGAATGATGAGGGAAGCCTGCTAATTCGGTCTCACTCGTACTTCCTGCGCCTCGCTTGGTCAATAAAATCCCTAAAATACGGGCTGCCTTAACGGCGTCTTGTCCAAAGGTCTCATAGAAATCGCCTACGCGAAAAAGAAGCAGTGCGTCAGGATACTTTGCCTTGATTTGATTATACTGCTTCATCAAAGGCGTTTCTTTTGTTTTTTTCTTGGCAGACAAAGCGAAATATTAGTTATGGCTAATTTACATTTTTTAGCCAAACACAATCCCTACCTTTGACACATGCGAAAATGGACCATGGAAGAGCTCAACAGATTGAGCACAACCGCTTTTAAAGCGGCCCAAAAAACTAATATTGTATTGGTGCTCGACAACATCCGAAGCCGAAATAATGTAGGTGCTATTTTCCGTACTGCCGATGCTTTTCGTATTGCAGAAATAATACTCTGTGGCATCACACCTACTCCACCACACAAAGACATTCACAAAACGGCATTGGGCGCTACGGAAAGTGTTGCTTGGCGACAAGAGGCTTCTGCTGCAGACGTGGTGGGTAAGCTACGTGAGGCTGGCGCCAACTGCTTTGCCGTTGAACAAGTCAAAGGCGCAGTATTTTTGGACCAAGTAACTGCGGTGCCAGATCAAACACTGGTGTTGGTTATTGGCAACGAAGTGCAGGGGGTTTCGCAAGAAGTGATTAATGCTTGTGGTGCGGCAATTGAGATTCCGCAATTAGGGACTAAACACTCTTTAAATGTGGCTACTTCTGCCGGAGTGGTATTGTGGCATTTTTTTGTCCAGCTGCGTCCAGCTGCGCATTGATATTGCCTAATAATTGAGTCATGTCGTCGGGGTTTAATACAAAATCCATATCTCTAATATCTACCGATACTACTTGCAAGCGTTGTTGTAAAAACGGCAGGTGCTGATCGTATCCTTTGGCTAATTTTTCCAAATAATCTGTTCCGATATTTTGTTCATAGCTTCTCCCTCTTTTTTTAATATTGGCCTGGGCTTGCTCAGGTGTTTGACGAAGGTATATGCAAAGGGTGGGCTGGTTAGCGCTCTTAGACATCAACGCATACAATTGATGAAAAAGAGGATACTCGTCTTCGTTTAGGGTGTTTTGGGCAAATACCAGCGACTTGCTCATGTGGTAGTCTGCCACAACCCCTGACTGAAACAAATCCAGTTGTTCAGATTCGTCATTTATTTGGTTAAATCGATCGGCAAGAAACGACAATTCCAACGGGAAGGCATACCGTTTTGGATTCCTATAAAATTTGGGTAAGAATGGGTTTTCCGCAAATCGCTCCTCAATGGTTTTATAACCCAATTTTTGCGCCAACATTTTTGCTAAGGTAGTTTTTCCACACCCAATAATTCCTTCCACACAGATAAACGTATGCGAACTTAGTGGCGCATAAATGGGGTGACGCAGTTGCATCTCGTGAAGGCTGAGCGGTGTGTTATCTTCACATGCTTCCAGCAGCGCTTGAGTTGATTTTTGGTAAATCGGATGCTGCTTGTTGGGCGCAATTTCAGATAGCGGCTGTAACACAAATCGTCTTTGTGCCATAGCGGGGTGCGGCACTTTGAGTTGTGGCGTATCTATTTCAAAATCGTCGTAAAAAATCATATCCAAATCCAAGGTTCGGCTTTGATAGCCTTGTCCTGGCTTACGAGACCTTCCATGTGACTGCTCAATTTCGAGAAGCTTTTGCATAACCACAGCAGGAGCGAGTGCTGTTTCTACAGCAAAGCAGGCGTTTAAAAAGAGGTTGCCTTCAAAACCAAGGGCAGGGGTTTCTACAACCGAGGAAAGTCCTACAATATCGCCCAAAGCTGAGGCTGCATCTACACCCTGCTGCAAATAGCCAAAGCGATCGCCCATATTACTCCCAATAGAAATGTAAACAATTGACATATAGCAAAAATGATGAAAAGAATTGGGAAAGCCGTATCTTTGAACATATACTACTTTAATTATGAGTTTCTTTAAAAATCTTATCAGTTCAGCCCTTGGGACCTTTATAGCTATTGGGCTTCTTTTTGTGTTTATGCTTGTCTTTTTCGCAGGATCCGTTGCCCTTATGGATGAAGAAGGTAAAGCCGTTGAATTAAAAGAAAATACAGTATTAGTGCTTGACATGAATCGTCCTGTTCAAGACCGAGAGCCACAAAGCTTTTCTTTTGCAAGTGCCTTGGAAATAGAACCTGAGGCCTATGGATTAAACACCATCATTCCTGCGATTGAAAATGCAGCTGAAGACGATCTTGTGGCGGGAATAAGCATCGAAAATATATCTGCATTAGGGGGGATTTCAAATATGCATACCCTTAGAAAAGCGCTAACAGCCTTTAAAGAAAGTGGTAAGTTTATTTATGCCTACGCAGACTACTACAGCCAATTAGATTATTACCTCGCAACTGTTGCTGACTCAATATTTGTTCATCCTGAAGGAGCTATTGATTTACGTGGGTTAAGCGCTGAAATTCTATACTATAAATCTGCTCAAGAAAAGTCAGGAATTCGCATGGAAGTTATTCGAAACGGAAAATACAAAAGTGCTGTTGAACCCTACCTAGATGACTATATGAGTAAAGAAAACCGCACTCAAATTCAGTCATTCCTTGATGATATATGGGGTACATTACTAGCAGATATCGCTACAAGTCGTGCGCTTGGTAAAAAAGAACTTGACAAACATGCAGATGACCTAGCAGGTGGAAATGCTCAAAAAGCTATGGCAGCTGCACTTATAGACGGAACTGCTACAAGACGAAGTTATAAAGAAAAGCTAGCATCGCGTTTTGACACATACGAGGTTGAGACAACCAATTTTGCTGACTATATGGCTGTAGCTGGACGCAAAAAAGGAAAAGGAGCTAACCGCATTGCTGTGCTATATGCACAAGGTGAAATTATTTACGGCGAGGGTGGAGCTGAAATGATAGGGCAAGAAAAAATGATAAAAGCCCTAAAGAAAATCGGTAAAAAGAAAAATATTAAGGCCGTAGTCCTACGCATTAATTCCCCTGGAGGAAGTGCATTGGCTTCTGAGCTTATTTGGGAAGAAATAGAGCATCTAAGAAAAACCAAAAAAGTAGTGGTTTCTATGGGTAATGTTGCGGCTTCGGGAGGTTACTATATCGCCGCAAATGCGCACGAAATTGTTGCCGAGCCCACGACCATTACAGGGTCTATTGGTGTTTGGGGGGTGTTGCCCAATGTCAATCGTTTATCAAAACGTTGGGGTATCAATGCAGAGCAAGTAGTCACCAACAAACAAGCACTGCAGTACTCCCCTTTTGAACCTTTGCCTAACAGTACAAGAAACGAAATCAAAGCGGGCATCAATCAAGTATACCAGACTTTTTTAACGCGTGTTGCCGAAGGTCGAAGTATGACCAAAGACGAAGTACATAAAATTGCACAAGGCCGGGTATGGTCTGGGATTGAAGCCAAAGCCATTGGGCTGGTAGATCATCTTGGTGGTCTTGACCTTGCCTTGGAACGAGCAGCTGCACTAGCCGAAATCGAAGACTACAGACTAACCACCTATCCTAAATTTGACGATGATTTAGAAAGTATATTAGAAGGACTTCTTGGCGGGCCTTTTGGGAAATTAAGAACCCAATTGCCTCCTGAAATTTCCCTGTGGATCCAGGGGATAGAAGCCTTAGAAAACCCTGCAAATCAATTACAAACACGCCTACCCTACACACTAAATGTGAACTAGATGCATAGGCCAGCTGCACGAAAGCTTTATTTATATTTGGCCGCCTTATTCATCACCTCATTGGTGGTGTCTAATCTGATTTTTCAGAAGTTTTTTTATTGGCGTCCTTTTGACTGGGAAGTATTTGGGATGCCCATTTTTGAATTATCTGTAGGCATACTGCCCTATCCTATCACCTTTTTAATTACAGATATTATTTCTGAAATTTTTGGCAAGAAAAGTGCCAATCAAGTAGTAGTGGCTGGCATATTTGCGTCCTTTTTTTCGATTGGGATTCTATTGTTAGCTGGGGTTGTGCCGGCCATTGATAGTTCTCCCATAGACGATGCGACGTTCCACAAGGTATTTGCCCTATCGCCCTTGGCGGTGTTGGCTTCTATGATAGCCTATCTATCAGCACAATTTGTAGACATTCGCATCTATCACTATTGGAAGAACCTTACCCAAGGCAAACATTTATGGCTGCGCAATAACTTCTCCACCTTTAGTTCGCAAATTATAGATTCCACAACAGTTATTTTGTTTTTGTGTTCGTTTCAAGTATTGCCCTGGGAACTGTTTTGGGGATTGGTGGTGTCTAGTATAATTTTTAAAATTTTAGTAGCCGCCATAGATACCCCTTTCTTGTACTTTTTCGTTTGGCTGATTCGTCGTCGTTTTGACCTTAAAGTAGGGGAAGAAATTCATCTGGATTGATATGGAAGCTGTTCGCATTAATAAATACCTAAGTGAGATTGGTTTTTGCTCCCGCCGCGCTGCAGACAAACTGATTGAGCAAGGGCGCATTACCGTTAATGGAAAGCCCGTAGAAATGGGCATGAAAGTAAGTCCCCAAGATCAAGTAGCCGTTGACGGCGAACAGGTGGGTAAAAAGACGGAAAAGCCAGTCTATATTGCTTTTAATAAGCCTGTGGGCATTGTTTGTACCACAGACACCAAAGTGGAAAAAGACAACATCATTGACTACATAAATTACCCAAGCCGTATATTCCCCATTGGGCGTTTGGACAAACCCTCGGAAGGACTTATTTTTTTAACCAATGACGGTGATATCGTCAACAAAATCTTACGTGCCCGCAACAACCACGAAAAGGAATATGTGGTGACGGTTAACAAACCCATCACCAAAAGCTTTGTAGACAAAATGGGCAAAGGCGTTCCCATACTTGATACGGTCACAAGGCCTTGTGTGGTTAAGCAAACACATGAGCGTGAATTTCGCATCATCCTCACCCAAGGGCTTAATAGACAAATCAGACGTATGTGTGAGTATTTGGGCTACCATGTGGTACGCCTAAAAAGAGTGCGTATCATGAACGTAACCCTAGACATTGGCAAGGGAAAGTGGCGCGACCTGACCACCAAAGAGTTGGCGGAAATCAACCGACTGATTGCAGCATCAAAAAAAACCTATGATGGTTAGCGCAATGAAAGGTCAACTACGTGCCCTTCATGCCCCCGTACATTCCAAACCGTATCGTCTTCAAAAATCCAATACTGGCCTTTAATCCCCTTAAGTACGCCCGAGTATTCAGGGGTTTTGGTAAGGTTTAAGCTTTTCACTTTTTCGGGAAAACGAGCTACGGGAAAGTCAATAACTATGGGCGCGTCTTGCACCACATAAGGCTGTACTTCAGATGGTAATTTGGCAATACAGGCGGCTCGCTCGGCTACCAAATCCAAAGCCTCTCCTTTGTTTTGTAGCATGATACGCCAGTTTGTTTTATCATTAAAATAGGCTTTTAATGTCACTTCTGTTATGCCTGCCAAATAGCGGTTGGGGACCTCCACGATGGGAAGGGCTTGGTGCGCCCCTTGGTCAATCCAACGCGTAGGCACTTGGGTATCACGTGTTACGCCCACTTTAAGTCCACTCGAAACAGCAAAATAAACAATGTGAGGTTGCAATTGCACCTTTTGCTCGTATGCCAAATCCCGATCTTCAATGCCCAAGTGGGCTTTGCTGAGCTCTGGTTTCATGATCCATTCTCCAGCACTTGGTGTTTCAAAAAAACAAGACTTGCAAAACCCCTGACGGAAAATTTCTTTAGGCTGTGAGCAATTGAGGCACTGGGTGCCTGTGTAAACAATATGTACTTCTTTTTCTAAAAAACGGTTGACATGAACAAAGGAATCTTTAAAGACCAAGTAGTAGTCTACGGGGCTTTTATATTCCGTTTGCATTTTGGTCAGTACACCTTGAAACATAATTTGTATTTTCGTTCAGCAATATACCCAAAATGGCAATACCACTACTCCATACCGTTGTTTCATGGCTTCTTAAAAAAAGGGTTCATGACATTGAGCTTTTCATCAAATATCCCAACGAAGTCCAGCGTGATGAACTGACGAACTTGCTGCAAACGGCAAAAAAAACAGAAGTCGGTAAGCAATATGGCTTTGCCGATATACACCAATATGAAGACTTTGCCAACCGAGTTCCAGTCCGCACCTATGAAGAAATAGCACCCATGATTGAACGCTCACGGCGAGGGGAGCAAAATATATTTTGGCCTACCCCTATCAAATGGTACGCCAAATCGAGCGGTACGACCAATGCCAAAAGCAAGTTTATTCCTATCTCAAATGAATCTTTAGAAGACTGTCACTTTAAGGGAGGTAAAGACATGCTGAGTCTCTATTTCAAAAACAACGAACATTCAAGTGTATTTCAAGGCAAGGCATTGCGCTTGGGGGGCAGCAAAGAAATTTATGAAGAAAACAACTCTTATTTTGGCGATTTATCGGCTATTATGATCGATAATCTACCCCTTTGGGCGGAAATGGTAAGTGCTCCAAGCCAAAAAGTATCCCTCATAGCGGAGTGGGAAACCAAGATGAAAGCTATCGTAGATGAAACTTTAAGAGAAGATATTCGGAGTATGGCAGGCGTTCCTTCATGGATGTTGGTGCTGCTGCAAAAGGTTTTGACAGAAACTGGACGAGATAACATTTTGGATGTATGGCCTAATATGGAAGTATATTTTCACGGGGGCGTAAACTTTATGCCCTACAAGGAGCAGTATAAAGCCCTACTGCCAAGTGATGCTATTCACTATGTTGAGCTATACAATGCATCAGAGGGCTTTTTTGGGGTGCAAGACCAACTGCATTCTGATGAGCTATTGCTGATGCTTGACTATGGCATTTTCTATGAGTTTATAGATATGAAAACCTATGGCACTCAAAACGAAAAAGTAATCCCATTAGCTGACGTAGTGGTCGGCACCCAATATGCCGTGATTATTTCTACCAATGCGGGGCTGTGGCGTTATCATATTGGCGATACCATTCGCTTTACCTCCATTGCGCCTTATCGCTTCAAAATAACGGGCAGAACCAAACACTTTATCAATGTATTCGGGGAGGAGCTGGTGATTGAAAATGCCAACAAAGCACTTGAGTTGGTATGCCAACGCCACCATGTGCAATTGGTGGATTATACGGCTGCACCCATTTTTATGGAAGGCTCCGAAAAGGGCGGGCACGAGTGGCTGATAGAATTTAAGACACCACCAAAAGATGCTGCTGCCTTTGCCGAAGATTTGGACAAGCAGTTGCAAGCCCTAAACTCGGACTACGAGGCCAAACGCTATAAAAACATAACGCTTATGCCACTTAAGTTACATATTGCCAAACCTAAAACCTTTTACAAATGGCTCAAGCAAAAAGGGAAAATTGGAGGCCAGCACAAGGTGCCACGACTATCCAACACGCGTGAGTATTTGGATGAGTTGCTGGGGCAAGTTTAGTCTGGCGATTAAATGCTTTTACTAAAAGACAACTGCATGCCCGTGGGGAGTTTTGGTGTGAGGAAAGTCTAAGTGGCTTTATGTTAAGAAGCTGCCTTAAGCTGGCTGAGTTGAACAACGCTCAATTTATTTTCGGCATAGCTTTTGGTAATTTTCAACTCAGTAGTGTTGGTGCTGGGAAGTTCATACATGGCATCCGTAAGGATGGCCTCACACAAGGAACGCAGTCCTCTTGCGCCTAAGGCATACTGTACCGCTTGCTCCACAATAAAGTCCAAGGCTGTTGGCGTAAAAGTCAACGCAACTCCATCCAAATCAAAGAGATGTTGGTACTGCTTTACCAATGCATTTTTAGGTGCCGTTAATATTTCTCGCAGCGCTTTCTCATCCAATGGATTCATGTGGGTAAGCACTGGAAGACGTCCAATAATTTCAGGAATCAGTCCAAAGTCCTTGAGGTCTGATGGTGTGATATGTGCCAGCAAGTCCTCTTCTGTAACCGATTTGCGCTTGGCAGCAGTGCTGTAACCTACCGCTTGCATATTCATGCGCTTGGCAATATGGCGTTCAACTCCATCAAATGCCCCTCCAGCAATAAACAATATGTGCTCGGTATTGATTTCGACAAACTTTTGATCGGGATGCTTGCGGCCACCTTTGGGTGGTACGTTAACCACAGTCCCTTCAAGTAATTTTAAAAGCGCTTGCTGAACTCCCTCTCCAGAAACATCACGAGTGATGGAAGGGTTGTCGCTTTTACGAGCAATCTTATCAATCTCATCAATAAAAACAATACCACGCTCCGCTTTCTGCTGATCGTAATCGGCAGCTTGTAGCAGTCGTGTTAAAATGCTTTCTACATCTTCACCCACATAACCTGCTTCAGTAAGTACGGTTGCGTCTACAATGGCAATAGGCACTTGCAGCATCTTGGCAATGGTCTTGGCCAGTAGCGTTTTGCCCGTTCCTGTACGGCCAGCAATAATGATATTACTTTTTTCAATTTCTACGTCGTTATCAACGTTTTGATTGAGTCGTTTGTAGTGGTTGTATACCGCAACAGAAAGTACTTTTTTGGCTTGCTCCTGCCCAATGACATAATCGTCCAAAAAGGCTTTAATTTGCTTGGGTTTTTTAAGTAAAAACTCCGCTTTGTTTGGCGTGTTTTCAGTATGCGTGGTTTCTTCTTGAATAATGCCAACCGCTTGGTCAACACAGCGTTCGCATATGTGCGCATTTAGTCCTGCGACCAAAAGTTTGGTCTCGGCTTTTTTACGTCCACAAAAAGAACAATTCAATTCTTCCTCCATCTAGTTTCTAGTTAATACCTCGTCGATCATACCATATTCCTTGGCTTCTAGGGCCTTCATCCAGTAATCACGGTCAGAGTCTTCATATACCTTATCGTACGATTGGTTACTGTGCTTGGCAATGATTTCGTACAATTCTTTTTTAAGCTTTAAGATCTCACGAGCTGTAATTTCAATGTCAGATGCTTGTCCTTGTGCACCGCCAAGTGGCTGGTGGATCATCACACGGGAGTGAGGCAGGCCAGAGCGTTTTCCATCTTGACCAGCGCACAGCAATACAGCCGCCATTGAGGCCGCAATACCCGTACAAATGGTAGCTACGTCAGGATTGATAAATTGCATGGTATCATAGATCCCCAAACCGGCATATACACTACCCCCAGGAGAGTTGATGTAAATCTGGATGTCTTTAGTTTTATCGGTGCTTTCTAAAAACAACAATTGCGCCTGAATGATATTCGCAACGCTGTCATTAATGCCTGTTCCAAGGAAAATAATGCGGTCCATCATCAGACGAGAAAACACGTCCATTTGGGCCACATTCAACTGACGCTCCTCAATGATGTAAGGCGTTAGGCTACTGACCAATTCATCGTAATACATGGAGTTTATCCCGTGATGCTTGGTAGCGTACTTTTTAAATTCTTTTCCGTAATCCATGTCCTATAGTTCTAAGTTAAATATAGCGATTATTTTTTGTACGCTTCTTTGATAAAGTCGTCGTAAGATAATTTCTTGACTTTGATGTTTCCTTTTTCCAAAAACAACTGTCGCATTTTCTCACTCATCACTTGGTCGGAGATGCGTTTTACTTCTTCTTGGTTGCCCAAAATACGTCCTGCTATTTCTGTGAGTTCTTCATCTTGAATGTCTGTACGGCCATATTGCACCATTTGCTTTTTAATCAAGTCTTTAGCAAATGTTTCCACTTCTTCTCTTGTGATTTGAAGGTTGTGCTCTTGCATGAGTTTTGATTCAATCAATTGGTAGCGTAAGCCACGTTCTGATTTGGCGTATTCTGCTTCGGCTTCCTCTTCTGTTATTGGGTTTTCACCTGCAGTTTGCATCCATTTTTTTAAGAACGCTGCTGGCAGCGAAAACTTGGTGTTGTCAATCAAATGTTCAGTCATATCGTTGATAAACTTCTGATTGGCTTGTGTTTCAAAATGGCCCATGGCATCTACTTTGAGTTTTTCTTTACAGTCTGTAGCAGACTTCACAGCGTCTTTACCAAATACTTTATCAAAAAAATCTTGGTCTAAATCGGCTAAAGTGCGGTTGTTACGCTCTTGAAGGGTAAGCGAAAGTGTTACTGCTTTTTCTGGAAGTGTTTCCATTACACGACGCAATACATGCGCTTCTTTAAACAAGCCTTTGGTTGAAAATTCAACCACTTCGCCAATCGTAGCCTTTTTAAAGGCGTTGAGGGCTTTCTTGCTTTTTAGCTCGCTGGCCGTAAATGTGGCACTTTTCTGATCCGCACCACCTTCATAAGAAACACCAACGGTCAATTCTGTGTCAGTAGTTACGTCATTGGTAGGAACAATGGCGCCGTATTGTTTCTGAAGGCGTTCCAATTGTTCGTTCACAAACTTTTCGTCTGCTTGAATTTCATATCGTGTAACTGCTTTCCGGTTGGGAAGTTTTACCTCCAATTCTGGCGTTAAGCCAAGTTCAAAATCAAAAGAAAAGGCAGGGGCATCCCAATCAATATTGTCTACAGGAACGGGTAATGGGTTACCCAAAATAGAAATCTTTTCTTCATTGAGGAAGTCGTTCAGGGACGATTGTAACATCTTGTTTACCTCATCAACCATAACAGCTTGGCCGTATTGCTTTTTGATAACTCCCATGGGCACATTCCCTTTTCTAAAGCCAGGAATATCAGCGCGCTTGCGGTAGTCATTTAATACTTGCTCCACTTTGGGGGCTACGTCTTCTTGATTAATATCAACGGTAATCACTGCATTTAGTGCATCTACGTCTTTTCGCGTTACGTTCATTTTTTTTATTTAATAGCTGGCAAAAGTAGGCTATTTTTAAGCAAGGTCAAAGTAATGTTAAAGGGGCATTAACTTAAGAAATCTTGCAAGGCTATGGTAAATCCTTTGGGGTTTTCGGCATGAAGCCAATGCCCCGCATTGGCAACCCAATGTAATGAAGCCCTTGGAAAAAGATTCTGTATGGCTGTCATATCTGTTTGCAACACATAATCAGATTGTTTTCCCGCTAAAAATAGCGCCTTTCCTGAGTAAGGCAATCCAGTTGGTGCTGCGCCGATTTCTTTGAGCTTGTGTTGCAGTACTTCAATATTACAACGAAGGCTAAGGGTTTTTTGTTCTGTCCAGGCTAGATTTTTAAGTAAAAATTGGCGAACGCCCATTTCTGGAACAAAAGGCATAAGCAACGTGTCCGCTTCGGTTCTTGAACGAAGGGTCACATTATGGAGATGCAAAAGCCCCTTAATAATGTTTGAAAATTTGGTGTCAATGTCATATTTTTTGGGTGCTATGTCAGCGACAATGAGTTTGGAAACCCGAGTGGGGTATTGAAGCGCCAAGCTCATGGCTGTTTTACCTCCCATGGAGTGACCAAGTACAATAGCTTGTGGGATATTGCGCTCATCCATATAGGCAATAATATCCGCAGCCATTAAATCGTAATTGAACTCTTGGCTGTGAAAGCTTTTTCCGTGGTTGCGCTGGTCAATGGCATGTACTTGATATTGAGTCGACCAAAACTTGGCATGGGTACGCCAATTGTCTGACATCCCCAAAAAACCATGTAATATGATTAGACTTTCGCCCTGCCCAGTAATGGTGCTGTGAACTAGTGCGTCGATAGCTTGGCTATGTATTGGTTAATGACGTTCTCAAGACCAAAGTACAAAGACTCGCAAATAAGGGCATGTCCAATAGACACCTCTAATAATCCGGGTAATTGTTGGGCGAAAAATGCGATATTGCGTAAGCTCAAGTCGTGGCCGGCATTAAGGCCTAGTCCAACTTCTTGTGCTTTTGTAGCAGCATCAACAAATGGTGCTATGGCTTTTGCAGGGTCTAGTGGATACGCTTCAGCATACGCTTGGGTATAGAGCTCAATACGGTCTGTGCCTGTTTTGACAGCAGCTTCCACTTGTGCCACATCGGGATCTAAAAATATGGATGTGCGTATGCCATGTTGCTTAAATTCTTGAATAATTTCTTGTAGGAATGCACGATTGGCCACCGTATCCCAACCTGCATTGGAAGTAATGGCATCTGGAGCATCTGGTACCAAAGTCACTTGATCGGGTTTAATGGCGCATACCATATCTATAAATTTTGGAATGGGGTTTCCTTCAATATTAAATTCGGTAGTGATAACAGTGGGTAATTCTCGGGCATCTTGATAGGTAATATGCCGCTCGTCGGGCCTGGGGTGAACAGTGATTCCTTGTGCACCAAATGCTTGTGCATCCTGAGCAACTTGTAAAATATTTGGCTGATCACCTCCTCTTGCGTTGCGCAGGGTGGCTATTTTATTGATGTTCACACTAAGCTTTGTCATAGCACTTTTTATGCAAAAATAACACAATAATGTCCCTTTGAGCATTTTGGTCTAACTTTGCAGTATGAAAGTAGCTTTATACAGCTTGGTTCACGACGCAGCATCTCTAAAAATAGTTGGGGAAATCGTTGCTTTTTTTGCGAGTAAAGGTGCTGGTATTCAAGTGGAAAAAGAATTGTTGCAACATATTCCCAATACTGCTGCAACCCCATTTGATTCCCATAAAGACTTAGACCCAAAAACAGCTGTTTTTTTTGCTGTTGGTGGAGATGGGACCGTATTGCGTGCCTTGTATTACATCCGTGAATCAAAAATACCTTTGATTGGGGTCAATACTGGCCGCCTTGGCTTTTTAGCAACCATTCAACCCGACGAAATGGAAGCCATGCTTCATGATATCATGGCCAAAAACTACGTAACAGAAGAACGAAGTGTACTTGAAATCAAAACAACACCTGCTGTTGCCGAACTAAATGAATTTCCATTGGCCTTAAATGAAATTTCTTTAAGCCGTGAAAACACAACCTCAATGGTTACCATCAACACCCAAGTCAATGATGCCTATGTGAATGTCTACTGGGCTGATGGTTTGGTCGTAGCTACCCCAACAGGATCCACTGGATATTCCTTGAGTAGTGGCGGACCCATTATCGCCCCAGAAGCAAAAAGCTTGGTCTTAACCCCGATCGCACCACATAACCTAAACGTTAGACCGCTCGTTGTTGCTGATGATGTTGAAATAAAAATTCACGTTGAAGGCAGAGGAGACTCGCATCTCATTTCTTTAGATACCCGACTCTTTTCTGTGCCGATGAACACCACCATTCGTATCCGTAAGGCTAATAACCCCATTGTCTTTATACGATCTAATACGCATGGCTTTTTTGATACCTTGCGCAACAAGCTGCTTTGGGGACAAGATAAACGCAACTAACAATAAAGCTTGTGCTTTTCAGTTTTCATTAAACAAGATGAACAATAGGCGTATTTGGTTTTGGATTGTATTATTTGGTCTTGTGAGTAGTTTTAGCACTGCGCAACGACATGAGATTGGCGTCACTTTTGGTGGTATAAATTATGTTGGTGAAATAGGAAGTACCCAATACATTCAGCCTAGACATCTTGAAATAGGTCTTATTTATAAACGCAATTATAATGAGCGCATTGGGCTTCGTGTACTGTACAGCAGAGGAAAATTAAGTGGAAATGATCTAAATGCATCAGAATTAGATCGCTTGAAGCGAGGATACTCCTTTGCCAACAACTATTCCAGTCTAGGTGCTGCGATTGAAATTAATTATGTAAAGCTTCCCGTTGGTGAGTTTGGGTTTTCATGGACCCCATACATTCATGCAGGTGTAAATCGTATGATTATTCAGGATATTTATTTTGATCCTATTAAAACATCATCTAGTGCTTCAGGAAAAGTAGTAACCGTTGGTATCCCTTTCGGAGTAGGTGTGAAGTTTAACTTTGGCAAATCATGGATTTTGGCTGCAGAAGTGCGACCCCAATTTACCTTTAGCGATAATTTAGATGGTAGCTACCCTGATCTCGAAAAAAACCCTTCCGCCAAACAATTTTCAACAAGTTTAAGCAATGATTGGCTTGTGTTTACAGGGATTTCAATAACTTACGGCTTTGGGAGGCTTCCATGTTGTAAAGATTAAGAAAATGAACTTACAAGAATTTAATACCGATGAATTGCCGCAACACATTGCTGTTATTATGGATGGTAATGGACGTTGGGCAAAACAGCAAGGTAAAAATCGATTGCGTGGTCACGAGGCAGGCGCAAAAGCAGTGCGAAAAACAGTCGAAGCAGCTGCAAAATTAGGTATTAAACACCTTACGCTTTATGCCTTTTCTACTGAAAACTGGAGCCGTCCAAAGACAGAAGTTTCCACGCTTATGTCACTTTTGGTTCGAAATCTTCGTCTTGAACTACAACGTATGACAGAGAATAACATTCGCCTCTCGGCTATTGGTTCTTTGGACAAACTACCCAAAAAAGTGCGTAAGGAATTAGTAGAAGTAATTGAAAAGACACAAAGCAATACGGGTACAAATTTAACCTTAGCACTTAGTTATGGTGCACGTGAGGAAATAAAGCAAGCTGTTATTGATATTAGCAAAAAAGTTAAAAATAGCATAATTAACGTTGAAAGTATTGATGAAACCATAATAAATGAGCATCTTTACACGCAACATTTGCCTGATGTAGATTTACTCATCCGCACCAGTGGCGAAGTTCGTATAAGTAATTTTCTTTTATGGCAAATTGCTTACGCCGAACTGTACTTTACAGATGTAATGTGGCCAGAGTTCGATGAGTATGAGCTTCACCAAGCAATTAATAGTTATCTAAAAAGAGAACGTAGATTTGGAAAAACAAGCGAGCAACTTACGTAACTGTTTACTCCTCCCCCTTATTTTGTGTATTGTGCTGTTTGGTTTCAATCAAGCCAACGCGCAAGAAAATGCCTATGATAAAGGTAAGTTTTATGAACTTGGAGAAATTAATGTTACTGGCGTAAAAAGTTTTAGCCCACAAACGGTTGTGGCATATACCGGTCTTAAAAAAGGCCAACGCATTCAAATTCCTGGCGAAGAAATTAGCGCTACCATTAATAAATTATGGAAGCTTGAGCTTTTTAGTGATATTGAGTTTTTTATCACAAATATTGATGGTGAAGTAGCCGATTTGGAACTTTACATTCAAGAATTACCCACGCTTTCTGACTACACCATCAAAGGGATCAAAAAAGGTAAAATCGAGACTATTGTCAAAGACACAGACATTAAAAAAGGAAAAAAACTCAGTAAGAACTTCCTTTCTACTACCAAAAACTACATTGAAAACAAATACAAAAAAGAAGGTTTTTTAAACACCAAAGTAACCATAGATACCAAGGCCGATACGACAGCTGTGAACAATCAAAAAATGTTGGTTTCTGTTGATCGAGGTGATCGTGTAAAGGTACGCTCCATTACTTTTAAGGGTAATGAAGTTTATAAATCCAAAAAACTTCGTAAAAAAATTAAAAATACAAGGTTAGAATTCCCAGGCCGCTTTTGGAAACGTTCAAAGTATATTGAGGCTGATTATGAAGAAGACCTCAAGAAACTGCTGGATTTCTACAAAGAAAAAGGCTATCGAGATGCCCGAATCCTTTCCGACAGCATCAATATAGACGACAACAAGATTGATGTTGTTATCAACGTTCAAGAAGGCGACAAGTATTACTTCGGCGATGTTGATTTTATTGGTAATTCCGTTTATAGTGACGCACAACTTAGAAGAGTACTGGGTATAAAATCTGGTGATACGTACAATGGGGTGTTGTTGCGTAAGCGTATTGCAGATCAAACCAAACCAGATGGTGAAGACCTCACAAACCTATACCAAAACAACGGTTACTTATTCTCCAGCATAAATCCTGTTGAGGTAAGTGCTGCAAATGACACCATCAACTTCGAAATTCGTATTACCGAAGGCAAGCCTGCCTATTTTAATAGGATTAGTGTTCGAGGTAACGACAGAACAAACGACCACGTTATTTACAGAGAAATTCGCACTCGCCCGGGCGAACTCTACAGCAAAGATAAAGTGGTACGCTCGGTTCGTGAGTTAGGGCAATTGGGCTTTTTTGATCCTGAGCAAATATCACCTGACTTTAAGGATGTGGACCCCAACGCCGGGACTGTTGATATTGAATACGGCTTGGTAGAAAAAGGGGCTAGCCAAATTGAACTACAAGGTGGTTATGGTGGCGGTGGATTTATTGGAACCCTAGGGCTTTCGTTTAATAACTTTTCCATGCGCAACATTTTTAACAAGAAAGAATATAAGCCAGTGCCTATGGGTGACGGACAACAGTTGGCGCTGCGTCTTCAAGCGAGTCGCTTCTTTGAAACGTACAGCTTCTCGTTTTCAGAACCTTGGCTAGGTGGAGAGCAGCCTGTGCGTTTTTCGACCTCTATTTCACAAACAACCCAGTACCGCTATAACTATATGACAGGGTTGGCAGATAAATCTCAATATTTTAAAATTCGTGGTATCAACTTTGGTTTGGCCAAACGCCTACAGGTTCCTGATGATTACTTTACGCTTTCTCAAACAATAGGTTACCAATACTTTGACTTAAACAACTATTATACAGGGTTGTTTACTTTCGGAGATGGGGTTTCTAATAACCTGTTTTACGCCATAGCCTTATCTAGAAATAACACCTATACAAATCCCATATTTCCCGTTGGTGGATCTTCATTTACGATAGGTGCTAAACTCACTTTCCCATATTCATTGGTAAATAATATGGATTATGGCAATTTGAAAAACTTAGCTGCATATCAAGATGCAAATGGCAATCCTGACCAAGCTAAAATTGATCAAGAACGCTTTAAGTGGTTAGAGTATTATAAATTAAATTTTGAAGGTACTTGGTATACCCGCATAATTGATAAATTAATCTTGCGCACTCATGCTGAATTTGGTTTTTTAGGAGCATACAATCCCGAAAGAGGTAATATTCCCTTTGAACGCTATTTCTTAGGGGGCGATGGGCTACAACAATATGCCATGGACGGAAGAGAAACTATTGCGCTTAGGGGCTACGAAAACCAATCGCTATCCAGTAGAGATGGCTCAACAGTTTATAATAAATTCTCGCTTGAACTGCGTTACCCCATTACATTAAAACCAAGTGCATCTATTTATGCGTTAAGTTTTTTAGAAGCAGGTAATGGTTATGACAATTTTCGTGCGTTTAATCCGTTTGATAGTAAACGCTCAGCAGGCTTTGGTGTCCGAATTTTTATGCCCGCATTTGGTTTGTTAGGCATAGATTTTGGATATGGGTTTGATAGCGAAGTACCAAATGACTTAAATCCCAACGGATGGGAAACACACTTTATAATAGGGCAACAATTCTAACAAAGAAGCAAATGCGTTTTTTTTGGTCCTTGATGTTAAGCTTTTTTGTAACAGGTCTTACATATGCGCAACGCAATGTGAGGATAGGATTTTTGGATATAGACAAGGTTTTAGCAGCACATAGCGGCTTCTCTGAATCTAGTCAAGACTTGGAAGCCAAAATTGTATCATGGCGTAACGAAATTGACACAAAGCAAAAAGAATTAGATGAGCAAAGAAAGGCCCTTGAAATCGAGAGACCGTTGCTCACAGAAGAAATCGCTGAAGAACGCGAAGATGATATTGCCTTTGAACAGGACAAACTAGATCAATACGTTGAGCAACGTTTTGGAGTTGAGGGCGATTGGATTAAACAAAAGCTGTTATTAGCACAACCCGCCCAGGATGAAATACTGACAGCCATAAGAGAAATTGCTGCTGACCGAAAACTAAATTATGTTTTTGATAGTACTGCTGATATTCTTGTGTTACATTCTGAAAAAAAATACGATATTAGCGACCTTGTTATTCGATACTTAGAAATTGAAGACAAGAAAAAAGCACAAGCTTTTTTGGCAGAAACCAAAAAAGAAGAACGCAAAGAACGCTCAAATCCATCTTTAGACGAGAGAAAGAAAAAAATAGAGCAGCAAAGGGCCGAACGCCTAAAGCTTCTTGAAGAAAGAAAAGCTGAGCGTCAGCGTAAAAAAGAGGCTAAAAGATCGGGGGGTAAAGCCAAAAAAGAGGCAACTTCCGACCTAACCTCAGAAGAAAAACAAGCGGCGAAGAAAGCTGAACTCGAGCGTAGAAAGCAAGAACGTGAAGCCGAAGTCGCACGTAAGAAAAAAGAAAAAGAAGAGGCGCTAGCCAAACGTAAAAAAGAACGGCTAGAAGAACTTGAAAGAAGAAAAAAAGAATTTGAAGAAAAACGCAAACAAGCACAACAAAAAAAGTAACACTTAATTAACTCAATACAATGAAATATTTATCTACTCTATTACTAACTGTAATATTAATGCTTAGCAGTGTAACTTATGCACAAAGTAAAGTGGCACACCTAGACTTCCAAAAGCTCATAAGCGAAATGCCAAGTGTAATTGCTGCGCAAGAAGAAGTACAAAAACTAGAAAAAGATTACCAAACGGAAATCGAAGCTTCTATAAAAGAATACCAAACCAAGTTGCAAACGTATTCTGCTGAAGCTGAAAATCAAACAGACGTAACCAATCAGGCTCGTCAACAAGAACTAGCTGGTATGGAGCAAAACATCCAACAGTTCCGTCAAACGGCTTCTCAAGACATTCAAAAGAAGCAAGCAGACCTGTTGCGTCCTATCATTGAAAATGCGCGTGCTAAGGTGCAAGAAGTTGCCAAAGCACAAGGTTTTGACTACGTAGTTGATGCAAGTCTTGGTGGTGCATTATTGATGGCTGAAGGCAAAGACCTTGCGCCTGACGTTAAGAAAGCCCTGGGCATCTAAACCCGTCATAACATATTATCGCTAAAAAACTGCCTCCTTTCGAGGCAGTTTTTTTATTTTTAAGCATGCGTTCTAAACCCATTGGTGTTTTTGATTCTGGAGTAGGTGGATTATCTGTGCTTAATGCACTTAAAGAAATGCTCCCCGATGAGAACTTTATATATGTCGCCGACCAAGCCTATACCCCCTATGGAGAAAAATCGAAAGAAACCATTACAGCACGTGCCGTAGCCATCACCAATTGGTTGGTCGCTCAAGATTGTAAACTAATCGTAGTGGCATGTAACACGGCTACAACCAATGCCATTGCGCACCTTAGGACACACTTTTCGATGCCTTTTGTGGGCATTGAACCTGCCATTAAGCCAGCAGCACTTGGCAGTCAGACGGGTGTTATAGGTGTATTGGCAACTGCTGGAACGCTTACCAGTACGCTTTTTCAAACAACGTCACAAGATTATACCCAAGGCCTCGAAGTAATCAGTCAAGTGGGGCACGGATTGGTTGCTTTGGTGGAAAAAGGCAAGGAAGCTAGCAAAGCAACTGAAAAACAACTGCGAGAAATCCTATCCCCTATGCTAGAAAAACCCATTGACCACTTGGTCCTTGGGTGTACCCACTACCCTTTTCTAACGCATACCCTAAAAAAAATACTGCCGGAACATGTAACCATTGTGGATTGCAGCACTGCGGTTGCCAAACAAACGCATAGACTACTAGACTTACACAACCTCCACAATTCGAGCGGAGGTACTACCACCTATTACAGCACTACTTCTCCGGAATTTGACGTCTGGAAATCTTTTGGTGTTGAGCAAGTAAGTGGAGTGAAAATTTAGTCCTTAAACCAGCTTGCGTACAGGCTGTAATTTTTTGCAATACGTGCTATTTCTCCTGAGATCAGTTCGGGTGAGGAGTCTTTTATCTTTTTGGCAGGCATACCTCCAAACACCGTTCCAGACGGTACTGTGGTATTTTTGGTCACTACCGCCCCAGCGGCAATAATGCAGTTGGATTCCACAACAGCGTCATCCATAATGATTGCTCCCATTCCAACCAATACGTTATCGTGAATGGTGCATCCGTGTACAATGGCATTGTGCCCAATAGACACATTATTCCCAATGGTAGTGGGAGCAGTCTTATAGGTCGCGTGAATAACAGCCCCGTCTTGGATATTGACATGGTTCCCTATGCGAATACGGTGTACATCGCCACGGACTACTGCCTGGAACCAAACCGAACAAGAATCGCCCATAACCACATCTCCAATGAGGGTAGCGTTGTCAGCAAAAAAACAATTTTCGCCATAAGAAGGCGTGTGGCCCAAGATGGTTTTGATTAGCATACTGCAAAATACAAAAATCTACTGTGTGCACGCTACTACAGTTCTAATACGTATTTTTGCATAAAAAGTCTATGAGCCGATTTCGCATTTTGCCGTCTGACAATCCAGATTTACTCGTTTTTAGTACCGAAACCCCACTTGTTGAGCGTGCCTATGCGTTTAATAATGTTTCAGAAGCTGCTGAAGTTCCCTTAGCGCAGCAATTGTTTTACTTGCCGTTTGTCAAGGCTGTAACGCTCAACGGCACCCAATTAACCTTGGAGCGTTTTCCCATTGTGGAATGGAGCGATGTACAAGATGAAGTACTTGAGCAACTTGAAAAATATCTTGCTGACGGAGGTGAAATCACCAAAACGAAAAAAGC
Source organism: Flavobacteriaceae bacterium (assembly GCA_024639165.1). GTDB lineage: Bacteria > Bacteroidota > Bacteroidia > Flavobacteriales > Flavobacteriaceae > UBA7446. The sequence continues at coordinate 58,205 of JAHEIX010000008.1, read as the reverse complement.
AGCTCCGGCTAGTGTTTATGCCGAAAGTACACCCAACCCTGCTGTTATGAAGTTTGTAGCAAACAAAAAGCTAGTGCCTGCCAGTGTGGAATTTACTTCCATTGACACAACCAAAGGGGCACCTCTAGCCCAAGCCTTGTTCCACTTCCCTTTTGTCAAAGAGGTTTATATGGACGAAAACTTTGTGTCCATTACTAAATATGATATTTCAACGTGGGAAGAAGTGGTTCAACAGGTGCGCACTTTTATACGAGAATACATTGCAGAAAATAAGCCTGTTTTGTCTCCTGGATTTAGCCCAGTTTCTGAGGAAACAGCAAATGCGGAAGTCAACTACAGCCCAACGGAACAGGAAATCGTGCGTATCTTGGATGAGTACATCAAGCCAGCCGTAGCATCCGATGGTGGGAATATTGTGTTTCAATCGTTTGATGAAGAAGCCAAGGCCGTACATGTGGTTTTACAGGGGGCTTGTAGTGGATGTCCATCGTCTACCTTCACACTAAAGAATGGCATCGAAACCATGATGCGCGAAATGCTTCCCGGAAAGGTGGGGCAAGTAGTGGCGATTAACGGTTAAAGTTCCAATGCTTTTTTAGCATCACCACCCATAAGCAGTGCAATAGGATCTTCTAGTGCTTCTTTAACTGCTACCAAAAAGCCTACACTCTCACGCCCATCAATAATGCGGTGATCATAAGAAAGAGCCACATACATCATCGGGTGAATTTCAACTTTTCCATCAACTGCAATTGGACGTTGGAGGATATTGTGCATCCCCAAAATTGCCGACTGCGGTGGATTGATAATTGGCGTCGAAAGCATAGAACCAAAAACCCCGCCATTTGAAATGGTAAAGGTTCCGCCTGTCATTTCATCAACCGTGATTTGTCCATCACGAGCACGAATGGCCAAACGCTTAATTTCAGTTTCAATTTCTTTAAAATTCATGGCTTCTGCACCTCGAACTACAGGTACCATAAGTCCTTTAGGCCCTGAAACGGCAACACTGATATCACAATAGTCATGCAAGATTTGTTCGTTGCCATCAATCATGGAATTTACGTCTGGGAATTCTTTTAGGGCACGCACTACGGCTTTTGTGAAAAAACTCATAAACCCAAGTCCAACGTCGTGTTTTGCTTTAAAGGCTTCTTTATAATCGTTACGCAAGGCAAAAATAGGCGACATATTAACCTCATTGAATGTGGTGAGCATGGCCGTTTCGTTTTTAGCAGCTACTAAGCGTTCTGCTACTTTTCGTCGTAGCATGGACATTTTTTTACGCGAGGTGGGTCTGTCACCTGCAGGAGTTCCCATTGATGGAACAGCATTTATAGCGTCTTCTTTTGTAATACGCCCATCACGACCAGTGCCTGTAATGGCTGCGGTATCTATGCCTTTTTCAGCAATAATTTTTCGTGCTGCTGGTGAAGCTGTTCCAGTAGCATAGCTTGTTTGAGCAGGGGCGTCTGTTGCCGTATTTTGTGAAATAGGCGCCTTGGCTGGGACCGCTTTTGCATCCTGTCCTGCTGGCTTTGCTGCAGCAGTGTCTATATGGCACACTACGGCACCCACGGCAATGGCGTCTCCTTCTTCTGCCTTGAGTGTAATGATCCCACTTTGTTCTGCGGGGAGCTCAAGGGTAGCCTTGTCCGAATCAACTTCAGCAATGGTTTGATCTTTTTCTACATAATCCCCATCACTAACTAACCATTCGGCTATTTCTACTTCCGATATGGATTCGCCCGGAGAGGGCACTTTCATTTCTAAAATCATAACTCCTGTTTTGGCGCACTAGCGCATATTGTCTTTAGTTTTATCAAATACGTACTCAATAATTTCTTGATGTCTTCGCTTAGATCGTGTTGAACTGCCCGCTGCAGGCGCACCATAAAAACGGCGCGAAGCAACACGAAAATAGCGTGCTTGAGGCAAGTGCAACAGCAAATGTCCATAAGCACCCATGTTCCGCGGCTCTTCTTGTGCCCAAACCAATTCGGCATCGGCATACTTGGCAAAAAGCGCTTCTAATTCTCTTTTTGGCAAAGGAAAGAGTTGTTCTAACCTTACAAGGGCTACATCATGGCGTTTTTTAGCTGTCCGAGCGTCGAGCAAGTCGTAGTAAAACTTACCGGTACATAACACCAATGTTTTTACGGCTTTTGCCTGAACGCTTTCATCGTCAATCAAGGGCATAAACTCGCCTGTTGCCAAGGCTTCTTTTGAAGAAACGGCCATCGGGTGTCGCAACAAACTTTTTGGCGTAAATACGACCAATGGTTTTCTATATGATGATTTAAGCTGTCGGCGTAACATATGGAATAAGTTGGCTGGCGTGGTTACATCAGCCACAAACATATTGTCTTTAGCACAAAGCTGTAAATAGCGCTCCATTCGTGCTGAGGAGTGCTCTGCACCCTGCCCTTCATACCCGTGAGGAAGGAACAACACCAAGCCGTTCTGCATTTTCCATTTGTCTTCGGCAGAAGACAGGTATTGGTCAATCATAATTTGTGCGCCATTACTAAAGTCTCCAAACTGCGCTTCCCAAATGGTCAGGGCATTTGGACTGGCCATGGCAAAGCCATAATCGTAGCCCATAACACCATATTCGGATAGGGAAGAGTTGAAGATATTAAAGCGTCCTTGGGATTTGTTTAGGCTGTTTAAAAGCACCACCTCTTCTTCAGAATCTTCGACTTTCATTACCGCATGTCGATGTGAAAAGGTACCGCGCTCAACATCCTGTCCAGAAATTCGCACATCATGCCCTTCTGAAAGTAAGGCGCCATAAGCCAATAACTCACCCATAGCCCAATCCAATTGATTGCGCTCAAAATACATGGCCTTGCGGTCTTTTACCAAACGCTCTGTTTTGCGCAAGAATTTTTTGTCTGAAGGAAGTTCCGTAAGCGTAGCTGCTATGGCATCCAGCTTTTTGAGTTCAATGGAGGTGTCAACAGGCTCAAGCATGTCTTTTTGCTTGGCGCGTTGATATCCTGTCCATTGATCTTGCATAAATGGCGTGATGACCGTGTTGGAAGCCAATCGTGCATCCTCAAGTTTCTCTTCAAGTGTTTCTTTGTAGATCGTTTCCATTTCATCCAAAACATCTTGAGTAATTACACCTCTAGACATCAGCTTGGCAGCATAAATATCACGCGGATTTTTATGTTTGCCAATGGCCTTGTATAATTTAGGTTGCGTAAACCGTGGTTCATCCCCTTCATTATGACCGTATTTTCTATAGCCGAGCAAATCGATAAATACATCCCGTGAAAAGCGATTGCGATAGGCCAAAGCAAAATGCATGGCATGTACCACTGCCTCTGCGTCGTCAGCATTTACGTGCAGGACGGGTGAAAGGGTGACTTTGGCAACGTCTGTACAATAGGTGCTTGAACGCCCATCGAGATAATTGGTGGTAAAGCCTATTTGATTATTGACCACTATGTGAATAGTTCCCCCCGTTCTGTAGCCGTCGAGTTGTGCCATTTGCACCACTTCATATACGACCCCCTGGCCTGCAATAGCAGCATCCCCATGAATAAGAATGGGCATTACTTTTCGCGTATCCCCATTGTAGTTATTATCTTGTTTGGCACGGGTAATGCCTTCCACCACAGCATTGACTGCTTCTAGGTGAGAGGGATTGGGCGCAATATTCATGTTTACTTGATAACCAGCATCCGTTTGTCGTTTTGAAGTCCATCCTAAGTGATACTTAACGTCGCCGTCAAAGACCTCCTCTTCGTAGTCTTTACCGTCAAACTCGCTGAAAATATCTTGTGCAGGCTTGCCGAAAATATTGGTCAAGGTATTAAGACGACCACGGTGCGCCATCCCTACCACAAATTCTTCCACTCCTTCTTTGGCGGCGCCTTCAATAAGCGCATCTAAGGCCGGAATAAGCGTTTCGCCTCCCTCTAGGGAAAAGCGTTTTTGGCCTACATATTTGGTGTGTAAAAAACTCTCAAAAGCAACAGCTTCGTTTAGTTTTTTAAGGATATGCTTTTTCTCGTCATTGCTAAAGTTGGGGTGGTTGCCGTTCTTATTGATCCATTTTTGAATCCAGTTTACACGTTGCGGATGACGGATAAACATATACTCCAAGCCTATGGATTCGCAGTAGATACGCTCCAAGTGCACAATGATATCAGCCAGTTTTGCTGGACCAACCCCTATGATTTCACCAGCAGAGAATACCGTATCGAGGTCTTCATGGGTCAATCCAAAATTTTCAATGGCAAGGGTAGGTTTGTATTTTCTACGTTCTCGTACTGGGTTGGTACGCGTAAAAAGGTGTCCACTTCCACGGTAACCGTCAATAAGTTTTACAACACGAAATTCTTTGAGAACAGCTTCAGGAACATTATCGCCGGCATATTCAGCGCTATTTTCTACACCAAAGTCAAATCCTTGGAAAAAGGCACGCCAGCTGGGCTCTACGCTATCAGGGTTTATGAGGTATTGGTCGTAAAGCTGCGCAAAATGAGCCGTATGGGCTGCATTGAGAAACGAATACTTGTCCATTTAGGAGTAATTGTACTAAACAAATGTACTGCATTTGCATTTATTAACGCATGATTTCGTTGAAAAAAACTAGTTCACTATATAGTAAAAAAATGTAGTTTTGAATGTGTTTGCTTTAGTCGATTGTAACAACTTCTACGCTTCTTGTGAGCGCATTTTTCAACCCACATTAAACGACAAGCCTATAGCTATTTTGTCCAACAATGACGGTTGTGTAATTGCGCGCAGTAACGAGGCCAAAGCCCTTGGACTACCCATGGGGGCGCCCGCACACCAATTTTTGTCTTTTTTTAGGCAGCACAAGGTTCAGGTTTTTTCGTCCAACTATCCGCTCTATGGGGACATGAGCCAACGTGTGATGGAGGTCTTACGTCAGTTTACGCCCGAAGTGGAAGTGTACAGCATTGACGAGGCATTTTTACATTTTGATGGCTTCGAGCATTATGATATGGAAGCTTATGCACAACAAATGCGCAAGCGTGTAGGCAAATGGACTGGAATGCCTGTTAGCATTGGACTTGGTCCCAGCAAGGGTCTTGCTAAAGTAGCCAACCGTGTGGCCAAAAAATTCGCCGACAGAACCAAGGGTGTCTATGTTATTGACTCAGAAGAAAAGCGCATTAAGGCACTGAAGTGGCTGCCCATTGCAGACGTTTGGGGCATTGGCCGCAAACACGCGCGCCGGCTCGCACTGAACGAAGTGAAAACCGCCTATGACTTTACCCAACTCAGCGACGATTGGGTGCGTAAGCAAATGAGCATCGTGGGGCTTCGCCTCAAAAAAGATTTGGAAGGAACCGCCACCATTCCCATGGAAATGATTGCTGCTCCTAAAAAAGCCATCGCTACCACCCGCAGTTTCGAATCCCTTATTACTTCCTATGAAGAACTACGCGAACGCATATCGACCTATGCAACGCTTTGCGCCGAAAAGCTACGCAAGCAAGGGAGCAGTTGTCATGCCCTTTATGTGTTTGTTCGCAGCAATCCGTTTATGCCCGACTTGCCACAATACCGCAACGGTATGTTGGTTACCATGCCTTTTGCCTCCCAGTCGAGCTTGACCATTAGCAAATATGCCCTAAAGGGATTAGAGCATATTTTCAAAGACGGTATTCAGTATAAAAAAGCTGGGGTAATGGTTACGGGAATTGTACCCAAGACAGCCCAACAGCTCACGTTGTTTGATGGGGAAGATAGCCGTCATGAGGCGCTGATGCAACGCATCGATCAACTGCATCGCAAGTATGGACCACATAAAATCAAACTTGCCAACCAAGATCTGAGCAGAACTTTTAAAATGAAACAAGCCCACTTATCGCCGCGTTACACCACAGACATTCACGATATTATTACGGTAAGATGAAAAAAGCAACAGCCCTCCATTTTTATAGCCCCGACACCAACAACGAGGCCGATGTTTGGCTGGCGGGCGAAGGCATTTCTGCAGGCTTCCCCTCCCCTGCAGACGACTTTAAAGAAGTACGCATAAGCCTTGATAAGGCTGTGGTTAAAAACAAAGCCGCTACATTCTATGCGCGCGTGGCAGGACAATCTATGGTGGGCGCAGGACTAGACGATGGCGATTTGCTTGTCATTGACCGGAGCTTGGAGCCCCAAGACGGCAAAATTGCCGTGTGCTTTGTGGATGGGGAGTTTACGGTAAAGCGCCTCAAAGTAGCTGAAGACTGCGTCTGGCTGATGCCCGAAAACGAACAGTACAAGCCCTTACAAGTAACCGAAGACAATGCGCTTATCATTTGGGGGATAGTGACCCATGTGCTGAAAACGGTATAAGGCTACAAATGATCTAGCGGACTTGCAATGTTATTTTTTGAGATTTTGGCAACATGCGTATACAGCTCGGTGGTTTTGATGGAGTTATGCCCTAATAACGCTTGCACATACCTGATGTTGACACCATTTTCGAGTTGGTGGGTGGCATAGGAATGGCGCAACATGTGTGGCGTTACCGATTTTTGAATCTTGGCTTCTCGCGCATATTTTTTAATGAAGTTTTGAATGCTTTTTGCGGAATAATTTCCGCCATGTTGCCCTTCAAAAAGATAGTCATTGGGGTGATAGGCTAGGTAGTATTGACGCAGGTTGTGAAGCAATGTTTGCGGCAAAGGCACCACACGGTCTTTTTTACCTTTAGCAGCTCGGATATGTATGCGCATGGCAGCGGAATCAATATCTGCAATTTTAAGTGCAAGGACCTCGGATACACGTACCCCGCAGCCATATAAAATTTTTAAAATACAGCTGTGCTTCAGGTTGGCGCACTGCTGCAGGAGTCTTTTGACTTCTACTACGGTTAAGTATTTAGGGAGTGGTTTGGGGTTTCGTTTGGGATAAAGCATTGACAGCTCTAGTTTACGATTGTAATAAAGCAAATAAAACTTAACAATACTTACTAAAATTTGTTTTTGATAGACAGGGCTTATGCGGTGCTTTGTTTGCAAGTGGTGCATAAAATCTTGAATTTGTTCAAGGTTCACTTGGGCTAAATCCTTGTGCTGAAAGGCATTCAAGAACTTAGCTAAGGCATTCTTATAGGTTTTTACGGTTGAAGGCGCATAACGTTGCAGGCGTAATTTGACCTCAAAATCGGAGAGCAGGCTGTTGGTGTTGGGGCACATAACATTCGCTTTAGGTAAATCGATATACGTTTTAAATATACGCTATTTCATTGATTTCTAGAAAGATACTTCAAATCACTAAAAATGGATATACGAACCACATAAAAATGGGATATACGCAATGCGTATATTTAGGTGTTGGGCGTAATTAAAACAAATGGAATTCAAAAATGTTGACTTACTAGACTTTGAATTTGTTGAAGTACGATTTAATTGCTCAAATTGTGGAACACGTCTGCTATCCGAAAAAATTGAAATTCCGGAAATATTTGACCCAGAATATCACGACAAAGAAGACTTTTTTTACACAAATGCTAGAGAAAAAACTTGTCCTAAATGCGATAAATGGCATATCATTCACGTAGGCTTTGAAGATAATGAGGAAAGCGGTTATATCGAAATAGAAAAAGTTGAGAAAAAGGACATTCTAGAAGCTATTACTTATGACTATGGACTATATTCCTATGAAGAAGACCAAGTAGACGCAATTCTTCGCTCTGATAATTCAATTGAAAGATTTGAGGAAGAGATAAAAAGTCTAATGGAACTTAACTCACAATCTTTTAAAAAAGAAACACACGAGAAAACTATAAGAAAATTGGTTTTTTCAGGTGGCATAACCTGTCTTGAAGATTATTTATCTTCTACATTAATCAAGGAAGTCATTCAAGATGAAGTATTCTTCAGGAATTTTGTAAAAACTTACAAAAGAATAAATAACCGAAAATTCGAATTGGGAAATATTTATGACCAACTAGATAGCTTATATGATATCGTCAAAAAAGAACTTTTAGATGTAATTTATCACGACCTCCCAAAAGTCAGAGGAATGTATAAAGATTCATTGGGAGTAATTTTTCCATCAATTGAGAATCTAATGAAGAACATTAAAACAAGACACGATATAGTGCATCGAAATGGAAAAACAAAAAATGGTAAATTTATTTTATTGAATAAGGAAGATATAGAATCACATTTAAAAGAAATTCAAAAATTCGTAAATAATATCGAAAAACAGATTAAAGAAATATAAAAAACTACGCCCAACAATGGCTATAATTAATACGGGTTTAGGTGTTTAATCCAAAAGTTAGTGTATTTTATTATGCCCGCCAAATCTTTTGATTTGGCTTTTAAAATGAAAAATTAAAACAAAATAAAAAGTTTTGGCTAAGTGCTTAATCGGAACTTAATCGCCTGTTTATTCCCGTACTACTCATAGCCGGAGACGTTAGCATACTTACCTATCTTAGCGAGCTAAATACTTATAAGGTACACCGAATTGAAAAAAATAAAATCCCTAATAGGTCGGATGGTACTATATGTTGGAGTATTGCTAATCATAGTAGTTGTTAGCTTTCAACTCTTTGTGGCTTTTTACCCCTCTTTTGGAGGTGATGTAACGAAGGAACTACAAGAGCAATATGTAGATTCCCAACAGTTCGAGAATGGTGTTTTTCACAATCAAAACAGAGAAACTGCAAAAGATTTTGGCCTAAGTAAAGTCCTAAAAATTATCCGAAAATTCTTTTTTGAAAACGTTGAAAACGGAGTTCCTGAACAAAACATAGCGGTTCAAAAAATAAACCCAGCAGACATTACCGCCTCAGCAGATGGAACCAAATTATATTGGTTTGGGCATTCCACGTTTTTGATGCATATGGCTGGTTCTGTTATGCTCATCGACCCCATGTTTGGTGATGTGCCAGCACCTCATCCATGGTTGGGAAGCAAACGCTTTAGCGACGAACTACCCATTGAAATAGAAAACCTACCCAAGATAGACGCTGTCATTATCTCTCACGACCACTATGATCATTTAGACTATGCATCTATTGTAAAGTTAAAGGATAAGGTAGGCGCTTATTTTGTCCCACTAGGCGTTGGCGTCCATTTGGAAGCTTGGGGAGTCAGCCGTGCCAAAATCCATGAAAAAGACTGGTGGGAAGCAACTGCTTTTAAAAACATTAAATTGACATGTACCCCAGCACAGCATTTTTCGGGTAGAAAATTCAACAATCGCAAAAGCACATTATGGAGTTCATGGGTGATAACATCCAAGGATGCGAACATATACTTCAGCGGGGACAGCGGATACGGAAAGCACTTTGCGCAAATTGGAGAAAATTATGGTCCTTTTGACCTTGCGCTGATTGAATGCGGTCAATACAATACCATGTGGCCAGATATTCATATGTTCCCAGAGGAAAGCGTACAAGCAGGGCTGGATTTAAAAACTAAAGCAATTATGCCCATTCATTGGGGTGCATTCAAACTATCATCGCATGCCTGGACTGCCCCCATATTGCAGATTCGCAAAAAAGCCAGAACACTCGGCGTTCCCATAGTGTCGCCAAAAATAGGCACGCCCATTAGGATTGACAAATTACCTGAGCCCAGTTCCGTGTGGTGGGCTACAGCTCCAAAATAGCTATGCATCAAAGCTGTTCACGCCCACGCAAGCCAAACTAAGGGCAGTATTGAAATAAAAAAGCCCAACGTTATGCTGGGCTAAGTACCTCGGGTGGGAATCGAACCCACACTCCTTGCAGAACCGGATTTTGAATCCGGCGCGTCTACCAATTCCGCCACCGAGGCTAAAGGAAGGCAAATGTAGCCAATATTTTTAATGCTTTCCAAGAAAAAACGGCCAAGCATTTATGCAGGCTCAAATAAATTCCTACATTTGCATCCCGCACAAAAAACTATGGGAAAAACAACCATCGAATCGAAGATTTTTGCTTGTACGCAAAGTACAACCTTAGCCAAGGAGATTGCTAAGCAATACGGCATTGCTATGGGTAATGTACTGTTTTCTCGATACAGCGATGGTGAATACCAACCTTCCTTCGAAGAATCGGTCCGTGGATCTCGTATTTTTATAATAGGTTCTACCAACCCCACATCCGATAATTTGATGGAAATGTTGCTTATGCTCGATGCCGCCAAACGCGCTTCAGCACGACATATTACTGCCGTGATGCCTTATTTTGGTTGGGCAAGACAAGACCGCAAAGACAAACCAAGAGTTCCGATAGGGGCAAAGTTAGTAGCCAAATTGTTGGAAACAGCCGGTGCTACACGCATCATCACCATGGATTTGCACGCCGATCAAATTCAAGGGTTCTTTGAAAAACCCGTTGATCATTTGTTTGCATCCTCATTGTTTTTGCCTTACCTCAAGTCACTAAATCTTGACGACCTTACCATAGCCTCACCAGATATGGGCGGTTCGAAAAGAGCATATGCCTATTCACGGTTTTTAGAAAGCGATGTGGTTATCTGCTACAAACAACGCAAAAAAGCCAACATCATTTCGCATATGGAGCTCATTGGAGATGTGAAAGGTAAAAATGTTGTATTGGTAGATGACATGGTCGATACCGCAGGAACACTTACTCGTGCTGCCGATCTTATGATGGAACGTGGCGCCAAGAGCGTACGTGCTGTTTGTACACACCCCCTACTTTCTGGTGAAGCTTACGAACGTGTTGAAGCATCACAATTATCTGAACTCATCGTAACCGACTCTATACCGCTTGCGAAAAAGAGTAAAAAAATTAAAGTATTGAGCTGTGCTCAATTGTTTGCTGATGTGATGTATAATGTACACCACAACGAGTCTATCTCAAGCAAATTTATCATGTAATAAACAACAAATATGAAATCAATTACCATCAACGGATCTAAAAGAGAAAGCGTGGGCAAGGTAGCTACCAAAGCCCTACGTAATGCTGGAGAGGTTCCTTGCGTATTATACGGAGGGGAAACGCCAGTGCACTTTGCTGCAGACGAAAGAGCGTTTGCCAAGCTAGTATATACTCCTAATGCGCATACGGTGGTTATCGACCTAGGCGATAACGGAACGTTTAATGCCATTTTGCAGGACATTCAGTTTCACCCTGTTTCTGATAAAATTCTACACATCGACTTTTATCAATTATTTGACGACAAGGAAGTTTCTATGAATATTCCTGTTGTGATTAAAGGAGCAGCGCCAGGTGTACTTAACTCAGGTGGGGTATTAAGTCGTAACAAGCGCAAGCTAAAAGTACGGGCTTTACCAGCCAATTTGCCTGACGTAATCGAAGCAGATATTTCTGAACTTGAGCTTGGAGACAAGTTGTACGTTACAGAAGTTGCTGACGAAAAATTCAAATTCTTACACCCAGACAACACCGTTGTATGTCAAGTACGTACATCCAGAGTTTCACTTAAAATCGAAGATGAAGTGGAAGGTGCTGAAGAAGGAGCTGAAGGAGCTGAGCAAGGTGCCGAAGGAAGTACTGAAGAAGGCGCTTCTGCTGAAGAATAGGATTAAAATAAATCAATTTTTTAAAGCATCCTACGAAACACTGGGATGCTTTTTTTATTTTTACACTGATGAAACTTCGCATTCCTTTTTTTTCATCAGCCAAAAAAAATGAAACGGCTATGAAATCTTTTTTGCTTGTTGGTTTGGGTAACATAGGCCCCGAATACAGCGGTACCCGACACAATATCGGATTTGAGGTGCTCGACGAAGTAGCAAAGCAAAAGGAAGTTCGTTTCGAAACCCTCCGCCTAGGCGACCTAGCCCAATTCAGGCATAAAGGAAAAACAGTTTACCTACTAAAGCCCAGTACCTTTATGAATAGAAGCGGTAAAGCCGTACGCTACTGGATGAAACAAAAGAATATTCCCCTAAAAAATATATTGGTCATTACAGACGACATCCACTTGGACTTCGGAACCTTGAGAATGCGACAAAAAGGATCTGCAGGAGGACACAATGGCCTACAAGATGTTTGTGGCCAACTAAATACAACAGCCTATGCAAGACTGCGTTTTGGAATTGGCTCAGCCTTTGGTAGGGGCAAGCAAGTTGATTTTGTTCTGCAGCCATGGGCAAAAGACGAGGCTACCTTACTCCCTTTTGGTGTAGACAAAGCAGCACAGGCAAGTTTGTCTTTTGTGGGAGATGGTGCGTCAAATGCCATGAATACGTTTAATGGAAATGCCCTAGATCCCGCATGAGTATCATTAGAAACAGCGCTACGTTTACAACTTCAAAAAAAACCATAGTTACCGTGGGTACTTTTGACGGCGTACACTTAGGACATCAAGAAATCATTACGCAAGTGGTTGAGAAAGCAAAAAAATCAGGGCTTGCATCTGTGTTGTTGACGTTTGATCCACATCCAAGGAAAGTACTTCAGCCCAACGCGCCTATGCCGCTTATCCAAACATTAGAAGAACGTGCTGCTACTCTAGAGCGCCATGGCCTAAACCATGTAGTGGTGCATCCTTTTACCAAAAGCTTTTCACAATTGAGTGCTGCAGCATACATTGAAGCCATACTGCTCAAACTGCTCAATACCAAAGAAATTGTTATTGGCCACAACCACCGCTTTGGAAAAAACCGTGCAGCTGCCGTAGATGACCTCGAGCATTTCGGAAATATCTATGATTTTGGCGTTACCCAAATCAATCCCCAACAATTGGATAATATTTCCATAAGCTCAACCAAAATTAGAACGGCTTTATCCGCGGGCGACATCGCAACGGCAAACGCCTATTTGGGCCACCCCTTTACCCTCACAGGCACTGTGATCAAAGGACACAAAAAAGGGAGAACTATTGGGTTTCCAACAGCCAACATCTCGGTGGAAAATCCAGATAAAATCATCCCTAAAGAAGGGGTTTACACCGCGCAAGTGAACATCGCAAACAAATGGTACTTGGGGATGATGAATATTGGTACAAATCCCACAGTAAACGGCCAACAGCAGAGCATAGAGCTGCACATCATCAATTGGTCTGGCAACGTGTATGACCAACGGCTGCAAGTGGCTTTACTAGACCGAGTTAGAGACGAAGTAAAATTTGATTCTATGGCAGACTTACAACTACAGTTGGAAAAAGACAAGGATTTTATTCTGACTGAGTACAAAACTTTACCTTTGTAAAAAATACGATTATGCTGATTCCTGCACACGTTCGTGAACATTTTGACCAAGTGGTAGCTGGGTTGCAAAAACGCAACATCGATGCTGCGCCTCAATTAACGACATTGCTTTCCTTGGACGAAAAACGACGTGCTACCCAAGCAACACTTGACCAAACCCTAGCACAAGCCAATGCCATTGCCAAAGAAATTGGACAGCTATTCAAACAAGGGGCTAGCGAAGAAGCAACTGCTAAAAAACAAGAGTCTGCTGCACTTAAGGCCAGCTCAAAAGAACTTCAAGACACCTTACAAGAAGTCACTACCCAGTTACAAGAAGTGCTTTATCAGCTGCCCAACATTCCACACCCAAGTGTTCCAAGTGGCAACTCTGATCAAGACAACGAAGAAGTTCTCCAAAAAGGAAATATCCCAACCCTAGACGATGCTGCATTGCCACATTGGGAATTGGCGAAAAAATACAAGCTTATTGACTTTGAATTGGGTGCGAAAATCACAGGCGCTGGATTTCCAGTTTATACGGGAAAGGGTGCCAAACTACAACGTGCACTAATCAATTATTTCTTAGATTTTAATACAGCTGCTGGCTATGGCGAAGTACAAGTACCCCATTTGGTAAATGAAGCCTCTGGCTTAGGTACTGGGCAATTGCCCGATAAAGAAGGGCAAATGTATCACGTTACAGAGGATGACTTATACCTAATCCCAACTGCCGAAGTGCCCGTAACAAACCTATACCGTGACAGCTTGATCCATGAAGACACATTACCTGTTAAACTCACAGCCTATACCCCTTGTTTTAGACGTGAGGCAGGAAGCTATGGCGCACATGTACGCGGACTTAACCGCCTGCACCAGTTTGACAAAGTGGAAGTGGTACGTATATCACATCCTGATAAATCTTACGCTGCCTTGGACGAAATGGTAGATCATATAGGAAACCTTTTAGCTTCCTTGGATTTGCCTTACCGCATACTACGCCTTTGTGGGGGCGACCTAGGGTTTACTGCTGCCTTAACCTATGATTTTGAGGTGTTTTCTACAGCGCAAAATCGCTGGCTGGAAGTGAGCTCTGTATCTAATTTTGAATCCTTTCAAGCCAATAGATTAAAACTACGCTATAAAGGGAAAGATGGTAAAAAGCAACTTGCACATACGCTCAACGGAAGTGCCCTTGCCCTACCGCGTATTGTGGCAGGACTGTTGGAAAACCATCAAAAGCCTGATGGCATACATATACCAAAAGTACTAGTACCCTACACTGGGTTTGACATCATCAACTGATATGCAGATTTACAACATCACCTTTATCGTTGAGCCCAATATTGAAAAAGATTGGGCGACGCACGTTGATAAAGAGTTACTGCCCGAAATTACCAAAAACGTACAACAAATAGACTTGTTGCGTGTTGAGTTTGTAGATGGGGTTGAGCCTATTAAAGGAACCACCTTTAGTATGCAATTCTATTGCCCAGAGCCCGAGCATTTGCGTTGGGTAAAAGAAATTGGCCATCAACTGGTATTGCAAAAACTACATCGTGTTTTTCCTCAAGATTGGGTGGCTTTTGCAAGTCGGTTAGAGTTTTTGAAGTCATACACATGAGTGTTCGCCCAAAAAAATACCTCGGACAGCACTTTTTAACCGACCTAAACATTGCGCAAAACATTGCCAATACCCTGTCTGGAGTGGGTTATGATCATGTGCTCGAAGTTGGTCCAGGAATGGGCGTACTTACCCAATACCTACTGGAAAAACCATTTACCACGCACGTAATTGAAATCGATACCGAATCCGTTAGCTACCTCAAGACGCATTTCAGCCAATTAGAAGATCGAATCTTGGAGGGTGATTTTTTAAAAATATCCCTTGCCGATCAATTTGATGTGCAGCTAGCTGTTATTGGAAACTTTCCATATAATATTTCCAGTCAAATTTTATTTCGCGTAATTGAACAAAGAACACGAGTGCCCGAATTTGCGGGCATGTTTCAAAAAGAGGTTGCAGCGCGCATCTGTGAAAAACCGGGTAGCAAAGCCTATGGAATTTTATCGGTGTTAACTCAGGCCTTCTACGAGACAGAATACCTATTTAATGTGTCGCGATTTGTTTTTGACCCACCCCCAAAAGTAGCTTCTGCTGTTATCCGATTGAAGCGCAAAGCAGACTATGCATTGCCTTGTGATGACAAACTCTTTTTTAGGGTGGTCAAAACAGCCTTTCAACAACGGCGAAAAACCTTGCGAAATAGCCTAAAATCCTTTGGGCTTTCGGCTAGTTTAAAAGAAGATAGTATCTTTGATGAACGCCCAGAGCGCTTGGGTGTATCGGAATTTATATTGTTGACACAAAAAATAGCTGATGACACCTTTTCAACTCAATGACGAAATCCTATCGCAATTCAAAAGCGACATTGAGCAGCGCAATGCCAATGCACTAAAAAAGCGCGCTGGTGAATACCACTATGCCGATTTAGCCGAGATTGTTGATGAACTCTCAATTGATGAGGGAATTTATTTAATCAAACTGCTCGATTCTGAAAAAACCTCAGACGTACTAACAGAAGTAGACGAAGATATTCGAGAGTCCATACTTGAATTGCTTTCGGTTAAGGAAATTGCTGAGGAGGTAGAGGAGCTCGATACCGATGATGCCGTTGATTTGATTGCAGAGCTGCCCGAAAAACGACAGGCCGAGGTAATTGCCCAAATAGAAGACGAAGAGCGGGTTCAAGATATCCAAGAGCTGCTTACCTATGACGAAGACTCAGCAGGTGGTTTGATGGCAAAAGAATTGGTCAAAGTCAATGAAAATTGGTCGATTACCAAATGTGTACGCGAGATGCGGACACAAGCATCAGAAGTCAAAAGAGTACATTCTATTTATGTGGTTGACGATGAAAATGTTCTAATAGGACGCCTGTCCCTAAAAGACTTACTTACCGCAAATGAAAAGGCCAAGGTCAAAAGCGTTTTTATTCCTAAAGTTGATTACGTCAATATCAGCGAACAAGGCGAAGAAGTAGCCAAGCTAATGGCTAAATACGATTTGGAAGCGGTTCCCGTTGTAGACGATGAAAAAAAATTATTGGGTAGAATTACAATTGATGATATTGTAGATTTTATCAAAGATGAAGCAGACAAAGACTACCAGTTGGCGGCTGGTATTGCCTCTGACGTAGAAGCCGATGACAGCATCGTAGAACTAACACGAGCACGATTGCCATGGTTGATTTTAGGGCTTATTGGCGGTTTGGGCAGTGTGTTTATTTTAGAAGGCTTTGAGCAAGTAATGCAGCACCCATCCTACAAAACCCTTTTCTTCTTTACGCCCCTAATAGCGGCAATGGCAGGGAATGTTGGCGTACAATCCTCGGCCATAATTGTACAAGGTTTGGCAAATGATATTGTTAAAGGAAGCCTATTTAATCGATTGATAAAAGAAGTGGGGCTTAGCCTTATAAACGGAGTTGCTCTGAGCACACTCTTACTCATATTTGGGTATTTTACAGGCCTTGAAACTTCCGTTAGCCTTACCATTGCCTTGTCTATGTTATGTGTAATTGTAGTCTCGGCACTCGTGGGAACCTTTGTGCCCATCATTCTAGACCGTAACAATATTGATCCGGCCATCGCCACGGGACCTTTTATCACGACAAGCAACGATATTTTTGGCATTTTTCTGTTCTTCTATATTGCCAAGGTCATTTTAGGCTTTTAGCATGATGCGTATTTTACACCTAGACGAAAACCATCCCATTCTCGTAGACCAATTGACTGTTTTGGGGTTTGAAAATATTGTAGATACCCTATCTTCAAAAGAAGCTATCGCTCAAGACATCGCCCAATATCACGGCATCGTGCTTAGGAGTAGACTCTCAATTGACGAGCCCTTTTTACAAAAAGCCAAAAACTTAAAATTTATTGCACGTGTAGGTTCAGGTTTGGAAAATATTGACCTCAAAGCAGCAGCAGCAATGGGCATTAAGGTAGTGGCTGCACCAGAAGGCAACAGTCCCTCTGTTGGCGAACACGCATTAGGTATGCTGTTAAGCCTACTGAACAAATTACCGAAAGGCGACAAGCAAGTACGCAAAGGAGAATGGCAAAGAGAAGCAAATCGAGGTGAAGAATTAGGCGGAAAAACCATAGGTATCATTGGCTATGGACATACCGGCAAGCAGTTTGCGCGTAAATTGGCGGGCTTTGACGTTCGTGTTTTGTGTCACGACATTCTAGATAATGTGGGAGATGAATATGCCACCCAAGTACCGCTCAGCACAATTCATGACCAATCAGATGTTCTTAGCATTCACCTCCCCCTGAACGAGAGTACGCAACAATACGTAAACCACGCATTTATTGAAAGTATGAAAAAGTCATTTTGGCTTGTCAATACTGCACGTGGCAATCAAGTGGTTGTTGAACACCTGGTTAAAGGACTAAAAGCCAACAAAGTAAAAGGAGCTTGCTTAGATGTGCTTGATGTAGAAACTACTGCTTTTGATTTAGATGTGACGCAATCTGACGATTGGGCATTTTTGACAGCAAGTGATCAGGTTATTTTCTCCCCGCATGTTGCAGGTTGGACCACACAAAGCCATCTGCGATTGAGCGAAGTGATCCTATCTAAGCTAAAACAACTGATAGATACAGGCCATTTTTTAAGTTAATTTAACTTAGAGAAAACCTTTTATTGTTGAAATAACTGTTATTTAGCACACTATGATAAATATCTTAATTCTCTGTACTGGAAATTCATGTAGAAGTCAAATGGCACACGGGTATATGCAGCTTTTTGGCGGTCAAAATGTCTCGGTTTACAGTGCCGGCATTGAAACCCATGGATTAAACCCCAGGGCGGTTAGCATCATGCAAGAAGCAGGTGTTGACATCAGCAAAAACACGTCAAACCATGTAGACGAATATGCAGAAATCGCCTTTGATCACATCATAACAGTTTGTGATCATGCGCAACAAAACTGTCCCTATATCCCAAGTGAAAAAGCACAGCGCTGGCATCATAATTTTACAGATCCATCGAAGCTTGTTTCTGAAAACGAAGATGAAATCCATGCAGCTTTTGCTGCAACTCGAGACGAAATTAAAGCCTATTGTAAAAACTTTGCGCTATCCTATTTGTTGTGATAGGTTTTTTGCTCAAGAGAAGCCTGAAATTCTTCTAAAACAGGTTTCACTGTACTGGATGGTATGTCCTTAATTTTGATGTACATCAAGCCGTCAATGGCATTGTTAAAAAGAGGGTCTACATTAAAAGAAGCCACTCGAGCATTTTGTTTGATGTACTTTTTGATAAGCACCGGCAAGCGCAATGCGCCGGGTTCTACCTCATCAATTAATTTATCAAACTTGTTCAAATCTGCTGAAGTTTCATCAAATACAAATTCTTTGTCGGCATCGTCAAGCTTTACTTTAAATTCTTTTTTTGGGGTGATGTATTGCGCCAAATAGGGATCGTAATAATGGGAACGCATAAACTCAATCATAAGGGATTTGGTGAATTTAGAAAACTGATTGCTGATGCTAACACTGCCCATTAAGTAATCGTATTCTGGATAGCGCAATGTGGCGTGAATAATGCCCTTCCAAAGCAAGAAAAGTGGCATAGGCCGCTGTTGATATTTTTGTGAGACAAAGGCCCTTCCAAGTTCTATGCTGTTGCTAAACATATGCATGATTTCTGGTTCAAACTTGAACAATTCAGACAAATAAAACCCTGATATGCCGTGTGTGTCCATCAACTGCTTACCCAAGCCCAATCTATAAGCACCTACCAAGGCACGGGCTTTATGATCCCACAAAAACAGATGTAAGTAATCGGTGTCATAATGATCCAAATCTAAGGACTTGTTCGTTCCCTCGCCAACAGCCCTGAAAGCAAGCTCTCGCTGCCGTCCAATTTCTGTCAATATGTTTGGTATCAAGTCTGAGGGCGTTAAAAACAGCTCATAGTCTTTTGAAACCAGTAGTGATTTGTCGTTGTCTTTAAGAGTGATTAGTTCGCGCTCTAATGATGATGTGGGCACCGCAGGCGGAATTGGCATCACCTTTTTGTTTTTTCGCTTTAGAGGGCCTTGCACACGTTTGAGGATGGACTTATGCTCATAAATGTTTGAAAGCATGTATAGTTTACGCCTCACAAAATCGGTGTAATCTTGAACAGATGGGTGATTCTCTTGATCTTTTACAGCAATGGGTTTACCTATACGAATGGCAATACTTCGTTGACGTTGTGTCAATAATTCGGCAGGTAGCCTAGCGGTGCGCAGCAGCGGGTGAATCTTGGCCAATCGATAAAATAAAGGACTGTTTCTTGCATGAAAATAAATGGGCACAACTGGTACTTTGGCGCGTTGAATCAAGCGCATGGTTGCGATATTCCAAATGGGATCAATGGGCACCTGTCTTTTTACTTTTGAAGCTACTTCACCCGCGGGGAAAACCGCAAATAGACCGCCATTATCAAGGTGGCGTAATACCTGTCTAAATCCACCTACACTTGATTTTGAAGTCAAGCTATCGTCAAAGGGGTTCACGCCTATAAACCATTTTTTAAGTAAGGTAACACGCTCCAAAATGAAGTTTGCCATCAACTTAGAATCGGGACGTACGTCTTGCAATAAATGTATAAGCATAATGCCATCCAATCCCCCCAAGGGATGATTTGAAACAAGCGCCACAGGACCTTTGGGTGGAATACGCTTTAGTTCCGAAGAGCTTATGTGATAGTTGGCTCTAAATTGAAACAAAAGTGAGGAGGGAAAGTGGGCTTCATCGCTATTTGCAACACAACGGTCATAAATGGTGTTGATTTTATGTAGGCGCAAAAACCACATTACAATACGAGCAATAAGACGCCCTAGAAATCCAATTTTGGACAGTCCAAGGGCAAAGGCAACATCTTTAGGATATACTAGAGGCATTGGGGTGCGTATTCCCCAAATATAGTTATTTTAACACCAATTGTAGGGTGGTAGCTGTTCGTTGTTCGAGCACAAGATCTTTTGATTTCAGTAGAGATGCAGCGGAATTTTCCTCAAAATGACGGATCGTATAAAGGGATACATCAGGTGTGTGTTTTACATCAAAGCGTGATCGTAATGAAAGAAGTAAGGCATCCATATTGCGATACTTGTCTTGCACGCAAACCGAAAAACTGATGGCGGAATTTTGAATTACATCAACCGACATCTTATGTTCATGAAGAAGCTTAAATATATCGCTGATGTTGTTTTCCACTACGAAAGAAAAATCTCGTGTTGACAGGCGCAATAGCGATAAGCCCTTTTTAACAATATAACACGGAATTTCGGGCTGCATACGCACTCCTTTACCCACTTTAGTGCCTTTTTGTTTTGGGTTTAAAAAGGATTTGACATAAAGGGGGATTTCTTTTCTTTGGAGGGGCTGTAGCGTTTTCGGATGAATTACAGATGCCCCGTAAAAAGCAAGCTCTATGGCCTCTTGATATGAAATGTGCTCAAGTAATTGTGTTTTATCAAACACGCGTGGGTCGGCATTCAAAACGCCTTGTACATCTTTCCATATTGTCACATCTGTTGCACCTATACAATAAGCAAATATGGCAGCAGAATAATCTGAACCCTCTCGACCCAAGGTAGTGGTAAAATTGTTTTCATCGGAGGCAATGAATCCTTGGGTAACTTTTAATACATTCCCTTGGATTTGGTCTTGTATGGCCGCTTGTGTTTGCTCCCAATTGAGGTGTGCACTACGGTAGAAGTTGTCCGTTTTGATACAGCTTCGTGCGTCAACCCACTCTGCTGCAATGCCTACATGGTTTAAATAAGCACAGATAATGGAAGTTGATAACAACTCGCCAAAGCTTACCACTTGGTCGTAAACAAATGCCCTGTGTGGCGAACGGTTATTGGCTAAAAAAGTTTCGCATTGAGCACACAGGTTTTTCACCCGTTCGGCAACAGGTCCATGTGCACCATTAAATAGCGTCTCCACTATCTCTTGGTGAAACATTTCCAGTTCGTGCAAGACAGCCTTACATGAATCTGGGTTTTCGAAATAGGCATCAACAACGCCTTCAAAAGCATTGGTAGACTTCCCCATAGCCGAAACAACAACTAGTATGTCCTCATGGCCCATTTCTGTAAGCACCTTTACGACATTAATTACGCCTTCTGCATCTTTTACCGAAGCTCCTCCAAATTTAAATACCCGCATCTTGTTCTGCTATAAATTTTTGCATAGCGCCTTCTGTCATTTGAGTTATGTTCCAGTCAGACAGTGTTGACGCACCTTGTTTTTCATAAAAATTAATGGCGGGGGTATTCCAATCCAATACCACCCATTGGATTCGACGTACTCCCGTGTTATGGGCAAAAGAGATAAATTTCTTTAACAACGCAAATCCGATTCCTTTTCCTCTGTGAGGTTCCGTTACTATCAAATCTTCCAAATGCCAAGACTTACCTTTCCAGGTAGAATAGCAAGGATAATACAAGGCAATACCAACAACCTTATTTTCAATGGCAGCTACAAAGCAGCCAAACGCTGGGCTTTCACCAAAACCATCCTGCAGAAGTTCTGCTTCTGTAACTGCTACAGCATCCGGTTCACGCTCAAATGTTGCCAACTCTTGAATCAAGCCGAGTATGGCAGGCACGTCGCTCTTGGTGGCATTACGAATGATTAAATTATCCATCGGGTGGCAAATGTAATAACTCTAACGAATATTGGGGTGTAATTCCCTCACAGGAAAGTACTAATTTGTTTAAAAAATAACGTTCTTGAGGCTGACACGCCAACTACTTTGTATTTTTGTCAAAAAGCACACGTGAACGAACTTCCCGTTCTGTATCAAAACAATTCTAAATTTAGAGCCGTTTACCAAAGCGCTTTAGACCATGGTAGCGTATTTGCTGCTGGTCTTGTTGGGTCAAAACACAGCTTTTTAGTCAAGTCGTTGTTCGAACAACACAACGCCACTTTAGTTTGGGTACTCAACGACAAAGAAGAAGCGGCATATTACCTAAATGATTTGGAGGTATTACTTACTGATGCCCCCATTTTTTTTCCATCGAGTTACCGACGTCCCTATGCGACTGAAGAAACGGAAAATGCCAATGTATTGATGAGGGCAGAGGTGCTTCAAAAAATTAAAAATAACCCTAGGCAGCTCGTCATTACATATCCTGAGGCGCTTTCAGAACAAGTGTTAACCCCAAAAGAATTACAGCGCAAAACCTTATCCATAAAAAAGGGAGATGAGTTGAGTATTGATTTTGTCAATGAGACGCTGTTTGACTTTGGATTTAGGCGGGTAGACTTTGTTTCAGAGCCTGGTGAATTTGCCGTTCGTGGGGGCATTTTGGATGTGCACTCTTACAGCCATGAAGAACCCTTCCGCATTGAATTTTTTGGCGATGAAATTGACACCATTCGCAGTTTTGACATAACCAGTCAGCGTTCAACTCAAGCCTTGAACGCCATACACGTCTTGGCCAATATTGAACAAAAAGAACTAGACGAAAAGCGACAATCCTTGTTGTCATTCATAGCAAGGGAAAGTTTGATTTGTGTACAAAATACGAGTGCTATTCAAACTTCATTAGACCATTTATACGCACACGCAGAAAAATCATATGCGGCGCTTTCTGGTGAAATTAAGCGGTTACAGCCCAATGCCCTTTTTGTGGACGGAAAAGCATTTGAGCAAAATTTAGCTATTCACAAACAAGTGCATTTTACTTCAACAAGTAAAGACAATGCTGTGGTTTTTGAATGCCAACCCCAGCCGCATTTTCAGCGTAAATTCGATTGGTTTGTTACGCACTTAAACGAAAACACACAAAAGCAGGTGGTCAATCACGTATTTTGTGCTTCTGAGGCACAAAAAAAACGACTCGTTCAAATTGTAGAGGAACTTGCGCCTGAAACGTCTTTTCATTGCTGGGTGGCACCCCTATTTCAAGGTTTTGTAGATGAAGATGAGCATATTGTCTGTTATACTGACCATCAGCTTTTTGAACGCTATCACAGATTCAGGTTAAAAAATGGCTACGCCAAAAAACAAGCATTGTCTCTAAAGGCACTGACAGAGTTAGAGGTCGGCGATTACGTGACGCATATCGATCATGGTATTGGAACTTTTGGCGGTCTACAGCGCATAGATGTTGAGGGAAAAACACAAGATGCAATCAAACTTTTTTATGGAGATAGAGATATGCTATATGTGAGTATTCACTCACTCCATAAAATCTCGAAGTATAATGGAAAGGACGGCGCAGCACCCAAAATATATAAATTAGGTTCTGGTGCATGGAAGAAAATCAAGCAAAAAACTAAAAAACGCGTTAAAGAAATTGCCTTTAACCTTATTAACGTTTACGCCAAAAGACGCATGAACAAAGGGTTCGCTTCTGGACCTGACACCTATTTGCAACACGAGCTAGAAGCTTCTTTTGTTTTTGAAGACACGCCAGATCAGCGGACCGCCACCGAAGCCGTTAAACAAGATATGGAAGACCAAAAACCCATGGATCGATTGATTTGTGGTGATGTTGGATTTGGTAAAACAGAAGTAGCTATTAGAGCTGCATTTAAGGCTGTTGACAATGGCAAACAAGTAGCTGTGTTGGTGCCTACAACCATTCTAGCTTTTCAACACCACAACACCTTTACTAATCGGCTTAAAGATTTTCCAGTGACCGTGGATTACCTCAACCGCTTTAGAAGTGCAAAAAAGAAAAAGGAAGTATTAGCAGGCATTGATAGTGGCGCTATTGACATTGTCATAGGCACGCATCAACTGGTTGGAAAATCGGTTTCTTTTAAAGATCTAGGGCTCCTAATAGTTGATGAAGAGCAAAAGTTTGGGGTTGGCGTTAAGGAAAAGTTGCGTGCACTTAAAGAACATGTAGATGTACTCACGCTAACCGCCACACCCATTCCAAGGACTCTTCAGTTTAGTCTTATGGCAGCCAGAGACTTATCGATTATCAATACCCCACCACCCAACCGCCACCCCATAGAAAGTCAGGTACTGACTTGGAACGAAGTACAAATTCGCGATGCCGTTATTTACGAATTGCAACGTGGAGGCCAAGTGTTTTTTGTGCACAACCGGATTGATAATATTAAAGAAGTTTCAGGGGCAATTCAGCGCCTCGTGCCTGATGCGCGGATTGCAACTGCACACGGCCAACTTCCAGGAAATACATTAGAAAAGTTAATGCTTGGTTTCATTGCAGGAGAATTTGATGTATTGGTAGCCACAACTATTATTGAGAGCGGTTTGGACGTTCCCAATGCCAATACCATTTTCATCAATAATGCAAACCATTTTGGTCTTAGTGATTTGCATCAGATGCGAGGTCGTGTTGGAAGAAGCAACAAAAAGGCGTTTTGCTATTTTATCACACCTCCATTTTCAGTACTCACGCCCGATGCCCGAAAACGCATGGAAGCCATAAGTCAATACACCGCCCTAGGTGCTGGTTTTCAAATTGCCATGAAAGACTTAGAAATAAGAGGGGCTGGTGATTTATTGGGTGGCGAACAAAGCGGCTTTATCAATGACATTGGATTTGAAACCTACCAAAAAATACTAAAAGATGCCATTGAGGAATTACAACAAAATGAATTTAAGGCTTTATATCCCAATCAAAAACCCAAACCAAAAGAACTCGTTTTAGATACAGATATTGAGGTCTTTTTCCCATCAGAGTATATCAATAATGTAAAAGAAAGGATGGCACAATACCAAGCGCTTTCCACGCTAAAGACAGAAGACGAACTCGCTGCTTTTGGAGATGCGCTAAAGGATAGATTTGGCAGCTTGCCTGAGCCAACATTAGCCCTTTTTGAAAGTGTGCGTTTCAAATGGCTCGGTGCAGCTTTGGGATTTGAAAAAATTGTATTCAAAAAGCAAAAATGCATTTGTACGTTTGAAGCCAGCCCAGAAAGTGACTTCTACCAGACGCCTGCCTTTCAATATATGCTTGGCAAATTAGGAAGCCTAGGCAAAGCACAGCTAAAAGAAAAAACAACTAAAGAAAAACACAAATTGGTATTGGTAATCAACGACGTAGCCGCTATAGAAAATGCCATAGCCTTGTTGCAAAAACTACAAATGCCTACAGTTGCTTGAGATCTTTCACGACTCTAAAAGCCTTGTCAACTTGGGCATCGTTAACGAGTATGGTAAATTCATTGGACGTAGATATTACCTCGTAAATGTTTATTCCCTCCCACGATAACCGCTGAAAAACAAAGTAATAAATCCCTGGAATGGCTACGTTCTCAGTCGGTAGCTTTAGGGTGATTGAAGATAAATTTTCTTCTTTGTGCAAGCAAAGTTCTTGGGCAAGATGCTTGTCAACCATGGGCGCCAAATGTTGGCTGACAACTATATTACACTCATGCACACCCCTTGAAGAGGTATAAAAGTTTTCACTTGATAATTGCAAATGGGAAAGCAGTTTGGCTTGGGCTGCAAGCAAGGTGTCTGATACTTTAAAGTTGTAGTCAGTAAGTGCGGAACGAACGGTAATGTCTCCAATATTTTTTAAGGTCTTGATGATTTTATGTGAGTGACGAAACTCCAAATCTGTAGACAGGCGTTTAAGGGCCATGACAATGGCACCTGTATGTACGGGCTTTTGGGTTTGTGCCTGTATCTCTTCTTGCATGATTCGAGAGAGAGATGTGAGGTTAATAATCCCTTGGGTAAGTGCGCTAATCAAAAAAGGCTTTGACTTAATATGGGCCTCCACGGCAGCGGCAATGGTTTTCATGAGCTGTAATTATTTCACAAAGATATTAATAATTCAACAAACTGTTATAATTATAACATTCTAAACAAAATAAAACGCCTGCTTAATATGCGTAAGGCTGTGATTTGGTGGTTGGCCTACAATACTGATGATATCAAAACGCGTTTCCCCTTGCCAATTAAACTTCAGTACATAAAAATCAGCGGCACGAGCCAAAAGCTTGCGTTTTTTGGGCGTTACAAATGTTTCGGGGGAACCATAAAAATCTGAGAGACGCCACTTAACTTCCACAATGGCGAGTGTGTCATCTTTGGATGCAACGATATCAAGTTCGGCTTTTTGATAGTAGAAATTACGGCTCCTAATGCGGTAACCCTGTGTTTTTAAATAGGCGCAAGCCATATCTTCACCATCCTTGCCTTTATCAAGGGTATTCATAGTTTTAAGATTTGAGATAATTAAAGATATAAAGCCTTGGGTAAGTTAGGGTATAAAATCCCTATTTTTGTGCGCATAAATTCTTTATGAGCAAACGCCACACCATAACCGCTGCACTTCCATACACCAATGGTCCTATTCATATTGGCCACATGGCCGGGGTATATGTTCCTGCAGATATCTATGCGCGCTACCTGCGCCTAAAAGGAGAAGAGGTTTTATTTATTTGTGGTAGTGATGAACATGGTGTAGCCATTTCGATGAAAGCCAAAAAGGACGGCATAACACCCAAGGAAGTTATAGATAAGTACCACAATATTATCGACAAAGCCTTTAGTGATTTTGGTATTTCTTTTGATTACTACGGCAGGACCTCCAGCAAAGTGCACCACGAAACAGCACAAGAATTTTTCAAAGCAATTCATGAAAAGGATGGGTTTGAAACCCAAACTACCGATCAATTGTATGATGCAAAAGAAGACCAGTTTTTGGCAGATAGGTATGTAGTAGGCACCTGCCCAAAATGTCATAACCCAGAAGCGTATGGCGATCAATGCGAATCTTGTGGAAGCTCGCTTAACGCCAACGATTTGATCGACCCAAAGTCAGCGATTTCGGGTGAAACTCCTAGCCTTAAAACAACCACACATTGGTATTTACCCCTAGATCGATATGAGACGTTTTTACGCTCTTGGATATTGGAGGGGCATCAAAAAGATTGGAAACCAAATGTATTGGGGCAAGTTAAATCATGGCTTGATGACGGACTTAAACCCAGAGCCGTAACACGTGACTTATCATGGGGGATTCCAGTGCCCGTTGATGGGGGTGAAAACAAAGTACTCTATGTGTGGTTTGACGCGCCTATTGGATATATCTCTGCCACAAAAGAATGGGCAGTAAAAGAAGGGAAAGACTGGGCGCCCTATTGGAAAGATGAGAATACCGAACTGGTTCACTTTATTGGAAAAGACAATATCGTATTCCACTGCATTATTTTTCCAGCCGTACTAAAAGCAATGGGCAGCTATATACTCCCAAAAAATGTGCCGGCAAATGAATTTCTAAACCTAGAGGGTCAAAAGCTTTCAACCTCAAAAAATTGGGCAGTGTGGCTGCATGAATACCTTGAAGATTTTCCCAACAAGCAAGATGTAATGCGCTATGTCCTTACCGCAAACGCACCAGAAACCAAAGACAACGACTTCACCTGGCATGATTTTCAGACGCGAAACAACAGCGAACTGGTAGCCATTTTTGGTAACTTTATCAATAGAGTAATGGTCTTGATGAAGAAATATTATGAAAGCGTAGTTCCTGAACCCAATGAATACAGCACCGTTGATACAGAAACCCTCGAAACACTTGCGGCTACCCCATTGAAAATTGGGAAATTAATTGATCAATATAAGTTTCGTGCTGCCTGTCAAGAAATGATGCAATTAGCACGTTTGGGTAATAAGTATTTGGCTGACGAAGAACCTTGGAAGCTTATCAAAACAAACCCAGAGCGCGTAGCAACCATCATGCATACTGCCTTACAAATAGCGGCTGGATTGGCTATACTTTCCGAACCCTTTTTGCCGCATACTGCCCAAAAACTTAGAGGAATGTTAAAGTTGGATAAGGCTGTATGTTGGGATAGTTTGAAAGATGGCATTTCTGTTAAAAGCAAGCATACACTTGGTGAACCCGCTCTCCTTTTTGAAAAAATAGAAGATGAAGAAATTGCTGCTCAGCTAGAAAAGCTTACCGCTTAGTTCTCTCCTTTCTAAATCTGTTAAATATTATACTCAGAATTCAAAATAAATTTATATACTTCCAAATCTCATATCAATGACCCTGTTTTTGTACAAAAGAGTACTGATTTTCGGTACGCTAATAACCAGTCTTTCTTTTCTGTTACTTACTTTTTTAGAAGTAGACTATTATTCATTTTGTGAAAATATCTTTACACTAGATTCTGATGTAGGAATTCTCAGTTCCCTTTTTATGTTTGGTGTTGTGCTAGTTGCTCTAGGATATATTTTAAAAATATTTAAAAAAGGGTAAGGCCTATATTTGTGGCAATGATTCGCATTGCCCATCACCCTATTTACGCGCATCCCTTACCAAAAGGGCATCGTTTTCCTATGGCCAAGTATGAACTGTTACCACAGCAGCTGCTCTTAGAAGGGACATGCTATAAAGAACAGTTTTTTGCGCCAACGCGAATGGCAGATTCACTTATTACACGAACACATTGCCAGAACTATTACAACAAGCTAAAGGCCTTGTCACTTCCGAAAAAAGAGGCGCGCCGCATTGGCTTTCCGCTGTCAACTGAGCTCATTGAGCGCGAGTGTGTTATTGCACAAGGCACATTGGAAGGGTGCACTTTTGCACTTGATAATGGCATTGCCTTTAATATTGCAGGTGGAACACACCACGCCTTTTATGACCGTGGAGAGGCATTTTGTTTGCTTAATGACCAAGCCATAGCAGCAAACTACCTATTGGACAACAAGTTGGCGCAACGAATCTTGATTATCGATTTGGATGTTCATCAAGGAAATGGCACGGCAGCACTATTTCAAAATAATCCGGCTGTATTTACATTTTCGGTTCACGGCAAAGCGAACTATCCTTTTCAAAAAGAACGCAGTGATTTAGATATCCCATTAGCGGATAATACGCAAGATCGCGCATACCTGAGTATGCTGGAAGAAACACTAGTTAATTTGGTAAACGACTTCCAGCCTGACTTTGTATTTTACCTTTCGGGTGTAGATGTGCTGCATGAGGACAAACTCGGACGCTTGTCTCTTACGCTTGAGGGGGCTAAAAAAAGGGATGAAATGGTTCTATCCGCATGCTATGAACGCAACATTCCTGTGCAATGTAGCATGGGTGGTGGATATGCTCCAGATGTAAATATAATCGTTGAGGCTCACGCCAATACCTATCGAATTGCAGCAGATATTTACGACTGATTAAAGCCGTTGCATTTCATCTAAATGAATTTCAGCAACACGTCTTTTTTCACCAGACTTGGTTTCATATTCGCGATATTCCAAATGCCCGCGACATGCTACATGACTTCCCTTTTTCAGGTGTTCGAGGCATATTTCAGCTAGCTTATTCCACGCAACAATGCGATGCCATTGCGTTTTTTCAACAGCTTCAACTTCTTTATTTTTATAACGAAGATTGGTCGCTATGGAAAAGGTCGTTAACTTTTTATTGGAGTCTAATTTTACTTCCTCTGGGTTGTCGCCCAAGTGTCCGATTAGCATAACGCTATTCTGAATGGTACTCATGATAAGGGGTTTTTATAGGTTATTTATTCCGCTAGCGCCACCGCTGACTGCGCAACAACAACGCTGCTTTAACAACATCTTGCCTACTTATTTGCCCTACCAGCCTCCCCTGCTCTAAGACTGGAAGCCTACGGCGGTTGGTCTTATGAAACAACGTAGCAGCATCAAAAATCGTTTTATCTGCTTCTATGGTGTCTGGATTCTCTGACATACTCTGCGCTACCTTACGGTCAAAAAAAGGCTGATTAAAATACTTGCTTTCGGAAAGGTGCTTAATGCAGTCTGCCTCAGAAATAATTCCAACCAATCTAGACATATCGTCCAAAACAGGTCCACCAGAGATTTTATTGCGGATAAGAATACGCATTACCTCAAGGATAGATTGCTGTGGGGAAAACGTAATCAAGTCACGCGTCATATAGTCACGTACCAAAAGAGATTTCCTCCGCTTTGGAATGAGCTTTTGACGTGCTGCTTGAAAACTTTTAATAGGCATGTTTATGTTTTATTGAACAAAAGATAAGGAAAATTTTTTAATCTTTGAATTGTCCGCAAAAAAGATACATTTACAACAATGAAAAAAATAGCTATTATGGGATGTGGTTGGTTGGGGAAAGCACTTGCCCAATCGCTTATAGCCCAAGGGCATCATGTTCGTGGAAGTGTCACAAACAAAAATGGTCTAGAAGACTTACGTAATCTCAATATCGAACCGTTCTTGATTAAGCTCAGTAACGAGGCTATTATTGGAAACGTAAATGCCTTTATAGAAGAAGTTGACATCCTTGTTATTGCATTCCCTCCAGGGCTGAGAAAAAATCCTAAAGCCAACTATGCAAATCGTATAAAAATACTTGTAACAGCCCTTACACAACATCCTTCATGTAAGCTAGTATTGCTCGGTAGTATAGGAGTGTTTGGTGCTTCGCAAGGGGTAGTGCATGAAAAAAGCATCCCTGAACCGGATGGTTTAAGCGGACAACAACTTTTGGAAGCGGAGAAATTCATTCAAACTGCTGCAAATCATGCAACAATTGTAAGGTTGGGTGGACTGGTTGGGGGCGATAGGCATCCTGCAAAACAGCTTGCGGGCAGAACCAATATACCGGCACCACAAGCACCAACAAATCTAGTTCATCGAGAAGACGTCGTGCGTTTTTTAATGGCTATAATTGAAGGCGGACATTGGGGGAAAACGCTTCATTGTGTTAGTCCAGTTCATCAGAAAAGAGTTGATTTTTATACCCTAGCCGCTGAACGTCTAAAGCTTCCACTTCCTTCATTTGCAACAACAGGAAGCAAGCGAAACAAAATGGTACTGGATAGCTGCAGCGCTTCGCTATTCGGTTTTTCTTATCGGTTGGCTGATTGTGGGGTTGAAGCCCGTTAGCATAGTATCGCCGCTGATTAGGTCGGCAAATATATCCCAACTTGTTTTCATCTTATTAATGGCTAGGCTTTGTTCTTCAAGTGCAGTATCCCCTAGACGCTGGTCTGCAGCGATACTCACATGGGTTACAAACACATTAAAACGTACACGAATAGGCTTGGTATCCCAGTCTTTTGGCCAGGCTTGCCTATTTAATTTAATGGCTTCCGCTTTGATGTTTTTAAGGGTAATAGCACGTTGGTCAGAGGGAATTTCGTGCAAAGACTCCATTAACGCCAATACGTTCGACCAATTCAATTCCTGCCTTGCAACAGGTATTTTAAGGGGTGTTTTTTGAATAAGGGTATCGACTATAACAGCCTTGTCTGAAGAAAGAGGAGGCTGTTTTTGTGTACAACCAACCAACAAAACGAAAAAAAGCAAATAACAGAAACGCATCCTCAAAGATACACTTCTTGTGCATTGTCTAAAAGACTATTCATAGGTAAGACCGCTCGTTCGCAGGAAAAAATTAAACAGGTCTAAAATTTTAACTTTTCATTTTTATCCCAAAGTCCCCAATAGGCACCTACTTCTCCCTCTGGTCCTACTTTCCAGGACTCATCAAAAGATGAAAAATAAAATACGTCTATGTTGGCTTTTTTAGCCCAAGCCTGCGTATTGATAAAATATTTCATGGCGTGTTCCTCGCCTGGATCGGCAGCTTTCAATGACTCACCTTTACTAGGCCATCCTGTTTCGGTAATAATTACTTTTTTTCCTTTTGCTGCGTCCATGGCCTGCCCATACATTTGTTGCATATGATTTAGTGCATACGCTTCTGGACAGCCTTCCCAAAAGGGATAGCAGTTCGACAATATTACATCCGAATGTTCCACAAGTTCAGGGTGTACCGAAAATTCATAATAGGCATCTACATAGCCTACTGGAATATGTTCTGGTATTGCTGCGCGAACACGTTTCATAAAATCTAAAAGTGCTTCAAGAGAAAGATCATTTCTGTAAAGCACTTCGTTGCCAACAGCGGCAATGTCTACACATCCTTCGTTTGCTAAAGCTATGAGGGCATTGATTTCCTCTTCATTTTTTTCATCGTCATCGCTCAACCAAGCGCCTACCATAGTTTTCAGGCCGTGTTTATGAGCTAGTCTAGGAATATGTTCATTTCCTTCAATACACGAAAATGAACGTATCCATTTGGAATAAGGCTTTAAAATCTTAATGCGTCTTTCAACTTGAGCTTCAGTAATTGTATCTCCAGGCTCTTGACCGTCTTCGTACATACTAAAGCAAATGCCATGCATGCCCGATTTGAGGGTTTTACGCCACAGGCCCTCTAATTCATTATTTGAATAGGTGTCAAAATTGACTCCTTTGTACGTCTTGTATTCAAGTGCCTCTAGACTAAAGTCTTTTCCTTCTCTGTATGACATGATTTAGTGTTTTAATTTTTCGTTCTTGTCCCAAATACCCCAACGTGCACCTACGTCTCCTTCGTGGTGAACTTTCCAAGACTCGTCAAATGAGGAAAAGTAAAACAAAGGCACTTTTGCTTGTTTGGCCCAGAGATTTACATTCACAAAATACTGTGCAGCATTTGACGCTGTGGGAATTGCTGCTCCGACACGTTCACCTTGATTAGGCCATCCTGTCTCGCTTATAATAATGGGTTTGTTCTTGGCCACATTACTTGTAGCTTCATGCATTTGTTTTAAATAAGCCGTAGAAGATTCGATAGTTGATCCCTCCCAAAATGGATAACAATTTATTAAAATTACATCACAGGCATCAACCAGCTTTGGCCGTTGAATAAATTCATAGTAGGCATCAACATACCCGACCTGAACCTTTGGGTTTGCCTTCTTAACTTGAGCGATATAATCCATTATTTGTGCTTCGCTGAGCTCATCTCGCATCAAAGCCTCATTACCCACAACCGCGATATCTACTTGGTCGTTTTTGACAAGCTTGATCAAGGCGTCGATTTCTTTCTTGTTTTCCTCGGCATCAGCTCCTATCCAAGCACCTACCATTGTTTTTAACCCTCTCGCTTTTGCGGCCTGAGGTATAAACTCATTGCCTTTTGTACAGGAAAACGAACGAATCCACTTGGTGTAAGGTGCTACTATGTCCATACGCTCGTTAATTTGTGCTTTCGAAAGTTTGTGGCCAATGTTTTGGTTCTCTCTGTAGGGGCTAAAGCACAATCCATGAAGCCCATTTGCTAAGGTCTCTTTGAATAGCTTGGCTTGGGCATTTTTAGCTAGGCCACTGAAATCAATATCTCCCTCCAATGACTTGTTAAAATCAGCATCGGTAAATTCCTTAATTTTTCCTTGTTTGTAATATGATACAAGAGCTTTAGGGGCGGCTTTACGCGCTTTTATTTGTTGTCTGATTTCATTTGCCCGCGTTTCATCAATACTATAGTTTCTCATGATGTACATAGCAAAAAGCGTTCCCGCCAAAGGGAAGAAACAAAAGAAGGCATGTAATCCGTTAACGGCAGATTCCTGTTCTGTTGTGGCAAGGTCTGGATTAAAGCCAACAAATGCGATAATGACACCACTTAGTGCGCCAGCAATAGCAAAACCGACTTTGACCATCCACCAATAAATGGCGCCAAAGATTCCCTCTCTACGCAAACCTGTGTTTAGTTCGTCTACATCAATTACATCGGCGGTCATGGACATCATGATGGTGAACAAACTTCCTATGCCAAAAGAGAAAAACGGAAGGGCTATTATATACATCCATGGCTTTCCTGGAACAAATAAAAACCAAAGCATGGCATATCCTATAACAGAAATGCCTTGTGCCAATAAAAATGCCCTTTTCTTGCCAAACTTCTTTGACATCCATGTGACGATGGGTATTACGATAAAAGTAGTGCCTAATGCACCCAAGCAGCCAAAAAGAGAAACCCAAATACCGCTTGCTTCCGCATCACCATTAAAGAGCTTGTACACGATAACAAAAAAAGTGAGTGCTGCAACGGTATTAAATGCGTTGAAAATTAAAAATGTGGCGCCACATAATTTTCTAAATTCTTTGATTTTAAAAGCTTCCACAAAACTGTGATAAATCTTTAGAAGACTATTGCCAATGTTGGCGCTGTTTAAGGGTTCGTAGTCCTCATTAACAGTTGACTTACTTTTTATAAATATTGCAGGTATCATGGCGCAAACAGCACAAGGAATGGCAACCCAAATGGCAAGTTCTCGTACAGCTACATCTGCAGAAGGGAACCATTCTGGATCATACATAATTACCCAAAACCACGGGGCAATTACCCAAGCCCATTGACCAATCCATTGAGCAATGGCCATAATGCTTGTACGTTCGTGAAAGTCATCGCTCATCTCATAGCCCATAGCTACATAAGGGACACTAAATAGGGTGAGCCCGAGGTAAAATAAAATGGACCAGAAAAAGAAATACCAAAAGTTATATTCAAGTGTGTTTTCTTTAAAAAGTTGCCACATAAAGATATAGGCAATCCCCATAAGAACACCACCTGCCAAAACATACTGTCTACGTCTTCCCCACTTTGATTTTGTGTTATCTGATATAAAGCCCATAATTGGGTCTGTAATGGAATCAAATATTCTTGGAAAAAAGTAAATTAACGACCACATCCATCCAGGGAAACCTAAGTCTTGCACCAATACAACCATAAAAATCCCTAATATGGCTGGGAACATTTGATTGGCCAACATCCCGAAACCAAAAGCAATCTTTTGACCCATAGGAACTTTGTTAGGCTGAACTATGTGTGATCCACTTTTCATAATGCTGAATTTGAAAGGGTTATCGTCTGAATAGCTTGTGGGCTAATCGAAATATTTTTTAAAATGCTGCCTAGTTTTAACTCAAAACTCTTAGCTGACTTCCCCTCATTAAAGACCACAACAGCAATACTTCCATCTGGATTTTTAACGGCAGTAACCATCAATTCTGAATCGGTGTTATGGGCGTCAATTACTTTGGCATCTGGTCGAATAAACTTACTAAAGTGCGCCATGATGTAATAGAGTGGTGTGAAGTAAACTTCATCCTTCTCGGTATCGACTATTACGGGTGCAATACACCAGTTATTTGCCCAGTTCGGACCTCCCTTGGTATCCAATACCATATTCCAATCTACCCATCCGTCAACCCAATTGTTAAGGCAACCAATAATATCTCTAGCATAGCGGTTTGCTGGCGCATACTTGGGATGTAGGTATTTTTTTTCTGCTTCTCGCCAGTCATACCCCCAGTCTGTGGCTTCTTTCTTCCAATACCAATTGTCATCTTGCCACACAGGAACTTCTGCGTCTATGCAAGCTTCAGTTTGAATCAAATACTTGTTGGGTGCCTTTTGGTGTGCGTATTGTAACTCTTCTGGGAAATAGTCGTAAGTGCTCTCATACCAGTGTACAGCAGTTCCATCGTAATATTTGGATGAGGCCTCATCTTGGTACATGACATCTACCCATTCCTTTAGGCCTTCTCGGTTCTGATCATAACCCAAAATAACCAAATCTCCTTTGCCATCAGCTTCGAGTTTTGGTCCGAGGAAATGCTGCACAAAATGAGTCATTTCTTCGGGAGAATAATGCATGCTTTCCCAATTTTCGCCATTCCCATGGGGTTCATTTTCAACAGTAAAGCCCCAAATGTCAATGCCCTGATCTTTATAAGCATCAACATATTTGGAAAAGAATAAAGCCCAAGTGTCGTAGTATTCAGGAAGCAGTTTCCCTCCAACCCAACTGTTGTTGTCTTTCATCCAAGGCACAGCTGTCCAAGGAGAAGCGAAAAGCCTAAAACCATCTTCAGAAATAGCCATGGCATCTTGGATCATAGGTATCAAATCGTCTTTGTCTTCTTCAATTGAAAAATGAAGGAGTTCCTTGTCACCTGCAACAGGCGTGTAGGAGTAGTTGTTGAGCGAAAAGTCACATGAATTCATGTGTGTGCGTGCAAGCGAATAGCGCGCGCCGTCTTTTGCGAAATATGCTTTTAAAATTTTATCTCTATTCGCTTTGCTTACCTGATTGAGCAGATATGCAGATGATTCTGTAAAAGCACCCCCAAAACCTGTAATGGTTTGGAGTTCCTTAGAGGTGTCTATGGTAATGGTCGAAGGGGCTTCTAGAGTTTTAAAGTCATGTACTTGCGTTAGCTTATTTCCGCTTTCCGAGGTCTCATATACGGTTATTTCAGATGATCCGTCTGTACAAGAAGTTGCCATTAGGGTAAATATTAAGCCGATTAAAAGTGTGTTTGTTTTCATATAGTTAGTTTGGGTTAAGCTCTAAAACATTAGGAGGAAGGACAGAAATGTAAAGGTTTTCACTTACCCCATTAAAGGTTTTAGTTATGGGGTTTCCATTACGCGTAAGGCCTTCAAAAACACCCTTATCAACAGCTTCCCAAAGCGCATACTTGGCTTTGCCGTCAACAGTGATTAATCCAAAGTGGTTTTCGGAGCCTTTGGCATTATGCGCTTCTTTCCAGGGTTCGTCAAAAGCCTCAAAAAAGAAGCAAGACACCTTGTTTTCTTTAGCCCATGCGCGCATCAGTCGATAATACTTTGCCTGCTTGTATTGGTCTGCAGCATGGGAGCCTTTTCTGCCATAATAGCCATTTGATATGGTTGCCCAGCCTGTTTCACCAATATGTATAGGCTTATTAACTCCTAGGCTTTCCATATATTTTTTTACTTGATGGTATTGGTCTACGGCAAAATCTCGAGCGCGTATCATGGCTTCTTCGATAAGTTCTTTTTGGGTCTTACCCAAAGCTTCTGTTTGGTTTACTTCCCAAAATGCAGGACTGTAATGTGTGTTGTGAAAAGGATATGTATGCATGGAAATATAATCCACTGTTCGTATCAAGTCTTCTAGATCAGAGTTGTGGTAAGCTGTATCTCCTCCTCCCCATGAAGCAAAATCATCAGAACTGGTAATCCACAAGTCTTTTGGAAGTTTGTTGTCCCTTTTTAGTGTTTGTAAATAGGAAACCCAGTTCAAAATAATGCCGGGTTGTACATAGTAACTTTCAGCCCATTTTACCATAGCTTCATTTCCAACAGCAAGTACTTTTACAATGTCTGGGTATTGATTGGCCAATGCAACAGCTTTGTCAATTTCAATTTCGTTTCTAGGACTTTCTACATAGTGATTAACTACTTTGTCTGTCCAAGCATTTAAGCAATCAATCCATGCACCAAGCATGACATACATTTCAAATGAAGGGTTTTCTTTCTTAAGTTCTGAAATGGCAGCAAGGATATTTTCTGCTTGTGGCAAATGCACGTTATACGTTCGAATGATGCGAATCTCCATGGCGGAAAGGATTTTCATATCGTCCTTTAACTCCTCAATTGTTGGTTGTACGTCTCGCGTGTTTTTTCTATAACCCCCATAAGAAATAGCTAGGTAATCTGGGTTACCTAAAATTTCAGCAGCTGTTATGTTAGAATTATTCATTTTTTGACGGGAGGTGTTACATGAAGTAGCCATCAAAATGATAGACACAATAAAAGCATACGTTTGAATTGTTTTCATCATTTACAAGTTGGCAGCGCCATAGTTTACGTTAGTTTATATACATTATTCTTTCAAAGTTGATACGATTATTTTGTTAACGGTATTTGTTCGTTGAAAGATTTGTTGGGATATTTCTTTATCTAGATATTGTCCTGAAAACAATTTAGATTCTCCTGAATTCAGCACGACTTCTATGGCTGCTTCAGTTGATTTTTTATAAATAACGGGGACTTGACAGTAGGTAAACGCCAAGTTATCTTTATCAATAGTAATTGAAACCGTTTGATTGGCAACATTTACATAATTAAATTGCTTAGGTTCGGCTAAAAATTCTTCGGTGTGAAGAATGGTAGGGTCAAATCCTAGTGTTCCATTGGTAACGCGAACACCTAGTTCCCCAAATCGACTCAAGATATCTTCTTTTACTTGGCCTGTCATACCGGGCTGTTGTGCGCCTTTTCCAGCAGGAGTATGCGAATATGGGTCTGTTGGGAAAGCACCGTACAACTCAGGTGATTTGTGCGCGCCTATGCCCGCATTTATTTCATAGTAGTGGTCAAACAGTTTTCCAATCAAGGCTGGATCATCGTTGTTGTCTATGGCTGCTTTGGTAATTTCATAAACAGCTAGTTGCAGCTTTGAAACCATATGCCAGTAGATAGAGCCTAAGCCTTCATATCCAAAGAACGTTCCAGATCTTCCAGTAAATGATTTGTGGTCGAAAACGTCTTCAAAAATTTGCTCAATATAGGCGGTTTCTTTTTCAACCAAGCCTTTATACTGGCTAGGCAATGCCGCTAATGCAGCTTGCAGGCTTTTCACATTATTAAAATTCCCATTGAAGTGGTATTCTCTAGATATATCTTGAGACAAGACTTCCAAATTGGCATCTGCCACAAGTTTTTGAAGCAAGGCAGAGTTTGTTATTTTTTCTTCAGGGATGGTATTCTTGTGAACAAACCTTGGCAGGTCTTTGTTGGGATACAGTATATAACTGTATTGATCTTTCCTAAATAAGCTGCTGGCCTTCAAGCTGTCCAATACGTCTAGACTTTCTTGAGTAGACAGAAACCCTGAACTCAACACTGCCACTTGACCTTCAAGCATCTCAGGCAAATGACTAATGCTGACGGCGTCATCTGCTCTTAGTGTCATCAGATTATACGCATGATACATACCGTCGTTTCGTTTGTTGGCCTTAATTGAGTGTTCTAAAAATAAGGTAGCTGTTTGTAGAAATGAAAGCAATGTTGCTTTTGAAACCATTTCTTTTTCGCCAGAGAAGCGCTTGTCATATATGGTGTTTCGGTATTGGCTTCCAGCTTCACCTAAGGCATCCATAAGCGTTTTTCGTTCTACATCACTAAAACTGCTTCCTAAGAGATTTTTGTACTGCTCAAGGGCATCGTTTACTTGACCAAACAACTGGTGTAGTTCTTTAGAAATTGGCACATCCAATTCAAAAGATGTCTCAATCATATTTTCAAAAAAGCGTAAAAAACGTCTTAAATAGTATAGCGTTACCATGGAAACTCCATTGCCTACTAAGGCATTGTTGGCATCATTCCATTCGGGACGTTGGGTATTCATCCATATACCCCCTTCAGGTATAAAGTTTGACATCTTTGCCAAAACAGTAGCCAAAATCTTTTCGATAAAGTTGACCTTGTATATAAATACTGTTTGGTCTCTAAGTAAGGCACCATCTACACCTATTTCATCGCGTTTGAATTGAATATTTTTTTCACATTCAAAGTCAAATTCAATGGTATTTTTTGAATCTTTTAAAATGTCTTGATAGCTCTTGATGCGGTAAGGCACATTGGCATAAACAAACAAATCTTGGTTGAAATATTCTTTGAGCTTGTTTGGATAATAATCTTCGATAAACTCTAAGAACTTCAGTAAGTAAATGATTTGGTGATCTCCCCAATAGCCTATGTAAGCCCAAGGGTTATCTGGTTCGATGGTTTCCCAATCAAAACCTCCTTTGGTAACACGGTAAGGGTTGTAGCCATCAAAAGTAGTAGCATTTAGAAATTTGTGAATCATCCCCTCAATAAAATCAGGGTAAGCATGTGCTAAGGCCTCCCAGTTTTGAAAAATATCACGCCAATTTCCTTCATAGTCCAATATTTTGGAACCATCTTCCGCACGTGTATTAATGGAGAATTTATTCCACGGACGGCTTGGATCGCCATGGCGACGGCTAAACTTAAGTGGTAAATATTCTAAACAAAGGCGTTTAAAGTTTTGGTTGTCGTCGTTTTTGGCAATTTCTTTAAGTAGGCTTAAATCAAATTGCTCCGGAAGTACTTGCAGAACAGTGTCTTTGAGTTTGTAAATCTTCCTGTTTGCATTGGCAATGTATTTTATAAAATCGGCCTTATCAATTGTATAATTATTGTCAAAAATACCGCCACGCATAATGTTAAACATGGTATTGGCAAAATGTCTAATGTTTCTCAATCGGTCATTTGTCATCTGAAGTCCGTCGGAAGCCCCTACGAGTGCGCGCAAATGAGCAGATCCGGCTTGTACATCTGAAATTACCTCCTCATGCATCGGTGTATTCGATTTGATATTGGCCTTAATAGACACGATGTCAGAAATACTTTGATTTACGTTGGCAATCAACATCCATTCTTCGGTTGCAGCTGCTGCCAAACTAATGGTATCGTTAAGGAAGTAAGCGCCTTTTTCAGCTTTAATATCAATTTCTTGAGATACACTTTGTCCTCTTCGAAAGTTATCCAATTGAAGTGAAGAAATAAGCTTTTTGGATTGGGCTAAACCAATTGACCACACCACGTTAGCTTTGAGCGCCTCGCTAGGCTCGGCTTTATCAACGATGATAGCGCTAAGCGAATAAATACCCAAGCCTGTATCTTGTTCTAACTCACATTTTTTATAGGCATCTACCAGGTTGCTACTTGCATTTTGTAAATCGGGCTCAACGCCTTGTGGTAATAGGTTTTGGACACCATCTATCAGCTCCACTGATATTTGTGTGTCACTTTGGTTTGTGAATTTCGACTTTCGAACAAATCCATACTTTTCGCTAGAATTCCACTCGTACGTAAATGCAACATTTAAATCATCGTTTATTTCTTCAAAAACCACCTTGTTACCAAGTACATTTTTGTACAAATTCCTCGAAACCTTATATATACCTTCGTGCTTTTTAGAAAAGGGTTCCCAAAGGTATTTTTTGTCATTTACAGTGACTAAAAATATAGACTTGCTACCTGTTGTTTCAACGGCTTCTGTTATTTTATCATCGGTGTAATAAGGGAACAGGGCATAATTACTGTTTTTTCTTCCAGCGGATAGGCTTCCATTGCTTGATATAAACATCCAATGGTCTGAGTTACTCACAATGCTCATAAAAAATGGGCGCATGAGATCAGCGTTCGAAATTTTGTAAAAAGATTCGCCATTGCGGATAACTTCCTTTCCATTAACTTCTTTTTCAAAAAATTGAGCAGGGTTTTGTCCTAAATATGGAACGTCCTCGGCAGTAATCTTAGAATTTATAGATGTTGCAAATGTCAAAATAATAGAATAATAAAAGGTTTTTTAGATAAAATTGACCTGTTAGGCATACAGGTCAATTTATTTAAATACTATTGATAATGAATAAACTTATTCGGCAGAATAAACCCTAACATAGTCCACAAGCATTTCTTGTGGGAAAACGGTATTGGTAGTGGGGGCGCCCACATAATTTCCGCCTATAGCAAGGTTTAAAATAATAAAAAACGGTTGATCAAAGACCCACTCACCATCAGCATCTTCTGGTGTGATTTGATTATACAATACATCATCTACATAATAGTTGATATAATCTTCACCCCATTCAATACCAAAAACATGAAAGCCTGTGTCAAAGCGATCGTTTATTAGTTCATATGATTTTGTAACAGGCGTTGCTGCAGAATAACCAGGTCCATGTAAGCTACCAGTAATTATGGTGGGCTCTTGACCTTTAAATTCCATAATATCAATTTCACCACATTGTGGCCAACTAACCGTATCAAAATTTGATCCTAACATCCAAAAGGCCGGCCAAATACCTTGTCCCCAAGGCAATTTTATACGCGCTTCAAAACGTCCATACTTTTGCTCAAACTTACCTTGGGTCTTCAAACGTGCCGAAGTGTAAGCAGCTCTTTGGTAACTTTCACTAACCGCAGTAATTTTTAACATCCCGTCTTCAACAACTACATTGTCAGAACGGTCCGTATAGTACTGCAATTCTTTGTTACCCCAGCCATCAGTACCTCTACCGATATCAAATCCCCAAATATCACTATTGGGAGCACCAGCAACGTCAAATTCGTCTTGCATGGTAATGGTGGTGAAATTGGTTACGACCTGAGTTTCATCAGGTTCGCAACTTGTAAAAAATACGCTTAGGATCACAGAAGCTCCTAAATAGGAGAAACGTTGAAAACGATTTGAATGAATTCGATTCTTAAATTTCATGTTGTTCTTTTTTGCTTATTGTTTGTAGAAATACACATTATCCATGTATAGGTTAGTTACAGCAGACCCCCCATTTTCAAAAATGAACTGTCCAACCTTTGATCTTTGAGACAGCGAAAGTGGAATGTCTATTGATGCCCACGCATCACCCTTAAGCTGCGAAGAGAGTATTGTAACTTTTTGTGTTCTATCATCTCCTCCACCGTCTGCGCCGTTAGCGCCAAAATCCTTTATAGTCACTACAAATTTTGCATTGGAAGGTAGCGAGCCAGGGATTAAAATGTCCATATGCAAATGAGTCATAGCACTGGCGTCTACTGTAGGGTCAGAAAATTGATGTCCAACAAAATTAAAGTTTTCATAAACAAGTATGTTGTCTCCACTAACATCGAAATCAGCAGAAGTCGTTGTTTGATATGGTTCCCAATAGCCGTTATAAAAATCAATGTTCACATTTTCATACGTATCGCTAAATATAGAAATGACATCTGCAGCATCTTGTGTTGGTGTTGGGGCAGAAATAAATTCTCCTTTAGATTCAACTATCAATGAGCCTTCGGCCTCAACGCCATTAAAGCTTGCTGTAATTGTAGCAGTGCCAGCAGCAACAACAATAATTTTCCCTTGGGCATCTATTTGTACAACCGTTGGGTCAGAAGAATGAAAATCTAGGTAGGCTGGTGCTATGTTTGTCACAAGCTCTGTACCATCTCCTAAATTCACGGTTTGCTGTGTTTGATCAATAATAATTTCACCATTATAAACTCGGTGGTTTACATCTAAACCACTCATAATAGATGTGCGCGCTTGTGCAAAAGTATTTAGCTTTTCAAATCTAATCTCGTCTAGCCATATGGAGTAGCCAAGATTCCCAGTACTTTGAGTACCAGCAGAAAAGATAAACATTCCTTTTTCTTGAACCAGTTTTGAAGGATCAGGAATTGGAATAATATATTTCTTCCAAGCTGTTGAAAGGGTTGTGTCTTCAATACTAACAGTATATTTGTCTTCAATAAAATCAGTTCCAAACCCAAATAAACCCACTGTAGCAGTTGTTGAGCCTTTAGCCCAAAAAGTCAATGCTGTGTATTCGGATAGGTTTCTTCCTTCACCGCGATCTAAAAAGATACCACCAATAAAACCTCCGTTAGGATCGTTTGGTGCAGGCACATCAATTTTAATGGCTTGCGTACCTTTATAGGCGTCATTATCTGTGTCGAAACCGTATACGTTGGCACCATCAGCAGGATCAAAAGAAATGAAGAATTCATCTGTCAAGTTTACAGGGTTGTCTGTAAATACTTCAGGAATTGTGGGGAAGGTAGCCAAAGTGATATCTTCCGAAAATTCGCGCTCACAACTTACCAATGCAGTAGTTACTATTCCTGCAATGGCAAAAGTGAAATATGATATAAACTTAAATTTTTTCATTGTTTGCTATTTAATTATTTACCAATATTGATGTGTACGTATGTTCTAATTTCCCATTCTGTACCGTTTGGAAATCCAACAGGACTTATTGTAGGTGTTTGGGAAAACTCAGGTGCACTGTTGGGAGAAAAACGAGGTGAGTATTGATTTAAAGATCTCCACGTTCCGCGAATACCAATTTGCGTGTTAGGCAATCCAAACCAATCTTGTTTCCCAAGGGAAGTAGATACGTCAACCATCAGTTGCAACGGGAATGTCAAGTTAAAGTCACGATGGTAGTCAAAAGGACCCCAGTCATTAACTTTTGCATGAGAAACCAATTTCATGTTTTTGTAAATCATTCTTACGTCTCCACCATATCGTGTAATGGTACGAACAGAGTCGCCATTGCCTTGTGCAGTTCCGTAGTAGAAGTTTCCAATCATGCCCAGCTCTGGAGATAATTTAGATACAATACGTGTGTGTGCTTCCCATAAATCTTCAGCAGGTGTACTCTCTCCAAAAGCAAAGAATTGACGATTTGCAAGGAACCCTATGTGCGCGTCTTGTGTTGTAGGTAAGTGTCTAAACACAAATCCTGCACTCATGGCAAACTTGGCATCTTCAACAACATCATTGTTCCATTCATACATCCAAGTTCCTGGAGTTGGGTCATAGGTGAATAAAATTTCACCACCTACCGTTTCTCTGTTTCCACCTCTAACCGCAAATGGATCGTCAATTACGTTACGTAAACGTCCAGGTGCTACCACGCCATTTGGCATGGGGTCAACCAAAGGCTTTTGGTATAAAAAGTTAGGTGCAATTTGAAGGTTACCCGCTAGGTACGTAAATCCAGAAAGTACATTGGTCATGTTTCCACTACCAGAATCTTTAAGTTTCCATCCTGTGAAGGTTTGTGTTTGGTCGGCACCGCCATTGGCAACCAAGCCCATATATGACCCTTGTGCATACCACATAAACTTACCTTGCGCGAAAGTAATTTTGGCTTTTGCTCCCCAATTGTCATCACTATTTATCTTGTCAACATACACCGCATTTTGAGTCTCGTTGTATACTTGGAAAGAGCTACCGTTCAATGGACTTCCTCCCCAAATACCTCCAAGGGTAATGCCAAAGTTACCAAGCTTACGCTCCAGTGCAATGGAAGCACGCTCTGTAGGCCATGCTGGAATTACACCACTCGTAAGTTGATTGGGATCTAGTACACGACGACCACTGCTGTCGTATTCCAAATTTGTAGTTAAGTCACGATGGTAAAGACCTGTAACCGTCCATTTGAGTAGATTCTTCTGGTATTTCAATAACACTGTTGGGTTTGCTCCCCACCAAAGTTGTGGTCCAAAAGCAGCCTTTAGTCCATTCAAGGAACCTTTACCATCTATCTCAACGCCTGAAATTTCACCGTTATAGATGTCTAGGTTAGGCCCGTAATATGCCTGCGGATACATATTAAATATA
Source organism: Flavobacteriaceae bacterium (assembly GCA_024639165.1). Taxonomy (GTDB): domain Bacteria; phylum Bacteroidota; class Bacteroidia; order Flavobacteriales; family Flavobacteriaceae; genus UBA7446. Next base: position 13,264 of record JAHEIX010000008.1, on the reverse strand, counting down.
TCTCCTTCATATGCCCAGTGATAGTGTCCTGTTCTATAAAATCCTCGTAAGTCGAAATTTTTAGCGTTCCACTCATATTCAGCATTGTAAATTTGAACACGGTTTGGATCGTTAATCGTAACTACTCCGTCTGATGTGGTTAGTTTTTGTGTTCTCCCTCTATTTTCATAGAAGATTTCATCTATTGGGTTGTTGGCAACATTCCCCAAAATATTCACGTTAACATTAGCACGCATACCAGGTGCAGGATTACCTTCAACACCAACGAAGTAAGACTCCATATGGTCAAAGCCCAATTGATCGGGATAAGCTTCATTCTCAGGGTCTGGCGTTTCTGGTGTGGTTATCAAACTACCACCCGTATTGAATGCTGTGAATTCTCCTCTGAGCGTACTCAAGCGAATTTTTTCACCTCCGCCTAAAGCTGCTTTGTCTCCTCTTGCGCGTAGCATGGCATCCATTATTTGGATGCTATTAAAATGACTGTCCACAAAATCAGCATCTACACCCTCGCTATATGGATTTAATGTGTGTGCTTGTTTGAGCGCATAATACGCGGCTCTTGGATATAGATCGTATAATCCGCGAGCATCAGTAGGCCCCTTGGCACAGATACCAAACCACTCTTCGTTCATGTTGTTTTGACCTAGTTTGTAGTCAAATGGATATCCACCGTTAGACCAAGAAGCGTTATTGTCATGTACGTCTAGGTTGTCTGTTTGTCCAAACTTCCACCAGCCATCACTAAACTGGAAGGTACATCCACCAATGGAGTTTCCAGTATTTCCAAGACCCGCAGCATTGGCATAAATTTCTTTCCATTGCCCCAGCATAATTGTTGCTTGCGCCATTTGGTCTTCCCTATTGGAAATTGCGTTAAAGGCATCCGAGCCAAACTCTGTGAATAATACAGGCTTGCCATACTCATTTTTAACTCGTTCAAAAGTGTCTCCAAATGAAATACCGCGATACATGTTGGTACCGTAGATATCAACATCCGTACATTCTTCCGCAATGATATCTAGAAACAATAAATCTCCATTACAAATGGCTACTGGATATGCATCATTAATTTCTTTGATCGCCTTGGCGGCATCATTCATGAGTTTATACATGGGACGGCCACGGTTTTCACCAACAGCACGACGCTGATCCTCTTCGTCTGGGAAGTCTTCTGTTTCAGCACCTGCCCAAAACAACCCGTAGTTGTTTTCGTTTCCAAGCAAGAACATGAGCAGTCCAGGAGTGTTTTTGTATTCTTTTGCAAGTGCAGTAACTTCAGACATAAGAAGCTTTTGTGCTTTTTCGTCTCTATAGTCGGTTACAGGAACCCATGCACCATCAATAGTGAGGCCATAGCGCCCAAAAGAATGATTTAATATAGTGTGTATCCCATAGTTCTCATATATATAAGTAATCCATCTTGGCTGGATACCTGTGTATGTTCTAATGGTATTTACGCCCATGTTTTTAAGCAATCCCATCTCAGCATCGAGTGCGGCTATAATAAAGTCATCCGTCTGGTTCCATAAGCTGAAAGAATAGTTGGTGCCGATTGGGAAATAATCCCAATTCATACCATTGACCATAAAGTCTTCTCCATTAACAACCAATGTGGTGCCATCGGCCCCTTGGTTGACTGCTACATTGTGCATCTGGGAAATTCCAGAGAAAGCAACAAGGCAGAGAATTAGTTTAAAAATGGTGTTTTTCATGTGTTGATTTTTGTTGTTTTGATAAACGTATTAAATGCTCTTTCAAGCATAAAAACTGTACTTTTTAGTTTTAAGCTGAGTTTTGTCAAATGTATCAATATTGTATTGCTAGATTGTAAAAAAGTATCTATACAACGTATATACAATTTAAAAAAAAGGGTTTAAAATTATCAGTATGACAATATAGGCGATGTTTCATAAACTTATGGTTTTGAAACAGTTGTGTTTACTTAAAAATAATAAAATACCCTGCCAACATAGCACAACTGTTCGCAGGGTATTTACAACGTTCTTATTCTTTAGCAAATTTAAAAGACCAATGGGCATCGTTACCATCATTGACTTTAATGTCAATTTCAAGTGTACTGCCATCGCTAGAAAGTGCAGCTTCGTAGGTGATTTCATCTGGCGCATCCCCTGGCGTAGTAAGTTCTCCAAGATTATAAGCTTTTGGCAATCCAAGGTAAGCACCCTTGCCTGTAAGCTTAATACTTCCAGCAGCTTCATTGTATTCGTATGTGGCGGATGCAGTACCGTCATGTGGAAACACTGGAGCCGCACAGCCGTCTGCTGCTACGCTTTGCCAGGCCTCAATCCACGATTCTGTTCCAAGCACATTTTCAAAGCTTCCATCGGTATTGAACTACAGTGAAAGAATGTATTCTGTAAGGTTTTGATTATGCTCCAAATCCATTTTTTTTCGCAAACGGTAGCGCTTTATATCTACACTCTTAACAGATATGCTAAGTAATGGAGCAATTTCTTTAGAGGATAAATTTAAACGTAAATAGGCGCAAAGTTTTAAATCGTGGTTCGTCAGCGCCTCATGCTTTTGTTTTAGCCTTTTTAAAAAGTCTTTATCTGCATTGTCAAAAGCCTGCTCAAAAAACTCCCAATCATCATCGTTTTTTAAAGAGCGTTTGATGGTTCGCAACACTCTTGATACCGTTGGATCAGTAGCAGCAGGTTCCAAATCGATTAACAAGGAGTTCATGAACTGATTTTTCTTGATGAATGCCATTGTTGATATCGCAAGTTCCTTGTTTTTCTTATCAATATTATCCTCCAACTGCTCGTTTTTGATGCGCATGATCTCTTCGTTTTGCTTAAACTGCATCATGTCAATCTTACGTTTGTTCTCTTTTATAAGTTTTTCTTGCTCCCGCCTATAATAGTGTGTATACCTGTTGTTTATCGCTAGAAAAATACCAATCATAAAAATGAAATACACCAACAAGGCAATATTTGAAAAATAATATGGTCGGTTTATGTTAAAAGGAATATTAAAGGTTTTCTCGCTAACAACATCGTTAAGCATGGCACGTACCGATAAGTTATATGTAGAGAATTTCAAATTGCTAAATGTGATGGTTGCATCTTCTGTCCAAGGAGACCAGCTTTCACTATAACCTTCGAGCTTGTATTGAAAACGTGGCAAGTCTAAAATTGTGTTATTGGTAAAATAGAGTGAAGCCGTTATTGTATTGAAGTCGTAATCAAGACTCACTTCCTCGGATAAATTCAAAAATTGGGAGTCGCCTTTTTTGTTATTTGCTACTAGTGTACTTAATCCAATTTCAGGTGTTACAGGTTTAATTTTTGAAATGTCTAGCCTGAAAAATCCTCTTGATGTTCCAAGGTGGTAAATGTCATTTTTAACTCGGCTTAGATTTTCAAAGCCCGTTATGGTCTTTCGTGTATCGTAGGCAATTGGAAATTTACGAACCAAAAGGTCGTTGGCAAGCGCTGCTTTCTTTAATTGATAAATATTGTTGCGCCCAAATAACCATAAGTATTCATTTCTGTCAACAACCATTTTAGCCGTTGTGAAGTTATCCTCATCAAAGAGCTGTGAAATGGCGTCGTTCTTTACTAAATTATTGGAAGCATTGTCATAGGTATAAAACCCCTCTTTTGAAAAGTAGTAAATGTCATCTTCAAAAAACCTTAAACTACTGAAAGAGCTCTTGGGTACATTTGGAATTTGTTCAACTTCAACTATGGCTGTTTTGGCTTCATCCATTGTCAGTTTATATATTCCCTTATATTCATGACTTACGAGCAAATGGGTGTCATCTAACATCTCAAAATAACGAGAAGATATACTGAAATCTTTAAGGTGATTTTGATAGGCCCACGTATTTGATTTGTTACTAAAAACGTGTAAGCCATCATAAGCACCAGCAAGCAAAAGTTCATCACTTATCTGCTTAAACGTCCACATACCTGACTTGGCATAAAGCTGCTTTGCCCTATTTTCATTTACTAGAAAAGCGCCTCGGTCGTGCCCACAAAAAAGCTTATTTCCGATGCCTTGCAACGTCCACACCTGACCCTCAAGTCCAGCTATGGGCTTAAGTGGTTCGTCAACATCGTATCTTCTATAAAACAATCCTTGGTTGGTGCCTACATACAAATATTGATTAAAAACAATGGTCGTGTAAACTGTACCTATGGCTTCTTGTCTAAAATTATACTGTTGGATGGGTGAATCAAGTTTTACAAACGCTAGGCCGTCATCTAACCCCAACCAAACACCCCTGTTTTCAGAAAATACGGACAAAACCGTATCGTTATTCAGTCCGTTATCAACATTGATATGATGCACCAACGCACCGCTTTCTGAAAGTATATATACTCCATTTTTAACCGTTCCCAGAACAAGTTGGCCGTTAGCAGTTTGAGTAAAACTATACACTACGTCTTTGGCTAGATTTTTACTTAAGTTGGGTTGGGTGGATTTGAGCGCTCTCCCATTAATAAATAAGCCATTCTCTCTTGTGACGATTAGTTGGCCTACAGAACTGTTCACAATACCTACAACTTGATTTTGATTTAGCTCGGTAGCGGAGAGGTGCAGCGAACTCTTCTCGTTTTCTATTTTAAAAAGCGTACGATTGTTGTCTTGAAAATAAATTTCATCGTCATTGGCAAAAGCGAATAAGATTCCGTGTTCGGAATTATAGGTATCGAGGGTGTTGGATTGTTGGTTATAGATCACCAATCGGCTAAGGGATTGAAAAAGGATATACTGTTTGTGACTAAAAATATTCCAAAACTGTTCGTCTTCTATGGTTTGAAAACCAACGGTCTCTGCTAGTGAGGTATATGCTAGTGTACCTTCTTCACTACGGAGCCAATAGCCAAAATCCATATATGCTCCTGTATAAACAATGTTGTTTTTAACAAATGCAGAGCGCATTATAGAGCCGTCTGGGGTAGGGTATAATGTCCAGCGTACACCATCAAATTCAAGCAGTCCAAAGTTATTGGCTACATACGTCCTGTTAGTAGCATCCTTGCTTATATTCCAGTTCTGATTACCAGCCTTATACACCTCTGGCGTGAAGTTCTGTATAGGTGGATGATATTGCGCATTAGATAAAAAATTACACAAGATGCTTATTGTCAGTATTTTAGATACAATTTGTTTCAAGGATAAAAATTATATGTAGATACAAATGTATATAATTTGTTTGATTATGAATATGTCCCTTTGAATACTTACAGGTAAAGTTGGCATATGCCATTTAAAAATATATTAGCTATATTTAAAATAAAAAAACATGAAAAGCAGAAGACATTTTTTAAAAGAAGTATGCCCTACTGTTGCCTTTGCCTTTTTTGGCTTGAGTTTCCTAGAGGCTTGTAGCAGTGGAGATGATGATGTAGCAAGTACAAACCCAGACAATTCAACAGGAACAAATTCTGGATACACGAAAAGCGGGAACACCTATACCATTGATTTGACTGATAGCAAATTTAGTCAACTAAGCAGTACAGGCGGGTGGATGAACGGAAAAAGCATAGGTATTCCTGCCTTATTATTACGTATATCTTCAACTGAAATTCAGGCCTATACCAATGTTTGTCCACATCAAGGACACACTGACTGGACGTATAACAATAATAAATTCAAATGTTCAAGAACAGGTGCTAACCACGGTAGAGAATATGATGATAATTGTAGTTCAGCACTAACTTGCTATAACCCTAGCCTTGATGGCAATACCCTAACGTTAACCATCTGATAATATTTAGACAAGTAGCCTCGCCAGGAATTACCCACAGGGCATAAACTTCGATTCAATGCTACGCATTAGTGCCAAGGCATTACTGTCAAGGCAACAAGTAGCCTCGCCAGGAATCGAACCTGGATCTAAAGTTTAGGAAACTTCTATTCTATCCGTTGAACTACGAGGCTAATTGAATAAGGCTAAATGCGCCAAAAAAGAAAAATTGAACTAAAACCAAATGAAATGAAAACACGCGGTCTTTAATTTTTACTTGCGTTTGATAAATCCACTGTATGGGGAAGGCTACTAAAAACCAGCCAATATAATTTGAAAGAGGGGCTGTTACATCTGCAAATTCCCAAAAATCAAACTTTGGCGCTACAGGCTCAATAACCAAATCTATAAGTACCATGAGGAATGCGCCAAAAACTGCAGCTTTTAAGGGAGATCTGTCAAAAAATAGTGCAGCAACAGCTCCCGTTATAAAAGTGAGCATAACCCAATTGGCACCAATCAATAATGGAACACCGCCTATTTTTAGGCCTAAATTATTTCCATAGGCATACTCCCCAAAAATAAGCCCGTAATTCACGCCCAAAAATTCCACAGCAAAACCCATAACAAAAGCAAAGCCCGCAGCTAAAGCCACACCCCTGTCCATTTGTGGTTGGTTAACAAATAGCATGATAAAGGTGACAAAAAGGTTTATTGGCGTCGTTTCTAAAAACAGTTCTCTATCAATAAATAAAATACCACAAAGCCCCGAAATATGGAACAGCCAAATAAGGCCAACCGATATTTTGGCAGTACTTGTTACCGGAATTAGGTAGTCTTTCATGGCGCTGGAATTAAATCGCTTACAATTTTTGATGACAACAAACATAAGGGAATCCCTCCTCCTGGATGTACACTCCCCCCACAAAAATACATGTTTGAAATTTCACGAGAGAAATTTGGATGTCTCAAGAAAGCAGCCATTTTATCATTTGAAGAAGCCCCGTACAAGGCACCCAAATAGGATTGGGTACGTTGTGCAATAATATCAGGAGTCATTACCCATTCTCTTTCAATTAGAGGGGCAATGTCGGTCTCCAAGTTTCGGTTTAGTTTAGCAATAACCCATTTACGCAGCTGTTCGGCTATAGCCTTCCAGTCTTGCCCTGTGTCATGGGGGGCATTTATCATTACAAACCAGTTTTCTTTGCCTTCAGGGGCATCGGAAGGGACGTCTTTGCTCGTGATGTTAACATATATCGTGGGGTCGTGATAAAGCGTTTTGGAGTTAAATATGGCTGCAAACTCTGCGGCATAATCATCTGAAAAAAAGATGTTGTGAAGGTCGAGTTGTGAAAAAGACTTTCCCACACCCCAATAGAAAATAACTGCAGAACTTGAGCGCTCTTGTGAAAGAACTTTTTCAGGTTGTGTTTGATTTGGAAGTAGCTTCCTGTATGTAGGTACTACGTCCATATTAGATACCACCAAATCCGCAAGGTGTTTTGCCTCTTTGACGCATACGCCAACCGCTTTTTTGTTTTCAACCAAGATTTCAGACACAGGGCTGCTTAAGTGAAAGCCAACCCCCATGCGTTTGGCTAGGGCATATAACGAAGCACTGATCTCGCCCATGCCTTTTTTGGGAATATAGGTGCCATAGTGCTGTTCTAGATGCTGCACCAGTGTCATCATCCCGGGCGTTTTATACGGATTTGATCCGTTGTAGGTAGCAAAGCGATTGTAGAATTGCACCAAATGGGGTTCTTTGAGCTGGCGTGTATTTACATCATTTAAGGAAGTGTCTATTTCAAATGAAAAGTAATTGGCAATCCCTATGAGGGTTTCCTTGCGCAAGTAGGTTTGCCATTTGTGTAGTGAGCTTTCCAAAAACAAGCTTCGTGTGCGGTCAAATTTCTTTTTTGCTCTAGTCAAATAGCGCTTAAGGGTAGCGGCCGGAACAGCAAGCTCAGCTTCCACTTCTTTTACAAAGCGTTCCGTATCGCCATAGGCTGTGAGGCGTTTGCCATCTTCCCAAAAATAATGGCAGGCAACTTCTTTTCTGTTGTATTGGAAAAAATCTGTCGGGTTTTCACCGCAAAGCGCAAACAAATCATCAACAAACTGGGGCATGGTAAACAACGACGGCCCCGCATCAAAGCGGTAATCGCCAAGGGTAAAGGTAGATAGCTTACCGCCCACATAGTCATTTGCTTCAAAGACCTCAACGGCATATCCTTTTTTAGCCAAACGGATGGCTGTTGCCAATCCGCCAATACCAGCACCAATAACAATTGCTTTAGTCATCTTTCAAATGTAGTGGCCGCACAGCAAAGCGCGCAAATAAATCTTCTTTATACCAATTTCGCTTGCGTGTTTTTTTGACAATCGCAGCATGATGGGTGCTTTTGTAAGCAAAGTCTTTTACTTCCTCCAGGCTATTCCAAAGACTAAATGTTGCCTGTTGAACCAAGGGCCACTCACCAATACCTTTATACCATAATACACCTTTGGCTTGCTGAATGGCGTGGGAAGCTGCAGGAACGGCACGCCAAAATTCCAGCAGTCGGCTCGGGCGTAGCGTAGCTCTTGTAATAATACCTATTTTTTCATCAGGCGCTAATGGCCTTTGTGATGGCTCAAACGGATTCGTTTTACCCCAGAGGCCATGGCTTTGCAAAGGGTGTAGCTGAAAATGCTTTTGGGATACTGATTTGGAAAGATAGCTTTCCATTAAGGGGCTGGTCTTTAAAAAGGCTGTAGCAGCTGCTTCAGATTCCCAAACGGTTAGCAAAGCATAGGTCGAAAAGTCAGGCCACAGACTAAAACCCAAGCCTGCGCCTGTACCTAGGGTTCTGAAAAACTGTAAGCCCGATTGCTGCTGTAATTTAGGAATGGCGCGTTGCATTTGGGTAAATGCCCAAAATTTATTTTTTCGGTAAGAAAAAAAACTTAATACAACCTGTTGCCTCATGGGTTAAATATAAGGTTAATGACACAAATTATACTAGGGATGTAAAAATCAATGCTGGGGTGTATTTAGAGTTTTATATTTGTTAAAAATAATCTGATGAAACTTTTGCGCTTCAAAGCTCTGTCGTTGTTGCTTATTTGCACCTTTTCAACTGCTCAAACCATACTTGAAAAGCACGATCTCCCCGATATACTGGAAGAAACTTCTGGGCTAGTCATGCACAATGATACCCTTTGGACACTGAACGATTCTGGAAATGAGGCGGCCTTATATGCCATAAGCACCAAAGGGAAACTCCTAGACAAAAGGACTACTACCAATACCAATGTTGACTGGGAAGACTTGGCAGTTGCAAACGGAAAGCTGATTGTTGCAGATATGGGAAACAACTTTGGCACGAGAAAAAACCTAAATCTTCTTGAAATGGAGCTTTTAAAAGGCAAAGCCCTGATGCTAGACTCCATCCCTTTTCACTATCTCGAACAAGATTATTTTGACTTTCAACAATCCACTCCTTTTGATGCCGAAGGCCTGGTGTTTATAGCCAATAAAATGGTGGTGTTTACCAAGAACAGGCGTACGCTTACTACCGAAATTTATGTGATTTCACCAACCTCAGAAGCAGCATTAAAAATAGGGTCTTTACCCGTTGGATCGCTCATAACGGGAGCTGATTATCATCACGAGTATAAAACCCTGGCACTTACCGGCTACCACAGAGACAAGAATCAGTACGTATATGTAATTGATAACTTCAGTTTGTCTTCAGTTGACTCGGCAAAGATCAATCAATATGACCTTGGCTTTAAGGGTGCCCAAGTTGAAGCCATTAGTATTATAGATTCCAAAACGTTTTGGATTACATCAGAGAAAACACGAAAATTCCCTGCTTTTTTAGCCAAAGTTTCGATTCAATAGTCCTTGTCTGATTCATGTAAGACGCAATGTCTATCTTCGTAAAAAAATAAGCTATGCCTAATATTGTTGCCTTTGGCGCAAGCTCAAGCAAAAACTCCATCAACCGTAAGTTGGCACACTTTGCTGCCAAGCAAGTTCCCAATGCACACATTAATTTGTTGGACTTAAACGATTATGAAATGCCACTCTACAGCACCGATCGTGAGAAAGAGGGAATCCCCAAGCAGGCGCACGCTTTTAAGGCTGCGCTGCAAGCAAGCGATGGCATCATCATTTCGTTTGCGGAGCACAATGGGGCCTATACCACTGCTTTTAAAAATATTTTTGACTGGATTTCAAGACTCGAAAAACCCATTTGGTGTGGGAAGCCCCTATTTTTACTATCCACTTCAACAGGTGTTCGCGGTGCTAAAACTGTTTTAGAGCTTGCGCATTTGCGCCTATCTAGAGACATGCCCAACATTCCATGCTTTGCACTGCCCTCATATAAGGAAACCTTTGATGAGGAAACAGGTATTACTGAAGTAACGCATCTTGCCGCTTTTAATGAAGCCTTGGAAATATTCCTTAGGCAATTATAGTAGCAAGCTAGCAGCCATAACAATCATGATGGCATTTTCGATAAAGGTGGCTTCGGTCATGGGCAGATTTAATACACTCCCCAAGCAAGCACATTGAATGCTGCGCTTTTTTAGCAGCGTTTTAACAACACCCACTGTGGTGATGCCCAAAACAATAATGGTTATCCACAAAACTCCATCGGGAACAAAATCCCGGATATAGCAAACTCCCAAAGCAAGTTCCAAAAAGGGATAAATCAAGCCATAAGCTGGCCATACAACAGCCATGGGGTCATACATTTTAAAACTGGCTTGAAATCCTTTTAAATCCAGCAACTTGAAAAATGAAAATACCATAAAGAACATGCCCATAAAATCATGCATCATGGCAGTTGTGTTCCATTCAGACCAGTGAATCAAAACGGTTGCGTCAATAATAAATCCAAAAATCAGAAAAAGAGGGAAAAGCTGTTTAAGCTTTGAAGGCTCTTGTGCTGTATCCGTTGTAAGTGCATATTTTTTTGGCAACTTGGTTTCAAGTGCTGTTGCTGAAACGGGTGTTTGGGTCCATATTGTTAGTAGGTCTTCTTGGTGATTGGCTACTGCCTTGGACATCCCTTCAATTTGAAGCGCAGCCGTAACAACAGCTGCTTCACAGCCTGAGCAAGTCATGCCAAAAACCCTAAAGTTTTGCTTTTTCATATGGTGCGTTTTAGTCCACTACCATGGGCACTTCAATAATCAATATTTGGGCGTCTTGGTGAGCGGTAATTTCAAAGGTAGCGGTTTCTGTAATTCCTAGCGCGTCTCGTGTTGCAAGTATCTGCTCTCCTATTTCAACCTCGCCCTCAATGACAAAGGCATAAACGCCGTTGCCTTCCGATTTTAGCTCATAATACGTTGCATTTTCTGCCTCCAAATCAAGCATATGAAACCAGGCATTTTGATGTATCCAAACGCCTTGATCCTCGGGATACGGAGATAAGATCTGAAAAGGTTCGTTTTTTTTATGCAGACTTTCTATAGGAATTTGATCGTAACGTGGTGCTACGTCGCGTTTGTTTGGAAAAATCCAAAGTTGTAACAAGCTAATTTCCTTGTCTGCATTTTTGTTGTATTCGGAGTGATACACTCCTGTGCCAGCACTCATGACTTGTATCTCACCTTGGCGAATCACTTCGGCATTGCCCATGCTGTCTTTGTGTTCCAAATCGCCCCGCAGGGGAATGGTGATGATTTCCATATTGTCGTGCGGATGGGTACCAAAACCCATACCGCCTTGTATGGTATCGTCGTTAAGCACACGGAGTGCGCCAAACTGTATGCGCTCGGGATTAAACCAGCCAGCAAAACTAAAACTGTGCTTGGCCTGAAGCCAGCCGTGGTCGGCACTGCCTCGGGAATCTGAAGTGTGCAAGACTGTATTCATGCTTAATTTATAAAATTCGCTACAATTTTTCCTGAAATCAAGGCAGGAGGAACGCCCGGTCCAGGAACGGTAAGTTGCCCTGTGAAATACAAGCCTTCAACTGTTTTACTCTTCATTTTAGGTCGTAAAAATGCGGTTTGCAATAAGGTGTTCGCCATTCCATAGGCATTTCCTTTGTAAGAGTTGTAGACCTCTTTAAATTCCTTGACACAAAACGATTCATTGAATAATATATGTGGCTTGATATCGGTATCTGTTAATTGCTCCATGCGGTTGAGTACAATTTCAAAGTACTTTTCTCTCAACTCTGGGGTGTCCTCCAAATTGGGAGCTATGGGAATCAAAATAAAGCAAGCTTCTTTTCCTTCGGGCGCCATTAGTGGGTCGCTCTGTGATGGCAGGTTGACATAGAACAAAGGGTCGTTTGGCCATTCAGGGGTGTCATAAATACTCTCAGCATGGGCATCAAAATCTACATCAAAAAAGAGGTTATGATGCGCCAAAGCATCCAGTTTTTTATCCAGTCCTATATAAAAGAGCAAGGAAGAAGGCGCAAAGGTTTTTTTGTCCCAATAGGCCTCGCTATAGGCACGCTTTTCTTTGGGTAATAAGGTTTCGGTGTGGTGGTAGTCTGCTCCCGAGATGACAATATCCGCTTCAATGGTTTTATTGCCAGCGCGAACGCCACAGGCCTTGCCGTTGTTAAGTAAAATTTCAGCTACGCCATGATCTGTATGGTAGGTAACCCCTAGCGATTTCCCCAAGCTTACCATGGCGTCCACAATTTGGTACATGCCGCCTTTGGGATGCCAAGTGCCCAGACCAAAATCGGCATAATTCATAAAATTGTAAAAGGCAGGAGTACTTTCGGGTTTAGCGCCCAAAAACAAAACGGGGAATTGTAACAAAGAACGTAGTTTCTGGTTCTTGAATTGCTTTTCTACTTGACTTCTGATGTTTGTAAAAAACAAGCCTACTTTTTTAACGGTTTGAGGGGTAACCAACTCTAAGGGCGATACGCCAGGGCGATATACCAAATCCTTAACGGCTATGTCGTAGTTGTTTCGTGCTTTTTCTAAAAATCGTGTTAGCTTGGCGCCGCTGCCAGCTTCAATTTCATCAAAACGGGCTGCAATTTTGGCGATGCTGTTTTCCACAGGAAAGACATCGTCTTTGCCAAAAACAACTTGGTAACCCGGGGATAGGCGATCGAGGGTGTAGTAGTCAGACACTTGTTTGCCGAAGTCATTAAAAAACGACTCAAAGACATCGGGCATCCAATACCAAGATGGGCCCATGTCAAACGTGAAGCCGTCTTTTTTAAACTGACGTGCGCGTCCGCCAAGCGAGTCGTTTTTTTCTAAGACTTGCACTTGGTGTCCTTTTTTTGCCAAATAGCAGGCAGCAGATAAGGAAGAGAATCCGGATCCGATAATTATAATCTTTTTCATAGGGGTACAAATTTACCATATATTTTGGTTAGATGATGTAGTCATAAAATTGTATCTTTAGAAAAACAACGCTTATGGCTACGTATGCATGCAATCAATGTGGTATGTCGGTTAACGCATCTTGTGCGAAATGCGACAGACCTTTAGAAAACGGTCATTTATCTCTTGATGATGGCAGTGAGGTACAGATTTCTCAATGCCCTTCTT
>JAHEIX010000004.1:0-107707 GCA_024639165.1 Flavobacteriaceae bacterium | reverse complement strand
TCTTGACTGCCAGTCAAGCGCTCTAGCCAACTGAGCTACATCCCCAATATCAGCAAAAATAAACCATTTTTTGTTCTATTGCTTTATTAAGGAAGATAAATAGCCGGGCAGTGCAGCTATTGAAGAAATAATACCGCTCGGTTTAATTTGACTTTGTGCTACAAGCGCTTTACGGTACTTCCCAGTTTGTACCAATACAGCGTGATAGCCTGCATTTTGGGCGCCTTCAATATCATTGATTAAATCATCACCTACCATCAATAATTCGTTTGGACTTGCACCCAACAACGCACTGCCCATTTCAAAAAAAGCAGGATTGGGTTTGCCCACTACATGTGCCTTTTTCCCAGTGGCATGTTCTAGGGCGGCCACAAAAGCACCACTGTCAAGCATAAGACCTTTGTCGGTTTGAAAATAACGCCCTTTGTGAAGCGCAACTAGCGCAGCGCCTTGTAGTATTTGATTCATCAAGCTGTTGAGCAAATCGTAATCCCAATTATTGCCAATATCTCCAACAACAATAACTTCTGGATTGTCTTCAACAGAAGATGGGTAGTCGACTTGTGCAGCCTCAGCAAGCACTAATCTACATCGTTTTAGCCCCATTTTTTGCAGTTGCAGGATACCGGCATAGTTGGCACTCAACAATTCATTTTCGTCAAGGTCAAGACCCAAGGCTTGAAGCTTGGCTACGAGTGCTCGCCTAGACAGCGTTGTATTGTTTGTCACAAAACGATATTTAATATCCTGAGATCGAAGCCAAGCAAGGGTGTCGTTTCCGCCAGGAAGTAATTTACCCCCCACATAAAACACCCCATCTAAATCAAACAATACCCCTTTAATAGCATTCATATCCCATCAACTGTTTATTCCCTATTTTTGCCTTGTTGCTTAACAACAAAGATATGGGGAATCAAAACATAAAAGAAGGGGTGCATATTCATACTGTTGATGCAGTAGCGACCATTAGCTTTGCGCATCCCAAACACAATTGTTTTCCACAAAAGCAGCTTGAAGCCTTGACTGCTGCCATTGAGGGCTGTGCTCAAGACGATAAGGTTCGTGTGGTCTTATTGCAGAGTGATCCCACAAAAGCCTTTTGTGCGGGAGCGTCTTTTGATGAATTATTAGCGGTAAAAACCCCCCAGCAAGGCAAACGCTTTTTTATGGGCTTTGCCAATCTGATTAATGCCATGCGTCTATGTGCTAAACCTATTGTTGGCCGTATACACGGAAAGGCCATTGGCGGAGGTGTGGGCATCGTAGCTGCCTGCGATTATGCCATAGCGACTACAACAGCAGCTGTACGCCTTTCAGAACTCGCCATAGGCATTGGACCTTTTGTGATTGCACCAGCCGTAGCTCGTAAAACAGGTGCAGCAGCGCTTGCTTCCATGGCACTGCAACCCAAGGAATGGAAATCTGCCGATTGGGCTTTGTCAAAGGGGTTGTATGCAGAAGTACATCCTGATTTTGAAACCGCCAATAGCGCTGCCATTGACTTGGCAAAACAGTTGGCAAACTATGCGCCAGATGCCGTAGCAGAACTCAACAAAACCCTTTGGGCAAACACCGACCATTGGGCTACATTATTACCAGATAATGCCGAAACTTCTGGCCGCCTATTATTGTTGCCAGAAACACAAGGCACACTTAAAAAGCTTAAATCTAACACATGACTAAGATTCGCATAACCAAAAGTTTTTCGTTTGAAACAGGACATGCCTTATATGGCTACGACGGCTTGTGTAAAAACGTTCATGGACACAGCTATAAACTGGATGTTACGGTCATAGGCACGCCCATAAAAGACAGCAACAATGTCAAGTTTGGGATGGTTATTGACTTTAAAGACCTTAAGAAAATAGTAAAATCTGAAATCGTAGAAGTTTTTGACCACGCAACGGTCTTTAATCAAAACACCCCACACGTTGAATTAGCCCAAACCCTAAAGGATAGTGGGCACAAAGTCTTGTTGGTAGATTACCAACCCACCAGCGAAGAAATGATCATTGATTTTGCCGCCAAAATAAAGGCCAAACTGCCAAGTTCCATCCAATTACATCATTTGCGCCTGCAAGAAACGGCCACCTCTTTTGCAGAATGGTTCGCTGCCGACCAGTAATTCGTACTTTTGTATTATGAATATACCCAAGGGTAAAAAAGTATACTTCGCCTCTGACAATCACCTAGGCGCTCCAACAGCCGAGAAAAGCCGCATTCGCGAGAAGCAGTTTGTTGCATGGTTGGATAGCGTTAAAAAAGATGCAGCAGCCATTTATCTTATGGGCGACTTGTTCGATGTTTGGATTGAATACAGACGTGTTGTTCCCAAGGGATTTGTGCGCGTATTGGGTAAACTCGCAGAACTCACCGATAGCGGAATTCCCATTTACTTTTTTGTGGGGAACCACGATATGTGGATGAAAGGATATTTTGAAGAAGAACTAGGCATACCCGTTTTTTATGCGCCTCTAGAAATTACCCTAAACAACAAGAAATTGCTTATTGGCCATGGAGATGGATTAGGCCCTGGCGACAAGGGATATAAGCGTATGAAAAAGGTGTTTTCCAATAAATTAATGCAATTTTTATTCCGTTGGATTCACCCCGATTTAGGCCTGCGTCTTGCACAATATTTATCCCTCAAAAACAGACTAATTTCTGGTGATGAAGACAAAAAATACGAGGGGCCAGACAGCGAATGGCTGGTACACTATTGCCGAAAAAAATTAGAAACAACAGACCTAGACTATTTTGTATTTGGCCATCGCCATCTACCCCTAGATATTGAGCTGGCCAAAAACACCCGTTATATCAATTTGGGCGACTGGATTGAGTACAACACTTACGCTGTCTTTGACGGAGATAAACTGACCCTTACCACTTGGGATGATTGAAAACAAAGAACACGATTACGAATATGCCGTATTGATAGGCATCATCAATCAGGAGCAATCCGCTCAACAAGTCAGTGATTATATGGACGAATTGGCTTTTTTGACCTTGACCGCGGGTGGTGAGGTAAAAAAACGCTTTACCCAAAAACTAGACACACCACATCCAAAGACATTTATAGGCAGCGGTAAAATGGAAGATGTGCGGGACTATGTCAAAGCACATGATATCAGCACCGTTGTTTTTGACGACGAGCTGACCCCTGCCCAGCAAGCCAATATAGAAGAACTTTTAAAGTGTAAGATTTTAGACCGAACAGGACTAATTTTAGACATATTTGCCCAACGCGCCAAAACCAGTTATGCTCGTACGCAAGTAGAGTTGGCTCAATACCAATACCTGCTTCCTAGACTAAAGGGATTATGGACGCACTTGGAACGTCAACGTGGAGGTATTGGCATGCGTGGCCCCGGTGAAACGGAAATTGAAACCGATCGCCGAATTGTCCGTGACAAAATATCCTTATTAAAGAAAAAACTCACAACCATAGACCGCCAAATGGCAACCCAACGGGGCAACCGGGGATCATTGATTCGGGTAGCCTTAGTGGGGTATACCAATGTAGGAAAATCTACCCTAATGAATGTGCTTAGTAAAAGTGATGTATTTGCTGAAAACAAGCTGTTTGCTACCTTGGATACTACCGTACGCAAGGTTGTGATTGGCAATCTGCCGTTTTTACTATCCGATACGGTTGGATTTATCCGCAAACTACCCACACAACTTGTAGAGAGTTTCAAAAGTACTCTAGATGAGGTTCACGAGGCTGATTTGTTGCTACATGTAGTTGATATTGCCCACCCACAATTTGAAGCGCATATTGCCTCTGTTAACGAATTGCTGGCTGAGCTAAAGGTGCAGGATAAACCAACGCTGATGGTTTTCAACAAAATTGATGCTTATAAGGCCGAAGCATTTGACGAAACGGACTTAATACTCGAGCGTGGCAGCGAACACTACAGTTTGGACGAGTGGAAAGAAACGTGGATGGCGAAAACAGAAGGGGATGCCGTGTTTGTTTCAGCAGCCAAAAAAACCAATATGGCACATTTTAGAAATCGGGTATACCAAAAGGTACGTGAGCAACATATCACCCGCTTTCCTTACAATCACTTTTTGTATCCAGAAATTGAAGTAGAGGAGTAGGGTTACTTCAAGGTCATGCGTAAACCGATACCAAATACTTGCCTTACCTGCAAGCTTTGCACCGCATTATCATCGTAGACCAACTGCAATATGAGATTTGTTGAAATACGGTCATTGACTTTCATTTCAACACTTACCTGATAGTCTAAATCTATATTTTCGGCTTTGTCTAAATAGTCTGAATATAGCCCTAGACGTTGTTCAAGAGTAATGTTTTCTAGTGGTAAAAATTTATAAAAAGCATTGACAGAGGCACCCAACTCAAAGCGGTGATTATCCCCTTTACGTACACCAAAGTATTCTTGACCTTCTTGCAAATCGGCAGTAAACTTTCTACTCACTAGCGTAAGTCGCTGAGTAAAAGGTGCGATGTTTATCCATAGGTCATTATTTTTTTTCCAATACAACCCAACACCTAATTGAATATAAACCGGAGAGAAAAAATGTGTTTTTAAAGATCTGGTCTCTTCCCCACTACTATCTTTTCCAAATTTATAACCTCGTGCAAATTGGGTCTTAACACCAAAAACTGTTGAGTAGCTCCACGACTTGGAGAAACTCTTTCCTAAAAATGATTGCAAGTCAATCCGGTCGTTGGTTTTGCGCAAAAACTTAGAACCACTGATTTTTGTCAAACCAAAATCACCTAAAAATTTGGTGTCCCAATTCCATCCATTTTTCTTGTAACTCAAATCATAGTCCGTATGAAAGCTAAGTGAAACACTGTTTTGTCCACCAGATGCCCACTCGCTAAAAGCAGATTGATTAAAAAGAAAGGTTGCTTTACCACCTCTTTTCCATCCCTCATCTGATTCAGCTATGGAATCGTTTTGGGCAAATATGAGCTGGGTGCTAATTAAAGCTAGAAAAAGATATTGCTTCATTATAAAAAATTTAGGGTTTCTTGTACAAAGGTACAGAAGAACAGGCTTCTCCGTAGGATAATTTTTTTACAATTGGGGTTAATTTAGCCGCCAATAACCCCAAGGCTTGTTCAGGCACGGGTTTATTAGAGCAGCCCTTAATCATCACCAGACCATCTTGGTAGGGGGTAAAATCCATAAGCGCCAATTGTTCTGCAAAAAGCTGTTGCTCCAAATCTGTCGCTGTTCCTACTACAACAGACTTAGCCAAGGGCTGTAAATGGGTGACCACAAGCAATGTTGCCCATTGAGGTACCAGAATATCATCTGGGCAATGCACAGCGACAAAATGATCTTTATATGCTGTCCAGTCGTGGGCTTGAAGCCTTTCGCGAAAGCTTTGCTCACGCAAAACAACACCCTCATCTAAAAAAGCAGTTATAGAAAGCTGGGTGCGCGTTCCTTCTTGGTAAAGCTCCTCCAAATCTATGACTTGAAGCGCACTGTTTGCCACACGATTGACAATTTGGTCACTCATTATAAAAATCCAAGTTCAAGTTTAGCTTCTTCACTTATTAAATCTCGTGTCCATGGTGGGTCAAAGGTGAGCTCGAGTTCAACCTCATTGACTTCGTCCAATTCACGAACTTTTTCTTTTACTTCTTGGGGTAAACTTTCCGCTACGGGGCAGTTTGGTGTCGTGAGGGTCATCAAAATTTTGACATCATTATCTTCATTGACAAAGACGTCATAAATCAGCCCCAGTTCGTAGATATCCACCGGAATTTCAGGGTCGAAGATCGTTTTGAGTACACGAACAATTTTTTCTCCAAGTGCTTCAGTATCCATAGTTAAGAGAGTTGTGTTTGATACGCCAAGGCGTACATTTTAAGTTGTTTTATCATAGACACCAAGCCATTTGCGCGGGTTGGTGATAAGTGTTCTTTGAGCCCAATATCGTCGATAAAAGTCGTGTCAGCAGCCAAAATATCTTTGGGGTGTCGATTAGAAAAAGCACGGATTAAAATGGCAATGATGCCTTTGGTGATTATGGCATCGCTATCTGCTGTAAAAATAATTTTATCGTCGTCTAGTTCGGCGTGTACCCAAACCTTGCTTTGGCAACCCTTGATGATGTTATCATCTGTTTTGTAGGCCTCATCAATAAGCGGAAGCGATTTGCCAAGTTCAATCATATACTCATAGCGCTGCATCCAGTCGTCAAACATGGAAAATTCAGATACAATTTCAGCTTGTTCGGTTGCTATACTCATAGGATAAAGATAAGGATTAACGCAACATGCCCACTGCTTTTTCTACACCTGCTATAAGTCGCACTACTTCTTCGTGGGTATTGTAAAAAGCAAAGGACGCCCTAACGGTTCCTGGTATTTTGAAATGATCCATAATAGGCTGGCAACAGTGGTGTCCCGTACGAACAGCAATACCCATCTTGTCTAGTAGCGTACCAATGTCATAAGGGTGAATCCCTTCTACATTAAAAGAAATTACAGCTACTTTATTGTCGACATCACCATAGATATGCAAACCCTCAATTTTTTTGAGCTTTTCTGTAGCATGGCGCATCAAATCATTTTCATGTGCAGCAATGGCCTCAAAGCCTATATTGTTCATATAATCCACAGCTGCACCAAAGCCCACACCACCCGCAATATTGGGGGTTCCTGCCTCAAACTTGTGGGGTAAGTCGGCATAGGTGGTTTTTTCAAAAGTCACTTGATCAATCATTTCACCACCCCCTTGATAGGGAGGTAGTTTGCGTAACCACGCTTCTTTTCCATATAGGACACCCATGCCTGTAGGGCCACAAATTTTATGTGCCGATGTGGTATAAAATTCTACGTCTAATGCTTGTACATCAGGGACCATATGTGGAGTGGCTTGCGCACCATCTATAAGCACGGCTGCACCAACGGCATGTGCTTTTTCAATAATTTCTTCAATTGGGTTTATAATCCCAAGGGCATTGGATACATGGTTTACAAAAACTACTTTGGTTCGTTCGTTAAGAAACTCGGCATAGACACCCATGTCCAAGGTTCCATTGGCAGTTATGGGAATTACCTTTAGCGCTGCCCCCGTGCGCTCGCAGAGCATTTGCCAAGGTACTATATTGGCGTGATGTTCCAGTTCAGATACAATGAGTTCATCTCCCTTTTCCAAAAATGAAGCAAAGCCATGGGCAACAAGATTTATGGAATGTGTTGTACCTGAAGTAAAGATAATTTCATGTGCCTGAGCGGCATTAAAATGCTTTTGTATTTTATGTCGTGCTGCTTCAAATTCATCCGTTGCCTCTTGACTGAGCGCATGTACACCCCTGTGAATATTGGCATTGGTGTGTTTGTAGTAATCACTGATGGCATCGATAACGGCAAGTGGGGTTTGTGAAGTTGCCGCATTGTCTAAATATACGAGCGGCTGTCCATTTACTTGACGTTGTAATATGGGAAAATCAGCTCGTATTTGTGCGATATCAATCGTAGTACTATACATCAAAACCTATATTTACCCCCAGTTTTTCGGCAATCAACTTATTGATGCGTTTTTTGACAGAGTCGATTTTAACACTTTGGAGTACATTGTTGGCAAAGGCATAAGTCAATAAACCACGGGCTTCTTTTCTGGGAATGCCGCGTGTTTGTAAGTAAAACAGGGCATCTTCATCCAATTGGCCTATAGTACACCCATGACTACACTTCACGTCGTCAGCAAAAATTTCCAACTGCGGCTTGGTGTTGACGCTTGCTTTGTCATCCATTAAAATATTGTTGTTCTGCTGAAAGGCATTGGTTTTTTGCGCTTCTTTTTCTACAATGATTTTTCCATTGAAGACACCCGTTGCTTTTTCAGCAAAAATTCCCTTGTAATCTTGGTGGCTTTCGCAATGAGGTTGAGCATGGTGTACTAAAGTGTGGTGATCTACAAACTGACTGCCCTCAATAAGCGTAATACCCTTCATTGTGGAGTTTATTTCTGGATCCTTATGGTAGAAATTAAGATTATTTCGGGTTAGTTTTCCGCCAAACGAAAAGGTGTGTACTTTGGCATGACTGTGCTTTCGTTGTGAAATATAGGTGCTGTCAATAAGCGAAGCTGTCGTCTGGTCGTTTTGAATTTTGTAGTAATCCAATTGCGCATTTTGTTCGGTAAAAATTTCGGTTACCACATTGGTAAAGGTTTCGTTTGCCGTCAAACTTTGGTGACGCTCCACAATTTGTATTTCTGCATTTTTTCCTAACACAATGAGGTTGCGTGGCTGTAGCAATAAACGCGGATTTTTATCCGTGGTAAAATGGATGATTTGCACAGGCTTCTCCACCAGCTTCCCATCTGGAACATGGATATACGCCCCTTCTTTTGTAAAGGCTGTATTGAGAGCTGTTAACGAAGCGTCTTTTTCCGCAATTTGGTTAAAGTATTTCTTAATCGTATCGGCATACTTTGGTTTTGTGAGTGCCGCTGAAAGCAAGCAAACATCAACGCCTTCGTGTGTGGTTTCGGACAGATAAGCGTTGTAAATACCGTCTACAAATACGATTTTATAGGTATCAACATCTTGTAAAATGTATTCTTTTACCTCGTCCAATTTCAGACTTACTTCCTCTTTTGGAAAAACTGAAAAGTCGGTTTTAGTAAGGTTGCGTAAAGAAGTGTATTTCCAGTCTTCTTCTTTTTTTGTAGGAAAGCCTTGTTGTTCAAAAATGTCAATAGCCGCTGCACGCTGATCTTGCAGTTTGTGTTGCGGACCATCTTGTGCGTCAAACGCCAAGTATGAAGACAATAAGGTTTCTTTTAAATCCATTAGGCACCTTGTTTTATCCAGTCGTAGCCTTTTTCTTCCAATTCAAGCGCCAAGGCTTTTGTGCCTGATTTTACAATTTTCCCTTCGTGAAGCACATGAACAAAATCGGGAACGATATGGTCGAGCAGACGCTGGTAGTGCGTGATCACCACTATTGCGTTGTCTTTTCCTTTGAGTTTGTTTACCCCATTGGCTACAATACGCAAAGCATCAATGTCCAAGCCCGAATCGGTTTCGTCTAATATGGCGAGTTTGGGCTCAAGCATGGCCATTTGAAAAATTTCATTTCGTTTTTTTTCACCACCAGAAAAGCCCTCATTGAGCGAGCGTGATAAAAAGCGTGAATCAATTTCTAAAAGCGCTGCCTTCTCACGAATTTTTTTCAGCATCACGTTGGCTGGCATGTCTTCCAAGCCTTTTGCTTTTCGGTTTTGATTGATGGCTGTTTTTATAAAATTAGTTACCGATACGCCAGGAATTTCAACAGGATATTGGAAAGATAAAAAGATGCCCTTGTGCGAACGTTCGTCTGCGCTTAAGTCAGCTATATCTTCTCCTTCAAACAAAATCGTTCCCTGTGAAACTTCATAGTCTTCATGACCGGCAACAACGGTCGAAAGTGTACTCTTTCCAGAGCCGTTTGGCCCCATGATGGCATGAACTTCCCCAGGCTTTACGTCTAGGTTTATCCCTTGTAAAATGGTTTTGCCTTCACAACCGGCATGTAAATTATCTATGCTTAGCATATATTAATTGTTGGGTTTGATGATTGATTTGTCTACTGGATTCACCAAAGAATCGATATCGGTTATTCGGATGAGCTTTTCCCAGCCCTCTTCAGCAGTATTGTCTTCTACGATTCCTTTTATATATACAGAAATCATGTCGTATTCGTCTCGCTTAATGGGTGTGCACAGCTTGTGCAACTCTTGCATTTTTTCGTCAATAACAACTCCGTAAATTTCAGTACCTGTATTAAGAACAGCAGCATCAGCTAGATATAAAAACTCGCCAAAAAATTGCGGGTTCTCAGTTGATTTTTTTGGTGCTTGTGCACAAGAAGTTACAAGCACTGTGATTAAAAATAAAATGGATTTTTTCATGTTATAAAAGATTTATCCAACAGAGCCTTCCAATGAAATCTCAAGCAATTTTTGTGCTTCCACAGCAAACTCCATAGGTAGTTTATTTAAAACTTCTTTACTAAAACCATTTACGATAAGCGCAATGGCTTTTTCGGTTTCTATACCACGTTGGTTACAGTAAAAAATTTGGTCTTCACCAATTTTACTGGTCGTAGCTTCGTGTTCTATTTTGGCACTTTTACTCTTTGCTTCAATGTATGGGAAAGTGTGTGCGCCACAGGCGTTGCCCATCAACAATGAGTCACATTGCGAAAAGTTCCTTGCATTTTTGGCATTAGCCCCAACTTTTACCAATCCTCGGTAACTGTTGTGCGACTGCCCTGCCGAAATACCCTTTGAAATAATGGTACTCTTGGTGCGTTTGCCCAAGTGAATCATCTTGGTGCCGGTATCGGCTTGTTGGTGATTGTTGGTTACGGCAATAGAATAAAATTCGCCTATGCTATCGTTTCCTTTTAAAATACAAGAAGGATATTTCCAAGTAACAGCAGAACCTGTTTCTACTTGTGTCCAGGAAATTTTCGAACGTTCGTGACAGATGCCACGCTTGGTCACAAAATTAAAAACGCCTCCTTTACCCTCTTTGTCTCCAGGAAACCAGTTTTGGACGGTAGAATATTTTATTTCGGCATCGTCCAGTGCAACGAGCTCTACCACAGCTGCGTGCAGTTGGTTTTCGTCACGTGCGGGTGCAGTACACCCTTCCAAATAACTTACATAACTGCCTTCATCAGCAATAACAAGCGTGCGCTCAAACTGTCCTGTTCCCGCTTGATTGATGCGGAAATAGGTAGATAGTTCCATGGGACAGCGTACTCCCTTAGGAATATAGCAAAACGACCCATCAGAAAAAACAGCAGAGTTAAGTGCCGCGTAATAGTTATCGGTTCGGGGAATAACAGAACCAATATATTTCTTTACCAGTTCAGGGTGTTCTTTGATGGCTTCTGAAATGGAGCAGAAAATAATTCCTTTTTCAGCCAAGGTATCTTTAAACGTGGTGGCAACCGAAACCGAATCCATGACGATATCTACGGCAACACCAGCTAATTTTTTTTGCTCTTCTAAGGATATCCCTAATTTTTCAAAGGTTTTGAGTAATTCAGGATCTACTTCATCCAAGCTATCGTACTTGACTTGTGCTTTGGGTGCAGAATAATAAGCAATGCTTTGCAAATCGGGCTTTTCGTATTTGACATTGGCCCAATCGGGTTCTTCCATTTTTTGGAATTTTTCAAAGGCTTCTAAGCGCCATTTAGTCATCCAAGCGGGTTCATTCTTTCGAGCAGAGATTGCTCTAACAATGTCTTCGTTAAGCCCAACAGGAAACGTATCCGACTCTATATCGGTATAAAACCCATATTCGTACTCTTTAGTCTCGAGCTCTTTTTTTAATTCTTCTTCTGTGTATGCCATAGCATGCTTTTAAAGCGAAAAACTTTCACCACAACCACAAGTGCGATTGGCGTTCGGATTGTTGAATACAAACCCTTTGCCATTTAACCCACCTGAATATTCGAGTGTAGTTCCAACAAGATACAAAAAGCTTTTTTTGTCTACCACAATGCGCACATCGTTGTCTTCAAAAATCTTATCATCTTCACCAAGTGAAGCGTCAAATTTAAGCTCATAAGACAAGCCAGAACAACCACCACTTTTTACGCCTACGCGTACAAAGTGTGAAGCAATGTCCACGCCGTCGCTTTGCATCATCTGCACTACTTTTTCTTTTGCTTGTGACGAAACTTTAATCATAGCTTTATTTGGATTAATTCCAAACCACAAATATACCACATTTTGGATTGATGTAGTGCCTAAGCCATCAGGTTTGTATATCGCGTTATTTCACTTTTCGATATCTGGCTCATTTATCAACCCAAAATAACCTAATTTTGCGCCATGCTTGAAGAAAAAAAACCCGCTAAAACTGCTCTTGAAGACCTCGGAGAGTTTGCCTTAATTGAACATCTTACCAAATCAGCTACAGCAGCACTGCCATCAACCTTATACGGCATAGGTGATGATGCAGCGGTTATCAAACACGAGGCAGAAACGGTTGTAAGTACAGATATGCTTATTGAAGGCGTTCACTTTGATTTGGGTTATATGCCGCTCAAGCACCTCGGTTATAAGGCCGTGGTGGTAAATCTTTCAGACATCTATGCCATGGGCGCTCAAGCCACACAAGTATTGGTTTCAATTGCGGTTTCTAATCGCTTCTCTTTAGAGGCTATGGAAGAATTATATGCGGGTATTCACTTGGCGTGTAAAACCTATGGTGTTGATTTGGTTGGTGGCGATACCACCTCTTCAAAACAAGGCATACAACTATCGGTTACCGCCATGGGTATTGCTCCAAAAACAGGGGCCATCATGCGCAGTGGCGCTAATGAAAAAGACCTTCTAGTGGTTACCGGAGATTTGGGCGCGGCCTATATGGGCTTGCAGGTGCTGGCACGTGAAAACGAAGTGTTTAGAGCCAACCCTAATCACAAACCAGATCTTGATCCCTACACATATTTGGTTGAGCGTCAGCTAAAACCCGAAGCGCGAAAAGATATCATAGCACTTCTTGAAGCGCTAGAAGTAATACCCACATCCATGATAGACATCAGCGATGGACTGTCTTCAGAAGTCTTGCATTTGTGCAAACAAAGCGAGCTGGGTTGTCGACTTTATGAAGAAAAAATCCCCCTCGACCCGCAGTTTATTGCTGTCTGTGAGGAATTTAATGTGGACAGCACCACACTTGCCCTTAGCGGCGGTGAGGACTACGAACTCTTGTTTACCATCAAACAAGATGATTTTGAAAAGATAAAAGCCAACCCAAACCTAACGGTTATTGGCCATATGACCGACAAGTCTGACAGCGCAAATTTGGTCACACGTGGCAATGAGGTAATTCCGCTTAAAGCTCAAGGCTGGAAGGCATTTTAGATGTTCATCAACGCCTCAATTTCATCTGGATCAATCGGAATATTGGACATTAAATTTACCGGAGCACCCGTAGCTTGTACTACCACATCGTCCTCCAATCGGATTCCAAAACCCTCATCTGGAATATAAATACCTGGCTCAACCGTAAAAACCATATTTGCTTGCATGGGCTCGTCCAATAGGCCATAGTCGTGCGTATCCAAGCCCAAATGGTGAGAAGTTCCATGCATAAAGTATTTTTTATAGGCCTCGGCATTGTCAGAAATCTCTTTTTTGGCCAGTAGGCCTAAATCAACAAGTGCGCTACTCATCAACTTGCCAACTTCTACATGGTAATCTTTCCACAGTACGCCCGGAATCAGCAACTTGGTGGCCTCATCTTTTACCTTAAGCACAGCCTCGTAAACGGCACGCTGTCGTGGCGTAAATCGCCCAGAGACTGGAATGGTGCGCGTCATATCAGAGGCATAGTTACCGTACTCGGCACCTACGTCCATTAAAATCAATTCGCCTGCTTTACACTGCTGGCTGTTCTCAATATAGTGCAATACATTGCTGTTTGCACCAGATGCAATGATAGGGGTGTAGGCAAAGCCCTTGGATCGGTTGCTTAGAAATTCATGTGAAAATTCTGCTTCAATCTCAAACTCCCAAACACCTGGTTTTACAAAACCTAAGATGCGCCTAAACCCCTTTTCGGTAATGTCGCATGCCTGTTGGATGTGTGCAATTTCTTCAGGGTCTTTTACCCCGCGCAGTCCTTGTAATTTAAAATTACTTTTTTCGTAATTCTTTTTAGGGAATTGCTGCTTGCACCATTCAATAAAGCGATCTTCCCTTGTTTGGGTTTCTACTTTAGCACGATAGTGTTCGTTGGTGTTGATGTAAATGTTTTCGGCCTGCTTGGCCAATTCTAAAAAGGATGCTTCAAAATCCGTAGTCCACTGCACATGGTCAATACCTGTCACTGCAGCAGCCTCACTTTTGGTGAGTTTGTGTCCTTCCCAGACGGCAATATGCGCATTGGTCTCACGAACAAAAACCATCTCGCGGTGTTTTGGGTCTTTTGCATCAGGGCAAAGAATCAGGATGGTTTCCTCTTGGTCGATACCTGTGAGGTAAAATAAATCGCGGTGTTGCTCAAATGGCAAAGTACTGTCGGCACTGATGGGGTATATGTCATTTGCATTGAACACTGCAATGCTATTGGGTTTGAGTTTTGCCATAAATCGTTGGCGGTGTTTGGTAAAAACAGCAGAAGGGAGGCGTGTATATTTCATATGGTAAAGTAAAAAAATTATATTCACATAAAATTAGTACACATGAAACATCTATTTTTTTGCCTCGCTTTTTCATTGGTATTCGCCCAACCTTCAGCAACTTCCCCTATCGACATTCAGCAAACCTCAAATGAGCTGGAGGCACTTGTAGCCACCTCATGGGTGGCAGAACTTCCGTTAACTAACATAGGACCTAGCGTGATGAGCGGACGCGTGACGGATTTGGACGTAAACCCCAGCGCCCCACACGAATTTTATGTAGCATACGCTTCTGGAGGTTTGTGGTATACACATAACAACGGCACCAGTTTTACCCCTGTGATGGACAACAGCCCCACCCAAAATATAGGCGATATAGCCGTGCACTGGCCAACACATACCATTTATGTGGGAACGGGTGAGAACAACGCATCGAGATCCTCTTATGCCGGAATGGGTATTTTAAAATCGACAGACAAAGGAAACAGTTGGACACAACTGGGATTAGCAGCGGCACACCATATTGGTAAGATCGAAATTAACCCCAACAACCCCGATGAGGTGGTTGTGGGCGTGGCAGGCCCACTTTATTCCAAGAGTGATAAAAGAGGGATTTATAAAACGACAAACGGAGGAAAAACATGGACACAAACCCTTGCCCTTGAAGATCCAACAGGTATTATTGAATTGAGTGTTGTTCCAGGGAATTACAACATACAATATGCCGCAGCTTGGGATAAAGACCGCAAAGCATGGGACTTCAAGGGAAGTGGCGCCAATTCGGGTATTTATAAAAGCACCGATGCAGGCAACAGTTGGGACTTAATTAGCAAGCCCGAAAGCGGTTTTGTACAAGGCGAAGGACTAGGTCGTATAGGTATAGCAGCATATGATGCCAATACCGTTTATGCCATTGTTGATAACCAAAAGAGAAGACCCCTATCCGACACGCCCCAAGCCAAACTTAAAAAGCAAGATTTTGAAGGGATATCCCTAGAGGCTTTTATGGCCATTGACAAAAAATTGCTCAGCGCCTTTTTAAAAGACAATGGCTTTCCAAAAGCATACTCAGCCGATCGTGTTCGTGAAGAGGTACGCAATGGTAAATTAAAGCCTTCTGATATAGCGCTTTACCTATACAATGCCAACGACGATTTATTTGACACGCCAGTGGTGGGACCAGAAGTATTTCGTAGCGATGATGGTGGGCAGACATGGAGCAAAACGCATACAGGCTTTTTGGATGACATCTATTACAGCTATGGCTATTATTTTGGCATGGTACACGTATCGCCTTCTAATAACAATCACATTTATATTTATGGCGTACCCATTTTGACATCAACTGATGGGGGGAAGTCGTTTAAAACATTAGATGCTCCCAATGTACATGCCGATCATCACGCCCTGTGGATCAACCCCAAAAACCCAAAGCATCTTGTTAATGGTAATGATGGTGGGGTTAATATCAGCTATGACGGCGGTCAAAATTGGATTAAAGCAAACCAACCCACCGTGGGCCAATTTTACACCGTTTATGCCGATAACCAAAAACCGTATCACGTGTATGGCGGATTGCAAGACAACGGCGTTTGGGAAGCCACACACACCGCAACAGAAAGCGTGCGTTGGCACCAAAGTGGACATAATCCTTGGACCAGTATTATGGGAGGCGATGGCATGCAAATCCAAGTGGATAATCGAAACGCAAACATCGTATATACAGGATATCAATTTGGCAATTATTTTCGCATTAACCGTGCTGATGGAGCACGCAAATACATACAACCCAAACACAAGTTGGGAGAAGCCCCTTTTCGCTATAATTGGCAAACCCCAATTTTGCTTTCTTCACACAACAATGACATCCTTTATATCGGCAGCAACAAGCTCCACCGCTCGCTGAACCAAGGCGATACTTGGGAGGCCATTTCTGAAGACCTTACAAAAGGCCTTAAAAAAGGCAATGTGCCCTATGGCACGCTTACGACCATTGACGAATCACAAGATGCCTTTGGAACGCTACTGGTTGGCTCTGATGACGGCCTTATCCATCTTACCCAAAACAGCGGGGCAACTTGGCATTGTATTAGCGATAATTTACCACAAGATTTATGGGTGAGTAGGGTACAATTTTCCAAGCATAACGCCAACCGCATTTACGCTACTCTAAACGGTTATCGTTGGGACGATTTCAAACCCTATGTATACGTTTCAGATGATTTGGGTGCTAGCTGGAAAAATATCAGCAACAACTTGCCTTATGCAGCTGTTAACGTGATCCGTGAGGACACAAAAAATAAAAAGCTGCTATATGTGGGAACAGACAACGGCTTGTTTGTGAGCATTGACCAAGGAGAAAACTGGCATATTTTTAACAATAATTTACCACGTGTTGCTGTGCATGATTTGTTTATTCAAGAAGCAGCAAACCATTTATTAATAGGGACTCACGGACGGTCTATTTACGTACTTGCATTAGATGTGCTACAACAACTACCTGAAATTTCCAACACGTCATTTGCACTATTGCCCCCCAAAACACAAAAACACAATAAGCGATGGGGTAGTAAAAACCGTGTGTGGAGTGATGCCTATACGCCTAATTTTCACTGGACATTTTTCAGTCAAGAACCCACTAGCGGCGTTTGGTCTTTGGTTTCTGACACAGGTGTTGTGGTATTCGAGCAAGCCGAAAGTCTGGCAAAAGGGCTTCAACAACTTCCATACAATTTGGTCATGGAAGCAGCAGTCCTCAAGCAATATAACCGCAAACACAAGACTGATTTAAAGCCCGCCGATGACGGAAATGTGTATCTCCCGAAAGGAACCTACCGCTTTTTGTGGAACAATAAACAGTACTCAGAACTGGTTTTGGAGTAGTTTTGTTTCATCTTTTTGGACAATTGTAGTCTAATATTTAAACAAAAAAGGGCGGCTATGTTAGAATTGCCCTAAATAGCTAAAAACCTTTGGTTATCAGTTGTTCAGCACCTAATTTTGTATCACAATAAATGCCAAATCACATGAGTTCACTCTTTTCATCTACCATATTCCGAAAAGTTACCATGGCGCTTTCAGGTCTCTTTTTGATGGTTTTTTTAGCCCAACACTTCATCATCAACATCACCTCAGTGTTTAGCGCAACTATTTTCAATCAGTTTTCCCATTTCATGGGTACCAATGCTCTCGTACAGTTTTTGCTGCAACCCATTCTAATCGGAGGGGTTATTTTCCATTTTGTATTAGGCTTTGTACTGGAGTTGCAAAACAGCAGTGCACGAGGAACCAAATACACGGTGTTTAAAGGCAGCGCAAATGCGAGCTGGGTTTCTCGAAACATGATCATTTCAGGAGCTACCGTACTGGCTTTTTTAGGATTGCATTTTTACGATTTTTGGGTACCAGAAATCAATTATAAATACATCGAATTTTTACCTGAAGACCCCAACAGATACCACGAAGAGTTGGTGCATAAATTTGAAGATTTAGGGCGTGTGATTATCTACGTTATCTCTTTCTTCTTTTTAGCGCTCCACTTATTGCACGGTTTTGCCTCGGCATTCCAGTCTATGGGGGTCAATAACAAATACACACCAGCCTTAAAATCCTTTGGTAAGGTATATGCCATAGGCATTCCACTAGGCTTTGCATTCATCGCTATTTTTCACTTTTTAAATCACTAATATGGCAAGGTTAGACGCGAAAATCCCTGAAGGTCCAATAGCCGATAAGTGGACAAATCACAAAAACAACATTAACCTGGTAAGTCCTGCCAACAAGCGTCAGATAGATGTTATTGTGGTCGGTACGGGTTTAGCAGGAGGCTCTGCTGCAGCAACACTTGCAGAATTGGGCTATAACGTAAAGGCATTTTGTTTTCAAGACTCCCCTAGACGTGCGCATTCTATTGCCGCGCAGGGTGGTATCAATGCAGCTAAAAATTATCAAGGCGATGGCGATTCTACCTATCGCTTGTTCTATGATACTGTTAAAGGGGGCGATTACCGTTCTCGAGAAGCTAATGTATACCGGTTGGCTGAGGTTTCTACCAATATCATTGACCAATGTGTTGCACAGGGCGTTCCTTTTGCTCGTGACTATGGCGGACTGTTGGATAACCGCTCTTTTGGAGGGGTATTGGTATCCAGAACGTTCTATGCCAAAGGTCAAACCGGACAACAATTACTATTGGGAGCTTATTCGGCAATGAACCGCCAAATTGGACGTGGCAAAATCAAAATGTACAACCGCCACGAAATGCTAGATCTTGTAAAGGTTGACGGCAAGGCTAGAGGAATCATCACCAGGAATTTGATTACAGGGGAGATTGAGCGCCATGCGGCACATGCAGTGGTGATTGCTTCTGGAGGGTATGGCAATCTGTTTTATCTGTCTACCAATGCCATGGGCAGTAATGTAACTGCAGCTTGGAAAATACATAAACAAGGTGCTTATTTTGCTAACCCTTGTTTTACGCAAATTCACCCTACTTGTATCCCTGTTTCTGGTGAAAATCAGTCTAAATTGACTTTGATGTCAGAGTCGTTGCGAAACGATGGCCGTATTTGGGTACCTAAAAAGAAAGAGGATGCCGCTGCGATTCGTGAAGGCAAGCTTAAACCAACAGAATTGGCAGAGGAAGATCGTGATTACTATTTAGAACGACGTTACCCCGCCTTTGGAAACTTAGTGCCAAGAGACGTTGCCTCACGTGCTGCAAAAGAGCGCTGTGACGAAGGATATGGCGTAAACAAAACGGGCGAAGCCGTTTATTTGGACTTTGCAGACGCGATAGTGCGTTATGGAAAAGAAAAAGCCCACGTTAAAGGCCTAGATGAAAGCGATATGGGTCTTGTAAGAAAATTGGGTAAAGAAATCATCAAAGCGAAATACGGAAACCTATTTCAGATGTATGAGAAAATCGTGGATCAAAACCCTTATGAAACCCCTATGATGATTTATCCAGCAGTACACTATACCATGGGAGGTGTTTGGGTAGATTATAATTTGATGACCACTGTACCGGGTTGTTTTGCCATAGGTGAAGCAAATTTCTCAGATCACGGAGCCAACCGCTTGGGGGCTTCTGCGCTTATGCAAGGATTAGCCGATGGCTATTTTGTATTGCCTTACACTATTGGTGATTATTTGGCTGACGATATACGCACAGGGCCCATCACCACAGATTCACCTGAATTTGAAGCGGCCGAGGCTAGTGTACGTTCCCAAATAGATGCTTTTATGAACAATAAAGGTTCCAAAACAGTAGATTATTTCCACCGAAAATTGGGTAAAATTATTTGGGATAAATGTGGGATGTCACGTAACGAAAAGCAGTTGAAAGAAGCCATTAATGAAGTCAAAGCCCTCAGAGAAGCATTTTACAAAGAGGTTTTTGTTCCTGGAACAGCGGATTCGTTCAATG
Organism: Flavobacteriaceae bacterium; assembly: GCA_024639165.1. Classification (GTDB taxonomy): domain Bacteria; phylum Bacteroidota; class Bacteroidia; order Flavobacteriales; family Flavobacteriaceae; genus UBA7446. Next base: position 88,145 of record JAHEIX010000004.1, on the reverse strand, counting down.
AACCACTGGCCAAAGCCCTCCGTGTAGCAGATTTCTTGGAATTAGGAGAATTGTTTGCCAAAGATGCGCTTGAACGGACAGAATCATGTGGCGGACATTTCCGGGAAGAGTCACAAAGCCCTGAAGGCGAAGCACTCAGAGACGATGCTAACTTTACCTTTGTTTCCGCTTGGGAATACAAAGGCGAGCCAAGCGAGGCAAAACTCCACAAAGAGGAGTTGAATTACGAAAATATTGAACTTAAAACACGATCATACAAATAGCTATGAAACTGAAACTAAAAATTTGGCGACAAGAAAACGCAACAGCAAAAGGGCGTATGCATACCTATTCACTAGATGCCGTTTCTCCAGAAATGTCTTTTTTGGAAATGATGGATATGCTCAATGAACAACTGATGGAACAGGGGATAGACCCTGTCGCTTTTGATCACGATTGCCGAGAGGGGATTTGTGGCGCATGCTCCATGTTTATCAACGGCGAGGCACATGGCCCAGACCGACTGGTCACCACCTGCCAATTGCATATGCGCAAGTTTAAAGACGGTGATACCATTCATATTGAACCTTTCCGTGCCAAACCTTTCCCTGTTATTAAAGATTTGGTTGTTGACCGTTCATCTTTTGATCGCATTCAACATGCTGGGGGATTTGTTTCTGTAAATACGTCTGGTAATACCCAAGACGCCAATGCGTTGCCTATCGAAAAAGAAGCCGCTGACAAGGCATTTGATGCCGCCTCCTGCATTGGCTGTGGCGCATGTGTAGCCAGCTGTAAGAACGCTTCTGCCATGCTGTTTGTTTCTGCCAAAGTATCGCAATATGCACTATTGCCACAAGGACAAGTTGAAGCTACTGATCGCGTAATGAATATGGTCAAACAAATGGACGAAGAGGGCTTTGGGAACTGCACCAACACTGGCGCTTGCGAAGTCGAATGTCCTAAGGGAATTTCGCTTGAGAATATTGCCCGTATGAACCGTGAGTACCTAACGGCAAATCTCAAAGGCTAAAAAGGCATTTATTTTTTCCGCTTGTTTTGATATGTTGTGAGTACAACTATCAAAATTATAATCACTCCAATTGTTGAAAGGCATAAAGAAATATTCATAACGTTTAAGTAGGTTGTTTTAATGTTTGGGTATCCAAATCTACAAAAAATAGTAACTTCATAACATGATTTCACTGCACATTGCCATGCTTCAGCACAACTCCGTTTGGCATAATCCTGTGGCAAATCAAGAACAGCTAGAAAAGCAGCTGCATGAACTGCCCAAGAAAATAACCCTCGTTGTGCTTCCCGAAACGTGGGCGACGGGCTTTACTATGAAACCAGCAGCCGTGGCCGAAACCATGAAGGGTCCTTCCGTTCAATGGATGAAAGAAATGGCAAAGACACACCATACGGCAATTTGTGGTAGCCTTGCCATAAAAGAAGGAGAGCACTTTTATAATCGCTTTATTTTTGTGCATCCAAACCAGCATGTAGATACCTACGATAAAGTGCATCCATATACTCTTTCAGGGGAATCAAAGTTGTATCGTGCAGGCATGGGATCCACCTTGATTGAATATGCAGGTTTTCGTATTCGTCCTTTGGTGTGCTATGACTTGCGCTTTCCTGTATTTGCTCGGAACACAGATAACTATGACCTCTTGATTTGCGTTGCCAACTGGCCTGCAGCTCGCATTCAGGCATGGAATGCTCTTTTGCGCGCACGTGCCATTGAAAATATGGCCTATAGTGTTGGCGTAAATAGAATGGGGAAAGATGCCTATCGCTTGACTTATCCAGGGGCTTCGGCAGCCTATACTGCTCTGGGAGATGAAGTTATTTTTATGAACGAAAAAGAATCCACCGCTCATTTTACCATTGACCTCGACACCTTACATAAAACAAGAGAAAAGCTTCCTTTTTTAGACGACCGAGACGATTTTATTTTAAAATAAACTGCTCTTGCAGTTCCCAGTTGGCACGAACATCTAACAGTGTTTCGAAATGATAGACGGGTTCTGGCTTTCGCTTTTTTAGGTAATGGCCCGTATCCCATTTTCCATTGGCGTTTTCATCAATACGTACCCTGATGTAATATTTATTCGGTTTTAAATAAGCAAAGCGGTATAAGCCCTGCGGTTCTGTCACATAAATAGAGCGCTTTATATCCTCTTTTTCATCTAATAAATCAATGAAAATGGGGAATGTGGGTACGTTGCCCAATCGCAGGGATAAATTACCGTAGTCAACACGGCTTTTGGTGCTGAATTTTACAGCTAGCGAATCGTTTGTGGTTTCAAAAAAATCCGTGATGGCACCAGGCAAAAGTTGTAATTCATACTTTTCATTAGGGAAAATATCAAATAGTACTCGCAGTTCGTGCTTGTTGTATTGTGCCATTTTAAAGGGCACATTAACCGAGTCTTTGTCTATTAATACAACAGCATCTGAACTAAATGCCTGTAAGGGGGTGTTAGTTCTGATTTTTAGGGTATCGGTAAGGTGTAGTGTGCCACTTTGCACTACGGTAATTTTAAGTGAGTCGGGTTCCGCTTTTCTTACGCGGTATTCATAAGACTTAGTCAAGGTGTCGTGTTTGAGCGTAAACTTCAATGAGTCTGCTTCAATGCCTTTGTACCAATAATACAAAGTATCGGTTTCACGATCTAAGGAAACAACAGAAGTAAAAGATTCTGGCAACGCACTTTCTAAAACGATCTCAAAGTCAGGACTTCCTTTATAGCCAAACCCTATGCGTTGTTCCCCAGCTTGATAAGCACGACCAAAAGCAAAATCGGGATCTTCCATAAACAAAGACAGGGAAAAGAGGCTGTCGTTAGGTAATGTTATCGGGTTTGAAATCACATCAATTTTATCGACGGATGGATCAAACACCAAATTTTTAGATACGTCTTTTACAGCAGCTAATAAATATTGCCCTCCTTTCAAATTAGGGATGGTAAATTCGACCAAGCTGTCAAGCGTGTTGGTATAGTATAAGGGCTTGTTTTTAAAAATCACAGAGTCTGTGAAAGTGCTGTCAATAGGATATAGCATTACGGAAACAAAGTTTTCAGGTTTGCGCAATAAGGCATCCGAAATACGTCCACTTAGCGTTAAAGAGTCAATAACTGATCCAGTTGAAAAAACATAAGAGAAAAAGGATAAAGGATTGCCCTCATTGTTGTCTACCACGCTTTCTCCAAAATTGAAGGTATAGGTTGTATTGGGCGCAAGCGAATCTATAAATTCAATATTAATGTATTTGGCAGCTACGCTTTGTGGAGAAACAATGTAGGTGCTTTGATCAAGAGGTGGAGAAATTACCAGTTGCTCTCTTAATTTATTTAGCTTGATATACTCGTCAAAGTAAATGCGAATCTCATCTTCTTTGAAGTTAACGGTTTCTTGCGGGGGTTCAGCACGCAACAGCACTGGGGGGGTTTCGTCTTTAGGTCCGCCAGTTGGGGAACCACGACGGGCACATTGCACAAACAATGCGCAAATGAACAGTGCAACAAAAATACGTTTTAGCATGATGCAAAATAACGACTATTTTCTTGCTTACGGAAGAATGTTTTGTGCATAGGCCATTCCAAGTATCGAAATTTTTTGACTGGCTTGTGCTAGCAAGGCATTTCCACAAGCGGTTAGTGTGGCACCCGTAGTAATGACATCATCGACCAATAGCAGGTGTTCGTAAGCGACATTGGTTTCTATATCAAATGCATGTTCAACCTCTTTCCAGCGCTGTTTTCTGTTCATGCGCACGAGTGTTTTGGTTTCGTTTTTTCGAAAGAGTATGTTGTCCAGAAATGGCACGCCTAGTAGGCTTGCCCAATATTTCCCAAAACGCGTACTTTGATTGTATCCTCGCTGTTTTTCTCGTTTTGGATGAAGCGGAACAGGGACTACTGCATCGCATTGCTTTATCAAATGTTGCTGGGGGAGCAATGCAAAACACTGTTTGGCCATCCAATCTCCTATTTTGGGTTTGCCTTGATATTTGAGCGCATGTAAGAGGTGTTGAATGGGGTTATTTTGGGCAAAATAAAATGGGGCGTAAGCACTTTCTACAGGAAGATGCTGGCGCATCATCACTTTGAGGGAGTTGTTGTTATCCTCTTCAAAATAGGTTTTGGGTAGTTGCGCTTGGCAATACACACACAGCCATTGCTGCTTTTTTGGTAAGGGAAGTCCACATCCCCAGCAACACTTTGGAAACCACACAGCAAGCAAATCTTGGAGCACAGCAAAAGGTTAAGCGATTCGGAAGGTTTAAATTACGAAACTTATCCTATTTTTGCCCCATGTCAAATCAAGAGTTGTTTAAAAAAGTATTGTCTCATGCCAAAGAGTATGGGTTTGTTTTTCCATCTAGTGAAATTTACGACGGCCTTAGCGCTGTATATGACTATGGCCAACAAGGCGTAGCACTCAAAAAAAATCTTCGTGACTATTGGTGGAAAGCCATGGTGCAGCTCAATGATAATATTGTAGGCTTGGATGCAGCTATTTTGATGCACCCCACCACTTGGAAAGCTTCAGGACATGTAGATGCATTTAACGACCCACTTATTGACAACAAAGATTCAAAAAAGCGCTATCGCGCCGATGTCTTGGTCGAAGATTATGTTGGCAAACTGGATACCAAAATTGAAAAAGAAGTAAAGAAAGCCGTCAAGCGTTTTGGCGATGCTTTTGATAAGGAAAAATTTATCAGCACTAATCCACGTGTTGTTGGCTACAAAGAAAAAGGGGATGCTATTTTAAAACGCCTTGGAAAATCATTAGAAAAGGAAGATTTGGCAGACGTTAAGGCGCTTATCGAGGAATTGGAGATTGTATGCCCTGTTTCTGGTTCGAAGAATTGGACAGAAGTCAAGCAGTTTAATTTGATGTTTGGCACTAAATTAGGCGCCTCAGCAGAAAGCGCAACCGAATTGTATTTACGTCCTGAAACAGCTCAGGGTATTTTTGTGAACTTTTTAAATGTACAGAAAACAGGGCGCATGAAACTGCCCTTTGGTATTGCCCAGACAGGAAAAGCATTCCGAAACGAAATTGTAGCACGTCAGTTTATTTTTCGTATGCGTGAGTTTGAGCAAATGGAAATGCAGTTTTTTATTCCACCGGGGACACAAAAAGAATGGTATGCCCATTGGAAAGAAACCCGCTTAAAATGGCATCACTCGTTGGGCCTAGGATCAGACAACTACCGTTTTCACGACCACGAAAAATTAGCACATTATGCTGATGCAGCGTGTGATATTGAATTTCGTTTCCCCTTTGGATTTAAGGAGCTGGAAGGGATACATTCCAGAACAGACTTTGACTTGAGCAGCCACGAGGAATACTCAGGTAAAAAACTACAGTATTTTGACGCTGAGCGTCAAGAAAACTACGTGCCTTATGTACTGGAAACTTCTATCGGGTTAGACCGATTGTTCTTGGCGGTATTTTCAAACTCCTTACAAGAAGAAACGCTTGAAGACGGATCTAGCAGAACGGTATTGCGCTTGCCTGCCGTAGTGGCACCTACCAAGGTTGCGGTATTGCCTTTGGTCAAAAAAGACGGCTTACCCGACTTTGCCAAATCCATTGTGAAAGACCTTAAATGGGACATGACAGTTGCCTATGATGAGAAAGATGCCGTTGGCCGTCGTTACAGAAGGCAAGATGCCTTAGGAACGCCTTTCTGTATTACCGTAGATCACCAAACTTTAGAAGATCAAACGGTAACCCTTCGCCACCGAGATAGCATGGCACAAGAGCGCTTTACGTTAGCCCAAGCCAAAGCACAAATTAACGAAGCAGTTTCCTTCCAAAACTGGTTGGGAGCGCTTTAGAAACGTTTTCCAATAGCCAAACCAATGCGCCCATGTCCTTCGGGACCATTATCAAATTTATTGAAGTAGCGACCGAATCCAGCAAAAGCTTCAAAAGAAAAGCCATTGCGGTTTATCCATTTTTTCCCTAGTGCAATTCCCATGGAAAATTGAAATTCATCTTTGACTTTATTTTCATATTGATAACCTTGAAAATTAGCAGAGGAAAAGGAACTGAAGACCTCCACAAACATGCCGCCAGCCCCAAAGTCTTTACGGTTTAAAAAGTAAAAACGATAATAAGGCGTTAAAGCAAAGTTTTGATAGTTAGTGTCATCTTCCCCAAAGTTAGCAAAGAGGGAAACCCCATAACCATTAGATTCGTTCACAATACGCTCGTAGTAGATGTGAAAAGCAGGATGTACTACTAAGTCCAACGCATTTAGTCGAATTTCATGCTTTCCATAAGCGCTTGCATATTCGTTAGAACTGTCTTTGACAATTTCGACTTTAGTAATTTGACCGTCTTCTTCTTGTGCATGGATACTCAAAAATCCCATGAGCGCAAGAGAACAAAAAATAATTTTTTTCATGATGTTAAGTTTTGGTAGCTCAAAGATATACAATTTTAATACCATTAGTTTGTATTTTAGCAAAGATGAATATCATTTCCTACAACGTAAACGGCATCCGTGCAGCCATTAAAAAAGGATTTCTGGATTGGTTGCAGCATGCCAATCCAGATGTGTTATGCCTTCAAGAAACCAAAGCGCAACCCGATCAATTAGACCTCAGCGTATTTGAAGCTGCAGGCTATCCATATCATTATTGGTTTTCGGCACAAAAAAAGGGGTATAGCTCTGTGGCTATTTTGTGTAAGCAAAAGCCCCATAATATTGTTTACGGTACTGGGATAGATTATATGGATTTTGAAGGACGCAACCTGCGCGTGGATTTTGAAGATGTTTCAGTGATGAGCCTGTATCTGCCGTCTGGAACCAATCCCGCCCGCCTCGCCTATAAGTTTACCTATATGGACGATTTTCAAACCTATATAAACAAATTAAAACAAGAAGTACCTAATTTGGTTATCTGTGGGGACTATAATATTTGCCACGAAGCCATAGACATTCACGACCCCATACGTAACGCCAAGGTTTCAGGTTTTTTGCCTGAAGAGCGAAGCTGGCTAGACGGCTTTATTCAAAGTGGCTTTGTCGACTCCTTTCGGGAGCTTAATAACGAACCCCATCACTATAGCTGGTGGAGTTATCGCGCCAATTCTCGTGCCAATAACAAAGGGTGGCGCATTGACTACGCCATGGTAAGTGAACCGCTTACCACAAAAATATCAAGAGCATACATACTTCCCCAAGCCTTCCATTCTGACCACTGTCCTGTTGGTGTAACGTTAGATTTATAAGCAGCCCAGTAAATGAAATATACAACCATTCCACACACCGATCTTCGGGTAAGTAAAATTTGTTTAGGCACCATGACTTGGGGCAATCAAAACACCCCTGCAGAGGGCTTTGATCAAATGGACTATGCCCTTGAAAAAGGGGTGAATTTTTTTGATACCGCAGAGCTTTATCCCGTGCCTGCTACCGCAGAAACCTATGCCGAGACCGAGCGCATCATGGGCAATTGGTTTGCGGCACGAAACAACCGAAATCAAGTGGTGTTAGCCACCAAAATTGCAGGACCGGGCGCATATACCGCTCATATACGCACCACCGGCTTTACGCCCAGCAGTATTCGTGAGGCATTGGAAGGAAGTCTGATGCGCCTAAAAACAGATTATATTGATTTATACCAATTGCATTGGCCAGAGCGTAATGCTAACTTCTTTGGAAAACGGGATTATTTCCCTGATGCAGCTGAGCAATGGAAAGAAAATTTTCAAGAAATTTTGGAAACACTTGAAGCATTTGTTCGGGAGGGGAAGATTAGGCATATTGGATTGTCGAACGAAACCCCTTGGGCATCGATGAAGTATATATCCCTATCGGAGCAAGAAGAGTTGCCTCGTATGAAAACCATTCAAAACCCCTATTCGTTGCTAAACCGCACTTTTGAGGTAGGGAATGCAGAAGTATCACACCGAGAAGGGTTGGGACTATTGGCGTATTCTCCCTTGGCTTTTGGGGTGCTATCGGGCAAGTATAGAAACGGACAATTACCCGATAACAGCCGACTGAAACTATTTCCACGTATGGCACGTTACAACAGCGACCAATCTCGTGAAGCTACAGAGGCTTATGCAGCGATTGCCGCTAAGCACAACCTAACACTTACCCAACTTTCATTGGCATTTGTTACGGATCGTCCTTTTGTAACGTCGAATATTATTGGTGCCACCACCATGGCACAGCTTCAGGAGAACATCGCTACGGCAGACATTACCCTTTCACCAGAAATTTTAAAAGAAATAGATGCGGTGCATGGCCGCATACCCAATCCTGCGCCTTAAAACAAATGCGCCACCAAATCTTGAATGGTCGCTAGGCGAATAACTTCTAAGCCTTGGGGAACTGTTTTTACGGCTTGGGCTACCACCATACGCTCAAAGCCTAATTTGGCAGCTTCTTGCATCCGTTGCTCCATTTTGGGCACGTTGCGCAATTCCCCTGAAAGCCCAACTTCGGCGGCAAACGTATAGCCTTTGGGAATGGCAACATCCAAACTACTGGAGAGGATCGCCACCATAACCGCTAAATCGAGCCCCGGATCGTCTAGGCGAATGCCCCCAGCAAGGTTGAGGAATACATCTTTTGCGCCTAATTGAAAACCGGCACGTTTTTCCAAAACAGCAAGGAGCATATTTAGGCGTTTGTTGTCAAAGCCCGTGCTGCTGCGTTGGGGTGTGCCATAGACGGCAGAACTTACCAGCGCTTGCACTTCTATCAGCATGGGGCGTATGCCTTCAACAGTAGCACCGATGGCGTGTCCGCTAAGTCCAACACTCTCGGCAGAAATGAGCAAGGCGCTTGGGTTAGCAACAGGCAAAAGCCCTTCTTGAGCCATGGTATAAATGCCCAGTTCGGCAGTAGTTCCAAAACGGTTTTTGTGTGCGCGTAATATGCGGTACACATGGTTGCGATCCCCTTCAAAATGTAAAACCGTATCTACCATATGTTCCAATACTTTTGGACCTGCAATAGCGCCGTCTTTAGTAATATGTCCTACTAAAAAAACGGGTGTTTGGGTGTTTTTGGCAAATTGTATCAACTCGGCTGTACAAGCACGTATTTGTGGGACACTCCCTGCGGTACTATCCAGCATACTGGAATGTAAGGTTTGTATGGAGTCAATTACCACCAAGGCAGGTTTTAGCGTTCCCAAGTGATGTAAGAGCGATTGGGTATTGGTTTCTGTCAGCAAAAAACATTCACTAGATTCTTCAGTTACTCGAGCGCTGCGTAGCTTAATTTGTTGTTCGCTTTCTTCCCCAGAAACATACACGACTTTCCCTTTTATGGCAAGGGCCACCTGCAACAGCAGGGTAGATTTTCCAATGCCGGGTTCTCCACCAACAAGTACCATTGATCCCGGAACGATTCCCCCACCAAGCACACGGTCAAGCTCTACATCTCCAGACGACATCCGCGCGACAGCATCAACGGCAACGTCTTGGATACGCACAGGCTTTGCCTTTTGGGGGGTACTACTGTCTTGCCACGTAGCCGTGGTTTTGGGTTTTTCGAGCACCTCTTCTTGAAGGGTGTTCCATGCCTTGCAAGAGCTACATTGTCCTTGCCATTGAGCATGTTGATGACCACAGTTGGTACAGAAAAAAGCTTTTTTGACTTTTGCCATTAGGCGAAGCTAACTATTATTTTTTGGACAAAACAGGCAGTAACAAAAAAGATAGACTACCAAAGAGCACAACCATTACAGTTTGTCCGGTCCACATCACCCAGCCAAAAGCAAGCGCTTGGGTGTAAGAGATATCAAAAGCTTGAAGCACCACCGCTACAGCTATGGGATATAAACCAATACCGCCATTGGTGGCAGACATAGCAAAACCGCCAGCTACAAATGCAGGTATGATGGCTGAAAAGGACAAACCACTTGTTTCGGGAAGGGCTAGGGTAACCACCCAAAACATCATCAAATACATCAACCAGATAAAAAGTGTGTGTCCGACAAAAGCCCATTTATGCTTCATTTTTCGAATGGAAAGTATGCCTTGCCACAGGCCCGTGAAAAACCCTGTAATTTTCACAGCCAAAGGGTGTTTCGAGCGTTTGAGCTGACGAATACTCAAGAAAAATACCGTGACGGCAAAGGCCATCCAAACAAGCAGCATTCCATCAAGCGAGGGGTTGCCAATTACTTCCAGTAACAATTCTCCTTGCAAAACAAACCCCAGTCCAATGAGTGAAAAAAGCACAATCACATCGATAATGCGTTCGGTAACAATGGTACCAAAGCTTTTTTCAAAAGGGACATCTGCATAGGTAGCTAGAGCAGTTGCACGCAATACTTCTCCAGAGCGCGGAATACCTAGATTTGAAAAATACGATATCATCACCGTGAGTGTGCGCATCATAAATGTGGGTTGATAGCCCAATGGGCGGAGTAAATAATTCCAGCGATATGCACGCGAAAGGTGGCTAAATACACCAAACAACAACGATAAAAAAACAAAACGCAAATCGGCCTGTTTGATGGCTGCAATAATTTGGGTGCGATCTTCTTCAGAAGTATTGGCAAAAGAGAAGTAAACAAGGTATAACCCCAATCCTAAGGGGACAACGTTTTTAAGAAGCTTTAAAAATTTGGACATAACAGCTAAACGAGGGAATTGGTCGCTGTATCAGGAAATATAAGCGTAGGACGAAAGGCTTTAGCGGCATCAACACTCATGCTGGCATAGCTGATGATAATGATGATATCGCCTTTTTGAACCTTGCGGGCAGCAGGACCATTAAGCGTGATTTCACCGGCGTTTTTAGCCCCTTCAATGACATAGGTTTCTAACCGCTCACCGTTATTCACGTTGACGACTTGCACCTTTTCGCCTGCCACAATATTGGCGGCATCCATTAAAGTACGGTCAATGGTAATGCTGCCGATGTAATCCAGTTCGGCACCCGTAACCGTTACACGGTGAATTTTAGATTTTAAAACCTCAATTGTCATGGGGCAAATGTACTTATTTTAATGCGATATTATCAATAAGTCTTACCCCAGCTACAGATGCAGCGATAAACAGCCTTGGCTTGTTTGCAGAAACCAAATCATGAACTTCTTTTAGGCTGTCTTCTTCAGCACAAAGTACATAGCACAAATCAAAATTTGGATGTGCCGAAAACGCCTCCTTGATGATGGTGTAAACAGCAGGTTTGTCCAACGATTTATTTTTGCACTGGAGCATGGCTTCATAAATAAATCCGGCTTCTTTTCTATCTTTTGGAGACAGTTGGGCATTTCTAGAACTCATGGCTAACCCACTGGCTTCACGCACAATGGGACAGGGGATGATGCGTGTTGGGATGTGTTGGTCTTTGGCCCATTTTTTTATGATTTGCAGTTGCTGAAAGTCCTTTTCTCCAAAATAAGCCTGATGGGGCTGCAGAATTTCAAAAAGTTTGGCAACTATGGTGATGACACCGTCAAAATGTCCAGGCCGATCGGCGCCTTCCATCAAGTTATCTAGTCCGTCAAGCGTTTGTCCTTTGGCTGCCAAACCTTCTGGATACATATCGGTAGCAGTGGGTGCAAAAACATGGATGTCTGCACCTATTTCATGTATGGCAGCTACGTCAGCAGCAAGACTTTCAGGATATTTATCTAGGTCATCCTTATTTTCAAATTGTGTAGGGTTTACAAAAATAGTTACCCAAACCACTTCGCTTTCGCGCCTTGCTTTTGCGATTAGCGACAGGTGACCTTGATGTAAAGCACCCATGGTGGGGACCACGCCAAGCGCATCGCCTTTGTAGCTACTTCTCGCTAATTTTAACGCTTCTAACTTACGGTATAGCGGCATATACTTAGGTATCCTAATGAATTGACACAAAAGTCGGTTAAATTTTAGTAATTTTGTGACTTAACACGAAAAACGTCTATTGCCCACATGAAAGACAAAAAGATATTATACATATCATCTGAAGTCGTTCCCTACTTACCGCATAGCGAATTATCGAATCTAGGTTTTGAAATTCCTAAAATGGTAAATGATCGTGGCGGTCATACACGTATTTTTATTCCCAAATACGGACTCATTAACGAGAGACGTCATCAGCTACACGAAGTTATTCGCCTTTCTGGAATGAACTTGGTTATCAACGACATAGACATGCCGCTGATCATTAAAGTTGCTTCAATTCCAAAAGAACGCATGCAGGTTTATTTTATCGACAACGACGATTATTTCAAAGGGCGTGGTTTGCATTCAGATGATGATGGCAGTTTGTATGCTGATAACGATGAACGCGCTATTTTCTTTGCAAAAGGGGTAATAGAAACTGTAAAAAAATTAAACTGGTCTCCAGATATTATTCATGTGCAAGGCTGGATAGCTGCCCTTGTACCTTTATATTGCAAATACTATTACAAAGACGAGCCGTTGCTGGCCAACACCAAAATCGTGACTTCTTTTTATGAGGCACCCTTTAGCAGCGATCTCAGCGGTGATGTATTTTCTAAGATAGCTTTTGACGGCATTGATGCCGAACACATGGAAATCTTAAAAAAAGGAACCCTAGACAATATGTATACTAATGCCGCCCAACACTCTGATGGCATCATTCTTGCTAGTGAATCAGTAAGTGATGCGGTTGCAAAAGCGGTACAGAACAGCACAAAACCTGTGCTAGATTTAAGCAAAGAATCCGACCCTTTAACTGCCCACGAAACCTTTTACCAGACTGATTTTTAATCATACCATGATAAAAAATATTACCCTACTCTTCACTATTGTGCTAGTTATCGCCTCCTGTGACAAAAAATTTAATGACATAGGCGCAGAAGTCCTGCCTACAAACCCATTTGTTGGAAAAAGAGTTTATTACCCTGTTGGTGTAAAGCACGCTTTGGTAGATGTTGTTCAAACCAACAATAGCAGCATCATGCAGCTAGGAGAACGAGAAGATGCTTTATTTGGAAGTACAGCCGCAACTATTGTTAGCCAATTAAATTTAAGTCAATACACCCCAAGTTTCGGAACGTATTCTGCTCAAAAAGAAATAGATAGTAGTTTTAATGAGCTTGAAACGGTAAATAATGTTTGGCTAGAAATCCCTTTTTTCACCAATCAGAGTGATGCAGATGGCGATGGCTTGATTGATCTGTATGATGTTGATGATGCTGACCCAAATAGTGATTCCGATGGAGATGGTGTAAGTGATATTGATGAGCAAACCAACGGAACAGACCCGACCAACCCCGACACGGATGGCGATGGTACTTTAGACGGAGAAGACACCGAAACAATCAACCCAAATCCAGACAAAAAGCTGTATGAAATAGACTCCTTATTTGGAGATCGTAATGCGTCATTTGATATTGAAGTAAATAAGCTCAATTATTTCCTTCGTCAACTGGACCCAAACCAGAACTTTGAACAAGGACAAATATATTCCTCTGATTTTTTACCAAGTTCGCATAAAGATCAGCCATTGGCAAGTGAAAATATTACGCTTGACTTTAATGAAATTGTAAAGGATAGCTCCGATAATTTATCTCCACGTATTCGTGTTCCGCTCAACAAGCAAATTTTCCAACAACTTATCTTAGATAAAGAAGGGGATTCACCGCTTGCGAACGCAGAAAATTGGCGCGATTATTTCCGCTCTATTTCAATTGAAACAAGCAACTTTAGCAGCCCACTGTTGATGTTGTTGGACACCAACAGCATGGTTATTCGTATTGAATATACCTACAAATCGAAAGTGGCCGATACTGATCCAGTTGAAACCGAAGACCTAACAGATGAGTTTTTAATAAACACACTGGGCAGCATACGTTTTAATACACTCACAAAAACGACTACTGCTGATGCTAAACTAAATGATATTATGAGCGCTAATGCACCTGCGCAAATTGCACTAAGCGGTGGGTTGGGAACGACTGCGGATATTCACTTGTTTGAAGACAATGATGTTTTAGAAGATCTCAAAGGCAGACCATGGTTGTTAAACGAAGCTAACTTGACATTTCACGTGGATAAACAAGCCGTTGGGGCTTATGGCCATACGCTTCCAAACCGTTTGTATGTTTACAACGCCAACACCCTTGCGCCTATTATCGATTTTGCTCAGGATGCTGTGGCAACTCCTACCTTAGCAAAAATTGTGTACGGAGGTTTTTTGATTGAAGAGGAAGAAGGAGATAAGCAGTATTATAAAGTTAGGATAACCAACTATCTCAGAAATATTATTACCAACGACTCTATAAATGCACCCTTGAGAGTTGCATTAACCGATGTGCTACCCAACCAAACCCAAGTTTTAATGTCCAAGGTCAACAACTCCGATGTGGCCAAAATACCATCGGCAACCATAGCTACTCCAAAGGCGGGTGTTTTTGTTGGCCCCAACCCTTCAAATCCGGATCTTTCAGATTTGAAATTACAGTTGGAGATTTTCTATACGGAGATCAATTAGTACGTAAAAATATTTTACAACTCTTTTCGAAGCCGTGCTACAGGAGCACCGATCATTTCACGGTATTTAGCAACGGTTCGTCTCGCTATTGGATAGCCTTTATCATTCATGATTTTCATCAACTGTTCATCTGTCAGGGGGCTTGATTTTTCTTCAGCAGCAATGACGTCTTTCAATACTTTTTTTACTTCAATAGTCGAAATGTCTTCTCCATCAGAATTGGTGATGCCCTCAGAGAAAAACCACTTGACCAGTTTTGTGCCATAAGGCGTGTCGACATATTTGCTGTTAGCAACTCGCGATACGGTAGAAATATCCATGCCAATGCGGTCTGCAATATCCTTCAGTATCATGGGTTTGAGTTTTTGTTCATCTCCTGTGAGGAAGTATGCCTCTTGGAAATCCATGATGGTTTTCATGGTTTGGTGAAGTGTGTTTTGGCGCTGTTTTATTGCGTCAATAAACCAACGCGCTGCATCTAGTTTCTGCTTGATAAACTGTACGGCTTTTTGTTGCTCTTTGTTTTTTTGCGTGGCTTCTTTATAACCAGACAGCATATTGCGGTATTCAGAAGAAACGTGAAGCTCAGGAGCATTTCGGCCATTTAGCATCAAGTTTAGTTGACCATCGATAAGCTGAATGGTAAAATCAGGAACTATATGTGCATTTATTTTGGTATTGCTTCCGTAGGCTGCCCCAGGTTTGGGGTTTAGCTTTTCTACTTCCACCATGGCCGCCTTAAGCTCGTCATCGTCAATGTTTAAACGTTGCTTTATTTTACTAAAGTGTTTTTTACTAAATGCATCAAAAAGATCTTTGATTAGCACGATGGCATGGTCAACCGCTGTGCTATGTGCTTTTCGGTTTAATTGAATCAATAAACAATCTTGCAAATCAAGTGCGCCCACACCAGGGGGGTCTAGCTGCTGTACGTCATTCAATATTTTTCGGACTTCTTCTTCATTGGTATAGATATTTTCGGTAAAAGCCAAGTCATCAACAATATCGATTAGTTCACGCCTGATATAGCCACTGTTGTCAATACTCCCCACTAAAAAAGCCGCAATGCGGTACTCTTCTTCATTAAAAGTAAAGGTATCAAGCTGCGCCATAAGCTGTTGGTGAAAACTGATGCCTGCGGCATAGGGCACATGTTTGTCTTCGTCATCTGCACTGTAGTTTTGGCTACGAAGACGATATTCTGGGATTTCATCATCGCTCAAATAGGCATCAATATCAATGTCATCGGCCTCAATTACATCGCCACGATCTTCTTCGGCATTGCTAAACTCATCTTGGTTATCTTCTTTTTCTTTTCCAGAAGCCAATGCAGGGTTTTCTTCAATTTCGCGAAGTATCTGCTGCTCAAAAGATTGAATGGGCAGTTGTATCAACTTCATAAGTTGAATTTGTTGTGGCGATAGCTTTTGCGAAAGCTTAAATTGAAGGTGTTGTTTTAGCATGAGTTATGTTCGGGTATTTAAATGTACAAAAAACCCAGGCATTGCTATCTAAAACTCGGCATTTAAGGGAGTTCTTGGGTAGGGAATCACATCTCTGATGTTAGACATTCCCGTTGCGTAGAGCACCAAGCGTTCAAATCCAAGCCCAAAACCAGCGTGTACGGCAGTTCCAAAACGGCGCAAGTCCAAATACCACCAAAGTTCTTTTTCATCGATGTCCATGGCTTTCATGCGCTCAACAAGCTTATCTAAACGTTCTTCACGCTGCGAGCCACCTACCATTTCACCAACGCCAGGAAAAAGCACATCCATAGCACGAACCGTTTTACCGTCTTCGTTCATGCGCATATAAAAAGCTTTTATGTCTGCTGGATAGTCAAAGAGGATCACTGGACTGGTAAAGTGTTTCTCTACCAAATAACGTTCGTGCTCACTTTGTAAGTCTATGCCCCAACCGTCTACAGCATATTTGAATTTCTTCTTTTTGTTGGGTTTGGAATTTCTTAAAATATCTATGGCTTCAGTATAAGACACTCTTTTAAATTCGTTTTGGGTGACAAACTGAAGTCTTTCTAAAAGCCCCATTGGGCTGCGCTCTATTTGTGGTTTTTTGGCTTCTTCTTGTGCAAATCTTTGGTCTAAAAAGCCCAGGTCATCTTTGCAGTTTTCAAACACATACGCCAAAACGGACTTAATAAAATCCTCGGCCAAATCCATATTATCATCCAAATTGTTAAAAGCCACTTCAGGTTCAATCATCCAAAATTCTGCCAAATGACGTGAAGTATTTGAGTTTTCTGCGCGGAAAGTAGGACCAAAGGTGTATACTTTTCCTAGCCCCATAGCGTAAGTTTCTGCTTCGAGCTGACCTGAAACAGTAAGATTGGTTTCTTTACCAAAAAAGTCAGGCTTGTCATCAGCTTCTCCTGGATCCTTGGTCGTTACCCGAAACATTTCCCCTGCGCCTTCGGCATCGCTCCCCGTAATGATGGGGGTATGCACTTGGTAGAAGCCATTTTGCGTAAAATATTGATGTACAGCAAACGACAGGGCCGCACGCACACGCATGACTGCAGCAAAAGTGTTGGTGCGAACTCTTAAATGTGCTTTTTCTCTTAAAAACTCAAGTGAATGTTTTTTGGGCTGTATGGGATATTCATCTGGATTGGACGCGCCTAGGATGCTTACGTTACTGGCCTGGATCTCAAATTTTTGACCCTTACCCTGACTTTCAACCAAGATGCCCGTAACTTCAACTGCTGCACCTGTGTTTATCTCAGCCAACACTTCTGTTGACATGTGCTCAAAATCCACAACACATTGCATATTGGCCAGACAAGACCCATCATTAAGTGCAATAAACCGGTTGGCGCGAAAGGTGCGAACCCAACCTCGAACACATATTTCTTGATTGAGATGATCTCCTAAAAAAAGCTGGCGAATATCCATATAGCATTTTAAAACAGCCACAAATATAGGGCAATTATTCTGCTTCTTTCTCGGGCAAAATTTGAAATTTTGGTTCTTTTAGTATGTTCTCGTTCGCAATCTGCTTTTCGAGTGAAAGTAACAATGCCGGCAATAGGATAAGGTTGGCCAACATGGCAAACAACAGCGTGGCCGAAACCAAGCCACCCAATGCAACAGTACCTCCATAGCTTGAAATCATAAATACAGAAAACCCAAAGAACAATACAATAGAGGTGTAGAACATACTTACGCCTGTTTCTCGTAAGGCGCTGTAAACCGATTTTTTAATATTCCACCGTGTTGCTTTGAGCTCTTGGCGGTACTTCACCAAAAAGTGGATGGTGTCATCAACCGATATGCCAAAGGCTACGCTAAAAACTAAAATGGTTGAAGGCTTAATGGCAATGCCCAAAAAGCCCATCATACCAGCCGTAAGAATCAGCGGAATAACATTGGGCAGCAGCGAAATTAGAATCATGCGAAAGGAACGGAACATATACGCCATAAACAGCGCAATTAATAAAATAGCCAGTCCTAACGAAACAACCAAGTTGCGTACCAAAAAGCGTGTTCCTTTGAGATAACCCAAGGCTTTTCCAGTGACGGAAACATTAAATTGATCCACAGCAAAATGCTTGTCTATGCTTTTTTTGACTTCCAATTCAATGGCCTCCATGCGCGCTGTAGTAACATCTTGGAGCATAACGGTCATTCGTGCAAATTGCCCCGTTGGGTCTACCAAACTTTTTAGGAAATTCACATCTCCTTTTAAGTTTTTTGCGTGTGCTCTAATAAAATTGTCTTGTTGCCTTGTTGGCAGCTGAAAGTACTTTGGGTTGCCGTTGTAGTACGATTGCTTTAAATATTTTGCAACGGAAACAGCTGAAACGGGATTTGAGAGCTCGGGTATTTCTAGCAAATCACTTTCAAGACGATTCATTCGATTAAGCGTACTTAGACGTGTTGCCCCATTTGCTCGCTTGGTGTCTATCATGATTTCGATGGGCATCACCCCTTTAAAATGGGTTTCAAAGAATCGAATGTCTTGATAGAAATCCGCTTTTTTGGGCATGTCGTCAATGATAGTTCCTGACAATCGAATCTCGTAGATGCCTACAATACTCAGCATTAAAGCAAGGACTGAAATAAAATAAACGGAAACCCGACGATGTTTCACAATACGCTCCATCCAGCTTACAAAACCAGACATCCAGACTCTGTTAAGGTGTTCCAAGTGTTTTTTATTTGGAATAGCCATATAGCTGTATATGATGGGAATCATCAATAGGGACAGCAAGAATATCATCATGATATTTATGGAAGCCACGATACCAAACTCTCGCAACAAACTACTGTTGGTAAGCGTAAAGGTTGCAAACCCACATGCCGTAGTCATATTGGTCATCAGGGTGGCATTGCCAATTTTGGAGATAACACGTTGAAGCGAACGCGCCTGATTTCCATGTTTCTTAATTTCGTTTTGATATTTATTGATTAGGAAAATACAATTGGGTACACCAATGACAATGATGATGGGCGGGATAAGCGCCGTAAGCACGGTAATCTCAAAGCCCAACAACCCGATAATCCCAAAAGCCCACATAACGCCAATCACCACAATTGACATGGAGATAAACGTAGCTCGGTAAGACCTGAAAAAAAAGAAGAAAATAAGAGTTGTGACTAGAGTAGCCATAAGCACAAATAAGCCAATTTCGTCCAATATCATTTTGGCGTTTAGCGTGCGTATATAGGGCATACCCGAAACCCGAACATCAAGCCCCGTTTGTTTTTCAAATGCGGCAACGTTATCTGCAAGCAAGTTGTCTACAAACCGCTGTCGTACCCCACTGTTAACCACTTCGGTTTTAAGGTACACTGCGGTTTGAATAACATTTGTTTCTTTATTAAAAAGCAGCCCATCGTATAAGGGCTGTTGTTCATAGAGCCATTCTTTTAGGGCATTTGCCTCGGCTTGGGTTTTGGATTTTTGATAAGGCAATGGTGCAACTTCAAAAACTTTTTTTCTATCGTTACGCTTGAGTTGGGTAAGCCTGCTAACATCAACCACATTTTCTATACTGGAGGATGCTGCCAAGCTATCACCTAGTGCAGCCCATGCCGCCAATTTCTCAGGCTCAAAAAAAGCGTCGTCTTGCACCGCAAGCACAATCATATTGCCCTCTTCGCCAAAGCGATCGAGGAATTCCTGATAAAAGGTGTTAAACGGATGATTGTCGGGGAGTAGGTTGGCTTCAGTAAAACTAAAGCGAATGTTGCTCCACTGGGTGGAGAGCAAAAATGTTGTGCTCAAAATGGCCAACAAAAACACAATACGATTGCGGAGGATAAGTCGCGCCACGCTTTCCCAAAAGCGTGTGTTAATCCATTTTATCATAGCAACTATATGTTCACAAACTGCTTACACAGTCATGATTTCTTTTTCTTTAATTTGATATTTATCGTCTATTAAGGCGATAAATTTATCCGTGGCTTCTTGAACATCAACTTCCGCGTTTTTGAGTTCATCTTCAGAGAGTTCTAATTTTTTGAGTTCCGCATTAGAGTCTTTACGTGCATTTCGCACTCCTACTTTTGCGTGTTCAGCTTCTGCTTTGGCAAGCTTTACCAATTCACGTCGGCGTTCTTCCGTCAGTGGCGGTATGCTGATGATAATCGACTCTCCATTATTCATGGGGTTAAAGCCCAAATTGGCAACCATAATGGCTTTTTCAATTTCTGGGATAAGCGTTTTTTCCCAAGGTTGCACTGAAAGCGTTTGCCCGTCGGGTGTGTTGATGTTGGCTACTTGACTTAGTGGGGTCTGTGAGCCGTAATAATCTACCTTTACCGTGGACAACATCACAGGGTTTGCCTTACCTGCTCGTATGTTGATAAACGACTTGTCTAGGTGTTCAAGTGCTTTGTTCATGGCTTCTTCAGCCATTTCCATAATAAGATTTAATTCTTCCATGATTTAAAGATTTACCAATGTTCCAATTGATTCGCCCATGACTACTTTTTTGAGGTTTCCTGGCTTGTTCATGTCAAAAACAACAATGGGCAGCTCGTTTTCTTGACTGAGCGTAAATGCAGTGGAGTCCATAACCTTTAAGCCTTTGCTAAGCACGTCTTTAAAGGAAATATTGTCAAACTTTTCGGCAGTTTTGTCTTTTTCTGGGTCGGCGGTATAGATGCCATCAACCCGGGTTCCTTTGAGGATAACGTCAGCATTTACTTCAATAGCACGTAATACAGCTGCCGAGTCTGTCGTAAAAAATGGATTTCCAGTGCCTGCGCCAAATATGACCACACGCCCCTTTTCTAGGTGGCGTACGGCACGTCGCTTGATATAAGGTTCTGCAATTGCTTCAATTTTGATAGCAGTTTGCAATCGAGTGGGTACTTCCGCATCTTCGAGAGCACTTTGCAGCGCCATTCCGTTGATGCAGGTGGCCAGCATACCCATATAATCGCCTTGTACGCGATCCATACCATTACTGGCTGCAGCTACCCCTCTAAATATGTTTCCTCCTCCGATAACAACCGCTACTTCAACGCCCATAGCTACAATTTCTTTGATGTCCTGTGCATATTCGCTTAGGCGTTTTGGGTCAATGCCATGGGTGCGGTCTCCCATGAGTGCTTCACCGCTTAGCTTTAAAAGTATTCGTTTGTATGGCATGGAGTGTGTTTGTGCAAATATAAGAAGTTCAAGGGGATACTCCGAGTTGTTCCTACCTATCCGAATAAATTTTCTGCTCCTCGGGCAATCCCGGCATGACCACATGAATGGCTTCTAGCGAATAGAAATCGGTTGGTGTAACGGTATGGGTTGCTTTAAACGCATCAAATGCTGTTTTGGAAATGGGCTTAAAGGAATTAAAATAGACATCCCTTTCGGTGGTGGTTTTACCACTATAATTAATGTCCATTGACAAGACATTTTGTCTATTGCGCCCTTTGACAATCTTATTTTTCTCAATGATTTTAAAAGATCTTCTGACTCCCATCATCGCATCAAGTTTTTCAGACATATTGTAGAGGGTGTATTTGCCCAATTGATTTTTGACAAAGACATAGGTTCTGTTGTCAAGTCGCTCTTCAAAAAATAGCCCTAACAACTTAATTCTAAACGTGTGTTTATTGTTGTGATAAGATATTTTATGCACTCCGAAATCAACCACATCCACTAGCAGGTAACCGCTGTAATCTTTTCGTTTTTTTGATGTAAAACGCAATTTATACGTTGGAACTCTTTGGTCATATACGATGCCCTCATTGGTTAGCGTATACTTGTTTGGTTTGTCCAAAAAGGGGAGTGCCCAGTTTTGTTCTTCAAAAAGTAAGGTGTTGCCCTTGTGTTTTAGCAACCCGAGTTGTTTTTTGGCATAATCCTCAGGGGTTATGCCTACGCTATCCTGAGCTGTCGAGTCTACTTCTTGGTCGTTATCAATCTTTACTGAAAAAAGCGGTCCTGATTTTACCTTAAAATAAGAGTCTTTTTTGATTCGTTTTTTTAAAACACCATCTATGGTTTCTTCCATTGAGGTATACGTTGCTTCACTCAGTGAATCTTTGAGGTTTGCAGCTTGCATGACTTCTAATTTGTGAAGATTTAGTCCCCCACTGTCTCGAAGCCACTTGCTTTGTGTGTAGTAAACGCTTTCTTGTTCTCGTGGTACTTTTTGGATGATTTCATCTACAAAGGTTTGATCCAACTCTGGGATGGTAGATTTTTTAATTTCTATATCCATTTTTTGAACTACATCCTTGCCCTTTACCACAACATAGACCTCACTTGAAGAAAGCCCAAAATCCATGTTGTTGGGGGTATTTTCAAGGACCTGCGCCATGATTTCTTTTGCTGTCAAGGTCTTATTGGATACCATAATGGGTGCAAGTGCAAACGCTTTAGGTATCATATAAAGAGAATCTTTGAGCTGATCAACAAGAACTGTTTTAGTAGCATAGCCCATACAAGACAAGGAGATGGAATTTGCAGTATTGCTTTGCCAATAAAAAGTTCCTTTACTACTGCCAATAACCCCTTTGTTACCATCGTAAACGTGCACAAATGGAATGGGTTCTTGGGATATGCTGTCTAGCACGGTAATGTGTTGAGTATAGGCAACAGTTGAAAAGCTAAAAAGCAGTAGAAGCACAAAGGTTTTCATTTCATATACGTATTTGGATACTGCCAATATAAAAAAAAGACCCCCATACTGGAGGTCTTCGTTTGTTTTAACAAAGGTTTAGGACTAGCCCAGGGCCAAACGCTTAAAACCTGTTACGGTAAGGTCTGCATGAACAGACTTTACATAAGCCGAAACGCTTTGTTTGCCGTCTTTGATATAGGCTTGATTAACCAGTGTATTGTCTTTAAAGAAACGTTTAATTTTACCTTTTGCAATATTATCGAGCATGGCTTCTGGCTTGCCTTCTTGACGCAACTGGTCTTTGGCAATTTCGATTTCCTTTTCGATAATAGTCGCGTCAACGCCATCTTCGTTAAGTGCGATGGGGTTCATGGCAGCTGCCTGCATGGCAACATTTTTGGCCGCTTCTGCAGCTCCTTCCACCGCAGCAGAAAGACTAACGAGCGTGGCAATCTTATTCCCTGCATGGATATACGAACCTACGAAAGGCGCCTCCAAGCGTTCAAAACCACCAATTTCAATTTTCTCACCAATGACACCCGTTTGCTCAGTAAGCTTGTCAGCTACGCTAAGGTCACCCTCAAATGTTGTCGCCAAAAAGGCATCTCTGTTGTCTTGGGTAAGCGCAATGTCAGCAAGTTTGTTTGCAAGGGCTAAGTAGCTATCGTTTTTGGCTACAAAGTCTGTTTCACAGTTTATGGATACTACAACGCCTGCGGTAGCATCATCGTTTACACGAGCAATTACAGCACCTTCAGACGAGTCACGGTCTGCACGGTTTGCAGCAACCTTCTGTCCTTTTTTACGCAGTAATTCAATGGCAGCTTCAAAGTCGCCACCAGCTTCTACAAGTGCTTTTTTACAGTCCATCATACCTGCACCAGTTGTTTTGCGCAGTTTATTTACTTCAGCAGCAGTAATTTTTGACATAGTCTTTTTTTTATTTTTCTTCTTTGGTTTCTTCGTCAGTGTCTTCAACAGCGTCTTCAGCAGGTTCTTCAGTTTCTACCACTTCAGCAGGTGCAGCTGCTTCAACAGCTTTTTTTGCTTTGGCAGGTTTGTCTGCTTTTGCAGGGGCTTCTACAGCCGCTGCTTTTGCTTCTTCAACTACTTCCTCAGCAGTTACTTCCTCAACAGCTTCTTCCACAGCAGCTACTTCCTCAACAACTTCTTTTTTGGCTGCTTTGGTTTTCTTTTTAGCTGGTTTGGCTGCTTCAACAGCAGGTGCAGCTTCTTCAGCTGTTGTCGGTGCAACAACTTCACCTTCAGTAGCAGCAGCATCGGCATCTGCTTTGTCTTTCTGACGTTCTTTAAGTCCTTCAGCAACAGCTTCAGTAACCAAAGTCATGATTTTTTCAATAGATTTTGACGCATCGTCATTCGCTGGAATTACATAGTCTACATCACGTGGATCAGCGTTGGTATCTACCATAGCGAAAATAGGGATGTTCAATTTTTGTGCTTCCTTAACGGCAATGTGCTCGCGACGGATATCTACAATAAACAAGGCACCTGGCAAACGCGTCATATCCGAGATAGAACCTAAGTTCTTTTCAAGCTTGGCACGCAGACGGTCTACTTGTAGCTTTTCCTTTTTAGATAATGTATTAAAGGTACCATCGGCTTTCATTTTATCAATGGCTGCCATTTTCTTTACCGCCTTACGGATGGTAACAAAGTTGGTCAGCATACCACCAGGCCAGCGCTCAGTGATGTACGGCATGTTTACGTTGGCTACTTTTTCAGAAACGATATCTTTTGCTTGCTTTTTGGTAGCAACAAATAAGATTTTACGACCAGACGCAGCGATTTTTGACAAGGCTTCGTTGGCTTCTTCGATTTTAGCAACCGATTTGTAAAGGTTGATGATGTGAATCCCGTTGCGCTCCATATAGATATATGGGGCCATGTTGGGGTTCCACTTGCGGGTAAGGTGACCAAAATGCACTCCGGCATCAAGTAGGTCTTTGACTTCTATTTTAGACATTGTTGTAATAGTTTACGTTCCCTGATTAGCAATATCCAAGTGGCGATGTTCTCGGCCTTAGACATTTAGATGCTAAACTAATGGCAACAAATTAATGATATTTAAATGAACTTGATGTTGCGCAAGCGCAACGGTAAGGTTAACGTTTCGAGAATTGGAATTTTTTTCTTGCCTTCTTTTGACCGAACTTTTTACGCTCCACCATTCTTGGGTCACGTGTAAGTAGTCCTTCTGGCTTTAATACCAAACGGTGCTCTTCATCAATAGCACATAGAGCTCTTGAAATAGCAAGGCGCACAGCCTCAGCTTGACCGTTAGGTCCTCCACCTACAACAGTTGCAGACAAGTTATACTGTCCTGCAGTTTCTGTTAGTGCAAAGGGTTGGTTTACTTTATATTGTAATGTGGCAGGTGCAAAATACACAGCCAATGGCTTTTTGTTTACCGTAATTTCACCTTTACCTTCAGAGAGGTAAACACGTGCGATGGCTGTTTTACGACGACCAATTTTGTGAATGGTTTCCATATTAACTTAAATCGTTGATGTTTAGTTCTTTGGGCTGTTGACCACCGTGATCGTGCTCAGCACCTTCAACAACGTAAAGGTTTCGGAACAATTCAGCGCCTAATTTGTTTTTTGGAAGCATACCCTTAACGGCTTTTTCAACAACACGTGTTGGGTCTTTTTCAAATAATTCTGTAGCCGTTAGCGAACGTTGACCACCAGGATAGCCAGTGTAACGGATGTAAGACTTATCTGTCCATTTATTTCCAGTTAACTTAATTTTTTCTGCATTGATTACAATGACATTGTCGCCACAATCCACATGAGGCGTGAAGCTAGGCTTGTATTTGCCACGCAATAGCTTGGCTACTTTTGAAGAAAAGCGACCTAAAATTTGGTCGGCAGCATCAACTACAACCCACTGTTTATCAGCGTTTTGCTTGTTGATGGATACGGTTTTATAACTTAATGAGTCCACTATATACGTTTTTGCTCGTTATCGCCATATAGGATTTACCCCTGTTTGGCGGGCTGCAAATGTACAAACTATCCCCAATAT
Source organism: Flavobacteriaceae bacterium (assembly GCA_024639165.1). Classification (GTDB taxonomy): domain Bacteria; phylum Bacteroidota; class Bacteroidia; order Flavobacteriales; family Flavobacteriaceae; genus UBA7446. The sequence continues at coordinate 62,565 of JAHEIX010000004.1, read as the reverse complement.
TGCAAACGCTATTTTTAGATTTGTTTAAATGCCCTAATGTGCCTCAAGCCAGTTGTGTCCAATACCCATGTCAACGGTAAGCGGAACTTGTAAGGAATAGGCGGCTTCCATTTCGGTTTTTACCAGATGCTTTAACGCTTCTAATTCCGACTTTGGGCATTCAAAAACCAATTCGTCATGCACCTGCAACAGCATTTGCGCCTTGAAGTGTTGCTGTTGCATTTTGTCATATATCGTAAGCATGGCCAGCTTGATGATATCCGCAGCACTTCCTTGAATGGGTGCATTTATCGCATTGCGCTCTGCAGCACCACGAACAATTGCGTTACGCGAATTGATGTCTTTTAAATAACGACGTCTGCCCAGTACCGTAGCCACATAGCCGTGCTCACGTGCAAAATCTACTTGCTCACTCATATAGGCCTTTAGTTTGGGGTAGCTTTCGTAATAGGCCTCAATGAGCGCTTTCGCCTCTTTACGGCTAAGCGTTGTTTGATTGCTAAGTCCAAAGGCAGACACACCATAAATAATACCAAAATTCACTGTTTTGGCTTGACTGCGCTGTTCTCGACTTACTTCTGAAATCGGTACGCCAAATACCTTGGCTGCTGTAGCCGCATGAATGTCTTCGTTGTTGTTAAAGGCGGCAAGCATACTTGGATCTTCACTCAATGAGGCAATAATACGTAGCTCAATTTGTGAGTAATCCGCGGCCATCAGTACATGCTCATCATCTTTGGCCACAAAGGCCTTACGGACTTGTTGCCCTCTAGGCGTACGAATGGGAATATTTTGCAAATTGGGATGGTTGCTGCTCAAGCGTCCTGTGGCAGCAACCGCTTGGTTGTAAACCGTGTGAATCCGGTTTGTAGTTGCATTCACATCCTCAGGCAATGCCGAAACATAGGTGTTATTGAGTTTTTGCACACTGCGCCATTCCAAAATATGTGCTACTATGGGATGATCCTTGGCTAGAGTGGACAGCACTTCCTCAGCGGTGGAATATTGTCCCGTTTTGGTTTTTTTAGGCTTGTCAATTAATTTGAGTTTATCAAATAAAATAGGCCCTAATTGTTTGGGTGATGCCAAATTAAAAGTTTCACCAGCTTGCTCAAAAATACGCTGCTCCAAAGCAGTAGCTTCTTGCTGCAAGACTTTGGACATTTCGTTCAAATAAGGCACATCTATGCTTATGCCTGCCAATTCCATGGCAGCCAATACGCGAACCAACGGCAATTCAACTTTATCCAACAAAGCACGCTGCTCGTTTTTTCCCAGTTCTTTTTCAAAATGTTCTTTAAGCTGCCAAGTAATGTCTGCGTCTTCGGCAGCATATTCGGTTTGTTGATCTAAGGGGACATCGCGCATAGACCCCTGATTCTTTCCTTTTTTACCAATCAAGTCTGTAATGGGTTTGGGGCGATAACCAAGGTAGGTCTCTGCCAACACATCCATGTTGTGACGCATATCTGGATTGATAATGTAGTGCGCGAGCATGGTATCAAACAATTTTCCTTTTACCGAAATTCCGTGCTGTTGCATGACTTTGAGATCGTACTTGAGGTTTTGCCCTACTTTCTCAATGGAATCGTTTTCAAAAAAAGGCAACAGGCTATCTAGCACTGCCTTACGTGCTTCGGCATCTTCTGGGATGGGTACATAATATCCCGTGTGAGCTTGCCAGCTAAATGCAATACCCACAAGCGATGTGCTTACGGCGTCAAGCCCAGTGGTTTCGGTATCGAAGCAGACGCTTTTTTGGCGCTGCATGGTTTGCAACAACAACTTGCGTTCCAGCTCTGAGTTTACGCATTGATAAAGGTGAGGCACACTGTCAAGCGATTTGAAAGCCGATGTGCTTTCACTTTGTCCACTACCAGGTTGGTTAAATAAATCAAAGGCAACAGGCGCGGCTGCCACAGCCTCGGTTTTAGTCGCTTCAGGAGCCACTTCATTAGGCTTAAATACTTTGATAAAGGTTTCGCTCAAACGTCTGAATTCCAAGTCTTGAAACAGCTCACTAACTGCAGGTATATTGGGATCAGATAGTTTATAGTCATTGGCATCAAACTGCACGGGTACATCCAGCATAATACGCGCCAGTTTTTTTGACAACAGCCCAAGTGCTTTATTGGCTTCGATTTTTTCTTTTAATTTCCCTTTGAGATCCGCTGTATTGGCCAACAGTTCTTCCATGCTGCCGTAATGGGCAAGAAATTTTTTTGCGGTTTTGTCACCAACACCCGGCAGTCCGGGAATATTATCAACCGCATCTCCCATCATCCCCAAATAATCAATGACTTGTTCGGGATGCGTTATTTCAAACTTTTCTTGCACTTCGGGAATACCCCAAATTTCAATTCCATTGCCCATGCGTGCAGGGCGATACATAAAAATATTTTCAGAAACCAATTGGGCAAAGTCCTTGTCTGGAGTAACCATAAACACCTCAAAAGATTCTTTCTCAGCTTGCTTGGCCAGCGTTCCGATAATGTCATCGGCCTCATAGCCTTCTAGTTCAATGATGGGAATTTGGAGGGCTTTGAGCAGTTTTTGAATATAGGGGACTGCAATTTTAATGGCTTCTGGCGTTTCGGAGCGATTGGCTTTATAGTCAGCGAAAATGTCGTTTCTAAATTTTGAGCCTCCCTTGTCAAAAGCAACAGCCAGATGATCGGGGCGTTCTTTTTTAATGACATCAAAAAGCGAATTGGTAAAACCCAATATGGCACTGGTGTCCATGCCTTTAGAATTAATTCTGGGGTTTTTGATAAACGCGTAATATCCACGAAAAATTAACGCATAAGCATCTAAAAGGAAAAGGCGGTTTTTGGACATAGTTGTTTTTAAACTGTGTTAAAAATAGGGTTAATAACCCAAAAGGGAAAGAGGAATTTTCAATAATAAAACATCTGCGTTTACACCCATATTCGTTGAGTTACGGAAAAAATGTATTTTTGAACTATCAAATAATACGTCATGTCCAAGTTTGGAGAATTAATTGATGCTAATATTCCCCTTCTGTTGAGTTTTTATACCGACTGGAATGACCCCTCTGTGCAAATGCATGCCGTGCTACGGGATGTAGCAGCTGCAATGGGCGATAACGGGAAAGTAGTAAAAATAGATGTTGATAAAAACCCCAAGTTAGCCGAAGCCCTTCGTGTTAAAGGACTGCCTACCCTGATGATCTACAAATCGGGAGAAATGGTTTGGCGACAAAGTGGCGAACAAGATGCCAATACCCTTATTGGCCTTATGAAAGATTTTGTCTAGTCTTGTTGATAGGGCTCAACAGCTTTTCTAAATTCCTTATTGGCTTCAGAAACGAGTGCTAAATCTGGCTCTGCAATTTGATAGCTTTCAATCAATTCTTGATATCCCCTAATTTCATAGGTGATGCTTTCCTTGTAATATTCCAGTTCCTCTTGAGGTATTTGGCTGAACAGCGCTAATCTGTTTTGATATACTTGCGCAATGGCATCAAAAAGCAGCCGCCCCGAATCTTCCATTTCTGCATCAAATAATACAGTCACATAAGGCGTCATGGGTGTGTAGTAGTCATAGGCCGAATACAGAGGTGCAAAAGTCCTAGAGCTTTCAATAAAATCTTGAATTAACCCCTTGGCAACAGCGGTATGCTCAGCGGCCACCGTAGCATCTACCACTGCGCGATAGCGCTCCATGTCGGTTAGTATAATTTCAGCATAAGCCCGCTGATTCGCATTTCCAATGGTTTTATAATATTTGAGTTTGTCTTGGTACTTGACGGCAATTTTCTCAGCCAAGGCACCTGCTTTATCGTTGGCATCGGCTTGATAATAAGCAGCAACAATTGGTGTTAAGAGGCTGTAATATCCAAAATATTCAAAGGGCATTTTTTCCATGCTCAAATCCAAGATATCGATTGCTTTTTTGGGCTTATCTTCTTTGGTTAACTGCTCTGCAAGGCGCGTCAAATTGCTTCTAAAAGAAATGCTGTTTTTACGCGTTTCTGGGTCGTGATATATTTGATCGCTATCTGCATTTCCCCAATCCCATTTTTTGACAATGTCATACATTTTATCGGCATCAATGCGCCCCATTTGATACGGATTGATGGGGTTTTCAGGCGTTTTGATAGGCACCAGCTTATAGACCAGTCCGTCTAACTGCAAATACGATTTCATCCATATATATTCTTCATCTTCGTAACTGCCTCCTGTGAAGTATATTGGTCGTTTCCAGTCATTGTTATGCAAGATGTCAAGCATCATTATTCGATTTTTGTACAAACCCGATTTAGGCAGGTCGATGTCGATATAATCCACAATCAACTCGGCATCTTCTGGCTTAACCACGCCACTTTTTAAGACATTTTCTTTATTGACAGGCACCCTAATTTTATTGGTTGGATAGTAAACCAAGTCAAGTGTTCCTTGTGGTATTTGATCTGTGTCTACTTCATATTGTTGGAGCAAATGCTTGTAGCGTGTACGGGGGTTATCACTGGATACCCAAGTCATAAAATCTGCTAAATCCCATCGTAAGCTGTCGCTCACTGCCTCAAATTTGATGTAATCTCGAGTTCCGTAGGCATACTGGCTATGGGTCAGTTGGGAAGGAATTGGATTACTCTGGTAGGTTTTGCGTTTAAGCTGATCGATATACCAGTCAGTTGCCAGTAGTTGCGTATTGATACTACGCACATCGGTACGATAGCCTTCAATTTCTTGTGCGTACCAAATAGCAAAAGTATCATTGTCGCCAATGGTAAAAATCATGGCGTCTTTGTCTTCGTCAATAGAATCTAAATAAGCTTTTGCTGTTGATTGAGCCGTATATCGGTTTGACCGGTCGTGGTCGTCCCAGTTTTGGGAGCCCATAAGTACAGGGACTGCCAGCAAGCAAAGCGCAACACTTAAGGGAGCTGCCACACGGGCTGAAATTACCTTTTTAAGGCTGTCGCCAAGGGCTACTACACCAATACCAATGCACATGGCAAACACATAAAAAGAACCAACAAGTGCGTAGTCACGTTCACGTGGTTCAAAAATGCGTTCATTCAGATATACTTTTAGGGCCAAGCCTGTAAAGAGGAAAAACACGAGTAGTACCCAAAATTGTTTTTTGTCTTGTTGGTATAAAAACAAGGCTCCAAACAAGCCCAAAAATAAGGGCAGCATGAAGTAGGTATTACGGCCTTTGTTGTTTTTTGCATCTTCATAAAGGTTGTTTTGCGGCCCTAGTCTGAAGCTATCAAGCCATGATATGCCGCTGATCCAATTGCCATTAAATGGATCGAGTTCTCCTTTTTCGTCATTCTGTTTTCCAGCAAAATTCCACATAAAGTAGCGGAAATACATATAATTTATTTGGAAGTCAACTAGGTAGGTAAGGTTGTCTAACAAAGACGGTTTTTCGATGTCAATATATGTGCCAAAGCGTTGCAAAAACTGATGGTATCCTTGCGCATCAACCTCATTGTTGTTAACTCTTGAAATAAAGTCATTTATTAAATCAATGAGTTTTTCTTGGTTTCGGTATTCGGGTTTGATGTCAAAATTGGGTGCGCCGTAGTATGTGATGTAGTATACGGCATTGCCTGAACTCCACAGGCGGGGAAGTAATCCTAAATGTTTGCCATTGGCATTGATGCGTGCATTTTCCCAAGCATTGACAATTACATAACGCCCTTTTTTAAGGTTTTTTTCATATTTGGGTTTGTCGTCCCTGTAGGGGTCATTTTCATCTTGCCCTGCATACATATCAGTATACATAGGGCCGTAGAACAAATGGGTTTCGGGATACTGCTCTAAGTTGTAGTAGGCCAATAAGGATCGGGCATCGGCAGGTGCATTTTCGTTTATCACGGTATTGGCATTGGCACGAATGGGCAGCATGATCCATGAAGAAAAGCCGATGAGTATAAAGGCAATGCACCAAAGTCCTGTGTTGAGCTGAACCCATTTCTTTTGTTGTGTAAAGCGCAACCCACAAATGAAAAAAGCGATGATCGATAAACCCGCAATAATGGTTCCCGAGTTAAAGGGCAATCCAAATGAATTAACAAAGAAAACCTCAGCATTTCCAAAATAGGCTAGCGTTAGGGGCAGCAGGAGTTTGAAAACAAACAACAATACGGCAACGGACACCACATTGGCAATCACAAAAGATTTCCAAGAAAAAGTATAGTTTCTAAAATAGTATAACATTCCAATGGCAGGCACGGTAAGAAGCCCCATAAAGTGCACGCCAAAAGAAAGCCCGATGAGAAATGCAATCAAGACAAGCCAACGATCGCCACGCGGGGTGTGCATTTCTTCTTCCCACCTAAGACCAAGCCAAAACATGACTGAGGTAATAAACATGGCCATGGCATATACTTCTGCTTCAACAGCATTAAACCAAAATGAGTCTGAAAAGGCATAACTCAATGCGCCTACTGCCGCGGCGCCCAACACCAATGTTTCATTGGGTCCTTTTGGATTTTCGTCTTTAATAACAAAGCGCATAATGATGCGTGTGAGCGACCAAAACATAAAAAGTATGGTAAAGGCACTTGCCATTACCGACATCATATTTACCCAAAAAGCCACGTTTTCAGGGCCACTGGCAAATGAGGAGAAAAAGGCACCCATCATCTGGAAAAGGGGTGCGCCAGGAGGGTGTCCTACCTGAAGTTTGGCCGAAGTTGCGATATACTCGCTGCAATCCCAATAACTTGCTGTGGGTTCAACAGTTAGGTAGTAGGTCGTAAAAGCAATAAAAAACACAAACCAACCTGTAAGTGTATTTTTTTTGGTAAAATTCATAGGTCTCGTAAAGAGCACTAAAGTACAATATCTGCTAAAACTTGGCATAAGAATTTTTTAAACTATTGGCGCAACAAAAACTTTGTGCTATTTTTGCCAACCGTTTGCGTAATGAAATTGGATAAATGTAGGCTTCTGTTTTTAGAAGAAGTCTAGTATATTGGCCTATGGTGTAACTGGCAACACGTCTGATTTTGGTTCAGAAGAGTCTAGGTTCGAGCCCTAGTAGGCCAACAAAAACCCATTCTTTGTAGAGTGGGTTTTTTAGTTTAATCCAACTGCAGCCGCCAAACCTGCTTTAAAATGCTCCCAGTTGGAAATAATTTCTCTAAACACTATAAAGGTTATTACAAAGACAATGATTTGAAGAACTTGTTTGTTATCTAGTTTAAGATTTTTCATAACACAAGAGATAAGGTTTTAAGGGGCTACTAACTCAAAAATACAAAATCCAATTTTATTCCTATATTTGCCCCGTTTAACGGGAAGAGGTAGGGGGACAAAGTCCTCTTTTTTATTTTATGGATTTTAATAAACGCGTACACGAATTACTAAACGAAGCTTTGGCCGAGCAGCCTAGCATGTTTTTGGTGGATCTAAGCATCGACTTAGCTTCGCACATCCGTGTTGTACTTGATGGCGATGCTGGAGTAACCCTTGAGCAGTGCATGCAAGTGAGCCGTCATATTGAGCACAACCTAGATAGAGAAGCACACGATTTTTCACTGGAAGTAGGCTCTGCAGGTGCTGCCACACCGCTTATGCAACCGCGTCAATACAAAAAACACGTGGGCCGTATTTTAAAAATCATCACCAATAGCGATGAAGAGCTAAAGGGAACCCTAACTGCTTCAGACGATCAAATGATTGCACTGCAGTGGAAAGCACGTGAACCAAAACCCGTTGGTAAAGGAAAACACACCGTAACAAAGGATGCCAAAGTGTCCTATAACGAAATTAAAAAAGCAACCGTTCAAATTCAATTTAACAAGTAATATGGAAAATCTCGCCCTTATAGAGTCGTTTTCGGAGTTTAAAGACGAAAAATTTATCGACCGAGTAACATTAATGTCAATCCTAGAAGAAGTGTTTCGCAATACCTTGAAAAAGAAATACGGAACGGATGATAACTTTGATATTATTATCAATCCAGACAAAGGAGATTTGGAAATATGGCGTAATCGCATTGTTGTGGAAAACGGCGAAGTAGAAGATCCCAACGAGGAAATCGAGCTTTCTGAAGCCCAAAAAATTGAGCCCGATTTTGAAGTGGGTGAAGATGTTTCTGAAGAAGTGAAACTTGCAGACCTAGGAAGACGCTCAGTGTTGGCACTACGTCAAAATTTGGTGGCGCGTATTCACGAACACGACAATACCATTATTTACAAGCAATTTATTGATCTGGTTGGTGAAATCTATACAGCTGAGGTACATCACATACGCAACCGCGTTGTGATTCTACTTGACGATGAAGGAAACGAAATCATTTTGCCTAAGGACCGACAAATCCCATCAGATTTTTACAGAAAGGGAGATAACGTGCGTGGTATTATTGAAAGCGTGGAACTTAAAGGAACCAAGCCCAGTATAATTATGTCGCGTACGGCACCACGATTCTTGGAAAAATTATTCGAGCAAGAAATTCCTGAAGTATTTGATGGATTGATTACCATTAAAAAGGCCGTTCGTGTTCCTGGCGAAAAAGCGAAAGTAGCTGTTGACTCCTACGACGACCGCATCGACCCTGTTGGGGCTTGTGTGGGAATGAAAGGTTCTCGTATTCACGGCATCGTACGTGAATTGGGTAATGAAAATATTGATGTGATCAACTACACCAACAACACCCAGCTTCTGATTACAAGAGCGTTAAGCCCAGCTAAAGTTACTTCGGTTAAAATTGACGAAGAGACCAAGCGAGTAGAAGTCATGATGGATCCTAGCGAAGTATCCAAAGCTATTGGTCGTGGAGGATTTAACATCCGCCTTGCTGGACAGCTTACGGGCTACGAAATTGACGTGTACCGTGAGGGCATGGAAGAAGACGTTGAGTTAACTGAGTTTTCTGATGAAATTGAAGCTTGGATTATAGCCGAATTCAAAAAGGCAGGATTAGACACTGCTAAAAGTGTTTTAGAAGAGGATATCGAAGATTTGATAAAACGTACCGATTTGGAAGAGGAAACTATTTCAGATGTACGTAAAATATTAAGCGCAGAATTCTCGAACGAATAACCAAACCCGGCAATTTTTTATTTTTGATTGCGCAAAAGATTATATGGCAGATTTAAAAACAATTCGAATTAACAAAGTACTCCGCGAGCTAAACATTTCGTTGGATCGTGCAGTGGAACACCTATCCGAAAAAGGATTCTCGGTGGAAGCACGCCCGACAGCCAAAATTTCCCAGCAGGAGTACGAACTTCTTTTAGACGCATTCCAAACGGACCGCTCAAAAAAAGAAGCTTCTCACGAAGTTTTTGAAGAGAAACGTAAAGAAAAAGAAGCCATTCGTGAACAGGCGCAAAAAGAAGAAGCTCCTGCTCCCGAACTCTCTAAGCCAACAAACGTAGTCAAGGCGCAAGCAAATTTGAGCGGCCTGAAACCCGTAGGCAAAATTGACTTAAATCCTAAGCCAAAGCCTGCTGCACCGCCCAAAGCAGCCACACCCGAACCCAAGGAAGAAGCACCAAAAGAAGTAGCAGCACCTCAAAAGGCTGAAGCAGTTGCTCCTGTTGCAAAAACAGAAACGCCTGTTAAAGAAGCAACTCCTGCTAAGACAGAAACTCCTGAAGAACCAACTGCCGAAAATTCCGGCAAGATTGAAACTCTATACAAAAAATTAAGTGGATTAAAATCAGCTGGGGAGAATATTGACTTGTCAAAATTCAAAAAGCCAGCACCAAAGAAGCCCGCTGATAGCGACAGCAATAAACGTCGCCGAAAACGCATTACCAAAGACACTGGCCCAGGAAATCGTAAGCCCAACAATAATCGTGGTAACAAACAACAGCGCCCAGCGGTAACAAAAGAGGAGCCTACAGAAGAAGAAATCCAGAAGCAAATCCGCGAAACGCTTGAAAAATTGCAAGGAAAGACTTCCAAATCAAAAGGAGCCAAGTACCGTCGTGAAAAGCGAGACTCTCACCGTCAAAAATCGGAGGAAGAAGAAGCATTACAAGAAGCGGAAAGCAAAATCCTTAAGGTTACAGAATTTGTAACTGTTGGAGAAGTGGCTACTATGATGGACATCAGCTCCACGCAAATCATTTCGGCTTGTATGTCGCTAGGTATCATGGTTACCATGAATCAGCGCTTGGACGCTGAAACACTATCCGTTGTTGCCGAAGAATTTGGATTTGAAGTAGAATTTGTAACGGCTGATATTGAAGAAGCCGTTGAGGTAGTCGAAGACAAACCCGAAGACCTAAAACACCGCGCACCCATAGTAACAGTAATGGGGCACGTTGATCACGGTAAAACATCCCTTTTGGATTATGTGCGAAGTGCCAACGTAATTCAAGGAGAATCTGGTGGAATCACGCAGCACATTGGTGCCTACAGCGTAAAAGTAAAAAATGGACAAACCATTACCTTTTTAGATACACCTGGTCACGAGGCCTTTACCGCCATGCGTGCACGTGGAACACAAGTAACCGACTTGGTTATTATTGTGGTCGCTGCCGATGACGATATAAAGCCACAAACCAAAGAGGCCATCAGCCACGCACAAGCGGCTTCGGTGCCTATTGTATTTGCGATTAACAAAATGGACTTACCAACAGCCAACCCTGATAAAATCAAGGAAAGCTTAGCTGGAATGAATTTATTGGTTGAGGACTGGGGTGGAAAAATTCAATCCCAAGATATTTCTGCCAAGACAGGTCAAGGTATTGAGGAGCTGTTAGAAAAAGTACTCTTAGAAGCAGAGCTGCTAGAGCTAAAAGCAAACCCAGACAAGGCTGCTCAAGGTACTGTCGTTGAAGCATTTTTGGACAAGGGTAGAGGATATGTATCGACCATATTGGTGCAATCTGGAACACTTACCGTTGGAGATTATATTTTGGCTGGACGCCACAGCGGTAAAGTAAAAGCAATGCACAACGAGCATGGCAAAGAACTTGAATCCGCTGGACCATCTACTCCCGTTTCAATTCTAGGACTTGACGGTGCACCACAAGCCGGTGATCGCTTTAATATTTATGGCGACGAAAGAGAAGCCAAGCAAATTGCAGCAAAACGCACCCAATTGGTGCGTGAGCAGTCGGTAAGAACGCAACGTCACATTACACTAGATGAAATCGGAAGGCGTATTGCGCTGGGTGACTTTAAAGAATTGAACATCATCCTAAAAGGAGATGTTGATGGTTCTGTTGAAGCCCTAACGGACTCGTTCCAAAAACTTTCTAACGAAGAAATTCAAGTTAATATCATCCACAAAGGCGTTGGCGCCATAACCGAATCGGATGTGTTGTTGGCTTCGGCTTCCGATGCAATTGTTATTGGGTTTAATGTACGACCTATGGGAACTGCTCGTCAATTGGCGGAAAAAGAGGAAATCGATATTCGGAGTTACTCCATTATTTACGATGCCATCAATGATCTTAAGGACGCTATGGAAGGCATGCTTTCGCCTGAATTTAAGGAAGAAATTAGGGGTAATGCTGAAATCAGAGAAACCTTTAAAATTTCGAAAGTGGGTACCATTGCGGGCTGTATGGTTACAGATGGTAAAATTATCCGTAACTCAGGCGTTCGTATTATCCGCGAGGGAGTTGTTATTTATACAGGCGAATTGGAATCTCTAAAACGCTTTAAAGACGACGTAAAAGAGGTTACCAAAGGCTACGATTGTGGACTTCAAATCAAAGGATATAACGATATTAAAGAAGGTGATGTTGTGGAATGCTACGAGCAAGTAGCCATCAAAAAGACGCTTAAATAAGCTAAGGTTTTAACACAAAAGCCGAGCGAAATCTCCGTTTCACTTTTTCCAATTCTGCTGAGGCTTCTCGTTCTGTGGTATAATTACCAGTTCTTATTTTGTAGTTGGGCGTTTCAAAAATCAACTGGGCAGTCATGTCTGGAAACAAGGCTTTAAATCGCTCCAATTCTGCTGTTGTAGCTTCAAAACTTCCATAAAAAACCTGTATAGTATATTGTCTTTTGGCTGCATTCAATCGGTCTAGGGCTATTTTTTTTTGGAGTAAGCTATCGAGTTTTTTGGGAGCACTTAGTTGAATTTGTGCTTGCTGTCCCATCAAGTAGGAGCAGTTTATCAAAACACAAAAAATAAAACAGATTGTTTGTGGGCGCATGTTGTTTTTCATTAAAGGCAAAAATACACCATTATTTAAATTAATTTTTGTTAAAAAGACGCTAAACATTATTTCTATATAGCATTGATTATCAAATACATAATATATTATTTAGACGAAATATAAATTAAAACTTTGATCGCTAACTAGTTTTTAAAATGGGGGTTGTGTCGTAATTTTGCTGACGAATTCACAAATGTGTGAATTAACCAACAATTAACCTCGTATGTACAAGGACAGCTTTCTAGCTCACCTTCCATTACTGCTTCTAACGCTCTGCTTCAGCTTCGCTGTAAATGCCCAAGAGCCTGACATCCAAAAAGGAAAATCCTTATTCAACGCCAACTGTGCTGCTTGTCACAAACTCAAGAAACGCGCTGTGGGGCCTGCCCTAGCTGGCGTATCTGCCAAGTATGACAGAGAATGGCTTTACAGTTGGATTAAGAATTCTACCGCCATGGTAAAGTCTGGCGATGCCCAAGCGGTTGCCATTTATGAAGAGTACAATGGTTCAGTTATGACCTCGTTTCCACAACTTTCAAATGAGGACATGGATAATATTTTAGCTTATACCGACTACACACCTCCCGCACCGGCTGCAGCTGCAATGCCTGCCGCGGTAGCTGCTCAATCAGGTGGTGGCTTCACCAACGATTTGATTTTGGCGGTATTATTATTGGTTTTGGCTGCTTTGGTGACCATGTTGTTTTTGGTTAACAAAACACTAAATAAGATTGCAGCGGCTAATGGCGTTGAGCTTGTTAAGAAAGAAAAAAGAAAGCGTATACCTCTTTGGAAAGCCTATGCACAAAACCCATTTTTGGTGTTTGTAACCGTTATATTTTTGTTGCTTTCAAGCGCTTATGTTGGTTATAGCTACTTGATGCAAGTAGGTATCGATCAGGGTTATATGCCCATACAACCGATACACTATTCTCACAAAATTCACGCTGGAGACAACCAAATTGAGTGTAAATATTGTCATTCTTCTGCACGTGTTTCCAAACATTCTGGTATTCCTTCACTCAATGTGTGTATGAACTGTCACATGAACATTGCCGAATACAATGGTGAGGAAGATTTAGAAAAAGGATACACAAAGGAATTTTACACCAACGAAATCAAAAAGCTTTACAAAGCTGTAGGTTGGGACGAAGCAACACAAAGCTATACAGGAGAAACAGAACCTGTTAAGTGGGTGCGTATTCATAACCTGCCAGACTTTGTGTATTTCAACCACGCACAGCACGTTTCTGTAGCGGGAATTGAGTGTCAGAAATGTCACGGTCCTGTTGAAGAAATGGAAATTTTATACCAACATTCACCGCTTACCATGGGATGGTGTATCAACTGTCACCGTGAAACAAACGTGAATGTTAAAGACAATGGATACTATACCAAGATTCATGAAGAATTGTCAAAAAAATACGGAGTAGAGAAACTAACCGCTGCCCAAATGGGTGGATTGGAGTGTGGAAAGTGTCATTATTAAGAATCAACATATGCCCAATCAAAAAAAATACTGGAAAAGCGAAGTAGAGTTGAACAATCAGTCAACTTTGGCAGAGGATTTGGCTCAAAAGGAGTTTGTTCAAAAACTTCCTGAAGACCTGTTAGGCAATTCCGAATTGCCAGAAAGCGATACTTCTCGTCGTGATTTCCTAAAATATATGGGCTTTAGTACTGCTGCGGCTACTCTAGCTGCTTGTGAGGGCCCCATCAACAAATCTATTCCTTACGTTGTACAGCCAGAGCAAATCATTCCAGGCATAGCCAATTACTACGCTACTACATTGGTTGATGGTTTTGACACTGCTAGTATACTTATTAAAACTCGCGAAGGACGTCCTATCAAGGTGGAAAATAACCCTGATGCACCTGTAAATAATGTTGCAAATGCACGTGTACAAGCTTCTGTCTTGTCACTTTATGACAGCATGCGTGTGCAAGGACCTACACAAGCTGGCGTTGGTGTAAGTTGGGATACCCTTGAGTCAAATGTTGCTCAACAGCTCAAAGCACTAGCTGAAAAGGGTGAAGAAGTTGCGTTAATTACACCTTCTTTAGCCAGTCCAACAACGAATCAAATCATCAAAGATTTTCAAGCCAAGTTCTCGAATGTTAGCCATCACGTGTATGATGCGCTTTCCGAAACAGCGGCACTCAATGCATTTGAAAAAGCATACGGCAAACGTGCGCTTCCTAGCTACGATTTCAGCAAAGCGAGTTGTATTGTTTCTGTTGATGCAGACTTTCTAGGAGACTGGCAAGGCGGTGGATATGATACAGGATATGCCAAAACTCGTGTGCCAAAAGGGAAAAAGGGAAAGGCAAAGATGTCTAAGCACTACCAGTTTGAGTCTAATATGACCCTGTCTGGCGCCAATGCTGACTTACGCATACCCACTACTGCAACCGAACAACAATTTGTATTGGCAGCTCTTTACGGGGCATTGACCAACACGTCTTACCCGACTTCGCTTTCAAAAGCGCTAAACGCAAAAGTTTCTGAGATTGCTACTGCCCTGAAAGCAGCTGGCAAAGGTGCTGTTGTGGTTACCGGTTTACAGAACGAAGACGCTCAACGCGCTGCTTTGGCCATCAACGAACTGTTAGGCTCTGATGTCATGGACGTAAGACAGAATACGTCACTTCGTCAAGGCGACGCAAGCCAAATAAACCAGTTAGTAAACGATCTTAATAGCGGAAAAGTATCTGGTGTGATTATGGCGGGGGTTAATCCTGCATATACACTTCCTAATGCCGATGCGTTCATTGCAGGACTTAAGAAAGCAGCACTGTCTGTGAGCTTTAGTATGAAAAATGATGAGACAGCTGTGCATTGCCAATGGGTAGCTCCAGCACCTCATTATTTGGAATCTTGGGGCGATGTGGAAATGAAAATGGGTCACTATGCACTAATGCAGCCTACGATTCGTCCATTATTTGATACCAAACAATTTCAAGAGGTATTACTCAAATTAAGTGGCAGTACACAAGGTTATGACGATGCCATCAAGTCTTACTGGAATGCCAATATTCTTGGCGGTAAATCCTTTAACGAAGCCCTTCACGATGGGTTTTATGTGACCGCTAGCAGCAACCGCCTTGGTTACCGCGATAATGTAGATGCGTTAATGCAACGACTTATTCGCGCTAAATCTAAAGCAGGATTGGAATTACACCTATATACCAAAACAGGAATTGGCGATGGTCAACAAGCCAACAACCCTTGGTTACAAGAATTCCCAGACCCTATTTCTCGAATTACTTGGGATAATTATCTAACCGTTTCCAAAGCAGATGCAGAAGCACTGGGATTAAAAAACGTCAACCAGTCAGATGGTGCACTTGACGGCAGTATTGCTGAAGTCAAACTCAACGATATTGTTGTGAAAGCACCGGTACTAATTCAGCCGGGACAAGCCGTAGGCACTGTTGGATTGGCATTGGGTTATGGTAAAACAGCCGGGATGAAATCTGAAATGCAGGTTGGTGTTAATGCGTATGCATTATATCAGAACTTTAATTCAGTACAAAGCGTAACCGTGACGGCTACTAGCGACATGCACGAATTTGCCTGTACGCAGTTGCAAAACACGTTGATGGGTAGGGGCGAGATTGTTCGTGAAACCTCCCTTGAAATATTCAATACCAAAGACGCCAAATATTGGAACTCGATGACACAAGTGTCTCGTGATCACGAAGAAATTGATGTAACTTCTCCAGACGCAGATATGTGGCAAGCCTTTGATCGTTCAATAGGGCACCACTTCAATTTGTCCATTGACTTAAATTCCTGTACAGGTTGTGGCGCTTGTGTGATTGCCTGTCACGCTGAAAACAACGTCCCTGTTGTAGGTAAGCACGAAATCCGTAAGTCACGTGATATGCACTGGTTGCGAATTGACCGCTACTATTCTGCACAAGATACATTTGAAGGAGATTTAGAGACAGTAGAAAACATCAGTGGATTGGGAGATTCGCTATCTACTTTTAACAAAATGGAAGATCCTTCGGCCAATCCGCAAGTTACCTTCCAGCCGGTTATGTGTCAACACTGTAATCACGCGCCTTGTGAAACCGTTTGTCCAGTGGCTGCAAGTTCTCACGGACGACAGGGCCAAAACCACATGGCGTATAACCGTTGTGTAGGAACACGTTATTGTGCTAATAACTGTCCGTATAAAGTACGTAGATTCAACTGGTTCTTATACAATAAGAATGACGAATTTGATTACCACATGAACGACGACCTAGGACGTATGGTATTAAACCCAGACGTAGTGGTTCGTTCTAGAGGGGTAATGGAAAAATGTTCAATGTGTATTCAAATGACACAAAAAACCATTTTAGACGCGAAACTTGAAGGTCGCGAAATAAAAGATGGCGAATTCCAAACGGCATGTTCAAGTGCGTGTGGAACAGGCGCCTTGGCTTTTGGTGACATCAATGACAAAGACAGTGAGGTAGCACACCTCAAAGAAGACAATCGAATGTATCACCTGCTTGAAAGCATTGGTACAAAACCGAATGTGATGTATCAAGTTAAAGTTAGAAACACTTAAGGAACGATTTATGGCTAGTCACTACGAAGCACCCATTAGAAAGCCCTTAGTAACAGGGAACAAGTCGTACCATGACGTAACGGTTGACATTGCTGCGCCCGTGGAAAATCCACCAAACAAGCAGTGGTTTATCGCTTTTGCTATTGCCCTTACGGCCTTCCTTTGGGGATTGGGCTGTATCATTTACACCGTTTCTACCGGAATTGGCGTTTGGGGACTAAACAAGACCGTAGGTTGGGCTTGGGATATTACCAACTTTGTATGGTGGGTAGGTATCGGACACGCCGGAACCTTGATATCTGCAGTACTTTTATTATTCCGTCAAAAATGGCGTATGGCCATTAACCGTTCTGCGGAGGCCATGACTATTTTCTCGGTTATACAAGCAGGGCTATTTCCAATTATTCACATGGGTCGCCCATGGTTGGCATATTGGGTATTGCCTATTCCAAATCAGTTTGGTTCACTTTGGGTAAACTTCAACTCCCCTCTGTTGTGGGATGTATTTGCCATCTCAACATACTTATCTGTATCCCTCGTGTTTTGGTGGACGGGTTTACTTCCTGATTTTGCCATGATCCGTGATAGAGCTATCAAGCCTTTTCAGAAGAAAATTTACGGCTTGTTGAGTTTTGGATGGAGTGGACGCGCCAAAGATTGGCAACGTTTTGAAGAGGTTTCTCTAGTCTTGGCTGGATTGGCAACGCCTTTAGTATTATCCGTACACACCATAGTATCCTTTGACTTTGCAACATCCGTTATACCGGGGTGGCACACCACGATTTTCCCGCCGTATTTTGTTGCAGGTGCAATCTTCTCTGGATTTGCCATGGTAAACACGTTGTTGATTATCATGCGTAAAGTATCGCATTTGGAAAACTATATCACAAGACAACATATCGAATTGATGAACATCGTTATCATGATTACGGGATCTATAGTTGGGGTCGCCTACATAACCGAGTTGTTCATTGCTTGGTATTCGGGTGTTGAGTATGAACAGTACGCATTCCTCAATCGCGCAACCGGTCCTTACTGGTGGGCATATTGGGCCATGATGACATGTAACGTATTCTCCCCCCAATTAATGTGGTTTAAAAAATTACGTACAAGTATTATGTTCTCCTTTATCATTTCAATTGTGGTAAACATCGGGATGTGGTTTGAGCGCTTTGTAATCATTGTAACCTCGTTACACCGCGATTATTTGCCCTCTTCCTGGACCATGTTCTCACCAACATTTGTAGATATAGGTATCTTTATTGGAACCATTGGTTTCTTCTTTGTGCTATTCTTGCTGTACGCCAGAACGTTCCCTGTTATTGCACAGGCAGAGGTGAAATCGATTTTGAAAACATCGGGAGATAAATACAAAAACACGCATAGCCATGAGTAGTAAATTAGTACATGCCGTTTATGACGATGATGATACGCTTTTGCACGCGGTTAAAGACGTAAAAAAAGCAAAGTATCATATAGAGGAAGTGTTTACACCATTCCCTGTACACGGGCTTGACCATGCCATGGGGCTGGCTAGCACACGCCTTGCCATTACTGCCTTTATGTATGGTATTTTAGGTTTTGCCGTTGCCATTACCATGATTAATTATATCATGATAGTCGATTGGCCACAAAACATTGGTGGAAAGCCTAGTTTTTCGTTTATGGAAAACCTCCCTGCTTTTGTGCCTGTAATATTTGAAATGACAGTATTTTTTGCTGCACACCTCATGGTCATTACATTCTATTTGCGGAGCCGACTGTGGCCATTTAAAAAAGCTGAAAATCCAATGCCCGAAACCACAGATGATAAGTTCTTAATGCAAGTAGCTTTATCAGGTGACGAAAAAAAATTAATTAGTCTTTTGAAAAATTCAGGAGCTATAGATGTTAGTATTCACGAAAATCAAGACGCATGAAAAAAGTAAGTATCCTTGCCGTTTTAAGTTCTTTGTTACTGGTGTCTTGTTTTGATTCATCCAAACCCAACTACCAGTACTTTCCCAACATGTATGAGTCTGTAGGCTATAAAACCTATGCCGAATCGGATGCATTCCGCAATGGTATTGAGGCACAACTTCCCGTTGAGGGATCTGTTGCACGGGGATGGGCACCCTATGATTATCCCGATACGAACGATGGATATGAAGCTGCAAAAGTTAATTTGAAATCACCACTGGCGACAACGGCAGAGCACCGCGCAGAAGGAAAAGAATTGTACGGTGTTTATTGTGCTGTATGTCATGGTTCTAAGGGCGATGGTCAAGGTATTTTGATGAAACGCGAAAAGTTTTTGGGTAT
Source organism: Flavobacteriaceae bacterium (assembly GCA_024639165.1). Taxonomy (GTDB): domain Bacteria; phylum Bacteroidota; class Bacteroidia; order Flavobacteriales; family Flavobacteriaceae; genus UBA7446. Next base: position 43,587 of record JAHEIX010000004.1, on the reverse strand, counting down.
ACCTAGCTATGCCGACAGAGAAATCACAGACGGGAGTATTTATCACGTATTAATGTATGGTAAAAACGCCATGGGTTCACACGCCGGACAGGTAAATGCAACCGAACGCTGGCAGATTGCCCAACATGTAATGTATTTACGTAACGAATTGACAAAATAATTGGCCATGTATACCTTCACACAACGACTGAAAATTACCGCCTATGTGCTCATGGGACTAGGTCTTATTGGGTTAACAATTGGCTTTTTAAGCGCACCTTCTACTGTAGCTGAAGCACAAGCTATGGTTGCTGATGCCCACGGAGGACATGGAGGCGACCATGGCGATGACCATGGCGATGACCATGCCAGCGATTACGGTGACGACAAAGCACATGCTGCCATGATTCATTCCACTCATGCGGATGACCATGCAGACGATCATGCTAGCGATCACGGCGAAGTCAGCAGCCACGATGATGATCACGGAGATGCACATGGCGAACATCTATTGCATCAACTGCAAAACAAACCTTGGGCTGCTCTTTATGTAGCTGCCTTTTTCTTCTTTATGATAGCATTGGGAACGCTTGCGTTCTATGCCATCCAACGGGCGGCACAGGCAGGTTGGCCTATTTTGCTCTATCGTGTTATGGAAGGGATTACAGCTTATTTGGTACCCGGTTCTATTATTATATATGTATTTCTTGTGCTTACAGGATTACACGCCAACCATTTATTTGTGTGGATGGATGCTGAAACCGTAGCACACGATGAAATTATTCAAGGAAAAGTAGGCTATCTCAACGTACCTTTCTTTTTGCTTAGGGCAGCCATCTACCTTATCGGGTGGAACCTTTATCGCTACCTATCACGCAGATTCTCATTGGCGCAAGACAAGGCTGTTGTGGGGGATATTAGTAACCATAAAATGAATTTCCGTATTTCTGCAGGCTTCTTGGTATTCTTCTTTGTAACGGAATCTATGATGTCTTGGGACTGGATTATGTCTCTAGATCCGCACTGGTTTAGTACATTGTTTGGATGGTATGTTTTGGCAAGTATGCTCGTAACCGCGGTTACCGTAATTGCGTTAATTACCATTTATCTTAAATCAAAAGGATATTTACCCAAAGTAAACCATAGTCACTTGCACGATTTGGCTAAGTTTATGTTTGGCTTTAGTGTGTTTTGGACGTATTTGTGGTTTTCGCAATTTATGTTGATTTGGTATTCCAATATCCCGGAAGAGGTAACCTATTTCTTAACGCGGATAGACGACTACAATCTACCATTTTTTGGTATGATTGCGATGAACTTCTTATTCCCACTACTCATATTGATGAGCAGCGATTACAAACGATCCAATTGGATTATAGTGATGGCTGGAATCGTAATTGTATTGGGACACTATATTGATATTTATAATATGATTATGCCCGCTACTGTTGGCGATCAATGGTTTATTGGATGGGCTGAAATAGGCGGATTCCTCTTCTTTGCTGGACTCTTTATGTTTGTGGTATTCCGTGCCATAAGCAAGGCTCCATTGGAAGCTAGTGGCGATCCATATGCTGGGGAGAGTGAACGATTTGTGTATTAATTAGGAAACAAATAAATGACTACAGTTATTCTTTTTGCGATTTTGGTTTTAGTAGGTATTGCTATTTGGCAAATCACCAAGATTTTTGAATTGTCGCAATTGCGTCAAGACAGAGACGACTCACAAATTGCTAACGATAAGGACAACAACTGGAACGGCCAATTGATGTTTGCCTTTTTGGTGTTTATATATCTTTTTACGATTTATTCGTTTTGGGCGTGGGGCGATGTGCTACTTCCAGAAGCGGCCTCTGAACACGGACAAGACATTGACCGCCTGATGTGGATTTCATTTGCACTGATCTTCTTTGTGCAAACCATTACCCAAGCATTATTGCATTATTTCTCATATCAGTATCGTGGTAAAAAAGACCAAAAGGCCTTTTTCTATGCCGATAACGACAAGCTAGAATTTATATGGACGATTATTCCTATGATTACTTTGGCTGTACTCATTATGTACGGTCTTTTCACTTGGACCTCCATCATGAATATTGAAGAAAACGATGAGGCACTGGTAGTGGAACTATATGCACAGCAATTTAACTGGAAAGCCCGTTATGCTGGTCAAGACGGTGTTTTGGGAGATGCCAACGTACGCTTTCTACAAGACTATGATGGACGTAATTTAGTGGGTATTGATTCGTCAGACCCCAACGGATTGGACGACGTGGTTGTGCAAGAATTACACTTGCCAAAGGGGCGTCAGATTATTTTTAAAATGCGTTCGCAAGACGTATTGCACTCGGCCTATATGCCACACTTTAGAGCACAGATGAATTGTGTACCTGGAATGATTACGGAGTTTTCATTTACACCATCTATGACCACTGAAGAAATGCGTCAAACCCCCGATATGGCAGCCAAAGTGGCCAAGATCAACAAAATTAGATTTGATAACAGCAAGGCTTTAATGGCCAAGGGCGAAGAAGCCCTAGATGCATATCAGTTTGATTATTTGTTACTTTGTAATAAAATTTGTGGTGCATCGCACTACAATATGCAAATGAAAATTGTGGTAGAAGAAGAAAAGGATTTTAACAATTGGCTGGCAGCGCAAACTACCTTTGCACAAACCATTCAACAGTAAAAAGATAGCTATGGGAGCAGATCACGCACATCATAAAGAAACATTTATCACCAAGTACATCTTTAGTCAAGACCATAAGATGATTGCTAAGCAGTACCTTATTACGGGACTGATTATGGGCATCATAGGTATTGCGATGTCTTTGTTATTTCGCCTTCAGTTGGCGTGGCCAGAAAAGTCTTTCTGGGTTTTTGAAACATTTTTAGGCAAATGGGCACCAGAAGGCGTTATGGATCCCAATGTATACTTGGCATTGGTTACCATACACGGTACGTTGATGGTATTTTTTGTACTCACCGCTGGTTTAAGTGGTACGTTTAGTAACCTGCTTATTCCGTTGCAGATTGGCGCACGTGATATGGCTTCGGGTTTACTTAACATGATTTCATATTGGTTGTTCTTCTTGTCTTCAGTAATCATGATTGCCTCACTTTTTGTAGAGTCAGGGCCTGCTGCTGCTGGTTGGACCATTTACCCTCCGCTTAGTGCCTTGCCACAAGCGCAACCCGGTTCTGGATTGGGAATGACGCTTTGGTTGGTATCTATGGCCATCTTTATAGCATCTTCATTATTGGGATCGCTTAATTATATTGTTACGGTTATCAATTTACGTACCAAGGGAATGTCCATGACCCGACTTCCATTAACGATTTGGGCCTTTTTTGTAACCGCTATTATTGGCGTGGTTTCATTCCCCGTATTGTTATCAGCAGCCTTGTTGTTGATTATGGATCGTAGCTTTGGCACCTCATTCTTTTTGTCTGATATATTCATCCAAGGAGAAGTGCTGCACTACCAAGGGGGATCACCTGTACTGTACGAACACCTATTCTGGTTCTTAGGTCACCCAGAGGTATATATTGTACTGTTACCAGCACTAGGAATTACTTCTGAGGTATTGGCAACCAATGCACGTAAGCCTATTTTCGGATATCGTGCCATGGTAGCGTCTATTTTGGCCATTGCCTTTTTGTCTACCATTGTTTGGGGGCACCATATGTTTATTTCAGGAATGAATCCATTCCTTGGATCGGTATTTACCTTTACAACCTTATTGATTGCGATACCCTCTGCGGTAAAAGCCTTTAATTATATCACCACGCTGTGGAAAGGAAACCTCCAGATGAACCCTGGAATGTTGTTTTCCATTGGTTTGGTATCTACTTTTATTACGGGTGGTTTGACTGGAATTATCTTGGGGGATAGTACCCTTGATATAAACGTGCACGACACCTATTTTGTGGTAGCTCACTTCCACTTGGTAATGGGTATTTCGGCATTGTATGGACTATTTGCCGGGGTGTATCATTGGTTCCCAAAAATGTTTGGGCGTATGATGAATAAGAACATGGGCTATATTCACTTTTGGGTGACGGCTGTCTGTGCTTATGGTGTCTTTTTCCCCATGCACTTCATTGGGATGGCGGGACTACCTAGAAGATATTATTCCAACACCGCATTTCCATATTTTGATGACCTTGCCAACATCAATGTAATCATTACCATTTTTGCGCTTATTGCTGGTGCTGCACAGTTGGTATTCCTTTATAATTTTATCAGCAGTATTTTCTACGGTAAAAAGGCAGTTCAAAATCCTTGGAAATCCAATACGCTCGAGTGGACAGCTCCAGTGGAACATATTCACGGAAACTGGCCAGGTGCTATTCCACACGTACACCGTTGGGCATACGATTATTCCAAGCCTGGACAAAAAGAGGATTTTGTCCCTCAAAACGTTCCACTAGCCGAAGGCGAAGAAGAACTTCAGCACTAAAACAAACCCCCGTCACTCGACAAGCTCGAGAACCAACGGGGCTTTTTTGTTTTCCGTATCTTTGGAATGATGAATGAACATCTAGATCCAACAGGAGAGCATTTAAGTCATGAGGAACACGATATCGATCGTGCTTTGCGACCCCTTAGCTTTGATGACTTTAGCGGACAACCGCAAGTCCTCGAAAACTTAGAAATTTTTGTAGCAGCCGCAAATCAGCGAGAAGAGGCACTTGATCATACCCTTTTGCACGGTCCACCAGGACTGGGCAAAACTACCTTGGCACACATCTTGGCACAAGAATTAGGCGTTAAACTCAAGCTTACTTCAGGCCCTGTACTAGATAAACCTGGAGACTTGGCAGGCTTGCTTACCAACCTAGAGCCAAGAGATGTGTTATTTATTGATGAAATACACCGGTTAAGTCCCATAGTTGAAGAGTATTTATACTCAGCTATGGAAGACTACCGCATTGATATCATGATCGAAACGGGGCCCAACGCGCGTTCGGTTCAAATCGAATTAAGCCCCTTTACTTTGGTAGGAGCCACCACGCGATCGGGTTTGTTGACAGCACCCATGCGTGCACGGTTTGGCATCAACAGCCGATTGGAATATTACTCCACTGAAGTGCTCGCAGGTATTGTGACGAGAAGTGCCAATATTTTAAACATTCCTATTGCAGACAAGGCAGCCATTGAGATTGCCAGCAGAAGTCGCGGTACGCCGCGTATTGCCAATGCACTGCTGCGACGCATTCGGGATTTTGCTCAAATCAAAGGCGATGGAACCATCAACCTTGACATAACACGTATTGGGCTCAAAGCCTTGCATGTAGATGCACATGGCTTGGATGAAATGGATAATAAAATACTCACTACCCTTATTGATAAATTCAAAGGAGGTCCTGTGGGAATAAACACCTTGGCAACGGCGGTTTCTGAAAATGGCGAAACCATTGAAGAGGTCTATGAACCTTTCTTAATTCAGGAAGGATTTTTAATGCGTACACCGCGTGGTCGGGAGGTAACCGAAAAGGCCTATAAACACCTCGGAAAAACCCTACCCAACAATCAAAAAGGACTGTTTTGAGTAGCGCAGCGCGTCATGCTGCAATGGTCAAAGAAATAGCTCAAAAGTTGGGCTTTATGGCTTGTGGTATATCTAAAGCTGGATTTTTAGAAGAAGAAGCACCACGATTGGAATCGTGGTTAAACCAAAACCAACATGGGCATATGGGCTATATGGCCCGCAACTTTGACAAACGCCTGGACCCAATAAAACTAGTGCCCGGCGCAAAGAGTGTTGTGTCCTTACTCTACAATTATTTTCCAGAAAACACCCCCGTAGATGCGCACGCACCCAAGATTGCACGCTATGCATATGGCGCCGATTATCATCATGTCATTAAAGACAAGCTCTTTACATTTATGCACCATATTCAAGACCAAATTGGAACGGTAGGCGGACGTGTATTTGTAGATTCTGCTCCCGTACTAGAAAAGGCGTGGGCAGCTAAAAGTGGCCTTGGCTGGGTAGGCAAAAACACCAACCTTATTCGCAAACAAAACGGTTCTTACTTTTTTATAGCCGAGCTTATTTTGGATTTAGAACTCGAAACAGATGGTACGGTTACTGATCACTGCGGCAGTTGTACAGCTTGCTTGGATGCCTGCCCCACTGATGCCTTTGTCGCGCCCTATAAGTTGGATGCCAGTAAGTGTATTTCTTACTTCACCATTGAACTAAAAGACGCCATTCCAAATGAGGTAAAAGGTCAATTTGACAACTGGGCCTTTGGTTGTGATATCTGTCAGGAGGTTTGTCCTTGGAATCGTTTTGCTGCACCGCATGAAGAGCCTGCTTTTCAACCAAAACCCGAATTGATGAACATGACCAAAGGCGATTGGAACGAAGTTACCGAGGAGGTCTTCAACCGCTTGTTTGAGGTAAGCGCAGTTCAGCGAACAGGCTTTGATGGATTAAAGCGAAATTTAGAGTTTTTAAAGTAGATAGAATTCAATACCTTTCCTGACTAAATTGCCAAGTATATGAGCAAAGAAAGTAAACGACGTGAGGCCCTAGTATATCACGCAAAACCTAAGCCCGGAAAACTAGAAGTGAACCCTAGCAAACCCTATGCAAGTCAACGGGATTTGTCGTTAGCCTACTCGCCTGGAGTAGCAGAACCTTGCTTGGAAATTGAAAAGGAAACAGGGAACGTTTATAAATATACCAACAAAGCCAACTTGGTTGCTGTAATTTCAAATGGTACTGCCGTATTGGGATTAGGGGATATCGGTCCCGAAGCTTCCAAGCCTGTTATGGAAGGCAAAGGATTGCTTTTTAAAATATTTGCAGGCATAGACGTCTTTGACATTGAGGTAGACACTAAGGATGTAGATGCTTTTGTGGCAACAGTAAAAAATATTGCGCCTACATTTGGCGGCATTAATCTTGAAGACATCAAAGCACCAGAAGCCTTTGAAATAGAGCGTAGGCTGGTTGAAGAACTCAACATACCTGTGATGCACGACGACCAGCACGGTACCGCCATTATTTCGGGTGCTGCCTTACTCAACGCAGTTGAATTGGCCGAAAAAGAATTGTCAAAAGTAAAAATGGTGATCAGTGGCGCAGGTGCTGCAGCCATTTCTTGTGCCCGGCTATACCGTGCTTTGGGCGTATCGCCAGAAAACATGATGATGACCGACAGTAAGGGCATTATCAGATCAGACCGAGATAATCTCACGGTCCAAAAAGCAGAATTTGCTACTAAAATAGACGTGCATACATTAGAAGATGCATTGGAAGGCGCCGATGTTTTTATTGGGCTTTCAAAAGCGGACATCATGACTCCCGCCATGCTAAAATCTATGGCGCCAGATCCGATTGTTTTTGCCATGGCTAATCCAAACCCAGAAATAGACTACAACCTTGCTGTTGCCACACGCAAAGATGCGATTATGGCTACGGGGCGTTCGGATTTTCCTAATCAGGTCAACAACGTACTTGGTTTTCCATTCATTTTTAGGGGTGCCCTTGATGTACGTGCCACCAAAATTAATGAAGCTATGAAAATGGCTGCCGTACACGCTCTTGCCCATTTGGCCAAAGAAACAGTTCCCGAGCAAGTTAACATTGCCTACGGGGCAACCAAACTTGTCTTTGGAAAAGACTACATCATACCTAAGCCTTTTGACCCCAGACTCATCACAACGGTGCCTATGGCTGTTGCAAAAGCTGCCATGGAAAGTGGGGTTGCTGCTGCGCCAATAAAGGATTGGGACAAATACCAAGAAGAATTGCACGCGCGTACAGGCTCGGACAAAAAAATTGTCCGCTTGATCATTAGCCAAGCCAAGAGCAATTTACAGCGTGTTGTCTTTGCCGAAGGGGATGAACTAGACGTGCTCAAAGCAGCTCAATTGGTGCATGAGGAAGGCATTGCTATTCCTATCCTACTTGGCGAAGAGGATCACATACGCGAAATGATGGCTACCATAGAATTTGAGGGAGATGTAACCATTATTGATCCAAAAAAGGAAAGCGTTAAAGAATCACGGGATGCCTATGCACATGCCTATTGGCAATTGCGTCAACGAAAGGGCATAACGCTTTATGATGCACAAAGACGTATGCGTGAACGCAACTATTTTGCAGCCATGATGGTGCGTGAGGGTGATGCCGATGCCATGATTTCGGGCTACAGCCGAAGTTATCCAAATGTGTTAAAACCGGTCTTACAAGTTATAGATACGCAAGAAGGTGTAAATCGCGTGGCTACTACCAACCTCATGATTACCAACCGAGGGCCTTTGTTTATTTCCGACACTTCGATTAACATCAATCCCAATGCAAAAGACTTGGCAAAAATTGCACAAATGACATCTTACACAGCGACCTTGTTCGGTATTAACCCTAAGGTAGCCATGCTATCGTATTCCAACTTTGGCTCATCAAAAAATGAGGATGCCCAAAAGGTGAGTAAAGCCGTAAATATGATACACCGCTTTTTGCCTGATATTGCTGTTGATGGCCCTATACAAGCAGACTTTGCATTAAACAAATCGATGCTAACCAATAAGTTTCCGTTTTCAAAAATTGCAGGTGCCACCGTAAATACGTTGGTATTACCCGATTTGAATGCCGCAAACATAGCTTACAAACTCATTAAAGAATTAGACGACGCGCTTTCTATTGGCCCCATCATGATGGGGCTCAAGCATCCAGTGCATATACTACAGTTGGGGGCTAGTGTTGATGAAATAGTTCACATGACAGCAGTTGCTGCGGTGGATGCACAAAACAAGAAAAAATGATAACACAACTAAATGGAAGGCTTGTAAGTAAAACGCCGACAACCATAGTCGTTGACTGCAGCGGTGTTGGCTATGAAGTACATATTTCACTTCATACGTATGGGCAGTTGCCCGAAGACGAGCTTATACGTATTTATACCCATATGCAGGTCCGTGAAGATGCACAAAATCTTTATGGATTTATGCAAAAAGTTGAGCGGTCTGTTTTTCGGTTATTACTCAGTGTCAGTGGGATAGGCGCCAATACGGCACGCACGGTACTTTCGTCTATGAATCCACAAGAAGTGGTGCAGGCCATACAATCCGATAATGTAGCGGCTATTCAAGCCGTAAAAGGGATTGGCGCCAAAACAGCCCAGCGCGTTATCGTCGATTTAAGAGATAAGGTTACAGGTCTTATTGATGATGAAGAAATAGCATTGGTCTCGAACAATACCCAGCGTGATGAAGCGTTATCTGCATTAGGTGTTTTAGGTTATCCTATGAAGCAAACCCAAAAAGTTGTAGATGCACTTTTACAAGTAGAACCCGATATGCCTGTAGATCGTTTGATTAAAAACGCGCTGAACAAATTATAATGCATACCATTTTTGACAAGAAATCGGGATTATTATGGACACTCATAAGTGTGCTGTTTTCTACTGGTATATATGCTCAAAACAATACTGCTAATGCTGTCGATAGCTTGGTTTTAGCTCAAAATCTTAAACAAATTAGCCTCAAAAACAAACCCAGTACTTTTGCTACGTCCTATACGTTTGACCCAAAGCTAAATTTATACTTTTATAACGTTAAAGTTGGGAATATAGATGCAGAAAAGCCCTTGGCGCTTACCCCAGAGGAATACCGAAGGCGTGTATTTGCCGAAAAGTCTAGGGCTTATATTAGAGACAAACAAGAAGCCATAGCTGGAATTAATGAGGACGAAGACGCCCAAGAAGACCAGTTACCAGATTACTATGTTAACTCCAAGCTCTTTGAAAGTATTTTTGGAAGTAACGAGATTGATATTCGTCCACAAGGATCTGCAAGTATTGACTTGGGAATTCGCTACCAAAAATCTGGTAATCCCAGCCTTTCCCCACGTAATCAAAGCAGCCTGGCTTTTGATTTTAACCAACGTATCAATCTGGCGCTTACTGGTACAATTGGGACCCGATTAAAAGTCAATGCAAACTACGATACCCAATCTACTTTTGATTTTCAGCGTGTTGTCAAGTTGGAGTTTTTTCCAGAAGATTTGGTGCCGAGTAGTGTGCAAAATACCATTAATAAGGGGAAGGAATTAGCAAATAAAGGGAAAGACCTTGTTAACAAGGATAAGGATTTACTCAATAAAGGCAATCAATTTGCAGCGAATGCCACAAACAAGTTTAACAACATTCAAAATCTTAAAGATCAAGGAATAAGTGGTAATGAGGATGGGATTCTACAAAAACTCGAAGTAGGTAATGTCAGCATGCCCATTAACAGTTCGTTGATTACGGGTGCGCAAAGTCTTTTTGGAGTCAAAGCAGAACTCAAGTTTGGCAACACCAACATTGCTGCAGTAATTTCAGAACAGCGATCACAAAGTCAAACCATACAAACCAACGGCGAGGGTACGCTTGAGGAATTTTCCTTATTTGCTTTAGATTATGAGGACAATCGACACTTTTTCTTAGCACAATACTTTAGAGACAATTATGATAAATCGGTTAAAACTTACCCTTATGTCAACTCTCCTATTGACATTACCCGATTAGAAGTTTGGGTTACCAACCGCTCGGCACGCGTAACTAATGTGCGAAACCTTATTGCCCTTCAAGATTTGGGAGAATCTAATCCAGATGCTACCATACTCGATGATATAACGAGTGGATTTTTTAATGCTGGACCCAATGCTTTTCCTGATAACGAAGTAAACAAGGCAGATCCGCTAGCCATTGGCGGAGGGGGAATTCTTACGGATGATATTCGTGATATTGCCACAGCAAAAGACGGCTTTGGAAGCCTTTCGCCCCAAGTGAATGAGGGACGTGATTACGCCATTTTGGAAAGCGCACGCAAATTAAACCAAACCGAATATACCTTACACAAGCAGTTGGGGTATATCTCATTAAATCAACCTTTAAACAATGATGAAGTATTGGCTGTTGCTTTTCAATATACGGCTAATGGTCAAGTTTATCAGGTAGGTGAATTTGCCGGAGATGGTGTCGCAGCAACAACCGTTTCTGGATTGCCAGCCGCTCCAATTGTAAGCAACAACAGCTTGGTGGTTAAAATGCTTAAAAGCTCTGTGCTTGATGTAGCACAACCCGTTTTTGACCTAATGATGAAAAACGTCTATAATATTGGCGCATTTCAGTTAGATCAAGAAGATTTTGTTTTCAATATCGTTTATACAGACCCTTCACCAACAAACTTCATTACCCCCGAAGAAGGGGCAGAGGGAGTGTGGCCTCAAGGAACAGAAGAGCGTATTTTGCTTAACCTTTTTGGTTTAGACAGACTCAATATCTATCAAGATGCCCAAGCCGAAGGAGATGGATTTTTTGATTTCATCAGTGGGATTACGGTGCTTCCAGAACAAGGACAAATTATTTTTCCAAGCATAGAACCTTTTGGAGCCTACTTGTTTGAGTTGTTAAAGTCTAACGATCCACAGGAAGAATATGGCAACAGAAACTTTTACAACGAAAACCAAAAGAAGTATGTATTTAAGGAAATGTACGACATCACAAAAGCAGATGCGGCAGACTATCAACGATACAATAAATTTGAGCTAAAAGGCCGTTATAAATCAATGGGTGGCGGACAAGGAATAGCCCTTGGTGCTTTTAATGTACCACGCGGTTCTGTTCGTGTTACTGCAGGCGGTAGATTGCTTCAAGAAGGTTTAGACTATACCGTAAATTATCAGTTGGGACGTGTAACCATACTCAACGAGGGGATTAAAAACTCAAACATACCTATTGAGGTTTCTACTGAAAGCAACACCCTTTTTGGTCAACAGAACAAGCGTTTTATGGGCTTTACTGCAGAACATAAAGTGAATGACGACCTCTTGATAGGCGGAACCTATATGCGTCTAAGCGAAAGACCACTGACCCAAAAAGCCAACTATGGCACAGAACCGGTAAACAATACCATGCTGGGATTGAGTGGAAATTTCTCAAAGGAGATTCCTTTCCTTACAAGAATGGTAAATAAGCTTCCCAATATTGATACCCGAGTTGCATCAAACCTTTCCATTCGGGCAGAGGCAGCTTATCTGAAAGTGGGGCAGCCAAGAGGTACTCAGCTCAACAATGCTCCTACCACTTATATAGACGATTTTGAAGGAACCCAAACCAACCTTGATATACGAGATACCTACTCTTGGTTTCTCTCCAGTGTGCCCGCTCCTTCACAACAATTGCCCATTGCCGGGTCAAGTGTAAATGTAGATGACATAAGCGCAGGTTATCAGCGCGCCAAACTTTCATGGTACAATATTGATCCTTTGTTTTACTCCAATAGAAGACCAAGCGGTATTTCAGACGATGACCTCTCGACCAATGCAGCGAGACGTATTTTTATAGAAGAAATATTCCCTCAACAAGATGTTGTACAGGGGCAGTCTTTGGTCCAGTATACCTTTGACTTGGCCTATTATCCACAAGAGCGCGGCCCTTATAACAATGCCCCTGCTTTTGGATCAGCTCCTGAAGACAGCTGGGCTGGAATTACACGCGCCATGTCTACTACCGACTTTGCTCAATCCAATGTGGAGTATATCGAATTTTGGCTGTTAGATACTTTTTCAGATCAAACGTCAGCATCTGATGATTTGGGCGAATTGGTATTTCATTTAGGTAACATTTCTGAAGACGTATTAAAAGACGGCCGCAAAGTTTATGAAAACGGACTTCCAGCTTCAGGACAAAACACAGCTACCTACAATACTGCTTGGGGGATAACACCAGCCACACAGTCGCTTGTGTATGCTTTTGACGCAGACGGGCAAAATCGCAGCTTGCAAGACGTAGGCTTAGATGGACTCAACGATGATGAAGAACGCATCATTTATACCAATGGACCTGCGGACGACCCGGCAGGTGATAATTATAGCTATTTCGGTCAAGGCAGTGGTTCTGTTTTGGATCGTTATAAAAATTACAACGGTACACAAGGCAATTCCCCAATTGAAGTTACAGAACAATTTAGAGGATCATACACCACCCCTGATGCCGAAGATTTAAATCAGGATAATACCATGAATACCATTGACAGGTATTTTCAATATCGCATCCCGATTCAAAAAAATATGCAGGTTGGGAGTCACCCATTCTTGGTTGATGTTCGTGAAAAAGACAACATTCAATTACCAAATGGGCAGGTTACTTCTTCACGCTGGCTACAATTCCGTGTTCCAGTAGTTCCAGAATATTACGATGCTCCCCAAAAGAGAAATTATTTTGAACCTATAAACGACATGAGTGACCTCAGGTCAATTCGCTTTATGCGGATGATGTTAACGGGTTTTAGCCAACCTACGGTTTTCCGTTTCGGCACATTGGACATTGTACGTGCCGATTGGACACGTGCGCCCATACCACTTAATACCAAACAAATACCCCACCCGAACACCCAGCTTGAAGTGAGTGCAGTAAATGTATTGGAGAACGAAACAAGAACCCCCATACGCTACAAATTACCCCCAGGAATTGTGCGTGAAACTTTGAACAGCTACAACAATTTGATTCGTGAAAACGAACAATCGTTGTCTATACGAGTTAGGGATTTAGCTCCCGAAGATGGGCAAGGAGTTTATAAGCACATCGATTTGGATATGCGCCAATACAAACGGTTGCGAATGTTCCTGCATGCTGAATCGCTGCCCGACGAAAACCCATTGCCAGGCGAGGGTGCCAACGACGATATGGACGAACGCATAGTAGGCTTCATTCGTATGGGAACTGATCTGGATGAAAACTATTATCAAATAGAAATTCCGCTTAAGCCAACGGCCTATACCCGCGGGGTGTCAAATAATTTAACAGCCGAAGAAGTGTGGCAAGTGGCATCAAACGAAATAGATATACCTGTAGAATGGCTCACAAAAATTAAGGCCAAATCTATTGCAAGTCGAGAAATGGTAGGCGCTACTTATTTTGATGAGAATCTTGAACGCATTAATGAATTTACACCAAACTCCAGTTTGCCAGGCGATAAAAAATACAAATTATCCATTCGAGGTAATCCAACGCTAGGCGCCATAAGAACCTTGGTGGTGGGCGTCAAAAACCCAAGTACCACCGTGGGGAGCAACCTTGACGGTGAAGTGTGGTTTAACGAACTTCGACTCTCAGAAATTGACTCAAGTGGTGGCTGGGCTGCTGTTGGTACACTGGATGCTAACCTAGCCGATTTTGCAAATGTTACCTTAAACGGGGCCATCTCTACTGTCGGATTTGGTGCTATCGATCAGTCGCCAAACATGCGAAGCCAGGACGACACCCGTTCTTACGGCATAGCCACAAGCATCAATGCAGGGATGTTATTTCCTAAAAAATGGGGATTAGTACTACCCCTAAGCTATAGCTATAATCAAGAGGTTATAACGCCAAAATACGATCCTTTTTACAGGGATATTGAGTTACAGGACAGACTGGATACCGCTGCAAGCCAAGACGAACGTGATGCCATACGTGATCAAGCCATTAGTGTTGCCAAACTCAAAAGCATCAATTTGATTGGTGTGCGAAAGCAGCGCAGTGCAGATGCCAAGGAAAACTTTTTTGATCTTGAAAATTTAGACCTTTCCTATTCGTATAACGAAGAAAAGAGAAACGATTTTGAAATTGAGAACTTCGCCTTTCAGAATGTACGTTTGGGAGCAGGATATAATTATTCGTTCAAGCCACTCTCATTAAAACCCCTAGGCAAAGTACAGGCCATATCCACTAAGAAGTATCTACGATGGTTGTCTGAACTAAATTTGAATTTGATGCCCAGTTCGGTTTCGCTTGCAGCGAACATCAACAGAACCTTTCAAAGTCAGCGTTTCCGACAGGTCTTTTTGGAGGGTATGGATGCTTCAAGCCAATTGCCCTTGCCCGACCTACAACAGCGCAACTACCTGTTTGATTGGTTGTTCACGGTCAATCATAATCTGACGAATTCATTCCGTCTGGATTTCTCTGCATCTAGCCGAAATATCGTTCGTAACTATTTGAAGAATGGTACTGCGGGCAGCACACAAATCGACACTTCATTGGACATCTGGGATGGTATCTGGGATACAGGACAAATGGACCGTTTTGATCAGTCTATTGGCGCTACCTATCAGTTGCCATTTAAATATATCCCACTACTGTCTTTTTTAGATGGAACCTATTCTTATACAGGTAATTTTAATTGGCAGCGGGGCTCCTCTGCATTGGCCAATGTGGTTGACGAAAACAATAATGCCCTTGGTATTGTACATACGCTGCAGAACGCCAATACCATTCAATGGAACGGAAGTGCCAATATGCAGGCCCTGTACAACAGTCTGGGCTTGCGTAAAAACAACAAAAAAAGCGATAAAAAGAAAGCGGGAGTTAAGGTTAAGAACACTTTGATAGGTCTAGTTACTGCATTGAGAAGGGTGCAGGTTTCGTATAGTGAAAATAACGGAACGGTGTTCCCTGGGTATACCCAAAATATCGGCTTTTTAGGCACGGCTAATCCTGGGTTAGCCTTTGCCTTGGGTCGCCAAGAAGACATTCGTTTTGAAGCCGCCAAAAGAGGATGGCTCACGGAATTTCCAAATTTTAATCAAGCGTATACAACCGTACACAACAGTGAAATATCATACAGTGCCGAAATTGGACTGTTACAAGGACTCCAACTCGATCTGACGGGGAACCGTAGTTATTCAGAAAACAACTCAGAGAACTTTAGTGTTGTCAATGGGGTTTATAATGCATTATCGCCACGCTTATTTGGTAATTTTGAAATTTCAACCATCATGTTGCGCACTTCATTTAGCGGTGATGGCCTGGCGTCAACGGCCTTTGAAGATCTGAAAACAAATCGTTTGATTATTGCAGGGCGATTGGCTGCTGCACGAGGCATACCAACGGGGAATATTGATGCAGATGGCTTCCCAACCGGCTATGGAAAAACAAATCAAGCAGTGCTTATTCCTGCCTTTTTAGCTGCCTATACTGGAGCGGACCCCAATTCGGTTAGCATGGAGGCAAAACGCAGCTTCCCACTTCCCAACTGGAACATGCAGTATACTGGATTTATGCGGTTGAAATCATTTAAAAAACGATTTAATCGATTTGCAATTTCGCACGGTTACCGCGCCAGCCATACGCTCAATGCCTTTGCCACCAACCTTGATTATCAAGCCAACGGCACCGATCAGTCGGGTAATTTTATGAATAAAATTCTCTACACCAACGTAAACTTGGTGGAGCAATTTAACCCCTTACTCAAGCTCGATTTTGAACTTAAAAATAGCCTTCAAGTTTCTGCCGAAGTACGAAAAGATCGCGCTTTGTCCTTATCACTTGACAACAACTTACTCACCGAAACATCTGGCGACGAATGGATTGTTGGTATGGGCTACCGCATCAAGAACGTAAAATTTAAGACCAATATTGGCGGCAAATCCACCAAGCTAAAAGGAGACATCAACATCAAAGCAGATTTATCTGTTCGTGATAACATTACGCTTATTCGAAACCTAGATCTTTTAAGTGATCAGGTTACTGCAGGGCAACGCTTGTGGTCCCTTAAGATGTCTGCAGATTACGGGCTCTCCCGTAATTTCAACGCCTTATTTTTCTACGATCACGCATTTTCGAAATTTGCCATTTCCACGGCTTTCCCGCAAACCAACATACGTGCTGGAATAACACTGCGATACAATTTTGGAAATTAGCACGTTTGCATTACATTTAAACAAAATTGAAAGATGAATATTCCACAGGATTTAAAATACACCCAAGACCATGAATGGGTTCGTATTGAAGGAGACCAAGCAACTATTGGTATTACCGATTTTGCGCAAGGCGAGTTAGGCGATATTGTTTACGTTGAGGTCGAGACTGTGGGCGAATCGCTAGATAAAGAAGCGGTTTTTGGAACGGTTGAAGCAGTTAAAACAGTATCTGATTTGTTTTTACCTCTTACTGGGGAAATCACGGCCTTTAACGAAGACCTGGAAGACACTCCTGAACTTGTAAACGAGGACCCTTATAACCAAGGGTGGATTATAAAAATGAAAATCAGCGACTTGTCTCAAATTGAAGCCCTGCTCACTCACGAGGGATATCAAGCCGTGATTTCGTAATTTCATCAACCTTCAATTTTTATTTACTATACTAATATTAAAATTATTACATTAGCTCTTCAATAAATTTTTCAAATGCAACCGAAAAAAAACCATAACGCTGATTTAAGAAAGAACGGTAGGTTATACTTTGCCATTGGTCTTTGCTTAGTACTCTTTATTTCTTGGCAAGCAATCGAATGGAAAACCTACGACAAATCCATGTATGGTTATGAAGCACTTAATGTGGATGATGACGATGACGAGCTAGTTCCCCTTACAGAGCAAATCAAAACACCACCGCCACCACCACCGCCACCTGCACCAGAAATCATTGAGGTAGTTGAAGATGAGGAAGAAATTGAAGAAACGGTTATTGAATCCACAGAAACTACACAAGAGGAAATTATTGAGGAAGTTGAAGTGATGGAAGAGGATTTGGACGTGGATGTTCCCTTTGCCATTATTGAAGATGTCCCGTTGTTTCCAGGTTGTGAGCGGGTTAAAAAATCAGAACGCAGAAAATGTTTTCAAGAAAAGATACAGCGTCATATTGCCAAAAATTTCCGCTATCCTGAAATTGCCCAAGAAATGGGTATTCAAGGCCGAGTATATGTCCAATTTATTATAGATAAAGACGGTACTATCACAGGCATTAGAACACGTGGTCCAGATAAGAATTTGGAGAAAGAAGCCAATCGTATTATTGGTAAGCTCCCTACCATGACTCCAGGAAAACAACGCGGGCGACCTGTTCGAGTTCCTTTCAGTATTCCCATTACGTTTAGGTTACAATAACAACAGCCCGGCATTAGCCGGGTTTTTTTTGGCAAAATTTTTGTAGGTTTGAAATACCCATTTTAAAACCTACGTTATGAAACCCAAAAAAAATCCAAAAGCTGATTTAACTAGAAACAGCGGGCAATACTTTGCTATAGGCCTGTGCCTTGTTTTGTTTTTGTCTTGGAAATTAGTTGAGTATAAAAGCTATGACAAGTCACCTATTGATATTGGAATGTTGAATGTTGCTGATGATGATATTGAAGACGTTCCACTAACGGAACAATTAAAGACACCCCCACCACCACCGCCACCAGCTGTAGTGACACAAGTCTTAGAAGTTGTAAAAGACGAGGAAGGTGTAGAAGAAACGGTTATTGAATCTACCGAAACGACCCAAGAAGAAATTATTGAGGATGTAGAAGTAATGGAGGAGGAAATTGAGGCAGACGTTCCTTTTGCCATTATTGAAGATGTTCCGTTGTTTCCAGGATGTGAGCGGGTTAAGAAGTCAGAGCGTAGAAAATGTTTTCAAGAAAAGATGGACAAGCACGTGCTTAAAAACTTCCGCTATCCTGAAATTGCTCAGGAAATGGGCATACAGGGGCGAGTCTATGTTCAGTTTGTCATTGATAAAGACGGTACCATAACAGGCATTAGGGCTCGCGGTCCTGACAAAAACCTAGAAAAAGAAGCGCTGCGTATTATGGGTAAGCTTCCCACCATGACGCCTGGCAAACAACGAGGCCGTGCAGTTCGAGTGCCGTTTAGCTACCCTATAAATTTCCGGCTACAGCAATAAAAAAACAAGAGCCTTCTTTTGTGCATATTGCGTTGCGTAACCTTCTTTTCTACAGTATCTTTGCCGACGCATTTGCACACATTATATGTTAGTTAACACCCAAAAACCCCCGGCGTTTTCTCTTTTTATGAGCGACTTCTTGTTGCTCACCAAATCGAGACTTACCCTTACGGTTGTTTTTTCTTCCATAGCGGGTTACTTGCTTGCAGCTCCAGTACCTTCGGTTTGGCATATTCTTTTGCTTTCTTTGGGAGGGTATGGCTTAGCAGGTGCTTCCAATGCATTTAACCAAATCATTGAAAAAGACATTGACGCTAAAATGAAGCGGACACAAAACCGCCCCATTCCCAAAGACCGCATGTCAACGCAAACCGCATTTGCTATTGCCACCACATTACTTATAATAGGCTTGGTGATTCTTTATGGCTTTAATCCAAAAACAGCCATGTTCGGGGCTATTTCGGTTTTCCTTTACTGCTGTGCCTATACACCACTTAAGACGATTACGCCGCTTTCTGTATTTGTGGGGGCCATTCCAGGTGCAATTCCTTTTATGTTGGGTTGGGTTTCGGTTACGGGAAGTTTTGGTATTGAACCAGGAATCTTGTTTATGATTCAATTCTTTTGGCAGTTTCCCCACTTTTGGGCCATAGGTTGGTTGATGCATGAAGATTATCAGCGCGCAGGCATCAACATGCTGCCTACCGGAAAGCGCGATCGCGCAACCGCTCTACAAGTTATTTTATACACACTTTGGACCCTGGTCATTTCGGTTTTTCCAGTCTTGGGATTGTGTGGCACATTGACCCTGACAATTCCCGCTGCCACAGTGGTTGGGATTATGGGCTTGATATTTTTGTGGTATGGTATCTTGTTGTATAAAAACCAATCTGAATCAAGTGCCAAAAAACTAATGATCGTTAGCATAATATACATTATGTCAATACAATGGATTTACGTAATCGATAAATTTTTATAAATGAGTTTTCATCCTTCCTTAACAACCCCCCAGTCCAAAGCAAAAAAAATGATGTTGTGGTTTGCCATGATCAGCATGACCATGATGTTTGCTGGCCTCACAAGTGCCTATGTCGTCAGCAAGGCACGTCCCGATTGGCTTGAAAATTTCAAGCTTCCAGCGGCATTTCACATAAGCACACTAGTGATTTTAATAAGTGGTCTTAGTTTCTGGATGGCGTTTAAAAATCTTAAGGCAGGTCATTCGCTAGGGGTCACACGCTACACGCTTATTACGCTTTTATTAGCCGTTATTTTTGCTTTTAGCCAATGGATTGGATTTAGCGACGTTGTAGCAGATGGATACTATTTTACAGGTTCGGAAAGTACCGTTACTACCTCATTCTTATATGTATTGGTTTTAACGCACTTTGCTCACCTTGTTGGAGGAATTGTCGTTTTAATCATTGTACTCCTTCGCCATCTCAAAGGTATTTATTTAGAGGCACCACTTGGTTTTGTGCTTGCGCATACCTTCTGGCATTTCCTAGGATTTTTATGGCTCTATTTATTTGTATTCTTATACTTTTTAAGATAAACTTTAATGCGTAATTTTGTAATCAAATTAACCAACAACCACTCATGGAAGCAACAACAGACATAGTAGAAAACGAAAGTGTTTGGGGCGGTGGCAATAAACCCTTAAACGCATCATATGGTAAAATGATGATGTGGTTTTTCATCGTTTCTGATGCCCTTACCTTTTCAGGATTTTTGGTCGCTTATGGCTTTTCACGTTTCAAAAATATTGACTCATGGCCCATTGCAGATGAGGTGTTTTATCACTTCCCATTCTTACATGGCATAGACGCCCCTATGTATTATGTAGCCTTGATGACCTTTATACTTATCTTTTCTTCTGTAACCATGGTGCTCGCTGTAGATGCAGGGCACAAGATGCAGAAAACCAAGGTGGCCGTATATATGTTACTGACCATTGTTGGTGGCGCCGTTTTTGTTGGCTCTCAAGCATGGGAGTGGAAAAATTTTATTCAGGGGGAGTATGGCGCTGTTGAAACAAAAGGCGGTCAAATATTACAGTTTGTAACTGCTGAATCTGGCGAACGGGTAACGCTAGAGTCATTTGCCAGTACCTTACCAACCGATCGTTCACAGCATACTGGAGACGAAGGTCTTTGGTTTGTCAGTGAATCTGCATTGCCCACCTACAGCGTTGCTGAAGTTCAAGAAGGCTTTTTGGCCAATCCAGACTTGCTAATCAAAACAGAAATGATTGACCCTGAAACGGGGCACAAAATTGTTTTAGATCGTGCGGCATCTGAAGCAAAAATTGCACAAGCCATGTATGTTGTTGAAGGTGCTAACCTTGTTCGTAATGAATATGGAAATCGTCTATTTGCTGATTTCTTTTTCTTTATCACAGGTTTCCACGGCTTTCACGTATTTTCGGGGGTGGTGATTAACTGTATTATATTTTTCAATGTATTGTTAGGCACCTATGAGCGCAGAGGACATTATGAAATGGTTGAAAAAGTAGGCCTGTATTGGCACTTTGTTGACCTTGTTTGGGTATTTGTATTCACATTCTTTTATTTGGTATAGCATGGCACATAAACTTTCTATTTTTCGTGGACTTGTAACATTCAAGTCCAATATTCAAAAAATTTGGGGTGTACTAGTTTTCCTCTCTATCGTAACAGCAGTAGAAGTTGCTTTGGGGATCATCAAACCTTCAGTTTTACTAACGCCTGTGTTGGGTATGAAAGGATTGAACTGGATTTTTATTATACTCACTTTGGTAAAGGCTTACTACATTGCTTGGGACTTTATGCACTTAAGAGATGAAAAACGCAGTTTTACTTCATCCATAGTTTTGCCGTTGTTAATTCTTATTCCTTACCTAATGTTTATCCTACTTGTTGAGGCGGACTATATTTATAACGTCATGTTAGACGGTTTTGTAAGTTGGAATTTCTAAACAAGTCATGAAAAAATATATCGTTCTTGCCATCCTGTTTGTTTTTCCGCTGGCGGTATATTTATTTTTTGCATCAGGGGTCAACCACTTTGCCAAACTCCCAGTACTTACCCAAGATGTTGATGAGGTAGCGCAGTATTCTGAATTTCAATTCGAGGATCGTATCAGCATATTGGCTTTTTTTGGCAACAACCTTGAAGATAAAAAGACCTTAGCGCTGAACCTTAATCAGATGATTTATAAGCGGTTCTACCAGTTTGCAGACTTTCAATTTTTGATTGCATTGCCCACAGGTTCTGAGGCAGCCGCCGAACAGCTCAAATCTGAAATCGCGGGTGTTACAGGAACGGATATGTCGCGGTGGAATGTGGTGTTTTTGCCAGAAGATCAATTAAAAGGTCTCTTTGGAAGTTTGTACTTACCGCTAAATCTAGATCAAAATCTTTCTAGCCCATATGTGTTTATCGTGGACCGGGATGGCAATTTACGCGGCCGTGATGACGACGAATTTGTTGGCTATGATGCCCGTTCTGCAGCAGATATCAATAACAATATGGTAGATGATGTTAAGGTCATACTTGCAGAATATAGACTGGCATTAAAAAAATACAATCAAACACGAAAACGCTAGCTCATGCGTCGTTACTCTTACATAGTTGTTGCTTTTATTATTTTAATTTTTGGGATTATCGTGGTGCCGAATATTGTCACTCGTATTCAAGAATCTGACCGAGTAGACACAACAAGACTTAGCGCTCAAATGCCTCTTGCATTTATTGAACTCAATGGAGAAGCAAAACGCGTTCCAGACTTTGTGTTTACCAATCAAGACAACCGGCTTATTTCAAACGAAGACTACCTTGGGAAGGTTTATGTGGTTGAGTTTTTCTTTACTACCTGCCCAACCATTTGCCCTATCATGAATACCAATATGAAGCGTTTGGAAAATACCTTTGGCGACCGTGATGATTTTGGCATTGCTTCTTTTACCATAGATCCAGAAAAAGACACGCCAGCACAACTGAAACGATATGCCGAAAACCTGGCGGTTTTTAGTCAAAACTGGCATTTTCTTACGGGAAATATTGATAATATTTACGATTTAGCGAATAGAGGATTTAATATTTTTGCTGGAATTAATCCTGCTGTTGCAGGGGGGTTTGAACACCAAGGCTACTTTGCCCTTGTGGATAAAAATGGCTACCTTCGTTCGAGAACAGATCAGTTTGGCAATCCTATTGTCTATTACTTGGGTATCCCTGAGGATGAGATTGAAGTACAAGGCACAGATATGTTGCTTGAAGATGTTCGAAAATTGCTAGAAAATGAATAAGAAAATAAACAAAGCGTATAATGCGATTATTATCGTTGTATCCATTTTGATCCCAGTAGTTGTTGCTGTTTTGTCAAGGGTACGTATACCAAATATAGCCCCCCTAGACATGCTACCTCCCATCTATGCTATTATTAATGGTGCCACCGCCATATTATTAGTTGTTGCTGTCATGCAAATCAAGCGCGGGAATAAGAGGAAACACCAGGTATTGATGAAAATCAATATCCTTTTGTCGCTTCTTTTTTTGATTATGTATATCGCTTATCACGTAACTTCAGAAATGGCCATCTATGGAGGTGAGGGCATAATTCGATATGTCTATTACTTTATTTTGGCATCTCATATTATACTTTCTGGCATACTGGTTCCCTTGGTTCTGTTCACGTATAAACACGCTGCTTTGGGTGAATACCTTAAGCATCGTAAGTTGGCAAAAATAACCTTTCCAATATGGTTCTATGTAGCGGTTACAGGTGTTGTTGTCTACCTGATGATTTCTCCTTATTACTAGTATGATGGACGTGCTGTTAAGCCTTTATTCAAACTTGACATATGTGCAATGCGCCATGTGTAGAGCAGTCTTGGAGACTGGCGCAGATGCCGAAACGGCAAAAAGTCTCAATGATGGAATTGTATACCTTATGGTCGTGCCATATATCTTGGTGGGTATAGTGGGTTACTTTGTATATCAGCAGCTTAACAAAAAGTAATATTTTTGTAACATAAATCGCTTTCCCTCGTTATACGAAACAGGGAGTTTTAAGCCGTTGCCTAATTTTACTATGATAGAAATTAAAGATTTGCACAAGTCCTATACCATGGGCAAAAGTACCTTACACGTTTTAAAGGGTATAAATTTCAGCGTTGCTGAGGGGGAGATGGTCGCCATTATGGGTTCTTCGGGCTCTGGGAAGTCTACGTTGCTTAATATTTTAGGCATGCTTGACGTTGCAAACGAAGGTACTTACAATCTTGATGGAAAAATCATCAAAGACCTAGACGAAACCAAGGCAGCTGTATACAGAAATAAGTTTCTGGGGTTTGTGTTCCAATCGTTTAACTTGATATCTTATAAAACAGCATTAGAAAATGTCATGCTGCCCTTGTATTACCAAAAAATAGCTAGGAAAGAACGTCAAAAAAGCGCCCAAAAATATTTGGAACAAGTTGGTCTTGGTCCTTGGGCAACCCATCAGCCCAACGAATTATCTGGAGGTCAAAAACAACGTGTGGCCATTGCCCGTGCTTTGGTTTCAGAGCCCAAAGTCTTGTTGGCCGACGAGCCTACAGGTGCACTAGATACCAAGACGTCTTATGAACTCATGGACTTGCTTCAAAAAATCAACGATGCAGGAAAAACGTTGCTGATTGTAACTCACGAATTAGACATTGCTAATATGTGTAAGCGTATTGTACACCTACGTGATGGCATCATTGTTGAGGATAAGAAAGTCGACCAAGTCAAAGCAAGTCAATATGTGGAGTAGGGACCGTTGGCAAGAAATGTTTTATACGCTGCGTAAGAATAAATTGCGCACAACGCTATCGGGTTTTACCGTAGCCTTGGGTATATTCATTTTTGTTGTCCTTTTTGGTTTTGGCAATGGGCTTAAAAACGCATTCGAACAATTTTTTGTGGATGACTCAACAAATACAATATGGTTATATCCCGGTAGAACAGAAAAACCGTATCGGGGATATAAGGCCAAACGTCGGATTATTTTTAAGAACGATGATTTGACCGATATTAAACAAAACTTCTCTTTTTTTATTGATTATATCACGCCAAGAATTTCAAGAGGTGCATTGGTAAAATACGCTGATGAAAGTAACAATTATACGATTAGGGCGGTAGCACCAGGGCACCAATATGCAGAAAAAACCATGGTCACCCATGGGCGGTATATCAATGCCCTTGATGTAAAAAATAAAACCAAGTATGCTACCATTGGCAGATTAGTAGCACAAGACCTATTTGGGAACAAGCCAGCGCTTGGAAAAAACATCAATGTTGGTGGTATTTCATTTAAGGTCATAGGGGTGTTTAAAGATGCAGGCGGAGATAACGAAGAGCGCTTAATTTACATTCCATATACCACGCGGCAACAAATGGAAAAAAGCAATGATAGGGTTGATCAAATTATGGTTGCTTTTAGGCCAGAGCTCGGGTATGCAGGTGCTATGGCTTTTGAAAAAAAACTCAATACGTTTATGCGCAAAAAACACAATATTGCCCCATCCGACAGGGGCGGTATTTACATTCGAAATGTTGCTGAAGATTTTAGACAAACCCAAAACATAGGCTCGGTATTGCAATATGTTGTCTTGTTTATTGGGATAGGCACCTTATTGGCAGGTATTATTGGCATTTCAAACATCATGGTTTTTGTGGTAAAAGAACGCACCAAGGAGTTAGGTATCCGCAAGGCCATAGGCGCAACCCCCAAGTCTATTGTTGGGATGATACTACAAGAGTCTGTTTTTATTACAGCAATCGCTGGTTATGCTGGATTGCTTGCTGGAGTTGGGACCTTAGCACTTATCGGCGATTCATTAGAAGATTATTTTATTACCAATCCTTACATTGACACCAGCGAGGCTGTTGGCGCAACTGTTATATTGGTTGTTTTTGGCGCTATTGCGGGATATATTCCAGCTCGGCGCGCGGCTAAAATCAAACCCATAATTGCTTTAACAGACGAATAATGTTAAGAACCCTATTTGATCGCGATACATGGCAAGAAATTTTGGGCTCAATCCAAAAAAACAAATTACGCACAATGGTAACCGTAATAGGCGTTTTGTGGGGGATTTTTATTTATATCTCCCTGTCAGGTGCTTCAAAGGGGTTGGATAACGGTTTTGAGCGTGAATTTGAGGAGGTTGCAATCAATAGCTTATTTGTCTGGGCACAAAATACCAGCATTCCCTATGACGGCTTTCGAACAGGAAGAAGAATGCAGTTAAAACTCGATGATAAGGCATTTTTAGAAAAGCGTATTCCAGAACTCCAATATATAGCTCCACGCATTGCTCGAGGTGCTTTTGGTGGTTCAGGTTCCGATGTTAAACACAAAGGGAAAAGCGGCTCCTATGCCATTTTCGGTGACTTTCCCATTTTAGTAAAAATTGCCACTAAAGACATATATGATGGCGGCCGTTTTATCAATCAGTCCGATATTGATAATCAACGTAAGGTATGTGTAATTGGCGAGCGAACGCAAGAAGAGCTTTTTGAAGTCAAGGAAAATCCAATAGGCGCATTTATAGAAATTGACGGCATGTATTTTAAAGTTGTGGGGGTGCATAAGTTTACACCTGGCGGGGGATTTGAAAGCGACAGCGACATCTTTATTCCTTTTACAACGTTTAAGGTATTGTATAATACTGGAGATAGAGTCAATTGGTTTGCCATGGCAGCTTATGACGATGCCGATGTGGTTGCTGTTGAGGCCGATATTAAAGCTGCCTTACGTGTAAAACACCGTGTGCACCCTGATGATGAGCGGGCTTTTGGAAGCTTTAATTTAGGTGAGGTCTTCAACAAAGTAAAAGGATTCTCAAACGGCATGTATATCCTCTCTTTGATTGTGGGGATTGCTACTATTTTAGCTGGCGTTGTGGGCATTGGAAACATC
Source organism: Flavobacteriaceae bacterium (assembly GCA_024639165.1). Classification (GTDB taxonomy): domain Bacteria; phylum Bacteroidota; class Bacteroidia; order Flavobacteriales; family Flavobacteriaceae; genus UBA7446. The sequence goes on along the minus strand of JAHEIX010000004.1, from coordinate 17,015 downwards.
TTGTTAATTTCCGTTCGTGATCGCACCAAGGAGTTGGGTATTCGCCGCGCATTGGGCGCCACACCTAGCGAAGTACGAGCACAGATCATCATTGAGTCTGTATTCCTGACACTTATTGCAGGGATTGTGGGGATTATCTTAGGCGCTTTTGTTTTAGCGCTTCTTGGCTATGTATTCAAAGACCCCTTGATTCCTTTTGTTAACCCAACAGTACCCATTAAATTTATTTTAGGCGCACTTGTGCTGATGGTCGGATTAGGCACCCTAATTGGACTTATTCCAGCACAACGAGCCGTTAGTATCAAACCCATAGACGCACTAAGAGAAGAATAATAAACCCTTTTATCATGAAAATAATCAAATATCTTATCATCGCATTTCTTGTTTTTGGAGTGCTTTTTTCTGCAGCATATTTTGCGAAAACCAACAGCAAATCTTCTATAACCTACGAAACAGAAAAGCTGTTCAAAACCACTATTGAAAAAGAAACGGTTATTACAGGAAAAATTATACCCGAAGATGAGGTAGAAGTAAAGCCTCAAATAGGGGGGATTATTGACCGAATTTTTGTTAAAGAAGGGGATAAGGTTACTACGGGTGACCTGATTGCTCGAATTAAAGTAGTCCCTAACGAACAAAATTTAAATGCGGCTAGAGGCCGTCTTAAAAAGGCACAAATTGCCTTGGAAACACGCACAAAAGATTTTGCGCGTAATAAAAAACTATATGATAAGGGAATTATTGCCAATGCAGAATTTATAGGAATTGAACTGCAATACAATCAAGCCAAACAGGACGTGCTTAATGCAAAGAGCGATTTGCAAATTATTAGTGAAGGTTCTATAGGCGGTTCAAACGCAGCCAACACAGATATAAGGGCAACCGTTCCAGGAACAGTTCTTGAAATCCCTGTCAAAGCAGGTGATCAAGTAATTGAGTCTAACAGCTTTAATTCAGGTACAACTATAGCTGCTATTGCAGACTTGTCAAAAATGATTTTTGAGGGGAAAGTAGATGAAGCAGAGGTTGCCTCCCTTCAATTGGGCACTACGCTTAAGGTAAGTCTTGGTGCAGTTGAAGACCAAGAGTTGGAAGCGATATTAAAATTCATTGCACCAAAAGGCACGGAAGAACAAGGAGCCGTTCAATTTAAAATTGAAGCTGACATGTTGCTTAATGACAGCATAGTAGTGCGTGCAGGTTACAGCGCAAACGCTTCCATTGTTTTAGAACGTAAAGAAGATGTGCTCGCACTACGTGAGGCGCTCTTACAGTTTGACCGCAAGACACAAGAGCCTTATGTCCAAATCATGACAGGTGATCAAAAGTTTGAGCGTAAAGACGTGAAGCTTGGCATATCTGACGGTGAAAATGTGGAAATACTTGAAGGGGTTGAAGAAGCAGATGATGTCAAAGTATGGAACCGTACTGAGGAGTTAAAGGATGACAATAAAAATACAGATACCGATGAAGAAGATGCCTAAATACGTATCCATAGTAGTGTGCTTTACATGGTTTGCATATAGCTATGGGCAGCAATCTGCGCCTTGGACATTGGAAGCAGCCGTAGAACACGCCGTTAAAAACAACCTACAAATCCGAGCTGCTTACCTAGATGTAATGGACGCAGAAACCTATAAAAGTCAAGCCGTTGGCAATTTTTTGCCTTCGTTGAATTTGTCTGCCGGCCATTCGTGGAATATTGGGTTAAACCGAAACCTAACAACAAACTTGTTGGAAGATTTGACCAATCAATTTTCGAGTGGCGGTTTGGATATGAGTTTGCTTATTTACAATGGACGTCGTAATGTGTATCAACTTATGAGTGCAAATTTGGGTGTCTTGGCCCGGAAATATCAGCTTGAAGACATGAAGGAAGACGTGATGCTTCTGGTGGTAAATAGCTTTTTACAAGTAGTATTCAGTAAGGAAAATTTAGCCGTGCAAAACAACCTACTTGAAGTTGCCAAGACAGAACTCGAACAAACCGAAACTCTCGTGGATGCAGGTGTACTACCCAAAGGGGAACTGTTTGAGTTGCAAGCGACTTTGGCCTCTCAAGAGCAGCAAGCCGTAGCGGCATCTAATAATTATGAGATCGCACGTATTTCTCTAGCCCAGTTGTTGTTGATTGATGATTATAAAAACTTTTCCATTGCCGATACCAATTATGACATGGTTGCAGCTACAATTTTAGACAAATCTCCAAAGGAGTTGTTTCAAAAAGCCTTGGAATCTAGGAACGATATTATGTTAGCGAAAACCAATGTTGAAATCGCTCAGATAAATCTCAAAACCGCCAAATCGGCCTATCAGCCTACTTTGACAGGATATTATGGATATAGCTCCCGTATTTCTTATGCGGATAGACTGGTCGCTACAGGCACTTACTCGGCATATCCAATTGGGGTTGTTTATGGAACAGGACAACAGGTGCTCGCGGCGAGCCCAGATACCGAAGTAGCCAAGCATTTGCCACTTGGCGATCAATGGAGACAAAACGACGGTCATAATTTTGGTTTCAATTTGAGAATCCCCATTCTAAATGGATTGGCAGTAAAGAACAATGTGCGTCGCAACAAGGTGAGTGTGGAACGCTCAAATACCCTGTTGTCTCAGCAAAAACAAGACTTAGAACGTACCATTCAACAGTCTTATGCAGATGCCAAAGGAGCCATTATCGCCTATGAAGCAGCACAAAAAACCACCCTTGCTAGAAAGCAAGCTTATGAATATGCCCAAAACCGTTTCAGCAATGGAGCTGCTACATCTCTAAATTTTTCTCAAGCAAAACAGCGTTATGACGCTGCAATATCTGCCGAACTTCAGGCAAAATTTGATGCCATTTTTAAGATTAAAGTTTTAGAATTTTACTTCGGCATACCCCTAACGCTCTAAAGTAGTATTTTTGCCTCGTGGCAAATATCCTACATATCGAAACATCTTCAGAGCAATGTGGCGTAGCCCTTGCTCATAACGCCAACGTTGTTGGGAAAAGAGAGGTATTGGAAAGCGGTTTCACACACGCCAAGCAGTTACACATAATAATTGATGAAGTCTTGGGTGAATGTGCCGTTTCTCCAGATCAATTAGACGCAGTTGCTGTCAGTTCTGGCCCAGGCTCTTTCACTGGATTGCGTATCGGATGTGTTGCTGCCAAAGGGCTCTGTTTTGCCCTTGATATTCCGCTTATCGCCCTCCCTACGCTACAAATTTTAGCCGCACCTCACACAAAAAATAGCAAGGTGGTCTCATTGCTTGATGCACGCAGAGATGAGGTATATACCGCTGTTTATGAAAAAGGAGGTGAAATAAAAACAGAAATGCATGCACATGTTTTAACTCCAAACTCATTTGCTGATTTGGCAGCTGAGCAAGTTTGTTTTGTGGGCACAGGGGCTGAAAAAACCAAAGACATACTGCCTTCTAACGTCAATTGGGAGTTTGTTTCAAGCCACCCTTCTGCTGTTGCCATGCCCGCATTGGCATTTGAGGCTTTTGAAAAAAAGCAATTCGCAAACATGCACAGTTTTGCCCCAGCGTATTTAAAACCTGTTAGGATCACAGCATCTAAAAAAGATGCCTTGGGAAGATCGGCTTAGCTATCTTTTGACTTTTAGGTAAAGTCCATTTCTGTTATAATCAAGAACGGCTTTAGTTGCTTCAAATACATCAGCTCCTAGAATGCCATCAACAGCGTTTACGTCCAGTTGCTCCAAGGCGCTATTTACACTTGTCATATCAAATAAGACGATTTCAAGTTGTTGCCCTGTCCACTTACCTATTTTAAGCACATTCTCATGGCTATGGCGCGTTTCCATTTTGGTGCTACTGGCCGATGCAGCTTGTTGTTCGGTTTCTTGGGCATTGAGTTTAAAATAAGCTTCTTTATCCCATGCCACACAGGTATGTGAGGCACCTGTATCTACAATAAAGTCTCCCGAAATTCCGTTGAGGACTACCGTACATATATAATGACCAGAAGCTACTTTTTTTAGTGGTATACGCACATAGCTTTTGTGCTTTAATAAAGTAGATAAGCTGTAATTCATGCTGTAAAGATACAGGCATTGATGTATTTTTGCTTCATGTTAATAGATACGCATACACATCTTTACGTTTCTGAATTTGATGCTGACCGTTCCGATATGATAAAACGGGCCATGGACGCAGGCGTTGAGCAGTTTGTTTTACCCGCAATTGATTCCGAAACCACGGCTATCATGCACAGCCTAAAGAATGATTATCCAGACAGCATACATCTTATGATGGGACTGCACCCCACACATGTTGGTGAAAATCTTGCAGAAGCGTTGGCGCATGTGCAACAACAATTGGCAACGCATTCGTTTGTTGCAGTTGGAGAAATAGGGATGGATTTGTATTGGGATAAAAGTTTTCAAAAAGAACAACAGCAGGCATTTGCCAAGCAAATAGCTTGGGCGTTGGATTACAATTTGCCAATTGTGATACACTGCCGTGAAGCATTTGACGAAATATTTGAAGTGCTGGAAGGCGTTCAGGATAAGCGCCTTCGTGGAATTTTTCATTGTTTTACGGGGGATCTCTCACAAGCGCAACGTGCTATAGGCTTCAATATGCTATTGGGCATTGGCGGCGTGGTTACGTTTAAAAACAGTGGTCTTGCACAAACAGTTGCTGAGATCCCATTGGAGCATATTGTGCTCGAAACCGATGCCCCTTATTTGGCACCTATGCCCTTTCGTGGAAAGCGAAACGAATCGGCTTACATTAGTCATGTGGCTCAAAAAGTGGCATTAACTCATAGTGTTAGCTTGGAACAAGTATCCAAACAGACCACCGAAAACGCTAAAAACTTGTTTGGGATATAAATTTTTTTAGGGGAGTTTTTTTTCGATATTTACACCCAACTTAGAGAGGTGGCCGAGTGGTCGAAGGCGCACGCCTGGAAAGTGTGTATTCCGTTATCGCGGAATCGAGGGTTCGAATCCCTTCCTCTCTGCTGTCTATGTATATGTTTTTTTATATATTTAGCGAACATTAAAAAATAATCTAATTTAAATTTCGAAATACTCTTTAAATGAAACGTTTTTTTTCCCTTACCGTCTTATTGCTTTGCTTAATGGCATCTGCAACAACAGCTATTGCGCAGGAAACTGATTCACTGGCTGTTCAAGAAACAGAAGTTGCCAGCGAAACTCCTGCTGAAATGGCTCAGGAACAACCCCAAGATGCCCCTCAAAAAGCGGGCTTTACTCAAGAACTTAAGAAGAGATTTATTGAAGGTGGCCCAGGATTTATGGGCATCGTTCTTTTATGTTTAATTCTTGGTCTTGCCATTGCTATAGAGCGCATTATATTTTTAAATTTATCAACCACCAATACCGCACAATTGACTGCCTCTGTTGAAGAAGCACTTGTCTCAGGTGGTGTTGAGGCTGCTAAAGAGGTTTGCCGGAACACCAAAGGACCTGTAGCTTCTATTTTCTATCAAGGTCTTGACCGTTCAAGCGAAGGCGTAGAGAATGCTGAAAAAGCAGTTGTCGCTTATGGCGGTGTGCAAATGGGTCAGCTTGAAAAGAATGTATCTTGGATTTCACTCTTTATTGCACTTGCCCCCATGCTTGGGTTTATGGGTACTGTAATTGGTATGATTCAAGCATTTGATAAAATTGAAGCTGCTGGAGATATGCAGCCTTCACTAGTAGCAGGTGGTATTAAAGTAGCACTACTTACAACGGTATTTGGTTTGATAGTTGCTATTATTTTACAAATATTTTACAATTACATCATTGCAAAAATTGACAGTATTGTAAATGATATGGAAGATGCGTCTATTACTTTGATAGACCTTCTTGCAACGAACCAAAAATAATTCATAAAAGAACCCTATTATGGATATTCAAAAAATTACCAAATACGTAGTGTTGGCACTAGGTGTGATTGGCTTGGTTTTACAGGTTATCATATTACGCAAAGGTGATGATGCTATTGAAATGGCTGGATTAGCTGGAGATTTTTCTTCGGTTTCCCCGATGATTGGCTTGGCCTTGCTTATACTAGTCGTAACGGTTCTTATTACACTAGTCTCATCCTTTGCTAACTTGGCTTCAAACGCTGCTAAACTTAAAAAAGCGGGTATTTCCGTAGCTGCTTTTGCAGCAGTTGTCTTGCTTTCTTTTTTACTTTCTGAAGGCGTTGAAACCCCTATGAAGGATGGAGAAGTATTGTCTGCCGCTGGTTCGCGTTGGGTGGGAGCTGGACTGCGCACCTTTTATATATTAGCCGTAGTTGCTATTGGTGCGATGCTCTATTCTGGCGTTAAGCGATTTTTTAAATAATACGTTATGGCAAAAAGATCTGCACCCGAAGTGAATGCAGGGTCCATGGCCGATATCGCATTCTTGTTATTGATTTTCTTTCTGGTAACTACTACGATTGAAACAGATTCTGGTTTGAATCGAAAGTTACCTCCAATGGAAGACGTTGTCGATCCACCAATTATTAAAGAACGTAACATCTTTACGGTGGTAGTAAACAAAAACAACGACTTGCTTGTCGAAGAAAAACCTATGGATATCAGCGAATTACGTGAAGCTGCTGTTGCTTTTTTAGACAATGGCGGAGGCAAAGGCGAAGACGCCTGTGATTTTTGTCAAGGCGCTCGTGATAAAGCTTCCTCTGACAACCCTGAAAAAGCTGTTATTTCATTAAAAAATGATCGTGAAACAGATTATAAGGTTTACATCGCAGTACAAAATGAGCTCGTAGCAGCTTATAATGTACTTCGTAACCGCGAGTTCGCCCGATTGAATCCTAATTTAGGATTAAGCTTTGTTGAAGCCGATCGAAGATACTCTGACCCAAGGACCTCAACTTCTGAAAAAGAAGCATTAAAGCCCAAGTTGGCTGAAGTTAAATTGCTCTTTCCTCAGAAGCTATCTGAAGCTGAACCCTCTAAAACAAATTAATATGTCTAAGTTCAAAAAGAAAAAAGGCGGTGAATTGCCTGCAATTTCTACAGCATCTTTGCCAGATATTGTTTTTATGTTATTGTTCTTTTTTATGGTTGCTACTGTGATGCGCGACAGTACCTTAATGGTTGCCAATACGCTTCCAGCTGCAGACCAAGTACAAAAGCTAGATAAGAAAGATCGTGTAATGTATATTTATGCTGGAAAGCCTAGTGATCGTTATCAAGATAAGTTTGGTACCCAACCCAAAATTCAGTTGAATGATAAGTTTGCCACTGTAGCAGATGTAGGAGCCTTTATCCTAGCGGAGCGTGCTTCAAAACGCCAAGAGCTTCAGAACGTACTTACTACTGCGCTCAAAGTGGATGGTGAAACCAATATGGGACTAATCACGGACATCAAGCAAGAACTCAGAAAGGTCAATGCATTAAAAATAAACTACACCACCCGAAATGGTGATTATATGCAAAACCTAAAGTAGTTTTAAAATTTTCAAACAGAACACCCTTAGTTGCGCAGCCTTGTTGTGTAAAGGGTGTTTTTTTTTTGATTTATATTTAAGGAATGAAACACACTTACAACATATTGTTTCTGATGGCTTTTGGCTTTCTATTTGCACAGGAAAAGACGCCTACATTTAGGGAAGACCAGATTTACTTAAGTATCGCATACCCCTACTTTTCGGATGCACCAAACACCCTTATTCAAAACAAGCTTTCTTATGCTTTTTCAATTGGGCTTATACGCGATATGCCTATAAACAGCCAACGCACTTTGGCTGTTGGCGTCGGTTTAGGCTTTGATCAAGCTACCCTGTACAACAACACCTTGTTTACTCAAACTGGAAATAAGATTGATGCATCGGTAATTGAGGAGGGGTATAAGCAAAATTACTTGCGCATGCAGTCTCTGGCAGTCCCCTTGGAGTTGCGTTGGCGCAATGCCACAGAAACAAAGCATGCTTTTTGGCGTATTCATACAGGGGTAAGCGTTCACTTTCCCATGCAGCTTAAGTCATATGCCAAAACACGAACAGGTCAAGTCAATACAACAAAACTTACTTCTACAGGGAGTGTTTTACGTTGGAATGTTCATTTTGGCTTCAACACTTGGAATATCAGTATCGCACATGATATACAACCTTGGGCTACTTTTGACGCCTCAAACAAGGAATTTGATATGAAATTCACAAAAATAGGATTGATTTTTTATATTTTATAATAAAATAATTAGTCAAAATTTCTTTTTAGACAGGAATTAAAAAAAACGATATCTTTACCGACATAACAATTAAAACTATAACTATGAAATTTTTACTTCAAGTTATGCTGCTTTGTTTTTCAACAGCAGTTGTAGCCCAAACACAAATATCAGGTACAGTTGCCGATAATAACGGTCAGCCTGTTCCTGGAGCAAGTGTTGTCTTAGACAGTAATACCGGTACGGTAACTGACTTTGACGGTAATTTTACGTTAAACACCTCCCAAACACCTCCTTTCACCATTACGGTTTCGAGTGTTGGTTTGGAAACAAAAACAGTAACAGTATCATCTGCCGCCCAAGCCTTAAACATTTCGCTTGGAGCGTCTTCAACAGAACTTGATGAGATTGTAGTTTCTGCATCACGTATTGCACAACGCTTATTTGAATCTCCTGTAACAGTTGAGAAGTTTAGCACTAGAGACATTCAAGCTACGCCATCTGCAGATTACTTTAATGGTTTGGCTAACCTCAAATCCGTTAATGTATTAGAAGCAGGTCTTGTTTTTAGCCAAATTAGCCTTAGAGGTTTTACAGACATCTACAATGAAGGTCTTGTAACGCTTGTTGATGGTATGAACAACCAAGCACCTGTATTTGGGTTTGGTGTAGGTAACTTAATTGGACTACACGATATCGATGTGCAAAGCGTTGAGATTCTTCCTGGTGCTGCTTCTGCGCTTTATGGTGCTGATGCATATAAAGGAATTGTGTTTATCAACAGTAAAAACCCATTTGATCACGAAGGTATTGATATTTCATACCGAAGAGGTCAGACAGAACAAGATGCCGCCGGTATTAATATGTTTGAAGATTTTGCTATCCGTATGGGCGGTAAGATCAACGATAAATTGGCAATAAAAGCCACAGTATCTCACAAATGGGGTACAGAATGGGCAGCTGAAGATTATAGACATACTGAAAACAGAAATATTATTGAAGGATACAGCATTAACAACCCTGATTACAACGCTGTAAATGTTGAAGGAGAGCAAGCATTGACCTCACCACAATGGTTTGGCGCAATTGCAGCTAACCCGGCTACTCCTGCAGCTTTAGCACCAGGGCTTTTGCAGTTATCTGCTCTAGCTCCTAACTATTTTGATACTACACTTACAACTGGATACAAATTAGTAGACTTGATAGGTAACGATACCTACAACACCAAAGGTAACTTTGCTATTCATTATCGACCTAATAGTGATACGGAAATTAGTGTTCAGTCTTTAATCGGTACAGGTAAAGCACCATTATATACAGGTGCAACGGTGTATAGTCTAGACGAAGTCCTTGTACAACAACACAAAGTTGAACTTAAGAGTGGCGGTTTAAAAGCCAAGTTTTTCTATACCCACGAAGATGCAGGCAATACATCAGTTAGTCAACTTGATGCTGTAAATGTAGCAAATGCGCAACCTGGCGGTTTATTAAACGGATGGGGAGGTACTTACCTTCAAACATACCTTGGCGGTATAGCCTTGTCAAGAGGTATTCCTCCTGCACAAGCCCTGTTGGGTGTTATGGGTCAAATTCAAGATCATATTACTGGAGTTTATGGTGAAGTATTAGCTGGCCTAAGACCAGCAAGCGACCTTGCTTCATTGAGTATTTCTGACCTTTATGGTGACACGACTCCTTTTCACATGGCTGCGCGTGCTGCTGCAAATGCAAATATGCTTGTTCCTGGAACAGCTGCTTTTAATGAAGCGCTTGCTTCTTCTAGAAGTAACCCTTTAGAAATTGGTAGAGGATCATTGGTACAAGATGTTTCTAAAATTTTCAACTATGAAGTAGACTATGATTTTGGGGATAAATTTGACTTTGGCAATTTAATAGTAGGAGCTTCTTTAAGAAACTACGAATTAGCTACTGGCGGTACGTTGTATACAGATTATGATGCGCCTATTGAATATAGCGAATACGGTGCTTACGCACAGTTGAAATCCGATTTATTAGATGAAAAGGTTTCGATGACTGCCTCTGTTCGTTATGACAAACAAAGCGTTTTAGATGACGGTAACTTCACCCCAAGGTTAGGTTTCCTCGTTAATCTTTCTGAAAACCAAAACTTACGTATAACAGCTCAAACTGGATTTAGAAACCCAACCAACCAAGATAAATTTATTGGACTGAATAATGGTGCTTTCTTTATTTTAGGTAATGAGCGTGGAAGTGTAAATAGGTTTAATAGAACGGTAGCTATGCGTAATGGTAATCCTGGCACATTTACTGGTAACTATGTGATGGAAAACTCACTAAATCAGTTGGATAATTCTGCAGCAGATCTAAATTTTGCCAAAGCCGAAACAGTTTCTACGGTTGAATTAGGATATCGTTTCAACTCTCCTGGTTTTACTTTCGACATCAGTGGGTATTACAACGCATATAAGGACAAAATTGCAGGTGTTTATGTTTACACTCCCTTAGTTGATGCCACTTACACCACACCCGCAGCTGCCATGGCAGGAGGAAATTTCTTTGAATTCCAAGTGGATTCAAATATAGACAACGATTTCTCTGCATACGGCCTAAGTTTTGAAGCGATTAAAACACTATCGCCTTCGTTGACTGCTAATCTTGTTTATGAGTACAATGACTTAGATTATACGCCAGACCCAATTGTTGAGGTTAATATGTCTTGGAACACGCCTGAACACCGTGTAAAGGCTGGTCTTAACTACGAGGTAGATGAGATAGTAAACATCAGCGCTAACGGAAGATACAACTCTGAATATTACTATGAGTCTTCTTTCTTTAACACAGATGTTCCTGAGAATGTTGTTTTCGATGCAAAATTATCTATTGCAATGAAAAGCCTAAATTCAATTATTGAAATTGGTGGTAACAATATCGGTGGAGAAAATTACATCGCAATCCCAGGATCAGGTCTTGTTGGAACAACGTATTACGCTGCTCTCAAAATGAGTTTATAGTGTAAATAAATTGATTATTAAAAAAGAGCCCAATTGGGCTCTTTTTTTTGCCCTTACGGCTCAATAAAACATATATTTTCTACTATATTTGCACTCAAAATTATGGGCGATATATGCCCATTAAAATCAATTCTTCAAGTATGTCACAGAGCACAGGCAATGTTTCCCAAGTCATCGGACCAGTAGTAGACGTATCTTTTGATACCGCAACAACTACACTACCCAACATTTACGATTCGTTAGAAATCCAAAAAACAGACGGCTCTATGCTAGTCTTAGAGGTACAATCCCATATTGGGGAAGATCAAGTACGTGCCATTTCGATGGATTCAACAGATGGACTTGAGCGTGGCGCAAAAGTGGTGGCTACTGGAAACCCTATCCAAATGCCGATTGGCGAAGATGTATACGGACGTTTATTTAACGTAATTGGTGATGCCATTGACGGTATTGGCGATTTACCTAAAACAGGCAAAGACGGCCTTCCTATTCACCGTGAGGCACCTGCCTTTGATGAACTTTCTACCTCAGCAGAGGTTTTGTTTACGGGAATTAAAGTAATTGATCTCATTGAGCCTTACGCCAAAGGAGGTAAAATTGGACTATTCGGTGGTGCTGGTGTTGGTAAAACTGTACTTATCCAAGAACTGATTAACAATATTGCAAAAGGACACGGAGGACTATCTGTGTTTGCTGGAGTAGGCGAACGCACCCGTGAAGGAAACGATTTGCTTCGTGAAATGTTGGAGTCTGGTATTATCAAATACGGAGACGAATTCATGGAATCTATGGAAGCAGGTGGTTGGGACTTGTCTAAAATTGACAAGGAAGCCATGAAAGAATCTAAAGCAACGTTTGTTTTCGGACAAATGAATGAACCCCCAGGAGCACGTGCTCGTGTAGCACTTTCTGGTCTTACAGTTGCGGAATATTTCCGTGATGGCGCAGGTTCTGATCAAGGAAAAGACGTTCTTTTCTTTGTAGATAACATTTTCCGATTTACACAAGCAGGTTCAGAGGTTTCGGCCCTTCTTGGTCGTATGCCCTCTGCGGTAGGATATCAACCTACGCTAGCAACTGAAATGGGTGCCATGCAAGAACGTATTACTTCTACCAAAAAAGGTTCGATTACATCTGTACAGGCGGTTTACGTACCTGCAGATGACCTTACGGATCCTGCACCGGCAACAACCTTTGCGCACTTAGATGCTACAACCGTATTGTCACGTAAAATTGCAGAGCTAGGGATTTATCCAGCAGTAGACCCATTAGACTCTACTTCTCGAATCTTAACAGCTGAAATCCTAGGAGATGAGCACTACAACTGTGCGCAACGCGTTAAGGAGCTATTGCAGCGTTATAAAGAATTACAAGATATTATTGCCATTCTAGGTATGGAAGAACTTTCTGAAGAAGATAAGTTAGCTGTGTCAAGAGCAAGACGTGTACAACGTTTCTTATCACAGCCTTTCCACGTAGCAGAGCAGTTTACGGGTATTCCTGGAGTATTGGTAGATATCAAAGACACCATCAAAGGATTTAACATGATCATGGACGGTGAGTTAGACCACCTGCCAGAAGCAGCGTTTAACCTTAAGGGTACTATCGAGGAAGCCATTGAGGCGGGTGAAAAAATGCTCGCTGAAGCCAACGCATAACAACAGCTATGTATTTAGAAATTGTCAGTCCTGAAGCCACATTATTCCAAGGAGAGGTTAACGCCGTTTCCGTTCCTGGCGTACAAGGATCTTTTCAAGTATTAAACAACCATGCTGCCATAGTTTCTTCCCTTACTGTTGGTGAGGCCAAAATTGAAGGAAATATTGATGTGGCAGATGCATTCAAATCCCTTTTTACAAAAAAGGGGAACGACACCATTGTAGCCCTATCCAATGGAGGCACATTTGAAATGAGCAAAAACAAGGCCATTTTGTTTGTGGATTGATTCGTAAGTTTTCGTTACGCGTCAACTAACTTTTAAAACTAAACTATGAATCGGGTCTATTTTAGTGCTTTAGTAGCAACAGTCGTAGTATTTTCATCTTTAGCCCAAACTCCACTAGACGAGGTTGTTGTTTCTTCACCACGTCTTGATGTGCTTTTTTCTGATGATTCAAAATCTGTTACCGTTATTACAGCAGACCAAATTGCTGACACACCTGTTTCCAATCTTGTAGATTTACTTCGTTTTCAGGCCGGGATTGATATTCGTAGACAGGGTATTGAGGGTGCGCAAGCCGATGTATACCTTCGGGGTGGTACTTTTGATCAAGTTTTATTGCTGATTGACGGTATCCGTGTTGACGATCCCCAAACAGGGCATCACACGCTGAATAGCGCTTTACCGTTGGAAGTAATTGAAAGAATTGAAATAGTTAAAGGTCCAGCTGCTCGAATTTATGGGCAGAACGCATTGACTGGAGCCATCAATATTGTTACCAAAAAAGAAGGCAAAAAAGGGGCGACCCTTAGCGCACGCCAAGGTAGTTTTCATACCACTCATCTAGGCGCTACTGCCCAAGATTACAGTGAGAACCAACAGCATGTTATTCATTTTTCTAGATTAAGCAGCGAAGGCTATCGTCACAATACCGATTTGGATAATCTTCATTTTTTTACTCACAGTGCTTTTGGCGCTTCAAAAAACCTAAAGTTGCTTACCATGTTCAACGAACGCAAATTTGGAGCTAATGGATTTTATGGGTATGCTAGCTATGAAGATCAATATGAAGAGACTCAAAGCAGTTTGGTTGCTCTAACAACTACATTTGCATCTGAAAAAGCCGTTTGGACACCTAGAATTTTTTGGAAACGAGGGCAGGATGAATATATTTTGATCCGAAACAATCCAAGTGCATACCGAAACATGCACATCAATACTAAAATTGGGTTTTCTGTAGACACCAAATTGACACATAACAACGGCAACTTCAGTGGGTTTGGCGTCGAATTATCAAGTGTTTCTCTGCAATCCAACAATCTAGGCGCACACAGCCGTACTATTGCTCATTTCTTTTTTGAGCACCGTATCAAGTTGGATAATTTTAGCTTAACGCCAGGCTTTGCTTTAAGCCATTTTTCAGACGTAGACACCTTTTTCTATCCTGGGCTAGACCTTGGGTTCAAATTAAATGAGAAAGCTAAACTTGTTTTCAATACGGGATATACCTATCGCGTTCCCACCTACACAGATTTGTATTACAACGGACCAACTGCCTTGGGCAATGCAGATTTGAAGCCAGAAAAAGCCCTAAGTCATGAATTGAGCTTTAGGTACAACACGTCTAGTTGGGAGCTTGAGGCCGCTTTGTTTCAACGCAATAGCGAGAATTTGATTGATTATGTTGAAGTAACCGTTGGAGATTCACAGTGGTTGGCTTCCAACATACACGACGTTACTACAACTGGAGGAGAGCTTAACAGTTCCTATCACTACACTATTGGCAAGCAGCGCCAAACGCTTGTTGTTTCATATGGCTACATCCATGACGATTATACAAAAACGGTAAATTCAAGGTATGCGCTCAACTCACTTAAGCATAACATTAATTTGCAGTTTCTAAATAGGCTATCGTCCAAATTATCAACTTCGTTTTCTTACCGCTACGCTACAAGGCCTTTAGGCGGGCATTTCAAAGTGCTTAATGCACAATTGGAATACGTTATGGATAAGCTTACGATTCAGTTGCAAGGACGCAATTTGTTTGATGCGGATTACTATGAGAATCTTATCCCAATGCCTGGCGCACACGGTATGGTTTCACTACGTTACGCACTCTAGTCACCACTACTAAGCCGATTGATTTGCTGGTAGATTAAATCCGTTTCCCATCCACGATAGGCGAGGTATTGAAATAGTTTTTGTTTTTTGATTTGCGCACCATACCCATCCAACTGCTGCCATCTTTTATCGCTCAAGGCATGTAGTTTTTCAAGATAGGCACCTGCCTCAATAGTTTTTATGGCTCTGTTGATGTCATAATCAGAGACGCCTCTCATCTTAAGCTCTCTTTTAATACGCATTTTCCCCCAGTGCTTAATAGAGAATTTCCCACTGGTGAACTGTTGTGCAAAGCGGGTTTCATTTACGTAATTTTCAGAAACCAAGGTGCCAATAATTTGGTCGGTTGCTTGGGAAATCATTCCCATCGTGCGCAACTTATCTTTTACGTCCTTATGGCAGCGCTCTTGATAGGCACAGTAGTTACGCAGTTTATCCAATGCTTCGGCAACCGTATATGTTTTCATATTGGCTAAAATAAAAAAAGCGGCACTAAGGCCGCTTTTTGTTTTATACGTGGATCACTTTTCCTTTTCCATCAAAGAAACGGTAGTGTAAATACGTGTACGCATCTCGTGGAATAACTTTTATCCACTTGTTGTACTCAAAGTACCACTTCATGCGTTCAGACTTAACACCTTTGGCAACATAGGCTGCGATAAAGGGGTGTAAGTGTAACACTACTTTTTTCTTTTTGTGTTTCGGATTAGCTAAAATCTTTTCAAGGTCAGCTTTTATTTTATCCATCAAAACAATTGGTGCTTCTACCTCTCCATTGATATTTGGATTGGGTTCGCTTGTTTTGATATCCATCTCTGGTCGGACGCGCTGGCGTGTCATTTGTATCAGTCCAATTCTGCTTGGAGGCAAAATTTTGTGTTTGGCACGGTCGCTTTCCATTTCCTTGCGGAAGTGTTCAAAAAGCTTTTTTCTGTTTTCTTGTCTTATCATGTCAATGAAATCAATGACAATAATCCCTCCCATGTCACGCAAGCGTAACTGCCGGGCTATTTCTGTAGCAGCAATCATATTAACTTCTAAGGCAGTATCTTCTTGATTCTTAGCCTTATTGGATCGATTACCACTGTTTACATCAATAACGTGAAGGGCTTCGGTATGTTCGACAATTAAATAAGCTCCTCTGTTCATGGAAACTGTTCTTCCGAACGAGGACTTAATTTGACGTTCAATACCAAAGTGCTCAAAAATAGGCACTTGACTTTTGAAAAGTTTTGCAATGCTGGCTCTTTCGGGAGCAATTTGTTGCAAATATTCTTGTACTTCTGTTAATAGTTCGGGATCATCAACGTGTATTCCAGTAAATTCATCATCAAATATATCTCTCAAAATAGAAGAAGCTCTGTTGAGCTCACTCAATACTCTAGAGGGATAATCTGCTTTTTGGATTTTACTACACATTTGAACCCAACGTTCATAAAGATCTCCAAGATCTTTATCGAGTTCAGCTACTTTCTTGCCTTCAGCCACGGTTCGGATAATGACACCAAAACCTTTTGGCTTAATACTCATAACTAGCTTTTTTAAGCGGTTCTTTTCTTCTCCGGTCGATATTTTTTGCGACATCGACACACGACTTGAAAAAGGAACCAAAACCAAATACCTACCTGCCAAGGACAACTCCGAACTGATACGGGGTCCTTTAGTAGAAATAGGTTCTTTGATAATTTGCACAAGTAGAGATTGATTGGCCTGAACAGCGTCAGTAATGACACCATCTTTACTAATTTCAGGCTCTAATGGATAGTTCTTTAGAGAAAAGTCTTTCACTTTTCCTGAACTAGCACGCTTGATAAATTTTAGCAGCGTTGACACTTTTGGACCGAGGTCGTGATAGTGTAAAAACGCATCTTTTTCATACCCTACGTTTACAAATGCGGCATTTAGGCCGGATAGGGTTTTTTTAACTTTTGCTAAGAAAATATCACCTACGTGAAACTTATTATCTTCAATTTCTTTGTGAAACTCAACGAGCTTTCCGTCTTTAAGTAAGGCAAAATCAACTGCAGAGGATCGCGAACGAATAATTAGTTCTTTACTCACAATAATGATTTTTAGATTCACAGT
>JAHEIX010000020.1:0-114108 GCA_024639165.1 Flavobacteriaceae bacterium | reverse complement strand
GTTTGGAACAAATAAAAAGGTGTCAAATGCATTAACCGCAGGGGCAAAACGCTCCCACTTTTGGCCTTTACCAAAAGGTTTTTTTATTGCATCTATGCGTTGGCGTATAAAATTCATATCTTTAGTTTAACCTACTTCTTTAATCATTAAATCAAGTGCTTCGCGAACAATCGCTTGAGCTTCAATTTTTGAGGTACTTGCGTAATCTATCAAGGCAAAATCTTCTGGTGCTACTTCATAAATACCAAGACCCTCCATTTTTTCAATGTTCTGTACCATACACTCTTTGAGAAGCTGCATGGGGAATATATCCATGGGCAATACTTGCTCCATTTCGCCAGTGACAACCAAAGCACGTTCTTCACCATTCATGTTGGTGTCTAGTGCGTATGTACGCTTGGGCAACAGCCATGAAAGCGAAGTACGAGACATGCTAAAAATCTTACTGCCAACAAAAGGCAACCAACCAAACATGCGATAGCGATTTCCCTCAGCCAAGACGGTAAGTGTGTTGTTGTAAAACCCAAGGTTACCATCAGCATGTGTTGCTACACCTGAAAGCGAGTCGCCGTTGATAACCCGAATCTGGCCATCAGCATCAATACCAACTTGAGTTAGAAGCGGTGCAACTGCGGCGCCAATACGTGTTTTAAAATATGTTGGAGACTTCACTACTGGGCCAACTACAGCGACCATTTGCGAAGCATCAAAAATGCCTGTTGAAAAGAAAGCACCAATGCGTGCCACATCAGCCGGACCAACAACCCAAACAGTTTCACCTGCGTTGACAGGGTCAATATGATGAATTTGAACCCCTACATTGCCAGCAGGGTGTGGCCCTTTAAAACGGTGTACTTCTGCATTAGATACCTCATTCAAAAAAGATACTGAAGAAGCATCAACAGAAAGGTGAACTTTAGGAGCAAGTTTTGCAAGTACATCTATACCGTTTTGAAAGTCTTCCTTTTGCGAACTAAGTATAAAAGGGACATCAGCAGCTAGCGGAGCTGTGCTGAATCCAGATATGAAAATAGCCTTTGGCGTACTGGCAGGATCTGCAATAACATCATACGGACGTTGTTTTACAAAAGGCCAGCAGCCCGATTCTAATAAATACTTTTTAACATCTGCTGCTTCCATTTTATCAAGCTTTTCCAACTTGTGGGCAACAGCATTGTCTTTGCCATCAGCAGCAATAGACAAGGACATGATACGTCTTTTGGCACCGCGCTCAATTGTGGTTAGTGTCCCACTAACAGGTGAAACAAATTTTATTTCAGGATTGGCTTTTGAATAAAAAATCGGCTGCCCTTGCAACACAGCTTCACCCTCTTTCAAGAGCATTTTTGGTACAACACCATGGAAGTCGTGTGGATAGATGACAAAGTTGTCAGCAATATCAGCAGATGAGATGTTAAGATCGGCCATTCCGCTCATGGGAATTGTCAAGCCTTTACGCAGGGTTATGTCAGCGGACATATAGTGGTTGTTTTTTGCACTGCAAATGTAATATAAGGTGCTCAAAAAACGAAGTGTTACTCCCTATAATTACATAAATTTATTAACCGTAAAATAGTTTGTTTAACTTTGACCTATAAGCAACAAAAACAGCTGGGTAACCCCACATCTATAAAATAGCACAAAACACCCGAGAGCACAAAAAATATGATTAAACAAAAGCTTCTTTTTCTATTGGGTTGCCAACTCATTTTTGGTCAGCAACTGAGCGTTTTTTCGCCACCTGAGCACATTAAGTCCGTGCTATTCTATGTCAACGAGCAAAGCACATCGCTACCCATTGTTGGATTGAATGAACAAATCACGCTTAAATTTGATGATTTAAATGCCGATGACAGCACCTATTACTACACCATAGATCGCTTTGATGCCAATTGGAACAAAACCGATTTATTCAGAGCAGACTATATGGATGGCTATGATGACATGCGCATACAGAATATTTCCTATGCTGTCGGAACGCTGCAGTCATACATTCACTACACGCTGACGCTTCCCAATGCCCAAACGCGCTTAACGAAAAGTGGGAATTATATATTGAATATTTGGGACGCTAACAGAAACTTAGTTTTGCAAAAAAGATTTTTAGTCACCGAGCAACAGACCGCCGTTGGCGTTCGTGTGCAACGCTCACAACGTATTGAAAACATTCAGAGTCATCAAAGCGTACAATTTGTAGTCAACTTGGATGGCTTAAACGTGCGGCTTCCTGAAAAACAAATAAAACCGTTTATAGTTCAAAACCAACGTTGGCAAACATGGCGAGCGGCCGGAAACCCAACCTATAACCTCAACAACCAACTCCAATTTAACTACAAGCCCGAAACCACTTTTGCTGCAGGAAATGAATATTTCTTTTTTGACACCCAAGACATTCGCAGTGGAGGCGGCAATGTAGCTCGTGTATTTCGTGAAGACTTATTTATCTCTGTTTTAAACCCACAATGGGTGCGATCTGGCAGACCCTACACCTATGCGCCCGACATAAACGGTGACTTCCGCATCAATACTTTTCAAGGCAGTAATCCAAATACTGAATCTGATTACAGCCGGGTAGTATTTTCCCTGTTTCCAGAAGATTTTTTGTTTGATGGAAAGCATTTTGTAGTTGGAGATTTTAATCAACATATCGTAGCTGATGAAAACAAACTGGTTTATAATCCTGACTCAGGTCGCTTTGAGGCTGAATTGCTGTTAAAACAAGGTATCTACAACTATAAATTTGTAAGTCTAGATAACGATGGGACGCTTTATGAGAATCTTATCTCTGGTAATTATTGGCCCACTGAAAATGATTATTGGGTATTGATTTACTACAGACCCATAGGCGCACGCTGTGATGCCTTAATTGGCATTGGCAACGCAAATTCAAAAGACATGGGCTTATAGAAAAATGATTATATTTATCCTATGATTCAGCAAGTTACTCAAGGTATTCGCATTTCAGTAAATGCTTTTTTTGAAGGCACCTACTTCAAGAACTACCGCTTGCATTATTCATTTGGCTATCGCATATCCATATCCAATCATGGAAAGGACACTGTTCAGCTCCAATCTAGACACTGGAAAATTTTTGATTCCCTCAAGCCCACAGCTATTGTTGATGGAGAAGGTGTAGTCGGAAAAAAACCTGTAATTAAACCTGGACAGGTGTATAGCTATCAATCGGGCTGTTTATTAAGCTCGCCTATTGGGGCCATGCAAGGGCATTACGACATGATTAATTTAGCCTCGACTAAAAAATTTCGTGCCTATATCCCTAAGTTTGAGCTAAGCGCCGCTTTTGCCCTAAACTAACCATAAATATCTTTTTTATGCAAAACGGTTTTTTCTCAGTTCCAAGACCAATTAACGAGCCTGTTCTGGACTATAAAAAAAATAGCCCTGAACGCAAAGAAGTTTTAGAAACATACACAACACTATACAACAGTAATATTGACGTGCCCCTGTATATAGGTGATAAGAAAATTACGACTAAGAAGCTTGCTAGAATGTCTCCGCCTCACGACCACAAACACACACTCGGCAGATTTAGCATAGCTGAAGCAACACATGTAACACAAGCCATTGATGCTGCACTTGCAGCAAGCCCTGATTGGGAAAACACCTCTTTTGAACATCGTGCAGCCGTAATGCTCAAGGCAGCCGATCTGATTGTAGGGCCCTACAGAGCTAAGATTAATGCTTCGACCATGCTGGCACAATCTAAAAATATCTTCCAAGCTGAAATTGACGCCGCTTGTGAATTTGCTGATTTTTTAAGATTTAATGTTGCTTTTGCATCGGATATATACGCACAACAACCCATACAAGGAAGTGGTGTTATCAACCGGGTAGAATACAGACCCCTTGAAGGATTTGTCTATGCCGTGACGCCCTTTAACTTTACCGCAATTGCTGGTAACCTTTGTGCTGCGCCTGTCCTCATGGGCAACGTTGTGGTTTGGAAGCCTAGCGATCATCAAATGTTTTCTGCCAAAATCATCATGGATATTTTTGAAGAAGCAGGAATCCCTCCGGGTGTCATCAACCTTGTATCAGGAGACCCCGTTATGATATCCGATATAGTGTTGGATCACCCGCAATTTGCAGGACTGCACTTTACAGGTTCTACAGAAGTGTTTAAACATTTGTGGCAACAGATTGGAAACAAGCTTACACGCTACAAAAATTACCCAAGAATTGTTGGCGAAACAGGTGGCAAGGATTTTATTTTTGCACATCACACAGCCGATATTCCAACCGTGATAACGGCCATCACACGTGGCGGATATGAATTTCAAGGACAAAAGTGTTCAGCTGCATCACGCATTTATCTCCCTGCCTCTATTGCCGATGAAATAATTGCTGGAGTAGTGGAAAACATCAAAAGCTTTTCAATCGGGTCACCTGAGGATATGAATAACTTTATAACTGCCGTCATACATGAAAATGCTTTTGATAAGCTAGTTGGGTATATTAAACAAGCAAAAAAAGAGGATGAAGTTGAAGTGCTTGCTGGAGGAACCTATGACAAAAGCAAAGGCTATTTTGTACATCCCACCTTACTCAAAACTACGAATCCGCACTACACCACTATGGAGACAGAACTATTTGGACCTGTTGTCACGGTATATGTTTATGAGGACAAGGCGTGGGAAAGCACCTTAGCGCTGGTAAACACTACTTCAGATTATGGGCTTACGGGTGCAATTATAGCACAAGACCGACATTTTATTGAATACGCATCAGGAAAGTTGCGCCATGCTGCTGGAAACTTTTATATCAACGACAAGCCAAGTGGCGCTGTTGTGGGGCAGCAACCCTTTGGGGGCAGTCGAGCATCGGGAACCAACGACAAGGCGGGTTCAGCGCAAAACCTATTGCGTTGGGTATCACCAAGATTAATAAAAGAAACCCTTGTTCCAGCTACAGATTATCGCTACCCCTGTATGGATTAAAGCGGCAAATGCACCACTTTCTTGGTTTCAAAAAAAATTTCTTTAAAGTGCCCATCCAAATCATAGATTTTGGCTTTTGGATAAGGGCTGAGTTCTTCATTAAGGTCACCTCCTTTTAGATAGAGAATTCCGTTTGAAAGCGCATGCGTACTTTTAGGATTAATTTTGTGCCGTACCCAGGGCACAAAACGATCCATACGTGTAACAGCTCTACTGACGACAAAATCAAAAGTACCACTGACGTCTTCGGCTCGTTTGTGATAAGCCTTAACATTGTCAAGCGCTAAGGATTCTGCAACCGCTTGCACTACTTTTATTTTTTTTCCAACAGAATCTACTAGGGTAAACTGTGTCTCTGGAAACATTATGGCGAGTGGAATCCCTGGGAAACCACCCCCGGTCCCTACATCTAAAACACTAGATTTAGGCTTAAACCTCAGCACCTTGGCAATACCTAGCGAATGGAGTGCGTGACGGATATAGAAGTGCGTCATATCGGCACGTGAAATCACATTTATTTGTTGGTTCCACAGGTCGTAAAGTGGCTTGAGTTCCACAAACTGTTCTTGCTGTTTTTCGCTTAGATCGGGAAAATATGTTTTGATTGTTGTATCCATAATTTTTACAAAAATAAGGAAGCTGTTAATTAAAATTTTATGCTTGTTGTTTTATAGCGTTTATATTTGGCAAAAATTTTACATATGAGTCAAGCATTATCCGAACGCATTAAGAGTTTACCTGTATCAGCTACTTTGGCCATGGCAGCTAAAGCCCGTGAACTAAAAAATGAAGGAAAAGACATCATTGGATTGAGTTTAGGAGAGCCTGATTTCAATACCCCTGATTTTATCAAAGAGGCTGCTATTGAAGCCATCAATGCCGACTATAATAGTTACACCCCTGTTGATGGATATGTAGAGCTGAAAGAAGCCATTTGCGAAAAGTTTAAGCGCGATAACGGTCTTGACTATGCACCAAATCAAATTGTGGTATCAACTGGCGCAAAACAATCTATTGCGAATGCCGTTCAGGTACTCATTAATCCAGGAGATGATGTGCTTTTAGTAGCGCCATATTGGGTGAGTTACGCTGCAATAGTCATTCTTGCTGAAGGAAATCCTATTGAAATTCGCTCTGACATCGAAACCGATTTTAAAATCACACCTGCCCAGTTGGAAGCTGCCATTACCCCAAAAACCAAATTGGTAATGCTAAACTCGCCCAACAACCCCAGCGGGTCGATGTATAGCAAGGAAGAATACGAGGCACTAGCCAAAGTATTGGAACAACATCCCAACATTTATGTGCTTTCAGATGAAATATACGAACACATCAACTATGACAATGCAACGCCATTTAGTTTTGCTGCCATCCCAAGTATGTTTGACAGAACCATTACGGTCAATGGCTTAGCAAAAGCTTTTGCCATGACAGGCTGGAGAATAGGCTATTTGGGTGGCCCTACATGGTTAGCAAAAGCATGTACTAAAATGCAAGGACAGATAACAAGTGGAACAAATTGTATTGCGCAACGTGCTGCCATTACAGCTGTTCGTGCGCCTGTTGGCAAGATTAAATACATGGTCGATGAGTTTGATTTTCGACGTAAGCGTGTCATAGAACTGGTTGAAAACATCGAAGGTTTTAACGTAAATGTACCAAAGGGTGCTTTTTATATTTTCCCTGATATTTCGTCATTTTTTGGAAAGAAATTAAACGGTACTTTGATTGAAAACGCCTCTGACTTTGCCATGTATCTTTTGGAAGAAGCGCACGTAGCAACAGTAACTGGCGATGCCTTTGGCTGTCCTAATAATATCCGTATTTCGTATGCAGCCTCTTTAGAAGAAATTGAAGAAGCCATTAGACGTATCAAAGTAGCGGTAAGCTAGTGATTACGCCAGTAATAGGGCGTGAAGAGTATCAAAACGGTAAACAATTCCAGTCTTCCAAGAAGCATCAGTAAGGCACACCAATACTTCCCAAAATCGGGGAGTGAAGAAAATGTACTTGCAGGTCCAACATCACCCAAACCAGGTCCAACGTTGCCCAGTGAACTAGCTGCAGCACCAATAGCCGTAGTAAAGTCCAAGCCTAGGGTACTCAACACACCTGCACCGATGATGAAAAGAATCATGTAAAGAATAAAGAAAGCCAACACATTGTAAACAATAGACTGATCAATGGTAACCTTGTTCATTCTAACCATCAAAATTGCATTGGGATGTAAGGCGCGCTTAAACTCCAAGAAACCGTTTTTAATAAGTATCATATGGCGCATTACTTTTACCCCACCAGATGTAGATCCTGTCGACCCGCCTAAAAACATCAGTCCAAAAAACAACATAGTAACAAAGGGAGTCCAAGCCGTGAAATCAGCAGTTACCAAACCTGTCGTAGTGATTACAGCAACTACTTGAAACAAGGCGTGACGAAAAGATTGTTCCCAAACAGCAAACAAACTAGCATCTGGAGTTACGTAAGCGCCTTGACGCAAAATAGAAGCCATCACGATACATGCGAAAACCGCAATAAATCCCGTATACCAGCTAAATTCAGTATCCGCAAAAACACGTTTAAATTTTCCTTTAATGGCGTAATAAAGCAACACAAAGTTGCTACCGGCCAAAATCATAAAAAAGATGGTTATGTATTGAATTTGTGGCATATGGTTCCAATATCCAATACTGGCATTTTTAGTAGAAAATCCTCCAGAAGCCATAGTACTCATGGCATGATTAATGGCGTCAAATAGCGGCATCCCTGAAGCAAATAGTAATATCGCGTTGGTTAGCGTTAGGCCCACATAAATAAGCCATAATCGCTTGGCAGTATCGCTAATGCGCGGATGCAATTTGTCTCCACCTAACACTGGAGCTTCAGCACTAAAAAGTTGCATACCTCCAATTCCAAGCAACGGGAGTATGGCAATGGCCAAAACAATAATACCCATCCCTCCCATCCAGTGGGTTAGAGAACGCCAAAGCAGCATACTTCTTGGCAAGGCTTCAATATCGTCTAGAATTGTGGCTCCTGTTGCCGTATACCCGGACATGGTTTCAAAAAAGGCATCTGTACAGGACGTAATTACGTTGGTAAAGAGATAAGGAAACATTCCAAAGACAACCATAGTTAACCATCCAAAAGCAACAATAATATAGCCTTCACGCTTTTTAATCTCTTTGCGATGATTTAATGTAAGCCCTAGGGCCAAACCACCGACAATAACATTAAGTGCAAGAGCCTTTAGCAATCCGGCAGTAATCCCGTCATTTTGCAAATAACTAAACAGGGTGGTGATTGCCATAAAAATAGCATTGAACAGCAACAACAGCCCTAGAATATGTACAATAAGTTTGAGATTGAATCCCTTCATGACCTACAGGAAAAGTTGTTCTACCCTTCTAATCGATTGCGGCAAACAACAAACCAAAACAAGATCGCCTTCTTCAATGACAAAGTCACCAAGTGCAATTACTCCTACACCGTTTCGAATCACACCGCCAATGGTAGCTGTTTTCGGAAAGTCTAAATCTTTAATTGCTTTGCCAATCACCTTGGCAGTTGGTTTTACTTTAAACTCCACAATTTCAGCATCCATATTATTGAGTTTAGCCAAATCGACAACCTCTCCCCTTCTAATATATCTAAAAATAGTATTTGCGGTTAACATTTTCTTGTTAACAAGGGTATCGACGCCAATGGATTTGGTCAAATCAAAATAATCCATGTTTTCAATAAGTGCGATAATTTTTGGCACTTGTTTAGATTTGGCCATCAAACAGGACATGATATTGGTTTCAGCATCGTTGGTTACCCCTAAAAAGGCATCCATTTCATCTAAATTTTCTTCTAGAAGGAGCTCAACATTACGTCCATCACCATGAATAATGAGGGTGTCGGGTAGGCGCTCGGCCATATCAATGGCGCGTTCTTTATCAAGCTCAATGAGCTTAACCCTTATGCCTCGCTTACAAAGATCTTCGGCTGTTTTAAGACCAACGCGACCTCCGCCCAAAATCATTACATTTTTGATTTTATTTTTGACTTCGCCTGTAAGGCTATATAGTTCTGAAACGCCTTGTGGCAATGTTGTGAAATATACCTGATCCCCCTTTTCAAAACAAGTATCTCCCCTTGGAATCAGGGTACTATGCGATTCAATGCGCTTTATGGCGATAGGCATAAAGTGAACCCCAGGGAATACCGCAGCAGCCTCACGGACCGTTTTTCCAATAAAGGGGGCATCGTCTTCCAATGTAGTACCCATCATGGTGAGCGCACCGTCTTCAAATTCGTGGCTGTTTTCAAATGCGGATTGATGGATAAGCAATTGTATTTCTTCAGCAGCTAACTCTTCGGGAGAAACCAACTCGTCTATTCCCAAAGATTTAAAATCGACATCGTTTTTGTATTTCTCAAAATCAATATCGGTAACACGTGCTATGGTTTGTTTGCAACCCAACTGTTTTGCCAGCAAACAACACATAAGGTTGGTGGTTTCAGAGGAGGTAACAGCAATCATCATGTCTGCTTGGTCAACACCAGCAAGTTTGAGTGTGGCTAAGGCAGAAGGATCTCCCTTAACTGCACGAAGGTCTAGGTTGTTATCGGCGTAGTTTAACAGTTCCTTGTCGGCATCAATAAGGGTAATATCCTGTGCCTCAAACGAAAGTAATTTGGCTAAGTGAAATCCGATATCGCTAGCGCCAGCGATGGCAATATTCATCTTTGAAAGAAATTATATGTGCAAATATAGGAAGTTTCTGTTCGGTATAAATAAAACAGCTTCGATAGATAATAGTTACATTTGCCAACTATGCGTAAAAATGTGACTCCCTACACTGATTCTGATCTTTCAAAAAAAGAGCAAGTAACCCTGATGTTTGATCGTATTGCACAAAAATACGACAACCTAAATCGCGTGCTTTCACTTGGCCTAGACAAGGGGTGGCGCAAACGGCTTATCAAGCTTGTTCAAGAACAAAAAGCCGTAGATGTCCTAGATGTGGCCACTGGCACCGGCGATGTTGCCATTGCCTTGAGCAAGATTCCCAACCTGAAAATTGATGCAGCTGACCTTTCGACACAAATGCTAGCCGTACAAGACAAGCAGCTTGATAAGCTTAAGCTTAAAGACCGCATAAAACTTCACGTTGCCGATGCCGAAAAATTGCCTTTTGACAAACAATTTGATGCGGTAACCGTAGCCTTCGGGATTCGAAACTTTGCAAATTTGCAGACAGGATTGGGCGAAATGTATCGTGTACTTAGACCTAACGGTTGCTTATATATTTTAGAAACATCAAAACCGAAAAAATTTCCCATGCGTCAAGCCCATTATATCATGTCTAGAGTACTGATACCTTCAATGGGCAAAATTTTTTCTGAAGATAAGGGAGCTTACGCCTATCTCGGCGAATCTGCAGCCCACTTCCCCGATGGTAAGGAGATGTGCAATAAATTACAGGAAATTGGGTTTTCTAAAGTAACACACAAACCCTTAACAGGTGGTGTTGTTACTATATACACTGCTCATAAATGAACCTACGATACGCATTATTTATATTGGCAATTACGTTTTGTTCTGTGGTCTCACTACATGGACAGTTTGATAAAATAGAAAATCTAAAAGAAGATGATTCGAAAAGAATTCGTTTTGGTTATTATTTGGGTTTAAACGCAGTTGGAGCTAAAGTAGACTACCTGCCAACCAATTATGGTACACCTTTTCGCATTTCGGTTAAGCCAAAGCCAAGCTTTGATGTGGGGCTTTTAGCCGACTACAGAATCAATGAGTTTTTAAATATTCGCTTTCACCCTGGTGTTGCCTTTGTTGAGCGTGAAATTAGGTTTCCTTTTTCCGAAAAGGATCCACGCTTTACCAAAGCCCTCATTGAGCGAATTGTAAAGTCTAATTATGTGCGTTTTCCAGTGGGCATAAAATTAAACACACGGCGTATTCGAAATGCACGTCCTTTTGTTATGGGTAGTGTTTCGTACAATATTAACATTACTAGTGAGGAAACGAATTCAGAGGATAACAGTTCGGGGACCTTTAGAATGAAACGAGATGTATATGCTTGGGAATTTGCTGTCGGCACGGATGTTTACTTGCCCTACTTTAAATTCACAACCTCTGTGCATGGTTTTTTTGCACTGAGCAACGAAATTGTCCCCGATGAAAATATCAATAGTGCTTACACTCGATATATTTCGAGCATGAAAAGCCGAGGTATATTCTTGCGGTTTACTTTTGAATAGCTCAATCCCTTCTGCTAAATTCGGCTAATATAATACCTGTTGCTACAGCAACATTAAGGCTTTCAGCTGCAGGAGTTCCAAAAGCAGGTATGCTGATATTTTCTTTAATTTCAGTACTAATTCTATCTGAAATTCCTTGACCTTCATTTCCCATAACCAACACGCCGTTTTGAGGAATGGTAGCATTATATATATTTTTCCCATTCGTATCAGTCCCAACTGGCTGCAACGCATATGTGTTAAATGCATCTAAAAGATCAACATAATGCAGCTGTACTTGCGCTAAGGAGCCCATACTTGCCTGCACTACTTTGGGATTAAAACAATCTACGGTATCTAATGAACACAGTAGATGAGCAATACCAAACCAATCGCACAAACGGATGATGGTGCCAAGGTTACCCGGATTGCGGATGCCGTCAAGTGCAATATTGATGTTTTGGGGGGCAAAATGGGTTGGTTTGGGAAGTGAAAAAGCAGCCCAAACATTGGGAGGGGTAGTCAAGTTGCTCAGCTTTTTCATGTCAGAAACGTTGATTTTTGTAGCGTCAACGCCTCCTATTTGAGCGGTTTCAAGTGAAAAACAGTATTTCATTTCAAATCCATTTTGATGGAATGTTGTTATGGCTTTTTTGCCCTCAACAGGGAAAAGACTCCGTTGTTCCCGGAATTTTTTTTGTCCCAATTGAGCCAACTGTTTTAGTTCGTTTTTGCTAACCATGTATTTGGTGTATTTTTGACTTTTACAACTTTTCTCTTGACCACAAGATTTTCAAAAATACTAGGTTTTGGTGTGCTTTTGGGCATAACAGTAGGATGTTCTGCTATTCGCAACTTGCCAGAGGATGGTATATTGTTGCGTAAAAACGCTGTATTTGTTGATAACCAACTGGCTGTTGACACGGTTGCAAATATTGTTCAGCCAAAGCCTAATAATCATTTTTTAGGCATTCCATTTGGGTTATTGCTATATCAATCCGCAAAGGATAGTACGGATATTGCCTTTGAAAATTGGCTTGCCAAAAAGCCAAACCGAAAAAAAAGGATGAATGCCATTTGGTCTGAAAAGCAAGTAAAAAAAATGAAAGCTTATAAAAGTGGCTTTCAGGCATGGAAAAGAAAAACGGGAGAAGCGCCTGTGCTTTCAGACTCCTTATCTACTGCAATAAATGCTCAAAAGTTAAACGCCTTTTTTTCGAATGAAGGGTATTTCAATGCTACGGTAGAAACATCTGCTACTCTGAGCAACCGAAATGCTTCCGTAACCTATAATGTCAGCACCAATACGCCCTACTTTATAGATAGTATTAAAACCAATATTCAAAGTCCTGTTTTGGATTCTATATATGTAGCTAACAAAGCGGACAGCAAAATCAAGCAAGGAGACCGTTTTCGGACTACAGCATTTGAGCAAGAGCGAAACAGGTTGTCTGCATTGTTTAGAAATGCAGGGGTTTATCCTTTTCAGCTTAACTCCATTGATTACAGCGTTGGTGTAGATTCCACTGGAATCGACTATCGTTTGCCTGTACAACTCAACATTCGAAACTATATCGAAAACCAAGAAGGAAATCCTGTGCCAAAAGAATATAAAATTTCAAAAATGAATACCGTTGCCGTTTTATTGGGCAAAGCAGGCAATACAGGTAATGAAGCTTACGATTCTATTGGCGTTTTTGAGGGAATGACCATTTTCAGTCAAGGCAAAATGAAGTACAACAGCAAGCTATTACGCGAATCCATTGATTTTAAAACAAATGAGCCGTACAGCGACACTTCACGAAGCACCACGTTAAAACAACTCAACAGGCTACAAAGTTTTGATTATCCAACCATTAGATATCAATATGCAAATGAAGACGAAACACGTTTAGACGCTTCCATTTTTTTGATGCCTAAAAAAAGATATTCGCTGGACTTTGCCTTGGACGTAACCCAATCCAACATCTTAAAACGAGGTATTGCGTTTAGTTCTGGCTTAAGCGTCTTAAATGTCTTTAAAGGGGCCGAAACCTTGGAGTTGGGTGCTAGAGGTTCATTTGGTCGCTCAGCCGATGTCGCCATTTCTGAGTATGGCTTTGATATTCAATTAAGAGCGCCCCAGTTTTTATTGCCCTTTAGCAGAAAAATCAACAAACAAAACCTTGCGCCACTTACCATCTTAAGAGTAGGTGTGGGATCACAAGAAAACATCGGTCTAGACAAGCAAAGTTTAAACGGAAGCATACAATACCAGTGGAACCCGAGAGAAAACCGCAGATGGACCTTTTCTTTGATGGATGTTGAGTTTGTAAACAATAAAAACAAAGCAAATTACTTCGGAGTTTACACCAATGCTTACGGGGAATTAAATCAAATTGCAGCAAACACCAATACAAACCCAAATTATCTTGTAAACGAGAGGCTTATCATTCCACAAGGAACAGCGTCTTTTATTGGTGACGTGCTGGATGGCAGCACCAGCATTTTGGCTAGCGATCCGAGCTACCAAAGAGTACAGCGTATTGAAGAACGCAGAAGGAGACTCACACAAAACAACCTAATTATAAGCTCGGGCATTAATTTTTTTAGCTCTTCCAAACAAGGTATTTTTGATCGGGAATTTATGCAGTTTAGGGCTAATCTTAGTTGGTCTGGGAATCTGCTGAAAAGTTTGGCAAAGTCATTTAACTGGAAACAAGAAAATGGACAATACCTATTATTTGAAGTCCCTTTTAGTCAGTTTATAAAATTAGAGACAGATTTTGTCAAGCATTGGTCTGTGAGCGAGAATCAGGTAGTGGCCATCAGGGCTTTTGCTGGAGCTGCAATCCCATATGGCAATGCAGACAACATCCCATTTAACAGATCTTTTTTTGGTGGTGGGGCTTATGACAACAGGGCTTGGGAAGTATATCGATTGGGGCCTGGGTCTAGTGATACTGGAAATGAATTTAACGAGGCAAACCTTAAAATGTCTTTCAACGCTGAGTACCGTTTTGACCTTATTGGGGCTTTCAAGGGCGCGCTATTTA
This sequence comes from Flavobacteriaceae bacterium, assembly GCA_024639165.1. GTDB lineage: Bacteria > Bacteroidota > Bacteroidia > Flavobacteriales > Flavobacteriaceae > UBA7446. Next base: position 99,872 of record JAHEIX010000020.1, on the reverse strand, counting down.
TTGACGCTGGAAACATTTGGAATGTAGCCGACAACGTCGATGAATCCGCTCGAAGGTTCGATGGTTTCCGGGATTTAGATGAGCTGGCGGTGGGTACTGGTTTTGGATTTAGATACGATTTTGGTCTTTTCTTATTAAGGCTTGATATGGGCTTTAAAACACACAATCCCGTATTGCCAAAAGGGAACCGATGGAATTGGAATTATCAGCTAAAAAATGCAAATCCTACACTTGGGATAAATTATCCTTTCTAAGCCCATAATAGTTTGTTACTTTTGCCCAACCAATAAAAAAATAATCAACATGTCGCATTCCGTAAAGCCAGGCGTAGCCACTGGAAATGAAGTTCAAGAAATCTTTGCTTTAGCAAAAGCCAAACAATTTGCACTCCCCGCAGTAAATGTAATTGGATCGGATACCATTAATGCCGTATTAGAAACTGCAGCAAAGCTAAACGCACCTGTAATCATTCAATTCTCCAATGGAGGTGCCCAGTTTAACGCTGGTAAAGGCTTGTCTAACGAAAATCAACAGGCTGCTATTGCCGGTGCTGTTGCTGGAGCAAAGCATGTACATCAAATGGCCGAACTATATGGCGTAAGTGTTATCCTTCATACAGACCACGCTGCCAAAAAATTACTTCCCTGGATTGACGGACTGCTTGATGCTAGTGAAAAGCATTACGAAGAAACTGGAAAATCACTTTTCAGCTCGCACATGATAGACCTTTCTGAAGAACCAATCGAAGAAAATATTGAAATCTGTAAGAACTATTTGAAGCGCATGGCTAAAATGGACATGACACTTGAAATTGAATTAGGTGTTACAGGGGGTGAAGAAGATGGAGTTGATAACACAGACATTGACAGCTCTAAACTATATACTCAGCCAGAAGAAGTAGCATTTGCTTTTGAAGAATTATCACAAGTAAGTCCACGCTTTACCATTGCAGCTGCATTTGGAAATGTACATGGTGTGTACAAGCCAGGAAACGTTGTGCTGACACCAAAAATCTTAATGAACTCACAAGCATATGTGAGTGAAAAATACGGTGTTGGGCCAAACACCATTGACTTTGTGTTCCACGGAGGATCTGGATCAACAGTTGAAGAAATAAGAGAAGGTATCAGCTACGGTGTTGTTAAAATGAACATCGATACTGATATGCAATATGCGTTTATGTCAGGAGTACGCGACTATATCCAAGAAAAATCGGAGTATTTGCAAAAACAAATTGGCAACCCAGAGGGTGACGACGTACCAAATAAGAAATATTACGATCCACGCGTTTGGTTACGTGAGGGAGAAAAGGCATTTGTTACACGACTTGAGCAAGCCTTTGAAGACCTAAACAACGTGAATACGCTATAATTCATAGGGTTTTATATATTTGATAAAATTCTCAATCTATGCCGTGGTTTAAACGTACTGAAAAAGGAATTCAAACGCAGACCAGTGAAAAGAAAGACACACCACAAGGTTTGTGGTATAAGTCTCCTACTGGAAAGATTGTAGATACAGAGCAGTTAGCAGAAAATTTCTACGTATCTCCAGAAGATGGTTATCACGTACGCATAGGGAGTAAGGAATATTTCGAGATCTTGTTTGACAACAACACGTTTAAAGAACTTGACAAAAAGCTGAAATCCAAAGATCCGCTCAAGTTTGAGGATACCAAAACTTATAAAGACCGTGTCAAGGCTGCACAGAAAAAAACAAAACTCAATGATGCCGTAAGGGCTGCTGTTGGGCGTTCCAACGGAAACGAAATGGTGGTTGCCTGCATGGATTTTTCATTTATTGGAGGCTCTATGGGTTCGGTTGTTGGTGAAAAAATTTACCGTGCTGCAGATTATGCCCTTAAAAAGAAGATTCCGTTTGTAATGATTTCAAAATCTGGTGGAGCTCGAATGATGGAAGCAGCCTTGTCGTTAATGCAAATGGCGAAAACATCTGCTAAACTGGCGCAGCTTGCCGACGCCAAAATTCCTTATGTATCGCTTTGTACAGACCCTACAACGGGGGGAACAACGGCTTCTTTTGCTATGTTGGGTGACATAAATATCTCTGAACCTGGTGCACTTATTGGTTTTGCAGGACCTAGAGTTGTAAAAGATACCACAGGTCAGGAGCTGCCAGATGGCTTCCAAACTGCAGAATTCCTTCAAGAGCATGGCTTTTTGGACTTTATTACGCACCGAAAAGAGCTGAAAAAGAACATCAACCTCTACCTCGATTTAATATTAAATCGACCGCTTTCATAACAACTGTAATTCTAATCGATTAAAGTGCTATATTTGCAGCCGTCGAGATAAACTCGAAGTTGCATAAGAATCATTTACAATAATATTGGCATGTTACATAAAGAAGAAAAAGCGGCAATTTTCAAAAAGTACGGAAAGTCTGAAAAAGACACTGGAAGCACGGAAGGACAAATTGCACTATTCACAAAGCGTATCAACGATCTAACAGGACACTTGAAAAACAATCATAAAGATTACAACACAGAGCGTTCATTGGTAATGTTGGTAGGTAAACGAAGAAGCCTTTTAGACTATCTAAAAGCAAAAGACATAGAACGCTACCGTTCCTTGATTAAGGAATTGGGCATTCGTAAGTAAATACTTAAAAGCATCCGCATCATCGGTTTTTCAAGGGTATCTACGACCACAACACAACATCACAGATACTAATTTTAAATTTGAAAAAGTATGATACCCAATGTACATACCTCGACTATTGACTTAGGCGATGGACGCACTATTACCCTAGAAACAGGTAAGCTTGCGAAACAAGCAGATGGATCTGTCGTTGTTAGAAGCGGCAATTGTATGCTATTAGCTACGGTTGTTTCGGCACGTCAGGCCTCACCAGTTGACTTCCTACCTTTAACGGTAGATTACCGTGAAAAATTTGCAGCCGCAGGGCGATTCCCTGGTGGCTTCTTTAAGCGCGAAGCAAGACCCAGCAACGAAGAAATCCTTACCATGCGTTTGGTTGACCGTGTGTTGCGTCCCCTTTTCCCAAAAGACTATCATGCAGAAACCCAATTGATGATTCAATTGATGTCGCACGACGAAAACGTCATGCCTGATGCACTTGCAGGCCTTGCGGCCTCAACCGTTATTCAGTTATCAGACATTCCTTTTGAATGTCCTATTTCTGAAGTTCGAGTGGCACAGCTTGATGGCAAGTTCATTATCAATCCTAGTAAAGCGCAGCTTAAAGAATCGAATATTGACATCATGATTGGTGCCAGTGCAGACTCTGTAACTATGGTTGAAGGAGAATTTGACGAAGTTTCCGAGGAAGTAATGGCAGACGCCATTCGCTTTGGACACGAAGCCATCCAACTTCAAATTGCTGCTCAAGTTGCGTTAGCAGAAGCTGTTGGCAAAAAAGAAACACGTGAATACGAAGCTGAAGACAGCGACGATGCATTGCAACAACAAATTCACGATTTTGCTTATCAAAAATGTTATGACATTGCCAAAAAGGGCAGTTCTAAACAAGACCGCAGTATTGCTTTTGGCGAAGTAAAAGAAGCTTTGTTAGCCACTTTTTCTGAGGAAGAACTCGAAGAAAAGGGAAAATTAATTGGCAAATACTTCAGTAAAGCGCAAAAAGAAGCTGTTCGTGAGCTGGTACTCAGTGAAGGCATTCGTCTTGACGGTCGTAAAACAACTGACATTAGACCTATATGGTGTGAGGTAGATTACCTACCATCAACACACGGTTCCTCAGTGTTTACACGTGGTGAAACCCAAGCACTTGCAACGGTTACCCTTGGAACCTCTAGAGAGGCCAACATGATCGATTTACCAACTGCACAAGGAGAAGAAACATTCTACTTGCACTATAACTTCCCCCCATTTTGTACGGGAGAAGCACGTCCGCTAAGAGGTACATCTCGTCGCGAAGTAGGACACGGAAATCTGGCACAACGTGCACTCAAAAAGGTAATGCCAGACGATTGTCCGTATACTGTTCGGGTGGTTTCAGAGGTTTTGGAATCTAACGGTTCATCATCAATGGCTACTGTTTGTGCTGGTACTATGGCGCTTATGGATGCTGGAGTTCAAATTGCCAATCCAGTTTCTGGAATAGCTATGGGACTTATTTCTGATGGAGAACGCTTTGCTGTATTATCAGATATTTTAGGAGATGAAGATCACCTAGGAGATATGGACTTTAAAGTGACTGGAACGGAAAACGGCATTACGGCTTGTCAAATGGATATAAAAATCAAAGGGCTTCCCTATGATATTTTAATCCAAGCATTAAAGCAGGCACGTGATGGGCGTATGCATATTTTAGATAAGCTGAATGAAACTATTGAGGCACCAGCAGCAGATGTAAAAGAGCACGCGCCTAAGATGGTAATGCGTACAATTCCAAACGAATATATTGGAGCCATTATCGGCCCTGGAGGGAAGGTAATCCAAGAACTTCAAAAGGAAACCAATACGACTATCGTTATTAATGAAGATCCGGATACAGGCGAAGGCATTATAGAAATTTTAGGTACTGGACCAGAGGGAATTGACCAGGTACTTGCTCGCGTTGATGCGCTGACATTTAAACCGGATGTTGGTGAAACTTACGAAGTTCAAGTAATCAAAATTCTTGACTTTGGAGCAGTAGTCGAATATACAGATGCCCCTGGAAACGAAGTGTTGCTTCACGTAAGTGAATTGGCATGGGAGCGCACAGAAAACGTTACCGATGTGGTAAACATGGGTGATGTGTTTGATGTGAAATACTTCGGTATAGATTCACGAACACGTAAAGAAAAGGTTTCTAGAAAAGCACTTTTAGAAAAGCCTGAAGGCTATGTAGAGCGCAAGCCAAGACCAGCAGGTGGTAACGACCGAAGAAGAAACGGTGGAAACAACCGTCGACCAAAAAGAGACTAAACACCTCTTAAACAATAATTTAAATCCGTTAAAAGTACTTTTAACGGATTTTTTTTGTTTTTAATGTAACCTTCCTTGGCATATACACGTATAACACATATCATCCATACAATTCAAAGCAATGAGACAGTTAAAAATTACAAAGCAGGTTACCAATCGTGAAACGGCCTCTTTAGATAAATATCTTCAAGAAATAGGCAAAGTTGATCTGATTACTGCTGAGATGGAAGTTGAACTAGCACAACGTATTAAGGCTGGTGACCAAATCGCACTTGAAAAACTTACCAAAGCCAACTTGCGTTTTGTGGTGTCTGTTGCCAAACAATATCAAAATCAGGGCTTAACCCTACCCGATCTTATCAATGAAGGAAATTTAGGGCTTATCAAGGCTGCAAAACGCTTTGATGAAACGCGTGGATTTAAATTTATTTCCTATGCCGTATGGTGGATTCGTCAGTCCATATTACAGGCCCTAGCTGAGCAATCTCGTATCGTAAGGTTGCCACTCAACAAAATTGGGTCTATCAATAAAATCAACAAAACCTACGCCTTTTTAGAGCAAGCGCACGAGCGTGTTCCCTCTGCTGAAGAAATTGCCAAGGAGCTCGACATGACCGTATCTGACGTAAAAGAATCCATGAAAAATTCGGGACGTCACGTATCTATGGATGCTCCCCTAGTTGAAGGCGAAGATTCAAACCTATACGATGTACTTCGAAGTGGTGAGTCTCCAAACCCCGACAGGGAACTTATGCACGAGTCATTACGCACAGAAATTGAGCGTGCACTAGAAACCCTAACGCCAAGAGAAGCAGATGTTGTACGTCTCTATTTCGGTTTAGGAAACCAGCATCCCATGACTTTGGAAGAAATTGGAGAAACATTTGACCTAACACGCGAGCGCGTGCGTCAAATTAAGGAGAAAGCCATCAGAAGGCTAAAACATACTTCGAGAAGTAAAATTTTAAAAACGTACCTAGGATAATGGGCACAGTTAAAATTGCACCGTCAATGTTGGCAGCGGACTTTGCCAATTTAGAACGCGACATCAATATGGTAAACCAAAGTGAAGCAGATTGGTTTCATTTGGATATTATGGACGGTGTTTTTGTTCCTAATATTTCATTTGGAATGCCCGTGCTTAAAGCCATGGCACAACACACCAAAAAAACATTGGATCTACATTTAATGATTGTAGATCCCGATCGCTATATTGAAACTTTTGCTCAAATAGGTGCTGATGTTTTAACTGTCCACGCCGAAGCTTGCACACACTTACACAGAACCCTACAGGCCATCAAAGATGCAGGTATGCAAGCTGGAGTTGCGCTAAATCCGCATACACCAGTAAGCGTACTAGAAGACGTTATCAATGCTATTGATGTGGTATGTATTATGAGTGTAAACCCTGGATTCGGTGGGCAAAAATTTATCCAAAATACCTACGGCAAGGTGCGCAAGCTCCGTGCCATGATAGATGCAAATAAATCAGCAACACTTATTGAGATTGACGGAGGTGTTAATGCTACAAACTGCACCGATTTGGTTGAAGCTGGTGCGGATGTGTTGGTTGCTGGGAGTTTTGTTTTTTCTTCAAAGAATCCGCTTGAAACCATCAAAAACTTACGGCAAGTTGCCAATGCATAGGAGCTAAAAAGATTTAATTTCTTATTTTTAAGTCATCAAATCTTTTTAATGAAACCCTTCAAATTAACATTAACGTTATTGCTCCTTCTTTCCATTGTTGTAGGGTGTAAAACAAACACCCTTACGGGGAAAAAAACACTCAACTTTTTTGGTGATAACAAGCCGCTTTTTGCCATGTCACTCAAACAATATGAAGCTTTTCTAAGCGAACATGAAATCGTTCGTGATACAGAAAACGCCAAACTTGTATCAAGTATTGGAAGAGATATTGCCAAAGCAGCAAAGGCCTATTTCAGCTATAAAGGACAACCCAATCTACTTGATGAGTACGACTGGGAATATCGTCTGGTAAAAAGCGATCAAGTAAATGCTTGGTGTATGCCGGGTGGCAAAATTGTTTTTTACACGGGTATCATGGACATTGCAGACAACCCTGACGGCATTGCTACTATCATGGGACATGAAGTAGCCCACGCACTTGCAGACCACGGAGCACAACGGATGTCTTTAGGGATAGTTCAACAAGCTGGCGGCATGATTACTGCTGAAGTAAGTAAAAATCAAGACGAGCGTAAAAGGGAGCGGATAATGATGGCCTATGGCATAGGCACCACTGTTGGAGGAATGCTTCCTTTTAGCAGAAAACACGAGTCTGAAGCCGATAAAATCGGGTTAGAGCTTATGACCATTGCTGGGTATAACCCCGAAGAAGCACCTAAGCTTTGGGCGCGCATGAAAGCGCAATCAAAAGGAAAACAACCGGAGTTTTTAAGTACGCATCCCAGTGAAGATCGACGAATTGCAAACCTAAAAGAATGGATTCCTCAAGCCAAAACACTGGCAGGAGAAATAAAGACAATAACCAATATAAACTAATTTAAAATAAATTCTACCACTATGAGAACTTTCATGTTACTCCTTTTTACTTTGGCACTGGTGTCTGGTTGTACGACCTCCACATCAACACAAGAGTTGCAAGACCTAATGAAAACCTATCATGAGGAAACACTAAAAATGAATCCCGTTGACGCTACTTATCAAGGAGACAGCCGCTACAACGATTATTTGCCAAATTACCTGTCAGATGCTGTCATAAGCAAGCACAAGGCTTTTTACAGCGATATACTCCAACAGCTCAATGCTATAGATGAAAAAAGTTTGCGTGAAGAAGACAAGTTGAGTAAAGAAATACTAAAGTGGGAATGCGAAACCAGTTTGATGGGAATGGAATTCCCCAGTGAATTACTTCCCATTGACCAAATGTGGACCCTACAACTAACCATAGGTCAATTGGCTACAGGGACTGGCGCACAGCCATTTAAAACAGTTGAGGACTATGAAAATTGGCGCTCTAGAGTAGACGATTACGTGGTTTGGTTGTCAAGTGCAAAAGCGCGCATGGAAGAAGGTATTGAGCGCGGTATAGTATTGCCAAAATCATTAATCCGTAAGATTGTTCCACAGCTAGCATCTATTACTGAAGCCGATTTAGAAAAAAATATTTTCTATACCCCTGCTCGCAATTTTCCAGAAGATTTTACTGCAGTACAAAAAGAAAAGCTTTCTAAAGCTTATGCCGATATGGTCACCAATAAAATCATACCTGCCTATCAAAGTTTGGTAACATTTATGGGAGATGAATATTTAGAAGCGGGGCGTAACAGCAGCGGGTTTGATGCCTACTCTTTTGGAGAAGATTATTACAACTATGCTATTAGACGCTACACTACTACAAACATGAGTGCTGACGAAATCCATCAACTTGGACTTTCTGAAGTTGCGCGTTTACGCAGTGAAATGGAACGCATCAAAGAACAGGTGGGCTTTAAGGGTGATTTAAATGCCTTTTTTGATCATGTGCGTACACGTAAATCACTTATGCCTTTTGATGATGCACAACAAGTCATTGACAACTTTAACGCTATTCACGACAAGATGAAGGCTAAAGTAGATGCCCTGTTTGAGTTACAACCCAAAACTGCTTTTGAGGTGCGCAGGGTTGAAGCTTTTAGAGAAAAATCGGCAAGTGCACACTACAATCCAGGGTCGCTAGATGGCACACGTCCAGGGGTGTTTTACGTGCCTATACCAAACGTAAAGGAATACAATATTTTTTCTGATGAAGATTTGTTTTTACATGAGGCTATTCCTGGGCATCACTTCCAAATCTCTTTACAGCAAGAAAATACAGCTCTACCTGACTTTAGAAAAACACTTTGGTACAGCTCCTATGGCGAAGGCTGGGCACTTTACTGTGAATCACTTGGTCAAGAACTTGGGCTTTACGACGACCCATATCAATATTTTGGCATGTTAAGTGCAGAAATGCACCGTGCCATTCGACTGGTTGTTGATACGGGGCTACATACCAAAGGCTGGACAAGAGAACAAGCCATTGCGTATTCTTTAGCCAACGAAGCAGAACCTGAATACGCCATAACATCTGAAATAGAACGGTATATGGCAAACCCAGGACAGGCGTTATCATATAAAATTGGACAACTTAAAATCATGGAGCTTCGTGCCATGGCAGAAAAAGCACTTGGCGATCGCTTTGATATTAGAGCATTTCACCGCGTAATATTGGAATCAGGTTGTATTCCGTTAGCACTATTGGAAAACAAAGTAAATTTGTGGGTAAATAGTGAAAAGGAAGGCTAAAGAGAAATGCATACTTTTGTATTTCAATATTAGTATATGATTTTAGTAACAGGTGGACTGGGTTTTATAGGATCTCACACCGTAGTAGCACTACAAGAAAAAGGTCACGAGGTACTTATTATAGATGACTTGTCCAATTCAACCCTTGAGGTTTTAGAAGGCATTGAAGCAGCAAGTGGGACACTTCCAAAATTTCAAGAATTAAATCTGCAAAATAGTTTGGGCGTTGTAGAGGTTTTTAAATCCCACAACATCACGGGAATCATTCACTTTGCTGCCGCAAAGGCCGTAGGAGAAAGCGTTGAGAAACCCATTGCTTACTACCAAAACAACCTTGGATCATTGCTGAATTTACTGGCAGAAATTGAAAACTCAAACAAATTCATTCCCTTTATTTTCAGTTCGTCTTGTACGGTATATGGAGAAGCTACCGAGCTTCCCATTTCAGAAAGCTCGCCAGTGAAACCCGCCATGTCTCCTTATGGCAACACAAAGCAAGTGGGGGAAGAAATCTTGGTAGACACTGTCAAGGCAGTTAAAAACTTTAGGGCAATTTCACTTCGTTATTTTAATCCAATTGGTGCGCATCCCTCGAATGCGATTGGAGAACTTCCCCTTGGAAAACCACAGAATTTAGTGCCTTTTATTACTCAAACTGCAGCAGGACTTTACCCAAAACTTACTGTTTTTGGCAACGACTACCCTACTCCAGATGGCACCAACGTTAGAGATTATATACACGTAGTGGATTTGGCAGAGGCACACGTGGTGGCCTTAGAACGCATCTTAGGGCGTAAAAGCACAGATGCTTATGAAGTGTTCAATTTGGGCACAGGTAAAGGAAGTAGCGTGTTAGAAGTAATTGAAAGTTTTGAGCGTGTATCAGGTCAAAAACTGACATATGAAATCGGAAAGAGACGTGCTGGAGATGTGATTGCGGCCTATGCAGATACTACAAAAGCCCATGAAGTCTTGGGTTGGAAAACCAAACGCAGCTTAGACGAAGCCGTGGCATCTGCTTGGGCTTGGGAGAAGAAAATCAGAGATCTACAGTAAACTACCTCGGCTATATTATCTCCATATTAAGAAGTGTGTAAAGCTGCATACACCCAGACAGAAATACTTAATTCTAGTTAAAGGAAAATATTTGCTTAACAGTGCCATCCGCTTCAAACCAACTCAAGACACCTCCATTCAAGACCTCCTTCAAGCCCTCAAGTTTATACTCCTCTTTTTTATCACGCCCGTAGGGATTTACGGTACGATCCCAAGTAAAAGAATCATCGTGACCAGCTGTTCCAATATCCCTCGGATTATGGTTGTGATAAATTTTACCTACCCGTACAGAATGATAGTTTTCTAATCTGAGTTTTTGCCCCAATGTAACAACGTCTGGAATAGTTTGTCTCACAAACAATCGGAGATCTTTGGATTTTGTTTGATCAGGATACAAGCTCGTCATAAAAGAGACCCTTGAGGGCCCACAAAGTGGATATTGCACATGGGCTTCTGTAAAGAGCAAGCCCTCTTCGGCGAGCCGGTCTATATTTGGTGTTTTGGCTAACGGGTCACCATAAGCACCAAGGGCGCAGTTCAAGTCATCAGCAACTATAAACAGTACATTGACCTTTTCTGTTGGTTTATAGGCTTTAGAACCTGTGATTATTGATGCTAGTGCTACAAGTACAAGAACTTTAAACAACTTCATATGTTTTTTTTATAAAAAAGCAATATAACTTTTAATATTTACGTTTGTAATAGCACCGAGATTTAATTTTAACAATTCTACCAGCAGCTATTTACAAGTTTTGTTTTTACCATTATGAAAAAATGCTTTTGCGCCACTTTAGTTCAATGTTTTGATGCTTACATTTATGAAATGGTTTATACCAAAATGAAGGCTCAACAAATGACATATTTCATAAAGTACGATGCTAAATACACATGACAAAATAAATATGCTTAAATTTGAATTTAATACTTAAAGGTTTATTAGCCTCATTTATATGTTTAAATTGCGTAAACTTTCTTTACTATTTATCCTTTCCCCTGTACTACTTGGGGGATTTTCATCTGTTCCTGTTGTAACTAACCCTACGATAAAACTTAACGGTCCTAATCCTTATGTATTAGAGGTTGGCACTGCTTACAATGAGCTTGGTGCTACAGCCGAGGACGCTGAAGATGGGGTTTTGACTAACACGATAAGTATCACAGGTGTGGTCAATAACACGCAATTGGGCAATTATTATATTCAATATGCTGTAACTGACAGTGATTCCAACACAACCATAAGAGATAGAGAGGTACGTGTAGTAGATACTACACCACCGATAATTACCAGGACTGGTAATGCGGTAGTCACACTTGAAGTTGGTGACATCTACTCCGAACAAGGTGCTAGCGCAACTGACAACTACGACACTTCTGTAAGCGTGGTTGTAGGTGGAGATACTGTCGACACAACTACTGTGGGTACATACACAGTAACTTATAATGCCACGGATACAAGTAACAACGCGGCAGCACAAGTTATTCGAACCGTTAATGTAGTAGATACCACTCCGCCTACAATTACTATAAACAGCCCAAACCCTTTAATTATTTCTTTAGGTGGCGCCTTTTCTGTACCCAGCTACACAACTTCCGATAATAGTCAAGGCACTGTAACGGTTACAGTAACAGAAAATGTCAATATAAATACTACTGGGGCTTACACGGTGAATTACTCAGCTTCAGACCCATCAGGTAATACTAATTCTGAAGTATTAAATGTTTACGTAGGCCCAGAGGCAAATGCAGGCACAGATACGTCAATCTGTAAAAATGATGAAATCTATATAGGATCCAGTAGTGCCAATCCTTCATATACGTACCAATGGACTTCAAGCCCAGCAGTTGGGACTGCCGACGGACCAAGCATTGACAACCCAGGGCAAGCCTACACTAGAGCAGTTCCTCAAGTAACAACACTGTTTACACTTAGAGTGACCACCACAATAGGTGGTGCTAATGTAGAGGAGACTGATGATATACTTGTCACGGTTGTAGATAATCCTGAAGCCAGTGTTATAGCAGACACTGAAATCTGTCTTGGCGAATCAATTGCGGTTGGTGCAACAGCCGTCAGTGGGAGTACGTATCAATGGAGTTCATCTCCAGCTGGTTTTAGCTCTACTATTGCCAATCCAACCTTTAGTCCAACTAACACAACGACATTTACTCTCGTTGAAACCAAGACTGCTTCTCCCAATTGTACTGAAACAAATAGCGTAACCATTACAGTTGCTCAGCCTGCAACTATATATGCTGGGCCTAATGAAAGCATATGCGAAAGTGATGTTACTGCAGGATATAGACTAGACAAAGCAACTTCGTCTGTAACTTTGGCTAGCGAAATTGATTATCAGTGGGTAGCGCTTGGCGGAAACGGAACTTTTGATGATTCGACTATTTTAAACCCCATTTACTATCCTGGAAGTACTGATATTAGTAATGGCACGGTAATCCTTGAGCTTACAGGAACGCCCACTGGCGTTTGTTCCATTACTCCGAGCACCTCCCAAACAACGCTTACAATCGTACCTGCTTTAATTGCCGATGCAGGACCTAGCCCTGTTGAGCTATGTGCAAATTCGAGTTATACGCTAGCAGCAAGTGTTCAAAATTACGCTTCTATTCAATGGACTTCAAATGGGAGTGCAGGTACGCTAATAAATGCAAATACTGCAAATCCCACCTATACTCCTTCAGCTTCAGATGTAATAAATGGAGGAGTAACGCTTACTATGACGGCAACCCCCTTGGCTGGCTGCGCAACACCCATTCCCGACACAGTTAATATTCAATTAACTCCAGAACCGGAGGCCTTCGCTGGGGCAAATAAAGTTATTTGCGAGGGAGATAACGTAATCCTAAGTGATGCAAGCATGGTAAATGGAGCCAGCTTTACATGGACATCATCCAATGGCGGGCAATTTATAACAACGGGAGTTGCACCCAGCGATTTCAGTTATATTCCCAACAACCAAGACATCTTAGCAGGTGGCACTGTATTAACTTTAACTGTTACAGGCCAGGACTCCTGTGGAAGTGTTACCAATATATCAAATACATCGGTTACCATTCATAAGGTACCCGAAGTTGACGCTGGCCCTGCTAATCAAACTTTATGTGAGGGGCCAAATAGCATAAATGGAGCTTCTGTAAATTACGGAGATACGCTACAATGGTCCGGGGGAGATGGGACTTTTACTGGCGGGGACACGCTTACACCAATTTACACGCCTGGGCCTACAGACTTAATCAACGGGACCGTAACACTTACCATAACCGCAACTGCATTTAACAGTTGCTCTTCACCGATATCAGATTCTGTAACTTTTCAAGTTAATGCTGCCCCAATAGCCAATGCTGGTCCAAATGCTTCCGTCTGTGCCAATAACTCATTTACGCTAAGCGGAGCATCGGCAAGTAATTACAGCAGCCTAACTTGGTCTTCGAGTGGTACTGGCGCTTTTGATAGTATTGCTGCAGAAAAACCTGTTTACACCCCTAGTTTAGGCGATATTAGTAGTGGTTTTGTTCGCTTGACCATGACGTTACAACAAGACGGTTGTGCAACCGTTTCGGATGTAATGGATTTAACCATTGTTCCTGAAGCCACTGCAAACGCAGGAACCGACCTTACAGTATGTCAAGGAGAAGAGGCGATTATTAGCAGTGCCAGTGCGCAAAATTACAGTAGTATTTTGTGGGTAGTACTTACGGGAAGCGGTACACTTCAAAACGAGACAACAATAGCGCCAACATATGTGCCTAACCCTAACGAAACGGGGACAGTAACACTTCGTCTTACTGCACAGCCAAATACGGACGGAGTAAACAATTGTGGCCCTCCTGCTATGGATACGGTGAAGATTACGATTGTTGCAGAACCTACAGCAAATGCAGGGCCTAATCAAACGATTTGTGAAGGAGATGATATTCCACTTGTAGATCCCAATATTACAGCAACAAACTACAACCAATTGGTTTGGTCTACTCTTGGTGATGGGTCGTTTACCGATGTAAATAATTTAAATCCTACATATACCCCAGGAACTAACGATCGCCTAAGCGGGCAAGTAACACTTCGTCTTGAGGCATTGCCCAATTCTCCTTGTGCCACATCTGCAACATCTGAAATGCTACTGAGTATTACACGAATTCCTTTGGTAGATGCAGGTCCAGCAAGCATCGATTATTGTGAAACAGATACGGTTATCTCGCTAAACAACAGCACTGTGCTTTATGCCGACAACGTTTTATGGACGACCAGCGGTTCTGGAAGCTTTTCGCCCAGTGCTTCTGCCACCAACCCCCAGTATTTTCCATTGGCTACAGATATTGCCAATGGCTCTGTAGTGTTAACGTTAACTGGATTGCAAAATCCTGGAAATTGTGGTGCGCAAAGTTCAGATGATATACTTATTAATTTTATTGAGCTGCCAACAGCTGATGCTGGACCTGATGCAACGATTTGTGATGATAATTCCTTCACGCTTGGTCAGGCTACTGCAACGAACTACGCATCTGTCACATGGTTAAGTTCAGGGACGGGTACTTTTGACAACAACACCATACAAAACCCAACCTACACACCTAGCGCACAAGACATTGCATTAGGCTCGCCCATCACATTAACTGTCACGGCTGTAGGTATTGATCCTTGCCAAGTAACTGAGTCGGATAGTATGGATCTCACGCTTGCACCAAGTCCAGAAATGGAAGTTGGCAATGACCGCTTCTTATGTGAAAACACAGATCTTTCGATTAATCTAACAGCAGGCGTTGATGTAAGTCATGTTGACACCAACTCCTACCAATGGACATCATCAGGAACGGGAATATTTCTACCTGTAAACACACTTTCAACAGTGTATCAGCATAGCCCTGAAGATTTAGCCGGTGGAGTTCCCATCCAAATCACGCTAACAGCACAACCTTTAGCACCATGTGCAACGCCAATAAGCGATAGTTTTATGTTAACGCTTGTTGAAAACCCAACAGCATCCGTAGGACCAACTGCAATAACAATCTGCGATACGGGCCATACATTTAACCAAGCTGTTGCTACAAATTATCAAAGTATTCAGTGGACAAACTTGACTGGTACTGGAAACATTCAAAACAGCACTAGTGAAAATGCTACTTATATTCCAAACCAAGCGGATATCAATGCAGGAACAGTAACCTTGCGATTCACAGCAAACCCAATCAATCCATGTGGGGCAATTGCTCAAGAGGATGTTGTTGTTACCATACAGCCTTCAGCAGAAGTTTATGCAGGTGATGATGCCGTCATCTGTGAAGGAGATGTATTTGTAGTAGCAACAGCAACAGAGGCAAATACAACTTCTTTGCTATGGTCTTCGCCTACACGAGGAACTTTTTCAAATGGTACTGGCTTAGCACCCACGTTTACTCCTACCCCCGCAGAGATTGCTGCAGGACAAGCCACGTTAGTACTTACAGGTCAGCCAGAAAGCCCTTGTACGACACCTGTTTCAGATACCATGATACTTATTATACAAAACCAGCCAGATGTTGAGGCGGGCGTAAATACTACAATATGTGAGGGCGATACCTATCAAACCAACACAGCAACATTAGGTTATTCTGGAGGAAGCTTGTGGACAACTAGCGGAACTGGTAGTTTTGCTAACAGTACAGACCTAAACACAACCTACACGCCTTCTGCTGCTGATATTACTAACGGTTTTGTTGAACTTAAACTTACAGCAAATGCTATTGGTCCGTGTACTGGGACCATAGAAGATGTGGTTACGGTAACTATTGCTCCCAAAGCAACAGTATCCATTGTTCCTGATGCGGCTACAATCTGTGCTGATGACACTTATACATTCAGTGCAAGCCAAATCATTGATATTAATGTAAGCAGCTTTAATTGGATTACTTCTGGAGATGGAACTTTTTTCGATGCAACTGAAGAAGCACCAACTTACACTCCAGGACCTGGCGATATAATTAACGGAAGTGTTACACTGACTGTCCAAGTAAATGCAGACAGTGTTTGTTCAAATCCAACAGATTCGGATTCCTTTACATTAACTATTGATCCAAAACCAACAATTGATTTATCAGCTGCAGCTACTAAGGTTTGTTTCGGCAGTCAGCTAACTATAAATTCCACAATAAATAATTATCAGACCATTACTTGGGAAATTTTAAGTGGTGGTGGAACCCTTGTTTCTGGAGGAAATTCTGAAAATCCCATCTATGAGCCCGCAGTAGATAGTGAAATCGTTCGTCTAAAGGTTTCAGCAACAGGAATTAATCCTTGTACGGTTACCGAAACCCAAGAATTAGTTATTAACGTAACAGGATTACCAGAAATTACTGCATTCCCAGCTGATAGTGAAAGCTGTGATATACTCCCTTATGTTATTAGCGGCACTTTGACAAACAGCAAAGAAAGTAGCGTTTTATGGACAACTAGTGGTAGTGGAACATTTGACAACCCGACAAATTCAAATCCAACCTATACACCAACACTGGCAGATGTAACAACTGGTTATGTAGATCTTACAATGACTGCCATAGCTGCCTCACCATGTGATGTTACCGTAAATGATGCAGACACTTTTCGCTTAACACTCACTAAGGCACCTACAGTAAACGCAGGTGCAGATGATAGCTTATGTGTCGACAGCAATTACACTATTTCCGATGCTAGTGAAGCCAATACACTTAGTTATTCCTGGACATCAAATGGAACGGGCACTTGGCAAAACCAAAACACCTTAAATGCGACCTACATTCCTAGCGATGTAGACAAATCTAACGGTTTTGTTATTTTAACCTTGACTGGAAATGGTAACGGAAGCTGTGATCCAGTCCTAGACCAAAAGCGTATTGATATTATACCAACACCTGTTGTAGATTTAATTCCAAGCGCAGATTATTGTACAAATGAGCCAGGTATATCACTTAGCGCAACAGCATTAGAAAACTACAGCACAGTAGCGTGGTTCACGTCAAGTACATCTGGAACGTTTTCTTCAACTAACACATTAACAACTACTTATTACCCTTCAGCGGATGATTATGCCGCTGGTCAGGTAACAATTACACTAAGAGCCAACCCGCTAGCTTCATGTACTAGCTTTGAGGAGGATACAATGACACTTAATTTTGTTCAAGCCCCAGAAGTAAATGCAGGAGTAGATCAAATTATTTGTGAAGATCAATCAGCAAACCTAAACGCGACTGTAAATTATCAAAACTCCTTGTTGTGGACAACCAGCGGAACTGGGACGTTTGAAAATGGAGTTGATACAATTTCTAATCCTGTTTATAATCCAAGTATTACGGACATACAAAATGGCTTTGTTACGCTTACGCTAAGAGCTATTGGAGATGCAACTTGTGCACCTACTACTGATGATATGCGTATAGATTTTGCGCCTAATCCCAAAGTAACCATCGGAACGGACTTGACATATTGCGAAAATCAAACAGTTACCCTTAGTGATGTTGTTATTCAAGATGCATCCTCAATTCTCTGGGAGACTACAGCGCTAGGAACATTGACAAATGTCAATACGGCAAATCCAACATACACACCAGCTAACAACGAGCTGGGGCCTGTTACATTAAAACTAACCGTGGGTGCAACGTCACCTTGTACGGTAACACAAACTTTCACTAAGGTCATCAATTATGTAGCTAATCCAGATGCTAACGCAGGTCCGGATCTATCCTACTGTGAAGTGGACGGAGACATTACCATTACTGGAGCCACAACTAGCACAGGAGCTACCATTGCATGGAATATTATTGTTGGTACAGGATCTTTATCAAACGGCGCAACAATTAGCCCAACATACAGCCCCTCTACTCAAGATTACATAAATGGCGAAGTAAGGCTGGAATTGCGAGCCTTAGGTACTTCTGGATGTGCAGATGCTACTGACGAACTTATCATTACCCTTACACCAACACCTCTAGTAAATGCAGGGACTGATGCGAGTATCTGTCAAAATGAAACCTTTACCACAACAAATGCCTCTGTAAGTTATTCTTCTAACTTCGCATGGTCAACTCCAGATGGTTTGGGTATACTAAATACATCTCCAAATGACCTAAACGCATCTTATACGCCAGCAGTTGGCGAAGTAGGCACCATCCGACTGCTACTAACAGCTCAATCTGATAATGGTTGCCCAACCGTGGTTCAAGATGAAATATTAATCACCATAAATCCACCTGCAACAGCTGACGCTGGTGTTGACCAAACACTTTGTGAGGGCGATAATGTATCCTTAACTGGAACTGCCACTAACAGTACAAACACGCTTTGGACTACAACAGGTAGTGGTATTTTTGTGCCTGACGCCAGTTCGTTAAATGCACAATACCAACCTTCGCCAAGTGACTATTCTTCTGGAAACATAACCTTAACACTTGCTGTTGATGGAATTGGAAGTTGTTCCACAGTTACCGATAATATGACAGTGGCTTTTGCACCTACCCCAAATGTGTATGCCGGTGCAGATGCAGAAATATGTGTGGGAGATGATTACAACCTAGTAGATGCTACACTAACAAATGGGCAAAATATTCAATGGTCTATTGTGGCTGGTGATGGCTCATTCATAGGAAGTGTGAATAGCGTTAATCCAACCTACTCACCAGGACCTCAAGATTTAATTGATGGAGCTGCTACCTTACGCCTATCCGCTGATGGTATTGACCCCTGTCAAAATACCACAAGTGATGACATTGTAATCACAATAACTCCATTACCTACACTAAGTGTAGTTCCGAACTTTGCAGCTTGTGAGGGCGAAATATCGATCACGGGCACCCAAGCTACCAACTACAGTACTGTTCAATGGCAAGTCATTCAAGGTACTGGAACACTTAATGTTGCTGATCCGCTAGCGCCAATTTATACAACCTCTGCTACAGACGTAGTAAATGGTACCGTTACCTTGAGGGCAACAGCTAATGGCACAGGTGCCTGTAACATCAATTCTGTTGAAAAAGAAATTATACTTACAATTTCTGAAAGCGGTACTGTGGATGCAGGATCTTCAATGGCAAGTTGTGAAGCAACTGCCTATACTTTTAATAACAATGCCCAAACGGATAATGTTACCAATTTATTTTGGACACATGATGGTACTGGAACAATTACAAGTGGACAAGGGACTTTAACCCCAACCTACACTCCAGCTAGTGGGGAAACCGGTACGATTACCTTTACTCTTGAGGCAGATCAACTAAGTCCGTGTGCGGGTAAGATATCGGATACTGTTTCACTAGAATTTATTGCCAATCCACAAGCAGATGCGGGATCTAGTTTCACAACTTGCGAAGGTAGCTTTACATTAAATGGGGTCGTAAGTAATACCAATTCATTCCAATGGTCAGGTGGAGCTGGGGTATTTAGTCCAAATAATAACAGTACGCTAACGCCCACATACACACCAACGGCACAGGAAATTAGCCAAGGTTTTGTGAGTATTATTCTAACAGCAGATGCAATAGCGCCCTGCAATATTCCAGCAACAAGTCTTGTTACTGTATATTTTGATGATGCCGTTTCAGTAGATGCAGGACCCGCCACCGCCTCTGTATGTGCAGGTGATTCTTATGTTCTTAGTACTGCCAGTGTTTCAAATTTTTCTTCTTTCACATGGAGTACTTCAGGAAGTGGAACATTTAGCCCTAATGAAAGTGACCAAAATCCTACATACACACCATCTGCTAGTGATATTGCAAGCGGTCAGGTAACACTAACGCTTAATGTTACAGGAAGCGGAAGTTGTTCTACAGCATCTGATGATTTGGTTTTAACTATTGACCCATTACCTAGTATTACAACAGCAGCATCGACACTTATGTTCTGTGACGATGTTTCGCAATTATCCGTGTCAGGAGTTAGTGCAGTCAATTACAATCCAAGCAGTCTAAAATGGATAACTAATGGAGCTGGTTTCTTCATTGATGACAATGCATTAAACCCTGAATATGTTCCACAAGGTGCTGATTTTGCCTCTGGTGTCATTCTTTATGCTTCAGTAAATGGCGTAGCTTCAATGGCCTGTAGCAGTGCAGTTGCGCAAACTCAAATATCCATTAATTTCTCTACGGCAGTAAGTGTTTATGCTGGTCCTGCTGCTGAAATATGCAGTAATGAAACCTTTGCCATTACAAACGCGACTGTCAGCCCAAATGCCACAATCCTATGGTCTACTAGCGGGACAGGAACATTCAGCAATCAAACGGACTTAAATCCAATATATACGCCTAGCGCTTCGGATATAGTCAACGGATCTATTGAACTTACCATAACAGGCACAGGAGACCCCGTTTGTACTCCCGCCAGTGATTCAATTACCCTATCTATTAACCAGAGTCCTGAAATTTCGCTCGCACAAAATATATTCAATGTTTGTACATCAGAAACCGAAGTGGCTATTACGGGAGTGGGCATACAATATGAAGATTCTTTTATTTGGAGTCACGATGGACAAGGCTCGTTCAAAGTATCCGATACAGCTTTAAATCAGGTCTATGTTCCTGCTGGAAATGACTTTAGTCAAGGAGTAACCTTAACACTTACTGCAAATGGTGTAGGCTCATGTGCTATTTCACCTGTTGTGGAGCAAATTAAAATCAATTTTTATGATCAGGTTCAGGTTGATGCAGGAACTGACCAAGCAGGAATTTGTGCTAATGAAAATTTCCAAATAAGTAATGCCGTTGCTACAAATGCCGCAAGTTTTGAGTGGTCTTCTCCAGGTGCTGATGGTGTGTTCTCTGAAACAACAACCAACATCAATCCAATTTATATACCAAGTCCAACCGATATTAGCAACGGAACAGTTACGCTTCGTCTTACTGCTTATGGACTGGGCACTTGCGCTGATGTGTATGATGAAATAACACTAACTATTGATCCAGTTGTAGATGTATATGCTGGTGCAGATGTTGTGCTTTGTGCCTCTGACACAAGCTATACTCTTTCAGATGCTTTTGCAAATAACTATCAATCTGTGAGTTGGTCTAAAAGCGATGGAACTACCACTGGTTTTACAGATGTAAGTTCAGTGAATCCTCAGTATTTATTTACGGCTGCTGAAAAAGAAGCCGGTTTTATTACCCTAATACTTAAAGGATATGGAGCTAATAATTGCTCTACTGTCACAGAAGATAGCGTCACCATTTCATTTACGCCATCGGTAAGTTTATCTGCTGGAAGCGATGGTAATGTGTGCTATGGATCTTCTTTCGTTGTAAGCGATGCAACAATCACATCAGGAAGTTATGACGCCATTCAATGGACAACTACTGGCACTGGAACACTCCTTTTTGCTAATACCTTGACCCCTGAGTATCTTCCTAGTGCAGGTGATTTAGCTTCTGCAAACAAACAAGTAACACTCACCATGACCGTTACCCCTAAATCGGTTTGTGGTGCAACCCCTGTACAAGACGCTATGACATTAACAATTGATGAAGCTATTAGTGGAACAGCGAGTATTCAAGGAAATGCAACTATTTGCGAAGGTGAAACAATTACATACACACTAACTGGCCTAAGCGGAGCTTCAACCTACAATTGGACCGTTCCTAGTGGCGCAAGTATCATATCTGGCGACGGAACAAATCAAATAACACTTAAGTTCGATACTTTTAATCAAAACACCAATGCGACACTTGCAGTAGTCGCTGCTAACGCTTGTCCTAATACCGACACTACAGCTACACTTGACTTACAAATTTTTGCAGATCCTGAACTTCAACTTTTAAGCGGAAGTAGTCAAGCTAAAATTTGTACCGATGAACTTATGACGCCTATTGTCTATGAACTCAAAGGAGGAGCTAACGATGCAAGCATTGAGTGGTTTGAATCAGGTATCGCTGTACCAACTCCAAGTGGTCTTGTGTTTTCATCTAATGGAACTCAAGCCGAAATTTCTGGAACTCCTGAAAGTGTAACCAATGAAACTGTATATAATTATAAGTTAACAGCCTCCACTCTTGGTTGTACTGCCACAGCTATAGAAACTGGTGAACTAACATTACTAGCCACACCAAAAGCTAGGCTTAAACCGACAAGTAACAATACACAAGTACTTTGTGAAGGAGCTGCGCTACAGCCAATTGAATATTCGTTAAGCAACGCGACCGCATATTCATTTAATTGGACAACAATACAACCGAGTGGGTTTACTGTAGTTTATAACAATACAACTAATACACTAGTTATATCAGGAAATGCAGATAATGTATCTCAACAAACCGTTTATAACTATACGTTAATCCCACAAAACCAAACGAACGGATGTTCTGGCAGTGCAGTAACAGGGCAAATTACAGTCAATGCCGACAGTGAGCTTATGCTTTCTTCTACTAATAATATTCAAACTATATGTGAAGGCACTGCAATTGATGATATTATTTACAGTTTAGGAGGTGATGCAACAAATGTTAGTATTTCTGGAGCTGCGTCATCATGGATGAGTGTTAATGTGAATGCTGGGGTTGTTACCATCAGTGGTAGCCCAACCGCAAACATCACCGCTACTACGGATTATAACTTCAGCATCACAACTACAGGGGGCAGTTGTGTGGAGAAAACATTGAATGGAACTATAGAGGTAACACCTTCTCCATCTATTTCTCTGAACACTTCAAGTGTTGGTACCACTTCTCAAACCGTTTGTGAAGGTCAAGCCATACAAACAATATCACTAGACCTCAATGATTTAGGCAGTAATTCAAATGTAATTGTTTCAAACCTCCCTGTGGGAGTTAATTATAATGTGTCCGGAAATACATTGACCATAGCTGGTACGCCAACGAGTGTTAATACGTTTGCTGCATATAATTACTTGGTAGAGGTTCGATCAGGAGACAATAATTGTACTGGTACATTTAACGGAACAATTCAAGTTCAAGCCCAAGACGAAATCACCATACAGCCAGGAACAAATAGTTCGGGAAGCTACTGTTTTGGTGATGTAATTTCTCCCATCACATATAATTTTGCTGGTGGAACTACAGGGGCTGTTATTGAATGGACTGAAAATGGGACAGTAATTACAGGAGACCCTTCTGGAATATCAGCCTCAATTAATTCAAACAGCATTACAATTTCTGGAAGTCTAACTGCCAATGTAAGCACCCAAACTGAATATGGCTATACCATTACAAGTGTAAATTCAGGTATTTGTAGCAATACAATGAGTGTTTCGGGTAGCTTAACACTAGATCCACTACCAACTCTAATACTCAATAACCTCAGTGGACAAATCAACCAGCAAGTATGTGAAAACATTGCCATAAATGATATAGTATATGATGTAAGCGGTGCTAATACAGTGCAAATTGATTGGGATGTTACACCAAGTGGTATTAACAGCCAATTCAATGTGGCAAGTGGTCAATTCACTATCTCTGGAACAGTGCAAAATATCAATGCAGATACTAGTTATAATTATACTATAGTTGCAGAAAATCAATTGACAGGGTGTACATCTGTAAATCGCTCTGGAACACTTACTGTTTTTGCTGCACACGAATTAAATCTCTCTTCTGGATCAACTACAGCCAGTCAAGAATTTTGTGAAGGCACACCGCTTCCAAACGACATTATCTATGACTTTGGTGGTGGCGCAACTAGTGCTAAAGTAGTTGGATTAGATAATACAGGCCTTAACTGGATTGTAATAGGAAATCAGTTAACTATTAGTGGAACGCCAACTACTGATATTTCTACCCAACAAACATTAAATTATAGTGTTGAAACCGTTGGGAACATTTGTGGAAGCACCTCACTAACTGGATTTATTCGACTAAATCCAGACACAAAAATAAATGTTGCTGCTTCATCTGGAGCATTAAATCAAACACGCTGTGAAGGAATTGGAATAGATAATATTGTATTTGATATTCCCGAGGCCTACTGGGCTTATGAAGTTTCAGGGCTACCCAACGGCGTTTCTCCAAGCTATGATGCGACAACAAAGCAGTTAACTATTTCGGGTACTCCTTCAAATAATATTACTACAGACCAAACCTACAGCTATCTTGTGAAGACCATTAACCAGACCGGGTGTGATAGTCCTATGTTTACTGGGAATATTGTTGTTGTAGCTGGGCCTGAACTTACGAATTTAGGGACTTCTGGAACACTTAACCAGAGCGTATGCATCGGAAGTGATATTGACAAAATCAGTATTCGCTTTGCAAACGGCACTACGCCATACGTTACCAATCTTCCAAATGGGCTAAATACACAAGTGATTGGAGATGTCTTTGAAATTACTGGAAACATTACCCAAGGAGGGCAGTATTCATTTGATATTGCCACAGCTAATAGTGTATGCGTGACGCCCATCAGTATTGGTGTTCAAATTGACGTATTACCTAACTTTAGTATCCTTAATCAAGTTGAGGCTGGATATAAAGATGACTTATCTTTAGATATTGGTGCGTCACAAGTAAAAAATATAGCTTGCTATGGAGATCGATCTGGAGAGATTAAAGTTGAGATGTCTGATAATACCTATACCTATTATTATGCTTGGACTGGTCCAAACAATTACAGTAATACAACTACGTCTAATCACATTCAAAATCTGTTGCCTGGAACCTACACAGTAAATGTTGGTTCTATAAATGCAAATACTTGTAGTATAACAGAAACGTATATCGTTAAAGGGCCCGATCCACTACAAATCCAAACTAACGAAATAGTACCTGTGAGTTGTGACGGAACAGACGATGGTATCATATCAATTCAAGCAACAGGTGGAAATACAGACTTTTACAAACAACTAACGTGGTATTATTTTGAAGAAGAAACAAGTTGCTTTACTTATACCCTAACGCTCCGTGATGCAGACAATGATGGTATTTATGATTTAATTGATGCAGATATCGATAATGATGGAGTTACAGATGCCGGAAAAACCGATGCCAACTCAGATGGAATAGAAGACAGTGCTGACATTGATTCGGATGGAGTTGTAGATCCGAATTATGTGCTGAGCAATGTAAGTTATCAAAATTGTGATTCGGGGCAATTTGTTTCACTCAGTTTAGTCAATGGTGACTTCTCAGCTAGTGGCTCTCTCGTTGTGTGCGCGCGACCTAGTTCAGTAAGTGTTGAGGCCAAATTAGACCACGACCTTGACCCTACTACCCCTTTGATAGGTTCTGTAACTGTTGGTGGTGGAACTGCCTCTTGTTATTCAGGAAGCTGGATTGTAGTTTCTAGTTTAACGGGGAGTAGCTACGCCAGCAAACTTAAAGAAGGACTTTATAAGGTGAAGGTGGAAGAGGTTGAGTTTTCAACTGGAAATGTGTACTGTGAGATTGAAGAAACTTTTGAGGTAACTAAAAATGAAATCTCTTATGCTAATGTAAGTGTTAGCGATACTTATTGTCTTGAAAATAGCGGAACTATTGATTTGGATGTTCGTGCCACAAGTGAATTATTGTATTTCTACTATAACGGAGTTAAAGTTCCAGAAACGAATGTTTCCGTGATTGCTGAAAATTTCAGTGAAAAAAGATATCGCCTCTCCATTACCAGTCCAGTGGATTTGGCCACATTAGAAATTCAAGACGAGTTTGGTTGTGGAATAGCCGTTAATACCGATTTGCTGGATATTACAGTTAATGATCCTAGCTTTACCTACACCAGTCCAGAATATGAGCGTTACGGAACGATAAGTGAACGAACAAGTGTTTCCTTTAAACTTAGCGGTATCAATTCGTACGGCTCTATTGTTTGGGATTTTGGAGATGCATCAGCAACAAAATCAGGCTCACAAGTAACGCATATCTACCAAGCAGAAGGAACTTACACTGTAACACTTACAGCATACAATGCTTCGGGTTGCTTTAAAACTACTACACAAGAGATTGTTGTTGGCAAAGGATACTCGCTAATCATGCCAAACACCTTCACACCCAATAACGATAATATAAATGATCGAATAGGTCCTTCATTTACAGGGCTAAAAGAGGTTAACTTTTATGTATACAACAAGTCTGGAGTGCTGATTTATGAAGAATCTGTAACTGAAAACTCTTTAGCTGCAAATTCAGTTATTAAAGTCTTAGGATGGGATGGAAGTAATTCTGATCCAAATTCAAATTACTATGTATATAAAATAATCGCTACTCGATTAAACGACGAAATTATCACTGAAACAGGAACTATATTTTTACTTAAATGAGAAAGGTTAATTGTCCATATCTATTTTTGCTGTTTGGGTTAAGTTTACTTTTCACTACGATAACTTATGGACAAACTTCTTTTCCAATAAGTCCATCTATTGCACAAAAGGTGAATCCGAGTTTGCATGGTATCAACCTGACATCAAAAGCTGGTGTGATGTTCTCCAGCATCAATTATGGCGAGGGATTAAGTGCTGAGAACAATTACCTGTATGGGAATATGGCGTTCCGTGATCTAAATTTTTCAATAGGTGTAGATGTTAATTCATTTAATTTAAATCAGTTAGGATTAAAGGAAAATTCCATACGATTGAGTTATGCATATAATTTCCGAATCGGTGTAGAAACCTATTTTATAGGCGGTTTAGATGTAGGGATTACAACACAAACACTCGATCCAAGTGTGCTTATTTTTGGGGACCAAATAAACGAACAACTGGGTACCATTGTAGGGAGCTCTATTGATCCATTGGCTACTATTAAGCCGTCAACAAATTATTTTGAAATTGGAGCCTCTGGAGCAGTTTTTAATGAAAAATTCATGGTTGGAATTCATCTTGCACATTTGAACTCGCCCAATATTTCTTTTAATAAAGAGGCTAAAGTTAAAAAAGAAATGGCTTTTATCTTAAATGGTGCGGTTGAATTAGATGTAAACCCATATGGCCGTGGAATTTTACCTCAAAACAGCTACTTTTATGGAAATGTCTATGGCATTCTTCATGGGGAAACGACACGATTCTTTGCTAGTCAAGAATTGCAAATGAATAATTTATCATTAGGATTCATGCAGTCCATGATAAGTTATGGAGAAAATAGCGCATTGGGAATGGGGCTGGTTTCGACTATTTCGTTTGAAAGCTTTTTGTTCAAATTCAATTATTCCTTTGCATCAAAGTCAAACGACTTCAATATCCCTACAATTGTCGAATTAGGCCTGCGATTCAATTTTGATAGATTTACTAGAAACACTCGAGGTTACTACAAAAGACTTAGTACAAATAACCTATAAAAAAAACCCCACCATAAGGTGAGGTTTTGATTTTATTTTCTGCCTAATTTTTAAGCAGACTTAACGAATGGAAGTCCCGTACGTTCGTTTTCAACTACCTTCTTACCAGCTGGCAAATCACAAGCGTTGTCGCGTTGATCTTTAGCGAAGTAATAAATGGTTTGGTTTCTTCCACCTTTAAGTGTTACATCTTTAGTATGCAGGTAATACGTTTTACCTTTACTGTTTTCAAATGAGTAAGCCATATTTATTTAATTTTCATAAAGTTACTAAAAAAAGTATACATCTAACCTGTAACTGTCATAAAAATGCGCATTTTATTCACATATTCTAAAATTTAGTCAAAAATAACAGCTAATTCCATCATGATTTTTTCTGTAAATACTTAAATTGTTTATAATGTGTTTGTTACGTTTTAACACAACGCATGTCCCTTTGTAGCAAAAAAGCAAAAATAAAATGCATTAATCAACGATTATAGATCAAAAAACCGCTTTTTGTTAATAAGCTATGGGATATCAGAAGGTCATAAAACGCGTTGTTTGAAGATTTTCAGGTAAAGGAGTATCTGAATAAAGATGCTTTACCAATTGATCAGCGAGAAATGGTGCCCACAATACCCCACGTGAGCCCAATCCGTTTACACAGCTTAAAGAACGAAAATTGGGATGTGTACCTATAACGGGGCGTCTGTCGGGAACAGTTGGTCGTAATCCAGCGCCATGAAAAAGCACCTCGAAAGGTAGTTTTGTGTATTTCTGAAATTGGTTAATTAGCCATGTTCGATTTGCAGCTGTAGGCGTAGAGCTCTCAAAGGTACGTGCATAAGTAGCCCCCACGCGATATCTATCGTTACCCAAGGGTACAATAAAAACACTCCCTTTAATCATCTGTGTTAGCTGTAGCCCTTTGCATAAAACTTCTAGCCATTCACCCTTATTTGGCACAATAGGAAGTGTTGCAAACCAAGGGTTGTGCTTAACACCTACCCCCTCAGCAAAGATAATATGCTTGGCTGTCCATTGCTTGTAGACAATACCTCCGCTAGTAATTTTTAAAACATCATAGTCAAATTGTTCTTGAACAAAAGAATGGGTTTTGATTAGATTATGACTTGCATGATGCAAAAGACCATTTACATCAATCCTACCCGTATGCAGCACTTCACCAAAACCATGAGATGTTACGATATTATGAATATTTTGTTCATGTACTTTACTAGACATATAAGGGCTTAAGGCAGTCTTACCTAAACCCTCCATCCACTTATTTTGTTCCGCCGCTTTGGCAAAAACACGATATATGGACATGGGATGCTGAAACTTACCATTCGCTGTGTTAGCATAAAAAGGAATGGAAAAATTCATTAGCTCTTGTGCATAAGTAACAGCTGTAAATCGCTTCAACACAACGGGATTGTAAATACCCGTAGCTACACTAGAACTTGATTGTTTTTTTTCGTCAAAAACAACAAAGGACTTTCCCTCTTGTTTCAAAACTTCCGTCAGTGCCCAACCGGCGAGACCAAAGCCTACAATAAGTACGTCATGTTGCATAAAAAAACCCACAGCTGTGGGTTTTGATTAATTAGTTAGACCAAAGATCTTGTTCAAAGTCTCGAATAATATTCTTAAGCCTTTCAGATTCAATAAGCTGCATAAAGGGATCCGTTACATAGTCTTCAATGTATTTGTCATTAAAAACATTATCCATTCCAATAATTCTTGATGTAAATCTTCTAGAAGTCAGTAGTTGATCAAAGGAAATACGACTGACATTATTGCGATCGTCAAGAACAAGTTGCTCGTGAAGTATAGGGCGTAAATCTTTATACCAAAGCCAAAATAAAGGCACGGGCTCTTTGTTTTCTTTATTAATTAAGTCTTTTCCGAATGGCATAATACCAAGAAGTCTGTATCTCATTTCACCAATTCTTTTGTCAACGTACCAAACTCCCTTTATACGGTAGTAAGAAATATCAGATGATTTAAGCACTTCACTTTTGTCAGTACCATTAATTGATACGGTGTTTTTAATTTTTTTCTTTGCATCGTCAAGAGGCATTACATATCTAAACTTATTGTTATTGTCCATGTATATGACATCAATTCGACCATCAAGTATTGCCTCCCTTATAGTGCGCCAAAGGGATCTTCTTTCAGTCTCGTACAAGTTGTCATTTGGAAAAAATAATGGGTGATTAAATTTTTCACTCAAATCAATTTCTTCATATACAACTTTACTCCACATGATGTCTTTTTCGTCAACATGGGGATATTCTAAATACTTTTTATCACTAAACATTTCTTTTTGCTCATCCGAAAGTACACCTATCTCTTCGGGGCGATCGGAATTAATTAAATTGACTTGACCAAAGACAATACAGCCCATCAATAAAAATAAAGTATTTGCTAGTTTTCTCATCATTCAATAATTAATCGAAAATCTGTGACTTTAATACCATCCAACTGAACATTTCCTGTTTTAACTTTTGCTTCAATATCAAAAACAAATACCATATCCCCAGCATTAAGACTCTTAATGTATGAAACAAGTAGGTTGCTATTACTAATTCTATTGGAATCTACTCTAACACCAGATCTGTTTCCAACACTCATTGAAAAATTAGTGACTTCAACATTTAAGTCATAATCAAAATCATCAGGAAATTTTGCTGCAATAATACCAGCGTCTATGTAAGCTCCGTTAATAGATGTACCGCTTTCAAACTTTCCAAGAGAACCAAGGTCAACAGATCCTAAGGCAGGTGGTAATGGCTTAATTCTAAAGTCTTGGCCAGGGGCGTTAATGGTAGCCCCATTAATTTCGCCAGAAACAAAGATACGCATGCGCTCCCCTACCTTGTCTCCATCGGGAATAGCCTCAAATTTTAATCCTTTACGTCGTACTTTACCGTTCGTAGCACGTACCTTTAATTTGTTGTTTGGGATTCCAGGAATAGAAATTGAAAGGTCATTAGGCAATCCACGATAAACTACTTTCATTTGGTCTGCAGAAATAACGGCATCATTGGGCTTGTCAATTACAGAGATGACTTGTGCCACATCTACCGACTGTTCAATCTTATTACGTTCAAAAAATAGTTTACCCGTAAGCTTATAAGAACCAGGACTAGAAAAGCGCTTTTTCAACTTAATACCACCACCTGCAATATCGAAGTCTCTTCCTTCTACTATTGGACTACCGTTGAGTAAAAGCTCAACCCGGCTTGGTACAAAGTTAGCGTCCTTTTTTCCCATAACAACGGATGCATCAACAAGCTCTCCTGTGTAGAAGGATGACTTGGAAGATTCCAATAATGTCTGGTATGTATTGGCGCTTATACCCCCCTCGTGTTCGTTGATAGTTGATAACATATTCTCCAGAATCTTGTTCTCAACAAATCGAATATCAGACTGTAATTTGGTGAGCTTAGAAAGCGATGCTATGAGTGGAAAACCTTCAAAATGATAATTTAGATAGGGTATGTATTTACCTTCTCTATTGAGCACCATTTCATCGTAAGCAAAGCGTTTTTCAAGATCTGTAAGTACAGAGAAATCAAAATCAATATATTGACCATAAGTACTGTCATCGGTGGGCGGGTCTTTAGCTAAATCCGCGTCAATAAATTCTTCTAATACTTCCTGAAGTTTTGGAATATAGGAGGAAAATAGATCAACATATTCCTGACCTTCTTCTGAATATTTACCGCCAAAAAATAATATTTCATCCAAATACTGTGACTTGTCCATGGTTTGGTAGTCAACAATCGAATCCACTTCTTTGGTTTGCTTGTTTTCACGTGCAATTTTATAACCGCTTTCACTGGTGGCCATCAAGCGCTTTTTTAATGCCTCAATGTAATTGAAATATTCATCAGCAATAACATGAATTTTGGGCGTACTTTCAGCAGCTAGACGATAGTATTCATTTGAGCTATTATTGCTAAAAAGCGTATACTTTTCATTACTATCGCTTATCATATCCTGCGTAGATGCAGCAATATCATCATTGATCAACCCCAACGTAGCCAATACCTCTTTACTAATGTTCAAAGCCAACATGGCAATGAACACGAGGTACATCATGTTGATCATTTTTTGACGAGTATCCTGTTTTGCTCCTGCCATATTTAGTTTTTCATTGCGCCTAAAATATCGGCATATTTGGCATTAAGATCTGCAATGGTATTTTTCATTGTCGCCAGTTCAGCGTGTAGTGCATTCATATTTGCAACTACATCACTATGAGCTTTTGGTTCCGTTGCAACTGCATCTTTGGTGGCATTGTAAGCAGCAGATAACTGCTCTAATGCTTGGTTTGTTTGCGAAACATTGGAATTTAAATTTAACATATTCTCAGGTAGTTCGGAAGGAACTTCTAAAGAACCCGTTGCACTAACTGCGCTACTGAGACTTGTTCCTAGCGTCTCGAGTTGTAACGTTGCATTTTGATAGGCTGTCTTCAATGCCAAAGCTTCTTGAGCTACATCAGAGAGATCTGTTACATCCTCTGTAGAGGTTACAGGAGCGTTGTCGCGTAACATAATAAAGCCTCTAAATCCGGTTATGGAGAAAATTACTGCTTCCGTAATTAAACCAACTGTTAGCCAAGTATTTCCAGAAAAAATAAACTCTCCATGAGTTATTTTTAACAATGCGCCAATAATCACTACGGCAGCTCCTAGTCCAAACAGGAGTTCTAACACATTTTCTGGGATAGGAAATTTATTTTTTTTCATATTATTTTATTGTTGAATGTTATTTGTTCCTAGATAGTTTCTCGCCAAACGAAAGCCAATATAACTTCTAGCACTGTCTGAGTATTCATAATCTCTAGCGGCTACCCGTAAATAATAAGCTACATCTTTCCATGAACCTCCGCGAATAACTTTTTGTCTATCATCATAATTCTCATAATTTGGATTAACCGAAGTAGTAAAATCATATGTAGCTTTTGCATAAGTTGAATTTGTCCACTCAGACACATTGCCAGCCATGTTATAGAGCCCGTAATCATTGGGTTCAAAAGAGTTAGCTTCTACAGTATAAAGCGCCTCGTCCGCAACATAGTTGCCGCGTTTTGGTTTAAAATTAGCCATGAAGCATCCTCTGTCATCAGTTAGATATGGACCTCCCCAGGGGTACGTGCCCGATTCTAAACCACCACGCGCAGCGTACTCCCATTCAGCTTCCGTTGGTAGCCTAAATCTGCCTATGGTAGATTTTCGCTTTTTTCTGCTTTTTAAGTAATCATTTCTGATTTTTGTGCGCCAATGGGCAAATGCGCGTGCCTGATTCCAATTAATTCCTACAACTGGATAGGTGGCATAAGCCTTATGCCAAAAATAATCGTTGTGCATCGGCTCATTGTAACTGTATTTAAAATCTTTTATCCAAACTGTTGTGTCCGGATAGATTTCATGTGTTTCGTATCGTGCAAAAGCAGATCGTGCACTGTCAGGGTTCTGAACTGCTTTCTCAAGATTTATGCTACTAAAACGATATTTTAATAATTTAGTGTTGATTACAGGGTCTCCAGCAAACCACTCGCTTTCTGGCAAATAGATAATCTCTTCTATGACACGAGCATATTCTGCATTTGGATACTCCTCACGATCTCTAATAATGTCCACATCTCTGTTTAATGGGAGGCTAAAATGAAACAGGGAATCAGGTGCGTCTTCTGTTTCATAATAATTAGAAACTGCATCTGAAAAATTTTCTTCTAAGTATTGTTGGTAACCACTTTTATCCTCGTCATCAGCATCCTCCAATGCATCCATGTCATATTTTGGTAAATATGCTAAAAGGGGGTTCTCATCAATTTCATCATCAGTAGTAGGGAACTCAGAAACAGAGAAATATCCACCACTTAATAAGGCGGCTTTTGCAAGTTCAGTACGAAGGATAGAATCTTTAACCCATTCTACAAATTGACGATATTCTCCATTGGTAATTTCGGTTTCATCCATCCAGAAAGACCGCAAACTAACCGTTTGTGTTGGATTATCGTTAGCC
Source organism: Flavobacteriaceae bacterium (assembly GCA_024639165.1). Taxonomy (GTDB): domain Bacteria; phylum Bacteroidota; class Bacteroidia; order Flavobacteriales; family Flavobacteriaceae; genus UBA7446. Next base: position 66,345 of record JAHEIX010000020.1, on the reverse strand, counting down.
GCTAAAACATCTTCATCAGAAGACCCCATGATAAATGAGCCGCCAGGAACTAAAACCATCCCGTGTGGCTTTTGAGGATAAAACTTTTTTTGCTTTATACCAATAAGCTCACCTTGATTTGATTTACCACAACCGATCATGGTCAATACGGCAAGAAAAAATAGCGGTACCTTTCTCATTAAATTTTAAATATTATTCACTTTATAAAAATAAATTAACGCACCAAAAATATGGAATTTAATGCATACTTCGCTTAACTGATTTCCACCAACGGCTAGGAACTTCTCCTTTTTGCGCCAATCGGTAGTCTTTTTCAGCACATGGTAATAACGTAACTAGGTCATTATTATTATGTTTGCCTTCTTTTGGAACTTCAATCCACCAGCGCTGACTTTTCTCGCTCCTATAAAAAATGAGCTCCGTTTGGTCTAGTGGAACAACGAATTTTGTGCAAACTTCGTGTGTTGAAAATGGATATTCGTTCACACGGTGACAATATCCTTCGAGCACATACCATATCATTTGTGCAAGCAACTGATCCGTTCTTTGGCTGTCTGATATATTAAATACACCTAATACACTAAGCCTATCACTCAAGCCTGCATAACGCATAAGCTTGCAAATTTGTGCGCCATCGAAGCCGTTGGGCAAGCCCTTGGGATTATCCAATTCACTTGCTTTGACAGCATTCAAATCAACAGAAAGTATGTCTGTATCTCTTAAAATTGGTTCAGACTCGTGTATATCAGCCGATATATCCCCTAAACGATAGGCATCAAAAAAGAGTTTTTGCATCAGATCTAACTCTTCCTGTGAAATGTAGTATGATTGGTAGCCAATATTGGTAAACTGCTTTAAGTTGTTTGGTTTCTCGGTTATTATTTTTGACATATAGCTATCATCTGAAACCAAAACGCCAGGCTCTCCAAAATCAAAACGCGCATCAATAGAAGTTAAATTGACATACGTATTCATGCCGCTCAATCCCCTAAACATACCAAGGGTATTTTCCTGCTCACCGCCAACAACAACAGTAAGTATGTTACGCTGATGCAATTCTTTTACCAATGATTTTAATGCAAATAAGGTGTCTTTGGGATGGTCTCCGCTGTGCAACACACCAAGATCAGCGCATATAAAATCCCAATTTCCATTAAAAAGTTGATAAAATTGCTGTCGAAAACGCAAATGCAGCGGTTCTCCCTTAACCAATCGCGGCTCTAAAGACACCATGGCAACACTCACATCTGTCAATTCAGGAATGCCGTCTTTTTGGGTATGAATACGAAGGTTGCGCCCTATAACTTGATCTGGCAGCATTAGGTTGTGTGCCAACAGTCGATCGTCAATCGGATTTAAAAAGTCAAAATCCACCTTTATTTCTTTTTGGCACGCTTTTTCTTCTTGGGCTTTTGCTTCTCAAGATAAGACATCGCTTGTGTAAGCGTCATTTCTGATACATCAATCGTTTTTTGAAGTTCGACTTTTTGCTTGCCCTTGATAATATTATGCCTGCCCCAACGTGCTTTTTCAACTCTTACGCCTTCATCTTCCCAATTATGGACAACGCGTTCTGCTTCTTTTTTCTTTTTATCTTCAATTAATTGGGCAATATCTGCATCTGTCAAATTATCGTAATCGTATTTCTTTGAAACATTGACAAACCAGCCATTCCATTTGATAAAAGGACCAAAGCGTCCAACCCCTTTGGTAACTGGGAGTTCTTCGTAAGTAGCAATGGGCGCATCAGCGATGCGCTTCTCCTTGATATATTCTATGGCTTCTTCTAAAGAAGTTGACAAGGGGTTTTTCCCTTTTGGCAACGAGATAAATGTTTTTCCGTGACGTACATAAGGCCCATAACGTCCATTGTTAACTTCAACCGCTTCAGCGTCAAATTCGCCCAAATGCAAGGGGAGTTTAAACAAGTCCAATGCTTCCTCAAAAGTAATTTTTGTCAGTTGTTGGTCGGGATGCAAACTGGCAAACAAGGGTTTATCTTCCTCTTCAGCAGTTCCGATTTGAGCCATGGCACCAAACTTACCTAATCGAACACTAAGTTGACGTCCGGTTTTAGGATCGACGCCTAAAATACGCTCGCCAATTTCACGCTGGGCGTTTTCTTTGACATCTTCAACAACAGGATGGAAATCCTTGTAAAATGCCTTCATCATGCTTTTCCAATCTTCATTGCCAAGTGCAATCGCATCAAAGCTTTGCTCCACTTTAGCTGTAAAATTATAGTCTACAACACGTGGAAAGTTCTTTACTAAAAAGTCGTTGACCAGCATGCCTACATCAGTAGGAACCAACTTGCCTTTTTCAGAGCCAACACGTTCGGTGAGTATTTCTTTTTTAATGTCATTTTGCATTAAAACCATTTGGGTGTATTTTCTTTCATCCCCCTCAACAATTCCCTTTTCAATGTATTTGCGATTGATAATTGTAGTAATTGTAGGAGCGTAAGTCGATGGACGTCCAATACCCAATTCTTCAAGGCGCTTTACAAGAGAGGCTTCAGTGTAGCGAGCAGGGGGTCTGGTAAATCTTTCTGTGGCCGTAATGGTTTTAGCGGCTAACTGCTCATTTTGAATAACTTTGGGCAATAAGCCTTCTTGTGCATCCTCCTCTTCGTCTTTTCCTTCAAAATATACTTTTAGAAAGCCTTCGAAAGTAACCACCTCACCACGAGCAGTAAATTTCTTATCATGCTTATCAGCATTAATCTGAATAACCGTACGCTCCAATTTGGCATCGCTCATTTGAGAGGCTATGGTTCTTTTCCATATCAACTCATACAGGCGCTGCTCATCCGGTGCAGCATCAACACGCATCTTCGCCAGTTTGGTTGGACGTATGGCTTCGTGGGCTTCTTGGGCACCTTTATTTTTCGTTTTAAACACACGTGTTTGTGCAAAATCGGGACCATAGGAATTGGTGATGACCTCACGTGCTTCGTTTAAAGCCTGCTTAGAAAGGTTAACACTGTCCGTTCGCATATAAGTAATATGCCCTGCTTCATACAAACGCTGTGCATTCGACATGGTTCTGCTTACTGAAAAACCAAGTTTACGAGAAGCTTCTTGTTGTAAGGTCGAAGTGGTAAAAGGGGCCGTTGGCGATTTGCGGGCGGGCTTTTTTTCCAAATTTGAAACTGTAAAAGCAGCGCCTATGTTTTGGGATAAAAAGGCATTTGCTTCCTCCGCAGTTTCGTAAGTAGCAGTAGATGATGCTTTTATGACTTTCCCTGAATCTGTCAAGAAAACAGCTTGAATTTTATAAGATGCTTTAGGCGTGAACGCTTCAATTTCACGTTCGCGTTCCACAATGATGCGAACGGAGACTGATTGTACACGACCCGCAGAAAGACCTCCCTTTACCTTGCGCCAAAGTATGGGCGAAAGTTCGTAACCCACCAAGCGATCTAAAACACGACGTGCTTGTTGGGCATCTACCAAATGTTGATTTATAGACCTTGGGTGTTGGACCGCATTCTGAATGGCGTCTTTTGTGATTTCGTGAAATACAATGCGTTTGGTGTTCTGTTGATTTAAATCAAGTTGTTGTGCCAAGTGCCAAGCAATGGCTTCTCCTTCTCGGTCTTCATCACTGGCAAGCCAAATGGTTTCCGCTTTTTTGGCTAGTGAGCGTAGTTCTCGCACGACTTTTTTCTTGTCGTCGTTTACAATATAGTTTGGGCTAAAGTCGCCTGTGACATCTACCCCCAGCTCTTTGGCAGGAAGGTCGGATATGTGACCATAGCTAGACACCACTTTGAATTTATCCCCCAAAAACTTTTCTATTGTTTTGGCTTTTGCGGGTGATTCAACGATGACTAGATTCTTGGACATGTGTAACTTTTAAGAGAACAAAAGTAGGCGAATTTATGTTTTGTGAAAATAGTGACGTGCCTAAGCGATAAAAAAAAGCTGAAATTTCTTCGTTGTTGCCCAACAAAATATTTTTGTTCGTGCTACATTATTCACATTATATTTGAAAAAATATTTGACTATGGATTTAATTTTGGCTCCTTGGCCTTGGTATGTTGGTGGACCTGCTATTGCGGTTGTACTTTTTTTACTGCTCTTTAGCGAAAAGCGCTTTGGAATGTCTACAAACCTAAAAACCATGTGTTCCATGGCGGGTGCCGGTAAAAAAATTCCCTTTTTTGCTGGAGACTGGAAAGCAAACCGATGGGGGTTACTGGTTGCTTTAGGAGCAGCTGTAGGAGGGTTTATAGCAGCCACATACATGACTAATGGCAGTGTAGGCATGATCCACCCTGATGTAGTCACCGAACTTAATCAAATGGGGATTTCAGGCGCTGGAGTTGAATTTATGCCACCAGAACTGTTTGGCATAGAAGCGCTAACGCAGCCTAAAACCCTTGTGCTTCTGGCTCTGGGGGGTTTTTTAATTGGTTTTGGAACACGGTATGCAGGTGGCTGTACTTCTGGTCATGCGATTTCAGGCCTTAGTGACTTACAGTGGCCATCGTTTGTTGCTGTTATTGGATTCTTTGTTGGCGGACTACTTATGAACCACCTAATACTGCCTTATATATTATGAAACGAACAATATTGTACTTTTCCATCGGCATTTTATTTGGCATCATTATGATTAAATCTGAAGCCGCCTCCTGGTTCCGGATCTATGAAATGTTTCAATTTAAATCTTTCCATATGTATGGAATCATAGGGGCTGCTGTAGCGCTGGGAGTTATTATCACACAACTGATAAAGCGGAATAACATGCGCTCCTTTTTTGGAACAGAAATTCAGATCGCACCTAAGCCCAAACACATTAAGGGATCTCTTTATGGCGGAAGTATATTTGGCTTAGGCTGGGCACTTACAGGCGCTTGTCCAGGCCCTATATATGTGCTGATTGGCGCAGGCTATCTGCCACTACTTGTGGTTTTTGTTTTTGCACTTCTTGGCACATATTGCTACGGATTGCTAAAACCGAGACTGCCCCACTAAAAGCATTAAAACTCAACAACCTGACAAAATGTCAATTTCGATGATATTTTGTACTTTTGTATGCTCAAAAAAATAAATGCATGCCCAACACGCCTGTTGTCGATACCAAAAATCCAAATGCCTACAATGGCGAGGTACTGTCCGTTGCTAACGAACCCAACAACAAGGCCACGAAAAAGATGTTCATTGAATCTTACGGCTGTCAAATGAATTTTTCAGATAGTGAAATTGTAGCTTCCATTTTGGGAGAAGCAGGCTATCAAACAACGAACGAGCTTAACGAAGCCGACCTAATTCTGGTCAACACTTGTTCCATAAGAGACAAAGCAGAACAGACCGTTCGCAAACGGCTTACCACTTTTCAAAAAGCAAAAAAATCCAACCCTAAACTAAAAGTAGGCGTATTGGGTTGTATGGCCGAACGACTAAAAAGTGCTTTTTTAGAAGAGGAAAAAATTGTGGATTTAGTAGTAGGACCCGATGCCTACAAAGACCTTCCTAATCTTGTTGCAGAAGTTGAATCAGGCAGGGATGCTGTTAATGTTATTCTTTCAAAAGAAGAAACATACGGCGATGTGCAACCGGTACGTTTGCAATCCAATGGGGTAACCGCTTTTGTTTCCATAACACGTGGCTGTGATAATATGTGCACGTTCTGCGTGGTGCCTTTCACCCGTGGGCGTGAACGAAGCAGAGACCCAAAAAGTATTTTAGCCGAAGTAAGTAATCTTGCCGAAAATGGCTTTAAAGAAGTTACGCTTTTGGGGCAAAATGTCGATAGCTACCTTTGGTATGGTGGTGGTCCTAAAAAAGACTTTAAAAAAGCTAGTGCACTACAACAAAAGACCGCCGTTCACTTTCATCACTTATTGGACTTGGTGGCACAAGCACACCCTGGAATTCGTATACGCTTTTCTACGTCCAATCCACAAGACATGACACGAGACGTGCTTCATATCATGGCGAAGCACCCCAACATATGCAACTACATACACCTTCCTGTTCAATCTGGAAGCAATGATGTCCTTAAAGCCATGAACCGGCAACACACACGTGAGGAATACATGCAATTAATCGACGATATTAAGCAGCTTTTGCCCGATTGTGGCATTTCCCAGGATATGATTGCAGGCTTTCCCAATGAAACAGAGCAAGACCACAAAGACACCCTGAGTCTCATGGAATATGTAACCTACGATTTTGGATTTATGTTCATGTACTCCGAACGACCAGGCACCCCAGCTGCAAAAAAATTAGAAGATAATATTCCAGAGGACGTCAAAAAAAGAAGACTTCAGGAAATTGTGGATATGCAACAAAAACATGGTCGCATCCGAAATGATCAACAATTAGGAAAAACGGTAGAAGTCCTTATCGAAAAAACATCTAAACGATCTGAACAGCAATGGAGCGGAAGAGCACCACAAAACACCGTGGTCGTTTTTCCAAAGGACCACTACAAAATAGGCGATTTTGTATCGGTCAAAATTGACACTTGTACCTCAGCAACGCTTATTGGTACTGCTGTAGGTTATGGCCCAACTCAAAAACATCATCATGGATAATGTTCAAAATATAAAACAACGTTTTGGCATCATTGGCAATGATCCTCAACTCAATTTTGCCATTGGCAAAGCACTCCGTGTTGCCCCCACTGAAATCTCGGTATTGGTGACAGGAGAATCTGGGGTGGGGAAAGAAATTTTTCCACGCATCATTCATCAACTGTCCAACCGCAAACACGGTAAGTTTATAGCTGTAAACTGCGGCGCTATTCCAGAAGGAACCATTGATTCGGAGTTATTTGGGCATGAAAAAGGCGCCTTTACAGGAGCTACACAAACACGTAGTGGTTACTTTGAAGTAGCTGATGGAGGTACCATATTTTTAGACGAAGTTGGTGAATTACCACTGTCGACTCAAGTAAGACTACTTCGAGTCTTAGAAAACGGCGAATTTTTAAAAGTGGGGTCTTCTAAAGTGCAAAAAACAGATGTACGTGTGGTAGCAGCAACCAATGTGCACATGCTTGAAGCCATTCACAAAGGAAAATTTAGAGAAGATTTATACTACAGGCTAAGTACGGTTGAAATCAACCTGCCGCCCCTTAGAGACAGAAAGGGTGATATTCACCTTTTGTTCCGCAAGTTTGCTGCCGATTTTGCACAAAAATACCGCATGCCAACCGTACGCTTAGATGACAAGGCACAGGCTTTACTCGAGCAACAACCATGGGCAGGAAATATACGCCAACTGCGTAACATTGCTGAGCAGCTATCCGTTTTGGAACAAGAAAGAAATATTGATGTACATATTTTAAAGCAATACCTTCCTGCGACAAAAGCGAACTTGCCCGCAGTTATTAATCAAAAAGAAGCGGGTGGTGATTTTTCTTCAGAACGTGAAATTCTATACAAAGTGCTTTTTGATATGAAAGCCGACCTCAACGATCTAAAAAAACTGACCCACGAGCTCATGAACACCTCTAGCATGGATCAAGCGAAAGCACAACATGAGGGATTAATTGAAAAAATATACGGAGACAAACCCACGGAAGAAGAACCCTACCAATTGCAATCCCCTACTACAGCTACACCGGTTCAACAAGCCTTTAACGACCGATATGAGTATGCTGAAGAAATTGAAGAAGCAGAAACGCTATCTTTACAGGATAAAGAACTAGAGCTTATCGTCAAAGCATTGGAACGCAACAAGGGCAGAAGAAAGGCTGCTGCAGCAGAATTGGGTATTTCGGAGCGAACACTCTACCGAAAGATTAAACAATTTGATTTAGACAAATAGTATGAGAATAGGTATTGTTTTGATTTTTGTTTTGCTGGTGGGATGTAAGTTTTATTCCTTTACGGGAGCTTCTATTCCAGAAGGGGCAGAAACAGTGCAAGTCAACTTTTTTGTAAACAATGCTGCTAATGAAGTGGGGTCCGTTTTTGAGCCAGGGCTTGATCGAGATTTTACAAATGCAGTTCAAGAAATGTTACTAAATCAAACCAACTTAGATCTGACTAATGTCAACGGGCATTTGATTTATGAAGGCGAAATTGTCACCTATCGAGTAACTCCCATGACTGCAACCGCTCAGGAAACCGCAGCCCAAAACAGGCTAACCATGAGCGTTAATGTGCGTTACTTTAACACTCTTAACGAAGACGACGACTTTGAGAAAAAATTTAGTTTCTTCTTTGATTTTGATGCTGCCACACAAGTTCAATCCATACAAACAGAAGCGCATGAAATTCTGTTCGAACGCATAACCCAAGATATTTTTAACGAATCTTTGGCAAAATGGTAAACAGCGAACGTACATATTTGACAACATTACGTGAGCAGGGACAGGAGGACCCATCAGCGACCCTAAGTCGTGTAGAAACACTCATACAACAGTATCCTTATTTTCAAGCCTTACACCATTTGGGTTGGCAAATTGCTGAAAAGCATGCCCAAAAGCAGGCCCCTTCTTTTTTAGCATCCTGTGCGGTACACACTAAAAACAGATTGCACCTTATCAAATCTCCTGCAGGTGAAGCAGAACGCGTCACACTTGCCCGACAAAGTCGTGCAGCTGACCAAGTTATGTCGTTTGTCGATTGGCTGCACCAAGTAGATGATTCCTTGCCAAAAGAAACAAATCAAGAGCGACTCATTGATAAATTTATTGCTGATACCCCTAAAATTGATTTGGTTAAAACCGAAAAGAAAACAATCGATCTCACGCAAAAGCAACAATTTGACGACAAATCGCTGATGACAGAGACCCTGGCACAGATTTATGTCAAGCAAGGGAAATTTAAAAATGCAATTAACGCCTATGAGATATTGGCATTGAAATATCCAGAAAAAAGTAGTTTATTTGCAGACCAAATCAAAAAAATTAAGAAAGCACAAAACCAAAGTTAATATGAGTACATTTTCCATTTTTCTAGTACTAACCATCATCGTTTGCTTTTTGCTCATTCTGGTCGTAATGGTTCAAAATCCAAAAGGCGGGGGTCTTTCATCTGCATTTGGCGGTAGCTCTCAACAACTTGGAGGCGTTCAAAAAACAACCGACTTTTTAGATAAAAGTACTTGGGTGCTAGCTACCTTATTATTGGTTCTTATTCTGATTTCCAATTCCATGATTAGCATGCCTTCTAATACAAGTGAGTCTACTCTTATTGATGAAGCAGCAATTGAGGAGAGTATTCCTGAAACTATTCCAGAAGAAATTCCAGAAGAACTTCCTGAGTTACCACAAACAGACGGCGAGGATTAATAATGTCAAGCTGTCAGCTTTTGACTGCTTTTTTCTTGATTTTTGTAATGGCACAATTGATGCTAATAATTTTATAAACTAAATTTTTATACATGAGTACGATCAATATCAAACCCTTGGCTGATCGTGTTGTGATTGCGCCATTGGCGGCAGAAACGACTACCGCATCAGGAATTATCATTCCAGATACAGCCAAAGAAAAACCGCAAAAAGGAACTGTAGTTGCTACAGGACCAGGAACCAAAGACGATGCCATCACTGTTCAGGTAGGTGACACCGTATTGTATGGCAAATACGCTGGCACAGAGCTAAAATTAGACGGTGGCGATTACATCATCATGCGCGAAAGCGATATTCTAGGAATCATTTCATAAAACATTATCATGGCAAAGAAAATTCAATTTGATATAGAAGCACGCGACGGACTAAAGCGTGGCGTTGATGCACTTGCAGACGCAGTTAAAGTAACGCTTGGGCCCAAAGGCCGAAACGTAATCATTGGTAAGTCTTTTGGTGGCCCGCAAGTAACCAAGGACGGTGTCAGTGTTGCTAAAGAAGTAGAGCTTGAGGATGCCCTTGAAAATATGGGTGCACAAATGGTAAAAGAAGTAGCTTCCAAAACCAACGACTTAGCTGGTGATGGGACAACAACAGCAACCATACTTGCACAAGCTATTGTTAAAGAAGGACTTAAAAATGTTGCCGCAGGGGCTAACCCTATGGACCTTAAGCGAGGTATTGACAAAGCGGTTGAAGCCATAGTTGCTGACCTTAACAAACAAGCTGTTGAAGTGGGTAACTCATCTGAAAAAATCAAACAAGTAGCATCCATTTCAGCTAACAACGACGCAGCCATAGGTGAGTTGATTACGGCAGCTTTTGAGAAAGTAGGAAAGGAAGGCGTTATCACGGTAGAAGAAGCTAAAGGAACCGATACTACGGTTGATATAGTTGAAGGTATGCAATTTGACCGCGGTTATATATCGCCATACTTTGTTACCAATTCAGACAAAATGGAAGCAGATATGGAATCGCCATACATTCTATTGTACGACAAGAAAATTTCTACCATGAAGGATTTGCTTCCTGTACTAGAGCCTGTTGCCCAAAGTGGTAAGCCTTTAGTGGTTATCGCAGAAGACGTAGACGGAGAGGCTTTGGCAACACTTGTGGTCAACAAACTCCGCGGTTCGCTTAAAATAGCCGCTGTTAAGGCACCTGGGTTTGGCGACAGAAGAAAAGCTATGTTGGAAGACATTGCCATTTTAACTGGCGGAACCGTTATTTCTGAAGACCGTGGATTTACTCTTGAAAATGCAACCCTCGACATGTTGGGTACTGCTGAAAAAGTAACCATTGACAAAGACAGTACTACAGTCGTAAATGGTGCAGGCAACACAGACGACATAAAAGCACGTGTAAATCAAATCAAATCTCAAATTGAGGCATCTACGTCTGACTATGACAAAGAAAAGCTTCAAGAACGACTCGCCAAGCTTTCTGGTGGTGTTGCAGTACTTTATGTAGGTGCCGCTTCTGAAGTTGAGATGAAAGAAAAGAAAGACCGTGTTGACGATGCACTACACGCGACAAGGGCTGCAGTTGAAGAAGGTATCGTTTCTGGTGGTGGTGTAGCACTGCTACAAGCATTGCCGAGTTTAGGAAAGCTCAAAAGCACAAATGCAGACGAGCTAACTGGTATTCAAATTGTCTCAAAAGCGATTGAGTCACCCCTACGTACCATTGTTGGAAATGCAGGTGGTGAAGGCTCTGTGGTAGTTGCAAAGGTTATAGAAGGTGAAAACAATTTTGGATATGATGCCAAAACCGACACCTATGGCAACATGCAAGAAAAAGGAATCATTGACCCTAAGAAAGTGACGCGAATTGCACTTGAAAATGCTGCTTCTGTAGCTGGGATGATTCTAACTACCGAATGTGCCTTAGTTGATATTAAAGAAGACACGCCAGCTGCCGCTATGCCGCCTATGGGTGGTGGAGGCATGCCAGGCATGATGTAAACAATTCATTATTTACTGCCCCTTTATGGGGCAGTTTTTTTATGTATAAATCCCTTCTTGAACATATTGCCAAATATTTGAATCAAAGTCAAGACCCCCAAACGGCATTGGAATGGGTTTGTGCTGAAATTCAACAAAAACTCCCAAGCTACGATTGGGTAGGCTTCTACTTTCACAAACCTGAAAAAAAAGAACTCCATCTAAAAGCATTCGCTGGAAAGCCAACAGACCATACCGTAATTCCATTTGGAAAAGGGATCTGTGGCCAGGTAGCTTTGAGCAATCAAAATTTTGTGGTAGACGACGTATCTGAGCAAGACAACTATATTGCTTGTAGCATAGACGTAAAGTCTGAAATTGTGGTACCGCTATTTATGGAGGGGAAAAACGTGGGGCAAATTGATATAGACTCCAATACAGCCCGTGCTTTTGACAAAAATGACGAGGTGTTTTTGGCGGAAGTAAACCAACGTGTTGCGACTTATTTATTGCGTTCAAAAATGAACTTTTAGTGGGATAAAATTCCTACTTTTGTGCTTTCAATTTTTATTTCATGCAAGACGCTATCCAAGCCAAATCCGCCCTTATTTCTGTATTCAACAAAGAGGGGCTTGCCCCCATCGTTACCAAAATGCACGAGTTGGGCATTACGCTCTATTCAACAGGTGGAACTGCAGCCTTTATTGAGGCGCAGGGAGTTCCCGTAATTCAGGTAGAGGATTTGACTTCATACCCTTCCATTTTAGGGGGGCGTGTTAAAACCTTACACCCCAAAGTTTTTGGTGGAATTCTGAACCGCAGATCAAATGAAAATGATCAAGAAGAGTTAGCAGCATACAGCATACCACATCTTGATATTGTATTGGTAGATTTGTATCCATTTGAAGATACCGTTAGATCTGGCGCATCAGAAGCAGACATCATAGAAAAAATAGACATTGGTGGGATTTCACTTATCCGTGCTGCTGCCAAAAACTACAAAGACGTCTTGTGCGTATCATCCGTTGGTGATTACGATGACTTTCTAGCATTACTAGAAAGTAAAAATGGAAAAACAGCATTGGCAGATCGTAAACAATTTGCCGCAAATGCGTTCCGTGTATCTTCGCATTACGACACGCATATTTTCAATTTCTTTGAAGAAGATAACGATGCTTTAAAGCTGAGCTACAACGAAGGTAAACTATTACGATATGGCGAGAATCCACATCAAAAAGGAACTTTCTTTGGCAATTTCGAAGAGGTATTTTTTAAGCATCACGGTAAGGCGCTTTCTTACAACAACCTCCTCGATGTTGATGCCGCAGTACAACTGATGGCAGAATTTAAAGACGATGCGCCCACTTTTGCTATCCTAAAACACAACAATGCTTGTGGATTGGCTACCCGTGATAGCATTTCACAAGCCTACACAGACGCACTTGCCGGAGATCCAGTATCTGCTTTTGGTGGCGTGCTAATTGCCAACACCACTATAGACCTTCCCACAGCCGAAAAAATCAATACGCTTTTCTGTGAGGTTGTTATTGCCCCTGCTTTTGAAGCAAGTGCTTTGGAAGTATTGAAACAAAAGAAGAATAGAATTTTGCTGGATTTAAAAAGCTATCCACAGCCATCTTCTTTGGTTCGCTCTTGCCTCAATGGACATTTGGTGCAAGAACGTGACGGGATAACAGACGACCAGTCTATACTGCGTGACGTCACAGAAAGAAAAGCCACCACACAGGAAATTAGCGATTTGTTGTTTGCTTCTAAAATTGCAAAACACACCAAATCCAACACCATTGTTTTAGCTAAAAACGGACAGTTATTTGCCGCTGGAACAGGCCAAACCTCAAGAGTAGATGCATTAAATCAATCTATTGAAAAAGCAAAACATTTTGGTTTTGATTTGACGGGAGCAGTTATGGCTAGTGATGCTTTCTTTCCTTTCCCAGATTGTGTTGAAATTGCAAATAATGCTGGCATTGTAGCCGTAATTCAACCTGGAGGGTCTGTCAAAGATCAATTGAGCATAGACTATTGCAATGGAAATAATTTGGCAATGGTTATGTCTGGTGTAAGGCATTTTAAACATTAATTCGTATTATTACATACCAATACCAATTTCATGGGATTTTTTGACTTTTTGACTGAAGAAATAGCTATAGACTTAGGTACTGCTAACACGCTTATTATTCACAATGATAAGGTAGTGGTTGACAGTCCATCTATAGTAGCTATGGACAGAAGGAACAGCAAAATTATTGCTGTGGGTCAAGAAGCCAACCAGATGCAAGGTAAAACCCATGAAAATATCAAAACGATACGTCCACTAAAAGACGGCGTTATTGCTGATTTTAATGCTTCTGAGCAAATGATTAGCTTGTTTATCAAGAATATTCCTTCACTCAAAAAACGCTTTTTTACGCCATCGCTTCGTATGGTCATCTGTATACCCTCTGGAATTACAGAAGTGGAGATGCGTGCCGTTAGAGAATCTGCAGAACGTGTTAACGGAAAAGAAGTCTATTTGATTCACGAACCTATGGCAGCAGCTATTGGTATTGGCGTTGACATCATGCAACCAAAGGGAAATATGATTGTTGATATTGGGGGTGGTACTACTGAAATTGCGGTCATTGCCCTTTCAGGAATTGTATGTGATAAATCCGTTAAAATTGCTGGTGATGTATTCACAAACGATATCATCTATTATATGCGCACCCAACACAACTTGTTTATTGGTGAACGCACAGCAGAACGTGTCAAAATTAGCATTGGCTCTGCAACTGAGGAATTGGAAAGCCCACCAGAAGACATGTCGGTTCAGGGACGTGATTTATTGACAGGAAAACCTAAAGAAATTCTTATTTCATACAGAGAAATCTACAAGGCATTAGATAAATCCATAGTACGAATTGAAGATTCTGTTATGGAAACACTTGCGCAAACGCCTCCCGAGCTAGCAGCAGATATCTACAATACTGGTGTATATCTAGCCGGCGGTGGTTCTATGCTCCGAGGTCTAGACAAAAGACTATCTCAAAAAACGGAACTCCCCATTTTTATTGCAGAAGATCCACTTAGAGCTGTAGTTCGAGGAACAGGCACCGTGCTTAAAAATATTGAGCGATACAAGTCTGTTTTGATAAAGTAGTGTAACACATGCAAAAATTACTGAACAGCATACTGCGAAACAGAACGCTACTGCTGTTTATTTTGTTGCTAGCGCTATCCCTTCAATATATGGCACGTAATCACAATTACCAGCGCAGTAACTTTTTAGCACTTAACAATGCTGCCCTAGCTCCTTTTTTTGAGGCTCGCCATCAGTTTTTTTCTTACTTTAAGCTTAATCAGCATAACCAACAACTTATCGAAGACAACCAGTATCTGTTAGCAAAGCTTATCAATGAGCAGAATCAAGCGCTTCTTTTAGACAGTATTCCATTTGAAGTAATTCCTGCTCAAGTTATTCGCAATAGTATTCAGCTCAACTACAATCATATCACACTCAACGCCGGGAAAAAAAGCGGCATCCACAAGGAAATGGGGATTATTTCTGCAAAAGGAGTCGTTGGGATTGTTCATAGCATCAATGAAGAAACCAGCAGTGTTATTTCCTTACTAAATAAGGCGCTGAGTATTAATGCAAAACTTAAAAAAAGCAATCATTTTGGTAGTCTCCATTGGAATGGTGATTCGCCAAAAGATATGATATTGTCTGACGTCCCCTTAGCTGCTAATGTACAAGTGGGAGACACTATTGTCACAGGAGGAATGTCAGCTATTTTTCCAAAACATATTGACCTCGGCGTTATTCGTGATGTCATTGTTCCTACAAACGACAACTATTACCAACTCCACATATCCCTTTTTCAAGACATGACCAATCTGGATTATGTCTATGGCGTTGTGATACCTAAGGCTGAAACAATAAAAGAAATGATCATCGATAATGAGTAAACCGATAAGCTTACTGATTTGGTTTTTGGCACTTGTCTTTGCACAGATTTTTATGCTTGACCCTATCATGCTAGGGATTCCATATGCACCCTTAATCTATGTGCTTTTATTTGTGCTGTTACCGCACCAATGGGAAGCGTGGGTAGTGTTATTGGTCGGATTTTTTATAGGAATTATGGTGGACTTGCTTTTCTTGTCTGGGGGCATTCACACCGTCGCAAGTCTGATTGCGTGCTTCACAAGGCCACTGCTAATGCGCGCTGCATATAGAGACACCATATCCTTAAGAGACCTGAAGATTGAAAACGAATCATTCGGGAGCCTTTGTCTCTACACCTTGCTTATCATATTGGTTCATCACTTTTTCCTTTTTACTGCCATGACAGGAAGCTGGTCTAAGTTAGGCTGGTTGTTAGGCGCATGGGGGGCAACCAGTATTTTAACCATTATGACCTGTTTTTTACTGCTTGTTTTAACCCAAAAAACAAAGTGATGAGAACCCGCTTTTTTACCACAGCGATTGCATTTGTAGGTAGTGTGCTCTTTATCAGGTTATTTTTCCTTCAAATACTTTCAAATCAATACGAAGATCTTTCCTTAAAAAACTCGGTATTAAAGCGATATGTATACCCAGAGCGAGGGTATGTTTTTGACAGAAACGGAACCCTGTTGGTTTCCAATCAACCCATGTATGACTTAATGGTGATTCCCAAAAACCTTAAGGTATTTGACACCTTGGACCTTTGCGAAATGCTGCGTTTACCTAAATCAAAATTAGTCGAAAGTATAAACAAAGCGCAACGTTATTCACTGCGTGCGCCATCGGTTCTTTTAAACCAAATTTCCAAACAAGATTATGCCATTTTACAGGAAAAGATGTGGAAGTTTCCTGGCATGTACATTCAGCGGAAATCTGTTAGAAACTACCAAACAAAAGTAGCATCCAATCTCCTGGGCTACATAAGTGAAGTTAATAATTTCGATATACGCAACAACCCCTACTACGTTAAAGGGGAGCTCATAGGACGTCAAGGAATTGAGAAAACCTATGAAAAAATACTACGAGGGACCAAAGGTGTTTCTTATCTGCAAAGAGATAAGTTTAACAGAATTATTGGCCCCTACAAAGATGGGACACTCGATACCCTACCAATACCTGCGCAAGACATAACGCTGTCAGTTGATATTGAGCTTCAAGAATACGGAACTAGACTACTGGCAAATAAGCGAGGTGGTATTTTGGCAATTGAACCAAGCACAGGAGAGATTTTGATGAGCGTAAGCACACCAACCTTTGATCCCAACGCACTTGTGGGTAGAGATCGTTCTGCCTTTTTTGAAGAATTAAAACAAGACACCCTTAACAGGTATTTATTTGACCGCTCGCTACAAGGACAATATGCACCTGGATCCCCTTTTAAAGTGTTAAATGCACTTGTGGCACTAGAAGAAGGTGTGGTAGACTCCAATACAAAATTCACTTGTTATAGCGGACACTACTATGCTAGAAATCAATTTATGGCATGCATGTGTCCGCCGGGCACAAAAAATAATCTGAACAGGGGTATTTACAAGTCGTGTAATACCTATTTTTCGAACGTTTACCGTCGTATTATAGATAACGACAACAAGGTTGAAGAAAATATCAATACTTGGTACAAGCACCTGAATAGCTTTGGTTTGGGTAACTATTTGGGATATGATCACCCCGTGGGACAACCTGGATATGTTCCCAACGCCAACTTTTATAATCTTTGGTACCCAAGTCAACGATGGCGCGGGTCTACTATAGTTTCTAATGCTATTGGCCAAGGGGAGATACTTATGACACCCATTCAATTGGCTAATGTAGCTGCAACCATTGCAAACCAAGGGTTTTTCTACACCCCCCATTTTGTGAAAGAAATACAAGGAGATTTTATTGACCCCAAATACAAAACAAAACGCGCAACCTCTATTTCAAAAGAACATTTTACAAATGTCATTGAGGGAATGGCCGACGTAGTAAGTAAAGGAACAGCCCGAGTAGCTGCTATTAGAGGAATTGAGGTCTGTGGCAAAACAGGTACCATTGAAAACTTTACGAAAATTGATGGCGTCAGAACACAACTAACAGACCATTCTGTTTTTATTGCTTTTGCACCAAAAGACAATCCTAAAATCGCGCTTGCCGTTATCGTAGAAAACGGTTATTGGGGGGCACGTTGGGCTGCTCCCATTGCCAGTTTAGTGATTGAAAAATACCTTAAGGGTGAGGTCAAGCGAAGATGGCTGGAGAACC
Organism: Flavobacteriaceae bacterium; assembly: GCA_024639165.1. GTDB lineage: Bacteria > Bacteroidota > Bacteroidia > Flavobacteriales > Flavobacteriaceae > UBA7446. Next base: position 48,840 of record JAHEIX010000020.1, on the reverse strand, counting down.
GCATGCTCAACGGAAGCCTTGAAGCGGAATACGCCAAAGTAACAAGTAACAAACCTTTTACCATAAATGAATAAGTTTTTACGATTTGACTGGTATGCCTTATCCCTCTATCTTATGTTGGTGGGCATCGGTTTGGTCAATATATATTCTGCTGTATACGATGTAGATAACACGGCAATAGCCGCTGGATTTATGCAAAAACAGTTGATTGCTTTGGGAATTGGTATAGTCCTGATTTTCTTATTTCAATTCATTGATATCAAGTTTTTTGAGCGGTATGCTAGCATCTTATTTATGGTGTCAGTCCTAAGTTTATTGGGTTTATGGATATTTGGAACAGAGGTGTCCGGTGCAAGATCGTGGTATGCCATTGGCGGATTTAGCTTACAACCTTCAGAGTTTGCAAAAGTTGCGGTTGCACTCGCAATTGCCAAGCACCTAGGTGGCTTTAATACGCGCATTGACAGAGTGAAAGATTATATGGGTGCCTTTGTCATCATAACCATTCCCGCAATATTAACGATAGCACAGCCCGATCCTGGAACGGCCATTGTACTTCTAGGCTTTTTCTTTGTACTCCATGCCGAAGGGCTTCCTTCTTACTTTATATACACCCTGCTGCTCTTGTTTGTGCTTTTCATTCTCACGCTTTTAATAGGCGCTAATTTTACCCTAATTACAATTGGCGTTTTATTGCTGTTTACCTATATATACAGGCGTTGGCGCAAGGTAAAAAAAGCACTCAGGCCCATACTGTTAATTAGCATCATGGGTGCTGCTTTTACACTTTCTGTATCCTATATTTTTGATAATGTGTTTGAACAACGACATAGGGATCGGTTTAATATTTTGTTAGGAAAAGAAGTCGATGTTCGAGGAGTGGGCTATAATATAAATCAGTCTCAAATAGCGATTGGTTCAGGCGGCGGTTTGGGTAAGGGCTACCTACAAGGAACACAAACCAAAGGAGGCTTTGTCCCAGAACAACAAACCGATTATATCTTTACAACTGTGGGTGAAGAATGGGGATTTTTAGGCACTGCTTTAGTTTTGGGTCTTTTTATGATGCTAATCACCCAAATTGTCAAAACAGCCTACAAACAAAAAACTACTTTTAGTCGGGTGTTTTGCCTTGGATTTGCCTGTATACTACTCATTCACGTGGGTATTAATTTAGGCATGGTGGTCGGACTGGTGCCTACCATTGGCATTCCACTTCCCCTGATGAGTTACGGGGGGTCTAGCCTCTTGGCTTTTAGTATATTTATGGGAATCTACTTACGTGTATATTATCAAAGAATACAATAGATTAACGCTGCATGGCAAGGGGTTTTTTGCCAATAAAGTTTAAGTCCAAGGCTTCTAAAATAGAAATTGCCTCATTTACATACATATCCTTATTCAAAGACTTTTTCCAACGCTTACGCTTTTCAGCTAGCAGGGTGTCGGTTTTCATTTTTGCTAACTCATAAGGCAAGGATTCAAATGTCAGCGAATTGGAATATTCATTCAGTATTTCAAATTGATCTGCAAAAGATTCGTCTTTTGCTATTTCATCTGAAAACAGCTTGTAGTTCAATGAAAAGTCGTTTTTGTCTTGTTGTGTTCGCACCCATTTGGCATTCTTGTCAATAAGCTGAAACAAGGTGTCACGAGCCACGCGAGCAGCGCTATCTTCAATAACCTGCTGATAGTTCTGATAGCCATCCCATTTGCTAAATGAAGCTGAGGCAATCTGATCCCACACCAAGGGGTTTTCTTCGTCTTTTTCGCCAATATCAACATAGGCATATTGGTCTGGTGCTACCACATCGCTATAAACGCCTTCTAGCTGGGTTGACTTGCCCGTAATGCGATAGAACTTTTCAGTAGTAAATTTCAACGCGCCTAAATCGCCATAGGTACTCTTAGAAACAAAACGATTCAGCTCTATTATATTCTGAACAGTTCCTTTACCAAAAGTTTGCTTGCTCCCCAAAACAACTGCTCTTTCATAGTCTTGCATGGCAGCCGCTAAAATCTCAGAAGCAGAAGCCGAAAGCTCATTCACCATAATTACTAGTGGACCGTCCCAAAGTGTCTTACCATCACGATCTTTTAAAACCTTACTCACAGCATCACTAGTCTTTACCTGAACAACAGGTCCTTCGTCAATAAAGAAACCGGCCATATCCACTACTGTTTGAAGGGAACCGCCTCCATTATTTCGCAAATCAATAACCAAGCCCTGAACCCCTTGTTGTTTGAGTCGAATTATTTCTTGCTCCATGTCCTTTGCAGCATTACGTTCTTTGTAGTCCTTGAAATCAACATAAAATTTAGGCAGGTGTATCAGCCCAAATGTTTTGCCTCCTTTTTGGACTAGTGATGACTTCAAATACGATTCTTCTAACTCAACAGTGTCGCGCTTGATAGCTACTTCTTCTATGGTGCCATCTACCCGCTTTATGGTTAGGTAAACCGTTGTTTCAGCCGGCCCCTTAATTAGTTTAATAGCATCATCTAAACGCATGGACTGTACATCAACGGGGTCGCCTTCTTCTTGACGCACCATCATAATTTGGTCACCAACTTCAATTGACTGATCGCGCCATATGGGCCCTCCCGAAATCACATCAACAATCTTGATGACTTGGTTTCGCTTTGTAAGTCGAGCACCTATTCCTTCATACTTTCCAGACATAGATGCATCAAAACGGTCTTTATCCACGGGAGCGAAATAGACAGAATGAGGATCAAACTGGGTTACAAAAGCATTGAGATAGCTGCCAAACCAATCCTCCTCGCGGACGTCTTCCATCAGCGAAAAATAGTTTTCCATGTTTTCACGGGTAATCCCTCGGGCCTCTTCTTCTAAGAATTCAAATGTCTTAGGCACATAGCTTTCATCTTTTGCAGCAAGCTTTTCTTCCTCTTCTAGTTTGTTGTGTAAAATGTTAAGCGTAGATAGCTTAAGTTGCTTGCGCCACTTTTCTGTCTTTTGTCGTAAGGTGCCAGGGTGTTGTTGATTTTCATAATCCACATTGATCTCCTCCTTTTTACTAAAATCAAAAGGCTTTTCTAAAATCTCGAGATAAAATGATTTGGTTTCATTCCTGCGCTCCAAATAACGGGCGTAAACCAAATCAAAAAAATTGGTTTGCAACGCCCTAAACTCGTCGTCTAATGCATATTTATATCGATCAAATTGAGCGATATCCTTTTTGAGAAAGTACCGTTTTTGACCGTCTAGCATTTCCAAAAAGGTCTCGTACAAATCTTCGGAAAAGTCGTTGCTTATATCCTTAGGGTCGAAGTGTCCACGTTGCATAAAATATGCAATTAGCTCCATAAGGAGTTTGTCTTTTGAGGTGTCTTCAGAAAATTGATGCGTTGTTGGGTTGTTAAAGCGAGTCCATGCCACGAGCATTAGGACAACAAAAAACAGGGGGAAGAATAACTTTTTTTTCATAATTCTCTTTGGAAGCAAGGTTAAAAATACAGCTTTTTCGTAACTTTTTTAACAACTATTCCATAACCGTGCCAAAAAAAGCAAATATGAAGCGGTCATTGCGTATTTTTATCTTTCAAAACTAATGTATGAAAAAGCCTTTAATTCTTGTAACCAATGATGATGGAATTAGTGCTCCAGGGCTACGGAATCTCATTCACGTGATGAACAGCATTGGTGAGGTCGTGGTGGTTGCTCCCGACAGTCCGCAATCGGGTATGGGGCATGCCATCACCTTAAACAACACCCTTCGATGCAGTAAGGTCACCATAGACGATGGGCCACAAGAAGAATACGCCTGTTCTGGCACACCAGCTGATTGCGTTAAAATGGGGGTACATGAAATACTAAAGCGCAAGCCAGATCTCTGTGTTTCTGGTATCAATCACGGCTCCAATTCGTCAATTAACGTAATCTATTCAGGTACCATGAGTGCTGCTGTTGAAGCAGGCATAGAAGGTATTCCAGCCATTGGGTTTTCACTTTTAGACTATGCATGGGATGCTGATTTTGAGCAAATAAACCCCTTTGTTAAGCGCATTGCCCTGTCTGCCCTATCAAATGGCATTCCAGAAGGGGTTGTGCTGAACGTTAACCTACCCAAATTGGAAGAAAAGGACATCAAAGGAATACGCATATGCAGACAAGCTATGGCGTATTGGGTTGAAGAGTTTGACAAAAGAGAGGACCCCACTGGCAAAGAATACTATTGGCTTACAGGAAAATTTATCAATGAAGACAAGGGCGAAGACACTGACGAGTGGGCGCTTGAAAATGGTTATGTAAGCGTTGTTCCTGTCCACTTTGACATGACAGCACATCACAGCATTCAGAAACTAAATACATGGGATTTTTGACAAAACAATTGCGCTGGGGGCTGCTGCTGGGTTTGGGCGTGCCTATATTTATGCTTGGTATTGCAGTTATAAATCTAGATTTTGAGCTTAAGGAGGTGGATACTTTTGCGGGGATAGCAACACTTTGTGCGCTTCCCAATTTGTTGTTGTTTTTTGGATCTCTGCGAAAAAACAACGAACCATTTGCCTATGGAGTCCTTGCAAGCTCCATCTTGTGGGCTTTGCTTACCTTTGGATTAAAGCTTTTTGGATGAAGTACTACATCATTGCCGGGGAAGCATCTGGAGATTTACACGCTGCCAACCTTATAAAATCGCTCAAAAAAGAAGATGCAAATACTAGCATTCGTGCTTGGGGCGGTGATCGCATGAAAGCGCAAGGCGCAACCCTCGTAAAACACTATCGTGACTTGGCTTTTATGGGGTTTTGGGAAGTCGCCAAAAACCTCCGTACGATCTTTAAAAACATACGCTTTTGCAAAGAGGATATTTTGGCATTTCAGCCCGATGCAATTATCCTTATTGACTATCCTGGGTTTAACCTCCGCATTGCCAAATGGGCTAAATCCCAAAAAATCCCTGTTCATTATTATATCAGCCCACAAGTTTGGGCATGGAAAGAAAACAGAGTAGCGCTTATGAAAAAGGTCATTGACTATTTATATGTCATCCTCCCTTTTGAAAAGACCTTTTTTGAAAACAAACATCAACTGGCTGTTGATTTTGTAGGACATCCGCTACTGGACGAAATTGCACAATTTGACGCTGGAGATGCTGAAATTTTCAGAACAACACACAAACTCCCAAAAGACAAGCCCATAGTCGCCTTATTACCTGGAAGCAGGGCGCAAGAAGTTAGTAAAATGGTACGCATCATGTCGGATACGGCCAAAGATTTCCCCGAGTATTGCTTTGTGATTGGAGCAGCACCACACCTAAATGAAACACTTTTCGAAAACCTAGGTTTGCATATTGTCAAAAATGATACATATACATTATTGTCGCACGCCCATGCCGCTTTGGTTACCAGCGGAACAGCAACCCTAGAAACAGCACTATTCGAAGTACCACAAATTGTATGCTACAAAACCAGTGCTTTGAGTTACGCCATTGGAAAACAAGTTGTAAAACTGCCTTACATCTCACTTGTCAATTTAATTTTAGACCAAATGGTAGTGCCCGAGCGCATACAGCGCAACTGCAATCCAAATCAGTTGTCTTCTGATCTATCTGAAATTTTACATGGATCGGTACGGACAGCTCAGCTTGAGGCCTACAAAGCACTAAAAACAAAACTAGGCGGAAGTGGTGCTAGTGACCAAACGGCCAAACTAATTTCGCAACGAACACATGCGTAAGGTATTCCTATTACTGTTGGCCTTTAGTGTGGCTTCATGTGGCAGCTTTCGAAAAGGCAGTAAAATGAAACCCAGCGATGGGGTTGTGTACTACGCCAAGGGATATTTAGGTACTCCTTATGCTTTGGGTGGAAACACCAAACGTGGTATTGATTGCTCTGGCCTTATTTACAATGCCTACCGCCAACAAGGAGTTAAAATACCTAGAACTGTGGATGCTTTGCGAAAAAAAGGCAAGCGCATTTCTATTGACAGAGCTAAAAAAGGAGATCTCGTTTTTTTTAGAACTTCCAGAAAGCGCAAGCTTACCCACGCGGGCATAGTGGTAGGAACGAAACGGGGAGTTCCCCAATTTATTCACGCCTCCTCTTCACAAGGTGTAATCATCTCAACACTAGATAATACTTACTGGAAAAAAAAATACGCGCAAACTCGAAGGTTGCTTAAAAAATAGAATGTTACGTACTTTGTAGTATGTCCCATTCAAGTACCCCTATTGCCCTCATTGGATCTGCATTTGGTTTGGGGATACTTTTGCAAGAATTTTTTCAAGCTAGCTTCAGATATTTATATCCCATTGGATTTGGCATAGCACTTATTGTTTGTCATATAAGGCGTTGGCACGTTCCCTTCTTCATAAGTATGTTTTGTTGCTTCTTGATACTGGGAAGCATACGCCTAAAGGCCGTAATCCCAAAAACGACTTCAACAGAGACCATCCATGAACTTGTTGTAACAAAAGCAGCAAACACTAACAGATTTGGACATCTATATTGCGTTAACATCATATAAGGACCCAAACTTACGGGAGTTCGAACTTTCTTAGTTGCTTATACTCCATTATTCAATATACGAGTTTAATATAGCACTTCTAAAAGCTCACTTTGTTGGTATGGCTCCAAAACAATATAATTAACACAGGCTGGTAACAACAAAGTCTCTCCTTTTTTCAGTGAGTAAGCACCCTGGCTTGTTGTAAGTTCTAGAGCCCCTTCTGTACATATATAGATCACAAAAGAATCTATATCTGAGTAGTCCTTTTTTATACTTTGATCGATTGTAAGGATGTTTGATCTAAAGTAATCGGTATGTATCAGTTGGTTGCTGGTGTTTGGTTTGTTGTCATATTTGGTTTTATAGCTGTCATGGACAGAAAAATCAATGACATCTAGGGCTAAATCGTTATGTAGCTCTCGGGTTTCCCCGGTGGCTTTGTCAACCCTGTTGTAATCGTATATCCGATAGGTCACATCGGAGGTTTGTTGTATTTCTGCAAGCAATACCCCAGCGCCGATTGCATGTACCCTTCCTGTTGGGATATAAAACGCATCTCCTGCTGAGGTTTGCTCTTTGTTAAGCACCTCTAAGACGGTTTCGCTTTGAAGTTTTTCGGCGTAGCTTTCTTTGGTGAGTTCTTTGTTGAAGCCAACAATAATTTCGGCCTCATCGTCGGCGTCCATGATGTACCACATTTCATTTTTACCAAAAGAATCATGGCGCTCTTTGGCAATGTGATCATGAGGGTGTACTTGAATGGAAAGCGGTGTTTTGGCATCAATAAACTTAATAAGAAGGGGGAAGTCAGTTCCGAACCTGTCATACACGTTCTTTCCTACCAAATTTGATTGATAAGTTGAAATCAATTCCTTGAGTGTTTTTCCGCTAAGTGATCCGTTGGCAACAAGGGTTTGTTCGCCTTTGACATCCGATATTTCCCATGATTCGCCGATTTGTTGTTGTTCGAATTGTTTGTTTAGAATGGTGTTTAGTTTGTCACCACCCCACATGCGGTATTTAGAAATTGGGCTAAACTTTAAAGGATATAGGCTCATTTTAGTTTTTTAAAGGTTTCTCTTTTGAATTTAAATTATCCTATTTATGTTATTATTTTATTGGTGAAATGATTTTGTAAAACAACTTAGGCAATATTGATTCTAATTTTAAGGCTTCCGAATATTTTCAACCAGTTTTTGGATGTCTTTGCTCGGTGCTGGGGTTTTACTGCTGATGATAAGGGTGACAACAAAATTGGCTACCATAGCAATCGTTCCAAAACCCTCTGGTGAGATACCAAACCACCAATCGGCCTTGGTGCCTCCGCCAAACCATCCAAACTTAAACTTGAGCATATAGAACAGCATCAGTGACACGCCCACAAGCATTCCACTAATGGCGCCTTCTTTGTTGATGCGTTTGGAGAAGATTCCAAATAGTATGGCTGGAAAGAACGATGAAGCTGCTAGCCCAAATGCCAAGGCTACCGTAGCTGCTACAAAGCCAGGAGGATTAATCCCAAAGTAACCCGCTAAGCATACTGCTCCTGTTGCAGCGATACGTGCAGCCATCAGTTCTCCTTTTTCAGAGATATTGGGCATCATCATTTTTTTAAGAAGATCATGTGATACTGCTGATGAGATCACTAATAGGAGTCCTGCTGCTGTGGATAGTGCTGCTGCCAGAGCTCCTGCTGCTAAAAGAGCAATCACCCAGTTGGGAAGCTGTGCAATCTCCGGGTTGGCAAGTACCATGATGTCTGCATCTACCGTCAGCTCGTTGGTTGTGGTGTCGGCCGTGTATTGAATCAGACCATCTTCGTTTTTGTCTGTAAAGCCAAGCAGGCCTGTGGTCTCCCATTTTTCAAACCAATACGGCATCTCTTCATAGGGTTGGTTGCTTACTGTCTCAATAAGGTTGGTTCTTGAAAACACAGCAATCGCTGGTGCTGTGGTGTAGAGAATGGCAATAAACAACAGTGCCCATCCTGCAGACTTTCGTGCATCGCTCACTTTCTTAACTGTAAAGAAGCGTACAATCACGTGTGGTAACCCTGCTGTTCCAACCATCAGTGCCATGGTGATGCAAAACACATCAAACATCGATTTACTCCCCGAGGTGTATTCATGAAAGCCTAGTTCTCTGTGCAAGCCGTCGAGCTTGTCCAAAAGATATAACCCATCTGCGCCACTTGATCCAAAGCCCAGTTGTGGGATCACATTGCCTGTGACTAGAAAAGAAATGTAGATCGCGGGTACCATAAAGGCAAAGATCAGTACGCAGTACTGCGCTACTTGGGTGTAGGTGATTCCTTTCATACCGCCTAGTACTGCATAAAACAATACGATTCCCATACCAATTAGAACGCCTGTTACAATGTCTACCTCTAGGTATCTAGAAAATACAACGCCTACCCCTCGCATCTGTCCAGCGATATAGGTAAAGGAAACAATCAAAGCACAAAACACAGCTACCGAGCGAGCAGTGTTGGAGTAATACCTGTCACCTATAAAGTCAGGCACGGTAAACTTGCCAAACTTCCTAAGATAAGGTGCTAAGAGTAATGCCAGTAGTACATAACCCCCCGTCCAGCCCATGAGGTACACTGACCCATCATAGCCACCAAAGGAGATGATCCCTGCCATGGAGATAAACGAGGCTGCTGACATCCAGTCGGCTGCAGTTGCCATCCCATTGGCAATGGGGTGAACCCCTCCTCCTGCGACATAAAACTCTTTTGTGGAGCCAGCACGCGACCAAATCGCAATACCGATATACAGTGAAAAACTAAGGCCAACCGCTATCCAAATCCAATATTGAAGTTCCATTTAGTTGTCTTTGTTTAATTTGTCATCCAAACGGTTCATAAGATAGATATAGGTGAAAATAATGGCAACAAAGCCAAAAATAGACCCCTGCTGGGCAAACCAAAAACCGAGTTTAAAACCCCCTATTTGAATGGTGTTTAACTGCTCTACAAGCAAAATACCGCATCCAAAGGAAACAATAAACCAAAGACTCAGAAGGATACTGATGTAGCGGATGTTTTTCTTCCAGTAAATAATATTTTTTGACATATGTTTATTGTTTTTTTTTAAGGCTTGAACGCTTTTGATTTATACTAAAATTCAAAAATTTAATGCAAATCGAAAATTACCATAAAGCGATTTTTTAGTTAATATTTTAATCGCAACATAATAAAAGATGATATTATTTTATTTGCCAAAACAGGAATAAAACGTTTATTCATAATTATTAATTACAACTCAGGGACAATGCTGAAACTAAATTTATATTCTTTATCAGCGTAGATCAAATATTTTTCATGTGGCTTAGCACCCCAGCTATTATCTCCTCCTACACCCATCATTCTGTGGTCAATATGGAGTTCTACAAAATCACTTTCCACAATATCTAAAGGAGTTCTAAGAAGCTTTTTTTTGCCTGGATCAAGTGAAGAAGTTGAATAATGTAAAGCATTAAACTCAAGCATTTCATCTTTGGCGGTAATTCTGGCACCTAGACCTGTATGATTATATAAAGCTAACCAGCGAACATCTGTTTTGTGCCCATTCTCTTGAGGGCGGCCATAGGAAAAATATTGATCTTTTACTTTTGATTTGTAAACACCCAAAAAGGCTGCCGTTTTTCTATCTACATAATTTTCCCATGGCCCTCTTCCGTAATATTCCAAATTATCAAATTCTTTTGCCAATCTCATTACAAATCCAACACGAGGAATCTCAGGAAGTTTCGTCTTATTGGCAATAAAACTATATGTTACATCAATTTTTCCATTGGTATCAACCATATATTCTACATTAATAACGCCTTCAACAGCTGGTAAGGCAAGTTTTGTGTTAATTTTAACCTTTGTGTCTGAAATATGAGTCTTTTCAATTGATTGAAGTTTTGCCGTTGACCCTGCTTCTTTCCAGATTTTGCAACGATCTGGCATGTTATTTCCAAAATCATTATCGGTAGGCGCTCTCCAAAAATCAGGAACCAATGGACTAACAATTAATTCATAACCATTTATATTAAATGAGCTTAAAGCTCCATTCAGTTTTGAAAACTTAATATTAAAATAGTCTCCCTTTACTGAAATAGTTTTGTTGTCATCAATCAAAATCAATTTCTTTTTCTCTAGGTTTTTATTGGAAATATAAAATTGAGTGTCTGATATCTTAAATTGTTCATTTGCTATGACATATCCCATAGGAATTAATGAGTTAGGATCTGTATTAATCGCAGATAGGTTAAGAAAATATTCCATTCTTTCACTCAATTCTCCATAGTCGATAGTGAATACTTTTTCTTCTTGGGGAGCAATGGCAAAACTCTGTAATTTCCCTGATTTTACTACTTTACCATTAGCCACCAAATCCCATTTAAAAATTACATCGGATATATCATTGAAAAATCTTCTGTTTTTAATAATTATTTTACCCTTTTTAACATCAACGTTCTTAAACTCAATGTTCTGATATACTTTTTTTACTTCATACAAACCCGGATGAGGGTTACGATCCGCATCAATTAAGCCATTTAAACAGAAATTTTCATCGTGTGTTTGTCCTTCTGGCTCAAAATGACCACCATAAGCCCAGTATTTTTCACCATCCTTGTAATCAGCTAATCCCTGATCCATCCAATCCCATATAAAACCACCCTGAAGTTGGGGATGTGAATATACAAGATCCCAATATTCTTTGAAATTGCCCGTACTGTTTCCCATAGCATGGGCATATTCACACCATATAAAAGGGCGTTCAGTGTCTTTACCTAACCAATTATTCTTTACATCATCTATTAATCTGTACATATCTCCATGAATGTCTGTATGCCTTTCCTTGACATCAGTCATCTTTTCTGCTCTTTCATAATGTATAGGTCTGCTACGATCTCTTTTACGCATAGAGTTGTATGCCTCTAAAAAATTTGGCCCTGTTCCTGCCTCATTACCCATACTCCATACTATAATTGAAGGATGGTTTTTATCACGCTCCAGCATATTCATGCAACGTGAAATATGTGCTTCTTTCCACGTTGGTTTGTTGGCAAGGGTTTCTGAAATTTCGTAACCATATCCATGCGATTCTATATTTGCCTCATCATAGAGATAAATACCGTATTTATCACAGAGTTCGTACCACTTGGGGTCATTCGGATAATGAGCAGTTCTAACTGCGTTTATATTAAACTGTTTCATTAATTTAATATCAGCCAACATAGACTCTTCACTAACCACATGTCCAAAAAATTCATCATGCTCATGGCGATTTACTCCTTTAATTAAAATAGGCTGACCATTTACCAGCAGTTGTCCACCCTTTATTTCCGTAGTTCTAAATCCTACATTAATGGAAGTTGCCTCAACAAGATGCCCCTTAGAATTTTTTAGGAGAATCACTAATTTATATAGATTAGGATCTTCAGCCGACCACGTTTCAACCGCGTTAACTTTACCTTTGAAATGGAAATTAGCGATTGAATTTTTAGCAACTGATAATTTGCCTAATACCTCATTAAGAATCGTGTTATTTTTAGTATCAAGCAGTTTATACTCTACTGAAAAATTTCTTGCAGAACGCTTATCACAATTGAGTAATTCTACATCAAGGTCTAAAATTCCATTTTTGTAATTTTCATCTAATAAGGCTTTGACGAAAAAATCTCGGATATGAGTTTTAGGACGAGCGAATAAATACACGTCTCGTTGAATTCCTGAGAGTCTCCAAAAATCCTGATCTTCGAGATAACTACCATCAGTAAATTGAAAAACCTGAATGGCTAATTTATTTTTTCCTTTGACAAGATAAGGTGTGATATTAAATTCGGCTGGTAGTTTTGAACCTTGATTGTACCCTACTTCTCTACCATTAACCCAGATATAATATCCTGATTTGACAGCACCAAGTTGAATATAGATTTCTCTATCATCCCAATTTGAAGAGATATTAAACCAGGTAACATACGACCCTACAGGGCTGTATTCGTCTGCAATCTTTGGCTGATCTTTTTTAAAAGGGTAATTAATATTTGTATAATTGGGAAAACCATATCCATATAACTCCCAATTTCCAGGAACAGGGATCTCATCCCAATTGCTATGATCCTTATCCATTTTATAAAAGTCAAGTGGTCTTTTTGATGCTTTTTCTACATAGCTAAACTTCCATTTTCCGTTCAAGCACTTAATATATTCACCTTTCGCGATATTATTCTCTATCGCTTTTGCCTCACTTCCAAAAGAATAAAAAGTAGCTCTTGGTTTCTCACGATTTTTTTGAATAATTTGGGGGTTCTCCCAGTCTTGAGAATATGACTGGAAACATACAATTATGTATAAAAACAACGCTAAGTTTTTTACAACATAAAATTTGATTTTGTTATTCATAATTTCCATGTAGGGTTAATGTTTAATTAGATCTTATTTATTCATGGTTAAATACATCACCGATGATATGACTAGCTATTTATCTTTCCAAATATTCTCGATTTCTTCTAAAGTCTTCCCTTTTGTTTCAAGCACTATTTTCCATACAAATAGTGCAGAAAGAATGCTCATAATCCCATAAAACAAATAAGTTCCACCAGTTTTTTGGGTCTTGCTCTGCCCAGTCAGGATGTAATGTAGAAATTTCCATTTCATTTTCTGGTTCGTTCACAATAGCTAGCTTTTTTCCTGTGGAGGCATCTACCAATGCTATTTTTACAGATGAACTACCCAAATCTATTCCGATAAAACATGTTTTTGTAGTTTTCATTCCTTATATCATTTGTTATAAAAATTAAAACATCCCTATTTCTGTCATTTTTTTCATTTCATCCACAGTCACATCATCATTATATTTTTTCTGTTGATTTTTTAATTCTTTCTTTAAATTAGCGATCAAATAATTATACTCGGGTTTATTATATAAATTAGTCAATTCATTTGGATCCTCTTTTAAATCATACAATTCCCAAATATCAACGTCATAATAAAAATGAATTAACTTATACCTATCAGTCCTAATACCATAATGGGGCTGTACATTGTGCCATTTTGGATATTCGTAATAGTGATAATACATAGATGTACGCCAGTTCTCTGCTTTCTCCCCTCTAAGTATAGGAACAAAACTTTCACCCTGCATTTCAAAAGGTTTTTCAATGCCTGCAAATTCTAATAATGAAGGGGCAAAATCAACATTAAGAGTTGTCTCTGAAAGTATTTTACCTGCCTTAACCTCCCTTGGATACTTTATTATTAGAGGCATTCGTAAAGACTCTTCATACATAAAACGTTTATCGTACCAACCATGTTCACCCAGAAAAAAGCCCTGATCACCTGTATATACAATAACCGTGTTCTCTGTAAGTCCATTATTTTCAAGAAAGTCCAATACCCTACCAATGTTATCATCAACAGAACGAATACAAGCCAAGTAATCTTTAATATAACGTTGGTATTTCCACCTCTTAAGATTTTCTCCAACAAGTGTATCAGAAGGAGAAACATATTCGCCATTATCGCCAACACGTTCCCATTTATTTAATTCATAACCTTTCAAACCTTCTGGAGGATTCATCTTAAGGTCTCTTCGGTTTAGATGATTTTTAATGGTCATCATGGCTTGGCCTGCAGTTTTTTCTCTTCCCTTATATTCATCATTAAAAGTAGCCGGATAAGGCATCTCTTTGTCACTAAATAAATCCACATAAATACTATCCGGTCTCCAGGGACGGTGAGGAGCCTTAAATTGATATAGTAAGCAGAATGGTTTTGATTTATCTCTTATAGAATCAAGCCAATCCAGTGCAAAATCACCTGCCAAGTTTGTAGCATAGCCCATTTCTTGTGTCTCCTTACCATTTTCATTGTAGGTTGGGTTCCAATATACTCCTTGTTCTCCGTTCAGTATATGATATTTGAAATAATCGAATCCAGTGGGTTCACTCCATAAATGCCATTTGCCAACAAGTGCTGTAGTATATCCAGCTTCTTTCAACAATTTAGGGAATGTTAGCTGTGATCCATCAAATGGGTCACCTCCTTCATTTTTATAGAATCCATTCAAATGACTGTATTTACCTGTCAGGATTGCTGCTCGACTTGGCCCGCATATCGCATTGGTACAAAAAGTATTTGTAAATAGAGCACCTTCCTTTGCTAATCTGTCAATATTTGGTGTTGGCGCTATGTCTTTAAACAATCCGCCGTAAGCACTAATGGCGTTTGTTGTATGGTCATCGGACATGATGAAAATAATATTGGGTGGTGTTTTTGTCTCCCACTCTTTGAAGAGAGTGGCGCTTATCACTAAAAGTAACAAAGCAACCACTAAGCAATATTTGTAAACTAATTTAGGTCTATTCAATTTTATCATTAATAACAATCGTTATGCATTCTAAACATGCCATTATAAAAATCATATGGCTAATACTGGTAGCTATTAAAAAGGGATGTAACTTTGATTTTAGTTCTAATAGTTTGTATATCGATCTTAGTATTCATTGAAATCTTTTTTGATTCACTTGGTATTAAATCAAAGTAATTTTCGGAAAAAAATACATCCTCACCTTCAACTGAAACAAATACATATTTGGCTAACTTATCACTGTAAAGTTCAATAGTATTATCATCGTTAATGGTTATTCGAATTTTAGCTTCAGGTAAATCAAGTAACTTATCATTTTCAAAAAAATGTAAGTTTTCCGAGAGTGTTTTACCATCCAATTCCACGCGTGCTCTTATGAATGCATTGCTACGACGTTTATCTTTTAATAATTCTCTAATGTTTTTGCTATAAACCTTTGAGGCCGAATTCGCTTTAATAGTAACAGAATTTTGTGTACTGAATATAATTTTACCTTCAAAATCAATGGTTTCAATTATCAAATCTACCTCAACAAGTTGTTCAAGTTTATCTGATACTATATAAAAATCAAGATTTGCTTCGTTTTCTTTATAGGTAATTAAAATATCTTTATATGCCTTTTTAACTAGATAGTGCAACGCTTTCCATTTGCCATAGTAATCTATACTTGACCATGAAGCAACAGGCCAACAATCGTTAATTTGCCAATACATGGTTCCCATGCAATAGTTATCTGTTCTGTTTCTACGGTGTGCTTCAATTGCTGTTTTAACAGCTTTAGCTTGTAAAGCCTGAACTACATATATGTAGTTTTCAAAATCTTTAGGTGTTTTGAAATTTCTTTCCAGATAGGTATTTATCAAACGATTTCCATAATCAGGATTTGTTCGATTATCATCCATACATCGTTGATGTGCATGCATTACATCCGATTTTAGAAACCAATCCTCTTCAATTGTAAATTTCTTAATCGACTCAAATTCAGGATAGGATTGAAATCCATATTCACTTACAAACCTAGATACATTATTTTCAAACTCTGAGAATGGATCAGTACCATGCCAAACACCCCAATAATGGTTATCGCCCATTCCTTTGTCAATGTTATTGAAGCCGGTCGAAGGTGATGAAGGGTGGTAATATCTTTCCGGGTCGGCGATTTGCAATGCTTTAGGAATAACATCATAAAACAATGTTTTTAAATCATTTTCATATTGTTTCTGCACCCCTTCAGAGTATTTTTCTTTCCAACCCCATGAATCCCAAAAAATTTCGTTTTCATTATTACCACAATAAAGCGCTATTGATGCATGATTACGAATACGAGTAACATTATCAATCACCTCGTTGGTTACATTTTCCAAAAAGGCTGAGTCAGCAGGAAACATTCCACATGCAAACATTATATCCTGCCATACTAATAAACCGTATTTATCGCATAAATCATAAAATACATCTTCCTCGTAAATACCACCTCCCCAAACTCGCAGCATATTCATATTGGCATCAACTGCGGACTTAATAATATGTTTATAATCATCATTATCAACACGATTCTGAAAGCTATCTTGAGGGATATAATTAGCCCCTTTCATGAAAACTGGCACTCCATTTAATTCAACCCAAAAACCCTTGCCAAATTTATCCTTTTCTCGAACCACCCTGAGTGAACGAATTCCAATCTTTTCATCAATTGAAGTTGTTTTACCTGAATTGTCAGAAACTGAAGTTGTAAAATCATACAAGTGCTGCTCTCCTAATCCATTGGTCCACCAGAGTTCTGGGTTTTCGATATTGAAGGAAACTGTATATTTTGCTTTTCCTTTTTTAAGTTTTATTTCTGTTTTCGAAAATGTAGTATCTAAATTAAAGACTGTTAGTGTTACATTTTTGTTTTTGGTAGCACTAATTTCCACATCAACTTCAATATCTGCTATATCTTCATTTACATTTTTTTGTTTAAAATAAACGTTTTCGATTCTAAAATCACTCCATGCAACCAAAGTTACAGGTCGCCATATACCAGAAGTTATTAGTCTTGGACCCCAATCCCAACCGTAATGAAAACCTGCTTTACGAGAATAAAGACTCAATTGAACATCGGCTTGATCGTTGTTATGCCCAGCCTGAAGTCGATATGGTGCATTATTATATTTTTCAATATTCTTATCAAATACGTTTTGGAAGACAATTTTTAGCGTATTATTACCCAAATAGAGAAGATTCTTAACGTCAACTTTCCAAGTCCTAAACATATTGTTTGCACTTAAAATCAGGCTATCATTCAGAAACACATTGGCATAGGTATCTAAACCCTCAAAGTTCATTTCCACGTTCTCTTTTTCTAACAATTGTGTGTTTACAATAAAGGATGTTCTGTATTCCCAATCTGTTTCACCAACCCATTGTACATCCTTTTCGTTTAGTCGATAAAAAGGATCCTGAATTTTATCATGAGACATTAAATCTGTATGAATACAACCTGGGACTGACGCAGATAACCAGATGCTATCCGTTGATGAGACTCTAAATTCCCAGTTTCTATCTATCTCTTGTGTAATTATAGTGTCTTGAAATTCTGAACCCATACATGCCGTAAAATAGAGCCCAGACAATGTTAAAAGAAAGATGTTGATATGGTATCTCATAATATTTTTAATTAATTTCAAGTATTAAAACAGTCGTGTTTATTTTAATACTTCTTCTAACCACCAATCTCTGTTAGGATTGTATTTATATTTCTTTTTTAAAATTTCCATTTCGTACCTTAATTCTCTTTCAATTTGATCAAACTCTGGATTATTAATTAGGTTACTCATTTCACCAGGATCATTTTTCAAACTGTATAATTCGTCTATATCATTTTCAAGAAACGTATCAACTAATTTGTAGTCATCTGTTATCACAGCCAGCATATCTGGTCCTGCATATGGATAGGCATCGTCAACAAAATATTGATACAGAAAAGATTGTCGCCAAGATGTTTTTTCTTTATTATTAAAAAGCTTAACCATGGATTCACCCTGCATATACTCAGGTTTTTCAATTTTTGCCAACTCTAAAATGGTTGGTGCAAGGTCAATGTTCAAACACATTTCATCGATCTGCGTTCCTGCATTTATTTTTTTTGGAAACCTCATAATCATAGGTATTCGAATAGAGTTTTCGTAAGCAATGCGCTTGTCCCAATACGTATGTTCACCCATAAAATATCCATTGTCACTACTAAAAATAATCACCGTATTATCCAACTCGCCAATCTGCTCCAACGTTTCAAGTACAGTTCCGATGGACTCATCAACAGCTGCAAGTGTTTTTAGCAATCGCATGTACTTATCGCTTTTTGAGCCCCAAGGTTTTTCAGGCAATTTGTCAACCGATTTATAATCCCTCCATTCGGTATCAAATGCTTTTATTCGCTGCCATTCGGGTTTTCCCTCAAACGTTTCTTTGTGGGTATTATACGGAGGGTAAGGCAATGTATCATTTTGATATAAATTTTCATGACGAGGCGCAGGTAAATGGTCTTCGTGTACAGCTTTATGCCACAAACAGAGACTAAAAGGTTTGTTAATATTGCGTTTTTTTGTCAACCAACTTACCGCTTCATTGGTTAAAATATCTGTCATATACCCTTTTACTTGCTTTTCAATACCATTGTCGTTAATTTCGGGGTTGAAATACTTACCCTGACCTTTAAAGCTGTACCAATAATCAAATCCAGGACGAATGTGCTTTTCCCCATTAAAATGAGCCATGTGAATTTTACCAATCATAGCCGTTTCGTAACCTGCATTTTGCAGATGGGTGCTATAGGGCTTATAACTTTCCCAGTCGGGGTCTACATAATGATTATTCTGGTTAACGCCATGAATATGAGAATATGTGCCAGTTAGGAAACTTGCACGAGAGGGCGAACAAATAGATTGTGTGCAGAAAAAATTGTTAAAATTAGCCCCTTGCTTTGCTAGTTTATCCATATTAGGTGTTTCTAAAAATGGATAACGCCCTTTAAAACCTAGAGCATCGAAAGGCTGATCGTCAACTAGAATAAATAAAAAGTTTGGTTGCTCAATTTTTTGGGGCGAACATGAGATCAATAACATTAACGCTCCCAAAAAGTAAAATATTTTCATATTATTAACCATTGTAAAACTTAGTTTTAATGATGAGATATGCAGCATTTGTTATTTGTTAAATGAAAACCAGTCTATTTCAAATAAATTTCCATCAGTTCCCTTAAACTTCAAATAAACAGCATGAACACCTCTAATTTTTTTTATTTCACAAGATGAAATATTATAAGAACTTTTATTATCGTCTGGTTCAATAATACATGTTCCTAAAAGTTTTCCATTATCAACAGCAGTTGCCCAAATCTCCACTTTACCACCTGATGATGAGCCTATAGTTTTAATGTTAAATTTTGATACACCATTCTCAAAATTGATGTACTTATAGGCTGCCCAGTCATTATTTTGAATTTTGGCTAATTTTCCATACCATAAATCTTTTTCTTTGTAATCTTCTACTCTGGCATGACCTCCTAATTTACATGCCCATTCTGCCTGAATATGGTTAAAAGCATTTAGTGGGTCAGCTGCTCCTTGAGAAGTCATTTCCACTTCATCAATTGTACCATCCTGGTTTATTGTGATAGGCTCTACACAAGCCTTTCTAAACAATTTCGTTCCGTGCGTTGAGCGATGATAAAAAACATACCATTGACCGTTAAATTCTTCAATTGACCCATGATTATTCCATACATTTGGATCACAAGAGATATTATCAATTATTATTCCTTTATATATGTAAGGACCCGTCGGGGAAGAACTGGTTGCATAACCAAGACTTGATGGGGTGCTGTTTCGGCTTTCATCAGCAAATACCATGTAATATGTATTTCCAATTTTCCTTATTGATGTGCCCTCATGAAAATATTTAGCGGCTGTATCTTCTAAAGGGTAACTAATACTGGTTGTGTCAATTGATTTCATGTCATCCGACAACTTAGCCACCTTAGGTTTTCCCTGACCCCAGAAATAATAGCCCTGCCCATCGTCATCAATAAATACTGCAGGATCAATTTGATATGCTCCTTCTATATCTGTTCCGTTAACAAATGGTCCATTAGGCGATTTGCTCGTTGCTACTCCCTCACCATGCTTGTTACCAGGGGAACAATAATATAAATAATAAGTTCCATTTTTATAGGCACAATCGGGCGCAAATAATAGTTTGTCATTGCTGGCTACTTGATCATTTATTCCTTTAGAAGAAAAAGAGTTCTCGTCAATATTCCAGTGAATCATATCAGATGTTGAGAGTACATGGTAATCATAAGAACACCAATAGTCTGCAGATTCATCTCTGGATCCATAAATATATAGCTTATCGTCATTCCACACGTGTGCTTCGGGATCTGCAATATACATGCCTGGTGGTACTATTGGATTTTGAGCCCAAACTCTTAACCCTAACACGAAAATTACTATTACTAACAAACGATTTTTCATAAACTAATCTGACAATAATTTTTGTCCATCATTTCTTGTTTTATATTTCTGAATTATGCTTAAAATTTTTTTTAATAGGTTGACTATCAAAGCATGAGGCGGGGAGATTGGACTTGTTTAGTAACAGAGGGGTTGCACTGTTGCTAAACGCAAAACGGACGTATTTTGGATTATCAACTTTTTTGGAGTCTAGCCGCACTTTATTATTTATGATTTTTGCGGAAACTGGCACAAATTTCTCATCATCGCCTGCTAATTCAAAATTACCTTTGTCTCCTTCTTTAAAGAACAGGCCATCAGAAAATGAAAACTCAACATATACATATTTTTTGTTCTCATATGCCTTTTTAAAAAGAGGAAACTCTACCAATTCGTTAATAATTTTATAATGATATTTAAGAGCCGTCTTGGCAAGACGCTCACCCACAGGTTTCTTCAATCGGGGATGAATATCGGTAGTGTCCCCGATATCACTAATTACTATCATTTCTGAATTTTTGACTTTTGAAGCTTTCCGCTGTTGGTCTCTTATAATTGCTCCTTTAGGCTTACCTTTTCCATATTGGAATGGAGCAATTTGCACATAATAAAATGGCATGTTCTCACCAAATTGTTTACGCCGTTCTTTTACCAAGATTTTCTGTTTACGTGCATATTGCTCAGGTGCAACACTTACATTTCCTTCTCCCTGGTACCAAATCATCCCGGCAATTGAAAAATTCCGTAAAGGATGTGTCATAGCATTATACAATGTTCCTAAACGATGTGGTGCCCCTTTCCAGTAATTTCCTTTTGATGATTCCAATAAATCAGCAATATCCACAACCGAACTAGAGGGGTAAGCAACATCAATAGGAATGCCTCCCCATGCATCAGAAATTAGTCCAATGGGAACATTTAATTTATTGTAAAGCATCTTACCAAAAAAATATCCTACTGCGCTAAAAGACCTCATAGTTTCGGGAGTACATTGTAACCAAGATCCACCTGCTAAATCATCCTGCGGGAAATCTGAAATTCGTTTAGTTATTTTAAAAAAACGAATGTTAGGGTAATTAGAAGCAGGAACTTCCGTTTTCTCTGATTCAATTCCTGCTTTAGCATTCCATTCCATATTTGACTGACCAGAGCATAACCATACTTCACCAACCAATACGTTATTTAATTCGACTTTTCCATATACATCATCCATATTAATTGATTTGTCTTTATTTAAACCAAATTCTTGAATGGTAATGTCATGTTTATCAAAACTTCCTACAGGAGTCGGTATTTTTGCGCTCCAATTACTCTCATTATTTATCCAAACCGTTTCTGAAACACCCCAACTTGTAGTAATTACTATTTTATTCCAGGATTTTCCCCAACCCCAAATGCTAACGGTATCGTTTTGCTGCAATACCATGTTATCGGTAAAAAGTTTTGGCAATTGCAAGCTATAGCAAAAGCTTATGTTTAAAACCAAAATAACAGTTACTATTATAAATCGCTTCATATATTTAATTCATGAATTAGATGATTACTTTAAGGCACTGTAAATCAATTCTTTGAAAGCATATGCATACGCATGATTACTAGGAATTAATTGGGCGTAAGTAAGTATTATCATGCGATTTTTGGAGTCTATCCAAAAATTAGTAGACGCCATTCCACTCCAACTATATTCTCCTGATTCAATATCAATAGCACCGCCTAGACCATAACTATTACCATTCCAGTATTTTACATTTTTTGGGAATTGGTTCGACATAATCATCTGGGTGGCTTTTTTGCTTAAAACTCTTACCCCGTCAAGTTCGCCTCCGTTTAAAAGCATCATACAGAAATTTGCATAGTCATCTATGGTTGAAACCAAACCGCCTCCCCCTGAAAATAATGTTACAGGGCTTTTAAAGGCCTTTTTATAATATCCATTGGCTCCGATCAGTTTGCCATCATTATTGTAGTGAAACACATCTGAAAACCTTTCGTGTTTTTCCTGTGGAACATAAAAACCGGTGTCGTCCATTTTTAATGGGTCGAAAATATGGGTATTAAAATAATCATTGAGAGACATTTGAGACAGTACCTCAACAAGATATCCTGCAACATCTATGGATAATCCGTAACGGTATTGTGTGCCGGGTTGAAAATTTAGTGGTAAGCTAGCCAATGTTTTTACCTTATCTCCAAGTGTTCCACTCCATGCGTTAGCTCCATTTGCATTGTAAAGCGAATCCACATATGATTTCGACCAGCCATATGACAAACCTGAGGTATGAGTTAACAAATGTCTGATGGTCATTTGAGTATCCTGAGGTACTAACTCAAAAGTATTTCCTTTTTTCTGATAGACTTTTGTGTCCTTAAACTCAGGAATATACTTAGAAACATTATCATCAAGTGTAAATTTTCCCTCATCGTAAAGAGTCATTAATGCAACTGCGGTTATGGGTTTTGTCATTGAAAAAATTCTGAAAATGGTATTGTTTTCAATAGGACTTTGATTTTTAATATCAGCAAAACCAAAATTTGAGCGTTGTACAACTTTCCCGTCTTTCATTACTAAAGTTGAGATACCAGCCAGTTTACCTTGATCTACGTACTCCTGCATTTTATTTTCTGCAACTTTCAGCTTATCAGAATATAATCCAAGTGACTCAGGTGTTGAACTATTTAGAGAATTAATTTTACATGACGATAGCCATATGAACAGACCTAGAAGAACAAGTGGAACTATTTTGTAAACTTTTATTTTCTTGACTATAAGCATACTCTGAATTATTTAAACTTTATATTTCTACCGAATTGTGTGAATAGCTTGAGTTGTTCTGCATTATTTAATTTTTTCCCTTGAACAGTAATGTTTTCGAACGTAATATCTTCAACAATATGATCTTTGTCAAACCCCTGAATTACCGAGTAGGGCAGACCTCCATCAAGAATTTGGATGTTTTTAAACTTTATATTTCTAATTTGTCCTCGGTGCGAAGCATGAAACTTTTCTTTTCCAGGCATAACGGGTAACAAGTTGTCCCATGAATCGTTATACTTATATTTTGCAATAGAATCATTGTCTGTGAATCTATCGTAGCTCCATGCTGAATAGAGTATGGCTAAGTCGATTAGTTTGGAGTTAGAACACAAATCGGCATTTTCTATTCGAATATCTTCATATAAAATATTTTCAACCACTGCATTATCGCTGTTGTGAATAGTAATAACAGCTCCACGATCGTCTTGCATGATTACATCGCAATCTCTAAAAATAATATCTTTCACTTTTTCACAGCGCAATTCAAAACCTATTTCAAAGGGATTGCCATAAGGCATGTTCCAAGCTGTACATCCTTCAACCAATATGTTTTCAAGGTTAGGGTTTTTAATTCGTGGATTCGGGAAATATGCATTAGGTGATAAACTTAGTGCTTTCAATGCCACACAATCGTCATTAGTACGAAAAAATGAGTTTGTGATTTTTACATGCTGAGAGGAACTAATATCAATTCCATCTGAGCCATAATTCCAATTGAGAATATTAATATTATCAATATATAGTTTCCTGCAACTGTATGAATGAACAGTCCATTTAAGACTATTAAATAAGGTAATACCCTCTATTTTTATATTTTCAGAATTATCAATATAGATCAATCGCCAAGGGTCATCACAATCACGTCCGCTGCAATTCGTTATATTATTAGCGCCATCAATCATTCCGCGACCCATAATTTTGACATTTTTGACATCCTTTATTCGTATCATTCCCTTAAGCCTTGCTCCACTTTCAAGGTAAAGGGTTTGATTGTCTTTCAAATCAAGTACACCTATTTCATATGTTTTCCCTCCTTTATAATACAACACATCTTTTTCATGCGGATTCGGCAATTCTTGTTCGGGATAATTAGTTAAAATATGAAGTACATTTTTTTTGTCATTGTTTAGAAATACGGTTAAATCCTCAGGATTTTCCAACTTGATTTCAAAAGTAAAGTCATCGATTGTTCGGTATTCTGTTTTTAAAATCGAAGGTAAAATTTCTAACCATTTTATACCTCTTTTAGCCTTCACTCGTATATTTACTGGCTCATCAAAATCAAATACACAAAACGAATATCTAAACATTTTGTCGCCCGTCTGTCCTGTAAAAACTTCGTTGTCATTTACCCATACTCGAAAGTCTTGTGACACAGGAACGCCATGTGGCTGATGTGGTATAACTTTTGCATTTGAAGGGAAAATATTAATTAAAAGGAATAGAATTGTGAAAAATATTTCTGCTTTAATTGGATTATTCATTTTGATATTTTAATTAAAAAGAGTGTATCTGTAATTTAAATGATTAATAATATAGTGTGTACATAAGTAAACAAGCTGTTATAAGAAACAAAGACAAAACACGAAAGTTTTTATACCAAACGACATTTTCCAACTCTTTTGATTCCTCTTTCCAAATTTCACGATTCCAAGTATAAGTGTTAACTTGTTGTTGATTTGGTATGGCTGTGAGCAAACTCACAAGCACATTAACAAGAGCACTAATTACTAAAACAATAGGAGCTAGAATGAGGAAGTGTATGCCGATTTCAATACCTAAAATGTATTTAATGGTCATTATAAATGCGGCAATAAGTAGACCTGATAATAACCCACTTATTGCGCCCTGTGCATTTGAACGCTTCCAGAACAAGCCTAAAAAGAATGTGCCTACAACGGGAGGAGCCAAATAGGAGACTATCTCTTGATAATAAGAAACAAGTGAATCAAATTCCTGGATGAAAGGAGCCCATAATACCGCAATCACTAAAACCATCAATGAAGTGATACGCCCAACCTTTACCAATTTTTTACTGTTTGCCTTTTTGTCAAATTTTGAGTAAAAATCCATTGTGAATAAAGTCGACACCGAGCTTAAAGTAGCACTTAGTGTAGAGGTAAGTGCCGATATCATTGCAGCAAGAATAATTCCAATTAATCCGACAGGGAGAAGTTTTATAATAAGACGTGGATATACTTGGTCAGTATTAATTCCATAGCTTTCTTTTAACTCTAAACCGCTAATTAATTCGTGGGGGAGATTTTCCACCCCAAAAAGATTAATCCCGCGAGCAACAAGTCCAGGGATAATAAAAATAAACAGGGTAAACAGGTAAAGGAAGCCAACAAAAAGGACTCCTTTACGACCATGGTCAACAGACTTAGCTGATAATACACGTTGGACCATTACCTGATTATTCCCCCAAAAATAAAAACCAAGGATTGGTATGCCCACAATCATCCCCAGCCATGGGACAGTTGGATCACTCATAGGGCGAGTTAACTTTAACCAAACGCCTTGGTTAAAAATTTCGTAAAATTTAGCCCAACCACCAATAGAATTTAACGCATAGAAGGAAAGTATTGATGATCCTACAACAAGAATTATTGCCTGAATGACATCAGCATAAATAGCAGATGAAAGACCACCAATTATTGTATAACTACCCGCTACAATAGCCATTCCAACAATTATCCAAATAAGTTGAACTTCGGGAAAAATCATTTTAATAATTAACGAACCCGTATATAAGGTTGCAGCAGCATCCAAAAACACATTTCCAATAATTGTAATAAATGAAAAGTAAGTTCTAGACCTGCCATCAAATCTACGCTCCAAAAATTCGGGTATTGTAAAAATGCCTGATTTTATGTAGAAAGGAAGAAAGAAAAGTGCAAAGAATACCATTACTATAATGGAAATCCAATTGTAATTAAACACGGCTATTCCGCTAATAAATCCTTCACCAGAATGCCCCATCAATGTTGAACTGGAAACACTGGCTGCAAAAAGCGAAAGACCAACCACCGGCCAGGTCATAGTTCTTCCACCTAAAAAGTATGATGTAGAATCCTTACTCTTTCCGTGTCGCAGTGCCCACCAAATTATAAGGATAATGTAAATAGTTAGAATGCTAATATCTATAAAACTAAGATTGATGGACTCCATATTCACTAGAATAATTTTAAACTAAAAATTTGTATTTCAACTCAATACTACAAACAAAAACAAACAACGAGCCTCTTTGATCGTGGAACTCGCACGTGTTATTCATATCATTTTGTGTTTCTCTCAATCATGCTCGTTTCATTATAAATCAATTGTTGTGAGCAGGACAAAACTATTTGCCGGGATATTCAATTTAGTGAGTTTTTTTCTATTAATTCCAGTTTCTAAGGGAACCGGAAAACCATTTCCATCCATTAATCTTCCTTCTTCAATATATTCATATTTTTTGAATGCTTTTTTTACTGTATTTGGAATAGTCAAATTTAATTCGTTTGGAACTTTAGAGTTGTTTACAATAGCAATAGTTAAATCACTTTCGTTTGCTCCTGCGGTTAAACGTAGACCTTTAATGCCTGTGGTATCGGTAGCAATAATGTTGTAACCCGTAGGAAAATATCGACAAAGCAATGACCAGGAATAAAACCATGGTCGAATATTTTCATCATCTGGATTGTTGCAAATCTCAGTACCGAGGCTGTTCCACATACCCCAGCGCTTTAATTTGTTTTTTTGTCCCAAATCGTTTTTAGTATGCATGGCATCATCCAAATCCCAAGCCGCAGAACCAGCGTATCCGGCATTTTGAATTTGAATTGCCACGTCGGCCATATCAACGCCATAACTATAATCATAAACATCCATCTGGCTATCTTCGCTGGAAAAACCATCTTCAATTATGCGTCTTTGGTTTTCTTCTCCTCTACGAGTCATTCCAATTTCGCCAAATATTATCTGCTTATTTACTGCTTTTACAGGTTCTGCAACTTTTGTGTAGAATTCTTGAAATTTGCCACTGCGCACAAAATCGTATTGCGAATATGAGTGAACATCATATAAACCTAAACAGTCATCAAGCTCTTTTACTGACTGTTTCACCCATTTATTTCCGTTATTTAATTGTCCTGAATTTGAATACTCAGGCAGTGCATCAGGCCCACTAATAACTATCTTGTCAGATAATCCGGCTATATCAAGTGCTGACTTGAGAAGCTTAATTCCCTCACTCCACTCAAAATAATCAGATTTAGTACTTGCCCAAGAGCCATCAGGTTCATTTACAAGATTGTAGTATTTAAGGCATGTATAGCCCTTTTCATTAATTAAGTAATCAAGATACTTAATAATTATATTTATCCATTTAGGGTCATTGGCACCTGTAAATTTGTCACCATGTCCTTCTTCCAAATCATGCATTTTGTAGGGTGTACCCCATTCGCCAAACAATACTGAAATATTATTTTCTTCTGCATAGTCGAGTATCCTTTCCAATGCTTTTACTTCTGGTGTGTTAAAATCTAATATGGGTTCATTATTTTCATCGAAACCTACCAAATAACGCCAGTTTGCCTGATCAAGAATTCGGAATAGCTTTGGCTTCATATAATCGAGCCGGTCAAAATTCATTTGCCACTTTTCATCAGTCATTAACTTTCCCCATTCAGCATTTTCTGTATCGGCATGATGATATGCAGACCATTGAACACCATTTCCGATAAAATTTTTTGAGATTATATCGTTTGGATAGATCCCAATAACATCTTGTTTGTGGTTGGCCTTGCATCCAATTAATAATAAAACAAATACGTAAAGTAAGCTCTTCATCTTTATTTTAAGTTTTTGAGATGATTTAATAGTTCTGATACTGAGCAGGTAGCTAATCCTACATACTTATCTGCAGCACCATAATAAATAAAAAGTGTGTCTTCAACAATAACATTTCCTGTAGGAAATACACAACCTTTATAAAATCCCTCCACTTCGTAATCGTGTTCGGGTTCCATAATCCAGTTTCTATCACGGGCAATTATTTTTGAAGGGTCATTTAAATCCAACAAGGCAACACCCACACGGTAATATCCTTGCCCTCCCTTTTCAACACCATGATAAATAAGTAGCCACCCATCTTTTGTTTTTAAAGGAGGTGTGCTGCCACCTATTTTTTCCTCCCAAGTCCCAGATCTTCCTGCAAGAAGTAGTGTACTTGGTTTATTCCATATCAACAAATCATTAGAATACGTAATCCAGATAGAGGGATATTCGCAACCATACTCTTCTCCAATCCATTCTTTTGGACGATGCAACAGTACAAATTTACCATTGATCTTTTCAGGAAACAAAATAACATCTCGGTTATCCAGGTTTGTTTCTGTAATTCTCCCCAAGCGTCTCCATGTTTTAAAATCTTTTGTTATGGCAAGACCACTGTTTGCGATATTATTTTTAAATACCAAAGGAGCGTTTTCTCCAGCTTCTGGTAAACGAACCACATCATGTTTGAAAGTCCAGTATCTACCAGGGGCAAAGGGACGATAGGCATAGGTCACATAAAAGTCGTTGTCAAATTTAACAATGCGAGCATCTTCAACCCCTCCCATATCAGGTCCATCAATGCTAGGGGCAAAAGCTGGTTGATTAGAAGTTCTTTTAAAATTAACTCCATCATTACTTGTAGCAAGCCCAAAACGAATAATATGATCTTCATCATCTCCAGCGGCTCTGTACAATAAATAAAATGTACCTTTTTCGTACCAAGCACCCGGATTACAAACAGCCAAGTTTTCCCATTTATTTTTCCCAGTAGGTTTTAAAATAGGGTTTTTAGGATGTTTTATTAGTTTAAATAATGTTAACGTTTTTTCTTTCTTGTGAATTATAGCATTCATCAATTAATTCTTTATTTCCTTGTTTAAAATTGGGGGTAAAACCAAAGTATAAGTTTATTTTTTCTAAAGTAAAGCGACCCAACTACTATTGAGCTATTAGGTCGCTTTTTTATTATTAAAAAAATCGTTATTTCTTAACGAATTTCTTTACATAAGATTGATTATCAGAACTTAACTTAACAATATATACTCCATGGCTAAAGTTAAATGGAACAGAGAGTTCATTTTCACTCGAATTAAACTGTTCTTTGAGTATTAATAAGCCTGTCATATCATAAATTTCAACGTCTTTCAATAAACCAGATTCATTCATTTTGATATTCAGTTGGTCATCGCTCATATATACTAAGAAATCCTTTTTGCTCTCAAATGAGTTGATACTTAAGGTTTCAGCTTCTAATTGATTATTTGTTAAAAAGATGTTGTCATAATAAAATTCGATTTCAACATTTTCATATTTGTCTACTCCTGTCCATATATTCAATATTGTATAATCTGAATTTTGAGCAGCTTCCGGAATTTCAAGAGTAATCGCTTTCCAAGTATTTAAATCATCTGCTGTTATGGTAAACTCATGAAGGACTTCGGTTGTAATGCCATCATCACTGCTGGCCCCGTTGACTTGTAATTTCATTTGAATGGTCTCTCCAACTGGTGACCTTGTTGTATCATCTACGCCTTCATTACTGACATTATCTCCAATAAGATACTCTAAATAAACGTACTTGTGGTCCTGAAGATAAGTTGTGGGCAATTGCTTAAACCCAATCATTCCTGATACTGCACTCCACCAATTTGTCTCAACCCAAGTGTGTGCAGGATAGCTCAAGACTTTTGCACTTGTATTTATTCCAGCAGGATTAGGATTATCTGTATCTTGTCCTGCCCAAACACACCAACAGTTACCATTGCCATACTGGTTAAATTCATAATTAGAATACTGCAATCCATCCCAATCATTTACGGCTACTCCGGTGATTTTTTGATTGGTTAGCCCTATATTATCGTAATAGAATTCGATTTCAACATTTTCATATTTGTCTACTCCTGTCCATATATTCAATATTGTATAATCTGAATTTTGAGCAGCTTCCGGAATTTCAAGAGTAATCGCTTTCCAAGTATTTAAATCATCTGCTGTTATGGTAAACTCATGAAGGACTTCGGTTGTAATGCCATCATCACTGCTGGCCCCGTTGACTTGTAATTTCATTTGAATGGTCTCTCCAACTGGTGACCTTGTTGTATCATCTACGCCTTCATTACTGACATTATCTCCAATAAGATACTCTAAATAAACGTACTTGTGGTCCTGAAGATAAGTTGTGGGCAATTGCTTAAACCCAATCATTCCTGATACTGCACTCCACCAATTTGTCTCAACCCAAGTGTGTGCAGGATAGCTCAAGACTTTTGCACTTGTATTTATTCCAGCAGGATTAGGATTATCTGTATCTTGTCCTGCCCAAACACACCAACAGTTACCATTGCCATACTGGTTAAATTCATAAGTGTCATGGGCATTTCCATCCCAATCATTGATTAGTGTTTCAGGTTGTTGTGCAAATAGCACTGAACAGCCTAGAATTAACATTACATTTAAAGTAAAATTTCTCATATTTAGTTGTTATTTAATTAATAGTTTACTCAACCTTTGAGTAGTTTCATTTGAATTAGTTGTTGATTAATGTTCTAAGAAAAAGCATTGAACAACTCTTACATATTTTTATAATATTGATTCTATAAAAGGTATTAAGACATCCGCCATTTGTTGATGTTCTGAGACTGTTGGGTGTCCATCTGTATTTTTGTATGTCATAGGCACATAGAATACCTTATTGTCATTTAATTCTACATTATGCTTTTCTACAGCGTTGGCAATGTATTCTGGCCATTCAGAACCAGAGCGGCTTGCACCCATATTGCCTAAGGTGCAAACAATTTTCGCATTATTATATTTTTCTCTGATTGATCTAATAAAATTGAAATAAGATTCTATTCTTTGCTCTGTGTTGGGAGGATTAGGCATGTTATTGATTAGCCAGGAATCGTTTTGCCCCAGGTTAATTACCACAACATCTGCCTGCCACTGTGAAAAATCCCATTCTGGAAATTCGATCCAAGGAATTAATTGATCATACAATTGTGGCATAATTAAGTCATACCAGCTAACCATCATTCCAATTCCACTCATTGAAATGCATCTGTAATCCGCATTTAAAGCACGAGCTGTTTTAGCACCATAGGTGAGATAGTTGTTCCAAGTAGCACGATCGTCGTTATTATTTCGCGATTCGTCTAAAATTCCATGCCCAGATGTAATTGAATCGCCATAGAATTCAATTTTTAATGAAGGTTGATCTTCTTGAGCTTCAACAAGATGTTTTTCAGGGTCTATTTTAACACCTATAAATTTGGTCACAGGCGTTGTGGTATCCGTTCGTCGAAGTAATTGTAATTTATGAATCCCCGGTTTGAGCCCTTCCGCTATCTTATAACTAACTTCTCCTTCTGTACACTGAATTACTTTAATCTCTGAAATATTGTCATCAATTATGGCATTATAGTAATTGTTGTATTTATTGCCTTTTGTGTCATCCAAAACTACTTCAATAGATGTTCCCTCAAACCAAAGGGTAAATCCGCTTCCAGGCCAATACATTTCAGGAGCATGGGTGTCAGCAAAATTAATCCGACCATGATAAACAATGTTTGGATTACTGGGATTAACTAGTTTTTTTCCAAAAATAAAATCGGTAGATGTTTCTGTGGCCTGACAGCCAACTATTATTGGTACTATAAATAATAATAGAGTAAACTGTAGTCGATAGTTAAAAAATCTCATGTTTTTTTTGGTTAATCTTGCTAGTTATATTAATAAAGGATTATAGGCTTTAATTAGATGATTTCATTCGAAATTCTAATGCAAAACCTCCATGGATTTTATGTTGGTTTTCATCCATTTCGGGATCCCAAGGCACTCCATAAGTATAAAAAGAATCCCACTGATCGTTTAAATTACTTCTGTCAATCTCCAACAAGAAATAGAATTTTTCATCTATAATTTCCCAACCGTTTTCCAAACCGGCAAATCCATTCCCTCTTAGAACTTCTCCATTATTTAACCTGTCTGTATATTCACCTTCCGACTCACCCTTTATGAACAATTTTGTTGATATTGATCTATCGGAATTATAGAATACCAAACGATTAGTTGCAAGGTCTAACTCCCATATACCATTAGATGGCAATACATTATAACTACTGTTGAAATCAAAAACTTCGCCAGTTGATGCATTGGTGTGTTCATAGCTCCCCATGTCGCCATCATCACCAGGTCCGTAGATAAACTCCCCAATCATTTTTAAATCTTCAGTTACTTCTTGTATTTCTCCCATGGAAAGCGTATTGTCCATTACAGCTGCTCCATTCGTAAAAAAATCATAACAATCCCCCACTCCATTATTACAACTCCAATAGTCTCCTTGTCCCCAAGGGTTCCACCAGCTATCTGTAAGATTGAATGCATCTACATGACTATCTTCCCACCAAGGGGTGATCCACATAAGGTGAATCCTGACTGGATCTGCATAATCTGAAGAAACAGTCCAATTACCTATAAAAGGGGGAGAAGTAAATCGTTCCATGTTGACAGTGTAGGTTTTAGAGTTGCTTCCATTTGCTGCAGCGATTGTAATATCTATGGTATTAGTTGTACTAAAATCAATGATTTCTCCCTCAGAAATTGACGTTGTAGCATCCTTAGAAACAATGAGTTTATTCAATTCTATGGTAGAATAATCTTGAGCAAAAACTTTCAAGGAAACGGTTTTATTTTCATAATCAATTATAGCATCTCCTACTTGTCCCTGAAATTGTATTTCAAAAAGTTCACTATAAACCGATTCATATTCAATATTATTTTCATCGCATGAGTTGGCAATAAGTAACGTAGCGACCAAAAAAAGCGCCTTGTAAAGTATTTTAGGTATTTTTTTCATTTTATTAATCTTAGATAACGTTGTAAATAAACTATTGTAATGTGATTTTCTCTAAATCTGGTTCAATAGCCTCATTCAAATCGATTTCTCGTTGTGGCAATGGATAGAAATACTGATAGGTTAATGTACCCCCGCGGTTTGGTACAGCATATCGATTTTCTACAGATAACTGACTGTTTTTTAAATCATCCTCAGCCATAAAAGACGCCACCATACGTCTTCTTCTTAAATCAGTCATAATATGACCTTCGCCTTGCAATTCCCATAATCGTTCTTGCCAAACTGCTTTGTCAAAATCTTCTTTAGACATCGATGACAATGGGGTTAAGCCAGCGCGAGTACGTATTTGGTTTACTATAGGAATTCCTTCATCAACCCTGTTCAAACGCCCCAATGCTTCTGCATGCAGTAATACAATATCAGACATGCGTAAAAAATGCATGGTTGCGGTTCCAATTCCAAACTCAGAACCTCTCTCAGCTGCATATTTCATATTCCAGTAAGTTTTGAATCCTCCAATGAAGCTATTACCATCACTAACCTCAGTTCCTGCTTCATCAAGATAAATTTCATCTGCATATAAGTCCAGTCTCAAGTCTCCACTTTCATGGGTGTCGTAATACATTTTATTGTACCAAAAAACTGCATATCCAGGTTTATAAGCTCGAATCGTGTTTGAGCCTGGTACTCTTGCATAATAATCGTCAGTAAACCCAACATAAGGAGCCATGATGAAACTTATTTGTGTGTGGCCAACTTCATCTCCCTCATAATCATTTGCAAAAACAAAAAGTTTTTCCCTGCTTAGGTTTAAATTATCTGGAAAAGTTTCGTAAACAGATGTGTCTAACCCATAAGATCCACTTGAACTAACCTTCTCTGCGTAACTAACTGCGTTTTCGTACATGTCTTCATAACTAGACACCCATTCATATCTTGGCGAACCAAACTCTTTACTTGAAGCCATATGCATATAAACTTTAACTAGTAATGCTTGTGCAGTTGTTTTATCTGCTCTACCTGCAATTCTGAATTCAGGTATGTTAGTTTCAGCGTATTCCAAGTCCTCTATTATTAAATTATAAATATCCTTAATAGATGAAACGGGTGTATTATATGCCGCTCCCGGATTCTGAGCATTCGTATATACAGGCACTTCCCCATAAATTTTAACTAACGAAAAATAGAACCATGCACGAAGAAATTTAGCTTCTCCCATATATTGATTCTTCATATTTTCATCTTCAAACTCCACAGTATTTACATTGTCTAGTACTGTATTTGCTCTAAAAATTCCTTTATAACAGGCTTGAAAAAAATCGTTATTGTCGGCAGAATTTGACTGTACTCTCCAAGACATATAAGGAAGGAACTTTGGTTTAGAGTGGTCATTAGCTTTGACCATAGTAGTACGTGCTGGTAATTCATTAAAACGCCACCATCCTTGAAAAAAATCTGGTCTGTAAAGTGATTGGTAAGCATAAAACAATCCGCCCCGAACATTTTCTGGAGTAGTATAGTAGTTTTCACTTGACAAAAAACCATAAGGTTTTTCTTCTAACTCTGCGCACGATGAAACAATTAACAACGTAACTAAAAAATATTTTGAGAATTTAAGTTTCATAGTTTATATATTTTAAAATGTCATATTTAAGCCTAATGTAAATCGTCTTTGCCTTGGAAATTCTCCAATATAATCCCAGGAGGCTGAGCTATTTGAAACGCCTGTAACTACACCTGTCGATGGGTCAAAACCAACTTCAGGATCATAACCTTCATAATTGTGAATAACAAAAATGTTACTTACGTTACAGAACAATTTCATTTTTTTGAAAATGTTTTGATTAGGTATTTCAAGATTGTATCCAAGGGTCAAGTTTTGGAACCTAAGAAATGATCCATCTACAACATTATAGCTGCTTGGCAAATACTCAGCATTTTGATTAATAGGGTGTTGTGCATCTTGATTATTTACGCTCCATGCATCCAATCTATTAGCAGGTCTTGCTGTTCTATCAACATCAAATATCTCATTTCCTACAACTGCATTGAAAAGCATTTCTGTATAGAATTTTTTGTATTTGGCGCTCAATGTTAAACTAGCTGTGTAATCTGGTGTTGGATTTCCTAAAATAACGCGATCTGCTTCATTAATTATTCCATCATCATTTTGATCAACAAACTTGGGTCTGCCAAATTCAGTATAATTACCCTGAGCAAAATCTTTATCCTCGTGGGTATTAATGAATCCGTCAAAAACGTATCCATAAAAAGCGTTTAACGGTTGACCAATAGCATATATTTGCCTTATAATATCACCTCCTCCTGTGGATGACACCACATAACGATACCCATTTTCTTCTACAAGTCCAGCATCTTCTGCAGTTCCTATATCAACCACCTCGTTCTTATTCAGACTGAACAAAATGTTAGCATCTAAGCTAAAGTCTTTTCTTGAAATAATAGTTCCACCAAGGTCGAACTCTATACCGTAGTTGTCAATTACACCATCATTAACTAATTGAGTGTCAAAAGATCCCGATGATGGTAAAAATTTTGGTCTCAACAAATCAGTTGTATGCTTGAAATACGCTTCTGCAGAAAAACGAAGCTTGCTGTTGAAAAAGGCCGTTTCTAATGCTGCGTTGTATTGAGTTGTTGTTTCCCATTGAAGGTCAGGATTGGCAATTTGATTGCCTGGACCTCCAGAATTAACTACACTACCCGTTTCAGCATCGAAAAAGAACGCACTACCGAATCTTTCAATTGATTGGTAGGGGTCAATTCCTTGGTTACCTGTTTGACCTGCAGAAAGGCGTAGCTTTAAAACATCAAATGTGTTTAAGTTTTCTATAAAGCTCTCTTTGTGAACTTTCCACGCTAATCCTACAGCAGGGAAATACCCCCATTTTTTTTCTTTTCCAAATTTTGATGAACCATCTGCTCTGAATGTTAGGGTTAATAAATATCGGTCTTTAAAGGAGTAATTTGCCCTTCCAAAATATGACAATAAGTCTTGTCGACCATATCCTTGAAAAATCCTTTGGTCTTCCGGAGTTGCGAGCGGTAAATTTTCATTAAGTAAAGTGTCTGTATCAAAATCTTTACCTTCAATGCCTTCCATACCACCAATTTTCACTTGATCATCTCTACCAACCATTAGAGACGCATTATGGTTGCCAAACTCTTTACTGTAAGTTAGCGTGTTTATAAAATACGATTGCTCTCCATAAAAGTTTTTTACAAATCCAATACCCGAATAATCATTTTGTCTCTCAGTATATTTTGATTTTGTGTAAGAATCTTCCCTAGTTGTAGTCTTGTTGAAACTTGCCCTACTAGAAAAGGTTAGCCCAGCAATAGGCTCCCACACCATGTTTAGGTTTGTTAATATATCAAAGCCTTTAGCCTCATTGTAATAATCATCTTTCAGTTCTAATTGGTGAGTGTATCCATTGAAAGGCATAAAATAACTTCCATCTTCATTGTAGATAGGATACCATTGTTTCCCACCATTTGTAAAATCTCCTCCTGTTCCGTTAACCCTATTGGTGTTGGCTAAATTTACCGAAGCAATAATTTTCATTTTATTATTGATGTTAATGGCATCGTTGAAGAGCAAGTTAATTTTATTGAATGATGCACCCACTATGTTTTGTTCTTGATCAAAATAGTTTAATGATAGGCTGTAGTTATTTTTTTCTGATCCTCCACGAACTCCTGCTCTAAGATTTTTAATTTCTGGAGTCATATTACGAGTAACTGGTAACCAATCGTAAAACCTATATTCTCCACTATCAAATTCTTCTGGAGTAGGATAGTAAATTTCGTTGAGGGTTTGCCCAGAAAACAAAATAGGAGCTCCATCATTAGCATCTCTTTCATTTCGTAGTCTCGACAATTTACTCATGTCTGTAAAGCGTTGGATTTTTTCTGGATATGTAGCTAGTGTAGTGCTCATTTCAACAAAAACTTCGGTAAGGTCTTTTTTTCCTTTTTTGGTCGTTATCAAAATGACACCATTTGCTCCTTGTGAGCCGTAAATTGCCGCTGCAGAGGCATCTTTTAAAACCTCAACAGATTCAATATCACCTGGAGCCAATTGATTTAAGTCTGCGAGAGTGCCAAATGGAATGCCATCTAATACTACCAAAGGTTCTCTAGAACCGACTAAAGAGCTTGCACCACGTACTCTTACACCGACACCTCCTTCAGGATCATCAGAAATATTGATTATCTGCAAACCTGTACTTCGCCCTTGTAAAAGAGTTCCCACGGTGTTTATGGGGATATCTGCAATTTTATCTGTCTTAATAGACACTACAGATCCTGTGAGATCTGATTTTTTTACAGTGCCATATCCTATAACAACAACTTCATCAAGGCCTTGGCTATCTTCTACTAACTCAATATTGATTAATGTTCTGCCATTTACATCTAATTCCTGAGTGAAAAAACCTAAAAAACTTACTGTAAGAACAGCGTTTTCTGTAACTGAAAGTGAATATTCGCCATCAAAACCAGTCGTTACGCCTTTTGTTGTTCCTTTTACCAAAACAGTTGCTCCCGGTAATGGTTGGTCAAGTTGGTCAGTAACCACACCTTTAATATTGATATTTTGTGAAAATCCTTTAAAAGAGAAGAAAAGGAACAATAATAGAAATACAATAACTCTATATTGTGATTTTTCATTAAGAAATTTTTGTGTTTTCATATTAAAACATGTGTTGTTTTTTATTATTTGTAAAATTAGATGTTATGTAAATTATTAATTTGCGCTATTTGTTAAAGAGTTGTACTATAATGAATTTTTTATTTAAAATTAAATTAATTATTGGACAATATTTATTACAAAGTATTGATATACAGTTATTTATATTATTTTTTAATTGATTATTTAATGTAAGCTATAGTTAATTACAATATGAATATTTTATAGTATTAATATATATTTGGAATCAAATGAATAGAATAATAAGAGAAGTAACACCCATTTCTGATGATGATTTCTTTGTGATATTGAATCACATTAATGCAAAATTTGACTTCCCAATACACTACCACCCCGAGTATGAATTAAACTTGGTTATAAATTCAAAAGGGAAAAGAATAATTGGAGATTCGATTGAAAATTTTGACAATACTGACTTAGTATTAATTGGACCCAACACTCCACATGCCTGGACAGGAATGAAGAAAAATACAAACGCACAAGTGATAACAATTCAGTTTCACAGTGATTTTTTAAGCAACAAAGCCTTAAACCGAAATATTGCTCTCCCACTAAAAAATTTATTGTCCAAATCTCGTAGAGGAATTCTCTTTTCCACAGAAACTATAAAGTCAATGGTTCCTAAAATTGAAAAATTAACAGAAATCCAAGGGTTTGATTCTTTACTGACTTTTCTTTCAATATTATATGATTTATCAATTTCTAGAAACCAAAAAACGTTAGCCTCAGCTTCCTATGTAGGACATATGGATCCCTCAAAAAGCAGAAGAATACAAAAAGTTACTGATTTTATAAATGCTAATTTTCAAAACGAAATTAGGATAAAGGAAGTGGCAAATCTGGCGAACATGTCTGAAACAGCTTTTAGTCATTTTTTCAAAAAACAAACTCAACGTTCATTTACCGAATTTTTAACAGATAATAGAATTGGACATGCAGCTAAACTACTAATTGGCTCAGAAAAAAACATTAATGAAGTTTGCTATGAAAGTGGATTTAACAACATTTCCAACTTTAATCGCACTTTTAAAAATAAAAGAGGAGTAACCCCCAGCGAATTTAGATCACTTCAGAAGATAATAACAAAGCACTAACTAGGATATCCTAAATAGTTATTTGAAAAATGTTTGAAAACTTTGTAGAATATAAAATTTCAAAAGTGTGAAAAAATGGACCATTTTTAGTGAGGGTGGTCTTTCCATAGAGGTTCTCAACCTTGGAGGCATCATTAGATCGATAAAAACTCCAGATCGAAACGGCGTTTTGGAAGATGTTGTTTTGGGGTTTGAAGATCCCAATCACTATTTGGGAGAACATCCATATTTTGGAGCTGTCGTAGGCCGATTTGCCAACAGAATCGCCCATGGAAAATTTACATTGGAGGGAAAGGAATACAGCCTTGCCCAAAACAACGGCACCAATCATTTGCATGGCGGATTATCAGGTTTTGACAAAGTCTTTTGGGAAGTGCAGCCACTTAAAAATGAAAACGGAATCCAACTCAGTTATACCTCCAAAGATGGAGAAGAAGGCTATCCCGGGAAGCTGTCCATAACGGTTGATTATGTGCTTACAGATGACAATACTTTACAAGTAAAGTACCAAGCTCAAACAGACAAAACCACGGTAATTAACCTAACCCAGCACAGTTATTTTAACCTTTCAGGAGATTTTTCAAAGCAAATACTGGATCATGAGCTTTTGCTACATGCAGATCAATATTTGCCCTTAGATAATTCCCAAATACCTGTAGGAAATTATCAATCAGTTGTCGGTACTCCTTTTGATTTTAGTACACCCAAAACAATAGGCAGGGATATCGAGGCTAAAAACGAGCAACTAGAGATAGGAAAAGGTTACGATCACTGCTGGGTGATAAACAACCCAAACAACGAAATTGTAAAAGCAGCTGAGGTATATCACCCTGAAAGCGGACGCACAATGGACGTTTATACAGACCAGCCAGGCATGCAGCTCTACACAGCCAATTTTCTGGACAATACCCTGCCTTCAAAAATAGGAGGAACCTATGGTCCAAGAAGTGGCTTTTGCCTAGAAACACAACATTTCCCCAACACGCCCAACGAACCTAGTTTTCCAACAACCCTTTTAAAACCCGGTGAGACCTTTACCAGTGAAACCTGGTTTCAGTTTTCCATAAAATAACAAACCAAACAACAACAATGACCATAAACTCCAACGACTCTGACATCATTGTAAAATCTCCTGGCCGCATCAACCTAATTGGCGAACATATCGACTATAATGGCGGGCATGTGCTTCCAGCAGCGATAGATCGTAAAGTCACCATGTGGTTTAGAAAAAAGGACAACAGCCTATGTCGGGTAAATTCTGAAGATGAGGGCGCTTTTACTTTTGATATCAACAAGCCCTTGCAAATCAGCGACACCCATTGGGAGAACTACGTATTGGGTGTTGTCGATGGGGTCGTAAAAGCCCGCCCAGGAAAGCTTGGAGGTTTTGATTGTGTGATATCCAGTGAGCTGCCTATTGGGGCCGGTATCAGCTCATCTGCTGCGCTGGAGTGTGGGGTAGCCAAAGGCTTAAATGATTTGTTTGACTTGGGGCTTTCAAACCTTGAAATGATCGAGATCTCTCGCATGGCAGAGCACAACTTTGTGGGTACCAAATGCGGGGTGATGGATCAGTTTGCGGTGACAATGGGCAAACGTAAAAAACTATTACTTCTCAACTGTGAAACCCTGGACTATAAACTCATTGATGCAGAGTTTGCGCCTTATAAGATATTGCTACTGAATACCAATGTGTCACATAACTTAGCTACAAGTGAGTACAACACGCGCAGAGAAGAATGCGAACAAGCCCTTGCTGTCATTCAAAAAGACCATCCTCAGTATCCATTTTTAGCAGATGTTCCTGAAGCAACCATTGAAACATACAAGGAAAAACTCTCTGAAAAAGTCTATCAGCGTGCACTTTTTGTGTCGCGCGAAAACGCAAGAACCTTAAAAGCTGCAGAGCTTATCCAAAGAGGAGATATTAAAGGTTTTAGCAAGCTGATGTACCAAACCCATGAAGGACTATCCAAAAACTATGAGGTCAGTTGTCCAGAACTCGATTTTTTAGTGGACCTATCAAAAGACATCTCGCAGGTGGTGGGAAGTCGTATGATGGGTGGTGGCTTTGGCGGTTGTACCATTAACCTTGTAGAGGAGGGCTATGTCAATGAGTTTATGGATTTGGCAAGCAAAGCCTACAAAGAACAGTTTGATATTAACCTCACCTCCATATTGGTAGCTACCTCTAATGGCGTAGAAACTGTAAATTCTGAGTTATAGATGGATTTTAACAATACTCCACATAGAAGAAAAAATATTCTCACAGGCGAATGGGTACTGGTATCCCCACACCGTACCAAACGCCCATGGCAAGGAAAAAAAGACAAGCCGCAAGCAGTGGAACGCTTGGAATACGATCCCAACTGCTATCTGTGCCCGGGCAATGAGCGCGCAGGAGGCGCTAAAAACCCAGACTATACAGGCACCTACAGCTTCTATAACGATTTTGCAGCGCTACTTGAAGGCCCAGAAGAATTCTTTAAAGAGGGCCTACTAGAGGCAGAAAGCGAATCCGGAATATGTAAAGTGATTTGCTATTCACCTAACCACAGTCTAACGCTGCCCCTTATGGAAGAGCGTGATATAGAAAAGGTGATTAGCCTATGGCAACAGGAATACACCACCCTTGTGAGTGACCCAAGCATCAACCACGTGCAGATTTTTGAGAACAAAGGAGCGGTTATGGGCTGCTCTAACCCACACCCGCATGGGCAGATATGGGCGCAACGCTCCATTCCACAAGAGGTTCAGAAAAAAGTGGTACGCCAAAAAAGCTATTGGGACAAAAATAACAGTAGTTTACTGGGCGATTACCTCAAACAAGAGCTCAATGCTAAAGAGCGCATTGTATTGGAAAACGAAAGCTTTGTAGCCCTGGTTCCATACTGGGCGGTATGGCCGTTTGAGACGATGATTGTACCCAAAAGGCATATTACTTCTATTCTAGAACTCTCACAGCAAGAAGTGTCGGATTATGCAAGCATCCTAAAAGCGCTCACCACTAGATACGACAACCTTTTTGAAACCTCATTTCCGTATTCTGCAGGCATACACCAATCCCCTACAGATGGAAAGGATAACAGCCACTGGCATATGCATATGTCTTTTTATCCGCCACTATTGCGCTCAGCCGAGGTCAAGAAGTTTATGGTGGGCTATGAGATGTTTGCCAATCCCCAGCGTGACATCACCGCTGAGCAAGCCGCACAACGCTTACGTGATTGTGCAACCACACACTATTCAAAAAACAAAACATAAACAAAACCATTAAAAAAAACCAAATGGATTTTTCAACATTAGATTTTATCGTATTTACGCTCTATGCGCTGATTATTCTATCAATCGGACTCTTTGTGTCCCGCCAAAAAAAGGGGGAGACCAAAAGTGCGGAGGATTACTTTTTAGCAGGTAAATCATTGCCTTGGTGGGCGATTGGCGCCTCGCTGATTGCTGCGAACATCTCTGCTGAGCAGTTTATCGGCATGTCTGGATCGGGTTTTGCACTTGGACTTGCCATCGCCTCCTATGAGTGGATGGCAGCCATTACACTACTAGTCGTCGGAAAATACTTTCTGCCCATTTTTATTGAAAAAGGACTCTACACGATTCCAGAGTTTATCGAAAAACGATACAGCACCAACCTTAAAACCATACTGGCCGTATTTTGGATTGCACTCTTTGTGTTTGTAAACCTTACAACCGTACTCTTTTTAGGTGGGAAGGCACTGGACACCATTGTAGGAAGCGGCGATGGAAGCATCTTACTCAATAGCATCATAGGACTCGGCCTATTTGCAGCGGCCTATTCCCTTTGGGGCGGGCTGGCAGCTGTGGCTTGGACAGATGTGGTGCAAGTGGTGCTGCTCATCATCGGTGGATTACTGATGGCTTACTTCGCCCTGGCTAACGTCACAGACTCTGGGAGCTTTATTGATGGACTGAAATACGTCTATGAAAAAGCACCTGAACGCTTTTCGATGATATTGTCCAAAGGAGAGATTATCACCCCCAACGGAAGAGACGCATGGTGGGATTTACCAGGTCTAGCGGTGCTTATCGGCGGTATGTGGGTTGCCAACCTCTACTACTGGGGCTTTAACCAATACATCATCCAAAGAACACTGGCAGCGAAAAGCTTAAAAGAAGGTCAAAAAGGGATTGTATTTGCAGCCTTTCTAAAGCTCATTATCCCTGTGATTGTGGTGCTTCCGGGTATTATCGCCTATGTGATGAACCTTGACCCTGAGACAGGCACGCTAAACATGGGGCTTCTTAGCAGTGAGGGCTTTTTAGGAACCGCTGGCAATGTGGCCAATGACAACGCTGCACCATGGCTGATTAAAAACTTTATCCCAGTGGGGCTTAAGGGTCTTATCCTAGCAGCATTAGCCGCAGCGATCGTCTCCTCACTGGCATCCATGATTAACTCCACATCTACCATATTTACCATGGACATCTACAAATCGATGTTCAATAAAAATGCCAACGACAAGCAAATGGTGAAAGTAGGACGTCTTACAGGACTTGTGGCGCTTATCATTGCCATGCTAATTGCACCACAACTGGGAAGTCTGGGACAGGTGTTCCAATTTATACAAGAATATACAGGGGTGGTAAGCCCAGGGATATTGGCGGTGTTCCTTATGGGGCTATTCTATAAAAAAGCCACCAACAACGCAGCGATTTGGGGGGTGATATTGTCCATTCCAATAGCGATGTACTTCAAAGTCGCACCCAACGGCTGGAGTGATGCAGCCTTGTTTG
The DNA here is from genome assembly GCA_024639165.1 of Flavobacteriaceae bacterium. GTDB lineage: Bacteria > Bacteroidota > Bacteroidia > Flavobacteriales > Flavobacteriaceae > UBA7446. Next base: position 5,195 of record JAHEIX010000020.1, on the reverse strand, counting down.
TGAACCTTCCGTTTATGCACCAGATGATGCTGACGTGTATAGGAACACTGCTTGTCATTGCAGGTATCAGCAAGCTAGAAGGTAATCAGGATGATCCAAAAGGCATCGTGCTGAGCAAACAGCTATTTGCAACAGACAAAACCTTTAATGTAGCTGCCTTTGGGGTGCTACTTATTACAGTACTATTGTACGCGTTGTTTTGGTAGGATTTAAAATTTCATATTAAATAGGATAACAGTTAAAATCGTCAAAAACCCAACGGCAATTATCTCTTCAGTCAGAACGTCAACACTAGTTGTGGCAGTTGAACTGTGTGGAAGTTCAATGGTACAAATAAAAACTTAAACAATGAAAAAAAAATATTCTGTATCGATTGTTCCCAAAAACGTAATAATTCCTTTTATTTTATTAACTTCTTTGTTTGCTCTTTGGGGGTTCGCTAATGCTGTTACTGACCCCATGGTGCAAGCATTTAAAAAAGTATTAGAGCTATCAAATTCTCAAGCTGCGTGGATACAAATGGCTTTTTATGGTGGGTATTTTTGCATGGCACTTCCTGCTGCTTTATTTATGCGTAAATACTCATATAAGACAGCCATTTTAATTGGACTTTTTCTTTATGCTTTGGGCGCTTTGTTGTTTTACCCCGCTGCAAATACAGAACAATTTTGGTTTTTTTGTGTAGGATTATACATACTAACTTTTGGGTTGGCATTTTTGGAAACAGCAGCAAATCCGTATGTTCTTGCTATGGGTGCCAAAGAGACGGCTACTCGACGTCTGAACTTAGCTCAAGCATTTAATCCAGTGGGTTTAATTCTTGGGTTATTTGTAGCACAACAATATGTCTTGAAAAAACTTCAATCAGATGATATAACAGATTTTAATGCTTTAGACGTAACCTCAAAAACACTTATAAAAACCTCTGACTTGATGGTCATCCGAGATCCTTACGTAATTCTTGGACTTATTATTCTTGGAGTACTCGTTTTATTTGCAACTAGTAAGATGCCAAAAAGTAGGAATGATAGACAGAGAACTAATATCTGGCAAACCTTTAAAAGACTCTTTGCCAACCAATCATACAGCCAAGGCGTTGTTGCTCAAATACTATATGTGGGTGCACAAATAATGTGCTGGACCTATATTTATCAATATTCAGAAGGGATTGGCATGGATAATATAACTGCTGGATATTTTCAGATGGTAGCATTTGTACTATTCACATTAGGACGTGTAATTGGAACCTTTTTGTTGCGTTTCGTCAATGCAGGGCATCTACTTATGATATTTGCTTTGATCGCGATTGCATGTACTCTTGGAGTTGTTTTTATCAATAACGTGGTTGGAATTTATTGCTTGATTGGGATTTCGTTTTTTATGTCGTTAATGTTCCCAACCATTTACGGAATTGCACTTGGAAAGCTCAATGAAGAGGAAAGAAAAGTTGGTTCTGCTGGCTTAGTCATGGCAATTGTAGGCGGTGCATTGATGCCTAAATTTCAAGCAATGATTATAGACATTGGTGGATATGGTGTAAATGATGTAAGCATTCTTGGTGTCTCTGAAATAAATTTTTCATTTATACTACCTGCTTTTTGTTTTGTATTTATCTCTATCTATGGATTGAAAAATAAAAATTAATCACTAATGAAACTAACTGGAAATTTTTTTACCTCAATAAAAGTGGAAAAATCGTACTCCATAAGCATAATTTAAAATGATGGTATTTATTAGCTTTAAGAACTTTAGAAACGAAGAGCTTTGGAACGGGCTAACACATTTTATGGGTGTGATTTTGTCAATTTTAGGGATTCCATTTTTGTTTTATTACAATAACAATCTTACAACTTTAAGTACACTATCAATTATTTTATTCGCTTTTGGTTTATTATCTGTATACGTAAATTCAACTATTTATCACCTTCTGATTTATTCTAAGCTGAAAAAGAGCTTTCAGGTTCTTGATCATATAAGTATTTATTTTCTTATTCTAGGTTCTTATGCTCCAATTTGTTTAATCACTTTATTTGAATCATCTGGAAAAACTGTTTTCTTTTTAGTGCTTGGTTTGTCAATATTAGGAATCTTAAAAAAACTTTTTTTTACAGGAAAATTTAAGATTCTATCACTCGCATTGTATCTAGTGATGGGGTGGGCAATTGTTTTTGATTTAAATTTTTTGTTTTCTTTGTTAAGTTTCAACGCTAGATTATTGTTGGTTTTAGGTGGGGCATCATATACTTTTGGGGTTGTATTTTATGCATACGATAAGATTAAATATTTCCACTCTGTTTGGCATTTGTTTGTATTGACTGGATCCATTTTACATTATTTAATGATTTTAAAATACATTATATAAATGTTAATTATGTATAACTCTAGTTTAACTTCACGTGTAAATCAATTTCAATCGTTTACACGATTGTAAAAAAGTAAGTGGTTTTTTAATAGCAAAAACTTTATTTTTAATGAACTTGACTTCAGATTAATATTAAATTCTACTTGATTCATTATAGATAATTTATGAACTACCATTATTTACTACTTCTTTTTTTTGCATTGGGTTGTAATAACAACCCCAAACGACCCCAAACAGCGGGGCATAGTTGTACCCCCACGCAAAGTCGATTTAATTCACCAGTCAGCACAACATCCCAAGGATCAAGCGAAGCCAACAAAGAGGGTATGGTTTTAATCCCAGGCGGTACTTTTTCTATGGGCGGAGATGACGACCAGGCATGGCGAGATGAGTATCCAAAGCACGAGGTGGTTGTTGACTCCTTTTGGATGGATGTGCATGAGGTGACCAACGCACAGTTCGCAGCTTTTGTAGAAGCGACTGGTTATGTAACCACAGCAGAAAAAGCCGTGGATTGGGACGAAATAAAAAAAGAATTACCACCCGGAACCCCAAAACCAGACGCGAGTCAATTGGCACCAGCATCACTGATTTTTGTACCTACAGACAAGCCTGTATCGCTCCGTGATGTAAGCCAGTGGTGGCAATGGAGACAAGGCGCAAATTGGAGACATCCTGAAGGCCCTGACAGCAGTATCGTAGGGAAAGAAAATCATCCCGTAGTGCATGTGAGTTGGTTTGATGCGGTGGCCTACTGTGAGTGGGCAGGCAAACGACTCCCTACAGAAGCCGAGTGGGAGTATGCAAGTAGAGGCGGACTTAAAGATGCAGTCTATGCTTGGGGCAATGAAGACTTACGCTATGGGAAACCAAAAGCCAATACGTGGGAAGGTGCTTTTCCCTACAGAAACGATCAGAGTGATGGCTTTTACACTACAGCACCTGTCCAAAGCTACCAGGCAAATAACTACGGTTTATTTGATATGGCAGGCAACGTATGGGAATGGTGCGCTGACTTGTACCACGAGGACTACTATAAAACCTTAGCTAACAAAACATCCCACAACCCACAGGGACCTGAGACAAGCTATGACTCCAATGAGCCTTATGCATTAAAGCGTGTTAGTAGAGGGGGAAGTTTTTTATGTCACGACAGCTATTGCAGTGGATACAGAAATAGTATGCGGATGAAAACCACGCCGGATACGGGAAGTATGCATACTGGGTTTAGAGCTGTGGTTTCTGCGCTTTAATTCTTTTATCTCCTTTTTATAAAGAGTTTCGCTATTTATATTAGGTTTTTCTATGTCTAAGGGTATATTAAAAACCGTATAATAATCGATTTTAATACGATTTCAGCGTTTCTAATACAATATACCACCCTTTACACTATTTCTGGCCGGTCTGATTGATTGATCTTGGAATATTATTTTATAAAATAATCTTTATTTTCTACAATAATTTTTGTGAGATAAACCTCGTTATTTATGGAGCAAAAAAAGGCACGCATTACCGCACCCTTTTTAACACTCATTTGTTCTGTGATTAATTTATTCTTCCTTGGGATTTCTGCTTCTGTGAATACTGTATAGTATAACACCTACTGCCAAAACTGAAACAACGCCAAGAGCGTAATAGATCATCATATTACTTGGCCTTGATGTTTCTGTATTAACCTCATTATCTTTTATAATCCCTAGAATCTTAGCCTGCTCAGTTGTAGATAACAGACTGTCCATCCCGTCAAGTTTTAATTGCTGCATGTCATAAAAGTTTTAAACGAACTCCAGTTGTTTTTTATCGTTGACCATAAATCTAATATCATAAACTTGAGACATGATCTTTTTTGCCCCATTTTCTGTCTTTATGATTATATCCTTGTGCATTAATTCAAAATCAAACTCATGACTTTTTAATGTCTGGTAGCCTATTGGACCTAACTCCTTTTTTTTAAGGCTTTGAAGTATGCGATAGTTTTTCTTCATTTTCTTATCAAACAAGATAATGTGCTTATCCTTTTCAAGTCGTCGTATGTATGCTGCTCTATTCTTGCAGCGATCATTACAGTAACAACGCTTGGCACTTTTTCTCTCATCTATCTGTTTTCTACATTCAGGGTTCTTACATATCATAGCTTGTATTTTATTTGTTTTTCTACTAGAGGGTAAATGTAGTGAATTTATATTATAATACATACGATGTTGCATCTATAAATATTTTTTATATCTTTGATGAGTTATCTAAAGGAATAACTTTCAAAACATGACAAAAAGCAGAGAGCAATATATTATTGAATTGGGGCAAAAAGTATTTGACACTAATTTTATCAACCCAAGTGTGCTGAACATTACTTCTCGTAGGATTAACTACTGGATAGATAAAAAACTAATGCCCTTTACTGAAAGACAGGAGATTTCAACCAAAAAGATGCAGTATGATCGAAAGTCCGAGCGTAAATGGGTGCGACTCAGCCTTGCCCAGTCTGTATGGGCGTGTATCATAGATGAGCTGCTTAGTTACAAGATATCGTTAGAGAAATTAGAGAAGCTCACTGAAAACGTTTGGCAAAAACCTAGAGTGGAAAGATACGCAGACAAGGTCCTTAAGAATCACATTGACAAAAACCCTGTTGGTTTAAGCGAAAAATCCCTACAAAAATTAATATCATTTCTACAGGACGAGATGCACATGGAGAACTACATAAGAACAATAATCAATCCATTTACAGATGCGATCAAATCTGCCTTTACAAAAAGAGAGCTTCCCCATTCGCTTCTATATGCACCAGAGAGTAACTCACATGCTATTCATTATGGGGACCAGGCGCTTATAC
>JAHEIX010000001.1:0-117003 GCA_024639165.1 Flavobacteriaceae bacterium | reverse complement strand
CTTCAATTTCTTTGTGAAACTCAACGAGCTTTCCGTCTTTAAGTAAGGCAAAATCAACTGCAGAGGATCGCGAACGAATAATTAGTTCTTTACTCACAATAATGATTTTTAGATTCACAGTCTGTGTGAATCAATTGAACAATGTTATCGGGGGACTTTAACCAAAGCGAACTACTTTGATATTATTCCATGTCAAAGAACTTAAAATGTTCAAAGATTAAAGAAGTTTACTTTTTCTTGTGTCTGTTAGCACGACTTCTTTTTTTACGCTTGTGCGTGGCTACCTTGTGTCTTTTTCTCTTCTTACCACTTGGCATATGTTATAATCTAAATAATTAATAAAGTGTAGCTGTTACTTAACAGCTACTTTAGTTTTAACCTCTTCTAAAAATTCCTTTGCAGGCTTAAATGAGGGTATATTGTGTGCTGGAATATCAATGGTAACATTTTTTGAAATATTACGTCCTTTTTTGGCTTTGCGCGTTTTAACCACAAAGCTTCCAAATCCGCGTAAATAAACGTTTTCACCAGATTCCAATGCACTTCTTACTTCTTTCATAAAGTGATTCACAATCTCTTGCGTATCACTCTTTTCAACTCCCAGTTTATCTGAAATGTTTGTTACAATTTCGGCTTTTGTCATCCTTAAATTCTTGTGTGGTTGTAAATTTTAGGTGAGCAAATATAAAAATTTAATTCAACGTTTATGCGATTTTAAACATCTAAACTCATTCTTTGCATGTATTTTTGAATCCATGAAACGTTTCAGTACTAAATTGTTAGCTTGGTATGCACTTCACAAGCGTGCTTTGCCTTGGCGACAAACCAAAGACCCTTATGTGGTTTGGCTTTCTGAAATCATCTTACAACAAACGCGTGTTGCACAAGGATTGCCCTATTTTGACCGATTCTGGCATGACTTCCCAAGCGTCCATGATCTGGCGCAAGCTAGTGAAGATGCCATTTTAAAACGTTGGCAAGGCCTTGGCTATTATAGCCGTGCTAGAAACCTACACAAAGCCGCAAAACAGCTAAGCGAACAATATGAAGGTAATTTTCCAAGTACGTATCAAGAACTCCTAAAGTTACCAGGCGTAGGGCCTTATACCGCAAGTGCTATTGCTTCTATTTGTTTTGATGAAGTTTGTGCTGTTGTTGACGGTAATGTATACCGTGTATTGGCACGCCATTTTGACAATGACAGTCCCATAAATCAACCCGCAGGAATCAAGACTTTTCAAGCCTTGGCCCAAACGCTTATTGATCCAAAATCACCAGGTGCTTACAATCAGGCCATTATGGAATTTGGCGCCTTGCACTGTACACCAAAAAAACCAAGCTGCACGACTTGCCCATTGTCGGATAGCTGCTTGGCATTTGCGCATGGTCGCGTGGCTGAACTCCCCGTTAAAATAAAAGCCAAACCCGTCAAGAAACGATATTTCCATTATTTAATTCCTATAGATCAAAATAACAACACCCTTCTAAGCAAACGCGACCAAAAAGACATCTGGAAAGGGCTATATGAATTCCCACTTATCGAAGCGCAAAATATGTTATCCGTTGATGCACTTCAAGCACACGATGATGCACCTCAATGGGCCAAAGCGGCTCATTGGACTAAATTTCAAGAGGAAGCAGTGATTCACAAACTCAGCCATCAAGCATTACACACCTATTTTTATGTACTAGAAAACGTTGATGAAGCCCTGCCCATTTCTTGGTCTAATGTTCCTGATTATGCAGTTCCCCGTTTAATAGAACGTTTTTTGGACAAGTTCATCCGATAATGTACATTTGATATAAAATCTATTATGAGCGGAACACTAAATAAAGCTATGTTGATTGGGCATTTGGGCGACAACGTCAAAGTGACTTATTTCGAAGGCGGAAACTGCATTGGCAGATTCCCCATAGCGACCAATGAAACCTACACAAGCAAACAAACAGGTGAGAAAGTCACCAATACCGAATGGCATAATGCTGTTGTGCGCAACAAAGCTGCAGAAATTTGTGAAAAATATCTCAAAAAGGGAGACCGTGTTTATGTTGAAGGCCGTATAAAGACCCGAAAGTGGCAAGGAGATGACGGTAAAGACCGTTATTCAACAGAAATTCATGTTGATGACTTTACTTTTTTGACTCAACGCCCTAGCGATGGAAACACCCCGCAAACACAAGCGGCTCAACAAAAGCCATCACAACCCACTCAACCCGCCCAGCCAACTCAGGCAAACCAACCTGCAAGTGATGATGACTTGCCATTCTAAATCCTAATAGTTGGATATTCCTTCGTTGGTTATTGGATTTGAAACACTGGAGACAGTAAAAGTATTCCTATTGTTGATGCTTTTGCTAAGTTCTGCATTGGTTTCAGGCTCAGAAGTGGCCTTTTTTTCTCTTTCGCCCTCCTATGTAAAAGAAGCGGTAAATGCAACCACTAGGCCTTTGCGTATACTTGCGCATTTACGAAAAAATCCAAGACGTCTATTAGCCATTATTTTGTTATTGAACAACCTGATAAATATCGCTACCGTATTGCTTTTTGCGTCCATGACCTCCTTGTTTTTTGAAACCATTTCTCACCCGGGCATACGTTTTTTGGCTGAAGTAGGATTAATAACTTCAGTGGTGTTATTATTTGGCGAAATACTACCAAAAATTTATGCAAACAAAAACCCCGAAGGCTTTGCAAAACGGATGTCTGTACCTATCTATTTGCTAGATAAATATGTGTTCTTTGCACTGACGTATCCCATGAGTTACCTCACCTTTATTCTACAAAAACGACTAGGTAAAACAAGCTCAAATATATCTGTTGATCATCTGTCTCAAGCCCTCGAAATGACCGATGATTCTGAAACTACTAAAGACGAGCAAAAAATTTTAAAAGGAATTGTCACATTTGGCAATACCGACACCAAACAGGTTATGTGTCCGCGTATAGATGTTTTTGCGCTTGATGAAGAAACATCATTTACTCAAGTCGTGTCCCAAATTGTTAGTAAGGGGTTCTCCCGTGTTCCTGTCTATCGTGAAACCATAGATACAGTTATTGGGGTTTTGTATGTAAAGGATTTGTTGCGCCATTTTGATAAAACCAATTACGAATGGACCCAATTGATGCGCGAACCTTATTTCGTCCCAGAAAACAAAAAACTTGACGATCTGTTACAAGAATTTCAAGTAAAGCGGATTCATCTTGCTGTTGTGGTTGATGAATACGGCGGTACTTCGGGTGTTATTTCTTTAGAAGATGTTATTGAACAAATTGTAGGGGATATCACAGATGAATTTGACGAAACAGATATCAGTTATTCAAAACTTAACGACACTACTTTTGTTTTTGACGGCAAAACCTCTTTGCAAGATTTTTATGCAGTAACCAAGCTTTCCAATAACGATGATTTTGAGCATAACAAAGGGGAGTCTGAGACCGTTGCTGGGTTTTTATTAGAACAATTGGGATCCTTTCCTAAAGTCAATACCGTATTTCGTTTCAAAAATATTGTTTTTACCATTGAGGCTGTTGATCGCAAACGTATCAAGCAAATAAAAGTACAGCTCGCATGATGCGACTTTTCTTCTTTGCGTTTTTGTTTTTGGGATGTCAGCATCAGGCACCTAAGCCCAATGCTTCCTTGGCCTTGGACTACCCAGAAGCACAATACCATGATTTTGATCCCGATGCTTGCGCATACCGCTTTATGTACAATGACCTGTCGACGCCAGTGCAACTGTCTTCCTGCGGAACCACGCTAGACTACCCTTTGCTTAAGGCAAAAGTTTATGTCACCTATTTTGATTTACGCAAGAGTTCTTTGGATACTCTTTTTATGGACTTTGAAAACCGGCTTACGATTTTTGGTAAGGGAACGCAGCGCATCAATGAAAGCACTTACGAGGACAAGGAAAAAGAAGTTTTGGGTAGCTGCGTTACGTTGATTGGGGATTCGCCATCGAACCTCCATTTTTTCGCTACAGACACCAAAAGACATTTTATTTCCGGCTCATTGCTTTTTTCTGCTGCACCCAACTACGATTCCTTGGCTCCAGCCATTGGATACATTAGGAATGATGTGCAAAAAATGTTGGAAACCTTACGTTGGCAATAGCTACGCTTTTTCTTTTTCTTTAGCGCAACAAGGTTTTTCACAAGTAGCTTTACATGCCTTTTTGTCTTCTCCATCTTTCTTACAACAGGCTTTGTCACAAGACTTGTCGCAGGTTTTCTTTTTAGCGCAGCATGCTTTTTCACAATCGGGGTCACATTTTTTGCCTTGGTGATCAAACGTGAAAGCAGGCATGGAGGTTGCTTCACCTACCTTGTAATCATCTCCAAGAGATTCTATAGTAGTCTTAACGTTATCGAATGAGGTAGTAGCTGGGTCAAAAGATATATAGGCTGTTTTGGCTTCAAAGTCAACCTTAGACATTGCAACTCCTTCCATGGCTGCGACTTTCTTTTCAATACGCGCAGCACATCCAACTTCACATGTCATCCCATCAACTTGGAAAGATATGTTTGAAAGATTTTCGCTAGCCATTTCCATCTTTGTTTCATCGGAGAGGCTAACTGTTTTTTTTGCTGGATTTTTTGAAGTACAACTCGCAAGTAGCAGCATTAAAATATAAAAAATAGGGCGTCTCATAATATTAAGTTTTAATCAAATGTAGTAAAAAAAGCCATTTTTTCATCCTTTTTTCCCAGCTTTGCATGCCTATGATAAAAATCCCTGAAAACAAATGGCTGTACCTTTTTTTACTTTCATTGATTTGGGGAAGTTCATACATCCTTATTAAGCGTGGGCTCGTTGGACTTTCGCCCATTGAATTGGGAAGTGCACGCATTGTTATCAGTACTGTTTTCTTGCTTGTTTTAGGCTTTAACTCATTGTCAGGGTTAAGCCGATATCATTGGAAATGGTTGATTATAACAGGATTTTTAGGTACTTTTTTTCCTTCTTTCTTTTTTGCTTTTGCTCAGTTGCACATCGACTCGTCTGTTGCGGCTATTTTGAACTCGTTAACACCAATATTTACTGTACTGGTGGGAATTACGCTTTTTGCCACTCGTATGCTTGCGCGTCAGTATTTTGGAGTTGTACTCGGATTTGTAGGTTCTTTAGGTTTAGTTTGGGGAGGAGCACAAATCAACCCCAATCAACCCATTGGCTATGTATTGCTTATCATAAGCGCATCAATGTGCTATGCAATCAATATTCATTTTCTCAAACATAAGTTGTCAGCCGTATCTCCAATGGCCATGACCTTAGGAAATTTTATTGCTATTCTCCCTACAGCATTGATCATGCTGTTCTTTTCAGATTTCTTTTCATTTCAAAAGCTGCAAAAACCTGAAGTAATTACGAGCTTAGGCTATGTGGCTACACTTGCATTTTTTGGTACGGCAATAGCCAAAGTGATGTTCAACCGATTTGTAAAAATGGCATCTACTGTTTTTGTGTCGTCGGTAACATACACCCTTCCTATAATTGCACTTTTTTGGGGCACCTTGGATGGGGAGAAAATAAGCAGTTACCAGTTGTTATCCACTGTGGTAATACTTGTAGGCGTTTCTTTAGCACACAAGAAAAACAAGTAACTTACTATCTAGTTTGGATTGACAACAGCTTCTTCTAGAGTTAGAGAAATTTCCTGTCCTCCTAAATTAAAGCTTTTCTCACTGGGCAATACTAAGCCTGAAATTTCTTTATAATTAGAATAATCTGTGTTGTTTGTTTGCATCTGTCCATTGAAGTTTACCATTGTAGATTCTTTGATCTTCAAGCCTGTTTCTTTGCTGTAGTAGTTGGTATAACTAACCCCAACTCCAGGCACTTTAACCACATAAACTTCAGTGTCATTCACGTTTTCTATTCCCTCTAAAACAGCCTCACCGCTTGCAAGCAAGCCGATTTCTGGCACAACACCTAAAGATTTTTTAAGATCGTCATAAATCAGTTTGGGTAAATCCATTTTATTTGGTCCCTGCTTCATAAAGGCACCTTGATCTCCTACAACACTCGTCATCATGGCGTTTCCACCAACTGAAATGACTTGTTTTTGGTTGTTTGCGGAATAGGTTTCTTCAACCTTAATGTCCATTTGCATAAAAGTTCCTTTGTATATCAGCTTAATCTCTTTCAGGTCACTCAACGTATTGACACCTGTCTTGTCGATATGATTAGCTAAAATACTTGCCGCCGTAACACCATCTGCAACAGCAATTTTTCTTGGGCGTTCAATAGACATGCCATATTTGTCGTAATAGTTAACGGGAAGTCGCTTTCCGTTAAAATCTACCTTCTCAAGATTGTCAAGAACATCAACACCCTTGCCTGTTACAACTACTCTTGCTTGGTCTACATTAAAGTATTGTTGTGCTACGTTTCTAACATCTTCAGCAGTAACGGCATTAATTTTATCTAAATAAGTTTTATAAAAGTCTTTGTCAAGGTCTTCAGTTGCAATATCTAGCGCAAATTGTGCAATAGTCGAAGGTCTTTCTAAAGAACGAACAAAACTTCCCACATACTTAGCCTTTGCCTTTTTTAATTCACTATCCGTAACCAAGTCAGTGCGTATGCGCTTCACTTCATTCAATAGTTCAACGACAGCGCTATCTGTGACCTCGTTTCTTACGCTTGCAGATGCGCGAAAACGTGCTGCGGTGCGCTTGTTGTTTCCAATGCTTGAGTATGCACCATAGGTATATCCTTTGTCTTCGCGTAGATTTAGAAATAAACGCGCTTCACCTCCACCACCAAGTATGGAGTTTGCCATCAATACCGCAAAATATGCTGGGTCTTTTTTGGCTAGGTTTACAGTACTTTGAACCACAACTTCTGATTGAACAGCATTAGGCATATTCACAAAATCTATTTGTGTGCTGTAAGCATTATTTACTTCAGGGATCGGACTTGAAGCAACAGGATTAGGCTTCCATTTCCCAAAATACTTTTTAACAAGTGGACGAACGGTTTCTATATTAATATCACCAACAATAACCAAATAAGCATTATTGGGTCTAAACCTGAAATCGTAAAACCGCTGAATATCTGCTAACTTGATATTATTGATGGTACCAGGTGTTGTGTATTCTCCGTAAGGGTGATTTCCTCCGTACGCCAATAGTCTTTCAACACGTCTAGCTGCAGTGGTAACATCCTTTTCAGATGACTTTAATGCATCAATGATTAAGTCACGCTCTTTTGTAAATTCTTCCTCAGTAAAGTTAGGATTTATGGCTGCGTCGGCCATCATCTGGAAAGTTCTTTCAAAATAGCGTGTCAAGGATTGGGCAAATGCACCAGACGAGCTGATGTTGATGTTAGCCCCCATGAAATCTACTTCATCATAGAAATCATTCTTAGCTATTTTTTTAGAACCTTTTCCTAGCAAGCTTCCAGTTAGGTCGCTTAAACCTGCTTTAATTCCCTCTAAGATGGGTGGATTGTCCAAAGTTAAGCTTGCGCTTACTTGCGGGAGTTTTCTGTTTTCAACCAACATCACGGTTAAGCCATTTTTTAGGGTGTATTGTTGTGGCTCTTTAACTTGAATGGTAGGGGCTGGACCAGGAACGGGCTGTTTGCTTCGGTCAATTTGACCAACTGCAGAGAACGCCAGTAATAATGTAAATAATACGAGTAATTTTTTCATGACAATGGGTTTAGTTAGCGGCTTCTTCTTCTGGTAAGTATTCAAGTACCAAGCGTTGATTTGTATTCAAATATTTGTTGGCTACTTCTCTGATTTCTTCACGAGTAATGGAGCGGTATATGTCAATTTCGCTATTGATTAAATTAGTGTCTCCAAATAACATATAGTATCGGGCAAGTGAATTGGCAATTCCCTCAACGGAAGCATTTGAGCTTACAAATCCGTTTTCAAATTTGTTGAGTAGTTTTTGGTAATCACGCTCTGAAATAAGCTTCTCTTTTAGTATAGCGATTTCATCGTCCATTTCTGTTATCAGGTCCGTTAGCTTAAAGTCTCCTTGCGGTAAGCCGAAAATCACATACATACCATAATCTTCTTGGGCAATGTTTATTGCTCCCGACTGGAGCGCCATTTTCTTTTCATCGACCAAACGTTTGTAGAGTTTGGAACTTGGGCCATCGCTCAAATATGTAGAAATCATGTCTAAAACACGTGATTCTCTACTTTTAAAAGAGGGCGTGCGATAGGCCGTAATGATGGCAGGAATTTGAATGTTGCTATCAAAAGCCTCCGCTTTTAAGGCTTCTTGAATTGGATCTTCCTTTATCGAAACTCTTTCAATGTCTTTTCCTCTTGGAATGGTTCCAAAATAGTTTTGAACCATTTCTTTAGTTTTATCCATGTCAATATCTCCAGCTATAACTAAAACGGCATTGTTGGGCACGTAGAATTTTTTATTGAATGCTAAAAATTCGTCAAGTGTAGCGGAATCTAGGTGTTCCATCTCGCCAATGGTGGTCCAGCGATAGGGATGTTTGGAAAACAGGTGCTTCTTTACGTTTTCTAAAAACTTGCCGTAAGGCTGATTGTCAACACGTAATCGCTTTTCTTCTTTTACCACTTCGTTTTGAGTATCAACACCATCTTGTTCGATAATGGGGTGTAGCATACGTTCAGATTCCATCCAGAGGCCAAGCTCTAGGTTGTTTGAAGGAAAGACTTCGTAATAATAGGTACGATCGTCTGTGGTATTGGCGTTATTTGACCCCCCATTTTCGGTTACTATAGAGAACCATGCGCCGTTTTCAATATTTTTTGTACCTTCAAAAAGCAGGTGCTCAAAAAAATGCGCAAACCCTGTGCGGTCAGGTTGTTCGTCTTTGGCGCCAACATGGTACATAACAGAAGTAGTTACAACAGGGGCAGTGTTGTCTTGGTGCAGTATCACATGTAGGCCATTTGATAAATCGTATTCTTCAAAAGAAACGGATTGGGCACTTGCAAAGCCCATAACAAATAGTACAATTAAGGATAATAGATGTTTCATGATTGAAAAGATGTTAGCCCATAAAGGTAATTAATTTGAAAGAATTATTTATAATTAGCTAAAAGTAATGATACCGCATAAAAATATTGCCTGATACAATACAAGATTGTATATTTGCCCCCGCTTTAATAAGAAGCGTTTAAAACAAAAGATATGTTTGCAATCGTAGATATAGCAGGGCAGCAATTTAAAGTTGCAAAAGACCAGAAGGTATTTGTACACCGTTTGGACGCCAAAACAGGAGATAAGGTTTCTTTTGACCAAGTCTTTATGTTGGCTGACGGAGACAAGGTTACCGTAGGCGCCCCGGCTGTTGCCAATGCTTCAGTAGAAGCAAAAGTGGTTCGTCACCTTAAGGATGACAAAGTAATAGTATTCAAAAAGAAACGCCGCAAAGGATACCGTGTTAAAAACGGTCACCGCCAATCGTTGACAGAAATTGTTATCGAGTCTGTTGGAGTTGGTAAAGCCAAAAAGGCTGCACCAAAGGCCAAAGCGGAAGCACCAAAAGCCAAAGCAGAAGCACCAAAGGCTGTAAAAAAAGCTGCCCCTAAAGTAGCTGCTGATTTTTCTTCAAAAACAGTAGCTGAGTTAAAGGAGCTAGCCAAGGCAGCAGGCGTTGCGGGAATTTCATCTATGAAAAAAGCCGAATTGATTGCGGCACTTGAAGCAAAAAAATAAAAGATTAAGCCATGGCACACAAAAAAGGAGTAGGTAGTTCCAAGAACGGTAGAGAATCGGAATCGAAACGTTTAGGCGTTAAGATATTTGGTGGACAACATGCCATCGCTGGGAACATTATTGTTCGTCAACGCGGTACGGCACATCACCCAGGAGATAACGTATATTTAGGTAAAGACCACACACTTCACGCTAGAGTGGACGGTGTTGTGCGTTTTACTAAGAAGAAAAACAATCGCTCGTACGTTTCTATTGATCCTGTACAGGAATAAACAGTAAACAACAACAAAAAAAACAAAACCCTGCCATTGGCGGGGTTTTTTGTTAGCCACCACATCTAAATCGCTTTAAGCCAAGCGATTTGACAATAAGCGTTCTTGAAGACGACAAATAAAAAAACCGAGACATTAGCCTCGGTTTTAAATACATTACTTGATTGCTGTTTTAGTAGCGGTAGTACTCGGGTTTATAAGGTCCTTGTACAGGTACACTAATATAATCCGCTTGGTCTTTGTCTAGCTCTTCAAGTTCAACACCTAACTTATCTAGGTGTAAACGCGCTACTTTTTCGTCCAAGTGTTTAGGTAACATATATACCTTGTTTTCGTAACTATCCGCATTTTTCCAAAGCTCTATTTGTGCCAAAGTTTGGTTGGTAAACGAGTTGCTCATTACAAAACTAGGGTGGCCCGTAGCACATCCTAGGTTTACTAACCTTCCCTCAGCTAGTACAATAATATCTTTACCTTCGACAGTGTATTTGTCCACTTGTGGTTTAATTTCAACTTTGCTTTCGCCGTAGTTTCCGTTTAACCAAGCCATGTCAATTTCGTTATCAAAGTGACCAATATTACATACAATGGCTTTGTCTTTCATGGCACGGAAATGACGCTCAGCGACAATGTCTTTGTTACCTGTTGCTGTTACTATAATGTCTGCGTTTCCGATGACCGTGTCTAATTTTTTTACTTCAAAACCGTCCATAGACGCTTGAAGTGCACAAATCGGATCAATTTCAGTAACCGTAACGATAGCACCAGCACCTTGGAAAGAGGCAACGGTACCCTTGCCTACATCGCCGTAACCTGCAACAACTACACGCTTTCCAGCCAACATGATATCAGTTGCTCTGCGTACTGCATCCACAGCTGATTCTTTACAACCGTATTTGTTGTCAAATTTTGATTTAGTAACCGAATCATTTACGTTAATGGCAGGTAATGGTAGCGTGCCATTTTGCATACGCTCATACAAGCGGTGAACACCCGTAGTGGTTTCTTCTGAAAGTCCTTTAATACCTGTGGCAAGTTCTGGAAATTCATCAAGAATCATATTGGTTAGATCACCACCATCATCCAAAATTAGGTTTAAGGGTTTGCGGTCTTCACCAAAAAATATCGTTTGTTCAATACACCAATTAAATTCTTCTTCACTCATGCCTTTCCACGCATAGACGGGAATACCAGCCGCAGCAATAGCAGCAGCAGCGTGGTCTTGAGTAGAAAATATATTACACGAACTCCATGTTACTTCGGCACCTAGTGCCGTAAGCGTTTCAATTAGCACAGCTGTTTGAATGGTCATGTGTAAACATCCTGCGATGCGAGAACCTTTTAAAGGTTGCTCAGCTCCATATTCTTCACGTAATGCCATAAGACCAGGCATTTCTGCCTCGGCAAGTTCAATTTCTTTTCTTCCCCAGTCTGCCAAAGAAATATCTTTGACTTTGTAAGGCACGTAAGTAGTTGTTTTCGTGTCCATAGTTGTATATTTGATTTCTAGCAATTAGCCAGCAAATTTACAACATATCATGCCCATTTACAAAAAGGACAAGATTTCTCATAATACCCGTTTTTTGGTGTGGCAAATAGACGAAACAGAAAATAGGTTACGCCAAGATATTGTACTTACTGACATGTGTATCAACAGGTTAGAGGCTATGAAATCCAGCGTACACCGAAAAGGGTTTTTAAGCATTAGGCACTTATTAAAGGCACTAGGATACACCCCTGCCGCATTGCATTATGATGTTTTTGGAAAACCGCATTTAGCTGATGGGAAGTTTATATCCATTACCCATTCTCATAATTTTGCTGCAATAGCTGTGGGTGACAATCCTCTTGGTGTTGATATTGAAAAAGAGCGACCCAAAGTACAGCGTATAGCACCTAAGTTCTTGCATAGTTCTGAGCGTATGTTAAACGAATCAGACCGTTTTAGGACCACACAATGGTGCATAAAAGAAGCCGCCTACAAGGCATTTGGCAAAAAAGGGCTGAGCTTTCTGCATCATATTAGAACTACCAAAATGGATTGTGAACATCCTGTTGCAGTGGTACACACAGAAGAGGGGATAGTTGAGTTAAAAAACTGGATTTATCATTGGCACCAATTTTCTTGTGCAGTAGCCCTTAAAACAAGCTGATATGCAAGAGTTTATAGATATTCTTTTTGCCCAGTATACCACATATGCACCCCTAGATGTTACGTTAGAAATTATTGCAGTAATATTTGGGTTTCTAAGTGTTTGGTTTGCCAAACAGAATAACATTTGGGTGTTTCCAACAGGCCTTATTTCTACAGGAATATTTGTGTATTTATTATACAACTGGGCATTACTTGGAGATATGCTAATTAACGCTTACTATTTTGTCATGAGTATTTATGGTTGGTACATATGGACCCGAAAAACAGATGACGATTTTACCCCTATATCACGAACCACAGCACTAGAAAAAAAGACCTCAGCCCTGATTTTTTTAACCACTCTGTTATTTGTTTATGCAGTATATCAGTCGGCTGATAAGTGGACCTCTTGGACGGCCGTTGTAGATACATGCACCACAGCTATATTTTTTGTAGGGATGTGGTTAATGGCGCGTAGAAAAATTGAAAATTGGCTTTTTTGGATTGTTGGTGATGTCATATCAGTCCCCTTATACCTTTATAAAGGACTTGCTCTTACCTCCATTCAATACCTTATATTTACAGTCATTGCCATTTATGGATATTTAGCATGGAAGAAAGCCTTAAGCAACACTCAAGCAGCTGTATAAGAGTTGTTTTTTTTGGACCTGAATCTACTGGGAAGACTACACTGGCTAAGGGGCTAGCTGAAATATATCAAACGAGATGGGTGCCCGAATTTGCACGTGAATACCTTGAAGAAAAACTAGAGCGCACTGGAGAAATATGTGCACCAGAAGACATTTGGCCCATAGCTGTAGGGCAAATGAAATTAGAAAATAAAGCAGCCCAACAGGCCAATACATTTTTATTTTGTGACACAAACGTACTTACTACAGAAGTATATGCAAAAGCTTATTTTGATGGTTGGTGTGACACACGTCTTTTGGAAGCAAACAAAGTAAATCACTATGACATATACTTTTTAACCGATATTGACGTTCCTTTTGAAGAAGACTTGTTGCGTGACCGTCCCCATCAACGCCAAGAGATGTTAGCCGCGTTTAAAAATGCGCTAAACGAATACAAAATTACCTACGTCATTTTAAAAGGGTCTTATGAGGCACGCATTTTGCAAGTCACGGACTATTTAAAACAATATGTATGAAACATCGTTTTACGAAACAAGATTTAGCGCTCTTTGAAGATATTGGCATCTCACCAAATGATGTAGCAGTACAACTTACCCTACTTGAAAAAGAAGCCAATGCTACCAACCTAGTTAGGCCAGCCTCTGATGGAGACGGTATTCGAGTGTTAACCCAACAACAAATGCTTAACTACGCAAAGCTATTTGATCAAGAAAAGGCTTCGTTTTCAATGGTTCGCTTTATACCAGCGTCTGGATTAGCAACTCGCATGTTTAAATTCCTTCATTATTTCATAAAACGTTATGATGTTGAAAAGGAAACCTTACGAAGCTATCTCAACAGAAAAAAAACATACAAACTTGCCATCTTTTTGGGGGGGCTTGAAAAACTTCCTTTTTATCAAAGCTTAAAAGCGCAAATAAAAGAACTTCAGAATGGTGCTTTTCAACAAGACTACAGGCATTTGTTCATTCAAAAAACGGTAACACTTTTAAGTAAATTACCCAAAGCACTTATTCCCTTTCATAATTACAGTGGAAATACGAGAACTGCAGCCTCAGAACAATTGTTTTTTTCAAAAGAATTCATGATTTCGGAAAAGGCTATGAATATTCATTTTACGATACCGCCAAAATCAACCAAAGCATTTGAGGAGTCGCTTTCAGAAAGTATTGAAGAAATAAGCAAATCCGAAGCGATTCAAACGCATGTGTCCTATTCCAATCAAAAAAGAAGTACAGACTCCATTGCTGTTAATATGGACAACAGTCTATATCGCAATCAACATGGAAACCTCTTTTTTAGGGCAGCAGGCCATGGGGCGCTAATCGATAACCTGAACGACTTAGACGAGGCTGTTGTTTTTTTAAGCAATATTGACAATGTGGCTGTTGCATCTTTTCACAAAAAAGCAGGTTTTTATAAAAAGATACTGGCAGGTGTGCTGCTATCTACACTTAAGCAAATCTACAAGTTCAGTGAGGCACTGGAGCGTCGTGATTTTACAGATTTGAATTCGATTAAAATATTCGTTCAAGACCATCTTAATGTAAACGTTCCAAAAAATGTTTCTGATGATGCATTGCAGGAATTCTTGCAACAAAAACTCAATCGACCATTGCGTGTGTGTGGTATGGTTAAAAATGAAGGCGAACCTGGCGGAGGTCCTTTTTGGGTTGAAAAATCAGGTAAGACTAGCCTTCAAATTGTCGAGAGCGCACAAGTCAATATGTCAAACCCTGATCAAAAAGATGTTTTTAAGTCAGGGACGCACTTTAATCCAGTAGATATTGTGTGTGCTACCTATGACCATAACGGTAACAAATACGATTTGAAAAATTTTGTGGATAATGACAGTTACTTTGTGGTTGAAAAATCCTTGGGTGAGGCAGCTATAAAAGCCATAGAACGTCCTGGATTGTGGAACGGCGGTATGGCTGATTGGAACACTATTTTTGTGGAGGTACCTGTCCGTACGTTTAACCCTGTAAAAACGGTAAATGATTTGTTGCGACCCATGCATCAATCGATTTAATTGCCCTATATTTGTACCATCTCTAGGGGTGCCTAACGGCTGAGATTATACCCATTGAACCTGGGCAGGTAATGCTGCCAAGGAATATGTTTCACTTTAAAACCATCGTAAATAATACCCCTTTATTTGCTTCACGCAAATGAAATACATTATTACACTTATGTTTGGTTGCAGCCTGCTGGCGCAACAAACAAACACCACACAAGACACACTCACTGTAAGTACTGTAACCCTATCAACGGTTACAGTTAGCGCCCTTCGGGCTAATGAAGATACGCCTATGGCGTTTACTAATATCTCTGAAAAGGAGCTGAACAAGCAAAACTTAGGGAAAGACCTTCCCGTTTTGATGCGCTTTTTACCCAGTGTAGTAACTACTAGCGACGCAGGTGCTGGAGTTGGATATACTGGTATTAGAGTTCGGGGTAGCGACGCTACCAGAGTTAACGTTACCATTAACGGCATTGCTTATAACGATGCCGAATCGCACGGAACCTTTTGGGTAAATCTTTCTGATTTCGCTTCTTCTGTTTCCGATTTGCAACTCCAACGTGGCGTAGGTACATCCACCAATGGTGCTGCTGCTTTTGGCGCCAGTATCAATATCAACACCACCGAGCCATCAGAGAATGCGTATGCTTTGTTGTCTTCTAGCGCTGGCAGCTTTAATACCTTCAAGAACACAATTAAATTCTCAACGGGATTATCTGAAAGTGGCTTTGAGTTAAGCGGACGCCTATCGGGCATAACTTCCGATGGCTATATTGATCGCGCATCATCTAACCTTAAAGGCTATTTCTTACAAGGAACTTATAACAGTGTCAATACTAAAATAAAAGCCTTGACCTTTGGCGGTCATGAGCGCACTTACCAAGCGTGGTATGGGATTGATCAGGATGTTCTGAAAGAGAACAGAACGTATAACCCAGCTGGAGAACAGTATAACGAATCAGGCGTATTAGAAGGCTATTACAACGATCAAGTTGATAATTATAATCAAGATCACACCCAATTGCATATCGAACAGCGTCTAAGCAGCTCCAGTAGGTTGTCACTCGGGTTGAACTATACCCATGGCTATGGTTATTACCAAGAGTTTTACGATTTGTGGTATGATCAAAACGTAAGTTTTGGAGGAGATACAGCTTACGCCTATTTAAAATTACAGCCACGTATAATCAATGGACAAAGCATTACAGCCACCGAGAATGCAGTGCGCAAATGGTTAGACAACGATTTTTATGCAGCCAATGTGCTGTTTCATTATAAAAAAGGTAAGCACAACATAAGCGCAGGTGCTTATTATAGTTCTTACGTTGGATTACACTTTGGCGCACTTATGTGGGCCAATAATGCTGACGTGAACCCAGGTCATCGCTTTTATGAAAACACTGGAAAGAAAAAAGACGGCAATATTTTTTACAAGTGGGATGTATCTCTTGATGAAAAATGGCATTTATATGCCGATGCACAACTTCGTTGGATAGACTACAAGGTTAGTGGTGAAGTCGCAGGACCTGAACGTTTTGTCGTAAACGACATTCATACGTTTTTTAACCCTAAAGCAGGTTTGTTGTACAAGCCCAATACCAACAACCAATTTTATATCTCTTTTGCCAAGGCGCACAAAGAGCCAAACCGCACTGATTTTGAAAATGGAAGCCCTGTTCCTGAAGTATTAGACGATTTAGAATTGGGTTGGCGCTGGAAAACAGACGATGCCTTTTTAAACACAAATATTTATTTTATGAGTTACAAGAACCAGTTGGTCCTTACGGGAGCCATTGACCAAGTGGGCGCACCTATACGTGCCAACTCTGGAGACAGCTACCGACGCGGCATTGAGCTAGAGGGCGGATGGCATATTACCTCCAATTTAAATTGGCAAGCCAATGTGACATGGAGTAAAAACAGAAATAAGGACAAGTACTTTAAACGGGATGGCGTTTTACAGTCATTGGGGGATACGCATTTGCCATTTTCTCCTTCGATGGTTGCTTCACAGCAATTGACATACACAGCAAACAATTGGTCTGTTTCGTTTGTGAGTAAGTATGTGGGAGAACAGTACATGGGAAATATAGACGCAGAACGCTCTAAGTTGGAAAGTTATTTGATAAATGACATTCAAGTACAGGCCCTGCTGCTGCATAATGAAGGAGGACCTAGCCTAAATCTAAATGTGCATTTGCACAATATTTTTGATGAATTGATAAGCTCAAACGGGTATTTCTATACCTATGACGATGATTATTCTGTACCAAATGTTGTGACTACTATTGAAGGGGTAGGGTATTATCCACAGGCAGGCCGCCATTTTATGGCTGGACTTACATTACAGTTCTAATTGTAGATGCGCACAGCAGTACCACTCTGCTGCACTTTATAAAATAGTAAGCTATAGGTAGCCCCTTCTGTAAGGGGTTGGCCTGTAGCTAAACTATACTGATAGTCTTCGCAGGCGCAAGAAGCAGTTGGACTAACTAAACCATCAGTTTGTAAGGTAGAACAGCTTTTAAGTTCGTGATTGGGGCAGCTGGCTTCCCAAGCCATAATGGTATTCCCGTTTAAGTTATAGAGCAGTAGTCCTCTAATACCGCCATTAGGCCAATACATGCTACCTCCCGCATAACTTAGATTGTTAAAAGCTGGCAATGCCAAATTGATATTTTGATCAAAACGTGTTTCGTACAAATACGGATTGCGTTCTATAGCTGTTTTTGAGCAGCTAGAAAACACCAAAAAAACAAGAAGTACTAAGTATTTCATTCGAAGATTATTCAAAATTGAGGAAAATTGTATATTTGTCCAAATCCCTTACTAATAAAGGGATTTTTTAACTATACCCCAAAATGAGTACAGTTTCATATTATACTGCCGAAGGGCTAAAAAAATTGCGAGAGGAGTTAAATCACCTCAAGGACGTAGAACGTCCTCGCGCTTCACAAGCAATTGGTGAGGCTCGAGACAAGGGTGACTTGAGTGAAAACGCCGAATATGATGCTGCAAAGGAGGCACAGGGCATGTTGGAGATGAAAATTGCCAAGATGGAAGAAACGCTTGCTAACGCTCGTGTTATTGACGAGTCCCAGTTGGATGTATCTAAAGTATTGGTACTTTCAAAAGTGCGCATAAAGAATCTTGCCAACAACATAGAGATGATCTATACCCTTGTTGCTGAAAGCGAAGCCGATCTTAAATCTGGCAAAATATCTGTTAGCTCTCCAATTGGTAGAGGTCTGTTGGGTAAAGAAGTGGGCGATATCGCAGAGGTCTCAGTACCTAACGGTAAAATCCAATTTGAGATTTTATCTATAGCCCGCTAATGCCGTCTTTATTCAGTCGTATAATTGCTCGTGAACTTCCTGCCTACATAGTAGCTGAGGATGAACAACACATTGCCTTTTTAGACATTAACCCAAATGCCTTGGGACACACGCTTTGTGTGCCAAAAAAAGAGGTTGATAAGCTTTTCGATTTAAGCGCTACTGCGTACCAAGACCTGATGATGTTTAGCCGTAGTGTGGCTGCTGCACTCAAGCAAGTGGTTTCATGTAAACGCATAGGACTGACAGTAATTGGCCTAGAAGTCCCCCATGTTCACGTGCATTTGATTCCTTTAAATGCTATGGAAGACGCCACATTTAAAAAGAAGGTTACACTTTCAAAAGAAGAGATGCAGAATTTAACCCAACAAATTAGCGCTGCTTTTAAGCAATAGGCAATTGTATCTCAAAGCAAGTGCCTGATGTTGAACTGCTAATCAGCCTTAATTTCCCACCGTGATATTGTGTTATAATACGTGTTGCTAGAGCAAGACCAAGACCCCACCCGCGTTTTTTTGTTGTTACGCCAGCTTCAAATACTTTACCCTGTAACTTCTTAGGAATGCCACCACCACTATCTCGAATGGATATAAGCGCTGTCTTGTCCCACGATAATTCAATTGTTATTTCTCCTTTTCCACGTATGGCATCTATGCTGTTTTTAATAAGGTTTTCCAAGACCCAACTCATAAGATCAGCATTGATGCTCACTTCTTTTTCTTCGTCAACCAAAACCACTTCTAATAAGATATCTTTGGGCATTCGTATCTGCATATACTGTGTGATGTCATGAATAACAGTACTTATTTTTGTTTTATTTCTGTTTGGAAGTGATCCAATTTTGGAAAAGCGCGCACTGATGGTTTCCAAGCGTGTTACGTCGCTTTTTATTTGGGTTAATATTTTTGGGTCTACATCTTCCTCTAAAATGGCTAGCCAGCCCAACAAAGAAGATATGGGCGTTCCCAATTGGTGTGCAGTCTCTTTGGCCATACCAGTCCATAGCTTGTTTTCAACAGCTTGCCGATTGGTTTTATAGTAGGCATAAACCAAGCCTCCTATAAATGCAACAATCAATACAAAAGCAAAGGGATAATATCTCAATTGATAGATAAGGTTGGAACTCCCGTAATACATTCTTTGATACAAGCTGTCTTTGTATGTAATTTCTATAGGCCTATGCACCGCGCTAAATTCTTCCTTAAGTTTTTGCACATAACCCAATGAGTCTTGGGTGAGTTTTCGTTGGTTGATATTGTTGGAAAACAACAACCTGTTTTGGTTGTCAACAACAATCATTGGTATGCTGTTTTCTGAAGTTAGTATCTGAAAAGTGAGGGGATCAATAGGATCGTTAAGATCTTTGTTGGAAGCCAGTTTTTGTTGTGCTAAACCCCAGAGCTCCATCTGTTGTTTTTCATCCTGCTCAATACGCTGTATTAACTTATAGGTATTCCAAAGTGTTATGCCCGCAAAGCCAAGAGCCATTAAAAATCCTACTAATCGGATAAGTCTTGGATAAGCCGTTAATATATTAGCACTCATGTGCACGAATATAGTGTAATTTCAACGTTTAGATTAGCATCAAATTGAGTAGATTTGTAACAACAACATTAACCGAAGCATGGAAATTACTGGAAAAATCAAACAAATTGACGAGACAAAAGAATATGGATCTAATGGATTTCAAAAACGCGAACTGGTTATAACAACCGAAGAGCAATATCCACAGCATATTTTGATTGAATTTGTGCAAGATAAGTGTAGCATACTCAATGCATACAATGTAGGTCAGCGCATAAAAGTAGGTATTAATATTCGTGGTCGTGAGTGGCAAAGTCCACAAGGCGAAGTCAAATATTTTAATTCTATTCAAGGGTGGCGTATAGATGCTATTGATGAGGCTCCGGCACCACCACCAGCTGCACCACCATTTGAAACCATGCCTGAAACAGATAACGAGACGCCAGACGATCTGCCTTTCTAACTAGAACATGTACCATCTTTCTGAAGCGTTGCGTTTTCCTTCACCTCATTTGGCAACGGAAGAGGGGATAGTTGCTGTTGGTGGTGACTTACGCCCAGAACGTGTATTATTGGCCTATCAAAAAGGTATTTTCCCTTGGTTTGAAAAGGATGACTTTTTAATTTGGTGGAGTCCTGACCCAAGAATGGTGCTCTTTCCTGACCAATTGAGAATTTCGAAAAGCATGCGTACGTTTATGCGTAAAAACACCTATGAAATTACTTTTGATAAGGCTTTTAATGAGGTCGTAAAGGCTTGTGCCCGTGTTAAGCGCTTTGGACAAACAGGTACGTGGATTACACCAGGACTTATGGAAGTTTATGAAACATTACACGAGCAAGGTCACGCACATTCTGTTGAGGTTTGGGACGGTCCAGAGCTTGTTGGCGGGCTTTATGGCATTGACATTGGACAGGTGTTTTGTGGCGAAAGTATGTTTTCCAAATCCAGTAATTCTAGCAAGCTGGCCTTGATTTATCTCGTACGAGAGCTGAAAAAAAACAACTATAAGCTTATTGATTGTCAGGTGCCTACGGCACATTTGGCTAGTATGGGTGCATCTCCTATTTCTCGAAAAGAATTCCTCAGTTACTTAGATTAGACACCTCTTTGTGTCTGAAGCAATCTACTACGTGATCGTTAACCATACCAACAGCTTGCATATGGGCGTACATGGTAATCTTTCCTATATATTTAAATCCCCGCTTTTTTAAATCATGGCTCATTTGTGTAGCAAGCAAGTTGGTCTGGGGCAGTTCTTTTGTTTGGGTGTAGGTGTTTTGAATCGGCACACCGTTTGTGTAGCTCCACATGAAATCACTAAAACAACCTACATCCTTTTGAATTTGAATAAAGGATTGTGCATTTGAAATGGCTGCATTGATTTTTCCTCTGTTACGGATGATGCCCTTATTTTGCATTAGCTCATCTACGTTGTAGGCTGTCATTTGGGCAATGCGCCTCACGTCAAAGTCATAAAAAGCTTTGCGAAAGTTATCTCGCTTCTTTAATACCGACCACCAAGATAAGCCCGCTTGAAAGGTTTCAAGTAGCAGGGCTTCAAACAATGTCACATCATCATATATCGGAACACCCCATTCCGTGTCATGATAGGCAATGTAAGTTGGGTTTGCCAAACACCAGTCACAGCGATACGCTTCCATGGTCAGGATTTTGCATCTAAACTATGTAAAAATGCATCAAGTGTCAAGGCATCTGATAGTTGATAGCTGCCTATGGCAGTTCTTTTTAGAGAGCTAAGATGTGCTCCACAGCCAAGTTTTTGTCCAAAATCATGAGCTAGTGAGCGAATATAAGTTCCCTTACTACAGCTTACATAAAAGCTGAGATCCGGCAGATTGATTTCGGTTAATTTAAAATCGACTATCTGTACTTCTCTAGAGGGGATTTCAGTTGTTTTACCTGCTCTGGCCAGCGTATATAATCGTTTTCCGTCTTTTTTAATGGCGGAGTGTAAAGGTGGTTTTTGTTTAATATTTCCCAAAAAACCAGCACGCACCTCTTCCAGTATTTCAGCAGTGATATGGTCTGTTGGTTTAGGTTCACTAACGCTAGTTTCCAAATCATACGATGGAGTTGTAGCGCCCAAACGAAAGCTGCCTGTATAGGTTTTGTGCATCCCCATGAATTGCTCAATTTGTTTGGTCATACGACCTGTGCATATCAGCATTAGTCCTGTAGCTAACGGATCTAGGGTTCCAGCGTGTCCAACCTTGATTTTTTTAATGTCAAATTCTTTGCGAATGGCCCATCGAATTTTGTTTACCACTTGAAATGAAGTCCACCCAAGGGGCTTGTCAATGAGCAAAAGCTGGCCTTCTAAAAATCCTTCTTTTGTGCGAATTATATCCATGCAACTAGAGATGCGGTTAAGCCAACTACGAGACAGTATACAGCAAAATAACGCAGCTTACTGCGCTTAACAAGTGCAATCATCCACGTACAAGCCAAAATACCTGAGGCTAAAGCAGCAAAAAACCCGGCACTCATGGGCAGAAGGTCAAAAGTAATGGTTGCAGTTGTACCTTGATCCAAAATCGATTTGGCCATACTGCCTAAAATAAGTGGGATTACCATTAAAAACGAAAAGCGTGCTGCTTCAGGTCTGCTGATTCCTAGCAGTAATGCCAGGGCAATTGTGGCGCCACTTCTTGAGATTCCAGGGAGAATGGCAATTGCTTGCGCAACCCCAATAAGTAATGCGACTTTATAGCTGATGGGTTGCTTTTTATTGGAGGCCTTATCCGTAAAAAACAGCAAAGCCGCTGTCAAACATAGCATGACACCCACCAAGGCCAAGTTCGTACCAAAAAGGGCTGTAATTTGATCTTCAAAGAACAAACCTATCACCACCGCGGGAATCATAGACACCACTATGTAACCAACAAAGGCGCGGGTTTCGGGTTGCTCTTTTTTAAAGATTCCCCGGAGTATAGCTGCAATATCTTTTCGAAAAACAATCATGGTTGCAATTGCCGTGGCTGCGTGCACTAGGATAGTAAATAGAAGATTTTCAGCGGGCAGTTGATCGTTTCCTAGTATGGCAGTAAACAGCGCCAAATGGCCGCTTGATGAAACAGGCAAAAATTCGGTTAGTCCTTGAACAATCCCCAACAAAATGGCTTCCCAAAACCCCATTATTTCTTTTTAGTGGCTAAAATAGCCACTACCAAAACCGCAAATCCTGCCAGTACCAGTGTGGGTGCTACACGAATGCGCAATGGGCTATAGATTTCAGGATTAAACACATTGGGGTCATCACTTCCTCCGCCCGTCATCAATACAAAGCCTACTATGATTAATACAATGCCTAAGCCCATAATGCGGTAGGCACGTTTTCCAAATAAAAACTCTTTTTCGTTTTTCATATCAATACACGATGTCATAGGTTAATTTGAGGTGTCTTTGGGTTGCAAAAAAAGCACTGATGGCACTTATCATTACTGAACAAAGTAAAATACCCCCAGACAATAATGCAATATTTTCTATGGATCCCCACCAATCAACTTGAGGGATCAGGTTCACTAAAAAGCTTAAAAGGCCTGCAAAGCCCGCCAAGGCAAGTACCGCACTGATGACACCCAAAAGCATATAGCGCCATAAAAATGGTCGTCGAATAAATCTTTTCCTTGCACCTACCAACAACATGGTTTGAATGACCAATCGCTTGCTGTAAATTGATAATTTAATGGAGTGGTTGATGAGCAATAAGGCAATGGCGACAAAGACAGCACTACAAATCAACAACCAAAAACTAAAGCGCTCAATGTTCTGGTTGAGCAAAACAATTAGCGGCCTGTCGTAGAGTACTTCAGAAATAAAGGGCTTTTGCTCCATCACGTCACTTAGACTATCTAAAACTTCTGTTGTGACAAATTCGGCCTTAAGTCCAATATCCAAGGCATCTTGTAAGGGGTTATAGCCTAGGAAGTCCATAAAATCTTCACCAATAGTGGCACTGTGCTCAGCGGCGGCAGTTTCTTTTGAAACAAAGCGAACCGACTTGGTGAAAGGCGCCAATCGCATGGTGGTTGTCAGTTGTTCGCGTTCCATTTCTTTGGTTTCGTCATCCAAAAAAACGGTCATAGCCACCTGCTCTTTAAAATAATTGGCAATGGACTGGCTGTTGAGCAGCACAAAACCCAAAACGCTCAAGACAAAAAGCACCAAAGCAGTACTGCTTACTACAGATAGATAAGAAGTTAAAAGACGGCGTTTGTAAATACGAGTTGCAGACATAGTTGTTCTATGCCATAAAAATAGAAAATATGACCGAACAAATCTTGGTCTAATCAATAAAGCTCGTGTTTAAAATGTTATTTTTGTCGCTTAATTGTGCATATGGGGTATCCTTTTCAAGAGATAGAAGAAAAATGGCAAGCGATTTGGGCGTCAAAAGAAACCTATAAAGTTGTACAACCGTCTGACAAGCCTAAGTATTATGTGCTTGATATGTTTCCTTATCCATCTGGTGCAGGTCTTCACGTTGGACACCCTTTAGGGTATATTGCAAGTGACATAGTGGCTCGCTATAAACGTCATAGCGGTTTTAATGTGCTCCACCCACAAGGCTATGATTCATTCGGACTACCCGCAGAACAATACGCCATACAAACAGGTCAACATCCAGCCATTACAACGGAAACCAATATCAAGCGCTATCGAGAACAGCTTGATCGCATGGGCTTTTCTTTTGATTGGTCACGAGAGGTGCGTACTTCCGATTCCTCTTATTATCGTTGGACACAATGGATTTTTTCTTTGCTTTTTGATGCTTGGTATGATAAAAGTCAGGATAAAGCTC
Organism: Flavobacteriaceae bacterium; assembly: GCA_024639165.1. Classification (GTDB taxonomy): domain Bacteria; phylum Bacteroidota; class Bacteroidia; order Flavobacteriales; family Flavobacteriaceae; genus UBA7446. The sequence goes on along the minus strand of JAHEIX010000001.1, from coordinate 92,566 downwards.
GTGAAATAGTTACACTTGTTGCACATCTTGAAAAGTATGGAACCAAAAATTTAAATGCTGTTTGTGATGAGAACACACCATCACTAACGGCCGCTGCATGGCAGCAAATGGACAGCGTTGCGCAGGAGCAATTCCTGTTGTATTATCGACTAACGTATTTGGCAGAAACAGAAGTGAATTGGTGCCCTGCTTTGGGTACTGTTCTTGCCAATGACGAGGTCGTTCAAGGGGTTTCTGAACGAGGCGGACACCCTGTGGAGCGCAAGAAAATGAAGCAGTGGAGCATGCGTATTTCTGCATATGCCGACCGATTGCTTGAGGGACTGAACGAAATTGATTGGCCCGAACCACTCAAAGAAATGCAACGAAATTGGATTGGTAAATCCGTGGGTGCAAGTGTTCGTTTTCCAATAGAAAATAGCGATCGCCAAATAGAAGTATTTACCACCAGAGCTGACACTCTTTTTGGGGTTACATTTTTGACTTTGGCTCCAGAACATGAATGGGTAGCTGAAATTACTTCTGATGCACAAAGCGACGCCGTTGCTGCTTATGTTACGCAAACAGCCCAACGCAGCGAGCGTGACCGTATGAGCGATGTTTCACGTATAAGTGGCGTATTTACAGGCGCTTATGCCATTCATCCCATTACCAACGAAAAAGTACCCATTTGGATAGGAGATTATGTTTTGGCCGGTTATGGTACGGGAGCCGTTATGGCAGTGCCTTGTGGAGATCAGCGTGACTTTGATTTTGCTACGCATTTCAAGCTGCCAATAAAAAATATTTTCAAAGATGTTGATGTTTCACAAGCTGCTTTTTCTGATAAAGAAAAAACCGTGATCGCAAACTCAGATTTTCTCGACGGGCTTTCGTATGTCGATGCTACTCAAAAAATTATTGAGCACTTAGGTGCAACAGGTATGGGCGATGGCGCTACTACCTATCGCTTGCGCGACGCAGTTTTCAGTCGACAGCGGTATTGGGGCGAACCTATTCCTGTATATTTTGTTGCGGGTCTTCCAAGGCTTATTCCAGAAAAGTGTCTACCGTTAGAACTCCCAGAGGTTTCAAAATATTTACCCACTTCAGATGGTGCGCCACCGCTAGGCAATGCCACACACTGGGCGTGGGACACAAAGCAAAACAAGGTGGTTGCTAACGACTTAATTGATAATGAAAATATATTCCCTTTGGAACAGAACACCATGCCAGGTTGGGCGGGTAGCTCTTGGTATTTTAACCGCTATATGGATGCTCAAAATACCGAGGCTTTTGCAAGTCCAGCTGCTTTGCATTATTGGAAAGAAGTAGATCTTTATTTGGGCGGAAGCGAGCATGCTACAGGCCACTTACTCTACTCGAGATTTTGGCAGTATTTTATGTATGACTTGGGGCTAGTTCCTGTAAAAAACTTTGCAAAGAAACTTATCAATCAAGGGATGATATTGGGTGAAAGCGCTTTTGTCTATCGCCTTGCCGATACCCAAACATATCTTTCTAAGGGACTTTGTAAGGGACAGAAGGTAGTTCCTGTTCATGTAGATGTTTCTTTGGTTTCACCTCAGAATGAATTGAATATTGAGGAAGTAAAAAAGTGGCAACCCCATTTTGCTGACGCAACATTTGAATTGGAAGATGGCAAGTATATTGTTGGGCGTGAGGTAGAGAAAATGTCGAAGTCTAAGTACAATGTTGTCAATCCAGATGCTATTTGCGATCAATATGGAGCCGATACCTTGCGCATGTATGAAATGTTTTTAGGCCCTATAGAACAGGCCAAACCTTGGAATACCGCAGGTATTTCAGGGGTCAGTAGTTTCTTAAACAAGTTTTGGCGATTATTTCACCAATCGGATTCCTTTGGGGTAAGTGAAGAAAAGCCTTCAAAAGCATCGCTAAAAACACTGCACAAAACCATTGAAAAAGTGACACAAGATATTGAGGCTTTTTCTTTGAACACCTCGGTTAGCGCATTTATGATTGCAACCAACGAACTTACTGCTGCAAAGTGTAATCAGCGTGAAATTTTAGAGCCATTGACCATTCTTCTTGCGCCATTTGCGCCACATATTTGTGAGGAGCTATGGGCATTAATGGGGCACTCAACGTCTATTACAACGGCTGTATTTCCTGTAGCAAACCCTGGCTACCTTAAAGACGATACCAAGGAATATCCAATAAGCTTTAATGGAAAAATGCGCTTTACACTCGCTTTAGGTACGGATTTGAGCAAGGAAGAAATTGAAGCTGCTGTGCTGCAAGACGACCGTACCCAAACCTATTTAGATGGGAAAGCACTTAAAAAGGTAATTGTGGTTCCGAATAAGATTGTGAATATTGTTATCTAGCATGATACATCCAGAATATATAGGCTTTATTGCAGCTACGCTAACTACATCTGCTTTTTTGCCACAAGCATTTAAAATATGGAAATCTAAAACAGCTGACGGTTTGTCACTCAGCATGTATCTAGTGATGGGTACTGGTACCTTGAGTTGGCTGGTGTATGGTTTATTGATTGAAAGTCCTTCTGTAATTGTTGCCAACTGTATTTCTTTTTCTATCATTTTATTTATTATTACCTTTATAATACGCTCAAAAAAGTAGCATGGTATTGTTTTTGTCATGTAAATATTAAAAAATAGTTATGATAGAATATTATATAATAATTGCCTTATTTGCTGGTGCTAGCATGTGGGTTCAAGGCAAATTGAAGTCAAAGTTTAAGAAATACAGTAAGGTACAGTTAAGTAACCAAATGTCTGGTAAGGAAATAGCCGAAAAAATGTTGGCTGACCATGGGATTCGCAATGTTAACGTTACCGCTGTCCAGGGCAGACTAACAGATCACTATAATCCTAAAACGAAGACGGTAAACCTAAGTGAGAGTGTATATCATGAAAGAAATGCTGCTGCTGCTGCTGTGGCTGCTCATGAATGTGGTCATGCCGTCCAACACGCCCAAAGCTATGATTGGTTGCAGTTTCGTTCGCTTTTGGTCCCTGTTGTAAGCGTGGCTTCACGAATGTCTATGTACATTATTTTTGGCGGATTTGTGTTAGGCCTTGGTTCTGCAATGGGTTATAATCTAGCTGTTGCAGGAGTGGTGCTGTTTGGCTTGGGCACTTTGTTTAGCTTTGTTACACTGCCAGTTGAGTATGACGCAAGTAAGCGTGCATTGGCTTGGTTGCAACGCAAAAACATGGTCAATCAACGCGAATATGCCATGTCAAAAGATGCCTTAAATTGGGCTGCAAGAACCTACGTTGTTGCTGCAATAGGTTCACTAGCTACCCTTGTTTATTTTGCCCTTAGTGTGGCAAGTGGTTCTAGGCGTTAAATGCTGATTTGACGATCAATTTGTTGATGTAGAGAGATGAAGGTTTCTGTTCTTGAAACCCCCTCAATTGATTGGATCTTATGATTGAGTAATTGCATTAAATGCTCGTTATTTTTACACAAAATCTTAATTAAAATGCTCCAGTTTCCCGTGGTATAGTGGCATTCTACAACTTCAGTAATTTTCTTCAATTGTGCTACTGCTTCTGGGTTTCGCATGGCTTTGTCCAAATAGACCCCAATGTAGGCTGTTGTGCTATAACCAAGGGATGCAGGATTTAGTTTCAAATAGCTTCCCGTAATCAGCTTGGCATCTTCTAATTTTTTGATTCGTTGGTGTACAGCAGAACCAGACAGATCAAGTTGTCTTGCTATTTCTTGTACAGGCGTCCTGGCGTTTTCCATCAACACCCGTAATATGGCTTTGTCTATGCCGTCTAACGAAATGTGTTTGTCTTCTTTTTTCAATACCTTTATATTGGGAGTATAAAACTAGTAAACTATTTTAGAAGAAAATCAACATGAAGTATAAACTGTCACAAATTTTTGGGGTGCTTTTTTGTGGAAGCGCTGTTGTCCTTGGTGCTTTTGGTGCACATTTATTATCGGATATGCTGTCTGCAGATGCCCTTCAATCTTTTGAGGTGGGCGTGCGTTATCAGTTTTTTCATGGACTGGCATTGCTTTTTTTGAGTCTATCTCCTGGTTCAAAAAAGGTCATGTCGCGAACTGCACTACTCTTTGTAATTGGCACCCTGCTATTTTCTAGCTCTATTTATTTGTTATCCTTGTCAACCATGTATGGTGACACGGGGCTGCCAGCTCTTTTAGGCCCAGTAACCCCAATAGGTGGGTTGTTGCTTATTCTAGGGTGGGTAAATTTACTTGTAGGGTATATAAGGGCTTAAACTAGCGCTTGTTAGCTTTTGCTATATAATCGTCTAAGGCTTTGGTCATGGATGGATTTTCGGCTGTAGGCGCCAAGATATCTATACGCAGATTTTTATCCAAAGCTGCTTTTTTTGTTGAAGTTCCAAACACCGCTATACGCGTTTCATTTTGCTCAAAATCAGCAAAATTATGAAACAATGATTCTATTCCAGAGGGACTAAAAAACACCAAAATATCGTAATAAACGTTTCGTAGATCAGACAAATCACTGATGACAGTTTTGTAAAAAACACCTTTCGTCCAGTTGATGCCCGTGGCGTCTAGCTTTTCAGCAATGCTAGCTTTAAGTCTATCAGAACAAGGAAGAAGAAAAGATTCATCTTTGTATTTAACAACCTCTTTTAACAGCTCCTCTAAGGTGCGCTTTCCAACATAAATTTTGCGTTTGCGATACACGACATATTTCTGCAAATAGTACGCAACCGCTTCAGATTGACAAAAATAGCGCATGGTACTAGGTACCGTATAGCGTAATTCTTCAGCCAAACGAAAGAAATGGTCAACAGCATTCCGACTTGTAAAAATAATGGCGCTAAACTGAGTGATGTCAATTTTTTGTAGGCGAACTTCTCTTGAAGACACTCCCTCAACGTGTATAAAGGGCCTAAAGTCTATGCTTACCTTACGTTTTTCAATAAGCTGGTTGTACGGAGAATTTTCGATTGATGGCGCAGGTTGAGAAACCAAAATGGTTTTAACTTTTGCCGTTTTTGTCAAAACTTGAGTATGTGTAACACTAGCCATATAGGGGCAATTTCAGAGGCGCAAATATACAAAATAATATAGACCGGCATAACGTTAAGATGCTTAAAATACAGTTTTATCATATTGAGATGAATCGCCAAGACGGCTACCGCATAGCCTGAGGCAAAAACTATTGATGGTATTTCGCCAAATCCGGTGAAAGCCAAACCAAATAGCAAGCAGCCATAAAAAAAGGTTAATTTTTCTTTGTTTAAGGTGCGTATGTGAATTATCCTGAAGAACACTTCTTGCCTGTTAAAAAAAGACATAAAACCACCCTCAAGGAATGTCTTCAATACCCAAAAAATCATAAAACCACCTCCATAATACAAGACTTCCTGGTCAAAGCTTGAAATATGAAAGCTCTTGTTTTGAAACACCCGTACAACAAGACCAAATATCAGACTCCTCAAAACAAAAGTGAGTATTGAAACCCTCTTTGATAAATTGAAAGGCTTATTAAGTTCTTCTATCTTTCCAATCCCAGCCCAAAAACACATCATAGAATTTAGGCGCCAGGGATTGACAAGCTTAAGCGCAGATAGTAGCGTCAATGCCAAAACCAAATAAAGGCCGTAATTGTGATCGCTAAGTTCTCGCAGTTCATACATACCACAAAAGTATCTAAATTTTTAAGGGTTATCCACTTATTTAAATGCGTATTTTAGCTGTATATGAACGCAACAGTTGTAGTCATCCCTACTTATAATGAGGCAGCGAACATTCAAGGCATCATACATGCTGTTATGGATTTGCCTGTTCCCTTTGACATACTAGTTGTTGATGACAACTCGCCCGATGGTACTGCTAATATTGTTCAGGGTTTACAGGCAACATTTCCCAAGCTTCATTTAGAGGTACGACAAAATAAAGAAGGACTCGGACCAGCTTATATTCACGGATTTAAGTGGGCTATGGATAAAGGCTATACCTATCTTTTTGAAATGGATGCAGATTTTTCTCATCCGCCCAAAGCACTTGCACCCATGCTCGCACTACTTGAGGGAAATAAGGCTGATGTAGTTATAGGTTCTAGGTACAAAAAAGGAATACGTGTACGCAAATGGCCTTTGAGCAGAATTGTACTTTCTCTTGGCGCATCGCTATATGTCAGAATCATCACTGGTCTGCCTGTTGCCGATCCTACGGCTGGATTTGTTGGGTATAAAACTAAAGCACTCTCAACACTTAAGTTGGATGATATCCGATTTAAAGGATATGCCTTTCAAATTGCACTTAAATTTTGGTTGTGGAAAAAAGACTTTCGAATTGTCGAATTCCCCATTACTTTTACCGACAGAACCGCAGGGGATTCAAAAATGAATACTTCTATTATTAATGAGGCTATATTTGGTATTATTGGTATGAAATGGCGCAGTTTATTTAAAAAACAAACATGAGTAACATATTAATTAAGGGTGCAAAAGTGGTGAATGAGGGGCGAATAGCATTGCTAGACGTGCTTATTGAAGGGGAGCGCATTGTAGCTATTGAGGCCAATATGCCCGTAACTTCCGATATGGAAGTAATAGATGCGAGGGGTAAATTCTTGCTTCCAGGCTGCATAGATGATCAAGTTCATTTTCGTGAGCCTGGTCTAACGCATAAAGCCACCATAGGAACAGAATCAAAAGCCTGTCTGGCTGGAGGAATTACTTCTTTTCTAGAAATGCCTAATACCCATCCACAAACCACCACTGCGCAGGCCTATAATGATAAGCTAGACGTGGCTGCCCAAACCTCTTGGGTTAATTATGGCTTCTTGTTTGGTGGTACCAACGATAATCTTGAGGAAATAAAGGCAATTGACCTGAAAACGACACCTGGCTTAAAGCTATTTTTAGGGTCTTCGACCGGAAATATGCTAGTAGATGATCCCGATACCCTAAAAAAAATATTTTCAGTTTTTCAACTTCCTATTGCTGTGCACTGTGAAGACGAACAAACCGTTAGCGCAAATCTTGCTGAATATATTAATAAGTATGGCGATGATATTCCCATTGAACACCATCCAGACATTCGCTCTGCGGAGGCTTGTTATTTATCTTCTTCTAAAGCCATAGCATTGGCAAAAGAGACAGGCGCTAGGCTACATGTATTCCATTTGTCAACAGCAAGAGAAACGGCATTATTCCAAAACGATGTGCCCTTAGCTAAAAAACAAATTACTTCTGAAGTGTGTATTCATCATTTGTGGTTTTCTGATGAAGATTATGCTCAAAAAGGCACCCATATCAAATGGAACCCCGCTGTTAAATCTGCAGCAGATAGAGCAGGACTTTGGGAGGCACTCAACGATGATCGCATAGACATTATTGCTACCGATCACGCGCCACATACCTTGGAAGAAAAAGATCAAGTTTACACAAAAGCACCATCTGGAGGACCAATGGTACAGCATGCGTTGGCTGTAATGCTAGAATGTGTAAACCAAGGTAAAATCACCCTCGAGAAAGTAGTAGAAAAGATGTGTCATAACCCGGCCATTTTATTTTCTATTAAAGAACGCGGCTACATAAAAACGGGTTACTATGCTGACTTGGTTCTTGTCGATTTAAATCAAGTACAAACCATAACGCGCGATAATCTTTTATACAAATGTGGTTGGTCTCCTTTAGAGGGAACAACATTACGAGGTGCTGTAACTCATACATTTCTCAATGGGACGCTAATGTATGCGCATGGAAATATAAAAGAAGCCAATCTCGCCAAACCTTTAAGCTTTACGAGATGAGAATTTTTTACATATATGGTATTGCTCTATTGTTGACCGCTTGTGCGCAAGACAGGATTGCCAAACCCGACCCTTTAATGAGTGAAGAGCAACTCATTAATTTTCACATTGACTTGGCATTGATTAATGCGGCTAATAATTTTCCTGAAGGATATTATGTTCCCTTAGATTCTTTGTATAAGTTTCACGGAATAGACAGCCTTACTTTTGTAAAGAACAACACCTATTACGCCTCAAAGTCGAAGCGGTACACACGCATTTTTGAGGAGGTTGAATCCCGGTTAAAAACAATACAAGAACAGGACTCAGTTGGCCCCCCTCAGCCCTTACTTGACAATAAATATTAGGCCCTGTCTTTCGGGTTCGTTAACATAGGTTTATATTTGCTAAAAATTAGTACATGGCATCATTTGTAGAAGAACTTACATGGCGCGGAATGGTGCACGACATCATGCCCGAAACCGATGCAACCCTAGCTACGGGAATGACATCTGGATACATTGGGTTTGACCCAACGGCAGACTCGCTTCATATTGGCAGCTTGGTTCAGATCATGATTTTGATGCATTTTCAACGTTATGGCCATAAACCATACGCACTTGTGGGTGGCGCAACGGGTATGATTGGAGATCCATCCGGAAAATCTGCTGAACGGAACTTATTGGATAATAAAACGCTTGAGCACAACTGCAACGGTATTGAAAAACAGCTATCAAAATTTTTAGATTTTGACAGCAACAAGCCAAATGGCGCCGTAATGGTCAACAACCTAGATTGGATGGCTTCTTTTAAACTTATTGATTTTGCCCGTGACATTGGCAAGCACCTGACGGTAAATTATATGATGGCAAAAGACTCTGTTAAAAAGCGCCTTGGGGCAGAGGCCAAAGAAGGAATGTCTTTTACAGAGTTTACGTATCAGCTTATTCAGGGCTATGATTTTCTTCACTTATACAAACACCACAACTGCTTACTCCAAATGGGTGGTAGCGATCAGTGGGGAAATATTACGACGGGAACCGAACTTATTAGACGCAAGCTTTCTGGTAAAGCATATGCCCTTACCTGCCCGCTGATTACCAAATCGGATGGCAGCAAATTTGGAAAAACTGAAGGAGGTAATGTGTGGCTAGATCCTGAAAAAACATCGCCTTATAAGTTTTATCAATATTGGCTTAATGCTTCTGATGCAGATGCTGAAAAATACATCAAGATTTTTACTTTTCTTACCAAAGATAAAATTGACTCTTTAATTGCTGCGCATCGTGATGCCCCTCACCAACGACTGCTCCAGCGAAAACTGGCTCAAGAGGTTACTACTATGGTTCATTCCGATGAAGATGTAGCACGGGTGGAGCAAGCGGCTCAACTTTTATTTGGTATGGCCACGACAGACTCACTTAAAACATTAGACGCCCAAACACTATTGGATATTTTTGAAGGCGTTCCTCAAGCTGAAGTAACAGCTGAAAAATTAGCAGCCGATGGGCTTTCAATAACAGATGCATTAGCAGGAGAAACAGGCTTTTTAAAGTCCAACGGAGAAGCTCGAAGGGCACTAAAAGAAAATTCCATTTCCGTCAATAAAGAAAAGGTTACTGAGACAAAGCATATCACTGCTGCTGACCTTATTTGCGGGAATTATGTGTTGTTACAACGCGGTAAGAAAAACTATTTTCTGCTTGTCGTTAAGCCGTCATAAGCGAGCAGCCTCTAACATCTGAAGCATCGTATCTGCCCAAAACTTCAAAAGTGCCATCCGCATGGCATTTTCCAAGGTCTTGTGTGGCGATAAAGGCACAAGAATCTTTATTGGATAAGTCAATAATATTAATGCCACCCGATCCTGTATTGGATACTTTGTTTGGCTCGTGTATGTCTCGTATCAATACACGCATACTTTTTGACGGACGGAACAACCCTTTTTCTTTTGAGTAGGCTTGCGAAAGCATTTCGGTCATGCCATATTCGCTGTGAATTTCTGAAACCCCAAAGCCTTTTTTGAGCAATTGGTGCAACTCCTCTCTTACGAGCTCTTTTCTTCTTCCTTTCATACCCCCTGTCTCCATTATGGTCGTATGTTGTAGTTGCATGGGATACTTTTCGCAAAAATCTAGTAACGCAAAGCTTACTCCAATTAAAATAGTTGGTTTTTGCAGCCTATCTAAGGTTCTCAAAGCCTTGTGTAGTGCTTCAAATTGATTGAGGTAGAATCCACTGAATTCTTGTTTTGCCTTACTGATTAAATCACGACACATATACAATAGCGAGGCATTGGGTCTTTCAATATAACCTGGAAGTAGTGCCAAAATATGGTAGTCTTCTGGCTGACCATAAAACTGGGCAAATCCTTTTCGAAAACTAGCTTCATATTGCGACAATGATGCTACGTGGTGTTTGCTTGAAACACCTCCTGTACCCGAGCTTTCAAATACAAATGCATCTTCTTTTTTACAGCTTACACGGTGTGTTTTAAAAAAAGTAATGGGCAAAAAGGGAATCTGAAGCGCGCTTTTCACATCTGCAGGATTTACATTGGTCAAGTCACAGAAGGAACGATATACAGGGTTGTGCTCAAACTGGTATGTGAATAAGGACAATGCCTCTTTTTCAAACAGATTCATAATAGTCAAATGTATTGATGATTTTTTAAATCCGTTACTAATCGGAGCACTATAATTTTTTATATTTGGTTGAACAATTATAGCATGAAAAAAAAGGATACGCGTATTTTGCTTGTTGATGACGAGCCCGATATTTTAGAAATACTTGATTACAATATTTCTGGGGAAGGGTATCAAGTTAAAAGGGCAAAGAATGGCTTGGAGGCCTTAGAAAAAGCCAATAAGTGGAAGCCTCATTTGATTTTACTGGATGTGATGATGCCCGAAATGGATGGTATTGAAGCCTGTGAACAACTTCGTAAAAACACGAGTCTCTCTGAAGTAGTCATTGTTTTTTTAACAGCGCGAAGTGAAGATTATTCCCAAGTCGCTGGTCTTGAGGTAGGGGCAGATGACTATATAACAAAACCGATTAAGCCAAAAGTACTTTTAAGCAAAATCAAAGCAATCCTACGCCGATTCAAAGGCCCAAGTTCAAAAAGCTCTTTTGAAGTTGGAGATTTGGTGGTTAATAGAGAAGAATACGTGGTATCCTATAAAGGCTTAGAACTCAATTTGCCACGAAAGGAGTTTGAATTATTGTCCTTGCTGGCATCTAAACCACAAAAAGTATTTGAACGTGGAGAAATTTTAGACAGGGTATGGGGGAATGAAGTAATTGTTGGGGGCAGAACCATTGATGTACACATTCGTAAGTTACGAGAAAAAATAGGAGATAAACACTTCAAAACAGTCAAAGGCGTTGGGTATAAATATGTGAATTAATATGGCCAAGAGACCGATAAAGTCTTATCGATTTTCACTTATTACATCGTTATTAATAACGGATATTGTCCTGTTGCTAACCGTGGGTTTTGCCTATGCTTTTACTGATACAATCCTTTTTAGTATAGACAAAACACTAGTGCTTATAGGCTGTGGTCTTATCATTTTTATGTCTGTATTTTTTGTTCTTAATTACAGGATTGAAAAATTCATATATAAAGGAATAAAACAATTGTATCAAGACCTAGAACCTGAGTTTAGAGGCGAAATACACGATATTCTCACTGCCGACAATATGGACTCCTTGCTAGAAAGCCTCAAAGAATTGGCATTAAAGCGTAGCGTTGAATTGAACAGCCTAAAAGATCAAGCTTCTTTTCGACGTGAGTTTTTAGGGAATATTGCCCATGAGCTCAAAACACCGCTCTTTACGGTCCAAGGGTACATACTCACCCTTTTGGACGGAGCATATAAAGATACGGCGGTTAATGAAAAGTATTTGGAGCGGGCCAATAAGGGAGTAGAACGGCTTACATACATTGTCAAAGATTTAGACTTGCTTACCAAACTAGAAAAAGGGGACACCCAGTTAGAATTAGAAAATTTTGATGTACTCGAAGTAATTCAAAGTGTATTTGAATTATTAGAAATGCAAGCGGTTAAATCCAGTATAAGCCTTGAGTTTGATCATAAATACACTTCAGCTATTGGAGTTTATGCCGACAGAGAGCGTGTGCAACAGGTTTTGACAAATCTTGTCATGAACTCAATTAAGTACGGGAAAAAGAAAGGTACCACCGAAGTAAGCGTACAGTCTGTAGCTGATGATAAAATAATGGTTCGTGTGCGCGACAATGGGGAAGGCATTGAGCAAGAGCATTTACCTCGTTTGTTTGAACGTTTTTATCGGGTAGATAAAAGTGGTAATCGTCGTAGGGGTGGGTCTGGCTTGGGCTTGGCCATTGTTAAGCACATCATTGAAGCGCATAAAGAACAGATTTTTGTCGAAAGCCAATCAGAAATTGGCTCCGAGTTTTCATTTACTTTAGAAAAAGGGAGTCTGACAGATGCAGCCTAAAATAACATTGTGGGAAGTAAAAATAAATTAAAGCGATTTAAAGAAAACGAATCATTTGAAAATGTGATTCAACCTAGCCGAGCAGAACTGCTTGAAGGCACTTTTCAACACAAGGGGAGTTGGGCTGCTTTTTTTAAAAATGACAACCCTATCGTAGTTGAGTTGGGTTGTGGCAAGGGGGAGTATGCCGTAGGCTTGGCTAGAAAAAACCCCAAACTAAATTATATTGGTATTGATATTAAGGGCGCGCGCTTTTGGCGAGGCGCCAAAACAGCCCTTGAAGAAGGGCTTGAAAATGTAGCATTTATGCGCACGCAAATCGAACTTATTGAAGCGGTTTTTGCACAAGGCGAAGTAGCTGAGATTTGGATTACTTTTCCGGATCCACAGTACAAGTTTAGGCGCAAACACCACCGATTGACCAATCCAAAGTTTTTACGAAGCTATCAACAAGTACTGCAGCCCGAAGGTGTTGTACATCTCAAAACAGATGCCGCTTTTTTACATGGCTATACGCTAGGTGTTTTAGACGGATGGGACATAAAACCACTAATGGCACATCACGATATCTATCAATATGTGCATGCCCCAGCAGATGTTATTGGCATTCAAACCTTTTACGAGCAACAGTATCGTGTGCAAGGCATTCCCATTACTTATCTAAAATTCTCCTTTCCTACTGATGCAACAACAAAATGACTTTTTTGAACGCGTATATGAAGTAGTACGGCAAATTCCTTATGGTAAGGTAACTACCTATGGAACCATCGCAAAATATTTAGGTGCTGCCAAAAGCGCGCGAACGGTTGGTTACGCCATGAATGCTGCTCATGCCAAACCCGATGTTCCGGCGCACCGTGTGGTGAATCGCATAGGGATGCTTACTGGGAAACATCATTTTGGCGGTATCAATACCATGCAGCAATTGTTAGAGGAAGAGGGCCATCGAATTGTCAAAGATCAAATCCAAAACTTCGATGTTGTTTTTTGGAATCCAAACACATAGCCCTAGTCTTCACACGATATGTTATATTTGTAAACTTATTTAGACTGAATGAAAATTACACGCCCTGCAATTGAACAAGCATTATCCCGTATTAGTTTGCCTGGTGCAGGTAAAAACCTAATGGAAGCCAATGCGGTTACAAACATCAATATTTTTGGTGATGAAGTGGTGGTTGATGTAGAGACGGACAACCCTGCATTACAGGCTAAGAAGAAAACGGAAGTTTCCATCATGAAAGCCATTCATGATCAGGTTCATGAAAAGGCCAAAGTAAAGGTGAATATTTCTGTGAAGGCAACTGAAAAAAAGGATCCCAATTTGATTAAGGGAAAACCTATTGAGGGCATTCAACACATTATTGCGGTTGCTTCTGGAAAAGGCGGTGTAGGTAAATCTACGGTAACGGCTAATCTGGCGGTTTCCCTTTCCAATATGGGATTCAAAGTGGGTGTGCTAGATGCGGATATTTACGGCCCATCCATGCCTATTATGTTCGATGTGGCTAATGAACGCCCATTGGCAAAAAACATCGATGGCGTTTCTAAAATGGTGCCTGTTGAGAACTTTGGAGTAAAGCTGTTGTCTATTGGATTTTTCACCAAACCAGACCAAGCGGTTATTTGGCGTGGTCCAATGGCTGCAAAGGCACTTAATCAAATGATTTTTGATGCTGCGTGGGGGGAGTTGGATTTTTTATTGATTGACCTACCACCAGGAACAGGCGATATTCATCTTAGTATTATGCAGTCTTTACCCATTACAGGAGCAGTAGTTGTCAGTACTCCGCAAGCTGTGGCCCTTGCCGATGCCAAGAAAGGCGTTGCCATGTTCCAACAAAAAAACATTCAAGTGCCGGTGCTGGGAATTGTTGAGAATATGGCCTATTTCACTCCCGAAGAGTTGCCTGACAATAAATATTATATTTTTGGCAAATCAGGGGCAAAGTATTTGGCAGAAGATTTAAAAATTTCTTTTTTAGGAGAATTGCCACTTGTACAAAGCATTCGTGAAGCAGGAGATGTTGGACGTCCTGCGGCCATGCAAGAACAAACAGTTGTTGCAGCTGCCTTTACCGAAGTCACACGAGCTGTTGTGTCAGAAGTAGTGCTGCGTAACGAACAACTACCGCCTACCGAGGCGATTAAAATAACCACTATGGCAGGTTGTGCTGCCGTAACAAAAAAATAGGCTATGTCAGATTTAAACAAACGTATTGAACAAGCTCTTGAAGAAATCCGACCATTTTTAAAATCCGATGGCGGAGATATTGAACTTGTAGGTATTGAAAATAATACGGTTAAAGTCCAACTTTTGGGCGCCTGTGTGGGATGTTCTGTAAATCAGATGACCCTAAAACAAGGAGTTGAATTGACCGTAAAAAAATACGCTCCTGAGATTGATCAAGTGGTAAGCGTAGATTAAGTCTAAAAAAAAGCCCCCGAAATAGAGGCTTTTCTATTTGTAGATTCTTATATCAGCTTGTTTTTCTGCAAACAAAGGCAACCAAAACGCCACCTATCGTGTACATGGCCAGCCAATAAACACTATCCAGAACATAATATTCTGCTTTAGCAAAATCGGTTGTAGCATAGCGTATAAAGCTCATGGAAACGGATGTCAATAATGTGGCCCAGATGCCATAAGTGAACCCTTTTTTATTGCTATAAATCCCATTAGACCATTTTTGAAATAGATGTACAAATGCGTAAGAAAATACCAGTACACCTACTGCTAATACGTCTAACATATAGGGGTCTCTGTTTATATTTTTACTTGGGTCTATGTATTCCTTTAAGCATTCATCAGCTCCCAAATAAAATAAAGGGGGTATAAAATAAAAAAACAGGAAAGCAACAACGGTTGACCAGAGAATGGATTTAGAAAACATAATATTCGATTTAGGTTAAGTGTTTTCAAAAGTATAAAATTTAAATTAAGACATGTTTTAGTTCTTACAACAGTTTTTAACCATGTATATTTGCGACGCATGGAACAGCGCTTTATTTCTAGTAACGCCCAACCTCATCAAGTTGCTTATCACACCAAATGGCAAGCACCCAGCAATATAGCTCTTGTAAAATACTGGGGTAAAACTGCCCCGCAATTACCTAAAAATGCATCTTTAAGTTTTACCTTATCCGATGCCCAGACCCAAACCGAAGTCCACTTTACGCCGCTAAGCTCCTCTGCCAAAAAAGTCTCTTTTAGCATTCTTTTTGAGGGTGAAGAGAAGCCGAGCTTTCGACCCAAACTCGAAGCCTTTTTTGATCACATTGTAGCCTATCAGCCTTTTTTGTTGCATTATGATGTCGCCATAAGTTCGCACAACACATTTCCACACAGCAGCGGCATAGCTTCTTCTGCTTCGTCTCTAGCCGCACTGGCCGCTTGTTTGGTAGATTTTGAGTCCCAATTGTCACCCATGGATGAAAAGCTAAAGTTTGAAAAAATATCATTTTTGGCACGTCTTGGTTCTGGCAGTGCCTGCCGAAGTGTGCAGGGGCCAATGATGGCTTGGGGTACGCACCCTTCTTTGGAAGCTTCTTCAGATTTAACAGCAGTTACTGTAGACGATATCCACCCAATCTTTACAACCTATTGCGACACCATTTTACTGGTAGATAAAGGACAAAAGCAAGTGAGTAGCACTTTAGGACACAAGCTAATGCACAATCACCCTTATGCCTCCCAGCGATTTGCACAAGCCAATGCACAACTAGCAGCTTTGCTGCCTGTGCTTAAAAGCGGAAACCTAGACGATTTTATACCCATAGTAGAAAAAGAAGCTTTGGATTTGCACGCCATGATGATGACTTCAAATCCCTATTTTATTTTGATGCAACCCAACACCTTACACATCATCAATGCTGTCTGGAAGTTCAGGGCTGAAACAGAAATTCCCCTTTGCTTTACACTGGATGCAGGCGCCAATGTTCACTTGCTTTATCCAAGTAATGTGGCGGATAGTGTTAAAGCATTTATAGCTTCTGATTTGCTGCAATTTTGTCAAAATCGCCAATGTGTACATGATGTGGTTGGTATGGGAATAAAAAAGTGCTAGATTTGTTATAATGAAGGGACCGTTATTTTACGCAAAAATTTTACTCTTTGGCGAATATGGCATCATAAAAAATGCCAAGGCATTGTCTATTCCTTATAATTACTACAAGGGGGCTTTGCGTATGGATAACCATACTTCAGAAGCTGCAGCATCCTCCAACGCCAAACTAAAAGCATTTGCCGAATACCTAACAAGTTTAGATACCGCATTGGTGACTTTCGACCACAAACGCTTAGCAACCGATTTGAACAAGGGGATGTATTTTGACAGTAGTATTCCACAAGGATATGGCGTAGGGAGTAGTGGTGCGTTAGTAGCAGCTATCTACGACCGCTATGCTTTTGAAAAAATTACCGTACTAGAGAACCTTACGCGTCAAAAACTCACCAAGCTAAAAAGTATTTTCTCCGAAATGGAATCTTTCTTTCACGGGAAATCATCGGGTTTAGACCCCCTCAATAGCTTTTTGAGCTTGCCTATTCTCATTCATTCTAAATCAGTAATTGAGCCAACGGGCATTCCGTCTCAATCACAAAAGGGGAAAGCAGCTGTTTTTCTACTGGACAGTGGGATGACTAGTGAGACCGCCCCTTTGGTTTCCATTTTCTTAGATAATCTTGAGGCTCCTGCCTTTCGAAAAATGATGAAAGAAGAGTTTATAGCCATTTCTGATCGTTGTATTGAGCACTTTTTAAGTGGTAATATTTCAGATTTGTTCTCGGATGTGAAAAAACTATCTTCTGTTGTGTTGGAACACTTTAGCCCCATGATTCCAAAGCGTTTTCAAAACGTTTGGAAAAAAGGGATTGAAACCAATGCATATTACCTAAAACTCTGCGGCTCTGGTGGCGGCGGTTATATCCTTGGTTTCACCCAAGACCTGACCAAGGCAAAAAGCTTACTTGCAGACCATCAATTGGAGGTCGTTTACACATTTTAAGATGCGTGCCCCATCTTCATCAAAGCAATTGTTTTTACAGGCAATTGGTCTGTTCTCTTTGGTAAGGGTTGTCAATGTGTGTGTCCTAATGTTAGCCCAAGTACTCACCGCAGTGTTTATTTTTTCTAAACTAGACATTATTCCTACTTTAAAGAATGTTGAGTTATGGCTGATTGTTCTAGCCACAGGCTTTAGTGTTTCTGGCGGGTATATTTTCAATGCTTTTTTTGATGAAGAGAAGGATCTTATTAACCGACCTCAAAAAACCATACTGGAGCGTCATGTTTCTGCCAAAGCCAAATTAGCCATGTACTTTATCTGCTCGGTGATGGCCCTTTTGACAGCCAGCTATGTGTCGTTTCGTGCAGTGCTTTTTTTTACGTGCTATATGGTAGCTATGTTTGTGTATTCATCACTACTAAAACGCGACTTGTGGTTTGGTACTCTTACCAGCACCTTGTTGACCATATTGCCTTTCTTCGCTATTACGGTTTACTACAATAATTTTTCCTTTGAAATTTTTACCCATGCTGCTTATTTGTATACCCTTGTGAGTATTCGCGAATTTGTGAAGGACTTGTATAATTTGAAAGGGGATTTGGCGCAGAACTACCAAACCTTTCCTGTGGTATGGGGCGAAAAAAAAACCAAAAAACTCATTACTATCTTAATTGTATGTGCGCTGATGGTGATCGTGTTGCTGCAAACCTTTTTCTCACTTCACGCCATGATTTATTATTTTGTGTCTGCTTTTGTCTTGTTGCTGCTTTTACTGACGTTGTTGTGGCGACTTTCTAGCAGCCGTCATATGGGATTATTGCTCCAATTGACACGACTGATAATTTTATTTGGCATAATAAGTCTGCCTTTACTACGGCTTAACGTTTAAGCTTCTTACTTTTGCAAGGCATAACGATGGTCATGAATAAGAAAAAAACACAAAAACCCAGTGAGGGGATTCGATTGAATAAGTTTATCGCCCATGCGGGTATTTGTTCACGCCGTGAAGCGGATATGCATATCAAGATAGGCTCTGTAAAAGTGAACAACAAGGTCATGACCGAAATGGGCTATAAGGTAAAGCCAACAGATGAGGTCCAGTTTGACGGGCAGCGATTACAGGCCGAAAAACCTACCTATGTGTTGCTCAACAAGCCAAAAGGGTTTATTACCACCACACGTGATGAAAAAGGCCGAAAAACGGTAATGGATTTGGTGGCAAATGCAACCAAAGCACGCATAGTTCCTGTGGGCAGGTTAGACCGCCCCACCACAGGGCTTTTGTTGTTTACCAATGATGGCGATTTGGCTAAAAAACTTACACATCCTAGTACAGGAGTAAAAAAACTCTATCATGTTGTACTGGACAAAAATGTCAGCGGTCAACATTTGCAAAGCATCAAAGCGGGTATTAAACTTGATGATGGCAGCATTAAAGCCGATGAAGTGAGTTATGTACAGGGAGCCTCCAAACGAGAGGTAGGTATTGCCCTCCATTCGGGGCGTAACAGAATAGTAAGACGCATTTTTGAATCCCTAGGCTATGAAGTGATTACCTTAGACCGTGTGTTATTTGCCGGACTTACAAAGAAAGATTTACCTCGTGGACACTGGCGTCATTTATCTCAGACTGAAGTACAGCAATTAAAGATGCTGTAGTCCTTTCACTAGCAAAAGCATAAAAAATAAACCCCCCGCCTAAGCGAGGGGTTTGTGGTACCTCCAGGAATCGAACCAGGGACACAAGGATTTTCAGTCCTTTGCTCTACCAACTGAGCTAAGGTACCCTGCAAATTGCAGGCACAAATATACTTGCTTTCCAAGAATTGACAAGCTGCTTGGAAAAAAACTTCTACTTTTACTCCATGAGCAAGAATCAGCACTTGGTATTGGATATAGGTAATACGCATACCAAATACGGTTACTTTGAGGAAAATGTACTGAAATACAGCGGTTTATGCTCAGATTGGTCTAAGGAAGAATGGACATCTTTTCATAAAAAAGCGCCATTTACAACGGTTTTGGTAAGCACAGTTGGCGCATCAACAAAGCAAGCACTTTCCCTGTTGCCCCAGTCATGTGACGTAGCTTTTATAGATGACACCACAAAATACCCTTTTACAACCGCCTATGACGACATCAATGCCTTGGGAATTGATCGTAGGGCTGCATTAGCTGGCGTTTTGGTCACACATCCTAAAACAGCTGCTCTTGTAATAGATGCGGGAAGCTGTATTACCTATGATTATATCGATGCTAAGGCACACCATCTCGGAGGTGCAATTTCTCCAGGTAGGGCCATGCGCTACAACGCCATGCATACATTTACAGCAAACCTCCCTTTGCTCGATCCAACAGACGAGGTGCCCGCAATAGGAACGTCCACATCATCAAGCATGTCTTTGGGGGTTGAAGCCGGGATTATTTCTGAGATACAAGCCCATATCGAAGCATTTACCCAAAATTTTGGCGATTTTACCATAATTTTAACAGGCGGAGACGCCAATTTTTTGATTAAAAAAATAAAATACACCATATTTGCTGACGCTGAATTAATATTAATCGGTCTTCAAAACCTACTGATGTTCAATACATTTCATGAAAAATAGACTTCTGAGTTTTTTTGTTGTTGCTTTTGCAGCCTTTTCTTATGGTCAAAATGCAACCTTATCTCCTTATTCATACTATGGTTTTGGACAACCTGCTAACGCTACCCTAGCAGAGAACAACATGATAGGTGGCGTTACGGTCTATGCCGATAGCACACATTTCAGTTTAGACAACCCAGCTACGCTGAAAAAATTAAATTACGTTCAATACCGTGTAGGTGTACGCTATAATGCTGTTGAACAAACATCCAATAACGGAACTGTATACACTTCCACAGCATCACTTAATTACCTTTCATTGAGTGTGCCAACAAAGCATTTTGCATTCAGTTTTGGGTTAAAACCAAAAACAAGCTTGGGCTACAGGGTAAATGTAAAAAGTTTGTTAGATGACTTGGACACTACGACTTTCTATCAGGGTTCTGGTGGTGTGAACACAACTTTTTTGGGACTTGCCGTTTCTCCTATCAAAGGGTTGAGCCTGGGCATTATGGCAAATTATAATTTTGGTTTCACCGAGAAAGTATTCACCCAAAATATTTCAGGAGTAGAATTAGACACGCGCATTTTTACTCGTTCAGAATTAAGCGGTCTTGCTTATGTGTTTGGAGCGCATTATGACCAGCGTTTCAAATCAAAATACATCCTACAGCTTTCAGCGACTTATACTCCGCAAAGCTCATTGGAAAGCACGAATATACGAGCGATATCTTCCCTTTCATCAAGTGGCGGTTTAAGCTCACAAGAGACGATAGACCTTGGTAGTTTGGCTAATACATCAAACAAGTTTTCATCTGAAATCAATTTGGGAGCAGGTTTTGGAGTTGCACATAAATGGTTTGTTGGAGTCAACTTCTTTAACACGTCAAAAGGAATAACAAATCCATTGGAAACGAACGTCAACGTTAACTATGAAGCATCTTCTAGGGTATCTGTTGGGGGCTTTTATATTCCAAAATACGATTCGTTCACAAGTTATTTAAGCAGGGTTACTTACAGAGTAGGGGCTCGTTTTGAAGAAACGGGTATTGTTCTAAACAACCAGCCCATTGAAGATTTTGGCATAACCTTTGGACTAGGTTTGCCAGTAGGCGGTTTATCAACGATAAACATTGGAGTGGAGCTCGGACAACTAGGCACCCTAGATGGCGGGTTAATTAAAGAGAATTATGCCAATATCATGCTTGGCTTTTCGTTGAGCGATATTTGGTTTATAAAACGTAAATATGATTAATAACTGATATGAAAAATAGATTACTTCTTTTAATGATGATGAGCGGTCTTATTGGGATTGCTCAGTTTGATAAAAGTTCATGCCCTGCTAACTTGTCTATTTTTGCTGAGTTTGCAAAGGTCAAAAATTACGACTCAGCCTACCAACCTTGGCTTGAGGTACGTAACAACTGCCCAGAGCTAAACGTGGCAACCTTCAAGTATGGCGAGCGCATACTTAATCACAAAATCAAAAATGCAACAGATGAAAAGGCCGCACTACAGGCCTCGTTGATGTCATTATACGATGATTGGTTAAAGTACTTTCCTAATACCAAAAGGGGTGTGAGTGAAGTAGGCAAAATCCTTTCTTCAAAGGCACAGGCTATGGTGGACAACAACCTAGGCACTAAGCGTGAAGCTTACGAAATATTTGATCAAGCTTTTACGCAAGACCCCAAAAGCTTTACAAGCCCAAAGCGTTTGTATACATATTTCAAAACAGCCTATCAACTTTACAAAGAGGGCACAAAGACCGCAGAAGTCCTTTTTGAAAAATACGAGGAGGTTTCAGAAAAATTTGCACTTGAACAAACCAATTTGGCTAAAAAGTTAGATGTGATTTTAAAGAAGCTTGAGAACGGCGATGCATTGACGTCTAGAGAACAGCGCAACAAGCGTGTTTATGAGACCAATACTTTGGCATTTTCGACCTACTCTGGAAATCTTGATGCCATGATTTCTAAGGAATCGAGCTGTGAAAATCTTATCCCACTTTATCGAAAAAACTTTGATGCTAACAAATCTGACAGCGTTTGGCTTAACCGTGCCGCAAGTCGTATGGATGCCAAAGAATGTTCTGACGATCCATTGTTTGTGGAATTGGTAGAGGCATTACACGCAATTAATCCATCATCAAATTCGGCCTACTATTTGGGTATTTTAAAAGATAAAGCAGGCGATAGCAAAGCTGCCTTGGCTTATTATGAAGAATCCTTGACGTTGGAGCAAGATCAGTATCGAAAAGCAGATATTCTTTACAAAATTGCTGTAAAGTTTAAGAAAAGTGGTTTAAAGAGTAAATCGAGATCCTACGCCAGTAAAGCCTTGAAGAACCGTCCTTCAATGGGCAAAGCCTATATGCTTATCGCAAGTTTGTATGCTTCTAGCGCCAACAGTTGTGGAACAACGCAGTTTGAGAAGCGAGCCGTCTATTGGTTGGCTGCAAAAACAGCACGCAAGGCTGCAGCTGTAGATTCCGGTGTAAAGAAAACGGCACTTAAATTAGCGGCTAGCTATGAGGGTAGAGCACCCAGTAAGACAGATATCTTTACTGAAGGCAGGGCAGGAGAAACCATAAGTTTTTCATGTTGGATTAACAGTAGCGTAAAGGTTCCGCAGTTGTAAATGAAGCGATCAGCGCACGTTCTAAAGCTTGTGGCGGTGCTTATTGCACTGGTAAATTTGTCGTGTAAAGACAATTTTGCTCAACTCAAAACCATAAGTCAGTTTGATGCGCTTCCTATTGGCGAGGCAGATACAATTCGTGTTGTCTATACCGAGCTTGCAAAAACCATTGCTGTTCTGACCGCTCCAAAGAATATCGACTACACCAATCAGCCTTTTCCTTATTCTGAATTTCCCAATGGGGTTCAAATTGTTTTATATGACGAAAACAATAAGGAAACACTCGTTAAGGCAGATTATGGTATCATGTACTCGAGGACTGATATTGTGGACCTTCGCGGAAACGTTTTTATAACCACTCCAGAGGGTGCTGTTTTAAACACCTCACAACTGTATTGGGACATAAAAAAAGAGTGGGTTTTTACACAAGAATACTTTACCTTTAAAAATGAAGATTATGACATTGCTGCTAATATCTTAGATGCCAGCAGATCATTTGATAAAATAACCACAGGCCCTCTTGTCGGGAATGTATTAGTTGAAGAAGAAGAATTATGATAAAGTTTTACCGCATATCCGAAATTATATATTTAGTCTTTGGAGGCTTATTTTTGTTTCGCGCCATTAATTATTACGGAACAGAAGATGCACGCACAACTATAGATATTGCCATCACGGCTATTGCGGTGTTTATGTACTTCATTAGAAGACGTTATCGTAAAAAGCTAGAGCAGCGTAAGGACCAACAATAAATATGACAGTAGAGATAAGCGTTTTAGTGACAAGTCTTTTGTTGTCGGCGTTTTTTTCAGGAATGGAAATTGCCTTTGTTTCTTCAAACAAAATAAGGCTCGAAATTCAAAAAACACAAAAGAAAAGTTTTGGTACCCTTCTAAAGACCATTACAAAAAGCCCTTCTCGCTTTATTGTTTCCATGTTGGTTGGCAACAACATAGCCTTAGTGGTTTACGGTATTTATGCTGGAGCGCTTATTGTACACGAATTGTTTCCTGCTTATGAAAACTACAGTTCACTGCCACTTCAAATTATATTTTATCAGACGCTGATATCAACGGCTGTTATTCTCATCACAGCCGAGTTTTTGCCTAAGGTATTTTTTCAAATCTACGCCAACAGATTTTTAAGCCTATTTGCCTTACCAGCTTATATTTTCTACCAATTGATGAAACCATTAAGCTGGGTGGTGATGCGATTTTCAGATGCGGTGTTACATCGATTTTTCCGACTGCAAAAGCAAGAAGACCCCATTGCCTTTAGCAAGGTCGAATTGGGCGATTTTGTGTCAGAACAGATAGAAACAACAAGTGATGAAAATCAAGATGCCGAATTGCAATTATTCCACAACGCGCTTTCGTTCACCAATCTCAAGGCGCGTGAAGTAATGGTACCTAGAGCAGAAATGACCGCTGTAGATCGTTATGAAAAGCCCAAAGACTTGTTGCAGATCTTTTCATCTACTGGATTTTCTAAAATTTTAATCTACGCGCAAAGCATGGATAACATCATTGGCTATGTACATGCGTTTGACATGTTTAAAAAACCAAAATCACTTCATGCCATCATCAAGGCTGTGGAATGGATCCCTGAAACCATGCGTATTCAAGATGTCTTTAACCAATTGGTTAAGAAGCGAAGAAGCATTGCTGTTGTTTTGGACGAATTTGGGGGTACGGCGGGAATGCTAACCTTAGAAGATATTGTTGAGGAGTTGTTCGGAGAAATTGAAGACGAACACGACACGGTGAGCAATGTTTCGCTCACACACGACGACGGCTCTTTTACATTTTCTGCACGTTTGGAAATTGACGAAATCAATACAGAACACAACATCGAACTGCCTGTATCTGAATCCTACGAGACCTTGGGAGGTCTAATTGTGCATCACACAGCCGATATACCAATTGAGGGTGAACGTGTTTCTATCGAGGGATTTACCTTCGAAATGCTGGAAGTTTCTAACACAAAAATAGATTTGGTGCGTATATACCCAGAATAGCGTTTTAAATTCATCTTTTTAATTGTATTTTCGCAAGCAGTTCAAAATAAATAACCATGGCTATTTTAGGTAAAATCAGGGAGCGTTCAATTTTTTTAATCTTCATTATTGGAATGGCGTTGCTGGCGTTTGTTTTCACAGGCGTTTTTGACGGCAACAGCACCCAAAGTCAAGAACCCGTTCTTATTGTTGGTGATGCTGAAGTTGGCATTGATGAATTCAGTCGCCAAGTCGATTTTGCCGAGCGAAGCTATCGTATGAGTTCGATGCAAGCTGTTAACTTTGCTTTTGAGCAAACCACTAATGGTAAAGCACTTGAGCAAGCAGTTGAAAATCTCGGTCTTGATGTAGGTAAAAATCATATAGAATTGTTCCTCAAATCAGATCCTAACTTCTCATCTGATCCTCAATTTGTTGATGAAAACGGCGCTTTTGATCCACAACGATTTACAGACTTTATTTTTGATTTACGACAAAATAACCCACAGGGATTCGAGCAATGGAAAGCACAAGAAGGCTCTATTAAAAACAACATTAAGGCAGCCAACTACCAAGATATGGTCAATGCAGGAGTGAATGTAACAAATTTTGAAGCTCAACAAGAATACGCACTGCAAAGCGACTTGGTTGATATCGAATATGTACGCATTCCTTTGACTTCAGTTCCTGACAGCTTAATTACGGTTTCAACCAAAGATATTGAAACTTACATTAAAGAAAACAGCACAAAATACGAACAGGATGCTTCGCGAAGTGTACGCTACGTAAAATTTGATGTGGCTGCTACGCCTGAGGATAAATTACTTATCGAAAATGAACTGCGCAATTTATTAAGCGACAGATCCATATTTAATGAAGTGTCAAAGCAGGAAGAGGTTATTCCTTCACTTGCTAATGTTTCAGATACAGCTATAGCATCATATGTAAGCGAATACTCAGAAGTGCCTTATGACGATGCTTTTGTTAGTGAAACTGAGCTTTCTGGCAACTATGCAAGTACATTATTTAAGCTATCAAAAGGCGGAGTCTTTGGGCCCTATGAAGACAATGGCTATAGCAATTTGACTAAAATGATTGCTAAGAGAAAGAATGGTAAAGCTAAAGCACGTCACATTCTAGTAGCTTATGAAGGCGCAGCACGCGCTAAGGAAAGTGTTACTAGATCTAAATCACAAGCTAGAAAAGAGGCTTATGCTTTGTTGCGAAAAGCGCGAAGTGGAAGTGACTTTGCACAACTAGCACGTGAAAATTCAGATGGCCCTTCTGGACCAAGTGGTGGAGATCTACCAGAATTTACGAAAGAAGATATGGTCGCACCATTCAGCGATTTTGTATTTAGAAACCGTAAAGGAGCAAAAGGCGTTGTAGAAACAGAGTTTGGATATCATGTTATTGAGGTTTTAGATAAAAAAGACGTAGTTAAATTAGCTACAATTTCTAAAAAGCTCATTCCGTCTGATGCGACAGCTAACCGAGTTTATACAGAAGCCTCTCAATTTGAGTTTGATTTAAAAGAAACGGAATTTACAGCCTTAGCCAAACAAAAAAACGTGGCTGTTCGTGCGGTTAATGACCTTAAAATTTTAGACGAAACATTTCCTGGGTTAGGAAATCAACGCCAGGTTGTACAGTGGGCATTTGAAAAAGACCGTAAGGAGATGGATGCAAAACGTTTCTCCTACAACACAGACAGTTTCCTAATTGTTCAACTTACCGCATCTAAGTCAGAAGGACTTGCTTCAGCAGCTGATATAGAAGCTTCAGTAAAGCCCCTTGTTTTAAACGAAAAAAAGAAAGCATATATCGTTGATCAGATTAAAGCGTATACCACTTTAGAAGAAGTGGGCAATCAATTTGGACAAACGCCAAGTACAGCCACGGCCATGAATAGATTTACCGCTATGTTGGCTGGTGCATCAAAAGAGCCTAAGGTTATTGGAGCTGCCTTTAGTTTGCCTTCTGGAACACTATCAGCGCCCATTGCGGGCAGTTCAGGGGTTTATGTGGTGAAAGCAACGGCTACAAAGCCTGCTGAAGCCTTACCAAGCTATGCAGGGTATAAGTCATCTTTGCTAAACAGCGCACAGCAAAACCTCCGACAAGAGCTTACTGCAGCTTTAAAGTCGACCTATACTATTGTTGACAACCGCAACCTGTATTATTAAAAGAGTCCACACATAATGTAAGAATTCACTTACATATTTTTATAATCAGCGCCACTTCTCTTTAGTGGCGTTTTATTGTTATTTCAAGAACCCATAACAAGGTTTAGTGCCACGTCCCCCTTGTTGAAATCTATACACGCCATTTTTGTTAAGTGAAGAATAAACAATTCTAATAATCTAATAATTTCAAGGAATAAGCTTCACAACCTTTTTTGCCCTTTTAGGTTCTTCCGTAGCAGTGAACCTGTTTTTTTGCTTTGATTGTTATGCTACAATAAAGGATTGGTCGGGGGGTCCCTCTCGGCCAATACCTTAAAAAAAAAAGTCCCACCTAAGCGGGACGCTGGACAAAAGTCCACGGCATAAGCCTTATTGTGATTTGAATATAAAAAGACTTCCTTTTGCTTCTGGTTCTTAAAACCAACTGTCAAAAGCCTTCCAAGCTGTTGAAGCAAAAAACAACAGGTAGATAAAGGAAACAATAAATTTAAGCAGCACTCCAGAAAGGAACCCCAAGAAGGATCCAAAAGCAGCTTTGAGCGCTAGCTGACGGTTTGTGTTTTTGCTTAATTCTCCTGCAAGCGCACCTATAAAAGGACCAAAAATAATTCCAAATGGTGGAAAAAATAACCCTACAACCAAGCCCACTGTAGCGCCAATAGCCCCTGCTTTAGAGCCGCCAAAAGCTTTGGTGCCCCATATTGGAATCAGATAGTCCAACACCATAATAATTAAGGCAACGACAAGCGTCCAGCCAAGAAAATGCCAATCCTGCTCCACCTTGGAGGTGTAGTGCAAAGAAAGTAGGCCAAACCAACTGGTCAGCGGCCCCGGAATAATAGGCAAAAAACTACCTGCCATACCCAGCATTATAAGAAGACCGCCCAATATTAAAAGTGCTATATCCATAAGTCTAATTTACAAAATATTTAGAGGTCTACTTACAAAGACCGCTTAATTTTTTACATTTATGCAATGAAAATTTGGGGACTTTTCTTGACCATTACGTTGCTGTTTTTTGCATGTACCAACCCCAAACCAACCCCCCAGTCGCCTACTACCAATTGGACTCAGCTAGACGAACCGCCCCTTTTTCCCGATTGCCCCCAAGAAGATGTTAACTTAAATTGGGCGTGTTTTGCCAAAACACTTCAAAATAAGTTGGATGTAACATGGGCTGCCAAGAAGCTTTCTTTTGGGGAGCTAAACGATACAATTTACGTTACTTTAACGGTAGATACGCTTGGTCAACTTTCCATAGTGAATTATAGCCATAGCGACCAACTTCAAATCCCAACTACCGTCTTTACTGCTTTTGATGAGGTAGTTGCTTCGCTTCCGTTATTCCAGCCTGCCTTTAAAACCAATTTGGAAGTTCCTGTAGAAATTCAATGGACCCTTCCTGTCGCTATCTCCAACTAGCTTTTATTCCCTATTTTTACGCATGGCCGATTCGCGGATAATTTTAGGAGTTGATCCAGGGACTACCATTATGGGGTTTGGGATCATCAAAGTGGAAGCAAATACACTGACTTGTTTACAGCTAAATGAACTCAAACTAAGCCAATATAAAAGTCACTACGAGCGCTTGGGTCGCATATACGCCCGAACCACAGAGCTAATCAAAACCTTTAAGCCAGATGAGATGGCACTGGAGGCTCCTTTTTTTGGCAAAAACGTACAATCGATGCTTAAGCTTGGTCGCGCACAAGGAGTTGCTATTGCTGCAGGCATTGCATGCGATTTGGCTGTTTTTGAATATTCGCCTCGTAAGATTAAAATGGCCATTACGGGAAGTGGAAATGCTTCCAAGGAACAAGTAGCCAAGATGTTGCAACAGTCGCTAAAGCTTAAATCACTTCCTAAAAACCTCGATGCGACCGATGGACTAGCCGCTGCTGTATGCCACTATTATAATCCCGAACAGCAAAACGAAAAGAGTTATTCTGGCTGGGCATCCTTTGTTCAAAAAGAGTCGCACCGCATAAAAAAATAAGATGTCGGGTATTTATCTCCATATTCCTTTTTGCAGAAAGGCATGCCATTATTGTAATTTTCATTTTTCAACCTCTGCCAAGTACAACGATGAAATGGTTACCGCACTCAAAAAAGAACTTAGACTTCGTAAAGATGAAGCGCAAGCACCCATTGAAACCCTTTATTTTGGCGGTGGAACGCCCTCCATGCTCACAGCATCACAAATAAGCCTACTTATCGCGGAGGTCTATGCACAATACCCCGTAGTTGCATTAGCTGAAATAACACTTGAGGCAAACCCTGACGATTTAACCCCCGCCTATTTAAAAGCCATCAAAGCAGCTGGAATCAATCGTTTGTCTATTGGCATACAGTCTTTTCATGATAAAGAACTGACCTTGATGAACCGAGTTCACAACGGTAAGCATGCTGTGCAAGCGGTAATATGGGCGCAGGATATTTTCGAAAATATTTCCATCGATCTCTTGTTTGGTACGCCACATACTACGTTTGCCGATTGGCAAGAAAATTTAGCAATAGCCCTTAAACTCGATGTGCCACACATTTCTTCTTATGCCCTAACGCTAGAACCCAAAACAGCACTTGAACATTTTGTAGCCAAAGGGGTAGTTTCGTTATTGGATGATGTCGAGGTCGAAGCCCAATTTTTGTATCTGGTAGATTGTTTAACCAAAGCGGGTTACGAACATTATGAGTTATCCAGTTTTGGGAAATCCGGCTATCGTTCTCGTAACAACACCGCTTATTGGCAGGGCAAGCCTTATTTGGGCATTGGTCCTTCTGCACATGGCTTTGATGGGGAAAATCGGTACTGGAATGTGAGTAATAATGCTGCATACATGAAACGTATCGCAGCAGATGAGCTGCCACAAACTGTTGAAAAACTGACGGTTATTGATAAATTCAACGAAGCCATCATGATAGGCCTTCGAGCGTCATGGGGCGTCTCGCTGCTCGCTTTAGAAGTAGAACTAGGCAAACGCTATCGTGACCATCTTGAGCAACAAGCGGCTCGTTTTGTTACGCGTGGATTATTGCACATAGCGGACAATTTTCTTAAGACAACGCCAAAGGGTGCTTTTATAGCCGATGGTATTGCCGCAGACTTGTTTCTTATTGATTTGCTTGAAAAAGCTCGGTAAAGTGGTGGTAAAAGTGTGGGATGGTCTCAATTCCTTTTAGGAAGTTGAACACCCCAAAATGCTCGTTTGGGGAGTGAATGGCATCGCTATCTAAACCAAAACCCATTAATATAGTCTTGCTGTCTAGTGTTTCTTCAAACAGTGCTACGATTGGAATACTACCACCATCTCGAACGGGGAGTGGAGCTTTGCCAAAGGTTTCCATATAGGCTTTGCTAGCAGCTTGAAATTCCATTCCGTCCGAATGCATTACGTAGGCTTCGCCTCCGTGGTGTGGCGTAACCTTAACCTTGACACCCTTTGGGGCCAGCCCGACAAAATGGTTGGTAAATAATGTGGTGATTTCTTCAGAACTTTGGTTGGGAACCAGTCGCATGGAGATTTTCGCATAGGCCTTACTGGCAATTACGGTTTTGGCGCCTTCGCCCGTATAGCCTCCCCATATACCGTTGACATCTAAGGACGGGCGAATAGACTTTCTTTCGTTGGTTGTATAGCCTTCTTCGCCATGAACCGCTGCTATATCCAATGCTTTTTTATAGGCCTCGAGGGAGAAGGGAATCTTACCCATTTCGCTGCGTTCCGAGGCACTAAGTTCTGCTACCTTATCGTAAAAACCAGGGATGGTAATGTGGTTATTTTGGTCGTGAAGCGAAGCAATCATCTGGGTCAGGATATTGATGGGGTTTGCAACTGCTCCGCCATATAAGCCGGAGTGTAAATCTCGATTGGGTCCCGTAAGCTCTACTTCTACATAGCTCATTCCGCGCAGCCCTGTAGTGATGGATGGTGTGTCGTTTGCCAACATACCAGTGTCCGAAATCAATATAACATCATTGGCCAACTTTTCTGGGTTGGCTCTTACAAAGTGCTCTAAGTTGTCACTACCGACCTCTTCCTCGCCTTCGATCATGAATTTGATGTTGCAGGGCAACCCACCATTTTGCTCCATTACTTCAAGTGCTTTAATGTGCATAAATAGCTGCCCTTTATCGTCGCAGGCACCACGTGCAAAGATGGCACCATCGGGGTGTAGTGCTGTTTTTTTAATCACGGGATCAAAGGGATCGTTATCCCACAAGTCTAAAGGATCTGGGGGTTGCACGTCATAATGTCCGTACACCAGCACAGTGGGTAGGGAGGCATCGATTATTTTTTCAGCATATACAATAGGGAAGCCTTCGGTAGGACATAGTTCGGTATGGGTACAGCCCGCTTGCTTGAGGGCTTCTTGCACGGCCGTGGCCGCTTTTTGCATCTCTGGAATGTAGGTTGAATCCGCGCTAATGGAAGGTATACGGATAAGTGAAAACAACTCTTCCAAGAAGCGATTTTGGTGTTTTTTTATATAGCTTGAAAAATGTGACATAGGGATTTGAATAAGCATCTAAGGTATAAAATACTTATATGATAAGAAAGTGGTTTTGAATTAGGGAAACATCCTTATATTTGCCGTCCTAATGCGGGTGTGGTGAAATTGGTAGACACGCTAGATTTAGGATCTAGTGCTTCACGGCGTGGGGGTTCGAGTCCCTTCACCCGCACGAAAAACCTCAACAACTGTTGGGGTTTTTTTATTCTTTCAGCTCTTTTTACAAATCCGGATTATTAAAAATGCGCAGCATAATACGATACTCGTGCATCTTTATCCATCCCTGCAGTAGCATCCATAAATGTATTGCGTTCAGCTCTAGTTTTAAAGATCCAAATGCAAAGACTGTCCTTGCTGTGATAAATGGCTTTGAGTTCATCATCAATTGCGCAAAGTTCATCTGGGATTTGAGTAGGAATACATATCATAGGTGTTGATTTAAGAGGCTTATTGTCTTTTCTGTTGCTCCTTGGTTTTGCGTTACAAATGCAGCGTTTACTTGTCCTTTTTCATTTCGCAACCTATCGTTTTGCATAAGTTTCAGTACTTGATTCGTGCAGTCATCTGCGGATGTGATAGATACGACGCCTCCCAAATCGATGAGTGCTTTTGCTTCGGGAAACTTTTGGTAGTTTTTCCCAATCACTACAGCAATGCCTTCCGCTGCAGGCTCCAAAATATTATGTAATCCCGACCTGCCCATACCGCCGCCTACATAGGCAATGTCGCCGTAAGCATAACAGCGATTAAGCATGCCTACGGTGTCTAATACGAGCACAGGGCAGTTTGTGAATGCTGATGTCTTAGATTGGGAATACCGCACACTACCTTTGGGCAGCTTTGTCATAAGCTGAAGGAGTTTATCTTCGTGCATTTCGTGTGGCGCAATAAGCCAGCACCAGTCGCTTGGGGTTTGCGCAATAGCCTCTAAAAGTACCGCTTCGTCTTCGGGCCATGTACTTCCAGCAATAACGCATTTTCGATTTCCTACAAACGATTCCATAAAAGGCAATGGCGTTTTGCTAGCCCCCACGCGGTCGTAGCGGGTGTCGCCCGAAATACGCACTTGTTGTATCCCAATACTTTGCAGAAGTTTGAGCGAGACGTCGTTTTGTACAAACAAATGGGTGAATTCACGCAGTAGCTTGCGTTGGCTGTAGCCCCACGGCTTAAAAAAACGTTGGTTTTGACGGAACAATCCCGCTATTAAAAACAGCGGCACGTCTTTACGTTGTAATGCTCGAATTAGATTCGGCCAAAACTCATATTTCACTAGTAATGCCATGACTGGTTTGACCTGTGCAACAAAACGGTTGACATCTGCTTTGGTATCCCAAGGGAGGTAGGTGACCATGTCGGCAATGCCGTGATTTTTTCGTACTTCATAGCCAGAAGGCGAAAAAAAAGTAACCAGGTAGAAGTATGTTGGGTATTTATTTTTTAATGCGGTGAGCACGGGTAGCCCTTGCTCATATTCACCCAGTGAGGCACAGTGCATCCACACCACTTTTTCGTTTGGCGGAATGTTTTCGAGTTGTGTCCATAAGGCTTTGCGCCCGAGTACAAAAGCCTTGGCTTTTGCAGACGTGGCAACAGCTGGCGTTATGGCTTTG
Organism: Flavobacteriaceae bacterium; assembly: GCA_024639165.1. Taxonomy (GTDB): domain Bacteria; phylum Bacteroidota; class Bacteroidia; order Flavobacteriales; family Flavobacteriaceae; genus UBA7446. Next base: position 59,786 of record JAHEIX010000001.1, on the reverse strand, counting down.
GCTACAGATACAGCAAGTGAATACAAAAAAGGCATGGCTCAAAGATACTTATTTCGCCAACAGGCGTTAGTTTTTTGTAATTTTGTGCTACTAAAAAATCGCAATGCGAAAAATCCAAATGGTCGATTTGCAGACCCAGTACCAATTTATCAAACCACAAGTTGATGCGGGCATGCAAGAGGTACTCTCTTCTGCTCAATTTATAAACGGCCCAACCGTCCGGAATTTCCAAGCCGATCTTGAAGCCTATCTCGGTGTAAAGCACGTAATTCCTTGTGCCAATGGAACAGATGCGCTTCAGGTTGCCATGATGGGATTGGGGCTAAAGCCTGGCGATGAGGTAATCACCGCCGACTTTACGTTTGCTGCAACTGTGGAGGTTATTGCCTTGTTGGGACTTACCCCTGTTTTGGTAGATGTGCTCCCCGATACTTTTATTATTGACCCAGATGCCGTTGAAAAGGCAATTACCCCCAACACCAAAGCTATCGTTCCTGTACATCTTTTTGGGCAAGTAGCCGATATGGACCGCATCATGGATATAGCTCAAAAGCATGATTTATTTGTGATTGAAGATAACGCGCAGGGTATAGGTGCTACGCATACCAATGCTGCAGGTACCAAAGTAAAAACGGGCGGTATTGGCCATGTGGGGTCTACTTCCTTTTTTCCATCAAAAAATTTAGGTTGCTATGGCGATGGCGGTGCTATTTTTACCAATGATGATGATTTGGCACATACCATTCGCGGGGTTGTCAATCATGGGATGTACAAACGGTATCACCACGATGTGGTTGGCGTAAACTCTCGACTGGATAGTCTTCAGGCGGTAGTGCTTAACGAAAAATTAAAGCTTTTGGATTTTTATAACGAGCGCCGCAAATGGGCTGCTATTCGTTATTCACAATTGTTACAAGACCACCCAAAAATTGAAACGCCCATAACTTCAGGGGATTGTGATTCGCATGTCTATCACCAATATACCTTAAAAATAGTAGGTGCCGACCGAGATGCCTTGGTAGCACACCTCCAACAACACGATATCCCTTGCGGAGTGTATTATCCCATTCCATTACACTTGCAAAAGGCCTATGCCGACAAGCGTTATAAAGAAGAAGATTTTGCAGTAACCAATCAGCTGATTAAACAGGTTATTTCCTTGCCCATGCACAGTGAGCTAGACGAAGATCAAATACAGTTTATTTGTAAAACAATCCTTGCGTTTTTGGATTAATCCAACACAGCAGATTGTACTTCAGCTTCTCTGTCAATTTTTTTGACCAATCCTTGTAGTACTTTGCCAGGACCGTATTCTGTGAACAAACGAGCTCCATCGTTGCGCATTTGTTTGATGGTTTGTGTCCACTTAACAGGACCGGTGAGTTGTGCAATGAGGTTTTCTTTTATAAGCCCTGCATCTTGAGTAGGCGCAGCTGTTACATTCTGATATATTGGACAACTTGGCGTGTTAAAGTTGGTTTCCAAAATGGCTTTAGCCAATTCTTCTTGCGCGGGTTCCATAAGCGGCGAGTGAAAAGCACCACCCACAGGCAGTAGGAGTGCGCGCTTGGCGCCCTTTTCTTTAAGTACTTCACAAGCGGCTTCTACTGCTGAAAAAGCACCAGAAATAACCAATTGCCCTGGACAATTGTAATTTGCTGCTACCACAATTCCGTCCATGTTTTGACATACCTGCTCTACCACATCGTCTGCCAATGCCAATACGGCTGCCATGGTGCCTTTGGTAACATCACATGCTGCTTGCATGGCTTGTGCGCGTTTAGACACTAGTGAAAGCCCATCTTCAAAAGACAAGGCTCCACAAGCTGTAAGGGCAGAAAACTCACCCAAAGAATGGCCTGCTGCCATATCAGGAGTTGCTTTTTTTGCCAGTTCATAACGGATTACGGAATGTAGAAAAATAGCAGGCTGGGTTACTTTGGTTTCTTTAAGTGCTTCAGCATCTCCATCAAACATGATGTCTGTAATTGAAAAGCCCAACTGGGTATTTGCATTGTTAAATCTTTCTTGTGCTAGTGGATATTGATCGTATAGTTCTTTGCCCATACCAACAAATTGGGCGCCTTGCCCTGGAAACATTGCTACATTCATGGTTTTATTTTTTCATAACGGATAAAAGAAAAAGCGTGTTGGTGCTTTTCGTCTGAGTCCCTGTTTTCGCGCCACACCTCACGCCATTTAGCGCTGTCTATTTCTGGAAAAAAAGTATCGGCTTCAAAATCGGCATGAACTCTTGTGAGTTCAATGCTGTCTGCATAAGCCAAACCTTGTCTGTAAATTTCACCTCCTCCAATAATAAAGGGTTGCTCATCTTCTTGCGCAAGTGCCAGAGCCGCTTCTAAAGAATGCACAACATGCGCATCCTCAGCGGTATAATCTTTTTGCCTAGTAATCACAACGTTGGTGCGATTGGGCAGGGCTTTGGGCATGGATTCAAAGGTCTTTCTACCCATGATGACATGATGTCCTTTGGTTAAATTTTTGAAATGCTTAAGATCATCAGACAGATGCCAGATGAGTTTGTTGTCTTTGCCAAGTGCATTGTTTTCTGCAGCAGCAGCAATCATGGTGATGTTCCTTTTTTGATTTTCACGTTCCCACTCGGCACTTGCTTTAAGTGCAGCCTCTTTGTCCATATTGCGTTTTAATTTTTCAACTTTTAGCGCCTGCTTTTCTAGCAGAAACTCCATTTGTTGTGTTTCCCAGGCTTTGCCCATAAATGAATGGAACACATAAACACGCAAAAAGTGAATGACCAGTAGCGCCCCCAACAGAGTGGCTAAGGCAAAGGACCATTTGGTGTTGAAAGGCATAAATTCAGCCTTATATTCAAAAGCTAGGTTCGCTATTAATGCGAAAAAAATGAGAAACAGCGAGCTCAGCAAATGTCTGTGAAACCATGTCTTTTGCGCGATGCGTTCCTGTGCATACTCAACTAGCGAAAGTTGCTGCGGGTCGATGGCTGAAGGAGTTTTCTTTTTTCTAAACATTAGATGAAGATTAAACAGCGACAGCGCCCTTAATTCCAGGATGTGGATCGTAATTCAAGACTTCAATGTCTTCGTATTTAAAATCAAAAAGATCGCTTATGTTTGGGTTAAGTTTTAAGGTAGGTAGCGGTTTGGGCGCTCTGCTGAGCTGAAGTTCAACTTGGTCAAAGTGATTGGTGTATATGTGGGCATCGCCAAGTGTATGGATAAATTCACCTGCTTTAAAGCCACAAACTTGCGCCATCATTTCTGTGAGTAGGGCATAGGATGCAATATTAAACGGTACTCCCAAGAAAATATCAGCGCTCCGTTGATATAGTTGGCAAGATAGTTTGCCGTCTGCTACATAAAATTGAAAAAAAGCATGGCAGGGAGGCAGGGCAGCCTTTCCATTGGCAACATTTTCAGAAAAACTTTTAGAGGTATCAGGAAGTACGCTAGGATTCCATGCTGAAATTAACATACGTCGGCTGTTGGGGTTGGTTTTTAGCGTTTTGATAACTTGTTTGAGCTGATCTACATTTTCGCTATTCCAGTTGCGCCATTGATGCCCGTATACGGGGCCCAAGTCTCCATTTTCGTCAGCCCATTCATTCCATATACGCACGCCGTTCTTGGTGAGATAGTCTGTGTTGGTGTCTCCTTTTATAAACCAGAGCAGTTCGTGGATAACCGATTTAAGGTGTATTTTTTTGGTTGTTACTAACGGAAAACCCTCTGATAAATCAAAGCGCATTTGGTGCCCAAAAACACTTCTTGTTCCTGTTCCTGTTCTGTCTCCTTTAACAGCTCCGTCGTTGCGGGCACGTCGAACCAAATCTAAATACTGCTGCATTGTTTGTTTTTTGTAAAATTAAAAGCTAGATCAAAATATCTTGCATTTTGAAGAATAGTTTTTCAAAAGGTTTTCAACTATTATCCTAACAGTGCCCCCACCAGGGTAGCAGACAGTAATGAGGCAATGGTTCCACCTAAAACAGCACGAAAACCAAATGAAGAAAGCACCTTTCGCTGGTTGGGCGCCAGTCCACCAATTCCGCCAATTTGAATACCAATTGAGGCAAAATTGGCAAACCCACATAACATATAAGTTGCCATTACAATAGATTTTTGGCTGCTGAAATGAATTTCATTGGCTGCGTTTTTAAGTTCTGCCAATTGAATATAACCCACAAATTCACTTGCCGCGAGTTTAATACCTAATAGCTGTCCCATGGGCAATAAATCGTCCCAAGGTACTCCGATAAGCCACATGATTGGAGCAAATAAAGTTCCCAAAACAGCCTCTATGGAAAGCGCATTATAAGAAGATACACTTGAAACCCATTCATTTAGATTGGTAATTTCTCCGACCTCGAATAGTATCCCATTTACCATCGCAATTAAGGCTACAAAAACCAGTAACATACCTCCGATATTGGCTGCGAGTTTTACACCCTCTATGGTACCGTTAGCTATGGCATCTAGCATATTACTGCCAACATCTTGCGTGGATACTTCTGGATTTGTGTCAATAGATGCTGTCTGGGGGAATAGCATTTTTGCTACTATAATGGCACCGGGTGCAGCCATAACTGAGGCTGCGAGTAGGTGTTTGGCAAATGCCAGACGCAAAACGGGATCATCACCACCTAAAAAACCGATATAGGCCGCTAAAACGCCTCCAGCTACCGTGGCCATTCCGCCAACCATAACCAACAGCATTTCGGAACGATTCATCTTGGGTAAATAAGCCTTGATGAGCAGTGGTGCTTCTGTTTGCCCCAAAAATATATTTCCAATTACAGATAGGCTTTCTGCCCCCGAAATGTTAAGCAGTTTTGCAGTTCCCTTGGCTAGTATTTTAACCAAAAACTGCAATACTCCAAGATAAAACAACAAGGAAGTAAGTGCAGCAAAAAAGATGATGGTAGGCAGTATTTGAAAAATAAATATAAAGCCGTAGCTGTCAACATTCATTAAATCTCCAAACAAAAACAAGCTTCCTGCAGCGGTAAAGTCTAAAATACTGACGAATATTTTACCAACGGCATTGAAGATGCTCTGTACCCAACTTAGCTTTAAAATACTTATCGCCAATACAAGTTGTAACAATAAACCAAATCCAACTGTTTTCCAATTGATGGCTTTTCGGTTGTTGCTGCACAAATATGCAATAAGTAGCAGTGCAACAATTCCACCAACTGCTTGTATAGTGCCCAGTAATGAGATGCCTTGGTGAGCTGCAATAGGCTGCTGGGATAAATCCAAAAATGTCATTCTTTGGTTTTGTTTGTACGCTTAGAAATTTCATCCCTCAATCGGGCTGCTAATTCGTAATCTTCTTTTTTGACCGCTTTTTTAATGGCATTTTCAAGTTCTTGGTTAGATAGATCTGAATAATTCAGTTCATCGGACAATTCGTCGTCGGGTGTACCTTTCGCGGGTAATTCTCCTTTTTCAAAGACAACCCCGGCTTTTTCCAACACACTTTCATGGGTATAAATGGGCGCCTTGAATCGCAATGCCAACGACACAGCGTCAGAAGTTCTAGAGTCAATAATCTCTTCAATTTTATCCCGTTCACATATAAGACTCGAGTAAAAAACGCCATCTACCAATTTGGTAATGATTACCCTTTTTATGGCAATATCAAATCGATATGCAAAATTCTTAAACAGATCGTGTGTAAAGGGGCGTTGTGGCTTTATGTCTTTGTCTAAATTAACAGCAATGGATTGTGCTTCAAATTCTCCAATGACCACCGGGAGTTTGCGCTTTCCATCAACTTCATCCAAAATCATGGCGTATGCGCCGCTTTGATTTTGGCTGTAGGTAATCCGGTTTACACGAAGTTGAATAAGGCTCATGATTAAGGATGTTCTTTACGTGCCCTAAAATACAAAATTGTGTATTATGATTGTGCTTTAAACGCCTTAAGTTTTTCTGTTAGTACAGGAACCACTTCAAACGCATCTCCCACAATGCCGTAGTCTGCAGCTTTAAAGAAAGGCGCTTCTGGATCATTGTTAATGACAACCTTCACTTTTGAAGCATTCACTCCTGCCAAATGCTGTATGGCACCCGATATACCAATAGCAATATAGAGGTTGGTAGAAACAGGCTTGCCTGTTTGCCCGACGTGCTCATCGTGAGAACGCCAGCCCATATCAGAAACGGGCTTCGAGCATGCTGTGGCAGCATCCAATACTTCAGCGAGTTCCTCAATTAAATGCCAGTGCTCTGGACCTTTTAGGCCTCGACCACCAGACACGACCACGTCGGCATCGGCTATAGTAGCCTTTCCGGTTTCCTTGCTTATGGATAACTGCTCTAACTGCGAAGCCGTATGTTCGACAGTTACATTTTCAACAACGCAATCAACCGCTTGTTCAACTGAGCCAAATGTATTGTTTCCAACCCCAATGATGTTAACCTCGGCAGTTAGTGTGGTGTTTGCAAAAGCCTTATTGGTAAAAGCTGTTCTTTTAACCTTTAGGGGTTGATATTCGTGTGGCAAAGCCACTACATTGGGCACATAAGCAGCGTTTGTGTTTGCTGCAATCAGCGGCGCTAAAAACTTGGCATCAGCGCTGCTGCTAACAATAATATGTGTAGCTGCAAGCTTCGCGACATAATGCGTCAAGACATTTGCATAGACATGTGCGTCAAATTGCTGTGGCGTATTGGTAACATTAAAAACTTTTGAAATCCCAAATTGTCCCAATTCTTGGGCGTTGTCGGCATTAAAGCTAATCGCTACACAGTCTTTGTTGAGCTTGTCGGCCAAAGCAACTCCATAGGATGCAATTTCGGCCGCATTGCGTTTAAGTTTGTTGTTTTCAGATTCAATAAAGAGAAGGATAGACATAATATTAGGTTAAATAACGTTAGCTTCTTTATGTAATAATTCGATCAATTGGTCGATGTCGTCAGCAGGAACGAGCTTGACTTCAGCTTTTGGAGATGGCTTTTCAAATAGCACATCTTTGGTGGGGATCTCCGAACCCTTTGGATTTAGCACTTCAAAGGGTTTTTGTCGTGCTTGCATGATGCCGCGCATGTTTGGAATTTTAAGATCAGCTTCTTCAACAAGACCCTTTTGTCCGCCAATAACCATCGGCAAATTCCCTTTTAGTTTTTCACGTCCGCCATCAATTTCGCGTTCAGCAATGGCATTGTTGCCATCAATTTCCAAACCAACGCAATTGGGTACAAAAGCAATATCGAGCAGTGCTGCAAGTATACCAGGCACCATCGCGCCGTTGTAATCAATAGATTCCCGGCCTGCAATGACAAGGTCATATGGATTGGTACTAACAAATGCAGCGAGCTCTTTAGCAACTTGCATTCCATCTGATGCAGGGGTATCGATACGAAAAGCTTTATCGGCGCCTATAGCCAAGCACTTGCGGAGCGTAGGTTCTGCAGCTGCAGTGCCCACATGAATAACATGCACTTGCGCCCCTTGTTTTTCTTTAAACCAAATGGCACGGGTAAGCCCAAATTCATCGTTGGGATTGATAACAAACTGCACCCCATTTGTATCAAATTGCGTATCGTTTTCAACGAAGTTTATTTTAGAGGTGGTGTCTGGAACATGGCTTATGCAAACGAGTATGTTCATAGATTTAGAATTTAGTTCAAATGTATAAAAAAATACTATGCACGCATAATAAATAGAAGTCTTTTGCTTTAAGGTATTTTATTGCTACTTTTGCGCCTCTTAAAACTTATATGAGAACCATTCAATTTAGAGAAGCAATATGCGAAGCAATGTCTGAGGAAATGCGCTTAGACGATAGCATATATTTAATGGGCGAGGAAGTTGCTGAGTACAACGGTGCTTATAAAGCTTCTAAAGGTATGTTGGATGAGTTTGGTGAGAAGCGTGTTATCGATACCCCAATTTCCGAACTTGGATTTGCCGGTATTGGCGTAGGTTCGACCATGACAGGGAATAGACCCATCATCGAATTTATGACATTCAATTTTGCGCTAGTTGGCATCGATCAAATCATAAACAACGCAGCAAAAATTCGTCAGATGTCTGGCGGGCAGTTTCCATGTCCAATCGTATTTCGTGGGCCAACCGGTTCTGCCGGTCAGTTGGCCGCAACCCACTCACAGGCATTTGAGAGTTGGTATGCCAATTGTCCTGGCCTAAAAGTAATTGTACCTGCAAACCCGTATGATGCCAAAGGCTTGTTAAAGGCTGCCATTAGAGATAATGATCCTGTTATTTTTATGGAGTCTGAGCAAATGTATGGAGACAAAGGTGAAGTGCCTGAAGGGGAATATGTATTGCCTATTGGCGTTGCAGAAGTAAAGCAACAAGGACAAGATGTTACGATAGTTTCCTTTGGAAAAATCTTAAAAGAAGCGCAAAAAGCCGTTGCTATATTAGCAAAAGAAAATATTTCTTGTGAGCTTATTGATTTGAGAACCATTCGCCCACTGGATATGGATACCATCCTTACTTCTGTTAAAAAAACCAACAGATTGGTTATTTTAGAAGAATCGTGGCCCTTTGGAAATATATCCACCGAAATTACCTATCAAGTACAAAGTCAGGCTTTTGATTATTTGGACGCTCCTGTTCAGAAAATCAATACAGCCGATACGCCTGCACCCTATTCTCCTGTATTGTTACAAGAATGGTTACCCAACCATGAGGATGTTGTACGCGCTGTAAAAAAAGTTATGAATTAAACCAATTACCACACTACACATGAATGAATTTGTTTTTTACCTTCCAATAGTACTCGCCGTACTTGGCCTAATTGTTATGATCATCAAAGCCCAATGGGTGCGCAAGCAAGCTGCTGGAGACGCCAAGATGATTGAAATTTCAAGCGCTATTAAAGAAGGCGCACTTGCTTTCTTAGGTGCTGAATATCGACTGCTTTCCTTTTTTGTTGTTGGTGCGTCTGTCGCCTTATACATCGTTTCTACTCTAGTTGAATCCACTCATTGGATGATTGTACCCGCCTTTATTTTTGGTGCTTTTTTTAGTGCCTTTGCTGGTAACATCGGGATGCGTATTGCCACTGATGCCAATGCACGTACTGCAGAGGCTGCCAAAACAAGTTTGCCAAACGCGTTAAACGTCTCTTTTAACGGAGGGACCGTAATGGGACTGGGCGTAGCGGGACTAGCCGTACTGGGATTGAGCTTATTGTTTTTGTTTTTTATTGGTCAATTCATGGGTCAAGACGGAACCTTTTATGCGAACATGACCGTTGTGCTAGAAACCTTAGCGGGCTTTTCTTTAGGTGCGGAATCTATTGCGTTGTTTGCACGTGTAGGTGGAGGTATTTATACCAAGGCTGCCGATGTTGGCGCTGACCTTGTTGGAAAAGTAGAGGCAGGCATTCCTGAAGACGATCCCCGTAACCCTGCAACAATTGCTGATAATGTTGGTGATAACGTGGGTGATGTAGCTGGGATGGGTGCCGATTTATTTGGTTCTTACGTAGCGACCGTGTTAGCTGCTATGGTCTTGGGTAATTACGTCGTAAAAGACATGCTAGACGCTGGTACTGAACTTGTTTCTTTTAATGGAATGGGGCCTATATTGTTGCCATTAGTCATTGCAGGTGTAGGTGTTTTGGCATCTATTATCGGAACCTTATTTGTTCGTATCAAATCTAACGATGCAAAAGAGTCACAAGTACAAAAAGCGCTAGACACAGGAAACTGGGCTGCAATTCTACTGACATTGGTTGCGAGCTGGTTTTTGATTGACTGGATGCTAGAAGACACCATCAACATGACTTTCTTTGGTGAGGGAGTTGTTGCTGTTCCATCCATAAACGTATTTTTTGCTGCCTGTATCGGCTTAGCTGTTGGTGCCTTGATTTCCATGGTAACCGCATATTATACCTCACTAGGCAAAAAACCTGTTATGGACATCGTTCAAAACAGTTCTACAGGTGCTGCTACCAATATTATAGCTGGACTGGCTGTGGGTATGAAATCTACCTTTTCATCTGTTATTTTATTTGCAGCCGCTATTTATGGTTCTTATGCACTAGCGGGCTTCTACGGAGTTGCACTAGCAGCATCCGCAATGATGGCAACCACTGCAATGCAATTGGCAATTGATGCCTTTGGTCCTATTGCGGACAATGCAGGGGGCGTAGCTGAAATGAGTGAACTTGAGCCAAAAGTACGTGAGCGTACAGATATCTTAGATTCAGTAGGAAACACCACTGCGGCGGTAGGTAAAGGATTTGCCATTGCTTCTGCTGCACTTACAGCCTTGGCATTATTTGCTGCTTATGTAACCTTCACGGGTATTGACGGAATCAACATCTTTAAAGCGGATGTACTGGCAATGTTATTTATAGGGGGTATGATACCTGTTGTCTTCTCTGCGCTTGCCATGCAATCTGTTGGCAAGGCCGCCATGGAAATGGTGCAAGAGGTGCGTCGTCAGTTTAAAGAGATCCCCGGAATTTTAGAAGGAAAAGGAAAGCCTGAGTATGCCAAGTGTGTGGATATTTCTACCCAGGCTGCACTTAAGGAAATGCTATTACCCGGTTTAATTACCATTATTACTCCCATTTTGATTGGATTATTATTTGGTGCTGAACCACTCGGTGGTTATATGGCAGGTGTTTGTGTGTCTGGTGTTATGTGGGCAATTTTCCAAAATAACGCAGGTGGTGCATGGGACAACGCTAAAAAATCATTTGAAGCTGGAGTAGAGATTGATGGCGAGATGACCTTTAAAGGGAGCGAAGCGCACAAAGCTGCAGTTACTGGCGACACGGTTGGTGATCCATTTAAAGACACTTCTGGTCCTTCCATGAATATTTTGATTAAGCTTACGTGTTTGATCGGTCTTGTGATGGCTCCGCTTTTGGGTGATGGCCACAGTTCCGACGTGGTTCATGTAGAAGTCCAAATGGAACGCACAGATGAGGGTATGGCTAAAGGCACCCTAACAGTGGTTACTGACCAAGACGGACAGGAAGTTGAACAAGTAAAGGTATTTGAAGGTACTGCCACTGAAGTTCAGGAAGCTATCACAACAGCTGAAAGTGAACTTGGCGTTACGAAGAAGTAAAAAGCCCGCTCAATTCCGCATCAATTTTTTCAATTACAGTACTGAGGTCTGAGGTGTTGTCCACGAAATTAATGTCGTCCACTTCAATAATTAGGATTTTTCCTTTATCATAGTTGTGCACCCAAGCTTCATAGCGTTCATTAAGCCTGCTTAAGTACTCAATACTGATGGAATTTTCATAATCACGTCCGCGCTTGTGTATTTGTGAGACGAGATTTGAAATCGAACTTCTTAAATAGATCATCAAATCTGGACCTTTAACCAAAGATTCCATAAGCTCAAAAACAGCTTGATAATTTTTAAAATCACGATGCGTCATGAGTCCCATAGCATTGAGATTTGGCGCAAAAATATGGGCGTCTTCATATATGGAACGGTCTTGTACCACGTCATTCCCCTTTTTTTGGATTTCCAAAATTTGTCGGAATCGCCTGTTTAGGAAATAGATTTGAAGGTTAAATGACCAACGTTCCATTTCAGCATAAAAATCATCGAGGTAGGGATTCTCAACAACATCTTCATAATGTGCTTCCCATCCATAGTGTTTGTGCAGTAGTTCTGTGAGCGATGTTTTTCCAGCTCCTATATTTCCAGCTATGGCAATATGCATATGTAAAATTTAGCCACAATATAAGTATCTTTCCAAAAAAAATTCCCCCTTGGTCGCTATAATTTAAATTAAAACTTTTTGTGATATCTTGTGTCTAATATTGAATACGTTATGTTTAAAATTCTTTTGTCTTTATTGATCTTAACTCCGTTCTTTTCAAACGGACAGCTTGCAAAGGCAACCTACACCATGAAAGTCAGTATGAATATGGATTTTGCAAATAATCCCAATATTCCAAAAAATGTGGCTGAGCGTATCAAAAAACTCATGTCTGAACCTCAAAGCTTCAATCTGTTTTTTGACCAAACACAATCCTTATACAAAAAAGAGGAAAAGTTAGACAGCCCTCAAGGAGGGCGCGGGGGTGGTTTTATGCGCTTTGGCGGAGGTGATGGCAGTATTACGCATACCGACCTTGCTGCGCGCAAGCAAACGAGTCAACAAGAATTATTTGGCAAGACATTTTTGGTGTCAAAAAACACGAATCAACGCAAATGGACTTTTACGGGTGAATCCAAGCAAATAGGGCAATACACCGCTTATGAAGCAACCTATGTCTACAAGAAAGATCCAACAAGCTTTACTATGTCTTTTGGCAATCGAAATAAAAAGGAAGAAGAAGAAAAAGAAGCCCCCGAAAAAGTAGCTGTTACCGTTTCTGTATGGTTTACACCCGACATTCCCATTTCTGCTGGACCTGCAAGCTATTTTGGTTTGCCCGGGTTGGTGCTGATGGTGCAAGATGACAATAGGGTTTTGGTTTGTACAGAAGTACAGATGAATGTTAACGATAAAATCAAGCTTGAAGCACCTAAAAAAGGCCGAGCAGTTACCCAAAAGGAATTTTCAAAAATTAGAGAGCAAAAGGCGAAAGAAATGCGAGATCGTTTTCAAAATAATGGAAACAGAGGCAACGGAAATCGCATCATGATAAAAGGATAGTTAATGGAAAAAAGGAAAGTATGCGCATTGCTCGTCTTTGTTGTATCAGTAAGTGCCTGGAGTCAAAATATTAGACTTGAAGGGGTTGTTTTAGACAGTCTTGGTGTGGCTATATCCACTGCCAATATTGTTGCTACTAACCAAGAAACCAACCGAATGGATAATTTTGCCATATCGGATATGGAAGGTAAATTTTCTATTGGTATAAAAAACAATGTTCCCTACACCATAAAGATTTCTTATTTAGGATATAAGCCTGTTTCACTCGACCGCAAATCAACCACCGACCTCAACGAGGTGATTGTAATGTATGAGCAGGCAGAGCAGCTTGATGGAGTGGAGGTCACTTATGAAATGCCCGTATCCATTCAGGGCGATACCATCGTGTATAATGCTGACTCCTTTAATACAGGCTCAGAACGTAAGCTAAAAGATGTATTGGAAAACTTACCCGGCGTTGAAATCACTTCAGATGGTCAAATTGAAGTTGAAGGCCGACAGGTGACGAAGGTCATGGTTGAGGGAAAAGATTTTTTCGATGGCGACTCAAAAATAGCAACGGAAAACATACCTGCAAATGCCGTTGATAAGGTTCAAGTATTGAAAAACTTCAATGAAATTTCACAGTTGAGCGGTGTTACGAATAACGACGATAATATAGCCATCAATATCAAGTTAAAAGAAGGAAAAGACCGCTTTTGGTTTGGAGAACTGGGTGCAGGCGGTGGCGAAAAAGATCGAATATTGCTAAACCCAAAAGTATTTTATTACAGCCCAAAAACCAGCATAAACTTCCTTGGCAATAGAAACAACCTTGGTGAAAATCCATTTACAAGGCAGGACTACTTTAGATTTACAGGCGGGTTTAGAAATCAAAGCAACCAAAGTGGTTCTTCCGTTCAAATTCAAACCGATGACGTAGGACTTTCAAACCTACAAAACAACAATGCAGCCTCCATTGAAAATGATTTTGCCGCTACTAACTTTTCACATCAGCCTAAAGAGGGATTAACCCTTTCAGGTTTTGCCATACTTTCAAAAAACAACACCCGAATCAAATCCATTCGTGAACGCACGTTCACCTCTACGGGTGTCAAAGAAGTGACAGACAACGATTTTGATCAGTCAAATACATCAGAACTGTATAAGTTCAGCACGCTCTACAACGCAAATCCTGACTTTCAGTTTGAGTATGATGTGTTCTATCGAAAAGCCGATGAATCGGAATACAGCGACTTAACATCTTCTGCCACAAGAGTAGAAGAAATTAGCTCGCTTCGCGAACAAACACCAAAGCAGTTAAGTCAGAATCTAAATGCGTATTTCACACTCAATGAGAAGCATATTTTTGCACTTGAATTACAGCACACCCTTCAAGAGGAAAACCCCTTTTTTGAATTGCTAAAAGAACGCATTCTTTTTCCAAATGTCCTTCCCCTAAGCAACCAGCCTGAAGGCTATTTAGTTCAACAAAATCGTTTTACAAAAACCAATAAGCTCGATGGGCGTTTGGAATACTATTATATGTTGAATGATACGTCAAGTTTAAATTTCACAGTGGGCACCACTCAAGTTAAACAAGATTATACTTCCAGCATGGGGAACACAGTTGATGGTACGCTTACTGTTTTTGATCAGCCCAACCTTATTAACGATGTTCATTTTGACTTTTCGGATATATACACTGCGGTTCGCTACAGAGTAAAAGTGGGCAAGTTTCTAATCAATCCCGGTTTTACATTGCACAACTACGATATTAAGACCCTTCAATTGAACCCTACTACGAACAAGGAGACAAGGATTTTACCAGATGTTTGGGTTCGGTATCAGTTTCGCAAATCAGAATCATTACGCTTCACTTATCGGGCACAACTGCAGTATTCCGATGTGAGTAGGCTTGGAGCGGGCTATACCTTCAGCAATTACAACAGATTATTCCTCGGTAATAGTGAATTAAAGCCTGCGTATTTTCATAATTTCAGTTTAAACTATTTCAATTTCAACATGTTTAACTTCACGAATATCTTTATTCGTATGAACTACCGAAAACAGTTCGATAATTTTAAAACGGTAAATGTTGTTTCTGGGATCAATCGCGAGTCTTCTCCTTTTAATTCTCCAAAAGCAGAAGAACGCATCAATATAAATGCACGGCTTCAAAAAAGGTTTAATAACTTAAAAACGAGTTTCACGCTTCGAGCCAATAAAAACAAATCCTACAATATTGTTAATGGAGATTTGCGTCAATTTAACTACTTCACCCAGTTTGCAAGTGCAACCCTAGCAACCAATTTTAAGGCTGCTCCAAATGTTCAAGTGGGCTATAGCTACAACAACAATCGCTCAAAGGATGAGGATCGTGTGCGTTACTATATTACCGAGCGTCCTTTTGTTGGAGTGGATGCAGCCTTTCTAAACGGTTTTATCTTTTTGGCCGATTACAGTTTCTATGATTATCGCTTGGGGAGTACTTCGCTCAACAAATACGACGACTTGTCCATGTCATTACTTTACAACAAGAAAGACAGTAAGTGGGAGTTTGGATTTCAAGCAAAAAATGTATTGGGTAACAGCAGTATAAATAGAGATAGTTTTTCTGGGATCTCACAAATCACTACGCTGTATATGATTCAACCACGCTTTATCTACCTCACGCTCAAATATTTTATTTAGCGTATTTTTGAAAGTGTAACCTCAAAAAAACCTAAAATGAAAAACCTAACCCTATTTTTAATTTCACTTACCACCACATTCTCTTCTGCACAATTATTTGATGATTTGGATAACGTATTGAAGGCCACAACTCAAGATGCACAAACGCTCGTTGATGCATATGTTGCGCCACTAGGGCAATCATTGACCTACAGCTTAAACAGCGGCTGGGCATCATCTGCCAAGACACATAAAAAACTTGGTTTTGACATTACTTTTGGTGCTGCCTCACCAAGTGTTTCAGATGCAGCAAAGTCATTTACAATTGCTGATTTAGGGCTAAAAGAACTTAGTTCGACGGCAACTACAGCAAACACTGTTTTTGGCGCTAATAGCAGTACAAATTTCACATATACCTTACCAGGTACCAGCATTTCTCAGTCTTTAGAAATGCCAGGGGGTTTAGGAGATGATTTGATAATGAACTCAGTTCCTACACCCTACTTACAACTTGGCTTAGGCTTATTTTTCGATACCGATTTAATGGTACGCTATGTGCCTAAACTAAAAAACCAAGGCGCTGAGTTTGGTCTTTTTGGTGTTGGTTTCAAGCATAACCTAATGCAGTATTTTGGTTTTTTGGATAAACTTCCGCTTAATATTTCTGCATTGGCATCTTATTCTAAAATGAATTTGGATTATCAGCTAAGTAGTGTAAATACCGACCAAATGGTTAACTATGACGTAGATACGTTTACCATTCAAGCACTTGGATCATTGGATTTTCCCATCATCAGTATTGTGGGTGGTATTGGATATGGCAAAGGAAATGTAGCATTTGACATGCTTGGAGATTATAGTATTCCGCTTGCTGATGGAACATCAAAAACACTTAACGATCCTTTAAAATCTGAAAAGGAATACACAGGTACTCACGCCATGATTGGCGCCAGAGCTAATTTGTTGTTTTTAAAGATCTTTGCCAATTATACACTTCAGGAATTTAATACGCTTAATGTTGGGGTCTCTGTAAGTTTTCGCTAAAATTTCTTTGTAAATTTTCATCTTGTTGTATATTTGCACCCACAGAGGAAGGATTTGACTGATTGCAACCTCTCAAAAAAACTGCTAAAACAGCTTGCTTTTGATTACTGCAATCAGTCTATATACTCCCCAAAAGCAAGATTATGTCATATTTTTTTACATCAGAGTCAGTAGGTGAAGGTCACCCAGACAAAGTTTCAGATCAAATAAGCGATGCACTTTTGGATCATTTTATCGCATTTGACCCTGATAGTAAGGTAGCTTGTGAAACCCTAGTCACTACAGGTCAGGCTGTTGTAGCCGGCGAGGTTAAAAGCAAAACTTACCTAGATATACAGTCCATAACGCGACGGACCATAAACCGGATTGGCTATAACAAAGACGCTTATCAATTTTCTGGAGATTCTTGTGGTGTCATTTCACTTATTCACGAACAATCTCCCGATATTAACCAAGGCGTTGATAGAGCTGAGGCAGCCGCACAAGGCGCCGGAGACCAGGGAATTATGTTTGGTTATGCTACCAATGAAACCGACAATTATATGCCTTTGGCACTTGATATTTCTCATAAAATCATGCGCGTACTGTCTGATTTTAGAAGAGAAAAAATAGCCATACCCTATCTACGTCCAGATGCAAAGTCCCAAGTAACACTTGAATATTCGGACGACCACAAGCCTTTGCGAGTGGACACCATTGTTATTTCAACCCAACACGATGATTTCGATGAAGACAACGCCATGTTGGCCAAAATCCGAAAGGATTTAATTACTCAGGTCATTCCTGCTGTTATTGCCGAATACCCGGCAAACATTCAGGCGCTCTTTGGCAATGATATTGTTTATCATATCAACCCAACCGGCAAGTTTGTTATCGGGGGTCCTCACGGAGATACAGGGCTTACCGGCCGTAAGATTATTGTAGACACCTATGGTGGAAAAGGAGCACACGGTGGAGGTGCCTTTAGTGGTAAAGACCCTTCTAAAGTAGACCGAAGTGCTGCCTATGCTGCCAGACATATTGCCAAAAACTTGGTAGCCGCTGCCGTTTGCGATGAAGTTCTGGTACAGCTGAGTTATGCCATCGGAGTAGCAGCTCCTACATCCATATTTATCAATACCTATGGAACAACAAATACCAAATACACCGATGCTGAAATAGCAGAAAAAGTAGCTGCTCTTGTAGATTTATCGCCTTTTGGAATTGAACAACGCCTCAAACTCCGAAACCCTATATATGAGGAAACGGCTGCCTATGGACACATGGGGCGTAAGCCACAAATCGTTAAAAAGACATTCGAGTCACCCTATAATGGTCGTATAGACTGTGAGGTGGAATTATTCACTTGGGAAAAACTCGATTTAGTACAAACATTCAAGAATCAATTTTAATATAATAACATGAGTAATTCAAATTTTTCAACTGATGCCCTACACGTAGGACATGATGTAACCAAAACACAAGGAACAAGAGCAGTACCGTTGTATCAATCGACTTCTTTTGTTTTTAACAATGCAGAACACGCTGCAAACCTTTTTGCATTAGCAGAACCTGGATATATTTATACCCGACTAAACAACCCTACAACCGACGTACTGGAACAGCGTATGGCAGCACTTGAAGGAGGAATAGCCGCTGTGGCCACTTGCTCTGGGACAGCTGCTTTGTCAACGGGCATCCTTACTTTTTTAAAGTCTGGTGACCACATTGTGTCTTCAAACAGCCTGTATGGTGGATCATACAATATGCTAAAGTCTATGTTGCCACGCTTTGGTATCACCACAACTTTTGTTGATCCTAACGATGTTGCCAATTTTGAAGCTGCTGTTCAAGACAACACACGTCTTATTTTTGCGGAGTCATTGGGCAATCCAAAACTGGACGTACTTGATTTGGCAGCTATCTCTAAAGTAGCCAAGAAACATAAGGTTCCTTTTATGGTGGACAATACAGTTGCTACACCCGCATTGTTGAAACCCATCGATCACGGCGTAAATATTGTTATTCATTCCTTGACCAAATACCTAAATGGCAACGGTACAGCTATGGGCGGTGTTATTATTGACGCAGGTACATTTGATTGGTCGAGTGGTAAGTTTCCAGAATTCACCTCTCCTTCACCTTCATATCACGGGCTAAACTACCACGAAGCTTTGGGGCCTGCAGCCTATATTGCAAGAATTAGGATAGAGGGTCTTCGTGACTTAGGAGGAGCAATAAGTCCTTTTAATGCTTTTCAAATCATTCAAGGGATAGAAACCTTGTCTGTAAGAATGCAACGTCACAGCCAAAACGCACTTGAATTGGCTCAATGGCTAAGCGAAAACGAATCCGTAGCATGGGTTAACTATCCAGGATTGTCGTCGAGCAAATACAACAGTCTGGCAAAAGAATACCTAAAAGACGGCCAAAGTGGTGTTGTTACTTTTGGTGTGAAAGGTGGATTTGAAGCAGCAAAGAAAATTGCAGATAACACCAAGATTTTCTCTTTGCTTGCCAATTTTGGAGATTCAAAATCGCTTATCATCCACAACGCCAGTACAACTCACCAACAGCTTACACCAGAACAGCAAGAAGACACAGGGGTAACAAATGACCTTATCCGTTTGTCTGTTGGACTTGAAGATATTGCAGATTTAAAAGCGGACTTACAAGCTGCTTTTGAAACACTTTAATTAAGAAAAAAGAATAAAGGCAATATGTCGTCACTTCAGAAACATAACATACCTTCCTTTAAGTTGCACAGCGGTAAGGTCATTCCTTTGACCTTATCCTACCAAGTATTTGGTAAGCAGCTGCACGAAGCGCCTGTTGTTTTGGTAAATCATTCCCTGACCGGAAACTCAAATGTGTCTGGCGAAGATGGGTGGTGGAGCGATATTATCGGTCCAAAGAAGATGATTGATACAGAAGTGTACAGCGTTATTGCCTTTAATTTTCCAGGTAATGGCTTTGATGATAGCTTTTTAACTTCCTACAAAGATTGGATCTTGAGCGACATATCCGAAGCTTTTAAAATAGTTTTAGACGAACTCGGCGTATCCGAACTCTTTGCTGCTATTGGAGGATCTATTGGAGGTGCACTGGCATGGGAAATGGCAGTATCACATCCAAATTTTATTCGCAATGTCATCCCCATTGCTTGTCATTGGGAAGCTTCTGATTGGATTTTAGCAAACGTCTTGCTTCAAGACCGATTGTTGCATAATTCCCAAAACCCACTTGAGGATGCCCGTATTCACGCCATGTTGTGTTATAGAACACCACAATCTTTAAAATTTCGATTCGATAGGACCATCAACAAGGACCAAAATAAATTTAATGTCGAGACATGGATGCTGTATCATGGCGATAAGCTGGCTAGCCGGTTTGATATTAGAGCTTATAAATCGATGAATCATTTGTTGGGTACTGTTAATATTTGCCACCAACGTGATTCCTTTGAGACTTTAGTAGAAAAAATAACAGGTAATATTTTTCTTGTATCCATTGATACCGACTTGTTTTTTACCCATGAAGACAACAGAGACACCTACCGCCGATTATTAGATGTTAAGCCCAATGTATTTTTTAAGACCATCAACTCCATACATGGACACGATGCCTTTTTGATTGAACACGATCAATTGATAAATTTATTACAAGAAGTATTCACCCCAATTCAAGAACATGTATGAATGTAAAACTCACCCATCAGTCTGGCTATCATGCCACAATCGAAAACGATAATGGCTATCAAATAGCTATTGATAATAAATCTGTAGAAAACCCAAAGGGCGCAAGCCCAATGGAATTGCTGCTTATGGGAGTAGCAGGTTGTTCTAGCATTGATATTATCTCAATTCTAAACAAGCAAAAAGTAGTTTTTGACAGCCTGAACATTGAAGTTAACGGCGACCGAATAGACAAACCCGCGCCATCACTTTTTACAAAAGTGCATGCAACAGTACGCGTGACAGGAGATGTAAAGCCTGAAAAAATTTATCGGGCAGCTGAATTGTCATTTACAAAGTATTGCTCGGTTTCTTTAACATTAGCAGCCACTGCTGCGGTTAGCTTTTCCGTAATTGTAAATAACACACCCTGTGATTCCAAAAAAATTTGAAACCAACGCTGTTCGTACGCAGGTAGAAAAATCCCAGCACGATGAGCACAGTGTGCCACTTTATCTAACCTCTAGCTTTGTTTTTGACGATGCAGAGGAAATGCGCGCCTCTTTTGCTGATGAGAAGCAACGGAACATTTATAGCCGATTTACAAATCCCAATACCAACGAATTTGTTGAGAAAATTTGTCAAATGGAAGGAGCAGCTGATGGCTGTGCTTTCGCTACGGGTATGGCTGCCGTATTTGGCACTTTTGCAGCGCTTCTAAATAGTGGCGACCATATCATTTCTGCCCGAGCGGTTTTTGGTTCCACGCACGGACTGTTTACCAAAATTTTCCCCAAGTGGAATATTAAAACCACCTATTTTGATATCGAGGACTTGGATACTTTTGATGCCCTTGTTACGCCCAATACCAAGATGATTTATGCCGAATCTCCGACTAATCCTGGCTTGCAGATTTTAGACCTGGAACGTTTGGGTGCTTTGGCAAAAAAGCACAACCTTATACTGGTCATTGACAACTGTTTTGCCACACCTTATTTGCAGCAGCCTATAGCCTTTGGTGCCGATTTGGTTATCCACTCAGCTACGAAGCTTATAGATGGTCAGGGTAGGGTACTTGGAGGGGTGACGGTTGGCCGCACAGACCTTATTAAGGAAATCAATGCCTTTGCTCGAACCACTGGGCCTGCGATGTCTCCTTTCAATGCTTGGATGCTTTCCAAGAGTCTGGAAACCTTGTCCATACGAGTGGATCGTCATTGTGACAATGCTGAAAAAATCACCGCATTCTTACTACAACACCAAGCTGTAGAAGCGGTGCGTTATCCCTTCCACAAGGATCATCCTCAATATGACATTGCCAAAAAGCAAATGACACGCGGCGGGAATATCGTTACTATTCAAGTGAAAGGCGGTATAGAAGGCGGTAAAAAGTTCATGAATGGGGTAAAAATGTGTTCGCGTTCTTCAAACCTAGGCGACTCTCGTACCATAGTCACCCAACCCGCAATTTCCACACACAGCAAACTAAGTGAGGCAGATCGTTTGGCTGTTAATATTACAGACGGACTTGTCCGTATTTCTGTTGGTTTGGAACATCCAGACGATATTATCCAAGACTTAAAACAAGCTCTTGACCACTTAGAATGATACGTTTAGAAGCCCTTTTATCAAAAAAAATCATGGTGCTTGACGGCGCAATGGGTACCATGTTGCAGGCCTATAATTTTGATGAACAGGATTTTCGAGGAACTCAATTCAAAAACCACCATATACCACTTGTTGGTAATAACGATTTGCTCTCCATTACGCAACCCGATGCCATTTATGAGGTGCACGCCAAGTATTTGGAAGCCGGGGCAGATATTATTGAAACCAACACTTTTTCAGGCACTACCATCGCCATGTCCGATTATGCATTGGAAGATTACGTGACTGAGCTTAACGTAGCCTCGGCACAAATTGCACGTAAGGCTGCGGACGATTATACCGCCAAGAATCCTTCTAAACCCCGATTTGTGGCAGGATCTATAGGTCCTACCAATAAAACGGCAAGTATGTCGCCAGATGTGAGTGATCCTGGCTATCGGGCCATTACTTTTGATGAACTCAAAGTGGCCTATAGGCAGCAGGCAAGTGGCCTTATTGAAGGTGGTGTTGATATGCTTTTGGTTGAAACGGTTTTTGATACACTCAATGCCAAAGCAGCTCTTTTTGCGATAGACGAACTCAAAGAGGAACTTGACTCCGATATCCCCGTGATGGTTAGTGGTACGATAACAGATGCTTCTGGCCGTACCCTTTCGGGGCAAACGGTTGAAGCTTTTTTGGTTTCTATCGCCCACATTGATTTGCTAAGTGTAGGCTTTAATTGCGCCTTGGGCGCTGATCAACTTAAACCCTACGTACAGCGCCTTGGTCAACAAGCTCAGTGCTTTGTTTCGGCTCACCCCAATGCTGGGTTGCCTAATGCCTTTGGGGAATACGATCAAACCCCTCAACAGATGTGTGATCTAATCGAATCTTATATGATTGATGGATTGGTTAATATTATTGGTGGTTGTTGTGGCTCAACGCCAGCGCATATCCAACTACTCGCCCAAGCAGCATCGACCCATACACCCAGAAAAATTTCACAAAATGTCTGATCCGAAGTTTTTATCGCTTTCTGGATTGGAACCCTTGGTCGTGCGTCCAGACACCAATTTTGTCAATATTGGCGAACGCACTAATGTTACAGGCTCAAGACGCTTTTTACGGCTTATTGAACAAAACGATTTTGAAACCGCCTTGGAAATTGCTCGTGAACAAGTAGATGGAGGTGCCCAGATACTAGACGTGAATATGGACGAGGGTATGATTGATGGCGTTGCCACCATGCGCCGCTTTTTAAATCTAATCCAAGCCGAACCAGATATTGCTCGAATTCCCATCATGATCGATAGCTCAAAATGGGAAATTATTGAAGCTGGATTGCAAGTAGTTCAAGGCAAATGTGTGGTTAATTCCATTAGTCTTAAAGAAGGTGAAGAGACCTTTGTCCAACAGGCGAAACGCATACGGCGCTATGGTGCTGCGGTCATTGTTATGGCCTTTGATGAAAAAGGGCAAGCAGACTCACTTGAAAGACGCATTGAGATTTGCAAGCGTTCATACGACACGCTAGTTAATCAAGTTGGCTTTCCCCCACAAGACATTATTTTTGATCCAAATATCTTTCCAGTTGCTACAGGGATGGAAGAACACAAATCCAATGCCCTAGACTTTTTTAAGGCCACCCAATGGATACGTGAAAACCTGCCTCATGCCCATGTCAGTGGTGGAGTAAGCAATGTGTCCTTTTCCTTTAGAGGAAACAACAGGGTGCGTGAAGCCATGCATGCCGCTTTTTTATACCACGGCATACAGCACGGTATGACCATGGGTATTGTTAACCCTAGCATGTTGGAGGTCTATGACGAGATTCCAAAAGACTTGCTGGAACGGGTTGAAGATGTGTTGCTCAATCGCAGAGACGATGCCACTGAACGCTTGTTGGAATTTGCCGAGCAAGTAAAGGGCGGGAGCAAGGAAAAAATTAAAAATGAGCTGGCATGGCGTAGCCTTCCTTTGCAAGAACGCATCACCCATGCGCTGGTCAAAGGAATCGATCAGTTTGTGGTTGAAGATGTTGAAGAAGCTCGCCAGGCGGCCAAGGCGCCCATTGAAGTTATTGAAGGTTCTTTGATGGATGGCATGAACGTGGTGGGTGATTTGTTTGGTAGTGGGAAAATGTTTTTACCACAAGTGGTTAAATCTGCAAGGGTAATGAAAAAAGCCGTTGCTTATTTATTGCCTTACATTGAAGCCGCCCAAGAAGGAAAGCCTGAAGCTGCAGGAAAAATTTTGATGGCAACCGTAAAAGGCGACGTACACGATATTGGTAAAAATATTGTTGGTGTGGTCTTGGGATGTAACAATTATGACATCATTGATATGGGGGTTATGGTACCGCCAGAGCGCATTATTGAAAAGGCACTTACCGAGCAAGTAGACGCCATTGGTTTGTCTGGGCTGATTACTCCTTCGCTTGACGAAATGGTGTACTTGGTAAAAGAACTTGAAAAGACGGGTAAAAACATCCCTGTTTTGATAGGTGGCGCCACCACATCTAGAGCGCATACCGCTGTGAAGATTGCACCCCAGTACACGCATACGGTAGTACATGTAAACGATGCTTCTCGTGCAGTTACCGTGGTCGGAAATTTATTAAAACCCGACAGCAACAAAGCATACAAATTGAACATAAAATCGGAGTATGAAGACCTTCGTGAACGCTTTCAGCAACGCAGCGATCACAAGACCTATGTGCCTATAGCCGAAGCTCGTGAAAAACGTTTGCGTATTGATTTTAAGCAGCAAACACCCTCAACACCCAAACAGTTGGGCATACAAGTTTTGGAGCAACCATTACAACCCTTAGTGGACTATATTGATTGGACGCCCTTTTTCCGTTCGTGGGATTTACACGGGCGCTATCCCGAAATATTGACCGATCAGGTGGTGGGCACAGAAGCCACCCAGCTTTTTGCCGATGCTAAAGCCATGCTACAGCAAATCATAGATGGAAAACTCCTAAAGGCTAAGGCGGTGTTTGGGCTTTTTAAGGCAAACAGCAACAACCAAGATGATATTGAGGTAACCCACGAACAACAAACCCACCTCTTCAGAACCCTACGCCAGCAATTGCTTAAAAGTAAGGGCAAACCCTATCGAGCCCTTTCCGATTATATTGCCCCAAAAGACTCGGGTACTCAAGATTATATGGGTTGCTTTTGTGTGACAGCAGGCTTTGGTACCGCTGAACTAGCCAAGGAGTTTGAAGCCCGAAACGACGACTATAACAGCATCATGGTCAAGGCACTAGCCGACCGTTTGGCAGAGGCCTTTGCCGAGTACCTACACAAGCAGGTGCGAACCATACATTGGGGCTATCAACCCAGCGAGACCCTGACCAACGAGGATTTAATTAAAGAAAAATACAGCGGTATCCGTCCGGCGCCGGGCTATCCTGCCTGCCCAGACCATTTGGAAAAAGAAACCATTTGGGAGTTGCTGCAAGTAAAAGAACGCATCGGCGTGGACCTGACCGAAAGCTTGGCCATGTGGCCTGCTGCCTCGGTATCTGGTTATTATTTTGCTCACCCAAAAGCCAGCTATTTTGGTTTGGGCAAGATTAACCCCGACCAGTTACAAGATTACGCTCAACGGAAAGGAATTTCTGTTGAAGAAGCCACCAAATGGCTACAACCCAACCTAAACGACTAAGATGAAAGTAACCGAACACATTCAAACTGCTAAGGGCAAAACCTTATTTTCTTTTGAGATTTTGCCACCCCTAAAGGGACAAAACATCCAGACGATTTTTGACAGCATTGATCCCTTGATGGAGTTCAAGCCGCCCTTTATTGATGTAACCTATCATCGCGAAGAATACGATTATAAGGAGCTTGCCAATGGGCTGTTGGAAAAACGCATTGTGCGCAAACGTCCAGGAACTGTAGGTATTTGTGCCGCCATTCAAAATAAGTATGAGGTAGATGCCATTCCCCATGTATTGTGTGGAGGATTTACAAAGGAAGACACAGAAAACTTTTTGATTGATATGGGTTTTTTGGGGATAGACAATGTAGTTGCGCTTCGTGGCGATGCTGTGAAGTCGGAAACCTATTTTAAACCCGAGCCTACGGGGAATGCTTTTGCTGTGGATTTGGTCCGTCAGATAGACGAGATGAATCACGGAGTGTATTTGGATGAAGATTTGAAAAATTCTACCCAAACGGATTTTTGCATAGGCGTTGCGGGCTATCCCGAAAAGCATATGGAAGCCCCCAATATGGAAAGCGATATTCATTTTTTGAAGAAAAAAATTGAAGCTGGTGCCGACTATGTGGTGACCCAAATGTTTTTTGACAACAGTAAGTTTTTTGCTTTTGTGGATAGCTGCCGTAAGGCGGGCATTGAGGTGCCTATTATCCCAGGGCTAAAGCCACTGGCAACACAAAAGCAGCTCAATTTGATTCCCCACCGTTTTCATGTTGACCTTCCTGAAGCATTGATTAAAGAAGTCATAAAAGCCAAGTCTAAAGAGGCGATCCGCCAAGTAGGTATTGATTGGTGTATTGCCCAAAGTAAGGAACTGATTGCTGCTGGCGTACCCTTTTTACACTATTATTCAATGGGCAAATCTGACAACATTCATAAAATTGCCACAGCGATTTTCTAACAACAACCGGAATTGGGATCACAGCGCACGCCTCTAGCCGTAAGACGTACTCGTGGCTTTTCTTCTGGAATGCCACATTGATCGGGAGCAAGGCAAGCCGTTTGTGTATTGATAAGTTGAAAGACCGCTCCGTCAAAAGCCAATCGATATCGTCCAATGGTGCTTTGTTGGTATTCCACCTCTACTTCCAGATCGAGGGAGGTTAGCTGCTTCTCTGCAAGTTGCAATATATTTAAAAGGCTATCGGGCTTTAAACGATGGTCAGTATCCGAAGCCAACCAAAGCTGTAAATTCAGTTTGTTTTCTTGTCGTAGTGTACCGCCACAATCGATATAGTTTCGGGTCACATGTCCTACCTCGGTAAGATGAAAATCTGCAGGCACAAATTGCCCATCGGGAAGTTGAAACTCAAGTGTTTCTACTTGAGCAAGGGTGTGTTTAAAAGCTGAAAGTTGCATTTTTTTTACAAAGATAAGGAGATTACTACTTTTTGGCGTAATATGCCCATACGGCTGCCATAGCGATAAAACCAACGCCCATACCAATTAGGGCGCCAATATGGACGACGTGTTTGATAAAGCCAATGCCGATGCCTAGCATCAGGCAGCCCACAAAGACTACACCCCCGATGCGGTTTCCAATTTTATTTTTTTCGTTTTCTGTGTTCATGATTTAGGGTTTAAGGGTTGTATCTGGAAATTAGGCCAGCCAGCGAAAATTAATTCAACCATATTAATAATAGAGCAAGCATGACTAAAGCCAAAGCAACAGAAATCATGTAAATGATAACTTCTTTTTTGTATTCAGATTTTGCACGCGTGCGTATTTGTTTTTTTATTTCTCTAAGTTTTTCTTTTGATACCTTTTTAAAATGAGGCTGTTTTACTTTTACTCTTTCTGAATAGATAGTTGTACGGTTATTTTCTTTGAATTTGGCTTTGTAAGATGGAAGTATTACTCGATTTTGCTTTAATCGATTAATCATATCGAGTATGTGTCCTGCTCCGTTACTCACTTTAGCCTAGTTTTTTAAGCTGCTGAAATTTTTAGAAAAGTTCTACTAATCCTTAGAACTTGTGTCTGTCCATTAGTTGTTGTCCAAAAAAATTCTAAAAACGATGTGGTGGTCTATGTGGACCATTTGATTGTTGGTGTAGAATAGATTTGGGATCGATTCAAGTTTAAAATTACAAAAAAATTTGTTTATTTCGATTTTGCGTGTACTTTTGCCCTTGTAATGAAAACAAACACATATTATTCATCTTTCTACTACTTCTATAACGGGAGGTAGCTGGGTGTATAATAGTTTTTACAAACGAATTTAAAACCCTGAGCTAACGTTCGGGGTTTTTTTATGTGCTCGCAAGGCATAAGGATTAAAAAAAATGGAAACAAAAATTGCCATACAAGGAATTAGAGGGTCGTACCACCACGAGGTAGCGGCACAGCTCTTTGGCGCCAGTACGGCACTCGACGAGTGCCTGTCGTTCGATGCCCTTGTTGCAGCGGTTATTTCAGGAACCGTTAGTCATGGCGTTATGGCCTTAGAAAATTCCATTGCAGGTTCTATTATTCCCAACTACGCGCTCATAGACAAACACAATCTTCATATTGTAGATGAAGCCTATATCCGTATCGAGCATCAACTGATGGCACTACCCGGCACACGCATTGAAGACATTACCGAAGTGGCGTCGCACCCTATGGCTTTGTTGCAGTGTAAAGATTTTTTTGCCACCCAACCGCACATCAAACTCATTGAAGACGCTGATACCGCTGAAGTAGCACATCGTATTGCTAACAAACAAATTCGTGGTTTGGGCGCCATTGCTTCCAAAACAGCTGCTGCACTTTACGGACTTGAAATTGTTGCACCTAATATTCACAGCATTGCCAACAATGCCACGCGTTTTGTTGTGGTCAAAACCACACCCAATAGCTCAGAAGATAGCAACAAGGCATCTCTGAAATTTGTGTTAGACCACAAACGAGGAAGCTTGGCAGCAGTGCTCAATGTACTTAGCGACTGCAAACTCAACCTGACCAAGATTCAGTCCATGCCCGTGGTAGAAACCCCTTGGAAATATTCCTTTTTTGTGGATGTTACTTTTGATGAAGTGGCCTATTATACCAAAACCATTCAACTGCTGGAAATCATGACGGAGTCCCTAAAAGTTCTGGGAACCTATAAAAACCAACGTATTTCATGAGACCTGCTAATAGATTAAATAGCGTCCAAGAATACTACTTTTCACGCAAGCTTCGTGAGGTGCGAGGACGTATTTCCAAAGGACACGACATCATCAATATGGGGATCGGCAGCCCAGATCTACCACCCCCTCCAGCGACACTAGCCGCTCTTTCGGAAAGCTTATCGCACCCCAATGCACACAAATACCAAAGCTACCAAGGTACTCTTGCTTTGCGCCAAACTATAGCTGCTTACTACCAAGATGCTTTTGGCGTAGCACTAAACCCTGATAATGAGGTGCTGCCGCTTATGGGTTCTAAGGAAGGCATCATGCATATTTCCATGGCATTTCTCAATGAAGGGGATGGCGTTCTGATACCAAATCCCGGTTACCCGACCTATGCTTCGGTTACCGAGTTGGTGGGTGCTCGAGCCGTACCGTATACTCTTAGCGCAGCAACAGGTTGGCTGCCAAATTTGGAGGAACTTGCAGCCCAAGATTTATCTGGCGTAAAGCTGATGTGGGTAAACTATCCACATATGCCTACAGGAGCAAAAGCCGATGCGGCATTTTTATCTGAATTGGTAGCTTTTGCCAAAACGCACGATTTACTCATTATTAATGATAATCCCTATGCCAACATTCTAAACGATGCTCCCATGAGCTTGCTTCAAGTGCCTGGTGCCAGGGACGTAGCCTTGGAGTTGCAATCTTTGAGTAAGGCATACAACATGGCAGGTTGGCGTGTGGGTATGGTATGTGGAAGTGCAGCCCACATTCAAGATATTTTAAAGGTAAAAAGCAATATGGATTCGGGTATGTTTTTTGGTCTTCAACAAGGCGCCATAGCTGCCTTGACACAAGGAACAGATTGGTTTTCGGAACTCAACGCCACCTACCGCAGAAGACGAGAACTTATTTGGGAGCTTGCCGCAGCCTTGGGCACCACTTTTGAACGCGATACGGCAGGCATGTTTGTCTGGGCGAAACTTCCCGAAGACGCATTGCGTAGTGAGGCTTACATAGACGCTTTGCTGGTGCAGCATCATATTTTTATTGCCCCTGGAACTATTTTTGGAACCGCAGGGGAAGGTTATGTCCGTTTTTCACTTTGTGTATCCGAAGCCCGTATTCGAGAAGCCTTAAAACGCATTGCATCATGAACGTAAGTTTTGTAGGTATTGGATTGATGAACGGCTCACTGTCGTTGGATTTACAGCGCCTATATCCCGATGCAGTCATGCAGGGAATTAGCCGAAAAGAGGCTACTCTAAGTCGTGCCATGAATTTGGGATTGATACATGAGGAGGGCAACCTAGACCAATTACAGGAAGCTGATTTGGTATTTGTATCCATCCCTGTTGAAGCGATTGTTACGCTGTTACCTCGTATTTTAGATGCCATTGGCGAACAGACACTTGTTGTGGATTTTGGCTCTACCAAAGCGGCCATTTGTGAAACGGCACAAAACCACCACAAGCGCGCCCAATTTTTGGCAGCACACCCCATTGCGGGAACAGAGTATTCAGGTCCCGATGCTGCTGTATCGGAGCTTTACAAAGGCAAAACGATTATGTTGTGCGACACCGCGAGTACCCGTATTGACCTATTGGATAAGGCAAAAAAATTATTTAGTCAGTTGGAAATGAACATTCGTGAGATGGACCCTGTGGAGCATGACAAACACATTGCTTATGTGTCGCACCTCTCGCACATCACTTCCTTTATGCTTGGCAAAACTGTGTTGGAAAAAGAAACCGACGAACAAAACATCTTTGATATGGCTGGCAGTGGATTTGCGTCTACGGTGCGTCTGGCCAAGAGTTCGCCCGAAATGTGGATGCCTATTTTTGCCCAAAACAAACGCAACGTTTTGGAAACACTAACGGAATACATCTCAAACTTGAACGCATTTAAGGACAAACTGGCGGCAGATGCCCACGAGGAACTGCTTGCCGAAATGAAAGAAATCAATAAGATAAAATCAATTTTAGAACACAAATAAATACAACCATGGAAAACAACCCAAAAATGCGTCAATGGCTTAATAATTTTGAGCTAGACCACCCTTTAGTAATCGCAGGACCTTGTAGTGCTGAAACCGAAGAGCAAGTGCTTAAAATTGCACATCAACTCAAAGACACCGATGTTACTGCATATCGCGCAGGGATTTGGAAGCCACGTACTCGCCCCGGAAACTTCGAGGGTGTTGGAGCCATTGGTCTTAAATGGTTGCAACGTGTCAAAGAAGAAACAGGACTTATGACCTGTACGGAGGTAGCCAACCGAGCTCACGTACAACTGGCATTGGAGCACGACATAGACGTGTTGTGGATTGGTGCCCGCTCAACGGTAAGTCCATTTATTGTTCAAGAAATTGCTGATGCGCTTGAAGGTACTGACAAGATAGTGTTGGTCAAGAACCCCGTAAACCCAGACTTGTCTTTGTGGCTCGGAGGAATTGAACGCTTGTACACGGCTAATATCAAAAATTTAGGAGTGATTCACCGCGGATTTTCTACCTATGAAAAAACGAAATACCGCAACAACCCAGAATGGCAAATTGTTGTCGAACTACAAAATAGATTTCCAGACCTTCCGTTGATTTGCGATCCTTCACACATCGCTGGGCGTCGTGATATTTTACAAGATATCTGCCAAACAGCTCTTGATCTAAACTTTGACGGGTTGATGATAGAGTCACACTGGGATCCGGACAATGCTTGGAGTGATGCTGCCCAACAGATTACGCCAGACACCTTGGTTCAATTGATGAGTGATTTAAAAATCCGCAAAGAAACCGATGATGATGCCGAATACAAAAACAAGCTTAACACCTTGCGTACACAAATTGATGTGATTGATGCCAGTTTGCTTGAAAGTTTGAGTAAACGTATGAAAATTGCCAATGAAATTGGAGAACTCAAAAAATCTCACAACGTAGCAGTATTGCAATCCAAGCGTTGGAATGAAATTTTAGGTAAAATGATTTTAGACGGAGACGAAAAGGGCCTAAGCGAGGAATTTATCCTTCGTATTTTTAAGGCCATACACCAAGAATCCATCAACCACCAAGAAGAGATCATCAACGGTTAATGTGTATATACCAAAAATCCGTTAATTTGGCTGTATGACAGGTGTCGTATACAAATCAACGGGAAGCTGGTATCACGTAAAAGATGCCCAGGGAAAACTCATCCCCTGTCGCATCAAAGGGAAGTTCCGCATTGAGGGGCTTACCAGTACCAATCCTGTTGCCGTAGGCGATGTGGTGGAGGTAACCATCAAAGACACCCAAGACGGACAGGAAGGTGTGATTACCGAGATCCAAACACGAAAGAATTACATCGTGCGTAAGTCTGTGAATCTATCCAAACAAATTCACATCATTGCGGCCAACATCGACTGTGCTTTTTTATTGGTAACCCTCAATAATCCGCCTACCTATCCCGCTTTTATCGATCGGTTTTTGGCTACCGCAGAGGCCTATGAAATTGAAACGATATTGCTCTTTAACAAAGAGGATAGCTACAGTACATCAGATACTGAGGAAATGCATAGCATGAAAAAGCTGTATGAAAATATCGGATATACCTGCTTGGAGATTTCTGCCTTAAGGGGCACAAATCTGGAAGCGGTTAAAACGATGATGGCAGGTAAGACCTGCATGCTTTCTGGGCACAGTGGTGTGGGAAAATCGACACTGGTAAATGCCTTGGCACCTGGATTAAATATCAAGACGGCAGACATCTCTGCCCAGCACCAACAGGGACAACATACCACCACCTTTGCCGAAATGCACGATTTGGATTTTAATGCCCGTATTGTGGATACGCCGGGAATTCGCGGGTTTGGTGTAGTAAACATGGAGGCAGCAGAAATGGGTGACTACTTCCGAGAATTTTTCTCAATAAAAGATGCCTGTAAATTCAATAACTGTCTGCATCTAGAGGAGCCAAAATGTGCTGTAAAAGCAGCAGTTGAAGCAGGTCAAATAGCCGCATCACGCTACAAGAGTTATGTGCAAATGCTGGCAGGTGAGGAGCAACATTATCGAACTGATTTCTGGGATTCATGAGAGCCGTACTACAACGTGTAACTTCAGCCAAAGTAACGGCAAACAAAACCCATGAAGCAAGCATTGGACAAGGTTTGATGGTGCTGCTTGGGATCTCACAGTCCGATACTGCTGAGGACCTGGATTGGCTGCTAAATAAAATCATTAATATGCGCATTTTCAATGATAAAGCCGCCGTGATGAACAAGAGTGTAATGGATGTTGCTGGCGAAATGTTGGTAGTAAGTCAGTTTACCCTTTATGCGCAAACCAAAAAAGGCAACAGACCCTCTTATATACAGGCAGCAGCTCACGAAATAGCCATACCCTTGTACACGCTATTTTTGCAAAAAGCCGAACAGCTTATGGGAAAACCCGTTCAGAGCGGTATTTTTGGCGCTGATATGCAAATCGATTTGACAAATGATGGTCCGGTAACCATTATCATAGACTCAAAAAACAAAGACTTATGAATATTCAAGATGCCCAAAAAGCCGTAGATGCATGGATTGAAAAACATGGCGTCCGCTATTTTAACGAGTTGACCAATATGGCACAGCTTACCGAGGAGGTAGGGGAAGTAGCCCGTATTATTGCACGCAGATATGGCGAGCAGTCGGAAAAGGAAAGTGATAAGGGTAAAGACTTGGGCGAGGAATTGGCCGATGTGCTTTTTGTGTTGCTGTGTTTGGCCAATCAAACCGACACCAATTTGCAAGCCGCATTTGACAAAAAACTAGACCTAAAGGCATCTCGTGACCATGATCGTCACCACAACAATCCCAAGCTACGTTCATGAGCAACATAAGACTCACTCACGCCTCACAAATGCTTGAGGGCAATTGCCAGATAACAGGTTCCAAAAGTGAATCTAATCGTTTATTGATATTGCAAGCATTATTCCCGTCATTGATTTTGGATAACCTGTCCAATTCTGATGACACCCAAGCCATGCAACGAGGTTTGGCGTCGGATGCACATACGATTGATATTGGCCATGCTGGTACCACCATGCGCTTTCTAACTTCTTACTTTGCCACAACTCCAGGTGTGGAGAAAGTGTTGACAGGTTCGCAACGTATGCAAGAGCGCCCGATTAAACTATTGGTGAATGCGCTGCGTGCTATTGGAGCAGACATTGAATATCTAAAAAATGAAGGATATCCACCATTGCGAATTTCAGGAAAGGCCATCAGCACCCAAAGTGTTTCTTTGGCTGCAAATGTGAGTAGTCAATACATTACTTCGTTGATGCTCATTGCATCCAAACTGCCCAATGGATTAGAGATAGTATTGGAAGGAGAAATCACATCCATACCCTATATCAACATGACCTGCGCACTTTTGCATCGTGTAGGGATAAATGCCACATTCTCTGGCCAGATTATTCGTGTATTCCCACAAAAAACAATCGGCTCCAAAACTATTACTGTAGAATCCGATTGGAGTTCTGCATCCTATCATTTCAGTATGGTGGCACTTGCCACGTCGGCTAATGTTTCTATCCACAGCTATGTGCCAAACAGTCTACAAGGCGATAGTGTCTTGATAGATATCTATGCCCAATTGGGCGTAACAGCTGCATTTGACGGACATAGACTACAGCTAACAAAATCCAATAAGGTAAAATCGCATATTAGCTTAGATTTAATAAAAGCACCAGATATAGCACAAACCATAGCTGTTAGCTGCTACGGCCTGGGTGTTTCCTGTGATTTAACAGGATTGCACACCCTGAAAATTAAGGAAACCGATCGCTTGGTGGCTTTGCAAAACGAGCTGACAAAATTGGGAGCTAGCATGCGCATTACGGAAGACAGCCTTCATCTTGAAGCTCGAACAGATGCCATCGTTTCCGATGTTGCCATAGACACCTATCACGATCATCGTATGGCCATGGCTTTTGCCCCTTTGGGCCTTTGTGTTCCAATAGTAATAAACGACGCTGAAGTAGTAACCAAATCTTATCCAAGCTTCTGGGATGACCTAGAGTCACTAGGTTTTTTCAGTGATTCCGATAAATAATCGGTCAAATCCTTGACAACCCCTATACTGGTGCAGTATATTAGCGCCTTGAAAAAATTGATATGAAACTCTCTCACTTTAACTTTGATCTTTCTGAAGATTTATTAGCCGAACACCCAGCAGAACACCGCGACGAGTCAAAACTCATGGTTTTACACCGTGAAACGCAAACCATTGAGCATAAATCCTTTAAAGATATTATTGACTATTTTGATGAAGGTGATGTAATGGCACTCAACAATACCAAGGTGTTTCCTGCGCGACTGATGGGCAACAAAGAGAAAACAGGAGCCAAGATTGAGGTATTCTTGCTTAGAGAGTTAAACAAGGAACAACGTCTTTGGGACGTGTTGGTTGATCCAGCAAGAAAAATTCGTATTGGTAATAAGCTTTATTTTGGCGCAGACGAATCGTTGGTTGCTGAAGTAATTGACAATACAACATCACGAGGTAGAACACTACGATTTTTATTTGATGGAAGCTATGATGAGTTTCGTGTTAAGTTAAAAGAGCTTGGACAAACGCCACTACCTAAATACATCAAGCGTCCAGAAGAAGATTTTGATCGTGAGCGTTACCAAACTATTTATGCCAAGCATGAAGGGGCAGTAGCTGCGCCAACAGCAGGACTTCACTTTTCTAAGCATGTATTGAAGCGTTTGGAGATAAAAGGTGTTGATTTGGCTGAACTTACGCTTCACGTTGGTTTAGGTACATTTAACCCTGTTGAGGTTGAAGATCTTTCCAAACACAAAATGGATTCTGAAGAATTGATAATTGATGCGAGTGCAGCGGATATGGTAAACAAAGCCAAAGCAGCCGGTCACCGTGTTTGTGCTATTGGAACAACTTCCATGCGCGCATTAGAATCTTCGGTTTCTTCAAGCGGCACGTTGAATCCCTATCAAGGCTGGACGCATAAGTTTATTTTCCCTCCTTATGACTTTAAGATAGGGGATGCCATGGTAACCAACTTCCACTTGCCAAAATCAACTTTGTTGATGATGGTGTCTGCCTTTGCAGGACACGATTTTATCAAAAAAGCTTATGACGAAGCCATAAGCCGTAAATATCGCTTTTACTCTTACGGAGATGCGATGCTTATTCTCTAACACCTCATGACCGAGGTTAAGAAAGATATACGTCGTTGCTCAAAGGAAGAAATATGTTCTTTTTTTGTTTCACACAACGCACCCTCTTTTCACGGCAATCAAGTGTATGAGTGGTTGTGGCAAAAGGCAGCTATTGATTTCGAGCAAATGACTAACCTTTCCAAGGCACATCGTGCTTTGCTCGACAAACACTTTATAATCAACCACACCAATATCGCTAAGGTGCAAATTAGTGATGACGGCACAATCAAAAATGCTGTGCGTCTGTATGACGACAAAGTTGTTGAATCTGTTTTGATACCCGCAAAAACCCGTTCTACGGCTTGTGTGTCCAGCCAAGTAGGTTGTAGCCTCGACTGTACTTTTTGCGCCACTTCCCAGCTCAAAAGGATGCGTAACCTCAATCCAGATGAGATTTTTGACCAAGTGACCATGCTTAATAAGCAAAGCTTGGAGCATTTTGAACGTCCGCTGTCTAATATTGTTTTTATGGGGATGGGCGAGCCTATGATGAATTACCCCAATGTGATGAAAGCCATTGCCAAAATCACAAGTCCAGAGGGAATGGGGATGTCTCCAAAACGAATTACTGTTTCCACTTCAGGTATTCCTAAAATGATCGTCAAAATGGCTGACGAATATCCTCGATTTAAGTTGGCCGTTTCCTTGCACAGCGCCATTGAAGAAACCCGAAATCAAATCATGCCCTTTAGTACTTCTTTTCCGCTTACGGACTTACAAGATTCCATACGCTACTGGTTTAGCAAGACCAAGGCACGTGTTACTTACGAGTATGTTGTTTGGAAGAACATCAACGATAGCAAAGCCGAGATAGATGCTTTGGTACGATTTTGCAAAAAGACGCCATCAAAGGTCAATTTGATTGAATACAACCCCGTGGGCAACGATCAGTTTAATCAAGCAGATGACGATGCCATAAACCAGTACGTTGCTGCACTAGAAAAGAGCCACATTCCAGTGACGATAAGGCGTTCGCGCGGCAAAGATATTGATGCCGCTTGTGGACAATTGGCCAATAAGACTTAATCGGGAGTTCAAAATCAGTTGCTTGGCAAATTGCTAAAGCACTATATTGTATCTTTATAGCCCAATGAAAATTGTAGATCAGCTTAAAAAACCCATTGCTAAAGAAATGGAGCTATTTGAGGACAAGTTTTCCTCATCTATGCGCTCACACGTGGCCCTTCTTAATCGCATTACGCACTATATCGTCAATCGAAAGGGTAAGCAAATGCGCCCCATGTTTGTTTTTATGGTAGCTAAAATGCTAGAAGAAAAAGAGGTTAATGAGCGTTGCTATCGCGCTGCTTCTGTAATAGAGCTTATACATACGGCTACGCTTGTTCACGACGACGTTGTTGACGAAAGCTATCAGCGACGTGGATTCTTTTCTATCAATGCACTGTGGAAAAATAAAATTGCTGTTTTGGTGGGCGACTACTTGCTTTCAAAAGGCTTACTGCTTTGTATTGACCACAAGGATTTTGATTTGCTGGAAATAATTTCCGTTGCCGTTCGTGAAATGAGTGAGGGCGAATTGTTGCAAATTGAGAAAACCCGACGATTAGATATAGACGAGTCGATCTACATGGAGATTATCCGTCAAAAAACAGCCACATTGATAGCCTCTTGTTGTGCTCTTGGTGCCGCATCGGTTCATGCGTCACCCGAAACTATAGAGCAATTGCGTCAGTTTGGTGAAGATATCGGCATCGCTTTTCAAATAAAAGATGACTTATTTGATTATGGCGAGACCAAAATAGGAAAGCCTACAGGAATAGATATTCGTGAGAAAAAAATGACACTTCCCCTTATTCATGCTATTAATAAGTCGGATACAAAACAAAAAAAGTGGCTGATACAATCTGTTAAACATCACAACAAGGATAAAAAGCGTGTCAAAAGCGTCATCGCTTTTGTTAAAGAACAGGGCGGATTGGCCTATGCGACAGCTCAAATGCATGCGTATAAAGACAAGGCATTGGCACAACTTCACGCCTTTCCAAGAAACGAATTTCGTGACACACTAGAAGAAATGGTACGTTATGTTATTGAGCGTAAGAAATAACGTTACTGAATTACGTATTTTAGAGCTCATTTTTATTCTGTGATACATAAATCCACCATAGACGCTGTTTTTGATACTGCCCGATTAGAGGAGGTTATAGGGGATTTTGTACAGCTCAAAAAGTCGGGTGCTAACTTCAAGGGGCTTAGCCCGTTTACGGATGAGCGCTCTCCGAGTTTTATGGTATCTCCCGTTAAGCAAATTTGGAAAGACTTTTCCAGTGGTAAGGGCGGAAATGTGGTTGCGTTCTTGATGGAGCATGAACATTTTTCATATCCAGAAGCCATCCGTTATTTGGCCAAAAAATACAATATTGAGATTGAGGAAACTGAGCAGAATGATGAGCAAAAAGCTGCTGCTAGTGCGCGTGAAAGCATGTATTTGGTTAGTGCTTATGCGGTAGGTTTTTTTGAAGAGTCCATGTGGGAAACAACTCAAGGAAAAGCCATTGGTTTGAGTTATTTTAAAGAGCGTGGATTCAGCGAAGAAACCATTCGCTTTTTTCAATTGGGATATTCGCCTGATACGTGGAGTGCCCTTACAGATGCAGCGCAAAAAGCGGGCTATCAGCTTGATTTTTTAGAGAAAACGGGTCTTAGTATTGTCAAGGAGGACAAAAAATTTGACCGCTTTAAGGGGCGTGTTATGTTTCCCATTCACAGCATGTCGGGGCGTGTATTGGGCTTTGGCGGGCGCATACTGACCCAAGACAAAAAGGCCGCCAAATACATGAACTCGCCTGAAAGCGAGATCTACAACAAAAGCAAGGTGTTGTATGGCCTATATCAGGCTAAACAAACCATTGCAAAAGAAGACACCTGTTATTTGGTAGAGGGTTATACCGATGTCATTCAAATGTATCAACGCGGCATTAAAAATGTTGTTTCATCTTCAGGTACTGCCCTTACACCAGAGCAAATTCGACTTATTGGCAGGCTTACTAAAAATATTACCGTATTGTTTGATGGCGATCCTGCGGGCCTTCGTGCATCCCTAAGGGGTATAGATTTGATTTTAGAAGCGGGTATGAATGTGCGTGTTTGTATGTTCCCTGAAGGAGAAGATCCAGACAGTTTTGCGCGTGAAAATAGCTTTGAAGAAGTTCGAGATTTCTTAGTCAATAATGCCAAGGATTTCATACAATTTAAGGCTGCATTACTGGTTGATGAAGCTGCGCAAGATCCACTCAAGAAAGCGGAGACCATCCGTGAGATGGTGCAGAGTATTGCAAAAATACCCGACCGAATTAAGCAAGAGGTATACGTCAAATCATGTGCTTCTTTGATGCAGATTAGCGAGGAAGTTTTGTTTGCCACTTTGGCGCAAGTATCTCAAAAAAAGGTAAATAAACCGCAAAGACAAGTTTCAACCCAGCCCATGTCAGTGGTTCCCCAAGAAAAAAAGGTAGCTGCTGTAAGTACCCGTTTTGAACTTGAAAAGGACATTATAAAAATTCTGTTGCTTCACGGACATGAAGAAGTCGAATTTGAAGAACCCATTTTAAAAACCGATGAAAAATCTGGTGAGCTTTCACTTGTCACTTCAAAAATAACAGCCCGTGTTTTTGAAAAGATATACTTGGATTTACAACAAGACGAAATTGCATTTTCGACAGCAGTCTTTAAAGGATTATACCCTAAGGTCTTGGCTGCATTGAATGAAAAATCGGCAATTCAAATGGATGCTTTTGTTGCTAATTTGGAGCCCAATTTGGCATTAGAGGTTTCCGACTTATTGCTTGAGGATGAATTGCATACCCTTCATGATTGGGAACGCAAAAACATTTATATCAAAAACAAAAAGGCCAATTTAGCTAGGTGGGTTCATGAGGTGATTTTGCGATTTAGATGCCAGCTTATAGATGAAAAGGTAGCGGCGCTACAATCCGATACTGCTGAGGATATTGATAGTCATCACGGAGAACTTTTAGAGGAAATTGTACAGTATCACAAACTCAAAACGGTATTGAGCGGTCGTTTGAACCGGGTAGTTTAATACATGTCTAAGTCTATATGTTGAAGCTTTTTTAGCATTTCAACAAGATTTTTTACTTTAATCTTTTTCATGAGCCTTGAGCGATATGTACTTACGGTTTTGTCGCTGATATTCAATGCTATGGCAATTTCTTTGTTCCGTTTTCCATGAACCAATAAGCGAAGTACTTGGATTTCTCTTTCAGACAATTGGTTAATCATCGCACGCGGATTTGCCTCTGTTTCATTAAAGGCCATATGTTCTGCCAATTCGTTGGTAATATAAACCCCACCAGTGCTTATTTTTAAGATAGCATCTTTGAGTTTGTTCAAAGGGACGTCTTTGCATAAATAGCCTGATGCCCCATATTTAAGCGCACTGATCGCATAAATATTTTCGTTTAGGGATGAATATATCAAGAAACGTACATGTGTGTGCTGATCTTTTAGTTTTCGCAGCAAACGTATTTCCTCAAAGCCAGGAAGTTTGAGCTCCAAAACAACGAGATCTACTTTTTTTGAAGTCAGATTC
This sequence comes from Flavobacteriaceae bacterium, assembly GCA_024639165.1. Taxonomy (GTDB): domain Bacteria; phylum Bacteroidota; class Bacteroidia; order Flavobacteriales; family Flavobacteriaceae; genus UBA7446. The sequence goes on along the minus strand of JAHEIX010000001.1, from coordinate 19,618 downwards.
TCAATCAAGTCACGATAATGAAATCCTTTTCCTACAATACTTATTTCGTTCGAATTGCTAAAGAGAGCCTTTAAACCTTTGTGTACGATTGGATATGCATCAGCAACAAAAACACGAATCATGGAGTATATAGTTGACCTTAAAAATAGGAAAAATAGTCTTTAAAAGTGATAAAAATAATTTTTCGCCTAAAACTAGCGATAAGACTGCTAAAGCAAGTGGTCTGGAATGTTACATACAGGAATGGGTTCCATTTTGTGTTTGTTGGCAGTATGATGTGACAAGAACACCTCAAAAACACGTGCGTTTTCTCCTACAAAATCTGCCAGAGACTTTCCGCCTTGTTGCTGCGTCATGGCCCATTCCAATTGTTCATAGGTGGCACCCAGTTGTTCCTCATCATTTCTGTCATCATCCCAAAGTCCGTCTGTTGGTGGTGCAATTAAAATAGTTTCGTCAATACCCAACTCTCTAGCTAAAGCGCGTACTTGTGTTTTTGTGAGGTCTGCAATTGGGCTTAAATCCACCCCGCCATCGCCGTATTTGGTGTAAAACCCAACGCCGAAATCTTCAACTTTATTTCCCGTACCTGCAACCAAATAACGATGAAGTGCTGCATAGTAGTACAGTGTAGTCATGCGTAGCCTTGCTCTCGTATTGGCCAAAGATAGCTGGGCTTGATTGTCTTTCATGTCAGCCCCAACGGTTGAAGAAAACGCATCGAATACAGGCTCTAAGTCAATTAAGTGGCTGTTTACATTTTGATGACTTCTTTCTAGCCACTTTATGTGTTCTTGTGCGCGTTCAACCTGATTTTCCTGTTGCTTTATGGGCATTTCCAGACATAATGTTGGAAGTCCTGTCTTGGCACAAAGCGTGGAAGTAAGGGCAGAGTCTATCCCACCAGAGATACCAATGACAAAGCCATTCATTTGATTTTTTTTGGCATAAGTTTTGAGCCATTGTACAATGTGCTCAATTACTTCTTGATTCTTCATAGCATTTGTATCTTTACGGCCAGTATGATAGCAGTTAACACGTGTAAATTTAAATCATTTTTTTCGCCCATGAAAGGGCTGTTGCTCCTCGTTCTTTATTTTGTGGTTTCCTGTAATACATCATCCCATCCAAGGCATGTAGATCTTGAAAAAGTCCCTTTGGATTATGTGTCATTTGAAACCCTTTTTTTTGGTGAATTCCATACCCCCTTGGAAGATGTAAAGGTCCAATTCCCCTTCTTTTTTCCTAATAAAACTTCTGATTCCTTGTGGCTTGAAAAACGAAGCGATTCGCTACAGCAATTGCTGTTTGACGCAACCAAATCTATCTCAAAAAGCCATTTGAAGTCTCGTATTACTCGGGTGCTTCAATATGCCCACTACTATTTTCCAGACGAAAAGCTTCCCCAAACAGCCATTTCCTTGCTCACCGACGTTGACTATTCGTTAAGAGCTGTAGATGCAGATAGTATGTTATTGTTGTCCATAGACACCTATTTGGGTGTAGACCACCCCCTCTATGATGGCATTCCTGTTTACATCAAAAACAAACTTACACTACACCATTTGGAGTCTGAAATTATTGATGCCCTTGCACCTAGATTTATTCCAGCACCTAGGGGGAGAACTTTTTTGGATCACATGGTACAGCACGGTAAGCGCTTGTTGCTTCACGATTATTTGGCACCTGGTCTCGAAAACTATCAGCACATCCAATACACAGCAACACAATGGGAGTGGGCTAGCACCCATGAGGCAGAAGTTTGGCGTTATTTTATCGATAGCGAACTATTGTTTTCTACCGACGAAAGTTTGGCGTTTCGTTTTTTGCTCTCCAGTCCATACAGTAAATTTTATTCTTATTTAGACGTGGATTCACCTGGCAGAATAGGCCAGTGGATCGGTTATCAAATGCTGAAAAAATATCAAAAACGAACAGGAGCTACCTTAAAAGAAATACTTGCTGCTTCACCCCAAGAAATTTTAAAAAAATCAAGATACAATCCTTAAGATGAAACGAAAAACACAGATTACCTTGACAGTCACTTTAGACGAAAACAACACTCCCGAAGCCATGGAATGGTCTGCGCCCGATGGAGGTGTGAGAGAACAGTCTATGGAGGCATTTTTCCTAAGTACTTGGGATAAGGATGCCCAGGAAAGTGCACGCATCGATTTGTGGTCAAAAGAAATGCCTGTAGATCAAATGCAGGTTTTTGTACATCAAACGCTGATTGGAATTCGTGCGTCCTACCTTAAAGCAACGGAAGATGCGCAAATGGGAGAGGCCATGCAACAGTTCTGTGATTTCTTTGCTAGTGAGCGAAACCTTAAGGACGTAAAAAAGGGAAATTAAAGCAGCGATCCCACGTATGCCAATACTTCTTCTTTGCCTTTGTTAGAGGTGGCAGATGTGATAAAATGCGGAGGTGTTTTAGCCCAAACACCCTCAAGCATGGTGTTTAAATAGGCGCTTACCGTTGCGTCAATTTTGTTTTCAGACAATTTATCGGCTTTTGTAAATATGATGGAGAAGGGAATCTGTTGCGTCCCCATCCATTCCATAAATTCCATATCGATGGCTTGTGGTTCGTGCCTGATGTCAATCAACACAAAAGCATTTATGAGTTGTTTACGTTCCAAAAAATAGGAAGTAATGTAGCTTTGGAATTCTTTTTTGGTTTTTTTTGAAACACGGGCATAGCCATATCCGGGTAAATCAACAAGGTGCCAGTTTTTATTGATTAAAAAGTGATTTATGAGCTGGGTTTTCCCAGGCTTTCCAGAAGTTTTGGCAAGTTGCTTTCGATCTGTCAGCATGTTAATCAAAGAGGATTTTCCAACATTTGATCTGCCTATAAAAGCAAATTCGGGCAATGACGATTTAGGGCAGTCGGACACCTTGGCGTTACTGACTACAAAAGATGCGCTTTTGACACGCATGATTACAAATTATTATTTTTTAGCCAGGATGACAAAATCGTATTGAACGTATCAGGGTGCTCCATCATAGGCGCGTGTCCACATTTGTCAATCCAATACAAAGTAGAATCGGGGAGTAGTCTATTAAATTCTTCTCCAACGTTTGGCGGGGTAACCGCATCTTGCTTGCCCCAAATAATACCCGTAGGTACTTTGATGCTTGGTAAGTCTTTGGCCATGTTGTGACGGATAGCACTTTTGGCAATCGTTAGGATTTTGATAAGTTTTTTTCTGTCATTGACAGTCTCGAATACGTCGTCTACCACTTCTTTGGAAGCAATGATTGGGTCGTAAAACACATCTTGTGTTTTCTTTTTGATGTATTCATAATCTTCACGTTTAGGGTAGCTTTCCCCCATGGCGTTTTCATACAGCCCTGAGCTTCCTGTGATGACCAGTCCTTTGACCTTTTCTGGAAAGAGATTGGTGTGAAGCAGGCCGATATGTCCTCCCAGCGAGTTCCCTATCAAGACTACTTTTTCTTCGCCCAAATGGGTAATAAAATCGCGAAGATAAATTGCAAACTGCTTTACATTGGTCTTTAACAACGGCAAATCATATAGTGGTAATTGCGGAATAATAACCTTGTATCCAACGGTAGAAAAATGCGCCGCAACGCCGTCAAAATTACTCAAGCCTCCCATTAAACCATGAAGAATAATAAGTGGGGTTCCTTCGCCCTTTTGATAATACGTGTAGGACCCAGATACTTTTAGAGAATTGTGCATGTTGTCAAATCAGATACAAATATAGGTAAATAAACCCCAAGCAAATGCCATTAATTTACCTGCTTGTAAAACACCTCTTTTATCAATTTCTTTAATTTCCAGAAAGCAGATTGCTTTTAATGTTCTCATTTTAAGGATATTAGTCTCTGTCTGCAGGGTGGTGGGATAACTTATTAACAAAGTGGTAAAATGTGGTAAAATGTGGGAAATAATATGTAATTTTGACTCATGCCTGAGGGTAAAAACCATAGACTTTGTCGCATTTAATTGGAACATATCAGTGTAAAGCAGACCCTAAGGGACGGGTTAAAATCCCCACAGCCCTTTCCAAGCAGTTGGCTGGAGCCCGTCAAGAGGCTTTTGTGGTGAAGCGTGCTGTTTTTCAGCCATGCCTAGAATTGTATTCGTTAAAAGAATGGAATGCTTTAATGGCCAAGGTAAACAAGCTTAACAGGTTTAAGAAAAAAAATAACGATTTCATACGACGCTTTACAGCAGGAGTTAAGGTTGTCGAGCTCGATGCTACAGACAGGCTGCTTATTCCCCGTGATTTAGCGCAATTTGCAGGCGTAGCGAAAGCGGTCGTGCTTTCTGCCGCAGTCAACATCATAGAAATATGGGACAAAGATCGTTATGAAAAAGCAATAGATGAAGCAGCTGTTGATTTTGCTGCCTTGGCAGAAGAGGTAATGGGAGACGATGAAGACGATGTATCATAGCCCCGTTTTGCTTGCTGCGTCTGTATCAGGATTAAATATTCATCCTGCTTCGGTTTATGTAGATGCAACTTTCGGCGGCGGCGGTCACTCCCAAGAAATCTTAAACAACATGGATAACGAAAGCAAATTGTTTGCTTTTGATCAAGATGAAGATGCACAACGCAATGCCATAGACGACAGTCGTTTTACTCTCATTCCTCAAAACTTTGGCTATTTAAAGCGTTTTATGAAGTTTCATAAAATTGATAAAGTTGATGGAATTCTCGCTGATTTGGGGGTTTCTTCACATCAGTTCGATACGCCAGACCGTGGTTTTTCCATTCGATTTGATGGGCCGCTAGACATGCGTATGAACCAACATCAAGAGCTTACGGCAAAACAAATCGTTAACACGTACAGCGAAACAGCATTGGCAGATTTGCTATTTGCTTATGGGGAACTGCGCAATGCCAAAAAAATCGCTCAACTCATAGTACAAAAAAGACCAGGCGAAATTGCAACAACCATGCAGCTCAACGAAGTATTGCAACCTGTATTACCCAAGGGGAACGAGCATAAGGTGCTAGCTAAAATTTACCAGGCCCTTAGGATGGAAGTGAATAAAGAAATAGAGGTATTACAATCCTTTTTAACTCAATCCAAAGATGTGTTAAGGTCAGGCGGGCGTCTGAGTGTAATCAGCTACCATTCCCTTGAAGACAGAATGGTCAAACGGTTTATTCAGAACGGAAATTTTGATAGCGAACCAGAAAAGGATGACTTTGGAAACCCCACATTGTATTTTAAAAAATGCGGCGGCTTGGTGATTCCAGATCAAGAGGAAATAAACCAAAACAACAGAGCACGAAGTGCCAAATTACGAATAGCACAACGCTTATGAAAACAGGGATTTTAAATCTGCTTAAAGGAACATTTTTGGTGCAAGAAGGCGCATCAAAAAACTGGCGATTTATCCTGTTTGTTTTTTTTCTAGCAGGACTGATGATTACTGCCTCCCACCAAGTCGATCAAAAAGTGGTACAAATTGGGCAAGCAAACAAAGAATTACAAGCTGTTCGTAGCGAGTTTGTTTCGGTTCGTGAAAAAGTGATGCACAAAAGGATGGAAACTCAGTTGGCACACGCTCTAAAAAATCAAGGCGTTTTCCCGCCAGATAAAGCACCAATAAAAATCATAATTCAATCGAATGAGTAAGCAAAAGAACATGATGTCTCGCAGCTACTTGGTTGTTTTTGTGCTTTTTGCACTCGGCATAAGCGTGGGTTATCGATTGGTATCATTACAGCTAAATCAAGGGGATAAGTATCGCGAAATGGCAGAAAAGCGCAGCATCAAAAACTTTGAAATTGTTCCTGTGAGGGGAAATATTTATGCTGACGATGGTAGCTTATTGGCGACATCCGTTTCAAAATATTCCATCCACTTTGATGCGGTTACTGTAAGCCAGCGTGTATTTGATAATAACGTAGACGCGTTGAGCGATTCACTTGCGACCTTGTTTGGAAAGCCCAAGCAATATTACCGCAACGTGTTGGTGAAAGCACGTAAAAACAAAAGCAGATATCAGCTTATTGGACGTCGCTTGCCGTTTGACGACTATCAGCGTATCAAGTCATTCCCTATGTTTCGATTGGGAGGTATTCGGGGAGGTTTGATTGTTGAGCGCAAATTTGTGCGTGACCTTCCTCTAGGTAAAATCGCTGAACGCACCTTAGGCTATGAGCAGAAAAAACCAGATGGCACATATCTCAAAGTGGGTCTTGAGGGGGCTTATGGTGTCACCTTGCGAGGTCAGCCTGGGCGTCAATTGCGACAACGCATTGCTAAACAACAGTGGAAACCGCTTACAAACGAATATCAACAAGAACCTATTGACGGTTTGGATGTTTGGTCCACAATTGACACCAACTTACAAGATGTTGCTCATCACGCCTTGCTTGCCTCTTTAGAAAAGTATGAAGCAGCGCATGGAACGGTTGTCGTAATGGAAACCAAAACGGGCGCTGTTAAAGCCATTGCAAACCTTGGTAGAACGGATGGGAATAAGTATTACGAAAAATTGAATTATGCAGTTGGAGAAGCCCACGAACCTGGCTCTACCTTCAAGTTGTTTTCCATGATGGCTGCCTTTGAAGATAAGGTTATAGACACCATGACCATGGTCGATACCGAAAAAGGAAAGCTTACATTTTATGGAAAATATCACGTAAGAGATTCCAAACGTGGTGGCTATGGTGTCATTCCAGCCAGTAGGGTTTTTGAAAGTTCGTCCAATACTGGAGTTGTAAAACTGATTTACGAAAACTATAAAGAGAACCCTTCACAGTTCACAGACAGGCTGATGGCCATGGGGTTGGACAAACCTTTAGGTGTGGCTATATCAGGTGAGGGGATACCCAAAATACCGCATCCCAAAGATGCCGATTGGGATGGTTTAGACCTGCCGTGGATGGCTTTTGGCTACGGCGTAATGCTTACACCACTTCAAACGTTGAGCTACTACAATGCTGTTGCCAACAACGGTGAATTGGTGATGCCGCGCTTTGTTTCAGCAGTCAAAACACTTGATGGTAAAAATGTCAAATCTTATCCCAAGCAGGTAATCAATCCGGCCATTTGTTCGCAAGAAACAATAGGTAAGCTGCAACATCTTATGGAAGGCGTAGTCAAAAATAAATGGGGAACCGCTCATAATATTTATGATGAAAAGTTAGCCATTGCTGGTAAAACAGGAACCTGTCAAATTGATTATACAACAGATGACGTCAAGTACGTTGCCAGCTTTGTTGGATATTTTCCTGCTCACAATCCTACTTATTCTTGTATAGTGGTGGTGCATAAGCCCAACAAAAAAATCGGGTATTACGGGAATGTAGTTGCTGCACCAGTGGTTAAGCAAATCGCCGAGGCCGTTATTCATGACATACCAGAACACACCACACTAGACTTAAACAAAGTTGCTGCCTTAACAGCACCAAAACCAGACATTACCAATGCATACGATCTAGAAAAAATGCCTGACCTGCGTGGATGGCCAGCCATGGATGCAGTGACCGTTCTTGAAAGCTTGGGTATTGAGGTAATGCTACAAGGGAAGGGCAAGGTAAAGCGGCAATCGCAACGACCAGGAGCAACCCTTAGTAAAACAAAAAAAGTAACACTAACACTTTCATGAAACAGCTAAAAGACATACTGTTTGGTGTTCCTTTACAAACCGTTTCGGGAAGCACGGCTGTTCAAATTAGCGGTGTTGCTTTTGACTCTAGATCCGTTAACCAACATTTTCTTTTTGTAGCCATCAAAGGGGCACATCACGACGGGCATGCGCATATTAACAATGCTATTGAAAAGGGAGCAGTAGCTGTTTTGTGTGAACAGTTTCCAGACGTTTTGACTGATAAGGTTGTTTATATTTTATGTGAGAATACACGCCAGGCCTTGGCAACAGTAGCTTCCCAATGGTACGATACGCCAAGTAAGGCTTTAAAACTCATTGGCATAACGGGAACGAATGGAAAAACTTCCGTTGCAACCATGGCATATCAGCTTTTTGATAAGATGGGTTTTGCAGCTGGTTTGTTGTCAACAGTTGAGGTTATCATTATCAAAAAAAGGGTGCCAAGTACACACACTACACCAGACCCCCTGACAATAAACAAGCATTTAAGCGATATGGTAGATGCTGGCGTTACGCATTGCTTTATGGAAGTGTCTTCACATGGTATAGACCAAGATCGAATAGCCGATCTTCACTTTTCTGGGGGTGTATTTACCAATCTTTCACACGATCATTTGGATTATCACAATGATTTTAAATCCTATCGAGATACCAAAAAAATATTTTTTGACGGACTTGCTCCTATGGCTTTTGCGCTTTCCAATGCCGATGATAAAAATGGGCGTTATATGCTGCAAAACACAAAAGCTTCTAAACATTTCTTTGGCTTAAAGTCAGTTGCTGATTTTCATGTCAAAATATTGGAAAAAGATTTTTCGGGCATGCTGCTTAAGCTTCAGCACAACGAAGTATGGACTCCTTTGGTAGGTGCATTCAATGCATCCAACTTTATTTGTGTTTATGCTGTAGCTGAATTGCTTGAGGTTGAGCAAAGCGATTTTCTACCTGTCTTAAGTACGTTAAAAGGGGCCGCAGGAAGGTTTCAAATGGTGCATACCAAGAGCAACATTACTGCCATTGTCGATTATGCCCACACTCCTGATGCATTAGTGCAAGTATTGGATACTATAACTACGTTGCGCACACGAAACGAAAAGCTAATCACGGTTGTGGGTTGTGGAGGTAATAGAGATAAAGCCAAAAGACCACTTATGGCTAAGGCGGCTGTTGCTAAAAGCGACTTGACCATTTTCACATCTGATAATCCACGAAACGAAGATCCAAACGATATCATCAACGATATGCTCGAAGGGGTTCCAGTGGAGTCAAACCAAAAGCATTTAACCGTCTTAAACCGTGCTCAAGCCATAAAGACAGCATGTACCATGGCACAAGATCAAGACATCATTTTAGTCGCTGGTAAGGGACACGAAACCTATCAAGATCAAAAGGGAGAACGCCTTCCTTTTGATGATATGCAAGAGCTAACACGAAACCTTCAATCTAAAAGATAATGTTGTACTATTTGTTTGATTATTTAGAGCGTGCTTATCAGTTTCCAGGAGCATCATTATTTGCCTACCTCTCCTTTAGGTCAGCAATAGCCATAATATTTTCATTGTTGGTAACGGCTGTACTGGGAAAACGCATTATTGCAATGTTGCAACACTATCAAATGGGTGAAAGCATTCGCGACTTAGGACTGGCAGGTCAAAAAGAAAAGGCGGGAACCCCTACTATGGGTGGCTTGATGATCATTTTTGGTACACTTATCCCTGTTTTGCTACTCACGAAACTTGATAATATCTACATCATACTACTAATCGTTACCACTGTATGGATGGGAATTATAGGTTTAGCGGATGACTACCTTAAGATCAAGCGAAAAGACAAAGAGGGTTTAAAAGGGCGCTTTAAGATTGTTGGACAGGTTACACTTGGACTGATTGTAGGGGCTACGTTATACTTCCATCCTGGAGTAACCATTAAGCAACAAACTTTTGATGGCGAAAGCTTTTTGCAAGAAGAAAAATCTACAAAAACAACCATTCCGCTGCTGAAAAATAACGAGTTTGATTACAGTGATATTATCTCTTGGGCAGGAGATGGCGCAAAAGACTACGCCTGGCTGATTTTTATTCCAGCAGTAATTTTTATAGTAACTGCTGTGTCCAATGGGGCAAACCTTACGGATGGTATAGATGGTCTTGCAGCTGGAACGGCTTCTATTGCGGTGCTCACCCTTGGGCTTTTTGCGTGGGTTTCGGGGAATATTATTTTTGCCGACTACCTCAACGTCATGTACATTCCTGAAGTAAGTGAGGTTGTAGTATTTGTGGCAGCCTTTGTAGGAGCGCTCGTTGGATTTTTGTGGTACAATGCATTCCCTGCTCAAGTGTTTATGGGCGACACCGGAAGCTTGACCATAGGAGGTGTTATCGCCGTATTGGCAATTATTGTTCGTAAAGAGTTGCTTATTCCTGTCTTGTGTGGGGTCTTTTTGATCGAAAATCTTTCTGTAATACTTCAAGTATCCTATTTCAAATACACCAAAAAAAGGCAAGGTGTTGGTAAGCGCATCTTTAAGATGGCTCCGCTGCATCACCACTATCAAAAACTTGGATATCACGAAAGTAAAATCGTGAGTCGCTTCTGGATTATTGCCATTATGTTGGCCATTATTAGCCTTGTAACCCTCAAAATCAGATAATGAAGAAGCTAGTAGTACTTGGTGGTGGAGAGAGTGGAATTGGGGCTGCAGCCTTGGCAAAACACAACAATTGGGATGTTTTTGTTTCTGATGCTGGTATGCTTACTGCTGCGGCTAAGAAAGCATTTGAAACCAATGGTGTTCGCTTTGAAGAGGGCGGTCATAATATGCGCGAAATTCTTAAAGCTGAACTAGTGGTTAAAAGTCCAGGCATTCCCAATACGGTTGCTGTAATTAAGGACATTGAAGCTGCTGAAATCCCTTTGGTTTCTGAAATTGAATTTGCGAGTAGTTACACCGACGCTACGTTAATAGGTATTACGGGGAGCAATGGCAAAACAACCACAGCAATGCTCACGCATCACTTGCTTTCTGATAGCGGAATTGATGCTGGCTTGGCAGGGAATATTGGCAATAGTTTTGCTCAAGCACTTTTGCAAGACAAGCACGATGTTTATGTTTTGGAAATAAGCAGTTTTCAGCTTGAGCATATCAAAAAATTCCACCCTCATATTGCGGTAATTACAAATTTAAGTCCAGATCACTTGGATCGTTATGAAAACTCTTTTAAAGACTACTGCGCTACCAAGTTTAATATCACAAAAAACCAGACAGAAGAAGATCATTTCCTCTATGAGGCAGATGATGAAAATATTACTGCGGGTATCGCTCAATTTAATATTAAAGCTCAGCAGTACCCTTATAATAACGCTAACAACAACGCTATGTTTACAATTGATAACCCTTCTTTGCTTGGCCGGCATAATGCCAAAAATGCCATGGCTGCAGCCACCATTGCGCAATTATTCCAATTGAGTAATCAAGATATTCAGGCTAGTCTTCAAACCTTTCAAGGTGCAGCCCACCGTTTGGAGCATGTGGTGAACATCCTCAATGTAGCCTATATCAATGATTCAAAAGCAACCAATGTTAATGCTACTTTTTATGCGCTTGAAAGCATGTCCAAACCAACCATCTGGATTGTTGGAGGTGTTGACAAGGGCAATGACTACTCAAGCCTGTTGCCATTGGTACATGAAAAAGTAAAAGCCATCATTTGTTTAGGCGTGGACAACCAGAAAATAATTGACATTTTCTCCCCTGTGGTTAAGGTACTTGTAGAGGCAAAAAACATGAATGATGCTGTCAAGGCTTCTTACGACTTGTCTACCCATGGAGATGCGGTCTTGTTGTCGCCTGCCTGCGCAAGCTTTGACTTATTTGAAAACTATGAAGACAGAGGAAATCAATTTAAAGGAGCAGTAAGAAAATTATAAACGTGAAAATCAGTCAGTACTTATTGGGAGATAAATCTATTTGGGGAATAGTGGTGTTACTATCTATTTTTTCTTTTCTTCCTGTATATAGCGCAAGTTCAAACTTGGTCTATGTAGTGGGTTCTGGTTCTGTATTTGGATATTTATTAAAGCACGTTGCTATTGTTTGTGTGGGCTGGGTCATCATGTATGCCGTTCACCTTATTCCATTTAAATATTTTTCTGGTTTGGCTAAATTGGGTATTCCCGTAGTAGTTGTTTTGTTGCTACTCACAGCTTTTCAAGGCACTACCATAGACGGTGCTAATGCCAGCCGGTGGCTTAACATTCCAGTTATAGGCATGTCATTCCAGACTTCCACCTTAGCCATGGTGGTTTTATTGGCTTATGCAGCAGATTATTTTGCCAATAAAAAAGAAGATAAAATTGGATTTACTGAAAGCTTTTTGCCTTTTTGGGTTCCAGTTTTGCTGGTTGTTGGGTTGATTTTACCCGCAAACCTTTCAACTGCTTTGCTTATATTGTTTATGGTAACTGTTGTGGCATTTTTAGGAGGCTATCCTTTAAAATATCTCACTGCGTTGCTTGGAGCTGCGGTTCTTTTCTTGACACTCTTTATTCTTCTTGCAAAAGCTTATCCAGATGCCTTTCCAAACCGCGTAGATACGTGGATGAGCCGTGTGGAGAGTTTTACCGGTCAAGGGGATGACAATACCGACTATCAAATTGAACGTGCCAAAGCAGCAGTAGCCGTTGGAGGTTATGTAGGCATTGGCGCAGGAAAGAGTATGATGAAGAATGCACTGCCACAGAGCACTTCCGATTTTATCTATGCCATCATTGCGGAAGAATATGGGATGCTAGGTGCCATATCCTTGTTGTTCTTATTTATGTTGTTACTGTTCCGAATTTTAATTAATGCAAACAAATCTGAAAGCTTCTTTGGTAAGCTGCTTATCTTGGCTATGGGATTGCCCATAGTCACACAAGCCTTTATCAATATGGGCGTGGCTGTAACATTACTCCCTGTTACGGGGCAACCTTTGCCACTCATAAGTAGTGGTGGTACCTCTTTGTGGATGACCTTTTTGGCGCTTGGTGTTGTTTTAAGCGTAAGTGCAAACCAGCCCACTACTACAAACGCGAATATGTCTAACCCTTTAGCCGAATTAAGCCATGAAGCCTAGATTGATTATTTCTGGTGGTGGAACAGGGGGGCATATTTTCCCAGCCTTGGCTATTGCAGATGCCTTTAAAGCGCAATACCCACAAGCAGCTATACTATTCGTTGGGGCAAGCAACCGCATGGAAATGCAACGTGTTCCTAAGGCAGGTTATCAAATCAAAGGGTTGTGGATTTCTGGATTTGACAGAAAAAATATGCTGCGGAATATCTTGTTTCCCATGAAGCTCGTATGGAGTTTACTACAGTCTTTGGCGATTGTTTTGCGTTTCCGGCCTTCTGTAGTTGTAGGTACTGGTGGCTTTGCCAGTGGACCTTTGCTTTTTGTGGCGTCCATGTTCAAAACGCCTTCGCTAATTCAAGAACAAAATGCATTTCCGGGCATTACAAACAAACAGCTCGCCACACGTGTTGATGTTATTTGTTTGGGAAGTGAGGCTGCAAGTAAGTTTTTCCCAAAAAGTAAAATTGTGGTGACGGGAAATCCCGTTAGAGCTGCCTTAAAGCAAAACCTAAGTAAGGCCGCTGCTGCTGAAATTCTAGGTGTTGCAGCAGACCAACAAACCCTCATGGTATTGGGTGGAAGTTTGGGCGCAAGAAGAATAAACCAACTTGTCCATCAACACTTGGATGATATACAACAACTCAACATTCAGCTTATATGGCAATGTGGACATTTGTACGCTGAAGAATATCAACATTACGCATCAGCCAACATTCATGTGATGCCATTTATTGATCATATGCCTGCGGCTTATGCTTTGGCAGATATAGTAGTATCCAGGGCAGGGGCATTGGCCATTTCAGAACTCTGCCTTATGGGCAAACCAACCCTCTTTATTCCTTCGCCCAATGTTGCTGAAAATCATCAAGAAAAAAATGCGCAAGCATTAGCCGATAAAGAGGCGGCCTTGTTGGTCGCGGAGCGTGATGCAGACACACAGTTTTGGAAAGGACTTAGGTCTTTGATTATGGATGCGGCTTTGCGTGCCAAACTTGGCAAAAACATCAAAGGCTTTGCACATCCAGCTGCAACCAAAGAAATTATGAGCAGGCTAACCAAACTTCTCACCCATGAATAAAGCAGCAATATTTTTTGTGGGTATTGGCGGCATAGGAATGTCGGGGGTGGCGCAGTACTTCTTGTCCCAAGGACATGCTGTGGCGGGCTATGATCGTGTACTTACACCACTTACGCAAAGGCTAGTGTCTCTAGGTGCGCATATTAGTGATGTGGATGCACCAACTGCTATTCCAACATTGTTTAGAGACCCCAAAAACACTAAGGTTGTTTACACGCCAGCCATCCCTGCTAGTTCGCCATTGCTCACATATTTTAAGGAAAAAGGTTTTGTGCTAGAAAAACGAGCAGCAGTGATCGGGGAGATTAGCCACACCATGCCTTGCTTGGCAGTGGCAGGTACTCATGGAAAAACAACAACTTCTGCATTGCTTACGCATTTGCTGCGCTCATGTGGTAAAAAGATTACAGCATTTTTAGGAGGCATTGCAGCCAATATTGATAGCAATTTCTTACTTGAAGGCGATGATTTTATGGTGGTAGAAGCCGATGAATTTGACAGATCTTTTATGCATTTGAACCCCACAGCCTTAGCCTTGACTTCAATGGATGCGGATCATTTGGATATTTATGGTACTGCAAGCGAACTATCCAAAACCTTTGATGATTTTGCACAGAAAGTACCTGCTGAAAAGCGCTTTATTGCCAATGGCTTAGCCGTTGAAGGCAATACTTTTGGTATAGAGGTAGGTACACATAGCGTACATAATTTGCGCATAGCCGAAGGCAGCTATGTATTTGATTTTGTTACACCAACGGTTCGTATTTCTAATATTGCCTTGCCCTACCCAGGAGCGCACAATGTGATGAACGCAGCTGCTGCATTGGCATTGGCATTGGAGGCAGGCTGTGAACCCACCCAACTCAAAGTGGGATTATCAACGTTTAAGGGGGTTGATCGCAGGTTTAGCATCAGGCTAACTGCGCCTAAAGTAGTGGTTGATGATTACGCTCACCACCCAACAGAGATAAATGCTGTAGCCGATGCGCTCGAAGCCTTTTATCCCGATCAAATCAAGCTAGGTGTGTTCCAGCCGCATTTGTTTTCGCGCACACGAGACTTCGCAGCAGGGTTTAAACAGGCCCTTGCACGCTTTGATCTGGTGTTGCTTTTGGACATTTACCCTGCTCGCGAGCTGCCGATGGAGGGTATTACAAGTGCATTATTGATAGATGCTGATCATGGTGCAACCCAGTTGGTAAACAAGGGAATGCTGCCAGAAATGATAGCGAAATCTTCGGCTACGGTTGTCGCCATAATGGGCGCTGGAGACATTGCTTTTGAAGTGCCAGCAGTCATGCAAATACTTAAAAACCAACAGGATGCATAAGATGATTATTTCCATATCGTTGCTTGTGCTTACGGTTATTCTTGGCGTAGTTATGCACCAGCGCAATCAAAAACGCGCAGTGACCTTGCAGTATGTTTCTTGGGAAGATGACCGTCCAATTTGGATACCAAAAGACTCCGTTAATAAATTGTTGACACTTGCTTTAAGCGATAGTGTGTCTGCTTTTAAAAGTGGTCTAAATTTGAGAAACATTGAACAAACACTTAACCAAAACGCTTGGGTTGAAGATGCCCAGAGCTATGTTTCTGTTGATGGAGGCGTAGGCGTTCACGTTACAACCAAAATACCAATAGTGCGCATACAGAGTGATAGTAGTTATTATGTTGATAATCGCGGAGAACCCTTCCCGTTGTCTGCTTTTAAATCGGTTCAAGTACCGTTTGTTTACGGTAACCCCACTTTGGAGCAGCGCCATGCGCTAGTTGATGTAGTTCGACAAATGTCAAAAGACAGCTTTATGGCTGACCACATTGTTGCTTATGAGTGGATGTCCGAGGGCTTAATTGTTGAGCCTCGTCACCAAGAGTATTCCATTGTTCTCGGCACACCCGATCAACTGCATGAAAAAATTAAAAATTACAAAGCTTTCTATGCAAAAATGCAGGACAGCACAGTATTAAAAACCTATAAAACAGTAAATCTTTCGTTTCACGGACAAGTAGTTTGTTCAAAATAATTTGATATGGAACAAGAACAATTAGCAGTTGGATTAGATATTGGAACCACTAAAATAGTGGCCATGTTAGGCACCAAAAATGAGTACGGAAAACTCGAGATAGTTGGGGTCGGAAAATCTAAAAGTCAAGGCGTACACCGAGGTGTCGTAAATAACATAACCCAGACCATTCAATCCATACAGGCAGCTGCGCAAGAAGCAGAAGCCATATCTGGCAAGAAAATTACCAGTGTAGTAGTGGGAATAGCAGGGCAACATATTCGCAGTTTGCACCACAGCGATTACATCACCCGTACGAATGCAGATGAGGTAATTGATGAGGCAGACATAGAACGTCTAAAGAATCAGGTATTTAAACTTGTCATGCTTCCAGGCGAGGAGATTATTCACGTACTTCCACAAGAGTATAAAGTGGATGGACAGGCCGAAATCAAGGAGCCCATTGGCATGTATGGCGGTAGGTTAGAGGCCAACTTTCACGTTGTAGTAGGTCAAGTATCTTCCATTCGTAATATTGCTCGTTGTGTAAAGTCTGCAGGACTCGACTTTGGTGGCATTACACTGGAGCCACTAGCTTCGGCAGATGCAGTATTAAGCCAAGAAGAAAAAGAGGCTGGCGTAGCCCTGATTGACATTGGTGGCGGCACTACGGATTTGGCCATATTTAAAGATGGAATTATTAGGCACACCGCTGTTATTCCGTTTGGTGGTAATGTCATAACAGAAGATATAAAAGAGGGCTGTTCCATTATTGAAAAGCAGGCGGAGCTGCTTAAGATTAAGTTTGGGTCTGCATGGCCAGGCGAAAATAAAGACAATGAGATTGTTTCTATCCCTGGATTACGTGGCAGAGATCCCAAAGAAATCACACTCAAAAACTTGTCTAAAATTATTCATGCTCGTGTTACAGAAATTATTGAGCAGGTCTATGCTGAAATCAAGAATTACGGACACGAGGAGCAGAAGAAGAAACTAATAGCGGGCATTGTCCTTACTGGTGGTGGAAGTCAACTCAAACACCTCAAGCAATTGGTGGAATATATCACAGGTATGGATACACGTATTGGCTATCCCAACGAACATTTAGCAGGTGATACGGACAAGGCAACTGCAAGTCCGCTTTTTGCAACAGCAGTTGGATTGGTCATGAATGCCGCAGAAACGCAATTGGCGTCACTTGATGCGGAGGATAGCACAACAACAGACGAAACCGAAGACGGAGATGAAAATCCCCCTGAGAAACCCCAAAAGCGGACGTCAGTTATTGATCGATTTACAGAAAGGTTAAAAATATTTTTAGAAAGCGCAGAATAAACTTTTATCTATGGAAACATTTGACAACATAACATTCGATTTACCCAAGAACAGGAGCAATGTCATTAAGGTTATAGGCGTTGGCGGCGGCGGCAGCAATGCCCTTAACTATATGTACAAACAAGGAATCAACGGTGTTGATTTTGTGGTGTGCAATACCGACGCTCAAGCACTTGAGAATAGCCCGATTCCCAACAAGGTTCAGCTGGGGGTTTCGCTAACTGAAGGGCTTGGGGCAGGTGCTGATCCTGAAGTGGGAGCACAGTCTGCTGTTGAAAGCTTGGATCAAATTTCAGACATGCTTAGCGTAAACACTAAGATGATTTTTATCACTGCTGGAATGGGTGGTGGTACGGGTACTGGCGCAGCACCTGTAATTGCAAAGCTGGCACAAGAGTTGGGTGTGCTGACCGTTGGCATTGTGACCATGCCTTTTCAATTTGAAGGAAAGCTTCGCAACGAGCAAGCCCAACAAGGATTAAATAATTTGCGTAAACATGTCGATTCACTTATTGTGATCAACAACAACAAACTGCGCGAGGTTTATGGCGATTTGGGCTTTAAGCAAGGGTTTGCCAAGGCCGATGAGGTACTGGCAAATGCGTCTAGGGGTATAGCAGAAGTAATTACCAACCACTACACACAAAACATTGACCTTAGAGACGCTAAAACCGTTTTAGCAAATAGTGGGACAGCCATTATGGGCTCTGGTGTTGCTTCTGGCAGTCAACGTGCAAACGAGGCTATAGTGCAAGCCTTGGACTCTCCACTACTAAATGACAACAAAATATTGGGTGCTAAAAATGTATTGCTTCTTATTGTTTCTGGCAGTGATGAGGTGACCATTGATGAGATTAGTGCTATAAATGAATACATTCAAAAAGAGGCGGGTAATAGCACCAATATTATTATGGGTATAGGCGAGGATGAAACGCTTGATAACGCCATTTCGGTTACCATCATAGCCACTGGTTTTGCGCCAGATATGCAGCAAGAAATTGTACACGCCGATCCTCAAAAAATCATTCACTCACTTGGTGATGAACAGAAAGTAACTCACGATTTGTCGGTAGGACAAATTCCATTATTTGAAACTGAGGCTACGCATGAAGCAACACCTGCTTCAGCAGCCGTTGAAAGCATCATACCAACCACAGCGTTATTGCGTGATTTGGACGTTTCGTTTGAAGAAGTAACGGCGCCTGTTGAAGCTGTTGCATCACAGCCTACAACGTTCACGATTCATGATGTGACACCAGCGGTTAATGAGATTGAAGTTGTTGATGCGGAAGAAGTTGTGTCAGCACCTGAAGTAGTATCACCAATCGATCAGCCTTTGCAAGCGGAGGGTGTTTCAAAAGAAAATGAGCCTGCTGTTTTATTTCATTTGGATGCCGAAGAGCCTGCGCCACAAGTGGCAAGTGCAAAGGAAGAGGTGACACGTTTTGTTTTGGAAATGGACGAGGAGCCAGCACCAACACCTGTGATGCGTAAGCCTACATCTACCACAATAGAGACCCCTGTAACAGAAGAAAAATCCTTTTCTCCTGTAGATGGCACCATAGCCGAAGGCTTGGCTAGCAGGACAGCGGAACGTAAGGAAAAACTTAAGCAATTTAACTATCGCTTTAACCAAAATACTAGGGTTGAGGATTTGGAGCGTGAGCCTGCTTATAAGCGTCAAGAAGTTGAATTGAGCGAACCAGACAATGGTGGCGCAGCTTCTCGTACTTCGCTGAGTGTTGACAGCCAAAATGAAGTCCAAATAAGAACTAATAATTCATTTTTACACGATAACGTAGATTAATATGAGCTTACAAGAAAATGTTAACGAGCAGCTTAAGGCTGCGATGAAAGCGAAAGATACAGTAGCCTTGGAGTCTTTACGCGCTATAAAGACAGCGATCATGATGACCCAAACTCAAGCAGGTGCGAAAGAACTTACTTCAGACGATGAAATTAAACTTGTGCAGAAGCTGATAAAACAGCGAAAAGACAGCGCAGAAATTTTCCATCAGCAAGGACGTCTAGACTTAGCAGCGCCAGAAGAGTCGCAAATCAAGATTATTGAGCAGTTTTTGCCAGAACAACTGGATGAATCAGCTATAACTGAAATAGTTACGGCGATTATTGCCAAGATCGGAGCCACTGGCATGCAAGACATGGGCAAGGTGATGGGTATGGCTTCCAAAGAGATGGCTGGTAAGGCAGATGGAAAAACCATCTCGGCTATAGTTAGGCAAAAGCTATCCTAACAAACTTCAAAAGTGTATTTTTGTCAACCACTGGCCCAGTAGTTCAACTGGATAGAATATCAGATTTCGGCTCTGAGGGTTGGGGGTTCGAATCCTCCCTGGGTCACGCAATCGGAGAATTGATTCACAGGAATTGGTTCTCCTTTTTTTATGTTTGAGATTTCCTTCGATAAAATCGGGATTGAGCCAAAAATAGCGTTCACTTTTGGGGTTCGAACTCTGTC
>JAHEIX010000007.1:0-25801 GCA_024639165.1 Flavobacteriaceae bacterium | reverse complement strand
GAAATAATGCCTGATTAGCGGAAGGCATAAGCCGTTGATCTCAAAGACTATGCCTTTGCATAAAATGCGGGCGCCAATCCTAATTTCTGATCTCTCTGAGTTTACCCCTGATCCACTGCGCAAGTTCAGCCTCGCTCATTTCGCTCGCGGCCACGCGAATAATCGTGGCGTACTTTTCCTCAGCCGAGGCGGCTAGGTCGAACCCGTTTAATTTCAGAAATAGGCGCATTGCGATGAGTGCAGTCCGCTTATTTGCATCATTGAACGGGTGATTTTTTGACAGGCCGAAACCGTAGGCTGCAGTCAGTTCAGCAATGTCTGGCTTTGGTTCTGAGTAGTGGTACGCATTTTCGGGCCTCGATAGGGCTGACAGGAGCAAGCCTCCATCTCGCAGCCCTGGTAGTCCGCCGTGCTCGTTAATTTGTCGGTCATGAAAAGCTTTTATGACCCGCAAATTAATCCATATCGGCTCCCTCATTTAGCCAGTCGCCGCAATACATCACGATCTTCGCGCATAATCTCTTCGGCCAACGCCATTTGCGCATCAAAGGTTGGATCATAGGCCGTCAGCTCAATGCCGTTCTCCGTCTCAATGACATGCAATAGGTCGCCCTTGTCGACCCGTAACTTGGCTAGGAGCTCTTTTGGTAAGAGTACGCCAGCGGAGTTTCCAACGGACGTGATTTTAAGTGCAGTCATTGTAAATCTCCATATACCAGGGACTTGTATAACATTAGTTATAACAATTTGTTGTCAACAAATCAAATGACAACTCCACGGGGACTGTTCCTTAACTGGGGGCTTGCCAAAGGGCTTGTGTGTTTGGCGTCACCTTGAAATGAGATGTTACTTTCCCTTTTGTCCTTTAAGCACCCAATGCTCGGCACGGTGTAGTCGCTTTCAACGCACCGCCCCAATCTCACAAGCAATTCCGCCACCTGCAATCACAGCCCAGACTTGCGTAACTGCGTGCCAACGCCTAAGCCGCGCCCATGTATTTCCTCTCCCCACGTCGCATCCTCACGGGTCTCTTGGCCGCAGGCCTCGCCGTTGCAATGCTCTGGCCTGTTGATGTGCCCCAGTCCGTCCCAACTGGCACCGACAAGCTCGTGCACCTCGCGGCCTTTGGGCTGCTCGTGTTGCCTGCAGCCCTGTCGCGACGCGTTCCGCTCGGCCTGCTCTTTGTCGGGCTCTTTATTGGAGCCGCCGCCTTCGGTGGGGCGATCGAGCTCATCCAGCCCCAGTTTGGTCGCAGTGCGGATATCAACGACTGGGTGGCGGACATGGCTGGCGCTGCAGCCGGCCTCTTGCTGGGGTTGGGTATTAGATGCATCCGTTGAGATCGCTTAACTCTCCTTAGAGTTGTGATTTGGTTTGTTTCGGTAAAATAGGTTTTCTGCAAAACGGGTAGGGATGCTGGCTCTTGGGCGCTGTGGTGCCGTAGCAAGTGCATAGTGCACTTAGAGATGCGCCGGAAGGGTTTGCCCTCATAGCACTTCTTCCTCAGTCCTATCTTAATGCAACAGGAAGGCAGAGAGCGCCCTGTCGCGACGCGCGCGGGCCTCCTTCAGGTAGCGCAGCGCCAGCCGCTGGCGCGAGACCCGCGCCCTTGTGTCAAACCTCTCCACTCGAAATATCCGGCGGATGGCCTCGCGCTTGGTTTCGTCGAGCATATCATCCATGTAGAGCAAGTCTTCCAGCATATCGCTCATCTTGCGCATTTCGACGTCAGCGTCCTCGGGCTGGCAGGCGACGTAGTGGGCGTGCGCCGCATCGAGCCGCGCCTCGCTGTCAGCTAAGGCTAGGGCGGCCAACTCGCGTTTTGTTAGGGCCTCTGCGCCCGTGAACGTCCCGCTGCTTGGGGCGGCCGCTAGGATGTTTGTCAGGAGGTCGTTGACGCGCTCTGGGTCGGGGTCACCCAGCACCCCGTGGCGCCTCGCATTCTGGGCGTTGGCGGGTCTTGCGCTCACTCTATGACCTCTGCGTCGGGGATTTTTGCCCGCGCCCGCCTGTCCTGCATAGAATATAGGAATTCTATAGATATGCGGCGGCGCTTTTCTGCATCCGCCAATGCCTTGTAGTGCAATTCTAGGGCTGAGTGCTGATTGGCGTAGGCCTGCGCTATGGCTTTTGTGGCGTAAGGGTCACCTTCGGGCGGTGCAGTGCGGCGGTCTTCTCTGTTGGCTGAGGCTTCATCAGAAGCGTCAACGTGGGCCCTGCGCCAATCTATGATGGCCCGCTGTGGGTGGCTCACCGCCGCGGATGGGTGCAGGCACTCCGCAATGATGCGCCGCTGCCGGTCCACATCCACGTCCGCCTGCGCGATGAGCTCAACCTGCCGCCGCTCGATGTAGTTGGCTGGTGCCAGGTCTGCCATTAGCTCACCCAGACGCTCTGCGTAATTCACAGCACTCTCGTCGTGCAGCAGGAACTGCTCGGGCGGTGTCAGCCCCCCGAAGTCAGTACTTTGGATTTTGCCCTGCATGCGTGCCCCCGCAACTTTTGCCTTGAGATGCACAGATTATAGCACGCCCACAAAAGTGGAGGAAGTGTGTCACTGGGAGTCAAAGTGCAACCACAGCCTGACGCCGGGGCCGTCGTCGGGCGCGCCGATGAACTCGATGCCAGCCGCCTCGAGGGTTGTAACGATCAGCTTGATGTTGGCTTGTGTGGCGACTGCGAGGCCGCCCTCGCTTTCAATGCGATGTATCGTACGGGCACCTACAGAGCTATGTTTAGCGAGATCTGTCACTGACCAACCAAGAGCTGCCCGGGCCATTTTAATTTGTTCTTCTGTCAACATTGACAATACACCCCATATGGCGCAAATATTGCCATATGGCAAATTATTTACAGATAGATTGGCAAAGCCAACTCCAGCGCCTCAAAGGCGCCTACGCGCCAAACACGCTGCGCTCATACTACGCCGATGTGGGGGAGTTTGTCGACTGGTGTGAACACTGCGGGCGGCAGGTCTTCCCGCTCAGGGATGCCACGCTCATTGCCTATCTCGCCCACATGGAGCAGAGGCTCAGCTTCAGCTCCATTCGCCGCAAGCTATCCTCAGTGAAGCGCATGCACAGCCTGCTTGGCTACGGAAAGCATACGCACGGTGAGGACTTCGCCATTGCCTACCGCAGGATGCGGCGCGGCAAGACAATGAGCCAGCGCCAGGCGAAGGGCATCAACGAGGAGCTCCTACTCATGGCTATCGCCGCTCAGCCGAACACCATCACGGGAATTCGCAACGCTGCACTACTGTCCGTGGGCTACGACTTCCTCGCCCGCCGTTCAGAACTCACGAGCCTGCAAGTCTCAGATATCAATTTTGAGGAGGGGGGCACCCTGAGAGGTGTCATCCGCCGCAGCAAGACCGACCAGTTTGGCCGCGGAAGACTCACATTTGGCTCCGATCGCTCCGCAAAGCTGCTCCGCCGCTGGCTGAGGCGCAAGCCCGCCGACATAGACTGGGTCTTCTGCGCGATTAGCCACGATACTTGTATCGACAGGCCCATCTGCGGGCGCAGCGTCAACAACATCATCAAGAAGTCTGTCGTCCGCGTGAAGGGCCACAGGCCGAGGGATGCGGAGATTTCGGGGCACTCGCTGCGCGTTGGCGCGGCGCAGGACCTGCTCATTAAGGGACACGACACAGCGGCAATCATGAGGGCAGGGGGCTGGCGCAGCCTCAACGTGCTCAGCGGCTACCTTAACCAGGCTGAACACAACGTCTGGAGCTGAGTGATTAGGGAGTTGATTTCAGCCGCGGCGGCGCTGCTCAGCCACGTGCATGATTGCGTCTAGGTATCCATCAACACTCCCGCAGTCAAAGCGCAGGCCTTTCAGCCTCACCGCCTCGACGTTACCGCGCTGGGCCTGCGTGTTAATCGCGTCTGCGAGTTGATTTTCGCCGCCGGATCCGGCGGGCTGGTTGCGCAGGATATCAAAGATGTCTGGCGTGAGGACTAGTGCGATCGAGCAAATCAACTCTTTCAAATGGACCAAATTTAATCGCGTCAGACCAGCCAGTAGATAAATTATCCACAGTAATAGGAGTATAACCAGCATTGCGCAAAGCCTTGCACGCATGGGACCCAATGTACCTGTGACGATCACATTTTTATTCAAATTTATGATCTATTTTCTCCGCCCTGCCCTGATAGAAAATCTTCATAGCTGCGTTTTAAACCCGACTTGAGCGATACGCACGCTTGCCAACCAAGCTTTGAAAGCAGACTAACATCCATAAGTTTTCTTGGCGTTCCGTCGGGCTTTGTTGGATCAAATACAACTGCTCCTTTGAATCCAATTACCGCGCTGATTGTTTCTGCGAGTTCTTTAATTGTAACATCTTTGCCAGTCCCCACATTGATATGAGACAGCATTAGCTTCGTAGCTCATCGTAACGTTTCTGCGTCCAAGTTATGCACGAAGAGACTGGCTTCAGCCATGTCGTCTACATACAAAAACTCACGCATCGGCGTGCCTGAACCCCAAACAACAACTTCGTTTTGCTTGTTCAGTTTGGCCTCATGGAAACGTCTAATGAGCGCCGGAACAACATGACTATTTTCAGGGTGATAATTATCTCCCGGTCCATATAGGTTCGTTGGCATCACTGACCGATAATCTCTACTGTATTGACGATTATAGCTCTCACACATTTTGATCCCAGCGATTTTGGCGATTGCGTAGGGTTCGTTCGTGGGCTCGAGTATTCCAGTCAAGAGGGCATCTTCGCGCATCGGCTGTTCTACTGCACGTGGATAAATGCAGGATGAGCCAAGAAAGAGTAATTTCTGCACATCGTTCATATGCGATGAGTGTATAACATTGTTTTGAATTTGAACATTCTCATAAATGAACTCTGCGGGGTATCTATTATTTGCGTGAATGCCGCCAACTTTAGCCGCTGCTAGAATAACTTCATCAGGCTTTTCTGATTCCATGAATTCATGTACTGCTCGCTGATCACATAAATCTAACTCTTCGCGATTGTATATAATGATTTCTACATCAGACTTTTTCTCTAATTGCCGGCAAATGGCGCTGCCAACCATGCCCCGGTGACCTGCAACAAAGATTTTTTTTCATAAGCTCACTTATATTTAAAAGGTCACAAGTAAGTACTTAAAATTGAAAAATGCATGAGCTAGTATTCGTGTGGTTATTTCATGTACCAATGTAAGCTCCTGTAGTTAAGTTCCATTTAACGTGATTTCACGTCATACAGCAAAACACCAACACATAGACGTTATGAAATATACCCGTAATACCACCGAAAATCACAACTATAAGACTAAACCAATACTATTCTTGAATTTTTGTTTCTTTATTAAGATAAGCTTCTAGTAGCAGCTCGGTTCGAGGTGTCAGCGCCAGATCCATACTCTTTATGGGCCTCCGGAAACTTTTTAATATCAGCTTTTTTACTAACTTGGGTAATCTTGTCTTGAAAATGAAGTTTGAAACCCTGGGAAATCTCGCAACAAATCCACCTGTGTTTCTTCGCTGACTTTTGCTATCTATTTCATCTCGAATATAATTCAGGACATTTGCAAATTGATCTCTGGCATTCTTTGAAGATACTACCTCTCCACTGTCAGTATTTACACCAATCCACTCTATTTTTTTATCATCCAAGAAACGTAAAAAACTTTGGTGCTCGATCTGATTTAACAATACTCTTGAAGAATTACTGCTTAAATCTCGCCTTATGACTGTATCAAAGCTTTCATAATAACGCCCTAATACTGAACCATGACAGAAGATAGACTCAAGGTGTGGCAGTGCATTACGGTAACAGACTAGCACTAATACTTTATTGTTATGGATTTCGTATTGCTCGTTGGAAAATTTCACAAGGGTTTCCCATCGACTTCGGCTTCTTATTGTCGCGGGTGCTTTTAAAACGTAATTTCCGTAATTAGATTTTGCACCTTTAAAAATAACTCCTGGGTAATTACCTCCATCAAACAAATCATTACGTTCAAAACGATATTTCCTCAACCGATACTTCTCTGACAATTTCGCTTCCCAGAATGTCGTCGCACTTCGAGCCAACCCCGGTATAATCAATATAAATTTTGTCATTATGGAGATCCATTTATGTCATTTAACAATTCGGACCAACCATTTAGGATGGTGTGTTTAGAAAACTTCTGATCATACGTATTTTTACATTTTTTGAATAAGAGATTTAGAGCGTCAACATCTAATTCATTTATAGATTTAGCAGCTGTTTCAATATTTTCCCTTTGAACAGACCAACCTAATCCATATTGATTTATCCACTTAGATATCGCAGATGTCTCAGGGCCTAAAAATACTACTGGCCTGCCTGTCGCGATACTGCCAAAAAATTTAGAAGGAATTGCAATACCGTTCCATGTTTCATTCAAGCTCACTATATGTATGTCAGCGGCTGATAATCTATCGTTAAGCTCATTGCGATCACAGAATTCCATTAATTTTATATTTCTATCCTCAACAGACAAATTTGATTTAAACAATTCAGCTTTCGAACCCCTTACCGAAAATGCAAATAACACTCTGGGATCTTCGTTGAACATCCTAGCAAAGTCTAATAGCTGTTGAGCGTCGTGAGCTTCACCAAGATTTCCTGAATAAAACAATACTAATTCGGCTTCGCCAAAGTATTTTCGCTTCAGGTGGGAGTTATCTAATACAATTTCGTTTGGCTCTGATATTGCCCATGGGACAAGTTCTTTGTACTGGGTAGAGGTTTCATATAACTTTAATCGTTCATGCATACACTCACCAATATGGACAATACTGTCACATTTTTTGAGAGATAAAGCTATCATTCTTTTCAATACCCTAATGAAAACTGAATTTTCTTGGAATTTTCCCTGCGCGATTGAAGCTTCAGGATGTAAATCAAAACTCCAATACAAAATCTTAAGATCTTTATTGATAAGTTTTAGAAGCGGCACAATAAGAACTGAAAATATTGGATCAGTTCCAATGATAACAAAACGTGTATCTTTCAAACGCCCAGTCATCGCTCGGTACAACCAACTTGATAACATCCAGAACGTGTTAGAAAGTCTTCCTAATACTCGGTCTTGCGATACGCCTAATCTAAAGACTCGTCTATATTCAACACCAGACAGATTTTCTAATGACTTAAAATTCCGTTTTTGGCGACGGGATCTATTACACGGCCAAGCTTCTACTCGATAACCACACTTGCCTAAATATTTACCCAATTCATGAAAGTGTATCGCACTGACAACGTCATCTGGAGCCATGTAATGGTATAGAAGCAAAACCTTCAATCTTCATACGTCCTGTTATGTTGCTTTTGAACTTGAGCAGATATCCATTCATAGGTTTTCTCAACTCCTATCTTGAGACCCTGAGATGGCGACCAACTTAATTTTTCCTGAATTAAAGTATTATCTGAATTTCTACCGCGAACGCCCTCAGGGCCAGGAATGTTATTTACTTCGACTTTTTTCTTTGAAATTTTTATAATCATCGAGGCAAGGTCGTTTATTGAGATCATTTCATCTGAGCCGATGTTAACCGGGCCCGTGAAACTAGAACGCATTAACCGAGTGGTCCCCTCGATGCATTCATCGATGTAGAGGAAGGACCTGGTCTGCAACCCGTCGCCCCAAACGTCTATGGCTTCTCCGTTTTCTGCGGTCGCTACTTTTCTACACAATGCTGCGGGCGCTTTCTCCTTTCCACCAAACCAAGTTCCTTCAGGCCCAAAAATATTGTGGTATCGCGCAACCGAACAATTCATCCCATAATTCCTGTTGTAAGCCAAATACAATCGTTCAGAAAATAACTTCTCCCATCCATATTCACTATCTGGGTTCGCGGGGTAAGCGCTATCTTCTTTACAGTTCGGGTTTTCCGGATCCAATTGATTATGCTCAGGGTACATGCAGGCAGACGAAGAGTAAAAAATATTTTTTATGTTCCGGGTGTAACAACAATGGAGTACGTTTAAGTTGATCGTTGCTGAATTATGCATGACGTTAGCGTCATTTTCGCCCGTGAAAATATACCCTGCTCCTCCCATATCCGCTGCAAGTTGATATACCTCGTGAAAATAACCATCGACTACGCGTTCCACAAACACCTGGCTTCTTAAGTCACCAAGCACAAAATCATCTGCAAGCGTTTCTTCGAAGTCAGGGTATTTTAAATCTACGCCACGTACCCAAAAACCTTGTTCTTTCAGTCTTTTAACCAAATGGCTACCGATAAACCCTCCGGCACCTAACACCAACGCTCGTTTCATGTTTGATCTTCCACTCAACTCTATTTCCATTCATATTTAAAGCTAGCTAATAGTTTTTTATCGAACGAATGTTGCACAAAAAAATTTTCAGGCAACTTTTCTCGCCATCTCTCTTCAGAATAATACTCAACGTAATCGCCGAGAGATTTACTTTCGTCTTTCGTTGATTGTGTTACCAATCTTTGATCCCCATTCGGAAAGGACAAATCTCCTGAAATGGTTTTCAACACTCTTTCTTGCTGCAAGATTAAGTCCTCAAATTTGATTACTCGATAATTGATATTTTTTGAATCTAAAAGTTCAAAAAAAAGCAAATATGATCTCAATTTTTCTTCATAAAGCTCAAGTGGGGTAAAACTACCAGCGGGTAATACCTCTCTTTTAACCGGCTTGATTTTCATTTTGAGAAAATCACCAATCGAGGTACTTTTAGATGCAAGAATTTGATACGGATTCGAGTAAAGAGAAATAACCCAAGAAGCTGGATGTCGCACAGTAAAGTATACAAGCCGCCCTGGTTTAACTTCAAGATTTCTAAAGTATGTGGCACGATGCTTCCAAGTACTGTCAAAACTTTGATTCATCATATACCAGTCTTTAAGCGCCTCCTCCATCTTGCGGCTCGGCAGGAACTTTACAAAACCTTGTAAAAATCGTGAACTTTTTGAATTGATCTGATCAATTCCTCCCGGTAAGACCTTACAACTGAAATTTAATTCGATCAAATTTTTCAAAGCGTTTGTTGATGTGTTGCGTTCCCCGAATATCTTTACTAATTGCAATTCAACCAACTCCCTGGAACTCTAATACCTAATTTACTTTGCAAGCAACATATATCATCTCGATAATAATCATGTAGATTATCTTTTGTGCAAGCTTTCAAAACTGGGTACTCTATCTTATCTAAAAGAAAATGTTTAAAAATATGCTTATCTAATTTGAACAAAATTTCCTTTTGGAGCTTAGGTTGTTTATATAATAGAGTGTTTAGTAGTTTAGATGCCGAATACTCATTAGCTCTTGTATGTACAGTATGTCCAAGATCTTCAGTTTTTACATTAAGAAACTGGTAGCACTCCTCTAATACCAATTTAGGATCCGCACGAATATCGTCATGGAAAACAATTTTCATTTGACTACGCGGAAAAATTTCTAAGTACCTTGAAATTTGTATGTAGTAAAGCCCACGCAGTAGCATGCGAATACGCAAACTTTCATAGCTTCTATCGTTTAAAAAATCGTTGATATCAACTTTATAGCTTATGCGCGCTCGGCGTTGATTGTGATGAAACGCGGATACAAACCTATCAATTGGGTTTCTGAGAATTAAAATTAATTTCATATCTCTGTTGTATGCCATTATGCGCTTTGGTGTTGTAAAACGAAATGAATCGATATCGCAGTCGTTGGTCCAAATGTAATCTGGGGTCTTCTCTCCAAATATAGTTTTTTTAGAGTGATTAAGCACTCGACTTTCGTACCATGAAATACCTTTTTCAAAATTTGACTTATTATTAAAATAGTGTAGTTCATCAGGCGGTAAGTATATTTCATTATGCAAACTTAGCTGTTTACACAACCATGTAGTGGCTGCTTTTTGGACACCAATGATCAAAAAATTAACTCTTTTCATTTTTATTCACCAATTATTAAAGGTTCGTCTTCCGTAAAATAATTTTCAACTAAAATATCTCCGATTGAGTTAACATCACAACCTTCTTCAATAAAATTTACTTTTGTCCTGTATATATCTCGTAAATACAATCCTGAATTTCTTTTTTTCGACCTAAGCTTGAAAATCGGACCAGAAACAGATTTCATATCATAGAAACCGATATTTTCAAAACCGGACATTGTGCACCCTTCCATATGAGCAAAGGTGTTAGAAAGCTTCTCGACAGAAAAGTCACTAACCTTTATTTGACTGAATGTTGCACCTCGTGGGTTTTTACAGCTTAAAACACAAAAAGTTGTACTATTTAGAAGCCTAAGATCTATTCCAGATATGGATAAAACGGAGCAGGCATTAAAGTTCGCAGTGATTTTAAACAACGGCGCCGCTGATCCGCTACCGTTATTAATCCATTGTATTCCCGTAATGCTAGTAAAATAAATGCCTTCTTTGATAATTCTGCGTTTCTGTGTGCTTTCAAGTCTAAGGAACGACCCTTCATTTGAATTGTTCGTAAAAAAATCAACGTTCAAATCACAAGTTGCGAGCACGCCCCCTGTCACGTTAATGAAACTTCTAGCGCCTTCCTCAAGTATGACTTTATGAAAGTTTAATTTAGAACCTTTTAATTTCCTAACCTTGAAACCATTACCTGCATTCGAAATGATTAATGTAGCAGATCCGGCATCGATCGTCACACCTGTTAAGTCTACATCAATACTTGAAAGTCTGTATATTCCTCGGGGGAATATTATTTGCGTGGCACCTGATTCAATTGCGTGCTGCAGTGAAACAGTATCGTCATTTTTCCCATCACCAATAGCGCCAAAATCTAATACATTGGCAGAACCGCTTTTTCCACTGGCGTTACTGGGAAATAAATAGTTAGCAAGAATTAAAAATAGTAATGAACGACGGTTCATAGTTTGTCACCATAGATTGATTTATACTTATTTGCAAGTTTGTCCCATGCATATTTACGAACGATTTTCTGTGCATTAAATGACATTTCAGCTCTTTGATAGTCAGTGAGTTTTGCAAAATTTCTGATTGCAAGGCATAGACTATCTGTGTCAACCGGAACTATGTATCCAGCTCTTTCAGCTGTGATTTCACTCCACGGAGTTTCTGTAGATGTAATAACAGGTAAACCATGACTAAGAGCTTCTGCGATTACAATTCCAAAGTTTTCAGTATGACTAGGTAGTACAAATAAATCAGCCTGTAGGAATAATTGGCTCAAGGTGTCTGTCGAGCAGTGGCCTAAAAATTCGACCGATATATTTTGGGGCAACGTGCTTATGATACATCGGAGACTGTTAAGATAATCATTTTCACTAGTTGGTCCAGCTAATTTTATTGAGATATTGATATCTATTATTGATTTTACAGATGACAAAAGTATATCGACCCCCTTTTTTGGATGGATCCTTGAGGCAAAAATAATATTTAAAACTTTCGCATTATTTCGCTGTTTCTGTCTTATTCGAGTAATTTCTAATTCATCTGACTTAATCGGAATTCCGTTTGGAATCTTTATTACGTTTTCACTGACACCAATCTTTTGTAATGCACATAATTCTTGCTCGCTAGTCACATGAACCACTTTGCAAAGCTTGAGCAATTTTTTTTGAAATAGTATCCAGCTAATTTTTTTCCGCCATTTTCCTTGCTCCAAGGACCACGGGAAAAGAGCACCACGGATTGAATAGTAAATTTCGAATTTGAAAAATTTATGTAGTATAAAGACGTAGAATGGAAAAAAATTCCACATATTGTGTAGATGTATTGAGCAATTTTTACCTTTCTTTAGAATTATCCATAAAACATATACATAATCCAAGGAAAAACCTATTTTTTGCGGACCTATGATTCTACAATATGTGACACTAATATCCAATTGAGAACATACGGTGTTCTCGGAGAATGGCTGGGTAAATCCACAGACCACCTCGTGTTTAGCATTGGAGTCTGATGAATAATACGCAGTATAAGGTACAGATTTAGCTGGACCACCATACTCGTCATTTAAACGCTCAACCACATGTATTATCTTTTTCATCTAAGCTCTTTGTAAAGTATGTCATATTTATTTTTAATAACGGACAAAGAATATAAGTCTACATTCTTCTTTGCCTTCTTCGCTAAAGAATTCTGAAGATCTTCATTAACTATAAGCGATACACATTCGGCAATGATGTTATCATAATTATCTATATCCACCACAATCCCACCCTTTCCAACAATGTCAACCATCGGCGCCCTATTGCTTGTTACAACATAAGTCCCACATTTTTGCGCTTCTAATATTGGCAAACCGAAACCCTCAGACTTTGATAAGAACAACAATATATCGGCCTCTATATATTTGTTTACTAATTCTTTTTCAGAAATGTTGGAAATTACATCAATTGGATAACCTTCGTTACTCAATGAAAGTTCCTTATGAGTTGGCTCCCCAACAATCGTCAAGCTAACGGCAAACATACCGCTCAGCGAATTTAATACTTTAATCGTTCCTTCCAAATTCTTATTTTCTTTAGTACCTATGTGTATAAACCTAATATTGCTATTTTTTTGTATGCTTTTGTATGGGTATGTATTCTCGATCGTGTTTGGATTTGGAATGACAATAATTTCTGTATTAGTTGGGGAAAAATATTTGATTAAGTTTCTTCTTGTATGTTCTGATATACATGTCACTCGTGAAGCGCGCTGCAGGGGCACCCTATACCAGAACAACCCATATAACCAACGACGAAAGCCGGATGCGTTTGTGTATAAATCCGTATCATGAAAGGTCACTATTATTTTATTTGAGTAATTTATAAATAAACTCATATACGTAACGTCACCAAATATATGTAACACCTGATTCCGATAACTCATTACAGATAGTGTGTTAAATACTTTTCGTAAAGTTCCTTGGGATGTAAAAGGAGCTTGGTGCAGGGCCATTTCATTTCTCTGCATAAAATCTTCGTACAATCGACTAAACAACTTTTCCATTGAAAACTGCGATTTAGAAGGTTTCCTCGTAATCAATATAAACTTCACTATTTATCAATGCCTTTTTTCGTAGCTGATGCTTCTGCTAAAAGTGCATAACAAAGAGTAGACCCGATCCCTGGTAAGCCGCTGCCAGCAGTAAATAATCGTACAAGAAATGGAATACCAAATAAAAACTTTGCATTTTTCAAATCCAAGCTTAACCGACTGCTAGGTAAACTTCTTATTAAAAGCACACAGCATAAAAACAGAGCACTCGCGAGCCCTATAATACCAGATGCGTAATAGGTATCAAAGATAAACATATGAGACGATCCGTATATGCGATCAGTGATTGGACTAATACTTAATTTATCAACTAACACTAACGCTTCTTCGATCCTATATTCTCTCTCCTCGTACGACCCTGTGCCTGACAACCTATTAATAATTAGCGGAATAAAAACAAACATGGAAAATGTTATAATACTGGGAACAAATACTAAACGTCCAAATATTCCAAATAGTCCATTTCTCTTACTCAGAAAATATAAATCCACGATAAATGCTATTAAAAACGGGACTAGAGATAGCCATGCAGACCTACTTTGCAAAATTATAATGACGAGTGTAATAACGAAAAACGTAAATACATTATTCTTTCCATTTATTCTTATCAAATTTAAACCCGCGATAAATACAAGATATAAAGATATAGTATGGCGCAGACCATCTAAACCATCTGCATCAAATGACGTGAATATTGGAGCTTTTGCAAAGAAATCAAATATTATTACTTTAGGATTAGCCTGTAGAATACCATCAGCAAATATCTGCAAAACAGAGATTGGTGGAAATCCTGATAGAAAAATCATAGGGAGAAAAAATACTAAAAGAGATAAATTCATTAATTTTCTTAAATATAAGAAACCCTTGTTACGCAGGATCAGAGCTAAGATGTAATTACCCATTATTATCTGAGTTAAAAACGAAGTAACCTTGATTGGACTCCAATCTCCAGGAGCAATAATAGTCCATAGCACGGTAAAAATATACCATACAATCAAGCACACAAAAAAAAGATCTGAGCGTATCTTAGTTTTCAAATAGATGAAAAGGTTGCCGCTAATAATTCCGACAATTGCCGATAAAAAAATAAGCAACTGGTGAGTTTTGAGGCCCACCGAATCTAAAAGAGGATACCAAAGTATACCTACAGATAATAGCGTAGCACTAGCTACTTTTAGTTCTATAATTTGCCAAGAAATTTTCATATTTCGATATTAAACCAGGGTGTTTCAGTTCAAGGGCGTCTATTGCGTCAAAGCTTAACTACTTGGCTCCCTGTCCAGGTGCTGGATTGCGTATATGCGCGTTTTTAGTTTGCCGGCTAGCTGCGTAAATAGATGATAAACACGTATTGCTAATCTTTCATGCAAGGCTAAACGATGATGTGTTGCAAGCTTAGAAAAAGTTGAAACACCGCTCTCTAAAATACACTCATAGGGAATAATAATTACTCGCGGATCTGCCAGGGAAAGCCAACCATCTAAAGCTTCAAAATGTTTCTTTCGAAAATTTAACTCTGCAATCATTCCATGACCTTGGTCCAAACTTTTTAAATAATTAGAAAAATTAGTTTTCGTATTTTTAAAATTATGATCAATACTCCCATTTACCTCGCGCCAATCGTCTTCATTAGGATCATTAATCTGACACCAAAATTCACGACCCCTTTTATGGTAATGATAACCAGAAATTAGAAAGTCTCTTGGATCACGCACGAATACAGTGACAGTATCAGACTTCCTTATAACGCTTTGCAATTCACGTCATCCGTGGTTATTCAAGTTCGCAAAATGATAAGTATCTAAAGTTTCCAAAAATTGGTTTATACTTGAAGTAAAATGCTTGTAATTTTGTTTTGGCAAATTTATGCTGTTCAGGCTCATTTTTAATGTAAAAATATAAATTTTGTTAAGCATTTGTGAAACGAGAAATCATATCGCATTAACTATCCTGCATAAATTTTTCAATTTCGGTTCTGTTGTATCCTACTTTTTTGGCGGCATTTTTCCATCTGGTATCATCGGCGCAAAAACCAGTGGCGGGTCTTGTGAGATGCACACGCCTTAAAGCTGCAATCTCAATACCGGCTCGCGACAAAAATCGGGTAAACTGTTCACATCCAGGGTAAATGTCTTCAAGAAAAATGATTTCTATGTTTGCATTCGGGTTTTGATCCTTAACTTTTAAACTGTACCGCCAATGAGCTAGCCAAATTAACAAACAACACTCCACAGGCGATAATTCTGAAATTTGGTACCTAAGTGGTATTTCCAAGTCAGCTAAAAGTTTCGGAAACGCATTACCATGGATAATATCATTTAAACCCCACGAATTAAAATTTACATTTTTTGTCCAAAAAAAGCTTCTGTAATATAGTTGTCGACCAATTTTTGTATTTTCCGAATTAATTATATGAGAAGTTGCAAAAGCTATTGGGTTGCGAAATAAGACCAAGTGATTTACATATCTGTATTTTTCAATCACTGCCTGCAATTTGAAATTAAGTCGCGTAAAATCAATTATTGTTGGTTGTTGTAAAAGATAATCTAAGTAATTGCAATAATCTAACTCTAAATTCTGCACAGCTTCATCTTCTGGCGAGATTGTCACCAAGTGTTTCATCAATGAACCTTTGCGGTAGAGTTCGATAAATTCATCCCATGTTTGTTTTCTATGTTGCTGTGGTAGGTTTTTTAGGAGTAATGGGTTAAAGGGTTCGTCAAAAGCGGTATAACCATCAAGGTTTTTAAACATTTTCCAAACCGCGGTTGTACCTGACCTCCTTAAGCCATGTATCCATAGATGGTTATAGTTATCTGTCACGACACGCTCCACCAATTTTTGAATATAGATATCCACATGTATTTAGCCGAGCAAGCGTGGATTTTTTAGAGTTGATTAACTGTAAAATTTCCCGTTTCAAAGCACTGCGTTCAGAATCCGGTAATACGTGAGGTGACGATGGCTCCTCTATTACAGTCGATTCGAATGTTTTTTTTACTAAGTTCGTTTGCTCTGATAGTATATTTGCGATTAAGTTAGGGTTTGCAATATATTCATCGAAAAAAATAATATTTAACCCTTTCATTGAATCTATTGCGCGTAGGAAATCATAATTTTCGGTAATGCAAATATTAATTAACTTCAACAAGTCGGTTTGATTAACACAAGACACTTGTCGTTTTTGAATCAACAGTGCCACATGTGAAACCACACTTTCCCATGGATCGCGAAGGAGTAATACATATGGAACTTTAAGCTTTTTGGCGATAAATATCTGGAATGGTCGATGTAAGTGGGTAGCAATTTTTCCTTTGAACGTTGGGTAATTAAGGTGCATAAGTCTCAGCGCGGAACTGTTTCCGCATCTTTGAGGACCTTCAATAACAATAGTAGAATTCCGCCCCACAACTCGATGTTTTTTTGCGGTAAAATAAAAAATAATGTAATAAAATAGAATTGCGAAATAAAAGTTCCTATTTATCTGCAATAATAATAACCTTTTTATTATATAAAGGTTAATTGACATTTAAATGAGTACCATTCTTCCAATGAACCTATATATTAAGTTTGTAAATAAAATGATTAATGGTACGGAGATCAGGCCGAACAGATCAGGATTTAATAAGAAGATTGAATTCAAGACACACAAAGGAAGTGCAAGGGAGAGACAAGCCATAAGTACCTTGTTACTTGCTATCATCCTTTGATCAAACATCGGCATTAATGCATCAGCTAATCCGAGTGGTAAAGATAACAACAGGCAAAACTTAAAGATTAATAGATGCTTAATTTCTAGCAGAATAGGTAAGGAGTATAAAAACAATACTCCAACTACCAGACTAAAAGAATACAGTATTGTCGACAAATACGCTGCACGATTTACGGCTCGTTCGACTTGATGCTGGGACTGCTTTAAAACTAATTTTGTGACTTTCAGTAAAAAATTGCTTTGAACAACAAACAATGAAGCATTACAAACATTTATGACTTGAAAAACTGCTCGAAAAATTCCTAATGCTTCAAATCCTAGGTACGTGCCACAAATAATTTCCGGAACTCGAACTTTGGCTTTCTGCAAGAGCGAAAAAGTAATTAGGGGGATAACTTCGACAAAATGTTTCACTACGACTAATTTCATGTTTTCATAGTTTAAAGTAAGTTTCACCTTTTGTATTAGATTAAAAAACTCTGAATATAATACTATGTGACCAATGATCACCGGAGGTATATACGCAAAAATTAAAAACTTTGTCACATATTCATCCATATCTAATTCCCAATTTATGAAAACTATTAAGCTACATAAAATAGAAAAATTCCGTGAATTTCGTATAAATTGTGACAGCGTATTCTTTTTGAGCGCGCGTAGCTTTTGTGAGCATAGTAAGATTTGGGAGTAAAGAAAACTTATAAAGATTATGTCTGCGCTAAATTTTGTATCCAATGACACGTACTTACTCAAAGCAAGATATATCGTGACACCTAATATTAAAATTAAAAAAGGCAAAACTTCAGAAAAAATAACAAATTCAGAGATGAGATTCTTTTCGGAGTAATTGGTGAAATTTCGAACATAAGGTTGTCTAACTCCAAAAATTAGTATTGGTGAAATTAATATACTAATTGCGTTAACGAATGAATAAATGCCTAGAGTTGAGATA
The DNA here is from genome assembly GCA_024639165.1 of Flavobacteriaceae bacterium. Taxonomy (GTDB): domain Bacteria; phylum Bacteroidota; class Bacteroidia; order Flavobacteriales; family Flavobacteriaceae; genus UBA7446. Next base: position 8,127 of record JAHEIX010000007.1, on the reverse strand, counting down.
CCAAAGTATTCAATAACAATCACTATCGTTGCAAGCCCAGAAAAAACCGAAAGATAGCGCTGAAAAAGATTAATAATCATTTGATAATAATATTTTTTCTTTTCTAGCAACTTGAAGCACTTGATATTCCATAGAAAAAGCTGATTCAATCACTTTTAATTCATCTTTTGTAAAATTATATTCTAGTTTGCGTATGCCTGTTTTTTCATTAGAAATTAACCCATTATACTTCGCAAGTCCAAATTTTGTAAAAAGTATACTGAGACCTAAATCTAAGCTTTTATAATCTACAATATAGTCTACTAGTATCGTGCCATCGAGAGCATAGAAGTGATTATTCGTGCTGAAATTTTTATTGGCGAAATATTCATCCTTTGATACGCAAATTCCTCTGTGGATATGCATATTAATATGCGATACTGTTTTATCGACAGGCTCTCGTTCTACGCAGAATTTTGTATATTCGTTCCAAATCTTTTTTGATACTCGATGCCTTATAATCTTTGCAGGCATGTGTGCATAAAATTTTCGCCTTCTAATAAAGTGTGACAAAGTTAGGCGTAAGGGGATGCTTGGATCCAATAATTCTGGAATTATGTTCCAGAAACCTTTGTAATTACGGCTATTTTGTAAATTTTCTGCTTTCTCTGAAATAGGCGTGACTGTAGCAGACTTCTCTATTAATTTGGAGAGGGTAACCTCGATACTTGTGCCGGCAGTTTTTTTAGTTTTGATAAAGATAAATTTGTGATCATGGCTTATGATAGTCATTACTGATCGCTATCTTTAAGTAACTGCTTGACGATTTGCTCTGCGGCATCGTCGATTGACATTGCGGTTGTGTCAATGTAGATTTCTGGGTTCTCTGCGGCCTCATATGGGCTGTCGATCCCTGTGAAGTTCTTAAGCTGACCAGAGCGCGCCTTGGCATAAAGGCCTTTGACGTCCCGTTCCTCTGCAACGGACAGGGGCGTGTCCACGAACACCTCAAAAAATTCACTGGGTGCCATCATATCACGCACCATTTGCCGTTCGGATCGGAAGGGCGAGATAAACGCCGCGATCACGATCAAACCTGCGTCCGTCATCAGTTTTGCAACCTCACCCACACGGCGGATATTTTCAATCCGATCCGCATCGGTAAAGCCTAGATCCTTGTTCAAGCCATGGCGCACATTGTCCCCATCCAATAGGAAGGTGTGTCGGTTCATGCGCGCAAGCTTTTTTTCAACCGCGTTCGCAATTGTGGATTTTCCTGATCCCGATAGACCCGTCATCCACAGCACTGCAGGTTTCTGGTTTTTCAGGTTCGCGTGGTGATCGCGCGTGATATCCGTTGCCTGCCAGTGGATGTTTTGTGCGCGGCGCAGAGCAAAATTGATCAGTCCAGCACCCACAGTGGCATTCGTCATTTTATCAATCAGGATAATGCCACCCAACGTACGGTTTTCAGCATAGGGCGTAAATGGGATGTCGCGGTCTGTTGTGACGTTGGCCACACCAATTGCATTCAGCTCAAGCGTTTTGGCCGCCGCGTGTTCCATCGTATTGACGTTAATCTGATACTTGGGTTCCGTAACAGTTGCAGAGACAGTTTGCGCACCGATTTTCAGGTAATAGGAACGGCCTGAGATCAGCGCCTCTTCATCCATCCAAATCAGGGTGGTTTCAAATTGATCTGCTACTTCCAGCGGGGCAGACCCGGCTGTGATCACCTGACCGCGGGAACAATCCACCTCATCCTTAAGCGTCAGTGTAATTGATTGACCTGCTGTCGCACTGTCCAAATCACCATCATATGTCACGATGCGATCCACATGGCTGGTTTTACCAGAGGGGAGGATGCGCACCTCATCCCCCGGTTTGATGGTGCCTGCGGCGATTTTGCCGCTAAACCCGCGGAAGTCCAAATTGGGTCGGTTCACCCACTGAACAGGCATGCGGAACTCTTGGGCCGCACCTGAGTTTTGATCCAGATCGACGCCTTCCAAATGCGCCATCAGTGTTGGACCGCTGTACCAACTGGTGGCATCAGAATGGGCCGCGATATTATCCCCTTTGAACCCAGAGATTGGGATGGCAGTAAATTCCGTAATACCGATGCTGTTTGCAAATTCAGTATAATCCGCAACAATCGCATCAAACGTGGCCTGATCATAATCGACCAAGTCCATTTTATTAACCGACAGAACGATGTTTTTAATGCCAAGCAGGTGACACAAATAACTGTGGCGACGCGTTTGCGTTAAAACACCCTTGCGCGCATCAATCAGGATCACGGCCAACTCCGCCGTGGAGGCACCCGTGACCATGTTGCGCGTGTATTGTTCATGCCCCGGTGTGTCCGCCACGATGAACTTTCGCTTTTCGGTGGCAAAGAAACGGTAGGCCACATCAATTGTGATGCCCTGCTCCCGTTCCGCGGCCAATCCATCGACCAGCAGCGCAAAATCAATCTCTTGGCCCTGTGTGCCGACCTTTTTGCTATCCGCTTCAAGCTGGGCAAGTTGGTCTTCAAAAATCATTTTGCTGTCATAAAGCAGACGACCAATCAGCGTAGATTTTCCGTCATCCACGGATCCACAGGTGATAAAGCGCAACAGCGATTTGTTTTGATGGCTTTCTAGGTAGGCATCAATATCCTGCGCAATCAGCGCGTCAGTTTTATAAACTTGATCTGTCATATCGCACACCCCTTAAAAATACCCTTGCTGTTTCTTGACTTCCATTGAGGCCCCTTGATCCTTGTCGATCGCGCGGCCTTGTCGTTCGGATGTCGTTGTCAAAAGCATTTCTTGGATGACGTCAGTGAGGGTCGCCGCCTCGGATTGCACAGCGCCCGTTAGGGGGTAACAGCCAAGTGTCCTAAATCGGATTGAGCGCATCACAAGCTCTTCTCCAGGTTCCAATGGAAAGCGATCATCATCCACCATCAGGATCAAACCATCCCGTTCCACAGTCGGACGCGGCGCCGCAAAATAAAGCGGTACAATTTCAATTCCTTCTAAATGGATATACTGCCAGATGTCCAATTCCGTCCAGTTGGACAGTGGAAAGACACGCATGCTTTCGCCCTTGGCTTTGCGCGCATTATAGAGCGACCAAAGCTCTGGGCGCTGTGCCTTGGGTTCCCATCTGTGTTGGGCGGTACGGAAGGAAAACACACGTTCCTTGGCGCGCGATTTTTCTTCATCCCGGCGCGCACCCCCGAAGGCCGCATCAAACCCATGTTTATCAAGCGCCTGTTTCAGCCCTTCGGTCTTCCACATATCCGTATGCAATGCGCCGTGATCAAAGGGATTGATCCCCTTTTCCTTAGCCTCGGGGTTTTGGTGCACGATCAACTCCATCCCCGCGCCTTTCGCAGCCTTATCGCGCAACTTATACATCTCTTGGAATTTCCAAGTCGTATCCACATGCATCAGTGGAAATGGAGGGGGAGAGGGATAAAACGCCTTCTTCGCAAGATGCAGCATCACCGCGCTGTCCTTGCCAACCGAATAGAGCATAACTGGGTTCTCGGCCTCTGACACAACCTCGCGCAAAATCTCAATCGCCTCAGCCTCAAGCCGGGAGAGGTGGGTTATAGTTCTCAGCATTAACTTACTGTTCTCTCTTATATAAATCTTCATATCTTATTATATCGTCTTCACCTAGATAGGTTCCTATCTGAACTTCAATGAGTAACATTGGTTGCACACCCGGGTTTTCCATTCTATGAATTGCACCTAACGGGATATATACCGACTGCCCTTCGCTTAATAACTTCACTTCATCATCAATCGTAACTTTAGCTATACCTTGCACAACGACCCAGTGTTCAGATCGATGTCGATGACTTTGCAGGCTCAATGCAGCCCCTGGTTTTACCTGTATACGTTTGACCTGAAATCCACTTCCAAACGCTAAACTTTCGAACCAACCCCAAGGGCGATGATCCTTGGGATGTAATTCTGCTTGGGCAATATTCTGTTTTCTAAGAACATCTACAGCTACTTTAACATCTTGCGAACGATCTTTAGACGCAACAAGGACTGCGTCGGGCATGGCTATCGCTATGATGTTTTCCAAACCAATACCTACGATTTGCTGGTTACTACTTTCAGATCGCAGCAAACTATTTTCACATTCAATTGCATGTGCAGTTTCAGTAGTGACATTTCCCGATTCATCAGGATTACCTTCTGACCATACCGCATCCCATCCACCTAGGTCAGACCATTTTGATGCGTAAGGTACTGCAACTAGGTTCTTCGCTTTCTCCATGATGGCGTAATCAATACTGATATCCTGCAATTCTGACCAAGGCTCTTTGGCCAGGCGTAAAAAACCTAAGTCCGAAGAGGCGTTAGTGACGGCCTGAGAGACTAGATCTAATGTTGATGGCGAGTAGGCACTAAATGCATCAACCATCTCCTGCGCCCGGAATAGGAATATTCCAGCGTTCCAAAGATAACGGCCCGCTTCCAACATCTGCTTCGCATCTTGCAAATTGGGTTTTTCAACAAACTTGGTTACATTGGATGAACCAACATTATCAAGAGGATCCTTTGATAGTTCTAAATATCCATATCCTGTTTCTGGGTGCGTTGGCTTGATTCCAAATGTAACTATTTTTTCTCGCTGGACATGTGATAATCCCAACTTAACCGCTTTGTGGAAGTTACTTGTGTCAGGTATGATGTGATCAGAAGGCGCAACCAACATAATCGCATTTCGGTCTTTCGCAAACGCAAATAGACTAGCCGCCAAAATAGCTGCTGCTGTATTTTTAGGCTCAGGTTCAATTAAAACTGGGCCTGGATCTATGCCCACTTCTTGCAATTGCTCTCCAATAATGAACCGAAAATCTGAATTGGTGAGGGTGATGTGTTCAGCGAATTTCACATTATCAGACGAAATCAGACGCAAGGCGCTAGCTTGAAACAAAGTTTGCTCGCCAATAAGTTTAGAGAACTGTTTGGGGTAAGACTTGCGGGATAGAGGCCAAAGGCGTGTTCCAGACCCACCAGCAAGAAGCACAGGGTACAATTTTGACATGTTAGTCTCTTAACCTCTTATTGTATTCATAATAAGATGCCTGAATATAGCCATCCACCGATCCACAATCGAACCGCCGACCATTCAGGCGCACAGTTTCAACCGAGCCCTGCTGCGCATGAATATTAATTGCATCTGCCAATTGAATTTCCCCGCCTGATCCCGCCTTAAGTCCCCGCAAAATGTCAAAGATATCAGGCGTCAGGACATATCGTCCGATAGAGGCCTGGTCTGAGGGTGCATTATGCGCATCAGGTTTTTCAACCAAACCCACAATACCCGCAGCGGCCTCATTTGGCACAACTACCCCGTATTTTGAAATATCAGGTCCATCAACCTTCATCACCGAAAGTTGAGATTTTCCACTGCTAGCAAATGCTTGCGCCAGATCTGCTGTCACACCAGGATCGTAATCCGTCAGAAAGTCGTCCGCCAGCAAAACTGCAAATGGATCACCGCCAACAGCACGTTCCGCACATAACACTGCGTGACCCAGACCAAGTTGTTCAGCCTGGCGCACAAATATGCATTCAACACCCGGGGGAATAATATTGCGAACCATGTCGGCCTGCGCGTCTTTACCCTTGGCACGCAGAATGGTTTCCAATTCACTATTCGCATCAAAGTGATCTTCAATCGCGCGCTTATTTCGACCCGTCACAAAAATCAAAGTGTCGATGCCCGCGGCAATCACCTCTTCCACGGCGTATTGGATCAATGGTTTATCAACAATCGGCAATAACTCTTTTGGCATCGCCTTGGTCGCAGGTAGAAAACGAGTGCCAAAGCCAGCAACAGGAAATACAGCTTTTTTAATTTTCACAATACAAGTCTCTTGTGAAAACTTTTTTTGTCACGTTTTTTAGATCTTCAGAAATACGATTTGCAACAATAAGATCTGCTGTGCCAATAAATTCAGCCAAATCTTTCATAACTTGAAAACCGCAAAACATTTCTTCGAATAATTCGGGTTCGTAAACGACAATATTGATCCTCTCATCTTTGAGGCGATTCATGATACCCTGGATCGAACTTTGGCGAAAGTTGTCGCTACCAGCTTTCATAACAAGCCTGTAAATCCCAACTGTTCTTGGTTCATTTTTTATAATTTGTTCAGCGAGAAAGTCTGCCCGAGTACGATTAGCATCTACGATTGCACGAATAATTTCCTGCGGGATATCTTTATAATTCGCTAACAACTGCTTCGTGTCTTTGGGCAAACAGTATCCGCCATAACCAAAAGAGGGGTTGTTGTAGTAATTACCAATGCGAGGATCAAGACAAACCCCATCGATAATTTCGCGACTATCCATCCCACTAGCAAACGCGTAGCTATCCAACTCATTAAAGAATGCAACCCTCATAGCTAGATAGGTATTCGAAAATAGCTTTATGGCTTCAGCTTCCCGAGCCCCAGTATATAAAATATCTATTTTTTCTTTTAAAGCGCCTTGCACTAATAAATCTGCGAATACCTCAGCGCATTTTGACTTGTCGCCCAAAATAATTCGGCTCGGATATAAATTATCGTATAAAGCTTTTCCTTCACGCAAAAATTCTGGGGAGAAGATTATATTACTCGTTCCAAAGTTTTTCCTCAGTTCATCTGTAAATCCAACTGGTATGGTAGATTTAACTATAATAGTGGCGTTTGGTTGGATATTTAAAACATCAGAAATGACTGATTCTATAGAGCCAGTATCAAAATAATTAGTTTCTTCGTTATAATTAGTAGGTGTAGCAATAACTATATACTCAGCACCAACTATAGATTTTTGTAAGTCCGTACTGGCCGATAGGTTCAATTGTTTTTCAGCTAAGAATCGCGATATCTCATAGTCTTTTATTGGCGATTTACCCGTATTTAGGGTGTGAACACGTTCACTAGAAATATCTACGCCAATCACTTCATTATGCTGAGCTAAAAGCACTGCGTTAGAAATTCCTACATACCCAAGACCTACTACAACTATCTTCAATTATTTACGCCAATCTAAGTCTGATTTTATGAAATTATCTGCGTTTGAAAGAGCCATGAAATAGCTGTTTTCCATATTTTGCTTTCCGTATTTATGCTCTTTTGCATCTTTGAGGGTCACCACATTACCACCAGCTGCCTTCAGAACAGCGTGTGCTGCAGCTGTGTCCCACTCCATTGTACGACCCAGCCTTGGATAGCAATCAGCTTTACCCTCTGCGACCTTACAAAACTTCAAAGAAGAGCCTGCCGAGAGCGTATCAACTGGATTATAAAGGGCACAGTACTCTCGCGTCTCATCTGAACTGTGCGACGCAGACATAACCATGGTGGGCCCTGCTTCGGGAATTGACCTGACAGATATTTTAGTAAGTTCACGTTCGTCACTCGGCTTACTAGCTGAGCGGATGCGCACTGCGCCATCATATTGAGTTGTTGCATAAAGGGTATCTTGAGCCGGTAAATAAACAACTCCATGTTTCGAAACACCTTGTATAACCAATGCGATGTTTACAGTAAACTCGCCCGTGCGTTTTATAAATTCTTTCGTCCCGTCCAACGGATCTAACAAGAAAAAAACGTCGCCAACTGTTATCTCTGCTCCAATATCGTCCTCTTCAGAAATTAACTGGATATCTGGAAAAGAATGCATGAGCCTTTCTGATATCAATTTGTGGGCTCTTAAATCGGCAAGTGTCAGCGGACTATCATCCGCCTTCCAGTCAGTTTCGATTTCTTCTTTAACGTAAACATCCATGATGTCATTACCCGCAGCAATTGCAGCCTCTTCCATCACTTTCAAAATATAAGGATACTTAGATATCACTTCGTTTAAAGTTTGCATTTTTCATTACATTCTGTGGTTATCATACGCCTACCCATAACCTTAAAATACCGGCCCGCCTAAGCCCTTGCCCCGCCCAGGATTTCCGCAATCGCCTCGACGTGTGAGTGGACGTCCACGGCAGCACCCCGGGCCTCAACATTCAGCCGCACCAGCGGCTCCGTGTTCGAGCGGCGCAGATTGAAGCGCCAGTCCGCAAATGCCAGGCTCACCCCGTCCGTCTCATCCAGAGACAGCGCGTCGGCGCGGTAGGCCGCAAGCACGC
>JAHEIX010000005.1:0-120550 GCA_024639165.1 Flavobacteriaceae bacterium | reverse complement strand
AGACTTGGTAGCTCAGCTGGTAGAGCATCTCCCTTTTAAGGAGAGGGTCCTGGGTTCGAACCCCAGCCAAGTCACTTCCTCATTCAAAAGCGCACGTGGCGGAATTGGTAGACGCGCTAGGTTGAGGGCCTAGTGGGAGTTAAATCCCGTGGAGGTTCGATTCCTCTCGTGCGCACTTTCTTATTTCTTTTGTTTTCAGCAATTTATAAATATTTTTTTGTAGTTTTGTTTACCTATGTCTATTAAACATTAAACAAATGGATCGCGTTAAAAATAGCTTTAGCATAAAGAACCTTGAGCATCTCTCAGGAATCAAGGCACATACCATTCGCATATGGGAAAAGCGATACAATCTATTTGAGCCCGAAAGAACCGACACCAACATACGCCTCTATAATCTTGAAAACCTACAGAAACTTCTGAACGTTACCCTTTTGTACAACAATGGGTACAAAATCTCAAAAATCGCATCATTCAGCTCGCAAGAGATAACTGAAAACGTACACAAGCTTACCATTAATAAGAATGCAGATGATTGGTCCATAGGCTTATTTAAGTTGGCCATGATCAATTTCGATCAGAGGTTGTTCACCAAAACCTTCAATGATTTACTCGAGCAGTTTTCATTTAGTGAAGTATTTAAAAACGTATTTGTTCCATTAATGAATGAATTGGGTGTGCTGTGGCAAACCAATTCTATCAGCCCATCGCACGAACACTTTATTACGAGTTTAGTGAAACAAAAAATTCACGCCATGTGCGAGGATTTACAGCAAAAATCCACGCGCAGAACAGATCGTAGGTTTGTTTTATTCTTACCGGATAATGAAATTCACGAGTTAGGGTTATTATACCTACAATACGAAGTACTTAACAATGGTTTTCAATGTGTCTTCTTGGGTCAATCTGTTCCAATCGAAAGTTTAAATAATTTAGTGGATATAGGAGAGCCCATTACTTTTATTACCTATTTCACTATTGAACCAACGCAGGACAAAATCAAAGCTTATTTAAATACTTTTAATTCAGAAATCATTGAAAACATTGACAGTGAGTTATGGATTTTAGGATATCAAGTTCAATTCATGTCAGATGAAATGCCTGATAAAATACGCAAGTTCAAATCTATTGATGATGTGATTTACGCCTTAAACGTTGTTTAGGAGCAAGTAAACATTTTCTGGCCACAGGTCATTTGACACGATAATTATTTTATATTTACAAGCATCAAGGCAAAAAATATGAAAGCGCTATTCGATCAAGTTTCGCATCAAAGCAGTAAACTCGTTACTGAGTCATACAGTACCTCTTTTTCACTCGCTACTCGTATACTTTCAAATGAAATCCGACAAGACATCTACAACATTTATGGGTTTGTCCGTTTCGCCGATGAGATCGTTGACACTTTTCACGATTATAATAAAGCCGAATTATTTGAACGCTTTGAGCAATCCCTAGAACAAGCTTTGACAGATAGGATAAGCCTAAACCCTATTTTAAACAGTTTTCAAGAAACAGTTCACCGCTACAATATTGACCGCGAATACATTAGTGCCTTTATGCAAAGTATGCATTGGGATTTGTCTAAGAAAACCTATTTAACTGACGAGGAGTACAAAGCTTATATATACGGATCTGCTGATGTAGTGGGCTTAATGTGCCTCAGAGTTTTTGTTAAAGGGGATGATGTCCAGTTCAACGCCTTAAAAGATGCTGCCATGCGCTTAGGCTCCGCGTTCCAAAAGGTTAATTTCTTAAGAGATCTAAAAGCAGACCACGAACATTTAGAACGCTCCTATTTTCCTAACGTTGACATGAACGCCTTTGATGAACATTCAAAGCAGACCATAATCGAAGAAATTGAAGCTGACTTCAGTGCTGGCTTGGCGGGTATTTTTCAATTGCCAGATGAAGCTAAATTTGGTGTCTATACCGCATACAAGTATTATTTACGTTTGCTGAAAAAACTTAAAAAAACACCTTCGACACAGATTAAGGCAAAGAGAATTCGCGTGCCAAATTACCAAAAGGTAGATGTGTTAGCACGTTCGTTTATTCGGTATCAATTCAATTTATTATAACTTAAGACCATGTCCCTGATTGCCCAAATTGGCGTGTTTTTTATAACGTTTTTCACTATGGAATTTATGGCGTGGTTTAGCCATAAGTATGTCATGCATGGTTTTTTATGGTCACTTCACAAGGACCACCATCACAAAGATCACAATTCTTGGTTTGAGCGTAACGACCTCTTTTTTATCTTTTATGCCGTGGTAAGTGTGGGGTGTGTTGTTTTTTGGGGAGAATATGGTTTTACTCCAGGACTAGCCATTGGCATAGGTATCTTTGCCTATGGGTTGGCCTACTTCATGGTGCACGATATCTTTATTCACCAGCGTTTTAAAATATGGCGTAACGCCAACAACCGCTATGCACGAGGCGTACGACGAGCGCACAAAATCCACCATAAACACCTTGGCAAAACAAAAGGGGAATGTTTCGGTATGCTGTGGGTTCCCTTAAAGTATTTTAAATAGCAAGTGTTGCCATTTTGATGGCAGCAACTGCAGCTTCTGCACCCTTATTTCCTAGTTTCCCACCACTTCTCGCTTGGGCTTGTGCTAGGGTATCATCGGTAAGTACTCCAAAAATAACAGGAAGTTTGCCTTGAAGATTTAGATCTTTGATACCTGAAGCTACTGCTTCACATACGTAGTCAAAATGTGCTGTTTCGCCTCTTATTACACTTCCTAATGCAATGACAGCATCGAAACCTGCATTCATAGCTACTTTGCATCCATAAATAAGTTCAAAACTACCCGGCACATCAATACGTTGAATGTCAGAACAATCCTTTTGTTGAAGTACAGCGTGGGCACCTTCGTATAGATTAGCTGTTATTTCAGCATTCCACTCAGAAACAACAACGGCAATCCGAAGAGTTGCAGCGCTAGGCACCGCATCTAAATTTAATGGACCGTGTTGAGCAGTCGCCATACTAGTTTTGGGCTTGTGCTAACAGCACTTCTAGATGAGTAGCCTGAGGGGTTTCTGCATAATCAGAAGCTAGGGTTTCTAGCAATGCTGCTGCATCAGCCTTAGCACCTAAGCTTAAAGCTACCTGAGCACCTTTAAGTAAAAAACGAGGTGTTGTCAAGTCGTTATCAGCATAATTCGCTGCCTTTCGGTAATAGCCTAGCGCATCCTCCAGTTGGTTTAACTCTGTAAATGCATCTGCGATACCACCAAGCGCAAGTGCGCCAAGCACAGGATCGTTAGCAGAAAAATCTTCTAAGTAGTCAATGGCAAGATCGTATTCTCCACGCTTAAGGTATATCATACCTGCATTGTAAGTGGCTATTTGAGCAGCAGCTGAACCGCCGTAACTATTGATGATTTCAATAAAGCCAGGGCTTACTCCGTCTCCTTCTAGGGCGAGTACAAACAAAGAATCTTGCAAGGTTGGGTCTTCCAAAGCTTCATTAAAGTGGGTTTGTGCATGTGCTATAAGGTTGGTAGATTCCTCTTGCATGGGCTTAACCACATAGTTTTCATACCCCAAATAACCAAATACCCCGACGACAACGATGCCGATAAAAGACAGGATATAGTTCTGATTTCGAGAGACCCAAGCTTCCGCACGACCTGCAGAAGTGTCAAGCGTTGAAAATACTTCAGCTGTTACACTCTCTTGCTCTGGTGCTTGTTGTTGAGGCATTTTTGGTTTACCTCCGCGTTTTTTGTACGTAGCCATTTTAAATTGTTATGGTTGCAAAAATAAAATTTTTATTCCAATACACCTTGCCACCAAAATGTTTATTTTGGATGCTTCTTAAATATACGTTGTTTTATGAGCAGTTTGCGGCTTAACGCCCTCGAAATTACCAACTACAAAAATGTGTCCGATGCGCGATATACATTCGATGCGCCTATCCACTGTTTTGTTGGAAATAACGGAAAAGGGAAAACAAATACGCTAGATGCGATCTACCATTTGGCGATGGGACGCAGCTATTTTTCTGCTGTAAATGCGCATACCATTCAACATCAGGCAGACTTTATGCGAATTGAGGGACACTTTGAGCGTGATGAACGTATGGAGCGTATTGAGTGTTTACTCAAGCGCGAAGCCTCAAAAGCATTTATTCGCAACGGTAAGAAATACAAAAAGTTATCAGAACACATCGGCCTACTCCCCACCGTAATGATTTCACCCGCTGACGTAGACTTGATCAATGAAGGTAGCCAAACCCGAAGAAGTTTTATTGACCGTCTGATTGGTCAGGCTGACAAAACCTATTTGCATCAGCTTATTCAGTATCAAAAAATACTGCAACAACGCAACGCATTACTAAAACAAATGGGACGTTATGGACAGGGAGCAAATGATACATTAGAAATTTACAACGCCCAATTGGTATCCCTAGGCGCACCCATTCACCAGACCAGAATGGAATACCTATCTACCTTTGAACCCTTATTTAAAAAAAGGTATGCTGCCATAAGTGGTGCTGAAGAAAATGTAAGCGTATCATATCAAAGTCAACTGCTAAATGAAGATTTTGAGAAGCTCCTTGAAAATGCGGCTACCCAAGACCGCATGGCACAATTTAGTACTGTGGGTATTCATAAAGACGATTTGGTTTTTCAAATTGACGGATATCCCATCAAGAAGTTTGGTAGCCAAGGGCAACGCAAATCGCTGTTAATCGCACTAAAATTGGCGCAATTTGATATGCTAAAACAAAGTACGGCTGTGACGCCCCTACTGCTCCTAGATGATATTTTTGACAAACTTGACGATGTCCGCGTTTCTAAAATCATCAGCCTGGTCCACGAATCCTCATTTGGCCAACTGTTTATTACCGATACACACCCCGAACGAACAGAAGCAGTAATAAAAAAAACAGAACAAGCATTCCAACTACATCATCTATGAGAATTGTATTCCCCCTATTTTGTTTGCTTTTGATAGGTTGTACCACTAATGTAAAACCTTCAGACCTAGATCAACTTAATGGGTATTGGCGCATAGACAAAGCAGTGTCGCCTAGTGGCGAGGAGAAACAATTCAAATCCTCTGTTGATGTTGATTTTTTTAAACTTGATGCGCTACAGGGGATTAGAAAAAAACTAAAACCCTCATTTAACAAGCAATTCAACGGTTCAAATGACTTTGTTCACTTCAATATTGCATTTCTGGAAAATAAATGCATTATTACCTACAGCAAACAAAAAGAAAGTTGGCAAGAAGAAATCACGGTATTAACAGCTGACAAATTAAGACTAAAAGATGCACGAGGTGTCGTTTTTTATTATACTAAATACCAACCATGAGCACACGAAAAGATGAACCGCAACCAATAGAAGACGTATTACGTCAGTTTACGGCTACAAATAAGCTAGAAAAAGGCCTTGATAACGTCAAGTTAGCGGCGTTGTGGGCTGAACTCATGGGTGCTGGAGTACAAGCCTATACCACTTCGATTAAATTGGTTGGAAAAACGCTTTATGTTAGCCTTACCTCCTCTGTACTACGTGAAGAACTGAATTATGGCAAAAAGAACATCATTGCCATGCTTAATGAAGGCTTAGAGAAAGATTGTATATCAAAATTGGTGTTGCGTTAAAACTGCTCACTTTCAGCAAAGTGGAAAGCGATCTCAATTGCTGCATTTTCGTTGCTGTCTGAGCCATGAATAGCATTCTCACCAACAGATGTAGCAAAAGATTTTCGGATGGTTCCAACAGCTGCCTCCTCTGGGTTTGTAGCACCAATTAAGGTACGGAAATCATCTACGGCATTGTCTTTCTCCAAAACAGCAGCTACAATAGGGCCACTGGTCATAAATGCTACCAAATCATTAAAAAATGGACGCTCGTTATGAACAGCATAAAAAGCCTCTGCAGCTGTTTGAGACAAGCGTGTCATCTTCAATGCTTTAAAGGTAAATCCTGCTTCTGCAATTTTATTCAATATCGCTCCAATGTGGCCGTTACCGACAGCATCGGGCTTAATCATCGTGAAAGTCTGATTTGTTTTCATATGCAATTTTGTGCAAACCTAATGAAATTCATATAAAGTCATTTACAAGTAGGCAGTTATTTGTAATTTTGAACAATGATGCGAATAGCACTTTTTGGCACGGGTAATCTTGCTACACATTTTTTAAAAGCCTTTGAGAGATTAGAAACGATTTCTTGTGTACAATGGATTGGCAGAAGTGAACAGCCACCACTAGCCAACCAAACACCCTATTTTAATGTATTCCAAAATGACATTGAGGTAGACATTTGTATTTTGGCTATCTCAGATGACCACATTGCTGAAGTAGCACAAGGTTTTAAGACAAATGCTTTGGTAGTGCATACGGCAGCTGCCCAATCCATGGATGTGCTCGCACCCCATAAACGCACAGGGGTTTTCTATCCGTTACAACGTTTTTCACCAGGGCAAAAGTTACATTGGAAAAATATCCCGTTTTGTTTGGAAGCAAATGACAATACGGACTTGGATCTACTCGGAAAGCTTGCACGGCAATTGAGTGATGAAGTCCATTTTGTGACGGCTGAACAACGCCTACATCTGCACGCCGCAGCTGTTTTTGCAAATAACTTCTGTAATCACCTCTTGGGTATCAGTCAACAAATCACTTCAAATGCAAGCCTCCCCCACGCATTGCTCCATCCGATTATTAAAGAAACGCTATCGCGCAGCCTGCATTCAGATGCGGCGACACATCAAACTGGACCAGCCAAACGAAATGATAGACACACACAGTCAAAACATATTGATATCTTGACGACGGAAGAGGCAAATTTGTATCGCGCATTGAGTCAATCTATATATAAAACACATAACACATGAGTTACAAAGAAGAATTCAAACACATCACCACTTTTGTTTTTGATGTAGATGGTGTATTTACCGATGGTAGCATTACCATTTTGCCTGATGGAGAAATGATACGCACCATGAACACTAAAGATGGCTATGCGGTTAAAGCTGCGCTTCACGCTGGCTTTGGCGTTGTTATTATTTCAGGGGGAACAAACGAAGCCGTAAGAATGCGTCTCAATCAATTGGGTATCCAAGACGTGTACTTGGGAGCACACCAAAAGGCAAGCATACTGCATAAATACAGCAAAGAAAACAGTGTGCCTTTTGAAAATATGCTCTTTATGGGCGATGATATTCCCGATGTTGAAGCCATGGAAATGGTTCGGCTAGGATGTTGTCCTAACGACGCAGTTCCAGAAGTTTTGGCTTCCGCTGATTATATCTCTCACAAAGACGGAGGTAAAGGCTGTGTCCGAGACGTAATTGAGCAAGTTTTAAAAGTACAAGGTAAGTGGGGAGCCCTCACCAATGCTCGCAACGATAGCAAATGACCTACAAACTATTCCTTGGCTCTGGTTCGCCCAGACGTGTTGCCCTCTTAAAGCAAATGGGCGTTGCCTTTGAGCAGCGTGTTTTAGCAATTGAGGAAATATACCCCCAAGAATTGAAGGGCGTTGAAATAACCGATTTTTTAGCGCGATTAAAAGGTAAGTCCCACCAGCAACAGCTTCAGCGAAACGAATTGGTGCTTACTGCCGACACTCTTGTTTGGCTTGATGACGCCGCACTGGGCAAGCCCATAGATGAAGCCCATGCTATTGAGATGCTTTCAAAATTATCTGGCAAAACACACGAAGTTATCACCTCTGTTTGTTTGAGCACTAACGAAACACAGACGTGCGTTCAAGAAACAACTCAGGTGAGTATGGTTGTATTGTCAAAAGCAGATATCACCCATTACGCCAAAACTCACAAACCCTTTGACAAGGCAGGCGGTTATGGTATTCAAGACTGGATTGGACTGATTGGGGTATCCAAAATAGCGGGTTCTTATACGAATGTTGTTGGCTTGCCTACCGCAAAAACACATCAATTGCTACTCCCCTATTTACCTTCAATCAAAGCATAAAATCATTTTATTTCAATATGATTATATTTATTTTTTTGAAACACCCTTTATGACCGAACCAAAAGCTTATATAATTGAGTTTTTATCTGAAGAGTGGGTAAGAAACTCTTTGTGGACACTGCTTGTTATGGTTGCTTATCTTTTTGTTGGTAAACGCATGCCTCCCAAGTACCAACTTCGCATGGGAATGCTGATTGCACTGATCTTAATTAGCACAACAATTACAGGTCACGCTCGCAACATCATCAATGGGTATTGGAATATTAGTGATAACCTACCCTTACACCTTTGTAGTGTTTCAAACCTCATCGCTTGTATTATTCTCTTTATCCCTAAAAAAAAGTGGCTTTTTGAGTTTTTGTTTTACGCAGGTATTATTGGCGCGATTCAAGCTTTTCTCACTCCCCAAATAAATAATTTTGACGGCACTAGCTACGAATATCTAGAGTACTACGTTTCACACGGAGGTATAATGCTGTTGCCTATATTCATGTTCAAAAATTTAGGCTATAAACTGACAAAATATTCATGGCTCAAATTTTCGATTTACATTAATATATTATTGGCATTTGTAATGCCCTTGAATTTTATCATCGATTCTAACTATATGTATTTAGCCAACACGCCTGATGTTAACAACCCCCTGATTATCGGAGCATGGCCCTACTATATTTTCTTTTGGGAAATCATTTTAGTTGTCCTGACGTACACCTTGTACGTATTAAGTACAGGAAAACGTATTTAAATAACATTTAGCTAACCTTATCATTCTTACTTTAGCAGCATGAAACGCTACACTGCACTTTACGCTGAATTTATAGGAACCTTTGCCATGGTCTTTTGCGGAACGGCTGCTATGGCTGTAAACGAAACAACAGGAGGGGTTGCCCACGAGGGAGTAGCCATTACTTGGGGACTCATTGTAATGGTTATGATTTATGCTTTCGGGTCACAGTCTGGTGCGCACTTCAACCCCGCAGTAACTACAGCTTTTGCACTTGCCAAACGTTTCCCTTGGAAAAAAGTACCAGCATACCTAATTACCCAAACTGCAGCAGCTGTAGCAGCTAGCCTAGCCGTAAAAACAATTATTCCACAAAGTAAAATTTTAGGAGCTACCATACCTAGCATCCCCCATGAAAGTGCCTTTTGGCTTGAGTTTCTGTTGTCCTTTTTCCTAATGATTGTAATACTTCATATAAGTACGGGTAGCAAAGAAATAGGACCTGTAGCAGGTTTGGCAGTCGGCAGTGTAATTTTACTTGAGGCCATGTTTGCGGGCCCGCTCACCAATGCATCCATGAACCCTGCCCGTTCATTTGGACCTGCCCTTGTTGGAAACCACTGGGACCCCATGTGGCTATACCTTACTGCCCCTTTTGCGGGAATGGCACTTGCCGTAGTCCTTTTTAACTACTTTGTGCCTGTTGATGATGGAAATTAATTCCCCTGTACTTGTTTGTGTTCTTTGCGGGCTGATATACATTATCACAGGTCAACTTGTATTGCGCTATCCCCCAAAAAAAATCAATGATTTTTATGGCTACCGAACTTCACGTTCAAAAAAAAGTCAAGCTCATTGGGACTATGCACAAAAAGAATCATCTAAGTACATTATCCAATCTGGCTATTATTGCTTGTTAACCTGTGCACTTTTTATACTTTTTGAAACTGGCAAAGCAGGAATATGGATTGCTATCATTTTGACAACGCTTTACCCTTTTATTTCTGTAATCCAAACGGAAAAAGCCCTCAAGAAAAAGTTTAGTTGATAATTTTGTTTAATGTTATTTGAATATCGTTAAACAAAATAGGTATATTTGCATAAAACCTGCACTATGTACCGATATACTTCCAAACAAGAACTGCCCATCACAATGGAAAAGGCTTGGGAATTTCTTTCCGATCCCAAGAACTTAAAACGCATTACGCCAGACTATATGGGGTTTGACATCATTTCGGGTGCAGATCGCAGCATGTTCCCCGGGCAGATCATTCAATACAGACTAACACCGATTTTAGGCATCCCCTTTCGCTGGGTTACTGAAATCACGCACGTAGCTGAAGGGGCTTATTTTGTCGATGAACAACGCTTTGGACCATATTCTTTTTGGCATCACAAGCATTTTATACACAAAACAGCCACTGGGGTTATGATGGAAGATATTGTAGACTATAAACTTCCTTTGGGCCCTCTAGGTCGGTTTGCACATATGCTTTTTGTGCGTTTTAAGGTGAAACAAATATTTGACTACAGAGAAAAAGCACTCAACGAAATTTTTAAAACAACATCATGAGCAAAACATACTTACTAATTGGCGGAAGCTATGGAATTGGCAAAGATATCATTGACCAACTTCCTGAAGGATCTGAAATAATTGTCGCTTCCAGAACCAACGAAGGATTGGCTGGCAAACAAGTGACTTACATTCCTTTTGACGTATTAGAGGACACGCTTTCCTTAGATCAATTGCCTTCAAAAATTGATGGGTTTGCTTACTGTCCCGGTAGCATTAACCTGAGACCATTCAGAGGATTAAAGCCCGAAGCCTTTACAAATGATTTTGAAATCAATGTAATGGGTGCCGTGCGCTGCTTACAAAGCATTCAGCCGCTATTAGCGGCAAGCGAACAAGCAAGTGTGGTGTTGTTTAGCACTGTTGCAGTACAAACAGGCATGCCCTTTCATGCAAGCGTGGCAGCATCAAAAGGAGCACTAGAGGGATTGGCGCGGTCTTTGGCTGCGGAATGGGCACCAAAGGTACGTGTGAACGTTATTGCACCTTCCATCACAGACACCCCGCTGGCAAACAGATTTTTAAATAATGAGGCCAAAAAAGAAAAGGCTTCCTTAAGACACCCTTTAAAAAGAATAGGCACAACCGAGGATGTAGCGCAATTGGCTGCCTTTTTACTCACAGACAAAAGCAGTTGGATGACCGGACAAATACTTGGTCTTGACGGCGGTATGTCTTCTTTAAACATTAGTGGATGATATTATTTTGGTTTCGTCGCGATTTGCGCTTTCACGATAATGCGGGTTTCTACAACGCACTTATCGATGCAGACAAAGTGTTACCCGCATTTGTATTTGACGAGTCCATCCTAGAAAAGCTACCCAAAGACGATGCCCGTGTTGATTTTATTCATCGACACATTGCCAAAATGCAACAAGAAAGCGAAGTACATGGCAGTAGCATGTGCGTGGCCAAAGGAAATCCATCAAAACTTATTCCGCAGTGGTGCGAGGAACACAACATAACTGCAGTCTACACGAACGAAGACTACGAACCCTATGCCACAGCAAGAGATTTAAAAATCAAAGGGATCCTTGCTGCAAAAGGTATTGGCTTTAAAACATTCAAGGATCAAGTAATTTTTGCACCAGATGAAGTGCTGAAAAAAGACGGTACACCCTACAGGGTTTATACCCCATTTTCAAGAGTGTGGATGGCCAAGGAAGCCGAAGATGGGTTGCCGGAGTATCCCACAGCACCACTTCTTAACAAGCTTTACAAAAAAATACGGCCAAACATACCGACATTAGAAGCTATGGGCTTTGAAAAACCTACTCATCATGCGCCAGAACCCAACCATAGCTTATCGTTAATGGACGCATATGATGCGGTGCGGAATTTTCCTGCGATTGACGGTACAAGCCGACTGGGAATCCACTTGCGATTTGGTACCCTATCCATCAGAGACATGGTGAAAAAAGCTAAAAAGAGCAGCAATCCTACTTTCCTAAAAGAATTGATTTGGCGTGAGTTTTTTATGCAAATTCTTTGGCACTTCCCCCATACAACTACATTGAGTTTTAAACCCCAGTACGATCGTATTGAATGGCGAAACAACGAAACAGATTTTTCAAAATGGTGTGAAGGTAACACGGGATATCCATTGGTGGACGCGGGAATGCGCGAACTCAATCAAACAGGTTTTATGCACAACAGGGTGCGTATGCTGGTGGGCAGTTTCCTGTGCAAACACTTACTTATTGATTGGCGATGGGGCGAGGCCTACTTTGCTGAAAAACTACTAGACTATGAACAATCAAGCAATGTAGGAAACTGGCAATGGGTGGCTGGCTGCGGTGTTGATGCTGCACCATACTTCCGCGTATTTAACCCAACGGAACAGGTAAAAAAATTCGACAAAGAACACACCTACATAAAAAAGTGGGTGCCCGAGTACCAATCGTTGGATTACCCCAGCCCAATGGTTGATCATAAAATGGCACGCCTGAGATGCTTAGAAACATATAAGGCAGGACTCGCGTCATGAGAGGTGTTAAAAAAGCAGACTTGCCTCAAAAAATGTGTGTGAGCTGCAATAGGCCTTTTACTTGGCGAAAGAAATGGAGCAAAGAATGGGAGAACGTTAAATATTGTAGTAAAAGATGCAAAAAGCAAAAACAACAGGACTAGTTTGGTTTCGAAACGATTTGCGTGTTCGTGATCAACACAGTTTATCGCAAGCCGTAGCGGCCCACGATAGGGTTATTGCGGTATATCATTTGCCCGAGCATTGGCTACAACCAACCCAATGGGGTTTTAAGAAAATGGAGGCTTTTCGAGCTGCGTTCCTCCTACAAACTTTAACGCAACTTCAAAAGGATTTAGCAAAGCTCAACATATCGCTTTGGGTAAAGGTTGGCCGTCTAGGAGCCTTGCTAAAAGAACTACAAGAAACCTACAATGTCACAGCAATCTACGGGCAAAAAGAGTGGACACAAGAAGAGCTTGATGATAACGCAAGTATCCCAGATGGAATAGTAAAACAGTGGTATTACGACCAATTTTTATTCCACCCAGATGACATACCCATGCAAGTCGAAGATGTACCAGAAGTATTTACGGTGTTTAGAAAAAAATGTGAAAAGCACATAAGCGTGCGTTTGCCACTGCCCATTCCGGCGCCTATGCCCGAGGAAAATATTTTGGCTAGCGTTCCCGAATTGCCTACGTTAAGTAGTTTGGGTTATGAAATGGTAACAGAAGACAAGAGAACAGCCATTCCTTTCAAAGGGGGTGAAGAAGCTGCGTGGGAACGACTAGAAAAATATTTTTGGAACACCAACCAATTGTCCTATTACAAAAAAACCAGAAACGGGTTATTGGGAAAAAAGTATAGCTCAAAGTTTTCAATATGGTTGGCATTTGGATCCATTTCCCCTGTTTCAATTTACCATGAGGTAAAAAAATACGAAAAAGAGGTGACTAAAAATGATTCAACCTATTGGTTGATTTTTGAGCTCATATGGCGTGACTATTTCAAATATATTTCTAAGAAGCACGGCACTGCTATTTTTAAGCTTGGCGGCTTGTTGCAAAAGGATTATTCCTGGAAAACAAACCAAACATTTGTACAGCAATGGATTGATGGGAGAACACCCGAGCCCTTTGTAAATGCGAATATGCGCGAGCTGGCGCTCACTGGATTTATGAGCAATCGTGGTCGTCAAAATGTAGCGAGTTACT
Organism: Flavobacteriaceae bacterium; assembly: GCA_024639165.1. GTDB lineage: Bacteria > Bacteroidota > Bacteroidia > Flavobacteriales > Flavobacteriaceae > UBA7446. The sequence continues at coordinate 107,100 of JAHEIX010000005.1, read as the reverse complement.
TTGCAAAAGAATGGCACTTGGATTGGCGTATAGGCGCTGCATACTTCGAGGCCATGCTGATAGATTACGATGTCCACAGCAATTATGGAAACTGGATGTATAACGCAGGTGTTGGCAATGATCCAAGAGACAGAAAATTTGACATCGCTTGGCAGGCCGAGCGGTACGACCCCAATGATAAATATCAAAAAACCTGGCTTCAAACAACTTTATTTTAATGGAAATAAGACTAATACTTGGCGATCAACTCAACGAAAAGCATATCTGGTTTACAGCACTTGATGACAATGTGTGCTATGTGATGTTTGAAATGCGTCAAGAAACTGACTACGTCAAGCACCATATTCAGAAAGTAGTGGCATTTTTTGCAGCAATGCGAAGCTTTGCCAGACAACTTGAAGAAGATGGACATCAGGTTCTATACCATACCATAGATGATCCAAACAACACCCAAGACCTGCAAAAAAATATTGAAAAAGCCATCAGCTTGTTTAATGCCAAAACATTTGCCTACCAACAGCCCGATGAATATCGCTTAGACAAACAACTGGAGGGAATTAGTGCTCAATTGGAAGTACCCACAAAATCCTATGACACAGAACACTTCCTAACCACCCGTGATGAGCTAAAGACCTTTTATGAAGGAAAGAAATCTTTAGTGATGGAGTTTTTCTACCGTTATATGCGTAAAAAGCATCAATACCTTATGATAGATGGGCAACCTGAAGGGGGTAGTTGGAATTACGATAAATTTAACCGAAATACTTGGAAAGGCGGAACCATTCCTCCGCCCTACAAGCCAGATGCAACCTTGGCAAAAGAAATCTATCCACAAGTAAAAGCAGCGGACATTAGCACCATAGGCACATTTAACGAAGATGAATTTCTCTTTGCTACGACAAGAAAAGACTCGCTAGCGCAACTCGACTACTTCTGTACCTATTTGCTGCAAGACTTTGGTACCTTTCAAGATGCCATGCATCAAGACGAAACCAATCTTTTTCATGCGCGTATTTCTTTTAGTTTAAATGTCAAATTGATAGACCCTGCCGAAGTTATTGAACATGCAATTGCAGCATATCGAAAAAACAACGATCGTATCAGTTTATCGCAAATCGAAGGGTTTGTACGTCAGATATTGGGTTGGCGTGAGTACATCAGGGGTCTGTACTGGAAAGAAATGCCAGAATACAAAAAGAAAAATGAACTCAATAACTTTGGAACACTACCTGCCTTTTACTGGACAGGTGAAACCAAAATGAATTGCCTAAAGACCAGCATTGAGAATAGCTTGGAGCACGCATATGCCCACCACATTCAACGCCTGATGATTACGGGAAATTTTGCATTGCTACTGCAAACGAATCCCGATGAAGTAGATCATTGGTATTTAGGTATTTACGCTGATGCAGTAGAATGGGTACAGCTGCCTAACACTAGAGGTATGAGTCAGTATGCAGATGGGGGTATTTTAGCCACCAAACCCTATGTTTCATCGGGTTCATATGTGAACAAAATGAGTAACTACTGCAAGGGTTGTAGTTATGATAAAAAACAACGCACAGGCGAAAATGCCTGCCCCTTTAACAGCTTATACTGGAATTTTTTAGATGACAAAAGAGAAGAGTTGCGGGGAAACAACCGCATGGGTATGATGTATAACCTACTGGGTAAAATCAACCCAGAAGAACTGGCTCGCATTAAAGAAAGGGCTTACCAAATCATGGAAAATCCCGATGCATTCTAAAAAAGAAATTAACGTTTTTTGGTTTAAAAGAGACTTACGACTTCTAGACAATGAAGGACTACAAGACGCCATAAACAGCGGCTTACCGCTATTATTGCTTTACGTAATGGAGCCAAGCCTCGAAAAAAATCCGCATTACCACAAACGACATCATAATTTTATTACACAGTCATTGTTAGCCTTAAACAAAGAACTCAAACAATTTGACACCCAAGTGTATGTTTATAAAGAAGAGGTGATAACAGTACTGGAACGTATTGCTGCCAGTATGAATTTCAACACCTTGTTCTCTATGCAAGAAACGGGAATAGACGCAACCTATATGCGTGATAAAGTCGTAAAAAAATGGTGTGTATCTCAGCGCATTATCTGGAAAGAACACATAAATAATGGCGTAACAAGAGGCATCAGCAACCGCAACAACTGGCGCAAAACATGGACCAGCTATATGATGCAGCCTATCCGTTCATTTGAGGCAACTCCAGCTTGCTTTACACCTGCTGAAAATATAGAACTGACACAAGAGGTACTGGAACCAAAAAAGCTAGATGGCATACAAGCAGGCGGAACCAAAACTGGATTGGCCTATTTAGATAGCTTTTTAAAGCAGCGACATAAAAAATACCAGCAATCTATCTCAAAACCTGAAGCAGCACGAACACATTGCGGTCGGGTCTCGCCCTACATTGCATGGGGAAATCTTTCGATTCGCTATGTATGGCAGCGTGCCAAGCAAGCAAAAGCACAGGGTGCTAGTGGATTTCAGCTAAATGCCTTTACATCAAGATTGCGATGGCAAGCACATTTTATTCAAAAATTTGAGATGGAAACACGTATGGAATTTGAAAGTGTAAATACGGGTTTTCGTGAACTAAAAAAAGAAGTGAACACGGAATATATCAATGCCTGGAAAACAGGAACAACAGGCTATCCACTCGTTGATGCTAGTATGCGTTGTGTTGTTAAAACAGGCTATTTGAATTTCAGGATGCGCGCCTTGGTTGTTTCTTTTTTTACACATCATTTGTGGCAACCTTGGCAAATGGGCGTTGTATTTTTGGGCAAACAGTTTTTGGATTTTGAACCTGGAATTCACTATCCGCAATTTCAAATGCAAGCAGGTGAAACGGGCATCAATATGTTGCGTATCTATAACCCAACCAAAAATGCGCTTGAACACGATAAAGAAGGAGCTTTTATACGAAAATGGGTGCCAGAATTGGCAAAACTTCCCACGCCATTTGTACTTGAGCCATGGTCCATGACAGCACTCGAACAAGAAGCCTACGGATGTGTATTAGGCAAAGATTATCCAAATACTATCGTAGCAACTAAAGAAACCTATAAGCACGCCTCAAACATTTTGTGGCACATGAAACGCAATCCTAACGTTAGAAGAGAGAGTAAGCGTATATTGGCCATGCATACGCTGCCAGACAGAGAAAACATTATGGATAGATGAAAAAAGAACTTAGTTTAAGAGATATAGATCGGATTATCGAAATGGGTTGGGAAGACCGAACCCCCTTTGATGCGATTAGCATGCAGTTTGGACTTAAAGAGCAAGAGGTCATTACCATCATGCGAAACAACATGAAGCCAAATAGTTTCAAACTCTGGCGAAAGCGTGTTCAGGGACGTAAAACTAAACACTTAAAAAAACGCGATGAGGAAGTTGGGCGCTTTAAATGCAGCAGACAACGAGGCATCAGCAACAACAAGGTGTCTAAACGTTAACCCAAAAAAATAGTAATTTGGGATAAATTTGATTGTCATGTCCCAAAACAAAACACAACCTACCAAATCGAATGTTACTGCCTTTCTTGAAGCCGTGAGTCCTCCTCAAAAAAGAGAAGATTGCCGAACACTAGCAACCCTTATGCAAGAGATTACTTGTGAAAACCTGTACTCTGGGGGAAGTCAATCGTAGGCTTTGGAAGCCATAGCTATAGATATGCGAGCGGCAGAAAAGGAACCTGGTTTTTATCCGGCTTTTCACCGAGAAAAAATGCCATTACACTCTATCTATTTTGTGATTTGGATCATCCAGCGCTAGCACTAGACAACCTAGGAAATTACAAACGAGGCAAAGGATGTTTATATATCAAAACATTAGCTGATATAAACGTAGACGTATTGAAGAGGCTAATTAAAAAAGCAATCGTACTTACAAAAGCACACTAGTCTATGCGTTCAATTTTTGCACCAATGGCATGCAGGCGTGTGTCAATGTCTTGATAGCCACGGTCAATTTGTTCAATATTAAAAATGGTACTAGTACCCTTGGCAGATAGTGCTGCAATAAGCAGTGAAATTCCGGCGCGTATATCTGGCGAAGTCATGGTTGTGGCCTTGAGCGAGGACTTAAAATCATGTCCGATCACGTTTGCACGGTGTGGATCACATAGAATGATTTTTGCACCCATATCAATAAGCTTATCGACAAAAAACAAGCGACTCTCAAACATCTTTTGATGAATCAAAACACTTCCTCTTGCTTGGGTAGCAACAACTAATATTATGCTCAAAAGATCCGGTGTGAATCCAGGCCATGGAGCATCAGAAACTGTCATTACAGATCCATCGATATAACTTTGGATTTCATACCCATTGGGATGCTCAGGCACAAACATATCATCCCCTCTTTTTTCAATCGTAATGCCCAGCCGTCGAAATACATCTGGTATTTGGCCTAGATATTCCCATTGAACATCTTTAATGGTAAGTGCACTTCTTGTAAGCGCTGCCAAACCAACCCAACTTCCGATTTCGATCATATCGGGAAGTACACGGTGGGTTGTACCACCCAACGATTTTACGCCTTCAATGGTTAATAAATTAGAACCAATACCTGAAATAGTAGCCCCCATACGCACCAGCATATTACAAAGCTGTTGCAAATAGGGCTCACAAGCGGCATTGTATATTGTAGTGATTCCTTTTGCTAGTACGGCTGCCATGACAATATTGGCTGTTCCAGTAACCGAAGCCTCGTCAAGCAGCATATATGTACCGTTCAACTCATCAGCTTCAACTCCGTAGAAATACTCCTCTTTATTGTATCGGAACTTAGCACCAAGGCTGATAAAGCCTTGAAAGTGTGTGTCAAGTCTTCGACGTCCAATCTTATCACCGCCAGGCTTGGGAATAAAACCCTTGCCAAATCGTGCTAACAAAGGTCCTACAATCATAATTGAGCCGCGCAAACCACGACCTGCTTCTTTAAAATCAGCTGACTGCAAGTAATCAATATCTACTCCATCTGCCTGAAAAGTATAGCTATTATCACTGTGTTTAGCTATTTTGACTCCAAGCTTTTCAAGGATTTGAATCAGCTTGTTTACATCAATAATGTTGGGAATATTGTGAATGGTTACCGGTTCTGGTGTAAGCAATACAGCGCACAAAATCTGAAGTGCCTCGTTTTTGGCTCCTTGAGGTTGTATGGAACCTGACAATGGTACACCGCCAGTAACTTTAAAAGCACCCATTTTATTTACGTCGCTGCTTTTGGTTTCGGTAATTCTTATTTTTAGTGTTTCTGGATCCCTTGGCAAAGCGCTTGTTTGTCAAGCGAATTAAGTTTTCCGAAGCCGACAATACCTCGTCTTCCGTATTGATGACAATTTTGCCGTTTGACAGTTCGGCCAAATGACCAAAAATAACCTTGTCTTCAACGGTGTCTTTGTTCCAGTTGAGGAAGCATTTTTTCATGTGATTCGCAATCACATAGACCAAAGCTTCTTTCAAGTCTCCTTCTTCCCAGTCAACAATTACGTCAATCATGCCCTTAATATTGTTTCCATAGAAACGATATTTAGGAAACGATTGCGGATAAGCCAATGGCGTTGGAGGAGCGGCAAGAACTTCAGCATCAGGTTTTGGGAAAGGCGCATCAACATCCAATTCAAAATTGGACATGATAAAAAGCTGATCCCAAAGTTTGTGCTGAAAATCAGCTACATCTCTTAAATGTGGGTTAAGGTTGCCCATAATGCCAATGATGGCTTGAGCCTGTTTGTTGCGTTCTTCTTTGTTTTCTTCAGCTAAAACTTGCTGAATCATTTTGTGAATGTGACGGCCATATTCAGGTATGGCTAGCATTGAACGCTCGGTGTTGTATTGAAGATTGTCTATCAAGAGGGAAATTTATGAGGTAAAACTAATAAAAAATTAATTAGAGTTGGATGATGTTTGGGATTTTCGATGCCCGTTTGTGTTTTTGAATGATAATATCGGGGCTTCCAAATTTTCCTGCGATGGAAATACTGGTGTATTTTCCCTTGCTAGAAGCCCTAACATTGACCTCTACTTTTTCGTTTTCAAACAACGCCAACAACGTCGCTTTATTGGAATCAGAAGAGGGAATAATAAATTTAAAGACATAAACACCTGGCCATGTATTACTTTCTAATAATTGCTGATGAAAACGCTCGTAAAACGAATCGTCTTTAGACTTTTGTTGCATTAGGCAAATATACAGTTTTAGATAAGGTAACAATTAACGACATTTGTGTATGCTTGAACACAAAAGAATCGTGTTGACTGGAGGGCCATCAAGTGGCAAAACAACGCTATTGAATCACATCCAGCATCCAGACCTATATTGCTTTGCGGAAGTATCTAGAGATGTCATAAGCGATGCGCAAGGCAAAGGAGTCGAGCAACCCTTCTTAGACAACCCACTGGCTTTTAGCGAAGCTCTTTTTGAGCGCCGATTACATGATTATTTTGAGGACAAAAAAAATATAAATCATGTCTACGACAGAGGCATACACGATGTTGTAGCTTATCTCAACGCGATTGGAGATGATGTTCCTTGCGGTATGCTTGAAGATTGCAACAATTACGTATATGATACCGTTTTTGTATTTCCACCATGGGAAGCGATTTATACACAAGATGCGGAGCGTATAGAGGTATTTGAGCAGGCAGAACATTTTCATAAGGCGCTAGTAGACACTTATACCAATTTTGGTATGCAATGTATCGAAGTACCAAAAGCTAGTATCGAAGAAAGACTTCGTTTTATCACGGAACAGCTATGAAAAACAACATATATGATGTGTTAAAAAGGCATTGGAATGTTTCGGAATTTCGCCCGGGACAAAAAGAAGCCATAACTGCCATATTAGATGCAAAAGACTGCCTTGTTGTATTGCCAACAGGGGGTGGAAAAAGTTTATGCTACCAGTTACCAGCCCTCACAAAACCGGGCTTATGTGTTGTAATAAGTCCATTAATCGCCCTGATGAGCGACCAGGTGGAAAGCCTTAAAAAAAAGGGGGTTCGCGCCATGAACCTTTCTGGTCCTATGCGTGAAGACGATCTAGTTACTGCTTTGGACAATTGTAAATTTGGTGATTATAAATTCCTTTACCTATCACCAGAACGAGCACAACATCCCTTAGTTCACGATCGCTTATCTGAAATGCCAGTCAATCTACTGGCCATTGACGAAGCCCATTGCATCTCCGAATGGGGACACGACTTTAGACCAGCATACCGAGAAATTATAGGGCTGAAAAATAAGCTATACAACACGCCAACGATTGCCCTAACCGCAACAGCTACAAAAAGGGTTAAAGAAGATGTTTGTAAGGTACTTGAACTGGAACAACCCATACAAATAACCGATTCGTTTGATAGAAAAAATATTGAAATTCGGGTGCTTAAAACTGCGAATAAGTTGGATGCTATCTCAGATGCACTAGCTCCAAAAGGAACGCCTGCAATTGTATATACTGGAACAAGGAAAAGCGCTGAGCTTTTGAGCAATCACTTAAACAATATGGGGCATCAAACTAGCTATTTCCACGGAGGCGCATTGACCAAAGAAAAAAGGATCTCAAATTGGATGCAAGAAAAAACACCTGTCATGGTAGCCACTTCGGCATTCGGTATGGGGATTGACAAAGCTAATGTACAACGTGTTGTACACGCTAAGCTTCCCTTTAGTATGGAGCAGTACTACCAAGAAATTGGGCGCTGTGGCAGAGACGGAGGAGCCGCAAAAGCCATCCTGCTCGTTGAAGAGGGAGATGACCAAAAACTATGGAACAGCGCAACCATCAGTATCCCAAGTGCTGCAGCCATAAAGAAAACATACAAACACCTATGCCATTATTTTGACATCGCCTATGGCGAAAAACCAGATGATATTTTGGTTTTTAATCACGCCCTTTTTTGTGAACGCTACGGCTTAAAACTCCGAACTACCTATCATGTGCTCAAAGTATTAGAACGTGGACAACTACTTACACTTACGCAATACGACAGACCAAAAACAACCCTAAAATTGCTCCACAACCACATAAAGCAAACGCATGTGCTGCTGGATTATTTATTGCGAAACATAGGGGGTATCACAGATAGGTTTCAAGACATCAGTTTAGACAGTATAGCAATCAAAAGTGGTGTGGGCTTAAGCAATGCTATCGCATGCCTAAAGCAATTAGAAAAACAAGGAGATGCCGAAATACAACAACTCCATGCAGATAGCGGGATTGTATTTCATGTTCCTAGAGAAGATAACATAAGTTTGATGCCCGTGTTACATCAATTAAATGCACTTACGTTAGAAAAAAAGCGTTTGACAGCTGCCGTTTGGCAATACGCAACGGTTGCTACTTGTTATCGAAAAAAATTGTTGGGCTACTTTGGTGAGCCTTATAAAAACAATTGCGGCACATGCTCTAACTGCACGGAAAAAAAAAGGCCAACAACTAAAATAATCCGCTACTTAAAAGAAACACTCTCGTCTGAAGATGCACTATCTTTGGAACAGTTATGTGAGGTTGCGCCATTTGACAGAGTACAGCTGGCGGTGGCCCTAGACGAAATGTGTGCTGAAGAAATGGTAATACAAGAAATACCAAACCAATACAAGCTGATATGAGTAGATCCTTACGCGTTGTTTATATGGGAACCCCCGCTTTTGCGGTGTCTGGACTGCGTAGTATAGTGGAAAGCCAGCATGAGGTTGTTGGCATTGTTACGGCACCGGATCGCCCGGCAGGACGTGGAAAAAAACTGCGCTTTTCTGCTGTAAAAGATGCAGCACTGGAGTATAACATAGCCTTGTATCAGCCTGAAAAACTTTCATCAGAGGAAACGGTTGCCCAACTTAAGGCACTGCAAGCAGACGTTTTTATTGTTGTTGCCTTTCGTATGCTGCCCAAAGTAATTTGGGAATTACCCCAATTAGGCACTTTTAACTTGCATGCATCTCTCCTACCCCAATACCGTGGTGCTGCGCCCATACATTGGTCCATAATAAATGGCGAGCATGTATCTGGGCTTACAACCTTCTTAATTGATGATAACATTGATACGGGAGCCATTTTACTTCAAAAAAAGCTGGATATATTAGCTGAAGACACTATGGGTACATTAAGCGAACGTATGCAAACTCACGCTGGCGAGCTGATTATTGCTACTCTAGATGGATTGGCCTCGGGAAGCCTCAAGCCCATACCTCAAAAAGGCGTAGAAATCAAGACAGCACCAAAACTGAGAAGAGAGAATACCCAGATTGACTGGCGTCAGCCGGGGCAACGCATCGTGCAATTTATCCGTGGACTAAATCCCTTTCCAACGGCGTGGACCCTAATGGAAAATAACGAGGAAACCATGCAGGTAAAGATCCATGACGCACACTTTGTTAAAGAAATACCCAAGGAAAACCCTGGACACCTTACAGTTAAAAACAAGCAGCTTTATGTAAGTGTTACGGACGGCTATATTTATATAAATAAGCTGCAATTACCCAACAAAAAAAGCATGGAAACGACCGCATTACTCAACGGATTTCAGTTTCCCACAACAGCTCGTTTTATATCATGATTGGGAAATTACTTATTGCGCATCCATCTCTTCTAGGTGACCCCGCTTTTGGCAGAAGCGTGATTCTTATGGCAGATCACAATGAAGAAAGTTCGTTGGGTTTTGTGGTAAACCAACCCACCCATTACAGTTTACATGAATTGATTCCTGAATTAACTATAGACTTACCCATTTATCAAGGGGGACCCGTAGACACCGATCGCTTGTTTTATGTCCATACCCTTAAAGATTTGCCCAATGCACAAGCCATTGGAAACAACTTGTTTTGGGGTGGTGATTTGGAGACACTTCAAGAAGCAATAATCAAGAAAAAAATAGCTGCTAATCAACTTCGGTTTTTTTTGGGATATAGCGGTTGGAGCAAAGGCCAACTACGACAGGAATACAATGAAAAAAGCTGGCTGTTGATTAAAAACAACTATAATATTTTTGAGAACGAGGAGCAGCTATGGGGAAGTATCATGCGAGACATGGGTGGTGAATACGCCTTATACGCTACTGCACCTAAGCACCCTGGCTTGAATTAACCCAATCAAAAAGTCCTTGTTGAAGTTTTAGGGTAATGTGTTTTTCATACGTTGTCCTACGATAGCTACTGACAGGTTGAATTCCAACAATTGCATTGGTCATAAAGAGTTCTTGCACACGCTGTAAATCAAAAGGCGGAATGGGCTCTTCCACACAAGAAATTTCTAATTTTTTAGCAATCCGTATGATTTGCTTGCGCATAATGCCATCCAAACATCCAGAAGTTATGGGTGGTGTACGAAGTTTTCCATCTTCTACAATAAAAAGATTGCCATTGAGAAATTCAACAACTTCCTTTTCATCATTAACCAATATACCGTTATCAAAGCCTTGTTCTTGCATAAAAATACTACCGATTACTTGAAGTGCTTTGTTGTTAGATTTGAGGTTAGATAACATACTTTTTTGCAAATAGTAGTCGTTGAACAACTCAACTTTATAGGTGTCAGCAGCCAAGTAATATTCCGAGTCGAGTGGTTTGGCTTCTACAACATAACCCACTTCTCTGGTATTTGGCAAATAAGCACCTCCATCTTTTCGATAAACGGTCAAGCGAATACGCCATGCCGCTACTGTTTCGCTTTGGGCTTCTATCACGCGCAAACACTCTTGCTCCAAAAACTCTGGCGTAAAAGTCATCGGTATGTCCATGCGGAAAATACGCATGGCTGCCATAAGCCTAAAATAATGGTCTTCCCAAAAATGGATATGGTTTTGGCTGTAGCGCAGCGTTTCAAAGACAGCGTCTCCAAAAAGTAAACCGCGATTGTGTACTGTAAAAACAGGCGACTGGGGTGAAGTAAGCGCGCCGTTGTGGTTTATCATATTACGAAGAACCTAAAACTTGTTTTAAATCACCTATTTGGCTTTCCCAGAGCATTTTGGCCTCTTCAACTTCATCTTCGTCGGCAAAATCCGTAACCACCACAGAAACATCTTTGGTGATTTCATCTACCACAATGCGCATTTCAAAGTAACAATCGTCCTGATCATCATCGCCGTTTAACCAGCGAAAGCGAACAAATTCATTTGCCTTTTTTTTGAGAAGAAGCGCCTCTTCTTCAGAGTCATCCCAAAAAAAGGTATATTTTTCTGTTCGTGCATTGACATTGTCAGCAAACCATTCTGAGAGACCAGAGGGGGTATGCATGTACTGATAGAGAAGTTGCGGGGAGGCTTGAATAACAAATTCAATCTCGAATTGTATTTTTGACATAAGTAATAAAACGTCCAATATATAGATTTATGATGACCTTTAAAAGAAATGGTTGAAAAACCAAGATAAAATGGGAAAACAAATTGTTATATTTGCGCCGTTTTGGCGAGGTAGCTCAGCCGGTTAGAGCGTCGGATTCATAACCCGGAGGTCGGGAGTTCAAGTCTCCCTCTCGCTACTAAAACCCTCTTTATGAGGGTTTTTTTTTGAATTTTGGTTAGGCAAATACCCGTCAGACAACTCCAAAGCCAAACAAACACCACCTAGGAACCCTTCAACGGAAGCAACGCGCAATAAACTTAAAGATTAGTTAAAACTTTTTTACATTTATTGGGTCTAAAAGTAAAGATGCGCCTTGCAGCAGGAAAACCACATCATTGATCAACTTAAAAACAAGCAGTATGATAGGGCGGTTAGCGCCATTTCAGAACTGTATCATGAGATGCTCTATTGGCATATACGTAAACTTGTTAAGGGGCATCAAGATGCCAATGATGTGCTTCAAAATACCTACATCAGAATCTTTAGGGGATTAAAATCTTTTGGATTTCGAAGTAGCGTTAAAACTTGGTGTTTTCGAATTGCATATAACGAGTCCATGAGGCTACTCCAAAAGCAACAGAAACTAGAATACACCAGTGGCGAAGGGGACTTAACAGATCATCTAAACAAACTCACTGCTGATCCCTATTTTGATCTAGATACTGTAAGCTATGCCTTCCATGAGTCTTTAATTAAACTTTCGGAAAAGCAACAGCGCATTTTTCAAATGAAATATTTTGACGAACTGACATTTGATGAAATCGCTGAAATCACAACATGGAATAAAAACTCCATAAAAACAGCATTCTATGCTGCCAAAGAAAAAATTATAATTCAAGTAAAAGCAACCGTATGAATCCGAAACATGTACATAAAGAACAATTGGGCTACGAACTCCCCGAGGGCTATTTTGAGTATTCAAAAAAAGACATGCTACATTTCTTGAATACAGAAGAAAAAAAGACATCTGTCTTTTTTGGCACAAAAACCATACTCGCCTCCGCTGTACTTGGCATTATGGCATTTGTGTTCCTATTGAATCAAAAGCAACAACTCACCAATTATGAAATAAATACATTTGAAGAGCTAACCATTGAATCTTTAGAAGTGAGCGACGAAGATTTTGATGATTGGTTCGATGAAAAATTTGTTTTTAGCGAGGTCTAATAAAACTTTTTACAAAACAGCAGGTCTAAAGATCAAACACAAAAAAATACAAAAATGAAAACAGTTAAAATCACCCTTTTACTTGCTGCAATGGCCGTTGGTCAGTTTGCAGTAGCCCAAGACAAAGCCCAGGGAAAAGAAAAAATCTACACCCCTGAGCAGATTGAAATGCTAAAAGCACAAAAAGCTGCAATGAAAGAAAATCGCGAAGAATTTAAAAGTTCACTTACCGATGAGCAACTTGCTATTATGCAGAACAAAGAGCTTAGCAAAAAAGCGCGTAGAGAAGCACTAAGTGCAAGTTTTTCGGATGCGCAAAAAGCCATCATGGAAACCAATCGCAGTGAAATTAAGGCTTTAAGAGATGCTTTTCGAGCAACCATTACGGATGAGCAAAAGCAGTTGATGAAAGAGCGCAGAAAAAAAATGAAAAAGCGTATTGGTAATATGAAAGACCGTAAGGAACAGCTTAAAGAACGAAAAGAAAATATTAAAGAAAGAAGGAAAAAGAAAAAAGGATGAGAATGGGGGCTTTGCCCCTATTATCTATTTTTATGAGGAAGTTAAAATTTATTTTAACATGCATTCCAGCTTTGGTCTTAGCGCAAGAACGTGTTAAGTCCGAAGCTGATGCCATTTTAGATGAACTCTTCCCCATAGACAGTTTGACGATTGAATCCATGGTGCTTGATCTTAAGAAGCAAGATTTTCTTTACATAACCACCTTATACAATACCAAAACGCTTTTTTCAGGGCGTGATTTTGGGGTCGAGCAATACAGCTTCTTTCCAGCCATTAGCTATATAGATTCCAATAACTTTTTTTTAAATGTAGGCTCGGGTTATTATAGCGAGGTTGATCCACAGTGGGATTTTATCACCTTTAGCGGTGGTTACTCAAACCACTTAAACAAGAAAAAATCCATTGTGGCCACAGCAGCCTATTCCTATACTACCTTTACAGAAGACGTTGCAGACCTTAACAATCAACGTGTTTCACTCAGCTTAAGTTATCGCGCTAAGTGGTTTAGAAACGCACTTTCTGGCGGTTATTTATTTGGGGGTAACCGTTCAAGTTATTTATCTAATAACACCTACTTCAACATTGATCTATTAGCAAGCAAATCGCTAGATATATCCATTGAACCTAGGGTTGGTATCTTTTGGGGAAATCAAACCATAACTGAATTGGTACGTATTGGCTTTTTTCAGTTCCAAGAAGTAAGTACCGATGTGTTCCAGCTTTTAAATACAGAAGTGAGTATTCCCATCGAATTTGATTTTGGTAAGTGGGATTTTGAAATCGACTACACCTATGCAATGCCAAATGCGCTTCCTGGTGAAGAAAAACCAAGCAACAACGGCTATTTTTCTATTTCCTTAGGATATTTGATTGGACTATAAACCACAAAGCTTGAGGTGGTGCTCTAAATGAAGTTTAATAAATTTCTGACTTAAGCTTTTGTTTAAACGCCCTATAAAGAGGTGCTTAAAAATCCCTTTACGAGCTGTGGTTTCAGGCAATGCTGTAAAAAATAAATCAGCTTCTTCTCTTGTTTTAGAAAGGCGATCACACAAATCTTTTGGGCTCATATTTTCTGGGAAGGCCTCCACCACTTTTGGCGCTTTAACTTTTAACAATCCAAGCTTTAAGATTGCAAAAAAAAAGATGAATCGCAGACGGGTCAACAAACGCACCTTTTCCAAGGCTTCTATATCTTGCGTTTTAAGCTTTATGTAGGCCAAAACACCTCTTTCTACCAACCAGCAATGATAAAGATGCTGTAATATACTCCACTTTCCTTCGATGGGCGCTGCTAAAGCTTCATCTGAATAGGCTGCAAGTTTTTGTTGCAGTGCCGCAATAGAAACAAAACGACTAGAAAAGGCATTCATATTTATCTGCCAAAATCATCAGAAACCCGGACAATATCGTCTTCGTCGGAGGGATTTTCCGGATCTGTGTGCTGCCATATTTCAGCCACCAAGGCACGAGAAGCCAAGCCAACCAAACGGTGGCGCTCACCCTGCTGTAATCGAACTTGATCGCCCTCATTAAGTACTTCTAGCTCGCCTATATCGTCAGTATTAGAACGTATGATGCCAGCAGTTCCTTTGTAAACACGCCATATTTCAGCACGTCTGTGATGGTATTGCCACGACAGTCTTACATCAGGTGAAACAATTAATATTTTAGGACTTAATTTTCCTCCAATACGTATTGAATTTACATCTAATCCAGAAAAAAACTGATTGGCAAAGTCTTGTGCTTGTGCCTCGTCTATAACCAGGAAACCGCCCCATGGACGCGCAAAATCATGTGCTACGACGTTAAAACCTAACGACTCGATGTGGGACTTAATTTGTTCGAATGAATCCATTGTAATAATTTGAATCAAAGATACAGTAAGGCAAAGAATTGTTACATCATAGTGGAGCAAAATTTATATATTGAAGAAATTTTAACAACATGTTCGAGCTGCTCTACGCCAAACTTTTGGATGAAAAAACCAAAAAGTTAAGCGAAAAATTCATCATTAATCTTGCTATTGTAAGCTTTTTGCTTCACTTAGCTGTCATTACGCTAAACGACCTTGGCTTTATTGGAATTGCCATTTCTGGCGAGTTGTTCACGAATCCAATTTCAGCTATTTATACCCCTTTCTCTTTTATTCTTGTTTATGAGGTGTACTTGCTGATTTATTATTTGCCAAAGTCGATGACCATCTACATTGGCAAGCAGTATGAAATCATCATGCTTATTGTCATTCGAAGGTTGTACAAAGATTTATCCAACATTTCTTTAGATGGCAACTGGTTTGAAAGTGCACAAAACCTCCAATTCATATACGACATCATTGCTACCGTAATTCTATTTTTGCTTATACACTTCTTTTACAGCATGAATAAGTTTAGGGTAAGAAAACTATTAAAGCTGACCGAAACCCGTCCAGAACTTGTTCGTTTTATCAAGTTTAAGAAATCCTTGGCTGTTTTATTGGTGCCAACATTTATCATCATCGCATTATTCAATGTATTCGAATGGGCATCGCAAGTATCTGAACTTGAACAAGGAATTGTTTCAGGACTTGACGTCAATGCTGTGTTTTTTGACGACTTCTTTACTGTGCTAATATTGGTTGATGTGCTTTTGGTGTTGTTTTCTTTTGCCCATACGGATAAGTTCAATAAGGTCATTCGCAACTCTGGATTTGTAATCTCGACCATTTTAGTCAAGTTATCCTTTAGTGTTTCAGGGCTTCAAAATGTATTGCTTATTATTTCAGCAGTTGCCTTTGGGGTTGTTATCCTATGGATTCACAAATTGTTCGAGAAAAATAAATTACCTGCCAATTATTAAAAAACCTACCCCAGGCAAGTTTTGCATAAACTCGAATTAAACATGTTTGAGGCTACCTGTGTGTTTAAGGATCCGTATAAAACGGCTTGCTTGTGCACCCAAAACTCACCTCTTCGGATTAAATTAGCGTTGAGTTTATCAAAAAATGTACCTTATGCAGGGTAGGTGTTTTTGGTATTTAGGAAGCTAATTGCTCCGTTAAATACTTGGATAAAAGTACAATTTTTTTATGAACATCACTTTGTGATGTCGTATTGGCATCTGCTTCCTTACTGGACTGTACAGCAATTTGAAGGGCACACATAGCCAAAACGTCTTGCTTGTCTTTTACGGCATAGTTTTTCTCGAAATGATCCACCATTACATTTAGGCTTTTTGCAGCTTCACGAAGAATCGCCTCTTCACCTTCTGGCACACTTAATGGATATACCCTATCGGCAATAGAAAGTTTAATTTTTTGCATCAGTCTTCAATTTTAATTTGTGCAATACACGCATCTACTTCGTTTATTAAGGCATCTATATGATGTAAGGTGCGCTTTTTGGCTGCGGTATTATCCGTTTTCATGCCTTGGACGGCTTTCAAGGCTTCGTATTTTTCTTTCCACTCTTGCGCATCTTCTTGCTTTGCCTTAAGTTTAGATTGGGCCTCAAGCAAAGAAGTTTCTAGAGCAACTTTTGATTGCTGCAATTGATGCATTTTTTCAACCAACTCGTAAAGTTGATTTTCTAATTTATCCAAAACGACGGTAGTGGAGTTGTCCATTTAATTAATTTCCTTTCAAATGTACCTAAGCTGTTGACATTTAACAAATCTCCATTCTCGATTTGCATCATAATATTTTACCTTTGAAAACATGAATCGCTCAATCTTACTGCTCGCTTTATTGGTAATACGCTTTGTTTACGCCCAGAACTACCACCCACCCGTAGACATCCCTATTCAATTGTCGGGAACATTTGCAGAACTTCGAGGCACACATTTCCACGCAGGAATTGACATTCGCACCCAAGGCAAAGAAGGATTGCCACTACGTGCTGTTGCAAACGGATATGTATCGCGTATTAAAATTCAACAAGGCGGTTATGGAAAAGCGATATACATCAATCATCCCAATGGCGTGACTAGTGTTTATGCCCATCTACAACGATACAGTCCAGAGATTACGCGCCATGTTCGCAAAAAACAATACAACCAAAAAAGCTATACTGTTGAGTTTTATCCTGAACCTGACCAAATGCCCATAAAAAAAGGAGCGCTTATAGGGTATTCGGGTAATACAGGCTCATCATTTGGACCTCACCTACATTTTGAGCTCAGAACAAGCGCAAATCAAATTCCCTTCAACCCGCTAGTTTCCAATGACAATATCGCAGACACACGAAAGCCTATCATAGTACAACTTATTGGCTATCCTATTGATGGAGTTATCAATAGGTCCGAAGAGCAAATTCAGTTGTCCATAACCCAAAAGAATGACAGTGTTTATGTTGCGGATACCATCAGAGCAATTGGAACTATTGGTTTTGGAATAGAGCATTTTGACAGACAAAATGAATCTTTTTTTAAAAATGGGGCGTTTAAAATTGATGCTGCCATTGACAATACCCCTAGATTTAAAATTAAATTTGATACGCTCTCGTTTGACGATACCAGTGAAATGCACAAGTTAATAGACTATCCGCTATACATAGACGCAAATAAAAAAGTGATGCAACTTTTTAATTCCCATGAAACACCCGTTGCCTTTGCCAATTACACAAACAATGGTCTTATTGATGTTGAAGCGGGTGCGCAGTTGACGTATACCATAAAGTTGAGCGATGTCGTAGGTAATAAGGTGTATTTGCACATACCCATTGAAGGAAAAGTAGAAGAAGTATGTGTGACAAAAAAATCTCCCCTGCCGGGAAAAATGATTTATCCCAAAAGGGATTATATGTTTGAATTACGAGACTTTAGCTTGTATATAAACCAAAAAACTTTTAGCGAACCCACACCGCTTAGCATTGAAATGGACGGAGATACACTCAATATCTCTAACGACTATGCTTATTTTGAAAAGCCATACACACTAACATTGGAAAAAGAAAATACACCCAAAGGAGCTTATTTGGCCTTGAAGCGAAGAAAGCGCTGGGGGCATGTGGCAAATAAAAACAAGAAAGGACAATTTTCGGCAAAGCTGAAAAGCACAGGAGCTATAACGGTACTGGTAGACAGCATCCCTCCGACTATTGAAGACCAAAAGAAAATCAGTAATCGCTGGATTTCATTGGAGAAAGATATTCGCTTTACGATAGACGACAAAGGCGCTGGAGTTGGTCGCTATGAAGGCTATTTAAACGACAAATGGGTGCTATTTGAATATGAGCAAAAGAAAAAAGAACTCACATTTCGATTTCGAGATCCCGTGAAACTTAAAAAAACAAAACATAAATTAAAGCTAATTGTTTGGGATAAAGTCAACAACAGTACTACATTTGAAACAACGTTTTATCGCAAAGAATGAAAAAACTAGCACTTGCTTTTCTATACTACTTTAGTTGTCATTTCATTTTACATGCGCAAAACACTACCCTACAAGGTATTATTACCAATGACAAGCAAGAACCCATACCCTATGTAACCGTAAGCACAAATACGGGCTTTGGTACCACCGCAAACGAAAACGGTTTTTATCAATTACATTTTACAACTGAAACAAAATTAGTAATCCGCTTTACGCATATTGCCCATGAAAAGGTAGTGGTAACCATTTCGCCACAACCCAATACCGTTCAAGAATTTCATCCTGTAATGAACACTAAACGGGCGCAAATGGGCGAAGTAGTGGTCCTGGGAAATCAATCTGCCAAAATTAGTGGGGTTACTGTCTTATCTCCTGAAACAGTACGGAGTATTCCTGGCGCAAATGCGGGCGTTGAGAACTTACTCTTGAGCCTGCCTGGCGTAAATTCAAACAACGAGCTCAGTACACAATATGCCGTTAGAGGTGGAAATTATGATGAGAATTTGGTTTACGTAAACGGTATCGAAGTGTATCGGCCAACGCTAATTCGTGCTGGGCAACAAGAAGGATTAAGCTTTTTAAATCCCGATCTAATTCAACAAGTATCATTCAAGGCCGGTGGTTTTGAAGCACGCTATGGCGATAAACTTTCTTCGGTATTAGATATTACCTACAAAACACCAACACAAAAAGTATTACGTGTAGATGCGAGTTTATTGGGAGGTGGAATAAGCTATGGGAACACTAAGGGCAAGTGGTCTGCAATTATAGGCGCACGCTATCGCGACAACCAATTGCTTGTAAACCAAAAGGAAACCAGTGCGCAATACCAGCCTGCCTTTGCCGATTTGCAATCCTTTATTAGCTATCAAAAAAATGACAAGCTAACATTTCAATTTCTGGGTTCTGTTTCTAGAAATGTTTACAATTACACACCTCAAACAAGGCAAACAAATTTTGGAACGGCTAGTGACCCACGTGCCCTATTGGTTTATTACGATGGCAGTGAAGAAGATATTTACCAAACGTATTTGGGTGCGCTGAAGACTACATATCAGCCATCTGAGAACAACCAATATGTTTTGACAACTTCTATTTATCACACCCAAGAACAAGAGTATTTTGATATTGTTGGGCAATATTTACTTGGCACACCAAATACGGATATTGGCTCTGAAGACTTGGGCAATATATCCTTTGCAGAGGGTATTGGCAGTCAGCACACACATGGAAGAAACGACTTTGATGCCCTTATAACATCTGTGAATATTTCTGGAAAACATCAGCTAGACAAGCAGGAGTTACGCTGGGGCGTAGCATTAAAATCTGAAGACATACGCGACCGAATAGTTGAGTGGGAAAAAATAGACTCTGCTGGCTTTTCTATTCGTCTACCACACATCAGTGCTAAAAACAACCAGCCCTATGAACCATTTGAGGGACCGCTGACTTTGTTCAATAACATAAGGGCTACCCAACAAAGTACGCTAAACAGAATTTCGGGTTATCTACAATGGAATAATCGTTTTTTAATGGGCAAAAAAATAGCATGGTTGTCGGCTGGAATTCGGGTACACCACTGGAACCTATCAAACTTTAGCAATGCAGGCAGTACATTTGTTAGCCCACGTGCGCAATTGAGTTTTCAGCCTGTAGACAATCCCAATATAGTGACGCGTTTATCAGTAGGTAATTACACCCAAGCGCCATTTTACAAAGAACTAAGGGGTATCGACGGTAAGATAAATCCATCCGTAAAGCCACAACAATCTATTCATGCAGTAGTAAGTCAAGATCGAACATTTCAACTTTGGGATAGGCCGTTTGTATTTAGGGCATCTGCATACTATAAATACTTGTGGGATGTCAATCCCTACACCTTGGAAAATGTACGTATTCGATATGCAGCAAATAACGACACCAAGGCTAAAGTTTACGGGCTAGACATGCGCCTAAATGGTGAGTTTGTTCCAGGAACGGAATCTTGGATAAGTATAGGGCTATTAAAAGCCGTTGAGAATCAGAATAATCGCGGAGACATTGCAAGACCTACAGACCAAAGATTAAAATTTGCCATGCTCTTTCAAGACTATGTGCCGAGGTTACCTTTCTTAAAAATGAACTTAAACTTGGTTTACAATACAGGCCTTCCAGGCGGCTCTCCTAACTATGCTGACGCCTACAATTATCAAAACAGATTGCGCAACTACAAGCGTGCTGATATTGGCTTTTTGTATGTCATAAAAGACGACACCCGCTTTAGAAATACCTTTAATGCTTTTGAAGAATTAGAAGTTGGGGTCGAAATTTTCAATATATTCGATGTACAAAACGCGATCACCAATACTTGGGCAAGAGACGTGTACACCCAACGCCAGTTTGCCGTTGCTAACTACATGACTCCGCGTGTATTCAACATCAAAATTAAAGCAAGATTTTAGCTTTTTACATAGTCGACAAGTATATCAATAAGCTTGTCAATTTCAGTTTTTGTGTTGTGTGCTGAAAAAGAAAAACGCAAAGAAGGCGCCTTGTTTTGTTCGGCAGTTAGCAAGTATTGTAACACATGAGACTCCCCCTCGCTTCCCGATTGACAAGCACTGCCTTTAGAGCAACACACCCCTTGCAAATCAAGATTAAAAGCCAAGAGTTTCGCTTTCTTCTCATCCATGGGTAGGCGTGCATTTACAATCGTATATGTGCTGTTTTCAATATCGCCAGATGCGCCATTAAATATTGTGCCAGGCAAGGCAGCTTGTAATTGGGTTAGGCAATAGCTTTTTAAATCCTTGATATGTAAAGCATCGGCTTGCATGCTTTCGCAAGAAAGTTGAAAGGCAGTATGCATTCCAACGATATTATGAACGGCTTCAGTGCCTGCCCGCATTCCGCGTTCTTGCGATCCTCCTAAAAGTATACCGCTTAAACCCGTATCTTTTTGAATATATAAAAAACCAATGCCCTTGGGTCCGTGAAATTTGTGTGCCGAGGCTACAGCGAAATCTACGGGTAATACTCCAAAATCCAAATCAAAGTGCCCAATGGATTGAACGGTATCTGTATGGAATAACGCATTGTGCTCGTGACATAAATTTCCAACTGCCTCAAGGTCTAATATGGCTCCTACCTCGTTATTGACATGCATAAGGCTGACCATTTTTTTCTCATCACTACTGCTCAATAAACGTTTTAAGTCATCCGTGTCGGGCAAACCGCTGGGAAGTACTTTTACCAAGTCTAATTTTATGTGCCCTTGTTGAGCCATCTGTTCTAAGGGGTGAAGTACTGCATGGTGTTCTATTGGAGAACTTATAAAGTGGCGAATTTTCAGTTGATGCAAAGCAGCTTGCATTACTGTGTTATCTCCTTCTGTTCCACCGGAAGTAAAAATGATTTCTTTGGGTAAAACACCCATTTGATTAGCGATGTATTTTCGGGCAGACTCGACCTTAGCTTTTGCAGAACGTCCTGCCGCATGGACAGAAGAAGGATTGCCAAAATCTTCTTGCATGGTAGCATGCATGGCTTCGATAACTTCAGGGTAAATGGGTGTAGTAGCAGCGTTATCAAAGTAAATCAAATCCATAAAACTAGTTCGGTTCAAAAGTTTTAAGGGTTGATGTTATGATATCAACACAGTCTAATAGCTGCTCTTCGGTCATCACAAGCGGTGGCGCAAATCGTATGATATTGCCATGTGTAGGCTTGGCGAGCAATCCGTTTTCTTTTAGTGCCATACAAATGTTCCATGCCGTATCACTTTCAGGGCTGTCATTAATCACAATTGCATTAAGCAAGCCCCGGCCTCTTACCAAAGTTACAATTTCGCTAGAGTGGATGTACATATTGAGTTGGTCGCGAAATATGTTACCTAGCTTTCGTGCATTTAACGCTAATGCCTCATCTTGAACCACTTTAAGGGCAGCCGTAGCGACCGCAGCAGCGATTGGGTTTCCGCCAAAAGTACTGCCGTGTTCTCCAGGTTTGATTACATCCATCACTTCATTGTTGGCCAAAACAGCAGAAACAGGATAAACACCTCCACTAATTGCCTTGCCAAGAATTAACACATCGGGCGCAGCAAATGTGTCTGACTGTCTTTCACACGAAGCACCACAATCACAATCACCACAAACCGCAAGCAGTGATCCTGTTCTGGCTATGCCAGTCTGGATTTCGTCAGCAATAAATAAGACTTCGTGTGCGTTACAAATTGCTTGTACGTCTTGTAGGTAATTTTCGTCTGGGGTAAATATTCCAGCTTCCCCTTGAATGGGTTCCATCAAGAAACCGACAATATTTTTGTTTGCTTTCAAAACATTTTTTAAAGCGTCCAGGTCGTTGTGAGGAATTGCGATAAACCCAGGGGTATAAGGACCAAAGTCATTTTTTGCTCCTTTGTCATCTGAAAACGAAATAATTGTAGTTGTCCTACCATGAAAATTATTATGACACACTACTATTTGTGCGGCCTCTTGTGGTATATTCTTTTTTTGAACACCCCATTTTCGCGCTAGTTTAATGGCAGTCTCTACAGCTTCTGCGCCAGAGTTCATGGGCAGTATTTTATCAAATCCAAAGTATTTGGAAATAAAAGCAGCAAAAGGACCTAAAGAGCTATTGTAAAAAGCACGTGAGGTGAGACATAATTTTTGCGCCTGATCTTGTAGGGCTTGTATGATTTTTGGATGGCTATGGCCTTGATTAACCGCGGAATATGCAGAAAGAAAGTCATAGTATTTTCTACCTTCAACATCCCATAAATACACCCCTTCGCCCCTATCCAAAACAACAGGAAGTGGATGGTAGTTGTGTGCACCATGCGCATGCTCAAGATCTATAAATTGTTCCGTAAGTTTTGTTTCAGTTGCCATACCCTACAAAAATACGGAAGCCTCAGGTAATAAAAAAGCTATATGATTGTTTGATATATTTTTTCCATGAAGGAAATCAGCAACTTATAGCCAGTTCGAGGAATTTGTATACGATAACCATTGGTAAGGGTAAGGGTATGTTGCACATTTCGATGAATGGTTCGTATGGCCGTAACATTGACAATAGAAGTACGACTTACTCTAAAGAAAATACTTTGAGGTAATTTTTTCTCCATCTCAAGTAAGGGTTTTCCCACAACAATATGCTCACGTTTTACATGATGCTTTAGTACGATTTCTGTCTTGTGTGTACCCTTGTGAGTTTCCACACATAGAATTTCATCAATGGAAACAAAATCAACACTCGATTTTTCCGAAATAGCAATACGTTGATTAATATTGGGCATGGCATTATTGAAAGAGGTGAAATGAGATGAATCATACACTTATCTTTTTTTGTATTTCGCTATTCTTTTTTCAATTTTCTCTACTGTAGAGATTAAATCCTGAATTTCTAAGGGCTTAAGCAAATAATCTGTGACTTGATATCGAATCGCTTTAAGTGCAAATTCATCATGGGCAGAGCACATCACCACACGGATATCTTCGTGATCAATTTCCTCTAGAATATCAAAACCGCTACCCGAGTCAAGAACAATATCCAGAAAAAGAATATCGGGCTTGTTATTTCTCAAATGAGAAATAGCTTTCTTTTTTTTCGTGAATGATGCAACTAATGAAACCTGCGGGCAATATTTTTCGAGGCAATGGGATAAAAGCGCGATATTGCGAGCTTCATCGTCAACGATTACAGCGCTGATCAATTTGTTAATATTTAAATAAATAATGAAACATATTTCTAGCATACACAATCTATCGGTTAAGCATGTTGTTGCATTGCAGGCTAAAGCTAAGGCAAGAAAAGAAAGCGGATGCTTTACGGCAGAGGGCTTACGAGAACTGCAACTGGCATTTACAGCCGGTTATGAGGCAACATATATATACTGGTGCCCGGAAATTTTAAACGATGACGCGTTTAAAAGCTGGATAACGAAATTTAATCTCAAGTCAGAAATTGTATCGGTTTCTTTAGAAGTATATCGCAAAATGGTGATGCGCGATTCTACGGAAGGGGTCATAGGCGTACTGAAGCAACAAAACAATATACTAGAAGATTGGCAACCTAAAAACAGCACCCCTTTCATATTAGTCTTGGAGGCCATCGAAAAGCCTGGGAATTTGGGTGCTATACTTCGCACTGCTGATGCCTCAGGAGTGGACGCTGTGATTATTAGTGATCCACATACCGATATTTATAATCCAAATGTGATTCGCTCAAGTGTTGGTGGGTTTTTCACCGTGCTAACATTTGTTTGTGAAAATAGGCGAGCTAAAGATTTTCTAAAAAACGTTAAAATCAACACCTATGCCGCTTCACTCCAAAAAAGCATAAAACATACAGCTGCAGATTTTACCAAAGCAACGGCCTTGGTTATGGGGAGCGAAGCAAAAGGCCTGAGTACATTTTGGCTAAAAGAAAGTACAGCCATCAAAATACCCATGCTGGGCCATGTTGACTCCCTAAACGTATCGGTAGCTACAGCTGTATTGGCTTATGAAGTTGTGCGTCAGCGCAAGTGCTAATTTTTGTATATTTAACTATGCAAATTTCTGAAGTTAACGAGAATGTCATTATTGCGCAGGAGTATAAAAATTTACTTCGCAATAGTTATCAATCGTTAACTAGCGAAGACAAAAAACTCATCCGGCTGGCCTTTGACACAGCCGTAGACGCCCACAAAGATCAAAGACGCAAAAGCGGTGAGCCCTATATCATGCACCCAATAGCTGTTGCCCAGATAGTTGCAGGCCAAATTGGACTTGGTGCTACTTCAATTGCAGCAGCCCTACTCCACGATGTGGTTGAAGATACTTCCCTAACACTTGATGACATAGCGCTCATGTTTGGGGATACCGTTGCAAAAATTGTTGATGGACTTACCAAAATATCAAAACTCTCTAAAGACAAGCGCGTTTCCATTCAAGCCGAAAATTTCAAAAAAATGTTACTGACAATGAATGAAGACGTCAGGGTTATTTTGATAAAAATTGCGGACAGGCTTCACAACATGATGACGTTAACAGCAATGCCAGAAGAAAAGCAAGTGCGTATTGCTTCTGAAACACTTTATATCTATGCGCCTTTAGCGCATCGAATAGGTATGTTTAACATAAAAACGCAGCTAGAAGACTTAGCGCTTAAGTATACAGAGCCTGAAGTATACAACGATATTGATTTAAAAATCAAAGAAAGTGAAGAAGAACGACAGACCTACATAAAGAATTTTACCAAACAACTCCAAAAGCACCTAAGTAAAGAACGTATTAATTTTAAAACAGAGGGGCGCTTTAAAAGTATTTTTTCTATTCGCAGAAAAATGCAAATCAAGAACAGAAAGTTTGATGAAGTTTTTGATCGTTTTGCTGTGCGTATTATTTACAAATCAACTCCAAAACAAGAAAAGTTTTTGGCATGGAAAATTTATTCCATCGTTACAGACCACTTCCAACCTAACCCAACTCGATTGCGCGATTGGATATCCTCACCCAAATCAACAGGCTATGAAGCCTTGCACATAACGGTAGTTGGACCTGGCGGCAAATGGGTTGAAGTACAAATTAGATCAGAGCGCATGCACGAAATTGCCGAAAAGGGATACGCTGCTCATTTTAAATACAAACACGGAAGCAAAGACGAGGGCGGCATGGAAAGCTGGTTAAACCGATTGCGTGACGTTTTAAAATCAGATGAAACCGATGCTGTGGATTTTGTCAAAGACTTTAAACTTAATTTGTATGCGAGTGAGATTTTTGTCTTTACGCCCAAAGGAGATTTAAAATCTCTGCCAAAAGGAGCTACGCCTGTAGATTTTGCATATTCCATCCACAGTGAAGTTGGTGATAAAACACGGGGGGCAAAAGTGAATGGCAAAATCGTTCCGCTTAACTATACGCTAAACAGTGGTGATCAAGTAGACGTTATTACTTCTGAAACTTCATCTCCAAATGCCAACTGGCTTGATTTTGTAATCACATCCAAAGCGAGGTCAAGTATTCGCACCTCATTACGTGCTGAGGAAAAAGCCATTGCTACAGAGGGGAAAGAGCTATTAAGACGAAAGCTTCGTCAGATGAAATTTAAGTTTGGTGATCGGATCATCAATGCAATGGTGTCCTATTTCAAACTTAAAACCAGTCTGGATTTGTATTATCGGGTAGGTATTGGCACTATTGACAATAAAATGTTAAAGAAGTTTGCCTCCGAGGAAAACAACCGTTTTTACCAGCTCTTTAGAAGACGACCCTCAGACCGACCCAAAAAAGAAAACCTCGACAGCAGTGAAATTTCAAGCTTCTACGATATGTTGGTGTTTGGAAAAGATCAAGAAACCCTCAATTATACCCTAAGTCCGTGCTGTAATCCTATTGCAGGTGATGAGGTATTTGGATTTGTATCGATTAATGAAGGTATAAAGGTGCATAAAAACGAATGCCCTAACGCCATCAGCTTACACTCAAATTACGGCTATCGTATTTTAAGTGCAAAATGGATAGATTCTTCAAAAGGGTTCTTTAGTGGAAGCATCCGTTTATCTGGTATTGATCGAATTGGACTTGTCAGCGAGGTTACCAACCTTATTTCAAATGCGCATAACGTAGACATTACACAAATAAAATTTGACACAGAAAAAGGTACTTTTTCTGGTGAAATAAGACTGCACGTAAGGCATGCTTCTACCCTCCACATGTTAATTAATAAACTTGAAAAAGTTACTGGAATTGAGAAAGTAGTTCGAGATTGATTTCGGTTGCTTATCTTTGTTTTTTGGGTTTTACCATATGAAAAACGAATTCGAAATAGTAAAGAGTGTTTTTATTCAATTTTTGGATAGCAACGGGCATAGAAAAACACCTGAACGCTTTGCCATACTTGAAGAAATTTACTTAAGTGAAGAGCATTTTGATATCGAGTCGTTATATATCATGATGAAAAACAAAAACTACAGGGTAAGTCGCGCAACACTCTACAACACAATTGAATTGTTGTTGGCATGTGGCTTGGTTCGAAAGCATCAATTTGGTTTACAGCACGCCCAGTACGAAAAGTCATATTTTGACAAACAACACGATCACGTAATTTTAACAGACACTGGAGATGTAAAGGAATTTTGCGACCCCCGTATTCAAGCCATAAAACAAACCATCGAGGAGGTTTTTGATATTGACATACACGCGCATTCATTATACTTTTACGGAACCAAAAAAAACGCTAACTAATCATTCATGGCCATTGATTTACTCCTAGGCTTACAGTGGGGCGACGAAGGAAAAGGTAAAATTGTTGATGTACTTACAAAAAAGTACGACATTATTGCTCGATTCCAAGGCGGACCCAATGCAGGCCACACCCTAGAATTTGACGGAATTAAACACGTATTACACACCATACCCTCAGGAATCTTTCACCCCGATGCCACCAACTTGGTTGGAAACGGCGTGGTGATTGACCCCGTTATTTTTAAGCAAGAATTAGACAACCTTGCTCCTTTTGATATTGATATCAATAGGTCACTATTGGTTTCTAGAAAAGCGCACCTAATTCTTCCAACACACCGGCTTCTCGATGCCGCTTCAGAGCTGGCAAAAGGAAAAGCAAAAATTGGATCTACACTCAAAGGTATCGGTCCAACGTATATGGACAAAACAGGTCGTAATGGGATTAGAGTTGGCGATATTGAATTAGCAAGCTGGAAGACAAGGTATCAAGCACTTCGCGATAAACATTTGGCGATGGTTGCTAACATGAACGTTAATCTTGAGTATGACATGGACTCACTTGATAAGGCGTTTTTTGAAGCCATAGCTTTTTTGAAAAGCAACATTTCGTTTGTTGACAGCGAACAATTCCTAAGTGTAGCCCAAAAAGAAGGCAAGCACATTTTAGCTGAAGGCGCACAAGGCTCCCTTTTGGACATTGACTTTGGTACGTATCCGTTTGTTACCTCATCCAATACGACTGCCGCAGGCGCATGTACTGGACTGGGTATTGCGCCCAATAAAATTGGGGAAGTTTACGGCATATTCAAAGCCTATACCACGAGAGTGGGAAGCGGTCCTTTTCCAACCGAGCTATTTGACGAAATCGGAGAAACAATGGGTCGTGTAGGACACGAGTTTGGCGCTACCACGGGTCGTTCACGTCGTTGTGGCTGGCTTGATTTGGTTGCACTTAAATACGCTGTAGAGGTAAATGGGGTCACCCAATTGATGATGATGAAAGGCGATGTGCTTTCTGGTTTTGATACGCTTAAGGTTTGTGTCTCATATGATTACAGAGGCGAAAACATTCAGCACCTACCCTACTGCTTAAATGCAGAAGAGGTAAAACCACAATACACTTCATTGCCTGGCTGGAAGGAAGACTTGACCAAAATGCGCAGCGAGGAGGAACTTCCAAAAACATTTATGGACTATGTGGCCTTTATTGAAGCTTATGTAGAAACACCCATAAAGATTGTTTCTGTAGGCCCAGATAGAAATCAAACCATCTTTCGTTCATCATAATAAATACGCATGAGAGCTGTTCTCTTTTCTTATTTACTGCTGTTGTCCGCTAGTGGATTATGGGCACAGGAAAAAGAAATAGAAATACGTCAAGCGGGATCTTTTCAGCTAGATGAAGAAAACTTTCCTGGAGCAAATATCTTAGAACGAAGTGCTACCAAACAGGTACATCTGGTGCATCAAGGCATGGATGTTTGGTCTGACAAGGCCTTTTTTTATAAAAAAGAAAATAGATTTGATGCCTTTGGAAATGTCCGCATCATGCAAGGGGATAGCTTGGTGCTAACAAGCAAGACTGTCAATTATGATGGCAAAATAAACCTAGCCGTTGCAAAAGAACAGGTTGTGCTTGACAACAAGGAAATGCTGCTTAAAACGGATACACTTTATTTTGACAGAACTAAAAACATAGCCTACTACCCTGCTAATGGAACAGTTTATGACAGCTTGACTACGATTACTAGCAAAAGAGGTACTTATATTTCTGATAGCAAAAAATACACGTTTGAAAACAAAGTAGTGGTCAACAATCCTGATTTTACCTTGACTTCTGCACGCATGGATTTTTACACCGAAACAAAGCACGCTTTTTTTTACGGAGCCACCACGATTATAGGAGAAGATTATGTGGTTCGTTGCCGTGAAGGCTTTTATAACACAGTAAAGAAAGAAGGTTTCTTTAAGAAAAACGCATCTATTGACTACAACAACCGTAACATCCTTGGCGATAGCATCTATTTTAATGATATTAAAAAATATGCGTCAGCCACCCAAAATATTCGGATAACCGATACTATAAATAATTCCATCATCACAGGGAATTACGGGCAGGTATTTAAAGAAAAAGACTCAGCTATGGTAACCCACCGAGCGGTTGCGATTAATGTAGTTGAACTCGATTCCCTTTATATTCATGCAGATACACTTATTGCAACTGGTCCTCCTGAACAACGAATCATACGTGGATTTCACGATGTACGCATTTTCAAAGAAGATTTGAGTGGTAAAACAGACTCTATTCACTTTAATCAAACTTCCGGACGCGCAAAGCTCATTAGGCGTCCCATCACTGATCGTGATTTACAATATTTAACACCTCAAGAGATTGCAGATCGCAACCCTATACTATGGTCAGATGAAAGTCAAATGACAGGAGACGAGATCCACCTTACCATAGATACTGAAAAAGAAGTATTGGATTCGCTACTTATCTACAATAACGCTTTTGTGATTGAACAAGACAGTTTAAATGCAGCTAATTTTAATCAAATCAAAGGGCTTCAACTAAAGGGCAAGTTCAAGGGTAAAAGTCTTGAAATAGTAGACGTTATTCAGAATACAGAAATGGTTTATTATATCTATGATGATGAAACTCTTGAGCTGACAGGGATAGATAAAGCCATCTGCAGTGCATTGCGCTTAGAATTTGAAGACAGTGGTATCGAAAAAATCACTTTTTTTACAAATCCCGATGGGGTCGTTTATCCTCATGATGACCTTCCTGAAAACACCAGGCAGTTACTTGGTTTTACATGGCGAGAAGATGAGAGAATATACAGCAAGGAAGATCTGTTTCACGGCATAGACCTCCAACGCTTCAACATAAAGGGTAATCTGCCAGAAATAGAAGGAGTCCCAATAAAATTAAAAAGATAACTGCAATGGCTTCACTTGCATCGTTATTTAAAGATTTCCAAGCGCAAACAACACCATATCCGATGGGACTTGAAATTGTTCGTGCAAAGGGGTGCTACTTATACGATAGCAACAACAAAAAGTACCTTGATTTGGTAGCTGGTGTATCTGCATGTAGCTTGGGGCATCGACACCCCAAAGTTGTGCGCGCTATCAAAAGACAATTAGGCAAATACCTCCACGTGATGGTTTATGGAGAGTTTATCCAAAAAGAACCTGTCTTACTGGCCAAGTTGCTGGCCGATCACTTACCGCAACACCTAAACACTACCTATTTAACCAATTCGGGAACCGAGGCTATAGAAGGTGCATTAAAATTGGCCAAACGTGTAACTGGACGTGCTGAAATTATAGCGGCAAAAAAAGCCTATCATGGAAATACCATGGGAGCTATGAGTGTTATGGGATACGAATTGCGAAAAAGTGCATACAGACCTCTTATTCCAGGGACCCGTTTTATACGCTTTAACAATCCTGAGGATCTTAAAAATATCACAAGCCAAACAGCTGCTGTTATTTTAGAAACCATTCAAGGAGGTGCTGGATTTATTGTACCAGACAAGGGGTATCTAAAAAAAGTTAAAAAACGTTGTGAAGACGTTGGTGCGCTGCTTATCCTAGACGAAATTCAACCAGGAATTGGACGCACAGGAAAACTCTTTGCCTTTATGGATCACAAAATAGCACCTGACATTTTGGTCGTTGGGAAAGGGCTTGGAGGTGGACTTCCCGTAGGAGCTTTTATTGCAGATCAAAAACACATGGCGCAGCTCAAACAAGCGCCCTCGCTTGGACACATTACGACTTTTGGAGGAAATCCAGTCATTGCTGCAGCCTGCCGAGCTACGTTGGATACCATGCTCAATAGCAATTTGATAGCAGCGACACTTGAGAAAGAAAAACTGTTTCGAAAATTACTTGTCCACCCTAAAATCAAGGCGATTAGGGGTAAGGGGCTTATGCTCGCGCTCATTATGGAAGACACAAAAACAGCACAAACACTTGTCAAAAAGTGCTTGAAAGAAGGTGTTTTGCTCTTTTTTCTGCTGTTTGAACCCAAGGCTGTACGAATTTCTCCACCGCTGACTATCTCTGAAAAACAGATTAAAAAAGCCTGTAAAACCCTTATCAAAGTACTCAACCAAACAGAGTGTTGATTACTTTGTTGAAAATTGAGTCAACACCGCTACAGTAAGCTGAAATTCAATTTTTAGATTTATATAATCTAAATCAAGGTATGGACTTCCCATTTGGTGATTTTTCTGATTTACCTATTTCGCGTTTTGAGTCGATGCTCAAAACAAACGAAATTCAATTTTTCGATGCCTCAGAATTTGAAGAAATTGGGCAGTATTATATTGATGCCGCCAACCTGAGCATGGCAAAAAAAGCCATTGAAGTTGGACTCAACCAACACCCTGATGCAACCGAACTCATTTTACTCCTAATTGAATACCACACCCTAACGAGTTCATACGAAGAGGCTCGTATTCTAGTAGATAACCTAATCGCTGTTGAACCCTTCAATCCTTACGCCTTCCAGCATTTGGCGGTAATACAATCCAAGTGCAATGAGCATCAAGAGGCTATCGAATCTCTTAAAAAAGGGCTGACCTATGCAGACAACAAATATGAATTTCATTCGCTTCTTGCAATGGAATACCTATACTTGGATGCCTTTTTTATGGCAAAAGAATATTTCATTAGATGTTTGGAGGAAGAAGTAACAGACAATCATGCCTTGTACAACATCATTTATTGCTTTGAGTCCTTAAAGGATGCTGATGGTGCCATTGCCTATATGAATGAGTTTTTAAACAGAGACCCCTACAATGAAGTTGCATGGCATCAATTAGGAAGACAGTATTTGGCCAAGCAATTGTACGAGCAAGCCATCACGGCTTTTGATTTTGCTATCATTTGCGATGATACGTTTATAGGTGCATACCTAGAGCTAGGCAAGGCATTGGAACAACTAGGAAGATATAATGAAGCAATTAATCATTATGAAATAACACTTAGCATTGATGACCCGACAGCTTTTGCGCTCCTGCGTATTGGCGAATGTCATTTAAAACTCAAAAATGATGAGTTGGGTATTAAGTTTCTTAAAAAAGCCATACACGAAGACCCTTTGTTGGATAAAAGCTGGCTGGCACTGTGTGGGCACTATATGCGCAACAAATCCTATGCAAAAGTATTGCACTACATAAAAAAAGCTGTTAAAATCGATTCCGGCCACGTGATGTATTGGCGTTTGTATGCACAGTCTAATAAAGCATTGGGCTTCTTTGAAGAAGCGAATCTCGCATACGAACGTTTGGTAAATCTTGGGAACTACGAATTACAAACTTGGCTAGACTGGGCGGGTGTCTTGTTGCAATTACAAGACTATAGCAAGGGGATTGAGACCTTACAACAAGGTTTGGAGTTTCACCCCGAGAACAGCTCTCTAAACTACATGCTCGCAGGTTTCTATATGATGCAAGCGAAAGCAAATGAAGCATCTTTTTTTCTTAAAAATGCCTATGCTATTAATCCCAATGAACTGGATGTTTTATATGAAACCTTCCCAACCTCAAGGGCTACAGTCTTGGTAAAAGACACCTTATCCATTTCATAGTATTCTTTACGCTCGATTGCGTAATTTTACATTTCAACACTTGGGTCTAATGAAGCAATCCGTGCAAGAACACATTGTAATATATCTAAAAGGTTTGGCTATGGGCGCAGCCGATGTGGTTCCAGGTGTTTCTGGAGGTACCATTGCGCTTATCTCTCATATCTATGAAAGACTCATTAAAGCCATTGACAAGGTTTCACTTACACTACTCTTACAATTGCTTGGCCCCAATAGAAAAGCGGCTTGGCGATCTCTTGATGGCTCATTTCTATTGGCGTTAGCGCTGGGCATTGCCACTGGCATGCTAATAGTAAGCAGTGGCATTTCATGGCTACTTACTGCCTATCCTATCCCACTATGGGCCTTTTTCTTTGGACTGATATTAGCAAGTGCCTTTGTTTTAAAAAACAGTGTTTCTAGGTGGAATATTCCCGCTTTCACAGCCATGGCATTGGGTTTTCTTGTTGCTTTGGGAATAGGGTTAATTACGCCCAGCTCAGGATCTAATAGCTTGCTATATCTTTTTTTCTGCGGTATGCTAGTGGTAATAGCCATGATACTCCCCGGAATTTCTGGAGCCTTTATTCTAATCTTACTTGGTGCGTACGAAACTGCCTTGAATGCACTAGATAAGATAAAGGCCTTTGAAATTGAAGGATTGATTGTTTTTTTGGTGATGGCTGCAGGTGGATTGATAGGGCTAAAAGCTTTTGCAAGGGTCTTGCGTTGGCTTTTTTCTCAACATAAAAACAGCATTTTAGCTACCATGACAGGCTTTTTAATGGGTTCATTATACAAAGTATGGCCGTGGAAAAAAATCACAGCATACTACACCAATAGCAAAGGAATTGAAGAACCGCTAACGACAACAGTTACGCTGCCAGAATTCTCCAACCCCGATGCACAGGTAGTATTGGCTACTAGCGCATTTATAGCGGCATTATGTTTGTTGTATTTTTTAGAAAAATTTAGCAAAAAAAATCATGGCTAACCGATCGTTATCAGATTACAGCTTATTAATCCTCAAAGGGATTGCTATGGGGATCGCTAATAAAATTCCAGGAGTGTCCGGTGGTATAGTTGCAGTCGTGACAGGTTTTTATGAGGAGCTTATTTTTTCCTTTCAACGCCTAAATTTCAAAGCCATATCCCTGCTTTTTAGAGGACGCTTTAGAACTTTTTGGCAATATATTAATGGTACGTTTTTAATAGCCTTATTTGTTGGGGTTATACTGAGTTACTTCACCCTTTCGCTAATGCTGGACGCTGCCTTAAATTCCTATCCACTAAACGTATGGGCATTATTCTTTGGTTTGGTTTTGGCATCTGCGATTATCTTATATAGAGACTTCAGTAATTGGCGTAAACGAAATTTGTTGCTTGGCTTTGTAGGCCTTACTGTAGGCATCGGCTTGAGTGTGTTGTCCCCATCAGAAGAAAACACCAACCTCTTATATATTTTTTTGTGTGGCTATTTAAGTATCATAGGCATGACTTTACCAGGCTTATCGGGTTCGTTTTTACTCATTCTAATGGGCAATTATTCTCTACTCCTTGTAGACAGTGTAAATGCCCTAGGCAGATATATCATAAGTCCGTTTAGCAGCATTGAACTACTCCCTCAAGACGAGACGTATGCCCTTATGTTTGCTGTATTCCTACTGGGCTCGTTGATTGGCATCAGCAGCTTGTCAGCGCTTATTCACAAAATCCAACAACGTGCCAAAGACGAGCTGCAAGCCGTATTGATTGGATTTGTTTTTGGATCGCTGTTTATTCTTTGGCCTCCAAATAGAATTGCTAATTTTGCTGAACTAAATAACATATCCGACAGCATCTGGGCCATTTTATGGTGTGTTGTAGGTTTACTTGTTGTGTTTTCACTAGATTATTATGAGCGAAAAAAATAAAATGCGTTTTGGACTTTTAGGCAAGGATATAGACTATTCCTTTTCAAGAGCATACTTTGCTGAGAAATTTAAAAAAGAGGCGCTTGATAACTGCTCGTATCAAAATTTTGATTTACCCGATTTAACTGATTTTAAAACGGTTTTACAAACACCTCAGCTTAAAGGGATGAATGTTACCATTCCATACAAACAAGAAGTGATGCCCTTTCTTGACAATCTTGATGAAGTTTCAAAAGCCATTGGTGCGGTGAACACCATTGTATTCAATATTGACGGAACCACAACGGGATATAATACCGATTATATTGGTTTTCAAAAGAGTATTACCCCTATGATCACAGCTGAAATCAACGCTGCATTAGTGCTTGGCACTGGCGGTGCATCTAAAGCAGTGGTTTATGCATTGCACAAAATGGGAATTAAAACCCAATATGTTTCAAGAAAAAAAGGCCTCAACAACCTAAACTATGACGATTTAACAGAAAAAATCTTAAAAGACCACAAGTTAATTGTGAATTGCACGCCTTTAGGAACCCATCCTGACGTACATCAGAAACCAAATCTTAAGTATACACAACTCACTAGTGCTCATGTACTGTTCGATTTGATTTATAATCCGACGGAAACAGCCTTTATGAAAGCAGGTAAAAAAGCTGGCGCTAAGGTTGGGAATGGCGAAAATATGTTAGTAGCACAAGCTGAAGCCTCTTGGCATTTATGGAATATGTGATTTTTTTTGAGTGGTATACTATAAATTGTATATTCGAATTGACTTAAATCATGACTATGTTGGAAAAAACCGACAACGATTTGCCAAAAGCAAACGACGAAAACGTAAGTGAAGAAGCTTCTATCCCCAATGCCAAAAAAGAAGACGAGACCACAGAAAAACCTACTCAACCACTCGTTGAAGCGGTAACAGAAGAACAAGCCGAAAAGGCTGCGCCTGCACCCGAAAAAAAGCAAGAAGAAACTGTTGAGCCCATTGAAGAGCCTGTCGAAGCTGTGCAGGATGCTTCCGAAACCGAAGAAGAAGCAGAAACCGAAGAAGAAGCAGAAACCAAAGAAGATGATGCTACAACTGAAGCTGAGCGTTCGGAGCAAGTGTTCGACGGTATGGAACCCAAGAAAATGTTGGAATATTTCTCCGAAGCATTGGGTAACAAACCCATTCAAAGTTTAAAAAGCACTGTGGATGCCTTAACCAAGGCCTTTGAAAAAGAAATGGCTAGTCTTAAAGACACTCAAAGGCAAGCTTTTATAGCGGAAGGAGGCAATCCCGATGCCTTTTATTTTAATCCACCAGTACTAAAAGAATTCAACAATCTCATTCGTAGATATAAATCCGATAGAGGCACATACTACAGAAGCGTTGAGGAAAAACAGCAAAAGAGCCTTGAGCAAAGACTGGCGTTGATAGAAGAATTAAAAGGACTTATTGGTGTTGATCAAGATATAAACACCACCTATAAACAATTTAAAGATTTACAAAGACGTTGGAAAGAAACAGGGCAAGTTCCTAGAATGGAAGCCAATAATATTTGGAAAACCTACCATCACCATGTTGGGCATTTTTATGACTTCCTTCACCTAAACAGAGAGCTACGTGAGTTGGATTTTAAGTTTAACTTGGAGCAAAAGTTGAAAATTTGCGAACAGGCAGAGGCACTGGGAAGCATGGAAGATATTCCAAAGGCCTTCCGTCACTTACAAACACTACACAAAAAATGGAAGGATGAACTTGGACCTGTGGATAAAGAACACAGTGAAGAGGTTTGGCAAAGGTTTAGTGATGCCACGAAAATTGTTCATGACAAGCGAAGATATTTTATCAAGAATCAGGAAGAGATTTTCGAAGAAAACCTTCTTAAAAAAAGAGCTATCCTTTCTCAAATGGAAGAGTTACTCGCCAAAGAATTTAATTCTAAAACCAATATCAATAATTTCTCAAAAACCTATGACGGCCTGCGAGAATCGTTTTTTGCAATTGGTAAAGTACCTGAAAAAAACCGAAACGATCTTTGGTCAGTTTTCAAAAAAACATCAAATCAGTTTAGCAAGAAAAGAAATCGTTTTTACAAGTCGCTAAAAAAGGAATACGCAATTAATGTTACTAAACGCAAGGAGCTTATTGCACAAGCAGAAATCTTAAAGGAGCAAACCAATCACAAAGAAACAACACTAAAAATCATCGCTTTACAAAAGGAATGGAAGGTTTCCGGACCTGTGAGAAAAGAAGATTTTATAAAACTAAACACCCAGTTTAGAGCCTTGTGTAA
Organism: Flavobacteriaceae bacterium; assembly: GCA_024639165.1. Lineage (GTDB taxonomy): Bacteria > Bacteroidota > Bacteroidia > Flavobacteriales > Flavobacteriaceae > UBA7446. Next base: position 69,677 of record JAHEIX010000005.1, on the reverse strand, counting down.
CGAATATTTTGAAAACAAAGACGCCAATCGCAACCAGCAAAACGAAAAGCAAAAGGAAAATCTCAATAAAAAAATGACCCTGTTGTCATCTCTTCAAGATATGATTGCTTCAGCTGATAAACCCAATGAAAAAGACATTGACAACATGGTGTCAGAATGGAATGCCATAGGCTATATCCCGAGAAATAAGATGAGTATAAATCAAGATTTTTTAAGCTTGGTTGACGACGCTTATAAGATCATTGGTCTTTCATCTTCAGAAATCACCCAAAAAAGTTATCAAAACAAACTTGATAACATGAAAGAGGATGATGATAGCATACGCAAGGAATTACAATCCCTGAACCGTCGCATTGGTGAAATAAAACAGGAGATTATCCAACTGGAAACCAACCTTCAGTTTTTTGGAAAAAATCAAGACAAGAATCCTATAGTCATAAAGGTTCATGAAGACATCGCCAAGCATCAAAAACGACTAGAAGGTTTAGAAGAAAAGAAGCGTTTGGCAAAATCCTTACACAAACATTAGCCCTGCTGCTTTTTAGCTGCTTGCCAAAGCTGTTCCCATTGGTCAGGTGTTAGGTCGTCAAGAGCTTGCCCTTGCTGCTTTGCCAGCTTTTCCATGGCTTCAAAACGGCGGCGAAAACGCCTGTTTGTTGATGAGAGCGCATCGTCGGGGTTGATTTTTAGAAAACGTGCATAATTGACTAGCGAGAAGAAAACATCTCCCATTTCGTCTGTTATTTTTTCTTTTGTGCCGTGTTTAATTTCGTAGTCCAACTCTCCCAACTCTTCGCTGATTTTATCTTTTACTCCGTCAATACTTTTCCAATCAAAACCAATACCTGCGGCTTTATCTTGCATCCGACTGGCCATAACCAAGCTGGGTAAACTTTTAGGAACTCCGGACAAAACCCCTTTGTTGTCTTCTTTGAGTTTGAGCTTTTCCCAATTTTTCTTTACATCTGTCTCGTCGGTAACTTCTACGTCGCCATAGATATGAGGATGCCTATCGATAAGTTTTTCTGAAATGGCATTTGCCACTTCCCCTATGTCAAAAGCGCTCTGTTCGCTGCCAATTTTTGCATAAAAAACGATATGTAATAGCAAATCGCCTAATTCATTCTTAACCTCTTCCAAATCGCCTGACAGTAAGGCTTCGCTGAGTTCGTAGGTTTCTTCAATGGTAAGGTGGCGCAAAGAAGCAAAGGTTTGCTTTTTATCCCAAGGACAATTGGTGCGTAATTCGTCCATAATAGTCAACAACCGATCAAATGCTTTAAGCTGTTTGGTTCGTTTGTTATCCATTATTTACTATTGGATTTGCCATGAAATCGCATAAGGTAGTCAGGCTTGATATTGCCTCGTGCTATCTGTGCGAGTTTGGTTTTGAGTAATTTCTTTTTAAGAGGACCCAACTTATCTGTAAACAAAATACCTTCTATATGATCAAATTCATGTTGTACAATTCGAGCAGCCAATCCACTGATTTCTTCCTCCACTTTTTCAAATTTTTCATTGTAATAAACAATTTCGATTGTAGAAAGCCTGGAAACATCTTCTCTGACATCGGGAATACTGAGGCAACCTTCATTGAAAGACTCATTTAGTCCGCTGTATGAAATGATTTCTGGATTAATAAATACTTTTTTAAATGCTCTTAATTCTTGTTGCTCAACGTGATCAAGTGATTTGTCTTGTGCAAATGGGCTGCCGTCAACGATGAAGAGTCGAAGCGACTCCCCAATTTGAGGAGCTGCAAGGCCTACTCCATAAGCGGCATACATGGTTTCCCACATATCACGTATGAGCTCTTTAAGTTTCAAGTGGTGTTTTTCTACGTTTACGGCTTTCTTTTTTAATACAGGATCGCCGTAGGCTACAATAGGAAGTATCATAAACTTTGCTGTTGATCTAAATACCCTTGCAAGATAAGTGTTGCGCTCAATTTATCAATAACTTCTTTTTTTTGACGCACTTTTTTTGGTGCGCCACTCATCAAAAGTGATTGTTGGGCCATTTTTGAGGTATATCTTTCGTCATAGCGCACGACATTGATATCAGTGAACTGAGCTTTTAACTGTGCTACAAAGGGTGTAATTTTAGTTTCTACTGGAGAAGGTGTGTTGTCCCGTTGCTTGGGTGCGCCTACAACTATATAAGTAACATCCTCTTGACTGGTGTACTTTTTTAGAAATGAAAGCAATTCTTTAGGTGGAACAGTGTCCAAGGCAAACGCACAGGTCTGTAAGGGATCTGTAACAGCGATACCACAGCGCTTTGTTCCATAATCAATTGCCATTATTCTAGCCATGATACAAATGTAAGTAATGAATTTTTGGAAATCATGGATTTGGTTTCATCTCAAAACTTATCTTTGAAAAAAATTCAAATGAGCAGAGCTATAATCGAAGCCGCTTGGGACGACCGAGCGCTTTTACAAGAAGAAGAAACACAACAAGCCATTCGTTCGGTCATTGACCAGCTAGACCAAGGTATACTCCGCGTGGCTGAGCCTACCGATAATGGGTGGCAAGTTAACGAATGGGTGAAAAAAGCGGTTGTGCTCTACTTTCCCATTCAAAAAATGGAAACCATTGATGCTGGACCTCTTGAGTTCCATGACAAAATTCCACTTAAAACAGGCTATAAAGAAAAGGGTATTCGTGTTGTGCCGCACGCTGTGGCACGTAAAGGCGCCTATATTTCTTCAGGCACCATATTGATGCCTTCTTACGTTAACATAGGTGCCTATGTAGACGAAGGTACCATGGTGGATACTTGGGCTACTGTAGGAAGCTGTGCGCAAATTGGCAAAAATGTACACCTAAGTGGTGGTGTTGGCATTGGCGGTGTTTTGGAGCCTCTCCAAGCTGCACCTGTGATTATTGAAGATAATGCATTTATAGGCTCGCGCTGTATTGTGGTAGAGGGTGTCCACGTAGAAACAGAAGCGGTATTAGGCGCTAACGTGGTACTAACGGGTTCTACTAAAATTATTGACGTAACAGGCGATGAGCCAATTGAACATAAAGGCCGTGTTCCTGCAAGGTCTGTGGTTATTCCAGGTAGCTATACCAAAACATTTGCTGCGGGTGACTATCAAGTACCTTGTGCGCTTATCATTGGCAAAAGGAAGGAAAGTACCAATAAAAAAACATCTCTAAACGATGCGCTTAGAGAGCATAACGTAGCAGTATAATTTTATATGGTTAGTGTCATTATTTCGCATTATAACAACGTTGCAAATCTTGCACTAATTTTAGATGCCCTTTCCAAACAAAGTGTTTCAGATTTTGAGGTCATCGTTTCTGAAGATGGGCAAGATGCGAATACCAAATCATTTTTAGCGTCACAAAGCTATCCCTTTCCACTTCAACACAAAACGCAAGAAGATATAGGGTTTCGAAAAAACCGGATTTTAAATACATCTGTTCAAGCTACAAAAGGAACATTTTTGGTGTTTATTGATGGCGACTGCATTCCCCACAAGCACTTCGTAAAGGCGTATCAAAAAGTAAAAGAAAGCAATAAAATTTGTTATGGCAGACGGGTAATGCTATCTGAAAAAATAACTGCTAGGCTCCAAAAAAAGATGCAGTTTGATGGGTTGCCGCTGTTTGATTTGATTCTAAGAGGTGCAACAAGTTGTAAAGAAGGTATATACACTAACATTCAACTAAGCACAAAAGAACGCGGACTTAAAGGGTGTAATTGGGGAATTAACAAGGAGCTTTTACTTCAAATTAATGGCTTTGATGAAGATTATGTGCATGCAGGAGTTGGTGAAGACTGTGACGTTGAGTGGCGGCTTGAGGCCATTGGACTTAAAAAATACTCGATGAAAAATAAGGCTATAGTTTATCACCTCCATCATAAAAGAACTTATAGTCAGGAAGATATTGAGATTAACTTTAAAATTTTTCGAAAACGAATTGAAGAAAACCAATTTGTTTGCACAAATGGGATTTTGAAAAATCTAACGTAATAGAATATAGTTTTTGTAACCTAAATCAATTCCTAAATATCTTCGCAAAAAGTGTTTAAGTCGCTTTTTAAAAGATGGATTATTCATTGAGGGGTCGTAATCAAATTCCCAATTTAAACGATCTATTCGTGGTTGAACGAGCTTGGGATGTTCAGACTGAAAGCGCTTCAACTCACCTACATGTTCAAGATAGTCAAATGAGTCTTTAGGAAATGTTTTTTTTATCCATTCTTCGTCGTGATAAAACCTGCTTGAATTTTGAAATTTAGCCTGCATAACTTTTGGAGGTCTAACATGTCCATAATGGTATATTGTGGCTTCTATTTGCTTCACTTTGAGTTTTTGATTGTCTCCTTTTCTAAAGCCTTGAGCATCTTTATAAGAATATATAGCAGGGTTATACCTTAATACTCGTATCTCTTTTGGATACCAAACATAAGACTCCGCAACATAGCTGTATGAGCCGTAGAAATGAAGATAATTAAGTAAGAGTCCTTCAACTTTGTTGTTGTTATGATAGAGCTTCATAGCATTGCGAATTGTTTCGTAATCTTGTTCGTGAAACAATTCATCCCCTTGAATATAGATTGCCCAATCTGTTTCAACAGGCAAGGCACGAAAAGCCTTATCTGTCTCCAGGGCCAATACACTACCGCCCTCGCTGACATGCTCTTCCCATTCGGTTTCTATTATTACAATCTTATTTTTGTCAATAGACCTTATAAGGTTTAAGGTGTCATCTTCAGACTTTCCGACAGCTACGTAGAATTTATCACATAGTGGTAGTGCTGACTTAATTGACTCCACTACTGGAAAATCGTATTTAATTGCATTTTTAATAAAAGAAAAGCCATTAACATTCATGCTTGTTGATTTAAATGACGAAGCTTTGCGTACTTCAACAATGTATAATAAGAAGTCATAAGAGCCAAAATAAACCCGTGATATCCGTCCAAAAATCCGCGTTGAAGAAAGTATTTTTTAAAAAAAATAAACTTCATCGAAACTATTATTTTAAACCATGACGCTTTCTTCCCTTTTGAAAACATTTGCTGTGCGGAAATTTCGGTAAAGTGATTGATTTTATGAACATGCCATTGTATTGATGGATAAGAGTGGTGTAAGATATCCCCAGCAAGGTGTATTTGACTTTTCGGTTCGGGGTGTAAAACTTCATGAACAGCTCCTTTCCAACGCGCATTTTCCTTTTGCCACAATCTAATTTTTACATCAGGGTACCATCCCGAATAACGAATCCATTTGCCTAAATAATTCGTCCGCCTGTTCATAGAGTAAAATAAAGCAGCGGAATTAGTCTTAATCTCCATAATGGATTGCTTTAGTTCTTCAGAAACCTCTTCGTCAGCATCGATAGAGAAAACAAGTGAAAATCTAGCTTTATCGAGAGCTATATTTTTTTGACTTGCAAAATCTTCAAACTTATGTTGCACAAAAACAAGGTCGTAACGCTTGCAAATAGCAGGAGTTTGATCGGATGAAAAATCATCTATTACAATGACCTCATCTGAAAAATCTAATACAGATAACAAACACCTTTCAATATTTGCCTCCTCATTTTTAGTTATAATAACTGTACTAATTTTATGCATTAAAAAAACAAATAAGACTTTTGCTAAGATAGGCTTTAATTAAAATCATCACAATCTGAACTAATTGAATTAATTTTGCGCTATGCGAATAGGATATGATGCAAAGCGAATTTTTCACAACGCTAGCGGTTTGGGAAACTACAGCCGTGATTTAGTTCGCATCTTGGCTACCTATTATCCAAAATATAACTACCACCTCTACAACCCAAAAAAGGGAAAACCAAACCGATGGAAAGCATTGCCAAACACAATGGAACACCAACCAAAAGGTATTTGGCGTTGGCTCCACGCTTTTTGGCGTCAAGGACCTATAGTGCACCAGTTAAAAAAGGATAAAATTGATGTGTATCATGGGCTTAGCGGAGAATTACCTACAGGACTTGATACTCCTTCTGTGGTTACTGTGCATGATCTTATTTTTTATCGTTACCCTAAACTTTATAAGTCAGTTGATGTAGCTATCCACAAACGGAAAGTAAACCATGCCGTAAAGAAAGCTTCCAAAGTGGTTGCCATAAGTGAACAAACTAAAGCGGACTTAATTGAGTTTACCAAAATATCAGAATCAAAAATTGAAGTCATCTACCAAGGATGCCATCCCATTTTTAAGACTCGTTTTTCAAAAAAAGAACTTGCAGCTATTAACAATAAGTACCAACTGCCAGAAAAATATGTATTGTACGTGGGAACACTTGAAGAGCGTAAAAATGCCCTATCCATTGCAAAGGCTTTGAAAGAAACAAAACACAACATGGTATTTGTTGGAAAGGTAAAGGCGCATGGCGAGAAGTTAAAAAACTTTGTCAAAGAAAATGACATGCAAGACCGTGTGGTGCTTATCAATCATATCAGCATTAAAGACTTAGCAGGTATTTATCAAAATGCTACCGTGTTTTGCTATCCTTCCTTTTTTGAAGGTTTTGGTATACCTATCATAGAAGCCTTATACAGTGGCTTACCTGTAATCACAACCAAAGGCGGATGTTTTTCCGAGGCAGGTGGTCCATCTAGCATATATATTGATTCAGAGGATGAAAACGATTTACGGGAAGCCGTCGAAAAATTATTTTATGAGCCTGATAAATCAAGAGCAAAACGAATTTCTGAAGGGTTTGCTTTTGTACAAAAATTCAATGACAATGCCCTAGCTGAACAATGGAATACACTCTATAAATCGCTGTTATCATGAAAACGACCATTTGTTTTTTTAACTCAGCAATTGCATGGGGCGGTGGTGAAAAATGGCATTTTGAAATGGCAAAACACTTGCACGAGTCGGGACACGCTGTCTTGATTTTTTGCCATAAAAAAAGTGTGCTTTCAGAAAAGGTAAAAGCACATAACATTCCACACAAAACCATCAGCAACACCAATACAAGTTTTTTAAATCCGCTTAAATTATTGCGTTTTACTAGAATGCTCGAAAAGCATAAGGTTGCTACATTAATACTTAATCTATCACAAGATGTAAAATCGGGGGGGGTTGCCGGAAAGTTGGCTGGAGTTGACCGCATCATTTATCGTAGAGGAAGCGCTATCCCAGTGCGCAATTCATTATTGAATCGTTACTTGTACAAAAATATTATTGATGAAATTCTTGTGAATTCGAAAGCTACAATGGACTGTATTTTAGAAAATAATTTGGAGCTTTTTCCTAAAGAATACATTACCGTAATTCCAAATGGAATTGACGGAACATCTCTTATCAACAAGTCGTTTAAAACATATTACGAAAGAAAATCGTCAGAATTAATTTTAACAAATCTAGGGCGATTGGAAGAACAAAAAAATCAACTTTTTTTGATAGACGTTGCGCATGAACTTCACAAGCGTGGAATCGATTTCCATTTAATTATTGGCGGTAGCGGTAGGCTTGAAGCATCAATTAAAGCAAAAATTCAATCCAACAACCTCATGAGTCATGTTCAACTTGTTGGTTTTGTTGACAATCCAAAAGACTTGTACATGAGTGGTGATATCTTTTTATTGCCATCGCTATGGGAAGGCTTTGGATATGTCATTGCCGAAGCAGGACTATGCCAAAAACCTACAATTGCTTTTGACACAAGTTCAAATCCAGAAGTTATTGCACAAAGCAAGTCTGGCGTTTTAGTTCCCACAAACGATATTGGCGCATTTTGTGATGCTATTATTGACTTTAATATCAACAGAGAACGCATCACCAGTATGGGAACATTTGCCCAAAAATTTGTTTTGGACTCTTTTGACAAAGCGACTCTTAACAAAAAATTAGCTGATTATTTTATTCAAAATAATACGCCAAAAATATCTGCAATTGTCACCACATACAACGAAGAAAAAAACATAAAAAACTGCTTAAATTCAATTGCTTGGGCAGACGAAATTTTAGTGGTTGACTCTTTCAGCACAGACAATACAGTTACGATATGTGAAACATATGGCGCAAGGGTTTTACAACGTAAATACCTTTATGCTGCTGATCAAAAAAATTGGGCAATATCACAAGCAAAACACACATGGGTAGTACTACTTGACGCAGATGAAGTGGCTTCGCATGATCTAGCTTCGGAATTGAAAAATATATTGCAAACAAGACCCAAACACACTGCTTATTGGATGCAAAGAAAAAACTTCTTCTTGGGTAAAAAAGTGCGCTTTTGTGGTTGGCAAAATGATAGAGTTGTACGCTTCTTCCATCAAAATTTACACCGATATGAAAATAAAAGAGTACATGAAGAAATTGAACAAAACAAACCTTTTGGAAATTTGAACAGTAAAATCATTCACAATACCACCAAAGATTTAAAACAATACTCCAAAAAAATAGAACGCTATGCGCACTACGCAGCGCAAGAGTTTATACAAAAAAACAAACGTATTGGTGTCTTTAATTTGTATGTAAAACCCGCATATAAATTCGTTAACTCCTATATTATTAGAGGTGGGTTTTTAGATGGTAAAATTGGATGGATCATATGCAAACTAAGAACAAGGGAAACATGGCTAAAAGCAAAAATTGCAAAGGAATACAAAAATGAACATTGACATGGACAGGCATGTAACTGGGTTGAAGTCGGGCAAAACCCTCCTCTATCCCACGGACACCATCTGGGGGCTGGGTTGTGATGCTACAAATCAAGAGGCTGTAAATCGCATCTATACCCTTAAAAAACGACCAAAAAACAAACCCCTAATTGCCTTGGTCTCAGACATTACAATGCTGACCCAATATATCGAAACACTGCCTACTAACATAGATGAACTGTTGGTAAGCAAGCTGCCTACCACCATAGTTTACCCAAATGGAAAAGGGCTAGCAAAAGGCGTAATTGCACATAATGGCAGTGTGGCCATTCGCATTCCTGCAGCCGGTTTTGCTCTTGATTTAATCAAATCCTTTGGCAAACCCATGGTAAGTACCTCTGCAAACATCAGTGATGCGCCTATTCCAGAAAGCTTTGACGAAATAGACCCGCATATTTTGGCGCAAGTAGACGAAGTAGTACCTTTGGACAAAGAAAAAGTAGCGCGTATTCCGTCACAAGTATTGCAAATTATGCCCGACGGCAGCGTGAAGCAGTTGCGATGAAAACCCTAGAATCCCTTATCGAAGAAGCACTTGCACCAGTCGTGTTTGGTCATGTTCAAAAAGCAGCCGATGCATTAGGGGTCGACACCTATGTCATAGGGGGTTATGTAAGAGACACTTTCCTCGACCGTCCAAGGGGTCATGATATTGATATCGTAGCAGTTGGCAGTGGAATTACGCTTGCCAAAAAAGTAGCTGAGTTATTGCCTGGAAAAAACAACATTCAAGTTTTTAAGAACTACGGTACTGCCATGATCAAATGGCAAAACATTCAATTGGAGTTTGTCGGAGCAAGAAAAGAAAGTTATGACCATGAGAGTCGCAACCCCATAGTGGAGAATGGAACCCTTGAAGACGACCAAAACAGGCGTGATTTTACTGTTAATGCACTAGCCCTTAAACTTAATAAAGAAGGTTTTGGCAAACTGCTAGACCCTTTTAATGGCATGCAAGATTTGACCGCAAAAGTCTTGCGAACTCCGCTAGATCCGGACATTACCTACAGCGACGATCCCCTACGAATGCTCCGAGCAGTGCGCTTTGCCACCCAACTCGACTTTGCAATTGATAAAGCTTCGCTTTTATCTATTAAAAAAAACAACGTGCGTATCGATATACTGTCTAAAGAACGTGTTATTGAGGAAGTGCATAAGATATTAGCCGCGCCTGTGCCCTCTACCGGTCTGTTGTTATTGGATCAATTGGGGTTATTGGAACGCATACTACCTGAAATTACAGCTCTCAAAGGAATTGAAGAGGTTGAAGGACAAAGTCATAAGGATAACTTCTACCACACTTTTGAAGTAGTGGACAACATCTGTGCCTATACAGAAAACCTTTGGTTGCGTTGGGCAGCATTGTTACACGATATTGGCAAAGCACCCACGAAAAAATTCGACAAAAAAGTGGGCTGGACTTTTCACGCACACGAGTTTGTCGGAGCCAAAATGGTGTATAAGCTTTTTAAACGTATGCGTATGCCCTTGAACGACAAAATGAAATACGTTCAAAAACTGGTTTACATGAGTTCAAGACCTATTGTCATTTCTGAAGATCATGTCACCGATTCAGCGGTGCGAAGACTTATTTTTGATGCGGGTGAGCTGTTGGAGGATTTACTTTTGCTCTGCAAGGCAGACATCACCACAAAAAACCCAAAACGATTTGCGAAGTATCACAACAACTTTGACATCGTCAAAGCAAAGATTGAAGAAGTAGAAGCACGTGACCATGTGCGAAACTTTCAACCCCCCGTCACAGGTGAGGAAATCATGCGTATTTTTGCATTGAAGCCTTGCAGACAAGTGGGCGAACTCAAAGAGGCAATTAAAGAAGCTATTCTCGAGGGTGTTATTCCAAACGAATACGAAGCTGCACATGATTTTATGCTAACAAAAGCCAAAACCATGGGATTATCCCCTACTTCATGATGTATAAACAACTACAGCGCTGGACGCGTATATCGCTTATTGTCGTTTACCTTGTTATTGCAGCAGGTGCAACGGTACGGATGACCGGTAGTGGCATGGGATGCCCAGATTGGCCCAAGTGCTTTGGCTACCTCATTCCACCTACAAACGAAGCACAGCTGCAATGGAAACCAAACACCAAGTACAGTGAAGGAAATGTGATTATAGACAATGAAAGACTACTAGTAGCCTCCACATCCTTTACAACCACCGATCGTTTTAATATCGCTATGTGGGAGCCCTATACAAAACACAATTACGCTGTATTTGATGCCAAACACACTTGGATTGAGTTTATAAATAGGCTTCTAGGCGCTTTGTCGGGTTTGGCTATTCTCATCCTTTTCGGGTTTAGCATTAAATGGATACGTAAAAAGCCTATTATCTTTATTTTTTCCTTGTTAGCCCTGCTGGGGATTCTATTTCAGGCATGGTTAGGAAAAACAGTCGTTGACTCCAACTTACTTCCGATGAAAATATCACTACACATGCTGATGGCATTGCTATTGGTAGGTTTTCTACTCGTGGTAAGAGTGGCGTCTAAATCATTCGGATTGAGCAAAAAGCCTTCCAGAAAAATCAGGGTATTGCTTTACAATACGTTTGTGCTAACCCTTGTTCAAATTGTTTTAGGAATCCAAGTAAGACAATATATCGATGCCCAAGTAGTACGCTGGGGATATGATTTTCCACAATACTGGCTTGCCGCCCCACAACTCGACTTTTATATCCACAGAAGCCTGTCCATACTGGTGCTCCTTGCAAATGCTTGGTTGTTTTTACTTGTGGTCAAAGAACAAGTTGAAAAGATTTTTATCCGACGTATTCTTTGGCTAATCGGAGGAGAAATAGCACTTGGAATTGTCATGTTTTATTTTGACTTCCCATTCGCAACCCAACCGCTTCACCTAGTATTAGCCACGCTGCTGTTTGGCGTGCAACTCTACTGGATTTTACGCATTAATTTACACCGCTATGATTTATCATTTTAGACTTATTTTAGATACCAAAGAAGATGTTTTTAGAGATATTGCTCTCGAGGAAACAGACAACTTTGAAGATTTCCACAACGCCATTACGCAAGCCTTTGGTTTTGGAGGTTCAGAAATGGCCATCTTTTACGAAAGTGATGAGGAATGGAAACAAGGAGATTCCATTTCATTATTTGACATTGGAGATGAAAGCGTTCGTCGTATGAGTGACACGCAACTTAACTCGGTATTCCCGGATGTATCCAAAATGCTTTACGTTTATGATTTTTTAAACTTATGGACCTTCTTTATTGAGCTGATCGAAACCGATGAGCCAAAACCCGGAAACACCTACCCCATGCTCATTTACAGCCATGGAGATGTTCCTGAAGAAGCACCGGAAAAAACATTTAGTGCAGATAAAGACGAATGGAACGATGATTCTTTTGAGGAAAATGGCATTGATGATGATCTAGAAGACACATCACAAGACTGGTATTAGTTGTCCACACGAAGCATTTCGTGATTTTCGTAGTTGCGCTTTACAAAATGAAAAGAGGCGCGCATAATATCGCCCATAGACTTACTTTTTTTAAACGACACCTGTTTGGTGAGTTCATAAACCTCCTCGCGCAGTTGTTCAATCTTCTCAGGCGTTGAAATATGGTCATTTAACATACACTTAAGCAAATGGGTTAACCGTGTTTCGCTGCCCAAAATGCGACGTGCAACTGTAGCCCTTTCTTCAATTTTATATTGGTCTACAGACGTTTTGGTCAAATGTTCTTTAACTAGCATGACCATGTTGAGGTTTTCTTTAAAAAATTGGGGACGGTAAATCTTTAAATTACCCTCATAGCATTGCTGATCAAAATCAATGGCACGAATTTTATAAATAACCTTATCAAAATCATGAATAGGAATAATGACATAGTTGTAAGAACGCATATCGCCCAATAAACGAATCATGCAACGCTCGTTGAATTTGACAAAAGACTTGGCAATTTGATTGCGTTCAGATTTTGTGCATTTGGGTAAAAAATGTTTAATAAACTCATCCCCAGGAATACCCGCAATATGCTCTTCTATAAGCGTGTTTTTATTTACTAAAAAATTAAGGTTGTAAGGAGAAAGCATATGTTCAAGCTCCAAGCCATAAACACGAGAGGCATCTGCCTTTTTTACATAGAAATAGATAAAGTTGTCGTTGAGCGTATTTCGCACTTTTACACGAAAGGGCTTGGAGTTACCAAAGGTGCAATAGTCTATGGCGTCAATATTGAGATAGGGAATGGTCATGGCGCTTCCGTCTGAATGCAGCAGCGCATAAACACGTTTTAACTGTTCATCAATTTCTTTGCGATCGCTATCCGAGTAAAACACACGCACCCACAAGCTGTCTTGATCGTGTTTGTTCATCACGGCTACGGAACCAGAAAAGCGAAGCAAATCGTCATAAAACACCGGAATTTGATACGCCCGTGAGTACAAATCCAAATAATCCGAAAGGAATGGATTGATGGGGTATGTTGGTTTTTTTTTCGTAATTAGCATATCGCTCATAAGAACAAAGTTAAAACTTTGCGTAACAAAAACAGCCTTGATGCGTTAATACAACTATGGAACCCATTCTAAATGTAAATGAACTGACCAAAAAATTTGGTTATTTAACAGCTGTAGATCGCCTTAGTTTTTCCATAGAAAAAGGGAATGTATATGGGATGCTGGGGCCAAACGGCAGCGGCAAATCTACAACGCTAGGCATGATTCTCAATGTTGTAAATCCCACAGCAGGAAATTTTTCTTGGTTTGGCGGAACTCAAAGCACGCATCAAGCACTAAAGCGTGTAGGTGCCATCATCGAAAGACCCAACTTCTATCCCTTCATGACGGCAGCACAAAACTTGCGCTTGGTTTGTAGGATAAAAGAAGTGCCAAAATCCAAAATCGAAGAAAAACTCGAGTTGGTGGATTTGTTAGATCGAAAACACGATAAATTCAAAACCTATTCTTTAGGTATGAAGCAGCGGCTGGCCATTGCCTCCGCCCTACTCAATGACCCCGAGATTCTTATTCTTGACGAACCCACCAACGGGTTAGATCCTCAAGGAATTGCGCAGGTTAGGGATATCATTTTCAAAATTGCTGCGCAAGGCACTACTATTTTATTGGCCTCGCACCTCTTAGATGAGGTAGAAAAAGTATGTTCGCATGTTTTGGTGCTGCAAAAAGGAAAACAAATCTATTTTGGCCCCGTAACTGCATTGACCACGGACCACGGCTATTTTGAGCTTGATGCAACGGACCTAGCCGGTTTATTGAAAGCCTTAGAAGAAAATAAACTCATAAAAGCAGTAGAACAACAAGGCGCATTAGTATTGGCTTACCCCAACGAAACCTTAGAGATCGAAACCCTAAGCAAAGCACTGACGAGCAAAGGAATTGTATTGACGCATTTGGCGAAAAAACACAAAAGCCTTGAAGAACAATTCTTGACCCTAACCAAAAAGAATACGGCATGAAACGATTGTTTTTAATTGAATATGAGAAGCTGCGTGCTAATCGCTCAAGCCGCATCCTGGTTGGTGCTTATTTTATATTACTCACCTCAATTGCGCTTATTGCTGCCATTAAGTTTAATATTGGTCCCATTAAGTTTCATTTGGCAGAGCAAGGCATCTTCAATTTCCCTTACATATGGCATTTTAACGCTTTTATAGTTGCTTGGTTTAAGATATTCTTAGCCGTGGTTATCGTTTCCATGACGGCAAACGAATACAGCAATAAGACCATCAAGCAAAACCTTATAGATGGGCTTAGCAAACGAGAATTCCTACACTCCAAATGGGTGATGCTTTTTTCGCTGGCTGCCGTATCTACGCTATTTATTTTTGTGGTATCCCTTATTCTTGGATTGATCTATTCGGACTACAACGAATTCTCCATCATTGTGCAAGACTTGGAATACCTAGCCGCATATTTCATTAAACTAATGGCTTTTTTTGGCTTCTGTTTGTTTTTGGGAACAGCCATTAAACGCTCGGCTTTTGCCCTTGGTTTTTTGGGGATATGGCAAATGTTTGAAGGGTTTTGTTATGGCATGCTCAAATGGAAATCACCAGAGTGGTTAAATGCAGAAGAGGTATACCGCTTTTTTCCACTTAATGCGATGGGCAACTTGATACGTGAACCTTTTTCACGCTTATCTGCTGTGCGCAACTTGGCAGATCAAGTTGGTGAGCAAATGACCAAGAACACAGATGTACAGCTTTTGGACATCCTTATCGTATCGGTTTGGTGCTATATTTTTTATGCATTGACATATCGCTTATTAAAACGCCGTGACCTCTAAGTTTTTGCTATTTTTGGCAAGCTATGGAGTTTCAACTTGTTTCTGACTTTAAACCCACTGGAGATCAGCCAGAGGCCATTCGTCAATTGGCGCAAGGTCTTGCTGCTCAGGACAAATTCCAAACCCTCTTAGGGGTGACGGGATCGGGAAAAACCTTTACGGTTGCCAATGTGATTGCAGAAACCCGGCGTCCTACGCTTGTACTTGCACACAACAAAACCCTTGCAGCACAGTTGTATTCTGAATTCAAGCAATTCTTTCCCAACAATGCAGTAGAGTATTTTGTGTCTTATTACGACTACTACCAGCCCGAAGCCTATATCCCCACCACAGGTACCTATATCGAAAAAGACTTGTCTGTTAACGATGAGATTGAAAAGCTGCGTTTAAGCACTACCTCCGCCCTACTATCGGGGCGCAGAGATGTTATCGTAATTGCCTCCGTTTCCTGTTTATACGGCATCGGAAATCCAGTAGAGTTCAAAAAGAATGTCATTCATATTGAAGTAGATCAAGTCATTCCCAGAACAAAATTTTTACACCAGTTGGTCCAAAGCCTCTATGCGCGTACCACTGCCGACTTCCTGCACGGGAATTTTCGTGTAAACGGAGATATTGTTGATGTGTTTCCAAGCTATGCGGACCATGCGTTTAAAATTCACTTTTTTGGAGATGAAATTGAAGCCATTGAAGTATTCGATCCGCTGACGGGTAACATAAAAGAGAATTTTGACAAACTGACTATTTATCCAGCCAATATGTTTGCGACCTCTCCCGAGGTACTGCAAAATGCCATTCATCAAATTCAAGATGACTTAACGGCTCAAGTGGACTACTTTAAAGACATAGGAAAACACCTTGAAGCAAAACGACTGGAAGAGCGTACCAATTTTGATCTAGAAATGATTCGTGAATTGGGGTATTGCTCAGGGATTGAAAACTATTCACGTTATATAGACGGCCGAGCGCCAGGCACCCGACCTTTCTGTTTGTTAGATTACTTTCCAGATGATTTTTTAATGGTGGTGGATGAAAGTCATGTAACCCTATCTCAAGTTCACGCCATGTATGGTGGCGATAGGAGCCGAAAAGAAAACTTAGTTGAGTTTGGCTTCCGACTGCCAGCAGCTATGGACAACAGGCCCCTGAAATACGAAGAGTTTGAACAGCTACAACAACAGGTGATTTATGTAAGTGCTACGCCCTCAGACTATGAACTTGAACAAACGGCAGGGGTTTATGTAGAACAAGTAATTCGTCCAACGGGACTTCTTGATCCCATAATTGAGGTACGCCCAAGTTTGAATCAAATAGATGATTTGGTTGAAGAAATTCAACAGCGTGCTGAAAAAGACGAAAGGGTATTGGTTACGACGCTTACCAAGCGTATGGCTGAAGAGCTGACCAAGTATTTGTCTCGTATTTCGATTCGTTGTCGCTATATCCACAGTGATATTGATACCCTTGAACGAGTAGAAATCATGCATGATCTACGCAAAGGGCTTTTTGATGTATTGATTGGCGTTAACCTGTTACGGGAGGGACTTGACCTACCCGAAGTATCGTTAGTAGCTATTTTGGATGCGGATAAAGAAGGGTTTTTACGTTCAGCACGTTCGCTTACCCAAACCGTTGGTCGTGCTGCAAGAAATCTAAATGGCAAGGCCATCATGTATGCAGACAACATTACTAAGAGCATGAAAAAAACAATTGACGAAACCCAATATCGCCGTGAAAAGCAAATGGCATATAATGATCGTCACAACATCACCCCACAAGCACTTAACAAGGCGTTGGAAGAAACGTTTGATCGAAGTACAGTTGCAGATGATTATATCAAAAAGGAAGCTGCTGAACCGATTGAGTATTTGACCAAAGAACAGCTACAAGCACGGGTACGCAAAAACCGAAAAAATATGGAAAAAGCCGCCTTGGATATGGATTTTATCCAGGCGGCTCATTTTAGAGATGAGATTGAACGCATCCAAAATCAACTTAAAACATTGACATAGCTGTTATTCAGCTTACTTTATCTCAATTTGTTTTTTGGGTTCTGGAATGGCTTCCTCATGTTTGGGCAGGGTAATGGTCAAAATACCATTGTCGTACTTGGCCTTGATGCCTGCCGTATCTACGGTTTCTGGCAATCTAAAACTGCGTTGGAAATTATCGTAACGGAACTCACGTCTTGTGTATTGATCGGTCTTTGACTCATCCTCATGTTTGGATTCACTTGAAACTGTCAACACATGATCGTCTAACTCCACATTAAAATCCTTGCGCGTTTTGCCAGGAGCAGCCAGTGCCAGTTCAAAATTTGTGTCCGTTTCCGATATGTTCACAGATGGAACATGAGAACGGCTGGACAAACCTGAAAAGGGTGTGTCGCTACCAAAAAATTCATCTAATAAGGATGGAAATAAAGGATTTGATGTTCTTCGTATTAAATTCATGATGTTAGGTTTTTAAATGTTATACACCTAAACCATGGCAATTTATATACCAATCAAATTATACTGACATTATGTCTGTATTTGATTGTTTAAAGCTGACATATTGACAATTATCAGAGTACTTCTTGCACCTTGTCGGCAGCTTCTTGGAATAAAATGGCACTCTGCACTTCCAAACCGGAGTCGTCAATAAGCTGTTTTGCAATGTCAGCATTGGTTCCTTGTAAGCGCACGATGATGGGCACTTGAATTGCATCACCCATATTCTTGTAGGCATCTACAATTCCTTGGGCTACACGATCACAACGCACAATACCGCCAAAGATATTGACCAAAATAGCCTTTACCTTAGGGTCTTGTAAAATGATTCGGAAAGCAGCTTCCACACGAGCAGCATCGGCCGTACCCCCTACATCTAGAAAGTTGGCTGGATCGCCCCCAGCTTGCTTGATTAAATCCATGGTAGCCATCGCAAGTCCAGCACCGTTTACCATACAACCTACATTACCATCCAACTGCACGTAATTAAGTCCTACTTCACGAGCAGCAACATCGGTTGGGTTTTCTTCACGGATATCACGCATTGCTGCAAAATCAGGATGACGGAATAAGGCATTGTCATCTAGCGTTACCTTGGCATCAACCGCAATAATCTTATTGTCTGAAGTTTTTAGCACGGGATTGATTTCAAACAAGGCAGCATCTGCACCTATATAGGCCTTATATAAGGACGATACAAATTTTACCATGCCTTTGAATGCAAGACCGGAAAGCCCAAGATTAAAAGCAACCTTACGGGCCTGAAAAGGCAACAAGCCTACAGTTGGATCAATTTCTTCTGTAAAAATAAGTTCGGGGGTTTCTTCGGCTACTTTTTCAATATCCATTCCACCTTCTGTAGAATACATAATCATGTTACGCCCAGTAGTACGGTTGAGCAAGACCGAAATGTAAATTTCTTCCGGCTCCGAATCGCCCGGATAATAGACATCTTCCGCAATAAGCACTTGGTGTACTTTTTTACCTTCAGCAGAGGTTTGTGGGGTTACCAACTGCATACCGATAATTTCATTAGAAATACGCGCTACTTCATCCAAGGACTTTGCAAGCTTTACCCCGCCTCCTTTTCCGCGACCTCCCGCATGCACCTGCGCTTTAATTACATGCCAGCCGGTTCCCGTTTCTTCGGTTAATTGCTTTGCTGCGGCCGTTGCTTCCTCTGGGGTTGCAGCAACTATTCCGCGCTGTACGCCAACGCCAAACTTGGCTAAAATCTCTTTTCCTTGGTATTCATGTACGTTCATGGGTATAAATTATTCTATGCAAAAATAGGCAATCAATCGAGCTTATAACCACCCTAACACAAAACTTGTTTGTTATATTTATAACATCTTGTTTTATTTTTAATATATTTCGCTTTATACTTCTTACAGCACGTCCTAAAAACTTACATTTGCGCAAAACTAATGTGATGCAGCACCAAGATTTAGTACAGATAGCACATACACATGGCAGTCCTATATACGTATATGACGCTCATGCCATGGAGGCGCAATACAACCGATTGACCAAGGCATTTAGTGCAGTTCCCCGGTTGCGCATTAACTATGCCGTCAAAGCACTTTCAAACCTTAGCGTACTCAAATGGATGCATCATTTAGGTGCAGGATTGGATACCGTATCCATTCAAGAAGTACAACTGGGCCTTGAGGCTGGTGTACCCCCAAAAGAAATCATCTTTACACCCAATGGCGTTTCCCTTTCTGAAATAGAAGAGGTAGCAACCCTTGGCGTACAGATTAACATAGACAACCTCTCTGTATTGGAACAGTTTGGTACGGCACATCCAACGGTGCCTGTATGCATTCGTATCAACCCACACATCATGGCGGGCGGAAATGCCAACATTTCTGTAGGACATATCGATTCTAAGTTTGGGATTAGCATCCACCAGATGCCGCACGTATTGCGTATTGTTGAAAACACAGGAATGAACATCAACGGCGTGCACATGCATACCGGGAGTGACATTTTAGACATAGACGTGTTCTTACATGCTGCAGAAATTCTTTTTGACACAGCGCGGCAGTTTAAGGACTTGGAATTTTTGGACTTTGGCAGTGGGTTTAAAGTACCCTATAAGCCAGGCGATAACGAGACCAACATAGAGGAGTTGGGCGAGAAACTAAGTGTTCGCTTTAATGACTTTTGCGCAGAATACGGCAAAGATCTGGTTTTGGCCTTTGAGCCGGGTAAATTTTTAGTATCCCAAGCGGGTTATTTCCTTACATCTGTGAATTCGGTTAAACAAACCACTTCGACGGTATTTGCACAGGTAAACAGTGGCTTTAACCACTTGATACGCCCCATGCTTTATGGTGCACAGCACCGCATTGAAAACATCTCCAATCCAGAGGGCAGGGAGCGTTTTTATTCTGTTGTGGGGTATATCTGCGAGACCGACACCTTTGCCAACAACCGCAAGATTGCAGAAATCAGCGAGGGAGACGTGTTGTGTTTTCACAATGCAGGCGCCTATTGCTTCACGATGGCGAGTAACTACAACTCACGCTACCGTCCTGCCGAAGTGCTATGGCACAACGGCGAAGCACACCTGATTCGCCAAGCAGAAAGTTTTAACGATTTGGTCAAAAACCAAGTGGTGATGGCTTTTGATGCCGTTGAGGCCTAATCCATTATTTATTTTTTGTTATTTTAGTGATAGACAAACCCCAAATTTGTTTAAACAGACTTAGCCGAATTCGCTTTTTTTTACTTTTTACAGATTTGGGAGTTTTGGATATACGAACCGCATAAAAGTTGGTTATACAACATTCGTATATCCAGACGTTGTGTGTCATATAAAACCAGCCAATGAAATTATCAGAATTTAATAAAGCTATTGAGGAACTTTTCAGATTTGCGACTGAAAGGGACACCAATCATTACCAATACTATAAATTTGAAGATATTGAGTTTAGGCTGAAGAAAAAGCTTTTTAGAGAAACTTGTGAAAAATTAGATGGACTAAATTCGATAGATGGTTTTGAAATTTACAGTACCAAAAGTTATGAAGTTCTTTTGTCAAACAGTAATCGAATTTATTACGGTGGACGAGATGAAATATGTAAAGAAGACCACGTCAATAAAATAAATTATTCATTAGGCGTACCTTCAAATGAGTACCTTTTGTTTTTTATAAAAAACCTTTATGATTTAGCAAAGAATGAAGGATTATCAAGACCAATTATGTTACATAGGTTGAGAAATCGAATGTATCATAGAGGACGAGATGAACAAGAGGAAAAAAATATTGAGCTTTTCGATATACTTAAAGAAATTATCCCAAGATTTAGAACTCTTCAAATTACTTCAGAAGCTGAAAAATCATTAAAGGAATTTGAGAATAATAGTTCTAGCTTCTTATTTACAATTGGTTTTAACACAGACTTATCATTCTTACCTACAAATATTATAAAATATTTTAGCAGAACAGTAAGAATTGGACGAATTAGAAGAGCACGAATTGAGGATATTGAAGCACCAAAAAGACGATATCAACAAGATTTAATTCTGTTTTATCAAAAAGGTATTTCAGCTGAAAGTGCGGATTTACAATTTTTATCTTTCTATCACATTTTAGAACATTTCTTCGAGAAAATATATAACGAAGAATTAATTAAATCAGTTCAAGATAAATTAACAGCACCTTCATTTTCATATAAGAGGACAAAAGACTTAAATTCTTTAGTCAAAATAGTACAAGACAAACTACGATATATGAATGAAGAATTTCAAATAAACGAACCTGAAGCTTTAAGGCTTGTTCTTGAAAAATTTATCATTGACTTTGACGAATTAAAAGATGAAATTGGAACTTATGACTCAAGTTTACTTGAATACTATAAAACAAATGAAGTTTCGTTTTCAAAAGGCAACAGAGTTAATTTTGAAGAAGAAAGACAAGCTATTTTAAAAAATTTAAGAGAGAGAATTTATAAAACAAGAAATTCAATTGTTCACAGTAAGGATACAGATAAAACAAAGTATTTACCATTCAAACACGATAAGGAATTATCAAGAGAGATTATCCTAATGAGAATAATTGCAGAAAAAATAGTAATCGGAAGTTCGGAAGAACTCTAAAAAAATACGCCACACAACAATGGCTATAAGTAATGGCGCTGCTCTCGCCTACCCTTCAGCTGTTCGGCGAGGCTCACGCGAGCCAAGCTCAAGACAGGCTTCTGAAAACCCTTATTTCAGCTGTTAACACAGCACACCCTACTCCTCGGCAGCAGGGCGGTCTAGAGCTGTTACTTGGTAGTCTAAGGCGTTTTCTTCCCCTGCCAGGCGAATGATGTCCTTGTCAATCTTTTTAAATTCCCGTGATGCATCGTTGTATTGGTTTACAACCGTACCTATGGTTCTGCCTAAGCGGCCGTGTACGTCCTCAAAGGCGTTGAGGTGCTTGCCAAGCTTTTCTACATTGCTCAAAATATCCTGAATGGAGTTTTCAATTTTGAGATTGTGCAGTGCCTTTACCGTTATCTGCAACATTGGAAACAAGCTCATGGGCGAAACGATCATTACCTTTTTTTCATAGGCATAAGACACCAAATCGCGTGAATTAATTTTCAATGATCCTACCCTAGAGTTGAGCAAGTCTTGATAAAGACCATCGGCAGGGATAAACATATAGGCATAATCGGTGGTGGTTTCGTTGGGACGTATGTATTTAGCCGTTTCGTCTATGCGCTTTTTAATATCGCTCTTAAACGATTGCTCCAGGGCTTTTATCGCATCAGGATCGCTGCTTTCTACCATTTTGTTGTAGTTGTCCAAAGAGAATTTGGCATCTATGGGTATGATAAAATCTCCTACTTTAACAATAGCATCAACCATTTCTCCGTTCGAAAAACCATGTTGCATCACAAATAATTCCGGTGGCAATACGTTAGCCAACAGGTTTTCGAGCTGTATTTCGCCCAAAATTCCTCGCTGCTTGGAATTGCCCAATATCTTCTCCAAGGTTTTCATTTGGTTGGCAAAACTCAATACCTGCTCATTGGTACCCTTGATTTCTGACAAGGCTTTGGTTACATCAGTTATGGCCTTTTTAGACTCTGCAAACTGCTGGGTTATAGATTGGTTAGAAGAGCGCTGATAATCGCTTATGCCTTTGGTGATGTTGTCGAGCTTCTGCTCCAATTCCACGCGTGTTTCTTTCGCATTGGCATCTGTTTCTTTTCGAATACCTTGTATCTCTTCGCGCAACTGCGCATTGAGCTGTATCAAAAATTCGTTGGACACACCCGCTGACTGGTTCTTTTGGCTTATAAAATAAAAGACCACCAGTGCCAATACAACAACAAGTACAGGAATCCATTCCATTAAAATAATGTTTGTCTAAATATACGTGAAAATCAGCTATTTCCTACTTGCTCAAGTACATCTTGCGGCGTCCGTACAGCTCATAAAAGGCATCATCCTTCAAACTGTCGATAAACAAGATGCTTTCACCAGTACTCTTCATCTCTGGGCCTAATGCCTTGTCCACGTTCGGGAATTTATTAAATGAAAAAACCGGTTGCTTGATAGCAAAGCCATCTAGTTCAGGTTGAAAATCAAAGTCCTTCACTTTTTTGTCGCCCAGCATTACTTTGGTGGCATAATTCACATAAGGCTCCTTATACGCTTTGGCGATAAAAGGAACTGTACGCGATGCACGGGGGTTGGCTTCAATGATATAAACGATGTCATTCTTGATGGCAAACTGAATGTTAATCAGTCCAACCGTATTAAGCGATAGCGCAATCTTTCTGGTGTGGTCCTTAATCTGCTGCATCACAAAGTCGCCTAAGTTAAAGGGAGGCAAGGTCGCATTAGAATCACCCGAGTGAATACCACAGGGTTCTATATGTTCCATGATACCGATGATATAAACGTCTTCTCCGTCACAAATAGCATCTGCTTCGGCCTCTATGGCACCGTCTAGGTAGTGATCCAGCAGCAGCTTGTTGTTGGGTATTTTGTGCAACAAATCCACCACGTGCTTAACCAGCTCTTCTTTGTTGATGACAATTTTCATCCCCTGACCACCCAATACATAGGACGGGCGCACCAGTATAGGGAAGCTCAATTGATCTGCCAAGGCAAGCGCTTCGTCTGCAGTTTCTGCAACACCAAACTCTGGATAAGGAATGTTGTTTTCTTTGAGTAGTGTAGAAAAACTTCCACGGTCTTCAGCTAAGTCTAACGATTCAAAGCTCGTACCCATGATTTTAACGCCGTAACGCTCCAGTTTCTCTGCTAGTTTTAAGGCAGTCTGTCCACCCAACTGTACAATAACACCTTCGGGCTTTTCATGACGGATAATATCGTAGATATGTTCCCAGAATACAGGCTCAAAATAAAGCTTGTCAGCCGTGTCAAAATCGGTAGAAACCGTCTCAGGATTACAGTTAATCATAATGGTTTCATACCCAGCTTCAGCAGCTGCCAATACGCCGTGTACGCAACAGTAATCAAATTCAATCCCCTGACCAATTCTGTTCGGTCCAGA
The DNA here is from genome assembly GCA_024639165.1 of Flavobacteriaceae bacterium. GTDB lineage: Bacteria > Bacteroidota > Bacteroidia > Flavobacteriales > Flavobacteriaceae > UBA7446. Next base: position 45,698 of record JAHEIX010000005.1, on the reverse strand, counting down.
GCCCAATACCACTACTTTCTTTTTGTCGCTTACCACACTCTCGTTGTGCACATACGAGTTGCCCTCAGCAGTTTCCATGGTACTTTCAAAAGTGGAATAGTAATACGGTGTCTTGGCTGTAAATTCAGCAGCACAGGTATCCACCAGCTTATACACACGGTGAATGTTCATCGTATCTCGCTTTTTGTATACCTCACTTTCCAAACAACCCAGCATATGGGCAATTTGCCTGTCGCCATACCCTTTTTGCTTGGCTTCTAACAAGAGTGGTTTTTCGATTGTATCAATCGAAAAGTTTGAAATTTCTTTTTGTAAATTGAATAATTCCTCGTACTGCTTGAGGTACCACATATCAATCTTGGTGATATCGTAGATCTGACTTAGCGGGATGCCCATCGCAATGGCATCGTAAATCACAAATACCCGATCCCAAGAGGCATGGGTCAGCTTGTCAATAATTTGATTGTAATCTGTATAGCCTTTACCGTCTGCGCCCAGTCCGTTGCGCTTAATTTCAAGCGACTGGGTGGCTTTGTGCAAGGCTTCTTGGAACGAACGTCCAATACCCATCACCTCACCAACAGCTTTCATCTGCAAGCCTAGGGTACGGTCAGAGCCTTCAAACTTATCGAAATTCCAGCGTGGTATTTTAACGATTACATAATCGAGTGTTGGCTCAAACAAGGCAGAGGTAGACTTGGTAATCTGATTATCCAACTCGTCTAACCGGTAGCCAATAGCGAGCTTGGTAGCCACTTTGGCAATGGGATATCCAGTTGCTTTACTGGCCAATGCCGAAGAGCGCGAAACACGTGGGTTAATCTCAATGGCAATAATATCTTCTTTATCATCGGGGCTTACAGCAAATTGCACATTACAACCACCGGCAAAGTCACCAATGCTACGCATCATCTTGATGGCCATATCTCGCATTTTCTGATAGGTCTTATCGGAAAGCGTCATGGCTGGCGCCACGGTTATGGAGTCACCCGTATGAATACCCATAGGATCCATATTCTCAATAGAACAGATGATTACCACATTATCGTTATTATCACGAAGAAGTTCCAATTCGTATTCTTTCCACCCCATCATGGCTTTGTCAATCATGACCTCATGTATGGGAGATATTTCTAAACCACGTCTAAGCAGTTCTTCAAAGTCATTTTCATCATAAACAATGGCAGCACCAGCACCTCCAAGGGTGTAGGAAGCACGAATACAAAGAGGGAAACCAAATTCTTGGGCAATTTCTTTTCCTTTCAGGAATGAGGTTGCTGTGGCTTGTGGCGCCATAGGAACGTCAATTTTTTCCATAAGCTCACGGAACTTTTCGCGGTCTTCAGTAATGTTAATAGCATCAATATTAACACCTATCAACTTTACATCAAAATCTTTCCAAATGCCTTTTTCGTCTGCTTCAATACACAAATTAAGAGCAGTTTGACCACCCATAGTAGGCAGTACCGCATCAATATGCGGGTGCTCCTTCAAAATTTGAATAATAGATTTTGTGGTGAGTGGCAACAAATAAACATGATCGGCCATAGATGGATCGGTCATGATAGTTGCGGGATTGGAGTTGATGAGTATGGTTTCGATACCGTCCTCTCTCAAAGAACGGAGGGATTGTGAGCCGGAATAATCGAATTCACAAGCTTGGCCGATGATAATGGGGCCGGAGCCGATAATTAGGATACTGTTAAGGTCTTTTTTCTTTGGCATAAAGTGCAACTAAAGTTGGTCAAAAATCTTTCGAATATATATAAAAAAAGGTGTTACTATAACAGTAACACCTTGAAGTTTTAAACGGTTTATTCACTTATTTTTTGTGACGTGGTTCGGATGAGACAGATATCTTTTTACGTCCCTTTGTGCGACGTGCTGCTAATACCTTGCGTCCTGCTGCAGAAGCCATACGCTCCATGAAGCCGTGTTTGTTACGACGCTTTCTTCTCGAGGGTTGAAATGTTCTTTTCATCAATGTTTTCTTAAAGACGGCTGCAAATATACAATATCTCATATAAGAACAAACAAAGCTACCGCAGAAATATGTAAATTTGTTGCTTAAATTGTATATATGTTTCCAAAATTCATAAAAATTGTACTCGCAATCGCTTCTTTAGGATATGCCGTTTACCAATTTATTGAAGGGAATATCGGCAACGGGATTGCAATGATTTTCCTAGCTGGTATTTTTGTTTTTCTTTATTACAAGAATGAATTGATCTTACTTTCCTTCCTACGCCTACGTAAACAAGACTTCGACGGAACCCAACGCTGGCTGAATAGAATCAAAAAACCGGAGTCTGCACTAACCCAAAAGCAACAAGGCTACTTTTATTTTTTACACGGCGTGATAGAAGCCCAAAAAAACTTGACAAAAGCAGAACGTCACTTTAAAAAAGCCATCTCACTAGGTCTTAACATGAAACATGACTTGGCCATGGCCAAACTCAGTCTAGCCGGTATTGTGATGCAAAAAAGACGTAAGCGAGAGGCCACACTACTGCTTAATGAAGCTAAAAAATTGGATAAGCAGAACATGCTTGCTGATCAGATCAAGTTGATGCAGCAACAATTAAAGAAGATTTAACTCAGGTCTGGGTTAAAATAATTCGTGGTAAATTTTGACTGAACCATTTTGCCCGTGTCATGATCATGACGTGTGTCCCTTTGGGAACAGGGATAAAATCCTTTAAGTGTAAAATGGGAAATACCATATCATAAGTCCCGTGAATGTGCGTGACATTAGGCAATGGCACATCTTGACTCCAATTAAAGAGGACTTCCAAGGACCAGTTAAGGTATTCTGGCGAGCGTACTGAAAGGTATTTTTTATTTAAATCCATGCGCTTTCGTGCCGTTGGACCAAAAACAAAGCCCACAAAATCTTCTAAATTATCAATCCACTGAACAGGAAAGAACTTATAGGCCTTTGTCTTGCGAGTGATACGCATGTGAATAGGAAATTCACGCCAAGTGCGCACACTAGAAATAATAATAACTTTTTTACAGGAAATAATTTTAGACATTTCTTGAACCAATATCCCACCAAATGAAACCCCTATTAATACAGGTTTAGGATGCGTAATGTGTTCACACATACGTTCAGCATAAGACACTAAAGATTCATCTTGGTTCGGCATAAACCAAGACAACAAATGAACCTCGAAAGGACTGCTAAGTTTTATACGTTCAAAAATCTTATTATTAGCAGCCAAACCGGGCATCATATAAACATGAATGGCAGCACTCTTATTCATTGCAACTACAATCTACATAAAATTTTGTAAATTTGCACTCTAGCAATCAATTAATGGATAAAATCAACGTTACTGACAACGCCTTTTTGCGCCAATTTGAAACAGAAGTTCAAGGAGAACTTGCCAAAATAGAATACGCCCAACAGGAACGCAAAATCTTCTTAACCAAACTTGTAGTACCAAAAGAGAAGTGCCCGAATGATTTTAGCGATGCTTTTATAAAAGAAGTATTATCAATTATTGCAGAGCGAAACATCAGTATGATGCCAACCAGTCCCGAGATTGTACGCTTTATTCGCAAGAATAAGCGCTACAGAAGTATGCTCCCTATTGGAGTGCGCATCTAAGATAGTTAGGCCGTAATGGCCGTTTTTACATCAAAAACTACCAAACCATCATCCTCAATTGCAGTTAAGCGCACACGTGCTATGGTATTGCATAAGGCTGGATCCCAAAAGCTTTTAACTTTGACATAATTTGGAGTGAATCCGTGAATATATCCGTTCTTATTTTCAGATTCAAATAAAACGTCTTGTTCAGTTCCCAATTGGCTCTCATAAAAGGATCGACGCTTTTTTTGTGACAAACCTCGCAACATCTTGCTCCTTTTGGCACGCACTTCTTTAGGGACAACTGCTGGCATACCAGCTGCAAGGGTATTCTCCCGCTCAGAATAGGTAAATACGTGTAAGTAGGAAACATCTAGTTCATTAAGAAAATGGTAGGTTTCCATAAAGTGATCTTCTGACTCCCCAGGAAAACCCACAATAACATCAACCCCTATACAAGCGTGTGGCATACGGGCTTTAATCTGTGACGCCCGCTTGACGTATAGTTCGCGCTGGTATCTTCTACGCATAGCCGCCAAAATTTCATTACTACCGCTTTGTAGAGGTATGTGAAAATGAGGGACAAAGCGCTTGGAATCTGCTACAAAGTCTATGGTTTCTTGACGCAATAAATTGGGCTCAATAGAAGAGATACGTATGCGCTCCAAACCAGACACCTCATCCAAGGCAGTGACCAAATCAAAAAACGTATGGTCGTGTTTTTTTGCGCCAAACTCCCCCTTGCCAAAGTCACCGATATTAACCCCTGTCAGCACCACCTCTTTGATGTCTTGAGCGGCAATTTCATTTGCCTGCTTTAAAATATTATCAAGCGTATCGCTTCGGGAAAAACCCCGCGCCAGTGGAATGGTACAGTAAGTACACTTATAATCACAACCGTCTTGCACCTTTAAAAATGCCCGTGTGCGTTCACCAATAGCATAACTTCCAACATACTGTTCTACAGCATCAATGGAACAAGCGTGAACCGCGGTTTCTGATGCCGTCTTACTCTCGATAAAATCTACTACATTAAACTTTTCATTGGCACCTAGCACCAAATCTACTCCGTCTAAAGCAGCCAATTCCTCGGGTTTGAGTTGGGCATAGCAACCAATTGCAACCAAAAAACCTTCAGGGTTTTGCTTGAGCGCCTGTTTCACAATGGTTTTGAATTTTTTGTCAGCATTTTCTGTAACCGAGCAGGTGTTAATCACATATACATCTGCAGCGGTATCAAAAGCGGTTTCGGTATAGCCTGCCAGCTTAAAAGAACGGGCAATGGTCGACGTTTCTGAAAAATTCAGCTTACATCCAAGCGTGTAAAAAGCGACTGACCCTGTAGCAGACATTTTGTTGTTTTTGCAAATATAATCCTATATGGTTGAGGTACAACCTGCTATCGGCGGAATTGCTTGGTGAGGGCAAACAAATGGGTTAATACCGCTTTATCTTTTGCGTCCATCTCTTTACCGCGTCTGTCCATAACCACAGCAGCCGTTTCCAGCATCTTCTTTAAATTATTTTCGGTCATGCCTTGAGCACCTCCTCTAGAAAAACTAGGAATAAAGGTTCGAGGAAAACCAATACTAAAAATACTACAACCAACACCAACTACAGTAGCTGTATTCAAAGGTGTCTGAATGGCGGTTTTAGAATGGTCACCCATAATTAAACCACAGAATTGCAGTTCAGTTGAAATAAACTTTTGCTGGGTGTAGTTCCAAGCGCGAGTGTTCCCATAATCGTTTTTAAGGTTTGAAGCGTCCGTAGCAGCGCCAAGGTTACACCACTCCCCTATTACAGCATTGCCCAAAAAACCGTCATGCCCTTTGTTGCTGTTGCCTAGCATCACTACGTTGTTGAGTTCGCCACCTGCCTTGCAGTGCGGCCCAAGACTGGTACCGCCATAGATTTTAGCGCCCATTTTAATAATGCTGTTTTTACCAATATAAATAGGACCTCGAAGTACAGCACCTTCCATAATGGTGGCGTTATCGTCAATAATAATGGGCCCGTCTTGAGTGTTGAATACCGCAGCATATGAGGTGACATTTGCGCCAACTAGCAGCGGATACTCACCATGGTGTTGATTGGTTTCATTTAATTTATTGGTATGCGTTTCATTGTAAAAAGCAGCATCCTCAATCAAGACCTCCGCGTTTTTGGAAAATACGTCCCAAGGATAGCGAATGATTTGTATTGCTGTAGCTAGCTCAACGGCTTCAAATGCTGCCAACAACTTGTCTGTACTGGAGCGCGCACCACTAAAAGCAATCACTTTGCCGTTATGTATGAGTTTTTGTCCGCCTTGTAAACCCCTAACAGCTGAAAGGAGCGCTGGGTTTGGGAGACATCCTGCCATGATAGCAAGGTCAAAAGAAGGGGTGTCTGCCTGAAGATAGGCTTCTGTTTCAACCACAACTTCAGCTTCCACCGCTTGTGACCATCGCTTGGCTAACGACATTCCGCCAATAAGTAAGTCGGCAATAGGCCGAGTATAAACCAAGGGTAATAAATCGGAACGGTCTGGACCGTCAAACAAACATATACGCATGTTTCAAAGATAGGTGTAAATAAAAAAACCTCCATAAGGAGGCTTTAAATTTGATTTGAATTCAAAAATTATTTTTTGAATTTGGCATATTTGTTCTTAAACTTATCAATACGTCCTGCCGTGTCTACAAGTTTAGATTTACCAGTATAGAACGGGTGTGAAGTGCGTGAAATCTCCAATTTAACTAACGGATATTCAACACCATCTACTTCAATTTTCTCTTTAGCGTTGGCGGTTGACTTTGTGATAAAGATGTCTTCATTAGACATATCCTTGAATGCTACCAAGCGATAATTATCGGGATGTATACCTTGTTTCATAATGCGTTTCCTTTTAAAGGGGGTGCAAATCTAATTATTTTATCTAAATTTACCATACACTTAACCCTTAAAAAACAACAAATGGAAAGTTCACCAAAATTAGGAGCCTATAATTATCGCTTTGGGGCCATAGCAGGCGGCGTTGGAATCGTATTCAGCATGATGCTATTCTTCATGGATATGACATACGATCAATCGTCTGTTATCCAAGCTATTCAAATACTAATACCTGCATCCGCAGCAGTAATAGCCATTACAACTTTCAAAAAAGACAACAATGGACTTCTGGCACTTAAACAGGCAATTAAGTTAGGCGTTGGAGTATTTTTAGTAGCCGGTATTATTGGGCTAGCCTATTTTACTTTATTCATAAATTTTATTGAGCCAGACTTTATTTCAAATACTGCTGCACTGCAAGCCGATGCCCTCCGTGAAGCGCAACCAACGCTAGACGAAGACATCATTGAAATGCAACAAACCAACACAGAAAAGTTTTTTTACATAAGCTACCCTGTTATTTTAATCCTAAATGTTTTTTTGGGACTTATAGTAGGGCTCCTAACAGGCTTATTTACAAAAAAGAGTTAATTGACCAAACAGCCTAAATTATCGATTGCTATTCCATTTTTAGACGAGGAAGCATCGCTTCCGGAGCTTTACACTTGGATAGTTCGCGTATTAGAAAAGGCTGAACTCAGTTTTGAAATTATTTTTATTGATGACGGCAGCACAGATAACGCTTGGGACTGGGTGTCAGCTACCATAAGTCAAGACAACCGTGTTCGTGGTATTCGGTTTTTGCGTAACTATGGCAAGTCGCAAGCCTTACACGCTGGTTTTTTAGCGTGTACTGGTGAAGTTGTCTGCACCATGGATGCCGATTTGCAAGATTCGCCCGAAGAGCTTCCAGAACTCTATCAGTTAATTGCGCATGGTCATTATGATATGGTTTCTGGGTGGAAAAAGAAAAGATACGACTCCATACTATTCAAAAACATTCCCTCTAAAATTTTCAACTGGGCTGCTAGGAAGGTATCGGGCATTGAACTACATGATTTTAATTGTGGCTTAAAAGCCTACCGAAATGATGTAATCAAAACTGTTGAGGTTTACGGAGAAATGCATCGCTATATCCCCGTACTGGTCAAGCAAGCTGGTTTTAGAAAAATCGGAGAGAAAGTGGTGCAGCATCAAAAACGCAAGTTTGGACAGTCTAAGTTTGGAGCCGACCGCTTTATTAAAGGTTTTTTAGATTTGCTAACCCTGTGGTTTCTGCAACGTTTTGGCAGAAGACCCATGTACTTTTTTGGACTGATTGGGAGCATCATGTTGATCATGGGATTTAGTTTTGCCATATACCTGGGCATTGACAAACTATTTGTCAACCCTGCCGGACGACTGATTGCCGAGAGACCCCAATTTTATGTAGCCCTTACAACCATGATCCTCGGAAGTCAATTCTTTTTGGCTGGATTTTTGGGTGAAATTGTAATTCGAAACAGAAATCATAAAAAGAGATATAAAATAAAGGAACACTTACCCTCCTAACTCTAAAGGGAATCCGTAAATTTGTGTTTTAAAAATTACCCATGAGTACATCTTTTTTTGCGCAAGCCGCTGCCTGGGAACTTCCGCCATTTGACAAAGAAACAAGGCAAGCAGTAGCCGAACTAAAAAACAACCCCACCGCATTAGAAGATGCTTTCTACAAAGATTTGGCCTTTGGCACAGGGGGTATGCGAGGTATTATGGGTGTAGGCACCAATCGTGTAAACAAATATACCTTTGGCAAAACAACTCAAGGACTAAGCAATTACATCAAGGCGCAGTTTCCAAACGAAACACCTAGCGTTGTAATTGGCTACGATTGTAGACACAACAGCAAAGAACTTGCGCAAACGGTTGCCAATATTTTTTCAGCTAACGACATTAAAGTCTATTTATTCACAGATTTACGTCCAACACCCGAAGTTTCTTTTGCAGTACGTCATCTAAAATGCCAATGCGGCATCGTGCTTACAGCCTCACACAACCCACCAGAATACAATGGCTATAAAGTCTATTGGCAAGACGGAGGACAGATTGTTCCTCCACAAGATAATGGGATCATTTCTGCTATCAACAATACATCGTATGAAGATATCTTGTTCGAGCCTAAGCCAGCTTATATTACCCCCATTGACCATGCCATAGATGAAGCCTTTCAGGATGCTTCTGTTGCAGTTGGCCGTGTTGGAAACGGGAATCGCAAAAATGTTAAGGTGGTATTTACACCCCTTCACGGGACTTCTGTAACTGCCATTCCACAGGTGCTAAAAAAAGCGGGGTATAGCGCTGTGAGCGTTATAGAAGAACAGGCCAAACCAGACGGAGATTTTCCAACGGTAAAATCGCCCAATCCAGAAGAGCCTGAAGCCCTACAAATGGCAATGGAAAAAGCCAATGCTATTGACGCTGATATTGTTATTGGAACTGACCCAGATGCAGACCGCCTGGGGATCGCCGTAAGAAACGAAAAGAACGAGCTAGAACTTCTAAACGGCAACCAAACCATGGTGGCCATGACAGACTTCATATTAAAAAAAGGCAAGTACACACCCGAAGAAAATGCTTTTGTCGGCTCGACTGTAGTCTCCACTCCCATGATGAACGTATTGGCTAATCACTACGGCGTTGAATGCAAACTAGGTCTTACTGGTTTTAAGTGGATTGCTCAAATGATAGAGCATTACCCCAATCAAAAATGTCTTGGCGGTGGTGAAGAAAGTTTCGGCTATATGGTAGGTGATTTTGTACGTGACAAAGACGCTGTAACAGCTGCGCTATTGGCCTGCGAATTGGTTGCCGAGGCCAAATCAAATGGCACTTCTTTTTTTGACGTATTGCTGGAGACCTATGTCAAACTAGGCTGCTTCCAAGAACGTTTGGTTTCACTAGTCAAAAAAGGGAAATCGGGTGCTGAGGAAATTGAAAGCATCATGGATCGCTTTAGAAAAGACCCACCAAAGGATATTGACGGCAATCCAATTCGTTTTATAGAAGACTATGCCACCGCTGTCAGAACCCTAGTAAAGGCGCAAGAAAAAGAAATGATACCTTTGCCCAAAGCCAATGTGTTGATTTTTATCGCTGAAGATGGTACGCGTGTAGCTGCCAGACCCAGTGGAACAGAACCTAAAATAAAGTTTTACGTGAGTGTAAATACGCCCCTTAATTCCACCCGTGACTATAGAACGACAAAAAAGCAACTCGATCAAAAAATGGATCGCATTTTGGCTGAATTAGGGATGTAACATGAGTCCTATTAGATACATACTGCGTTACGCACTTCCGTACAAGGGGTATATTGCACTTAATATTGTGTTCAACATACTGTATGCCTTATTTAATGCAGCATCTTTTTTGGCTTTAATGCCCATGCTAGAAGTACTTTTTGGCAAGAACAAGACTCCTGTTGAAATACCTACCCCCGAAAATAGCAACTCCTTTCTGGAGTATATATTTGACAATTTCAGATTTCAAATTGCTGCATATGCCCAAGACGATGCTGTAAAAGCATTGATGTTGGTTATTGGTGTGATTTTGACAACCTTCTTGCTGAAAAATATCTTTAATTATTTTGCTGTCTTTTTCATCGCCTACATGCGCAATGGTGTAGTTAAAGACATGCAACGCAACCTCTACGAAAAGTTGATTTCTTTTCCTGCGAGTTTTCATGCAAACAATAAAAAAGGAGATACCATAGCCCGTGTAACTTCGGATGTCACTGAAGTACAACGCTCTTTTCTGAGTGTTTTTGAAATGCTTATTAGAGAACCGTTGACCATCGTATTTGCACTAGTCGCAATGTTTGCTTTAAGCGCAAAACTCACCCTGTTTGTTTTGGTATTTATACCCATAGCAGGATGGTTCATTTCAATTATTGGGAAAAGTTTGAAATCACGTTCAGAAAAAGTACAAAAAGAACAAGGAGAGTTGCTTTCCTATTTGGAAGAATCCCTAACGGGCATACCTATCATTCAAATCTTTACTGCTGAAAATATTTTCAATCAAAAGTTTGCTGCTATTACCAAGCGTCTTTTCAATTTTTCAAACAAACTAATTCACAGAGAAAGCCTCGCCAGTCCAATAAGTGAATTTCTTGGAGTTGCCGTAATTGGTGTTATCCTCTATATAGGGGGACGTCTTGTTTTGGTAGAGCAATCTATGAGTGGCGAAGAGTTCATCACCTACATGACCTTGGCCTATGGCGTACTTACGCCAGCCAAATCCATGAGTAGGGCCGTGTATAGCATTCGAAAAGGAAATGCGGCTGCCCAACGTATTATGGAATACCTATTCCACAAATCAGAAATTCAATCCCCAAAGAACCCAACAGCATTGCCGGAGCTTTCTTCTAAAATTAGTTTTGAAAATATTCAATTTAGGTATGAGGAAGAACTGGTAATTGATGGATTTAATTTAAAGATACCAAAAGGGCATTCTGTAGCGCTTGTAGGCGCATCAGGAAGTGGAAAAACAACCATAGCCAATCTATTGGCTCGTTTTTACGACCCACAGCAAGGCACCATTAAAATTGACAATACACCTATTGACTCGGTTGACTTAAAAGAACTGCGAAGCATATTTGCCTATGTTACCCAAGATGCCATACTTTTTCATGATTCAGTTAAGGAAAATCTACGTATTGCAAAACCAAATGCTACGGAAAAAGAACTTGAAGCAGCATTGCAAATTGCAAATGCATCTGATTTTGTTAGCCAACTCTCGCATGGAATAGACACCGTAATTGGTGATGCTGGAAACAAACTTTCAGGGGGACAAAAACAACGTTTGGCTATTGCAAGAGCTGTACTCAAAAATCCTCCCGTAATGATTCTAGACGAAGCCACCTCGGCTTTGGATACGGAATCTGAAAAACTGGTGCAGGACGCGCTCCAAAAGATGATGCAAAACCGAACCTCACTGGTGATTGCCCATCGGCTTTCTACAATTAAAAGTGCAGATGAAATCATTGTTCTAGACAAAGGAAAAGTGGTAGAACGCGGCACACACAAAGCACTGTTAGCTCAAAATGGTGTGTATAAAAAACTAATTGAGCTACAATCATTCGACTAACATTATGCGCTTACACAAAAATTTAGTTCTGGCAGTACTCAATGGTCTGCAACAGATATTCAATGAAGAAAAATATGCGGACAAGGTTGTGGCGCAAGTCCTCAAAAGCGACAAACGCTGGGGAAGTCGTGATCGTGGCTTTATTGCAGAAACCACTTACGAGATTGTGCGCTGGAAACGTCTTTACACTACAATCGCAAACGTACAAGAGCCTCTAAACCGCCAAGACTTTTGGCGCATTTTTGCTGTTTGGGCAACCTTAAGAGGCTATATATTACCAGATTGGAAATCATTAGAAGGCACCCCTACACGACGTATTAAGGGAAAATTTGAAGAACTGCGCCAAGAACGTAAATACCGTGAGTCTATCCCAGATTGGCTAGATGAATTGGGTTGTAAAGCCTTGGGCGAAAAGAAGTGGACATTAGAACTGGAAGCGCTCAACACCATGGCACCAGTTGTGCTGCGTGCCAACGCCCTAAAAACACTTCCTAAGCTGTTGCGTAATGCACTGCTTGAAGAAAAAATTAAAACCCAGACCATTGCGAAATATCCCGATGCTTTGGTACTTGATGAGCGCGCTAATGTATTTAGCACCGAAAGTTTTCAACGGGGTTGGTTTGAAGTACAAGATGCCGCTTCTCAAGCTGTAGCGCCATTTACGCAAGTTGCGCCCGGAATGCGCGTAATAGACGCTTGTGCAGGTGCTGGCGGAAAGGCATTGCACCTGGCTGCAATGATGGGAAATAAAGGACAGTTAATTGCATTAGATATTCACAATTACAAACTTCGAGAACTCAAAAGACGCGCCAAGCGTGCTGGTGCACACAATATTGAAACCCGACACATTGACAACAATAAGGTTATCAAAAAACTACATGGCTCTGCCGACAGAGTTTTATTGGACGCACCCTGCAGTGGTTTGGGGGTTTTACGTAGAAATCCAGATGCGAAATGGAAGCTGAATCCTGATTTTATTGATCGTGTAGTTGTGGAACAACAACAGATTTTAACCCAATACGCACACATGGTCAAACCCGGCGGTAAGTTGATTTACGTAACCTGTTCCATACTTCCACAAGAAAACGAAGAACAAATTGCAGCCTTCAAAACTACAGCGATAGGTAAAGAATATACCTTAGAAAAAGAGCAACACCTATGGCCAGCAGCAAACGGCTTTGACGGCTTTTATATGGCTAGACTGGTGCGAAAAAGCTAAGTTGTTGATAAATTGACGTGTTTCGTTTACTTTTTACAGGAATAAACTCGTGCTCTTCTTTACTACTATGCTTATTTTTGTGCCTTAATCATCATCTATGATTTGTTTCTTTGGCGATCCCAATAAACACATTTACGTTGTTCAGAAAGAACTTCCAATAGCTGAAGAAGATCAGCAAAAACTACAATGGCTTTTTGGGGGCTATCCCTTGCTGCGCAAGTCCTTTATCCAAGCAGAACTCATCGGTCCTCGTATTTCGATGATTACCCCTTGGAGTACCAATGCGGTGGAAATTTGCCACAACATGGGGCTGAATGACATCATCCGCATTGAGCAGTTTTGGGCAAAAGACAACATTGTCTTTGATCCCATGATTCACCAGCGTTTTAAGGAGTTGGATCAACACATATACGACACCAAGAAAGCGCCAGAAGCCATACAAGAGATTGATGATATTGCTGCTTATAATCTGCAAGAAGGCCTGTCCTTAAGCGACGACGAAGTTGCCTATTTAGAGGGCTTGGCAGTACGGCTTAAACGCCCATTAACCGATTCAGAAGTGTTTGGTTTTTCTCAGGTCAACTCCGAGCATTGTCGTCACAAGATTTTCAATGGAGCATTTATTATTGACGGTAAAGCCAAAAAGGAGTCGCTTTTTGAGCTTATTAAAAAAACCTCCAAAAAAAACAACGAAAACTTGGTCTCTGCCTACAAAGACAATGTTGCTTTTGTGAAAGGCCCTACCCTAACCCAGTTTGCACCACAGCGCGCAAACGAACCAAGTCACTACGTCAAAAAACCATTTATATCCGTGCTTTCGCTCAAAGCAGAAACGCACAACTTCCCCACAACTGTAGAGCCCTTTAACGGAGCAGCAACGGGTTCGGGTGGCGAAATACGAGACCGTCTTGCTGGAGGACAAGGATCAATTCCAATGGCTGGAACTGCGGTGTACATGACGGCATATCCACGAACTGAACCTAACAGGCCTTGGGAACAATTGGCGCCACGCCCATGGTTATATCAAAACCCAGAAGATATTCTTATAAAAGCTTCAAACGGTGCCTCTGATTTTGGTAACAAGTTTGGACAACCCCTCATTGCTGGCTCCCTACTTACATTTGAACATAACGAAAACAACAAAACCATTGGTTTTGATAAGGTCATCATGCTTGCAGGTGGAATTGGCTACGGAAAAATGCAACAAAGCCTAAAACAAACACCCAAAAAAGGCGACAAGATTGTTGTTATGGGAGGTGATAATTACCGCATTGGTATGGGAGGGGCTGCAGTATCCTCAGCAGATACAGGTGCCTTTGACTCTGGTATTGAATTAAACGCCGTACAACGCTCCAATCCCGAAATGCAGAAACGCGTTGCCAACACTGTTCGAGCAGCAGTTGAAGCAGACGAAAACCCTATTGTTTCTATACACGATCACGGAGCAGGCGGACACCTAAACTGTCTATCCGAACTTATTGAAGAAGTTGGTGGGAAAATTGCACTTGACAAGCTACCTGTTGGAGATCAGACACTTTCGGCAAAAGAGATTATTGGAAATGAGTCCCAAGAGCGCATGGGATTGATTACCGATGCAAAAGGATTGGAACAGCTCAAAGAAATTGCAGAAAGAGAGCGTGCTCCTATTTTTGAAGTGGGAGAAGTAACTGAAAATCACAGATTCCAAATTCAAGACGAAACAACAAAGCTATCACCAATTGATTTGGACTTGTCGGATTTCTTTGGCAAAACACCAAAGACGATCATGCGTGATAGCACACATGCTACGAATTATGCTGCTGTACCAGCAACGCTCGCTTTTGAAGAACAAGTGGCATGGTTGCTACAACTAGAGGCCGTGGCTTGTAAAGATTGGCTTACGAACAAGGTTGACCGCTGTGTTACTGGGCGTGTTGCTCAGCAACAATGCGTAGGACCACATCAATTGCCTTTGGCCAACTGTGGGGTAATGGCACTTGATTTTGAAGGTGTTCATGGTATGGCTACATCTGTAGGGCATGCCCCTTTAGTTGGTCTTATTGATGCTGGTTTAGGAAGTAAAAATGCAATTGCAAAAGCCCTGACCAACATCATTTGGGCACCTATTGCAAATGGACTGAGTAATGTAAGCCTTTCTGCCAATTGGATGTGGGCATGTAACAACCCTGGAGAGGATGCACGTCTTTATGAAGCCGTTCAAGCATGCGCTGACTTTGCTATACAATTGGGTATTAACATCCCAACAGGCAAAGATTCACTCTCCATGAAACAAAAATACCAAGGCGAGGAGGTGCTGGCGCCAGGCACTGTTATCATTTCTGCCTCTGGTCACTGTGATGCCATTGACAAAGTCGTTACGCCAGAACTTAAAGCAAAAGGAGGAGCGGTCTATTTTATTGACCTCTCAGATGGCAAAGCCGCTTTAGGAGGCTCTGCTTTTGCTCAGCTACAACAACGTATAGGAACCGTGGCGCCAGATGTTGCCAAAGCAAAATATTTCAAGAAAGTGTTTAGCCTAGTGCAAAAAGAAATTACAAAGGGAACAATCGCTGCTGGACATGATATTGGTGCTGGAGGTCTTATCACTTCATTACTGGAAATGTGTTTTGCTGCAGACGGATTAGGCATGACCATTACGCCTCCAATAAACGAAAAAGGCGCAGCACAAACCCTACTTTCTGAACAAGTTGGGATTTTGGTGCAAACAGCACCCGAAGTTGCAGCACGATTGGAAAAAAAGGGAATTGGCATTGTCAAAATAGGCACACCAACGGAAACAAACAGCCTTGAAATTAAAGGGGATGGTCTGGCGTGCACCTTAGATGTTACAACCTACAGAAAACACTGGTTTAAGAGTTCTTATCTTCTTGATCGCAAACAAAGCGGAGAGACAAAATCCAAAGAGCGTTTTGATTCTTTTGACAAAACCCCGCTAAAGTTTAACTTCCCTAAAAATTTTGAAGGGGCCATAAATCCGCAACCTACGCGCAAAATTAAAGCTGCCGTTCTTAGAGAAAAAGGAAGCAATTCTGAGCGTGAAATGGCTTATATGATGCACTTGGCAGGATTTGAAGTCAAGGATGTTCACATGACAGATTTAACTTCTGGTAGAGAAGATTTGAGCGATGTGCAACTTCTGGTAGCTGTTGGCGGTTTTTCAAATTCAGATGTACTGGGTTCTGCAAAAGGATGGGCGGGAACCATCAAGTACAATGAAAAAGCAAAACAAGCCATTGAGCAGTTTTTTGCCCGACCCGACACCTTGAGTTTGGGTGTGTGTAATGGGTGTCAACTTTTCATTGAATTGGGCTTGCTGCACCCTACATCAAATGAAAAACCAAAAATGGATCACAATGACTCGGGTAAATTTGAGTGTATTTTTACGGATGTAGTCATTGAAGAAAGTCCAGCCATCATGCTCAATAGCTTGCAAGGAAGTAGGTTGGGTATTTGGGCAGCTCATGGCGAAGGCAAGTTTATATTCCCAAAAGACAAAAGCAATTATGCAATCGCAGGTAAATACGCCTATGATTCATATCCGTCAAATCCCAATGGATCAGACCACAATACTGCCATGCTCAGCAGCGATGATGGACGTCATTTGGTCATGATGCCACACCTTGAGCGTGCGATATTCCCATGGAACTGGGGAAGCTACCCCGACAACCGCTCCGATCAGGTCAGCCCTTGGATAATGGCCTTCGAAGATGCTTACAAATGGATTTTGAGTAGGTAAAATCAAAAAATTATCGTTTTTTTGAATATTAGCAATTGTGCAAAAAAACGCTTTCAAGTATGATAACACCCAAAAGACTTTTTGATTTTATTGATATTATGGCAACTGACAAACCGTTAGAAAATGCCGTAAATTCAAAAACTACAGGGCAATGGGTGGGCTTATCCACACCAGAAGTCAGAGAACTCGGCAACAACTTGAGCGCAAAGCTTCTTTCGATGGGCGTTGCAGCTGGCGATAAAATTGCTATGATTTCCTCTACCAACAGAACAGAGTGGGTACTTGCTGACTATGCCATGGCACAAATTGGCGGTATAAATGTTCCCATCTATCCAACTATTTCTTCGGACGATTATGCCTATATCATGAATCACGCAGAGGTGAAATTCTGTTTTGTTTCTGACAGTGAAGTGTTGGATAAAGTGCGTGAAATTCAATCCAACTGCCCAAAAATTGAAAACGTATTTAGCTTTGACAATATTGAGGGTTGTGATGCTTTTGAAACCTTGCTGACACAACAGCCAACAAAAGCACAACAGCAAGAAATTCAGGCGCGTAAAGAAGCCATTCATGAGGCGGACTTAGCTACCATCATCTATACTTCTGGAACTACTGGAAGACCAAAAGGAGTGATGTTAAGCCATCAAAATATTGTAAGCAATGTCATTGCAAGCCAAAAGAGATTGCCCTTGACATACGGAAACGCAAAAGCCTTGAGCTTTTTACCCATGTGCCACATCTATGAGCGCATGCTTCTATATCTTTATGTGTATTCTGGAACGCAAATCTATTTTGCTGAGTCGTTGGAAACCATCGGAGAAAACCTCAAAGAAATACAGCCGAGTGTGATGACTGCTGTGCCAAGACTTTTGGAGAAGTTGTATGACAAAATTTACGCAAAAGGTGCAGATTTAACGGGTATCAAGAAAAAACTATTTTACTGGGCTGTTGATTTAGGGCTACAGTATGAGCCTTATGGCCAAAACGGCTGGTGGTATGAGCAGAAATTAAAGATTGCTCGCAAGCTTATTTTTAGCAAATGGAAAGAAGCGCTTGGCGGAAAGCTAGACCTCATTGCTTCTGGAAGCGCAGCACTTCAGCCTAGGTTAGCTCGTGTATTTACAGCCGCAGGCATGACAGTAGCTGAAGGTTATGGACTAACGGAAACATCTCCAGTAGTTTCTGTAAATGACATGCGGAATGGAAAAATGCGCATAGGAACTGTTGGGCCAATAATTGATAAGGTCGAAGTTAAAATAGCCGAAGACGGCGAAATCTTGTGTAAAGGACCCAACATCATGATGGGCTATTATAAAGATGAAGAAAAAACCAATGAGGTTCTCAAAAACGGATACTTTCACACGGGAGATATAGGACATATTGATGCAGATGGATTTTTAAAAATCACTGATCGAAAAAAAGCAATGTTCAAGACTTCTGGAGGAAAATATATAGCACCACAAGTCATTGAAAATGCCATGAAACAATCTGTATTTATAGAACAAATCATGGTGATTGGTGAAAACCAAAAATTTCCAGCTGCTTTAATTCAATTAAACTTTGAAGCCGTAGAAGCCTGGGTAAAAGAAGAGCAACTACATCTTTCCGCTGACCAGACAACATGGTGCGAAAACGCAGACGTCCAAAACAAAGTTATGGATGAAGTGAATAACATCAACGAACGTTTTGGCCAATGGGAAAAAGTAAAAGAAATACGCCTTACACCGGATGTCTGGTCCGTAGATGGCGGACACCTTACGCCTACCATGAAATTAAAGCGAAAAGTCCTCAAAGAAAAATTCAACACACTAATAGAAAATATATACATCGTCTAAAAATACTATGCGTGCATAGTATTTTTTTGTATGTTTGGGGTATGCAAGTAACAACTTCGTACCCAACAATTGACGCGCTATATCGAGCAGCTTGGCAAGCCATAGCCAAAATGTATAACGAGGAGGCTGCCAAACATGAGACTTCAATGGCAACAGGCTTGGCATTGTTATCCATTGATCCTGTCCACGGAACACCTTCTACGGCTATTGCGCCAAAAATGGGCATGGAAGCTACCAGCCTATCCAGAACACTAAAGACACTCGAAAACAAGGGATTGATTCTCCGCGAACCCAATCCTGATGACGGCAGAAGCGTACTGCTTAAACTCACCACAGCAGGGCTAGAAAAAAGAGATTTGTCAAAATCCTTTGTGTTGAAATTCAATGAAAGAGTAGCGCAACACGTAGATGCAAAAAAACTGGAAACCTTTAGAGAGGTATCCGAAATCATCATCGAACTCATACAATCAAAAAATATTTACAAATAACCTACCTATGAACAGACGTATAAAGAAAGTAGCCGTATTAGGGTCAGGAATCATGGGCGCCGGAATAGCCTGCCACTTTGCCAATATTGGCGTTGAGGTATTGCTGCTGGATATCGTACCCAAAGAACCTAATGAACTTGAAAAGAAAAAAGGGCTAGACACCACACATCCTGTGGTACGTAACCGTATAGTTACAACCAATCTCACAACGGCCATCAAGAGCAAACCTGCACCACTCTATCATCCAAGCTTTAAAGCACGCATTCAAACAGGAAATTTTGAAGACGATATGCCCAAGCTTTCAGAGGTGGATTGGATTATTGAAGTAGTCGTAGAGCGACTGGACATCAAGAAGCTCGTGTTTGAGCAAGTAGAGCAGCACAGAACACCTGGAACACTCGTGAGCTCCAATACTTCTGGAATTCCCATCAAATTTATGAACGAGGGAAGATCCAAAGACTTTCAAGAGCACTTTACTGTAACGCACTTTTTTAACCCTCCGCGTTACCTCAAGTTGTTTGAAGTCGTGCCTGGACCAAGCTGTAAACCCGAGGTGGTTGACTTCCTAATGGACTATGGCACACGCTTTTTAGGTAAGTCTGCCGTACTGGCCAAAGACACCCCTGCCTTTATTGGGAACCGTATTGGAATCTTTTGTATTCAAAGTCTATTTCACCAAATGAAACCCATGGGGCTGACGGTGGAGGAAGTGGATAAACTAACAGGTCCTGTTATGGGACGACCCAAGTCTGCCACCTTTAGAACAGTAGACGTTGTGGGGCTAGATACCCTAGTGCACGTAGCCAAAGGCTTACATGAAAACTGCCCAGACGACGAACGTCGTGACAGCTTTATTTTGCCCGATTTTATTCAAAAAATGATGGATGAGCAATGGCTAGGGAGTAAATCAGGGCAAGGCTTTTACAAAAAAATCAAAACCAAGGAAGGAAAGTCGGAGATACAAGTATTAGACTTGGAGACCATGACGTATCGCTCCAAAAAGAAAGTTTCTTTTGCTACGCTTGAAAAAACAAAAACGGTTGAGCGTGTCGCCGATCGTTTTCCGATTTTGATAAGTGGAACAGACAAAGCAGCAACGTTTTACCGCACTGTTTTAGGCGAAACCTTTGCGTATGTGCAGTACCGCATTCCTGAAATATCAGATGCACTTTACCAAATAGACGAAGCCATGAAAGCGGGTTTTGGTTGGGAGCACGGCCCATTTGAACTGTGGGATGCTGTTGGGCTTACAGAAGGTATCACGCTAATCAAAGAAGCTGGGCACCCCGTTGCTCCGTGGATTGAGGCATTGGCAGCTAATGGCGCTACTGGCTTTTATCAACTCAAAGAAAACAAACCCCACTATTACAATATTGAGAAAGAGAAATTTGTAACCGTCCCTGGACAAGAAGCCTTTATTATTTTGGATCATGTACGAGAAAACAAAACCATCTGGCAAAACAAAGAGTGCTCGGTGATTGATCTTGGCGATGGTATTTTAAACATTGAGTTTCGTTCAAAAATGAATACGATTGGCGCAGGTGTTTTGCAGGGCATCAACAAAGGTATTGATCTAGCAGAACAAGGCTATGAAGGAGTTGTGGTAGGCAATAACGGCGCCAACTTCTCGGCAGGTGCTAATTTGGGTATGATATTTATGTTAGCGGTAGAACAGGAGTATGATGAGCTGAATATGGCCATAAAGTATTTTCAAGATACCATGATGCGGATGCGCTATTCTAGCGTACCCACGATAGCTGCACCACACGGGCTAACGCTTGGTGGGGGCTGTGAGCTATCCATGCACGCCGACAAAGTAGTGGCTGCAGCAGAAACCTATATCGGATTGGTGGAGTTTGGTGTTGGGGTTATTCCGGGTGGTGGCGGTTCTAAGGAAATGACCTTGCGTGCTGCTGATATGTTTCGTAAAAACGACGTTGAGCTCAATGTGCTCCAAGAACATTTCTTGGCCATAGGTATGGCAAAAGTGGCGACCTCGGCCTATGAGGCCTATGATTTTAGCATCCTGCAAAAAGGAAAGGATGTTGTTGTGGTCAATGGCAAACAGCAGCTGAATATTGCCAAGCAAGAAGCGCTACTAATGGCACAGCGTGGCTATACACAACCCAAACAACGCACAGACATTAAAGTGCTCGGAAAACAAGCTTTGGGTATGTTTTTGGTAGGTACAGACAGTATGGAAGCAGGACACTATATTTCGGAACACGATCAAAAAATCGCCAACAAACTCGCCTATGTAATGGCAGGAGGAGATCTGTCGCAAGCTACACAGGTAAGCGAACGCTATTTGCTGGACATCGAAAGGGAAGCTTTTTTATCGCTTTGTGCAGAACGAAAAACACTGGAGCGCATTCAACATATGCTCAAAACAGGAAAACCCTTGCGGAACTAATTAACGACGCCAATCGACTGAACTAATTACTGAACATCAAAACTTGAAAAAAATTAAATAAATGAAAACAGCTTATATCGTACGGGCATATCGCACCGCCGTTGGAAAAGCACCACGGGGACTATTCCGCTTTAAGCGTCCAGATGAACTCGCCGCAGAGACGGTTGCTTACCTCATGAACAGCATTCCTGAATTAGACAAAAAACGCATCGACGATGTCATTGTTGGAAATGCCATGCCCGAAGCAGAACAAGGGCTCAACATGGCACGACTTATCTCGCTTATGGGACTCGAAACGGATTCGGTTCCAGGGGTTACTGTAAACCGTTACTGTGCCTCTGGCTTAGAAACCATTGCTATGGCCACAGCCAAGATACAATCTGGTATGGCAGACTGCATCATCGCAGGAGGCTCAGAAAGCATGAGTTATATTCCCTTTGGTGGATACAAGCCCGTTCCTGATTATGAATTGGTGAAAAATGGTAAAGAAGATTACTACTGGGGAATGGGACTTACTGCAGAGGCTGTTGCTAAGGAATATAATATTTCACGTGAAGACCAAGACGTGTTTTCATATGGCTCACACCAAAAAGCACTTACCGCACTTGAAAACGGTGCCTTTAAAGCGCAAATTGTTCCGATAACTATTAAAGAAACCTATTTGGAAGGCAACACCAAAAAAACACGCAACTATGTGGTGGATACAGACGAAGGTCCACGCGCAGATACGGCCATCGATAAACTAGCAAAACTTCGCCCAGTATTTTCAGCTGGCGGATCGGTAACTGCGGGTAATGCCTCACAGACCAGTGATGGTGCAGCCATGGTATTGGTTATGAGCGAAGACATGGTTAAAGAATTGGGGGTTACCCCCATTGCACGTATGGTGAGCTATGCCGCAGCAGGCGTACCTCCGCGCATCATGGGCATAGGTCCTGTAGCAGCCATTCCTAAAGCACTGAAGCAAGCCGGAATGAAACAAGAAGACATAGAGCTGATTGAACTAAATGAAGCCTTTGCTTCTCAGTCTTTGGCTGTGATACGAACCTTGGGATTAAACCCTGACATCATAAATGTTAATGGAGGCGCCATTGCATTGGGTCACCCGCTTGGATGTACCGGCGCAAAACTTTCGGTGCAATTATTTGACGAAATGAAAAAAAGAGATAACAAATACGGTATGGTGACCATGTGTGTGGGAACAGGACAGGGCGCAGCCGGTATTTTTGAACGACTATAAAATCAACTTATGGAAACAGCAGCACGTAAACTAACCCGTGGCGGTGCCTTTATTTTACAAGACACCAAGGCACAAGACATCTTTACTCCAGAAGAATTTAACGAAGAACAACGCATGATGCGCGAGGCCATTCAAGAATTTGTAGACCGGGAGGTTTGGCCAGCGCGTGAACGTTTTAATAAAAAAGACTGCGATTACACCTTTGAGCTGATGCGCAAAATTGGTGAAATGGGCTTTTTGGGCGTTAGCGTTCCCGAAGCTTATGGTGGTATGGGCATGGGATTTGTAGACACCATGTTGGTCTGTGAATATATTTCAGGGGCTTCCGGTTCCTTGTCTACAGCTTTTGGTGCCCATACAGGAATAGGCACCATGCCAATCGTTCTATATGGAAACGAGGAGCAAAAGAAAAAATACGTGCCAAAATTAGCTAGTGGTGAATGGATAGGTTGTTACTGTCTTACGGAACCTACTGCCGGTTCGGATGCCAACAGCGGAAAGACCAAGGCCGTGCTATCTGAGGACGGTACGCATTACCTTATTTCTGGGCAAAAAATATGGATTTCCAATGCGGGTTATGCCGATTTGATGATTGTCTTTGCACGTATAGAAGATGACAAAAACATTACGGGCTTCATCATACCAAATGATCCTGAGAATGGCATTTCTATGGGCGAGGAAGAAAAAAAACTTGGCATTCATGCCTCTTCAACGCGACAAGTATTTTTCAGCGATACCAAAGTTCCCGTAGAAAATATGTTATCAGAGCGTGGCAATGGTTTTAAAATTGCCATGAATGCCTTGAATGTGGGTCGCATCAAGCTAGCAGTTGCCACCTTGGATGGTCAAAGACGGGTGCTTAACGAAGCTGTTAGCTTTGCCAATCAGCGCGTCCAGTTCAAAACGCCGATTGCAAACTTTGGTGCCATCAAACAAAAACTGGCCAACATGGCCACCTTTTTATATGCCGGTGAAGCGGCTTGCTACAGAGCTGCAAAGGATATTGAAGACCGCATTGCACTTCGCGAAGCGGCTGGAAATAGCCATCAAGAAGCAGAATTAAAGGGCGTTGAAGAATATGTGATTGAATGTTCTATCCTAAAAGTTGCCTGTTCTGAACAAACTCAAATAACGGCTGATGAAGGTATTCAGGTTATGGGCGGTATGGGCTTTTCAGCTGACATGCCCATGGAAACGGCTTGGCGCGATACACGTATTGCACGAATCTATGAAGGGACTAATGAAATCAACCGCATGCTTTCTGTAGGTATGCTCATCAAAAAAGCCATGAAAGGACAATTGGATTTAATAGGTCCTGCCACAGCTGTGGGCGAAGAGCTTTTAGGTATTCCTGACTTTTCTATCCCTGATTTTAGTGAACCTATGAGCCAAGAAAAACACATCCTTAAAAACCTTAAAAAGGTCTTTTTAATGATTGCTGGTGCAGGCGTACAAAAATACGGTACCGAGCTTGAAGCACACCAACAACTGTTGCTGGCCGTGGCAGATATTCTAATAGAAGTCTATATGGCAGAATCTGCTGTATTAAGGGCTGAAAAGAACGTAGGTACATATGGGCTAGAAGCACAAGAATATCAAGTGGCACTTAGTCAGTTGTACCTATATCAAGCCGTTGAAAAAATCAATACCAAAGGCCGTGAAGCCATCCTGGGCTTTGCCGAGGGCGATGAACAAAAAGCCTTACTGATGGGACTCAAACGATTTACCAAATACATGGAATATCCAAATGTAATTGAATTGCGTAATAAAGTCGCTGATAAGGTAGCCGCTGAAAACAAGTATTGCTTTTAATATGTATCGCCCTATACGCTTTCTTTTTACTGTTTGTCTTGCTTATGGACAACAAGACACACGCATGTATGACATTATTGGGACTGTATCTGCCAATCGTATTATTTCTGATGTAGAGACGCTGGCCAACTTTGGCACCCGACACACCCTAAGCGATACACTATCGAAAACGAGGGGTATAGGCGCTGCCCGAAGATGGATCAAAAAATCTTTTGAAGAAATAAGTGCTGATTGTGGGAACTGTCTTGATGTTTTTGAACAAAAAAATATGTTTAAGGCTGATGGGCGACGCCTCACGCGTGATGTTTGGATCAACAATATTGTAGCCATACAGCGTGGTCGTGTTCACCCAAATAGATATGTCATCATGAGTGGGGATATCGACTCCAGAGTCAGCGACCCAAATGACTTTACGTCTGATTCGCCTGGTGCTAACGACAATGCTACAGGAATGGCGGGCGCAATTGAAGCAGCAAGGGTGTTATCGAAATATGATTTTGAAAACAGTATTGTTTATGTAGGTCTTTCTGGAGAGGAACAAGGGCTGTATGGCGGAAAAGGTCTGGCCCAATATGCCCTGGATAACAATTGGGAAATTATCGGTGTGCTAAACAATGATATGATTGGTAATATTGAGGGGGTGGATGGTGTCATTGACAACCGCAGTTTTCGCATTTTCTCTGAACCTACATCACCAACCGAAACCGAGCGTGCACGCAAGCAACGCCGTTTTTACGGTGGTGAAGTCGATGGTATTTCTCGACAATTGGCACGCTACGTCCAAAAAATGACCAAAACGTATATGCCCGAGCTGAATCCCCTACTAATTTATCGTTTAGACCGATTTGGTCGTGGTGGTCACCATCGCCCTTTCAACGATGTTGGCTTTTCAGGTATACGCATTATGGAAGCCCATGAAAACTACAACCGCCAGCATCAGGATATTCGCAATCAAGACGGGATCGCTTATGGCGATGTATTGTCTGGCGTAAATGCAGCCTATGCAGCCAAACTTACGGCGGTAAATGCCATATCATTAGCATCCTTGGCTTGGGCACCAGCAGCACCAAAAGAAGTTGCCATAGGAGGTGTAGTAGCCCCTAGCACTCGATTGGAATGGGTGGCTTCTGAAAGCCCAAACACAGCTGGCTATATGGTGTATTGGCGGGATACTACCTCACCTACCTGGGAGTTTAGCAAATATGTGGGAAATACCACAGAAACCGTCCTTGAGGGGATTGTGTTAGATAATTATTTGTTTGGCGTAGCTGCTGTGGGTAGGGATGGGCACCAAAGCACCGTGGTATTTCCCTCCAAAGTGCTGCGCTAATCCGAATATTTTATTACTTTAGTAGTACACAACGCATCTCGGCGAGACCCCCAAGTCTGTTCTACTTCCGAAAAGTGTATCATTTGGTTTTTTGGACATTTTCTTGTGGGTAAATAACTGTTTATCTGCGTATCAATTATGCTAAGTAAATGACGGAAGTTGAACCCAATATTGACAACTATTTAGACAACCATTACATTCAAAAAAGCAATTGGTTAAGGGCGGTTGTTTTGGGAGCAAACGATGGTATTTTATCCACCGCTAGTATCGCCATTGGCGTTGCCTCAGCTAGTGACAATAGCGAAACCATTGTCCTAGCTACACTTGCAGGACTTATAGCTGGCGCTTTGTCTATGGCGGCAGGGGAGTATGTGTCTGTGAGTTCTCAGACAGATATTGAACAGTCGGATATAGAAAGAGAAAAAAAAGAATTAGCAGAAATGCCCGAAGCTGAACTTAAGCTATTGGCTGCAATTTATGAAAAAAGAGGGCTAAAGAAACAAACAGCCAAAATCGTTGCGAAAGAACTTACTGAACACGATGCACTTGCGGTACATGTCAGAGATGAGCTTGGATTAAATGAGATAAGCAAAGCCAAACCGATTCAAGCGGCTATTTCAAGCTGTATGGCCTTTATTTCTGGTGGCGCCCTTCCACTAGTTGTGGTGCTTACATTCCCCGTACAACACTTAAAATACACACTCTATGTTGCTGCCCTATTTTTTTTAATTCTATTGGGAATCGTAGTTGCAAAAACAGGAGGTTCCAGCGTTTTTAAAGCAATCATCAGTATAAGTTTTTGGGGCACCATCGCCATGGGCCTAACCGCATGGGTTGGTCATCTATTTAAAATAACCATTTAACAACTAAAATTATGAATGAAGCACACCTACATTTAGCTATAAACCATTTTCCCATTATCCTGCCTATTGTTGGCTTAATATTGCTCCTCGTAGGAGGGGTTTTAAAATCAAGCATACTACAGCGAACAGCATATATGTTTTATATCTTGGCTGCGCTGCTTACTGCTGCTGCCTATTCTAGCGGAGAAGCTGCTGAGCACTTCATAGAAGACCTCCCAGGGGTTGAAGAAAAATATATGGAACTACATGAAGAAGCAGCAGAGACCTTTTCGTGGATCATGTATATATTAGGTGGTTTTTCACTGATTGGGATTTGGGTCCACTTAAAGCAGAAGTCATTTGGAAAGTGGATAGGTTACCTCACAATTATTTTAACAATAGTGGCGTTGTTTTATGCCAAGGAAACAGGAACAACAGGGGGCGAAATCATGCATGCCGAAATAAGAACGGTTGCTTCTGCAACTGTAAATACGATGCACAATGATGAAGGTCATGATGAACACCACGATGAAGATTAAACCTAAATTTTTACTAATTTAGTTCAGAACAAACTCCAAATCTGTTCTTCATTATTAGTTTCACAAATCATATAAGGGCTTATTTGGTGTGCTCATTGCTGTTTCAATAGCGGCCATTCAAACATTAACCTTTAAATCTCTTATTATGAATTCAGAATTAAAATTAACTTCAATTGGTATCAGCTACCTTAATCAAACAAGAAAATGGACTCATTTTCTATCCATTTTAGGTTTTATCATCACTGGGATTATAGTAATTGTAGCCCTGTTTATGAGTAGTATTCTCGCCATGTTTAGTGGGATGGACAGCAGTTATGGTGTAAGCGATATAGGTGCCACAGGGACAGGAATCGTGACTGTTTTTTACCTTCTTTTTGCTGCAATCTATTTTTTCCTTAGTCTTTATCTGTATCGCTTTTCCATACGCATCAAAGCAGCTGTATATGAACACAATAGCGCACTGCTGGAAGATGGATTGAAAAACCTAAAATCTTATTGGAGGTTAACAGCTATTTTAACGGCAGTTGTGTTGGGTATTTATCTCCTGTTTTTCTTGATAAGTCTCTTGTTTGGAGCAGCAGCGTTTGCTAGCATATAAGACTTACAAAAAGCCCTTTTCCTGCATCCATTCGTCGTTGTACATCTTGCCTACATAACGACTTCCGGAATCGTGCAGTAGGACCACAACCACATCGTTTGGACCAAAGTGTTTTTTGAGTTGCAGTACTCCCTTAACTGCAGCACCACAGGAGTTTCCGGCAAAGATGCCTTCCTCACGTGCTAGCTTACGTGTATAAACAGCAGCGTCTTTGTCGGTGACTTTTTCAAAGCCATCAATTATCTCAAAGTCCACATTTTCAGGCAATATATCTTCGCCTATTCCCTCAGTGATATAGGGGTA
The DNA here is from genome assembly GCA_024639165.1 of Flavobacteriaceae bacterium. Classification (GTDB taxonomy): domain Bacteria; phylum Bacteroidota; class Bacteroidia; order Flavobacteriales; family Flavobacteriaceae; genus UBA7446. The sequence continues at coordinate 17,753 of JAHEIX010000005.1, read as the reverse complement.
AATTTCCTTTTCGTCAAAAATGCCCGTTTCATGATATTTTTTAAAAACAGAACCATAGGTGTCAATTCCCCATATTTTAATATCAGGGTTTTGCTCTTTTAGGTATTTACCAACACCCGAAATGGTACCACCCGTACCCACTCCCACCACAAAGTGTGTGATTTTTCCATCTGTTTGTTTCCAAATTTCAGGGCCTGTTTGCTCGTAATGTGCCACAGCATTGGAGGGGTTGTCGTATTGGTTTACATACCATGCGTTTGGGGTTTCTTCCCCTATGCGCTTAGAGGTCGAATAATAAGAGCGTGGATCTTCAGGCGCAACATCAGTAGGGCACACAATGACCTCTGCCCCGACGGCACGTAGTATATCAAACTTTTCTTTAGACTGCTTATCTGTGGAGACACAAATCAGCTTATAGCCCTTAATAATCGCAGCTAGTGCCAATCCCATTCCCGTATTTCCTGAAGTGCCTTCAACTATCGTTCCCCCAGGTTTGAGACGTCCATCTGCCTCGGCATCTTCAACCATTTTCAAGGCCATGCGGTCTTTAACAGAATTTCCAGGGTTAAAAAACTCCACTTTGGCCAACACCAAAGCATCTAATTCAGAAGTAATTTTATTTAACTTAATAAGCGGTGTATCTCCAATAGCACCTAGAATATTTTCTATGTATTGCATCTGGCAAAGGTACGTAATGGAGTTACGCTAACCAATGTCTAAGGATTGATTTTGAGTACTTGCGTGGGCGGTATACGAGAAATAATGAAAGAAGGCAATACCAAAAGCACCAAGCATACAGCTAATGTTAATCCGTTGAGCCAGAGTACCGTAGTAACATCCATATAGATGGGTACTTCCTTTACGTAATAGGTGCCGGGATCAAGGGAAATAAAGCCAGTCTGGTGCTGTAAGAACAACAAGCCCAAACCAATCAAGTTACCCCAAATAAGTCCAACACCAATCAAATAAGCGCCCTGTATAAGAAAAAGGTACTGCAAAGAGCCCACTTTAGCACCCAAAACACGTGTTATCCCAATAAGCTGTGTCTGCTCCAGAATAAGTACCAATAGTGCCGTGATCATGTTAACGCCCCCAACAACGATCATGATGATGATGATCAGGGATATGTTTGTGCCAAACAGCCTAATCCAATTGAAAATTTCTGTGAATTGTTCTTCAATGTGCTGTACATCTACAAGGGCATCAACACTGTCATAAATGGTATTCGTATCAAGATCTAAAGTATGGTCGTCATGAAGAAAAATCTCAAAAGCCCCTACTTGATTCTCATCCCACCCATATAATGAACGAACTATATCCAAATGACCTAAAATATAGGTGTCGTCATAGTCCGAAAAACCGGTACTGAACAAGCCTATAATCGTACAGCTTCTGCGTTTGGGCATAGGTGTTTGAGAGGAAGCAAAGTAAAGGGGTACCCTATCCCCAACTTTTAAGGATAGTTTTTTTGCCAATTCTACTGAAATCCATATTTCATTCTTGGTTGGCAAGGCAATGGATTGAGACATGCCAAAAAAAGAAAAGAAATTGCTGTTAAAATTCTCATCAATCCCTTTAAAAACGATGCCGTCAAATGCGGTATTGTTTAAAATAACACCTGGTACATAGGCAACTGATTGAACTGCAGCTATGTTGGGTAATTTTTGCAGTTGATTATAACAGCTAATCGCATTATCAAGTGGCTTCAGGGTTTCTTGATGCTGGCTATTGCCAAGGGCAGTTACACGGACGTGTCCGCTAAAAGCTGCTACTTTATCTCCAATTTTGTTTTTAAGCCCAACACCGGTACCTAGCGCAATAAGCATGGTAATTACACCCAAAGCAATGGCAATAATTCCAATGGAAATTATGGGCCCAGAAACACTACGCTTGTGCTTGCGATTTCCGATGATACGCTTTGCAATAAACCAAATAAAACCCACTGTCTATAATTAAAGGTTAAATGTAATACTTATTGTGGCAAAGCTGATTTTAGTCGTTCCACCATGGTAAAGACCGCTGGACAAACCGCAACGTTCTTCGCTGTTATTTGGGTTATTTGATGAAATTTCGCCCTATTGGTATGGGGAAACTCACGACAGGCTTTCGGTCGGTCTTCGTAAATACCGCAATAGTTATCTGCGCCTAAAAAAGGGCAGGGCAATTGTTGTAGCACTTTATCGCCATCTTCATCCACCCTAAGGTAGGTTGTTTCAAAATCTGTTTGACGCATTTTTAAACGCTTACTTATGCGTTTAATATCCGATGGGATAAATAATGGTCCGGTAGTTTTGCAACAGTTGGCGCAGGACAAACAGTCTATTTCTTGAAAAGCTTCGTCGTGCAACTCCCCCATGATCGTGTCAAGTTGTTTGGGTTTTCGACCCCTAAGTTTTTTTAAATACTTGGCATTTTCATGCGCAACCTTGGCGGCATACTCGGGTAGCTTCTCTAGATCTATCACTACGGAATTTTAAGGTATTTATGCGTTTGCAGTGACGCCATCCATTTCGGGTTTTCCAATACGTGCCTAACTATAAGGGGAATGGCTGAATCTCTTCTGCTCCACTCGGGCTGTAGGTATAATTTGCAGCTATCGATAACTCCTAATGCTTGTTTTTCGGCAAACTGTAAATCGTCTTTGTTGTACACGATCACTTTTAGCTCATCAGCTGCAGTATATATTTCTGGTTTTGGCAGCATTCGTTTCTTTGGAGACAGACATATCCAATCCCATTTACCAGAAAGTGGATAGGCGCCAGAGGTTTCGATATGGGTTTTCATACCAGCTGCTTGTAATGCCTCCGTGAGTGGTTTCATGTTCCACATAAGGGGCTCACCACCTGTTACCACCACTGTATCGGCAAAGGATTTGGCTTGTGCAACGATCTCTTCAATACGTGTGGGTGGATGCAAATTGGCATCCCAACTTTCCTTGACATCACACCAGTGACACCCCACATCACAACCGCCAATACGAATAAAAAAAGCAGCACTGCCTTTGTGATAGCCCTCTCCTTGAATGGTATAAAAGGCTTCCATCAGGGGAAGTGCAAGGCCAGCCTCAACAGCTTTTTTAAGATCGGGTTGCATTAGTCTTGATTACGTTGGTAAGCCAACATGGTATTTTGCAACAGCATAGCAATGGTCATGGGGCCTACACCACCAGGAACAGGCGTTATATAGCTCGCCTTTTCTTTTACCGCATCATAGTGAACGTCACCAACAATGACGTACCCTTTGGGATGATTAACATCAGGAACACGTGTAATGCCTACATCAATGATAATGGCGCCATCTTTTACCATGTCAGCAGTTAAAAAATTGGGCACACCCAACGCGGAAACAACAATATCTGCTTCCTTGGTAATGGCGGCAAGGTTTTGTGTTCTGCTGTGCGTCAAGGTAACCGTAGCATTTCCGGGATTCCCTTTTTCCGAAAGTAAAATACTCATGGGTCTGCCTACAATATGACTGCGTCCAATGACGACTGCGTGTTTTCCACTAATATCTAACTTGTAACGCTTGAGGAGCTCCATGATTCCGAAAGGAGTTGCAGGAATAAAAGTTTCCATACCTAATGCCATTTTACCAAAATTGGTTGGATGAAATCCATCTACATCTTTATTTGGATTAATGGCATGAAGCACCACTTCCTCATCAATGTGCTTGGGAAGGGGCAGCTGTACAATAAAGCCGTCGAGCAGGGGGTCGTTGTTGAGTTTTTCGATAGTCTCGAGAAGTGCATCTTGGGATATGTTGTCCTCAAGCTTTATAAGTGTTGAGTCGTATCCTATACGCTCACACGACCTGACCTTGCTGCCTACATAAGTAAGGCTTGCACCATCATTACCAACAAGCACCGCTGCCAAATGTGGTGGACGCTTTCCTGCTTCTTTAATTCCTTTTACCTGTACAGAAAGTTCTTCCTTAATCTGATTTGAGGTAGTCTTTCCATCTAATATTATACTCATTTTCCAAACATTTGCATCAGCTTGGAGGATTTACCTCCGCGCATCATTTTCATCATCTTACTCATTTGCTCAAACTGTTTCACCAGCTTGTTAATATCTTCCATTTGAAGCCCAGCGCCTTTAGCAATACGCTTTTTGCGACTGTAATTCAACAACTTGGGCTGTTGACGTTCTTTGGGTGTCATGGATTGTATTAAGGCTTCTACTCCCTTAAAAGCGTCTTCGTCTATTTCTGCCCCGTTGAGTGCCTTGCTAGCTCCTGGAATCATTCCTGCCAAATCCTTCATAGAACCCATGCGCTTCACTTGATTGAGCTGACTTAAAAAGTCGTCATAGCCAAATTGATTCTTGGCAATTTTCTTTTCAATTCGCTTTGCTTCTTCTTCATCAACTTGTTCTTGAGCACGCTCTACAAGAGACACAACATCACCCATACCCAAAATACGATCAGCCATCCTGTTGGGATGGAATACATCTAGGGCAGCTACTTTTTCGCCTGTCCCAATAAACTTAATGGGTTTGTCTACAACCGATTTGATTGATAAGGCAGCACCGCCACGGGTATCGCCATCCATTTTTGTAAGCACGACCCCATCAAACTGGAGCAAGTCGTGAAATGCTTTGGCAGTATTCACGGCATCTTGACCCATCATGGCATCAACCACGAATAGTGTTTCGGAAGGATTTACTGCCTTGTGAATGTTGTGAATCTCTTGCATCAATGCTTCATCCACAGCCAAGCGACCTGCAGTATCAATTATTACGACATTATATTGGTTTGCTTTGGCGTGTTGCAATGCCTTTTTGGCGATGTCAACAGGATTCTTATTTTCGGGTTTTGCAAATACAGCAACTTCAATTTGTTCTCCTAAGATTTTTAATTGATCAATAGCGGCAGGTCTATATATGTCACAGGCCACTAATAATACGCGCTTGGATTGTTTTTCCTTGAGGTGCTTGGCGAGTTTGGCTGAACAAGTTGTTTTACCAGAACCTTGCAAACCACTCATTAGCACTACGGCAGGCTTACCCGCAACAGAAATATCTTGCTTTTGCCCACCAAGTAGGTCGGTTAATTCATCCTGAACAATTTTAATTAATAACTGGCCTGGGTGTAAATCTGACAATACCTTCTGACCAATAGCTTTTTCTTTTACTCGCTGGGTAAACGATTTGGCGATTTTGAAATTAACATCGGCATCTAGCAATGCACGCCGAATTTCTTTCATGGTTTCGGCAATATTAATTTCTGTTATGCGCCCATGCCCTTTAAGGGTTTTTAAGGCAGCATCTAAGCGTTTACTAAACTGTTCAAACATGGAATAAGCTAAAAGGCTAAATTAAGAAATATACTTCTTATGCATTAGAAATATAGCAATAACATGCGGGATGGTGATAGCAGCCAAAAAAGCAAAGAATAATGAAGTCATAGAGATGGTTTCGTTATCAAGAAATAAAACAGCAACTGTAAGCCCTATTAAGGACAAAAGCCAGTACGGAATGGCCGATGTAATATAAGATCGGATGGGACTGGAATCAAATGGATATAAAACAGACGCTTGATCTTTAAGCGAGGGCAAACTGTGCCAAAGAACAAAATAAACCGAAAAAGACCATATAAGAGAGGTTTGAGAAAAAAGAAAGAGCAGGCTTAGTAAGCCTATGGTCTGCACAAACAACTGCGATTTGATATGCTTGAAATTGATAATCAATAAAAATGTTGTGAGTATAGATGCAAATATGGTAAATCGATCAAAAAAGAAATTGGGAGTCTGTTGTTGTGTAATTTCAAAAATAATATTTGCAGTATGTAATTTGTGAGTGTAAAACAAAAGGGCAAAGAGCAAAAAACCAAAGGCAGCATAGAAAATATACAACTTTACGGATTTGACAATCGTTTTTTGATACCATTGCTGCTCGCCAAAATGAAATGAACTGATAATTACAAACAACAACAAAGAAGCTAGGGGGAAGCTGTATAGGGCAAATACCATGACAAAAACAAACAAAATATAAATACCAAATAAGTAGCTAAACTGGTGCTTACTTACTGTTCTTTTAATTTTTGAGGCGATATATAAATCATTTGCACCATGAATGATGCCTATTGTTAACACATTGACAGCAGCTAAAAAGCTCAATGTGCCATCAGGCAATACAGCACCTAAACCTGTACAAATCAGTGTAATAAGAATTTTTAAAATATCGAAATGATTAATTTTGACCATGTTTTGTTAACAAATTCACAAAATATTTATTCAAATATATACAGTTTGTTTAATTTTTTTTAACTTGCCATCAACAAAATATAATTAAAAAATTATGACACTTACTAATTTTATTTCATTTATTGGAAATGCGGATCTTAGTGATCCAGTTAATTTTACTTTCTTTTTAGGTACAATGGCAATGACAGCTGCTTCAGCTTTCTTTTTCCTATCCTTACCTCAATTTGATAGTAAATGGAGAACCTCAATTTTGGTTTCAGGTTTGATCACTTTCATTGCAGCAGTACATTACTACTACATGAGAGAGGCTGCTACTTCTGGAGGAGTAACAACTGAAATCCGTTACATCGACTGGATACTTACGGTACCGTTAATGTGTGTTGAGTTCTATTTAATTCTTAAGGCTGCTGGCGCAACAACCAAGCACCTCAAGACTTTAATCTGGGCTTCACTTGTTATGCTCGTAACAGGGTACTTTGGTGAAGTTGCTGACAGTAGCACTGCTATGCCTGCATTATGGGGTCTTGCTTCTGGTATTGCTTATTTCTACATCGCTTACCTAATCAAGTATGGTGAGCTAGCTAAGCTTGCAGCATCTGCTGGTGGAGCGGTTGAGAAAGCACACAAGACATTAACACTATTTGTATTAATCGGTTGGGCTATTTACCCATTAGGTTATATGTTAGGTACTGCTGATGGTCAGTGGTATTCATTCATCACTGCTATCAATTTAGATATGGATGTTGTTTACAACATTGGTGATGCTATCAACAAAATTGGTTTTGGTTTAGTAGTATACGCTGCGGCGGTTGCTTCTAAAAAATAAGTAAAAACCTAAATAGTATTTTAAAAGCCTCGATTTTCGAGGCTTTTTTTACATTCTTTCCGGAGCATCAATACCTAAAAGACCAAGGGCGTTAGCAATAACATCCGCTACAGCAGTACACAAAGACACCCTGAAGGATTGCTGGGTCTTATCCGCAACAAGGATGGGCACTTCTTGGTAATATGAATTAAACTGCTTCACCAACTCATATAAGTAATTGGCAATCAATGCTGGGCTGTATTGTTTAGCTGAAGCCTCGATAGTAGAAGGGAATTGAAGCAAGGTCTTCAACACCGTCTTTTCTTTTTCGTGTAGTGAAGTGACCTCAGTCATATCAAAATCCGTTTCCGAAGACTTGCGTAAAATAGATTGAATACGCGCGTGCGTATATTGTATAAATGGGCCTGTATTTCCTGTGAAATCTACAGAAGCCTTAGGATCAAACAAGATTCGTTTCTTTGGATCTACTTTAAGGATGTAATATTTCAAAGCCCCCATGCCAATAGTGTGATAAAGGGATTCCTTTTCCGCTTCAGACAGTCCGTCTAGCTTTCCCAACTCTTGGGAAATCTGCTTGGCTGTATCTCGCATTTCGGTCATAAGCGCATCGGCATCCACTACCGTTCCTTCACGACTTTTCATCTTTCCGCTTGGCAAGTCGACCATACCATAGCTTAGGTGATGTAAATGATCTGCCCATGCATAGCCCAATTTCTTTAACACAAGGAACAATACCTTAAAATGGTAATCTTGTTCATTTCCTACCGTATAAACCATACCCTTCATATCGGGGTGATCGGCATAACGCAGGCGTGCTGTGCCAAGGTCTTGTGTCATGTATACGGAAGTTCCATCAGAACGAAGCAGTAGTTTTTCATCTAAACCTTCGTCAGTTAAATCTATCCAAACAGATCCATCTGATTTTCTGAAAAACACGCCTTTATCAAGCCCTTCCGTGACAATTTCTTTCCCCAATACATAGGTATTGCTTTCATAGTAGTAGGAGTCGAAGTGAACCCCCAAACGTTTGTAGGTTTCATCAAAACCTTCGTACACCCAAGCATTCATTTTTTCCCACAAAGCAATGACAGCTGCGTCTTTTTGCTCCCAACGGATTAGCATATCCTTGGCCTGTAACAAGATGGGGGCTGTGTTATTAGCCGTTGCTTCATCACAACCAGCAGCCATCATATCCGCTATTTCCTTTTTGTATTGTTGATCAAAAAGCACATAGTATTTACCGACTAATGCATCGCCCTTTAACTTGGCAGTTGTTGGCGTTTCACCATTTCCAAACTGCTCCCATGCTACCATAGACTTGCAGATATGAATTCCCCTATCATTGATAATTTGAGTGGTGTGTACGTTTTGGCCGTTGGCAGATAATATGTTGGATACCGAAGCCCCTAATAAATTATTTCGAATATGACCAAGGTGTAGTGGCTTGTTGGTGTTTGGCGAAGAATACTCAACAAGTATTTTATCAGCTGCTACATCAACATTTTTAATTCCAAAATGTGTGTCGGCATGAATTTCTTTCAATGCTTTGATGTAATATGCTGGTGATATTTGAATATTTAAAAAACCTTGTACCACATTATAAGAAGCTATTTCCGCAATTTCGGCTTGAAGATAATCGCCTAACTCCGCTGCCAAATCAGCAGGTTTTTTAGGCACTAGTTTCAATAGGGGAAATACCACAACAGTCAAATCACCTTCAAATTGAGGTTTGGTGGGCTGAATTTCAATGCTATCTGCTGTTTTATCGTACTGTTTGGAAAAGTATGCAGCAAGCTGTTCTTTAATGATATGTTCCATATACGTATATCATGTGCAAAGATAAGGGATTCCAACAGGTTGCAACGCATTTATCCTATCTTTGTAATATGCTAGCAAATGTATCGTATAATAACAAAACCCAGCGCGAATCCATAGATACGCTGGTTGGCAAACCCTTTACGCTAATAAACAGACTTAAATTAGGTGGAGTGGGTTCGCCCAAACTGCATGTGGTTTCCAGTAGTAAAGAAATTGACTCCTTGTTTGTTCTGGATCACAATGACAATACCTGTAATATTGAACTCCGTCCAAACGGCATCATTCTTCGCTTTAGGTCTCTACTTGAAACTTACGGCTTGATTATTCCCTATTATAAACTCACCCTGTTTAAAGGTTCTGGAGAGGCCTACAGCATTCACATGGAGCATCACAAGGTTAGCATCTCATCAAAATCTAAAAGTGTGCGAGAATTTTTCAAAAAGATTCAGCAGCAAAAAGCCAGTATTTCAGGAGACTACCTTTAGTATACTTCTGCCAGCATACAGCGAACACTACCCCCTCCCAAATCTTCGATGGTCGGGATAGGGCTATGGACAAGCTTAACATACTGCTGCAACTGTGCAATTTGCTGGGAAGTAAGCGCCTCATAAGCGCGCGTACTCATCACCAAAAGCACCTTGCCGCCTGCTGCTGTAAGTGCTAACATATTGCCTGCAAATTGGGAAATTTGTTTCTCTGTAAGCGCAACAACTTCTTTTCCAGAAAAGGTAAGACGGTCTTGTAGCAAGGCCCGCTCGACAGGGTCATCAACAGCATCCAAGCACACAAGAGCAAAACGGGGAGCTACCACCATCATAACGTTGGTGTGGTATATAGGTAAGCGCTCTTCTCCAACCGTTTGAAAGGCATTAAAAGCTATGGGGGTAAAATCAAATTTTTTGCAAAAAAGATGAAACAATTCAGCATCTGTGCGTGGCGAAAGTGCGGCATATGCAATGCTGTTTTGATGATCAAGGACCATACTTCCTGTACCTTCCAAAAACTGATGTTTTTGTTCATAGGCAGAATAATCAACCGTATTGTTTATTTCATATCCATCTTTGCTAAGTGCTTTGAATATGCGATCAGAACGTTCAACTCTTCGGTTTTTGGCAAACATGGGGAATAAAACCAATTGACCGTTACCCAAAAGTGCAAACCAGTTGTTTGGAAAAAGGGCATCAGGCGTATCGGGCGTTGCCGTATCTTGAACAATGGTAACATTTATATTATTAGCCCGTAAACAAGATACTAGGGAATCGAATTCCGATTGGGCCTGCATGAGCGACGCATCAGCAGACAGGGAGGTACGCTTTTGATAATAATTATTTGCAGCGGTTTGCTCATTGGCACGAAAGCTGGCCGGGCGTACCATCAAGACGTGATTGGTAGGTTTCATGGAGTACGGGATAAGGGCAGGGTAACGCAGCGAAACAAACCACCTTGTTTTCCAATTTCATCAAAATCAACTTCTTCTACGGTAATGCCGTGTTGGCGTAGCCAAGTATTTAATCGAACAAAGGAGGTGTTTGACACCACTACAGTTGGACTGATCGATACCACATTACACATCATCTGACTCATCTCTAGGGCTGATACTTCAAATATGTTAGTATCACCAAAATGGGCGACCAACCAATTGTAGGCATCCATATCAGCAAAGCCTTCAGGGCAAGTCAAGGCAAAACTTTTTCCCACTGGCTGAAAACAACAATCCAAGTGCAATGCATTCTTGTGTGGAATCGTATTTGATTTATTAAGCTCAAACGCCTTAACTTTTTTATTGGGAAAAGCCTGTTGCAAAGCAGCAACAGCGGCCTTATTTGTTCTTGCTGTAAGTAATTTTGCGTAATCTGGACGGGTTGAGATACCTACATAAATATATTCGTTGTGAACTATGACATCACCGCCTTCAACGTGCACTTCCTTTGAAAAAACCAATTGCTGAGAACTTGGAATTTGTGCCAATAATGAAGTTAACCCTGCCAATTCTTTTTCACGATGTGGGATAATGTTGGCACGTACAAAAATATCGTCTACCACAAAACCCAAATCGCGGGCGAATATTTGATTGCAATCCACGACATTGTCGGGACGAAGCACAGTTATACCATAGCGCAAAAAAACATGTTCAAGGTCAATTAAGGCACGCTGTAAAGCTGCTTTTTTAGGAAAGGTTCCAGCGAGTATGTGCTTTTTGGAAGTGGGATCGTATAAATCTTGGATATTGGGCGGAGCGCCCATAGCAGCTGCTGTACCCAACAATACGTGGGTAAGCGTTTGCGTCTCTGAATGTATACAGAGTTTTATCCCATGACTTATCGTTTATTCAATGGCACAAATGGTCTTTGGTTATGCCCTACATATATCTGTCTTGGGCGACCAATAGGTTCTTTATTCAATCGCATTTCACGCCATTGGGCGATCCAACCGGGCAAACGACCAAGTGCAAACATAACCGTAAAGGTTTCCGTAGAAATTCCCATAGCTCTATAAATAATACCAGAGTAAAAATCAACATTAGGGTAAAGTTTACGATCTGCAAAGTAAGGGTCACTTAACGCGGCTTGTTCTAATTTTTTAGCAATTTCCAATACAGGATCAACTATACCAAGGTTTTCAAGCACTTCATTGGCGGCTTTCTTAATGATACGTGCCCGTGGGTCAAAGTTTTTATATACCCTGTGTCCAAAGCCCATCAATCGGAAAGGATCACTTTTATCTTTGGCCTTAATCATGTATTTATCAATATCTCCCCCGTCTTGACGTATGTCTTCAAGCATTTCAACAACAGCTTGGTTTGCACCTCCGTGTAATGGACCCCAAAGGGCTGATATACCAGCAGCTACAGATGCAAAAAGGCCTGCATGTGACGATCCAACAATACGAACCGTTGAGGTAGAACAATTTTGTTCGTGCTCTGCGTGCAATATCAAAAGCTTATTTAGCGCTTGGTCTATGACTGGGTTGGCAACGTACTCTTTGTTGGGTTTGCGGAACATCATGCGTGCGATATTCTCCACATAGCCTAGGGCATAATCACCATATTTGAGCGGAAGACCTGATTTTTTTCTAAATACCCAAGCGACCAAAACAGGAAGCTTGCCCATAATACGGACTATAGCTCTGTACATTTCATCTTCGCTTTCAACATCAAAGGTTTTGGGGTTAAATGCTGTTAGTGCACTTGTAAGCGAAGACAACACGCCCATTGGGTGTGCAGCACTTGGAAAGCTTTCAAGAATCTTCTTTAAGTCCTCATCAATATAGGACTCTTCTTTTATGTCTACTAAAAATTTATCAAGCTGTTCTGAGGTGGGAAGCTCACCGAAAATCAATAAAAAGGCAACTTCTAAAAAATCAGCATTTTTTGCCAAATCTTCAATGTCATATCCACGATAGCGAAGCACCCCTTTTTCTCCATCCAAAAAAGTAATGGCGCTTTGGCAAGAACCTGTATTCTTAAAACCTGGGTCAAGAGTTATCAGGTTTGTTGCAGCACGCAGGGACTTGATGTCGATTGCAAGTTCGTCTTCAGTTCCTTCAACCAAAGGGAATTCAACTGACTTACCATCATAGGATAATTTTGCAAATTTTGCCATTTTTTAATTTCGATAATATAATTAAAGCTTCACTTTAAACGCTTTATCTTGAGGATAAAACGCGATTCTTCCTAACTCTTCTTCAATACGTAACAACTGGTTGTATTTTGCCATACGGTCACTTCGTGATAGTGAACCTGTTTTGATTTGACCTGTGTTTAACGCAACAGCTAAGTCTGCAATCGTATTGTCTTCTGTTTCTCCAGAGCGATGCGACATCACACAGGTATAGCCTGCGTTTTGTGCCATTTGAACTGCCGCTATGGTTTCGGATAAAGAACCAATTTGATTTACCTTTATCAAAATGGAGTTTGCTATGTCTTCTTCTATACCACGGCTCAAGCGGGTTACGTTTGTGACAAATAAATCATCACCAACCAATTGTGCTTTATCGCCAATTTTCTCTGTGAGGTATTTCCATCCTTCCCAGTCATTTTCGTCCATACCGTCTTCAATAGAAATAATAGGGTATTTTTCTGCCAATGAAGCAAGGTAGTCTGCTTGCTCTTGAGAAGAACGTACTTTTCCGCTTTCTCCTTCAAATTTTGAGTAATCATACTTACCGTCTACATAAAATTCAGCAGCAGCACAATCTAGTGCGATCATTACCTCTTCTGCAGGCTTGTAACCTGATTTTTCAATGGCCAATAAAATGGTATCCAAAGCGTCTTCGGTTCCACCAAGTGTAGGGGCAAATCCACCCTCATCGCCAACAGCAGTACTCAAGTTTCTTCCCTTAAGTACTTTCTTAAGGTTATGGAAAATTTCCGTTCCCATCTGTAATGCGTGTGAAAGCGAAACTGCTTTCACGGGCATGATCATAAATTCTTGAAATGCGATAGGCGCATCAGAGTGTGAACCACCATTGATGATGTTCATCATGGGAACAGGAAGGGTAATGGCCCGTGTACCCCCGATATAGCGGTATAGTGGTAATCCCAATTCGTTTGCAGCTGCTTTGGCAACAGCTAGTGAAACACCCAAAATAGCATTGGCTCCAAGCTTAGACTTGTTTGGTGTACCATCCAAATCAATCATGATTTGATCGATCTCCTCTTGCTCAAAAACAGAAGCACCTAGCAGCTCCGGAGAAATAATTTGATTTACATTTTTAACTGCCTGCAGGACACCCTTGCCCATATAGGCATCTCCTCCGTCGCGTAATTCAACGGCCTCGTGTTCTCCAGTTGATGCACCAGAAGGTACAGCCGCACGACCCATGGTTCCAGTATCTGTTATTACATCAACCTCTACGGTTGGGTTTCCTCTGGAATCAAAGATTTGACGTGCATGTACATTTAAAATGATACTCATGATGCTTGCTTTTTATGGTTGTTAATTTGTGAAATAAATTGGTCAAATAAGTAGGATGAATCGTGCGGCCCTGGGCTTGCCTCTGGGTGGTATTGCACAGAAAAGCAAGGCTTGCCCTCAATGCGTATACCGGCAACGGTATCATCGTTAAGATGTTTGTGTGTGATCACTACACCCTTGTGTGTTTCTGTTTCTGCTCTATTGATAGCAAAACCATGGTTTTGAGAGGTGATTTCGCCCTTACCCGTTTCAATATTAAGTACGGGGTGGTTGATGCCACGGTGACCGTTGAGCATTTTATAGGTTGAAATCCCTTGAGAAAGTGCAATAATTTGATGTCCCAAACAGATGCCAAACAAAGGAAGTCCTTTGTCAATGATCTTGGAGGCAACAGCCTGAGCAGCATGCAAAGGTTCTGGATCGCCAGGTCCATTGGACAAGAAATAACCGTCAGGATTCCAATCGCTCATGGCCTCAAACGTAGTGTTCAATGGAAAAACCTTAATAAAGACACCTCTACTGGCAAGATTGCGCAAGATGTTTTTCTTGATACCCAAATCCAAGGCAGCAACCTTCAAAGGTGCGTCTGCATCACCCACATAATAGGGTTCGGATGTGGAAACTTTAGGTGCAAGGGCTAATCCTTTCATGGATGGCACATCTGCGAGTTGTTTTTTTAATGCAGCTAAGTCTTCAGTTTGTGTTGAGATTATGGCATTCATAGCACCGTTGTCACGTATATAACTGACAAGTGCACGTGTATCTACATCAGAAATGGCAACGAGTTGTTGCTTTTCGAAAAAATCAAACAAAGAACTGTCTGCGGCTTCGCGTGAAAATCCAGTATTGAAGTTTTTACAGATAAGTCCTGAAATCTGAATGGCATCAGACTCGGATTCGTTATTTAAAACGCCATAGTTTCCAATGTGTGCATTGGTAGTAACCATTAGCTGCCCATAATAAGATGGGTCTGTAAAAATCTCTTGATAACCTGTCATGCCCGTATTAAAGCATAACTCGCCAAAGGCTTGGCCTTCAATTCCAATGGATTTGCCGTGAAATACCGTTCCGTCTTCGAGCAAGATAAGTGCTTTATTACGAGAGAGGTATTGACTCATTTTGGTTTAAAGTATTTCTGCAAAATTAACACAAAAAAAAGGATAAACCCACTGGTTTATCCTTTGATTTATTAAAAGGCTATTAAAAACTTATTCTGCCTTGTTTTCTTCTTCTGAAGATGCTGATTCATCAGCTGCTTCTGGGGTTGACTCTTCAGAGGTTACATCTTCGGCAACAGCTGCTTCTGCGGCTACTTCAGCAGGAGCTTCGTCTGCTACAGGCGCTTCTTCAGTAACTTCTGTTTCTGCTACTTCAGCAGGAGCTGCTTTTTTAGCACCTCTACGTCTGGATTTTTTCTTCTTTGGCTTATCGGTTTCATAAACTTCATTGAAGTCTACCAATTCGATTAATGCCATATCAGCGTTGTCCCCTAGCCTGTTTCCAAGTTTGATGATACGTGTGTACCCTCCTGGGCGATTACCAACTTTCTCAGAAACAATACGAAACAATTCGGTTACTGCATACTTATTACGCAAGGCTCTAAAAACAATACGACGGTTATGTGTAGTGTCTTCTTTTGAACGCGTAACAAGCGGCTCAACAAACTGTTTCAAGGCCTTAGCCTTGGCTACTGTCGTATTGATACGTTTGTGTTCAATTAGCGAAGATGCCATATTGGCTAGCATCGCTTTTCTGTGGGTATTTGTACGCCCTAAGTGGGCAACTTTCTTTCCGTGTCTCATGATGAATAGCTATTGCGACCTTAGTCTTTATCCAGTTTGTATTTAGCCAAGTCCATACCGAAGTTAAGACCTTTGGCAATTACCAATTCCTCAAGCTCCGTAAGTGATTTTTTTCCGAAGTTTCTAAACTTCATCAAGTCACTTTTATTGAAGGATACCAAGTCACCTAGTGTATCAACTTCAGCTGCTTTAAGACAGTTAAGCGCACGTACAGATAAATCCATATCGATAAGTTTTGTCTTTAGCAATTGACGCATGTGAAGTGATTCTTCATCATAGGTTTCTGTTTCAGCAATTTCATCAGCTTCAAGTGTTATGCGTTCGTCAGAGAACAACATAAAGTGGTGAATCAATGTTTTTGCTGCTTCGGTTAACGCATCTTTTGGATGAATAGAACCGTCTGTTATGATTTCAAAAATCAGCTTTTCGTAATCTGTTTTTTGCTCTACACGGAAATTTTCAATCGTGTATTTCACGTTTTTGATTGGCGTGTAAATCGAATCAATAGCAATGGTTCCGATGGGCGCAGTTGCTTTTTTGTTTTCCTCTGCAGGAACGTAACCACGTCCTTTTTCAATGGTAAACTCAAAGTTAAGCTGAACGCTATCGTCCATATTACAAATAACCAATTCTGGGTTCAACACTTGAAAACCAGAGATAAACTTCTGTAAATCACCAGCTGTAAGTTGTTTTTGTCCTGAAACAGCCACACTAACGGATTCGCTATCAACAGACTCGATTTGTTGTTTAAAACGAACTTGTTTGAAGTTCAAAATCATTTCTGTAACATCTTCCACAACTCCAGGGAGTGTAGAGAATTCGTGGTCAACCTTGTCGATGCGTACGGAGGTAATCGCAAAACCTTCAAGCGATGCAAGCATCACACGACGCAGCGCGTTTCCAACCGTTAGCCCATACCCAGGCTCTAATGGACGAAATTCGAATTTACCTTCGAATTCGTCTGAATCAATCATGATTACCTTATCTGGTTTCTGAAAATTAAATAGTGCCATAGGATTATTTTGAATACAATTCGACAATTAGTTGCTCCTTTATATTTTCTGTGATTTGCTCACGGGTAGGAACGGAAACCAGTGTGCCTTCAAGTGTTGCATCATTCCAAGTCAACCACTCTAAATCGTGGCTAGCAACAAAAAGTGAACGCTCGATTACTTCAAGCGATTTAGATTTTTCACGAACACCAATGACATCACCAACTTTAACTTGGCATGAAGGAATGTTCATGATTTCTCCATTTAAAGTAATGTGACGATGCCCCACAAGTTGGCGAGCAGCGCTTCTAGTTGGTGCAATACCTAGGCGGTAAACCAAGTTGTCTAGTCGAGATTCACAGAGCTGAAGTAGTACTTCACCTGTTACATCCTTGCTAGCATTAGCTTTAAGAAAAAGATTGCGGAACTGACGCTCTAAAATACCATAGGTAAATTTCGCTTTTTGCTTTTCCATTAACTGGATTGCATATTCCGATTTTTTGGGTCTACGACGGTTATTTCCGTGTTGTCCAGGAGGGTAATTACGCTTTTCGAACGACTTGTCTTCGCCGAATATAGCTTCGCCAAACTTACGGGCGATTTTTGTCTTTGGACCAGTATATCTTGCCATATTATATAATTAAGTGCTGGGAATTAAGGTCAATCCTTCGCCAGCGGGGTTAGTATTAAACTCTACGTCTTTTTGGTGGACGACATCCGTTGTGCGGCATAGGCGTCACGTCAACTATTTCGGTGACTTCAATGCCACCATTGTGAAGGGTTCTGATCGCTGACTCGCGTCCGTTACCTGGTCCCTTTACAAAAACTTTTACCTTTCTAAGGCCTGCTTCTTGAGCTACTTTTGCAGCGTCTTCGGCTGCAAGTTGTGCAGCATAAGGCGTGTTTTTCTTTGAGCCTCTAAAGCCCATCTTACCTGCAGAAGACCATGAAATCACCTCACCTTTTTTGTTGGTTAGGGATACAATGATATTATTAAACGATGCGTTAATGTGGGCTTCGCCAAAGGCTTCCACCACAACTTTACGCTTTTTTGAACTTGATTTTGCCATCTGTCAACTACTTTATTTAGTTACTTTCTTTTTGTTAGCAACTGTTTTGCGTTTTCCTTTACGTGTTCTTGAGTTATTCTTGGTGCGTTGACCACGAAGTGGTAAACCAACACGGTGACGAATACCT
>JAHEIX010000010.1:0-30448 GCA_024639165.1 Flavobacteriaceae bacterium | reverse complement strand
TTAAAATATTTCTTGAATTTGGAGGGCCGTTCCAGTCAACACCATTTATAAGACCTGTCCACATAAAACTGGTGATTTCAGGATCATAGCCACTATAGTTTGTAAGAGTCAAAAGATTTTGTCCTGTTACATAAATATTTACACCTTTAATGGTGTTGTTTTCCTTAATAGGAAGGTCGTACCCAAGTGTTACGTTGTTTAAACGCAAATAACTTCCGTCTTCTACATATCGATCAGAAATAGCTAGAAATTCTGGGCCATCATTTCCTAAATAACCAATACGTGGGTAACTGTTGGAAGGTTTTTCAGGACGCCAAGCCCCGTGATAAGCGTCGCTCAAGATATTTCTAAACAATCCTTCAGCATTGCCCATTTGTATTAAGTTTCCATTAATAATATCATTCCCATAAACACCATTAACAAGTGCACTCAATGAGAATGCTTTATAACGAACAGAAAGGTTTATACCAAATGTATAATCCGGGTTTGGATTACCAATAATGGTTCTATCTGAAATATCGATTACGTTATCTCCGTTTTGATCAATAATACGTACATCCCCAGCTTGTGCATTTCCAACTGTTGTATCGCCCGTTTGGTAAATGCCATCCGTCTCAAATCCGTAAAACAGTGCTGTTTCTTCGCCTTCAATAAAAATATTGGCAGGATACTTAAAGTAATTACCTCTACTAATCGTATTTCCTAAATAAAAACGTCTGTCAGCATAGCTTCCATCAATCAGAACAGGAGAAAGAGGCTGTGAAGATAGTCCTTCAATTCTCGTTTCGTTAAACGCAATATTAGCTCCAAAACTAATATCTAAGTCGTCTGTGCTAATAGGATTAACTTGAAGTGCAATTTCCAATCCTTTGTTTGATAATTCACCTCTATTAACCAGTAAGTTGCTAAAACCAGTTGAAGGAGCAATGTTAGAGCTAACCAATAAGTCTTTGGTTGTTTTGTCATATGCATCAACAGTACCTGTGACAATACCATCAGCCAATGAAAAATCCACACCAATATTGGATTGCTCTGTTGTTTCCCAGGTTAATGATGCATTTGCAATGTTATTCAAAATCAGCGGTACGCTGGTTCCGTTGGTTGGCGTTCCATACAATACACTTGAATTAATACCGTAATTTGACAATGTTCCATAAGCACCAATTCCGTGATTCCCAATTTGACCCCAACCCACACGCAATTTTAATTGGTCAATTGCATCTACATTTTGGATAAATCCTTCACGGTGAAGGTTCCAAGCAAGTGCAACAGAAGGGAAAAATCCATAGCGTTGATCTTCCAAAAATTTGGAAACACCATCTCTTCGGAAGCTAGCTGTTAGAATATATTTATTGTTAAAAGCATAATTCACACGTCCCAAAATAGAAAACAGCTTGGTTTCTCGGTCAAGGTTTGCTAGTGGACTTGAAATAACCTGTCCTAAGAAAGGTTGTTCGGTTGTTTTTTCTAAGGTCACAAAATCTTGAACCACATAAGTCATGTTTTTGGTTGTACGCTGATCGTATGTAAGACCCAAAACCGCATTGATACGGTGTTTTCTATTAAATGTTCGGTTAAAACGCAATGTGTTTACAACCTGGAATGAAGACGCGTTCATACTTGATAACTGAAGCTGTCCATTTGCATTTAATCCAACAAAAGTTGTCAAGCCGTAGAATCTTCTTCTTTCCTTAGTTCTAATATTACCCCCAGCTCTGAGCTGATAACTTAAGCCTTTTAGACCCAAATCAAATGTTGCTGTTAAAGACCCAAAAAATCTGTTTTCATTAGACTTATCTTCAAAGTCCTCAATAAAGGAGTATGGACTTGAAATACCTAAATCGTCAATGTTTTCCGCATCCTCTAATCCGTCAGGTAATATAGGACGGAAAGAAAGTAAGTTTCGAATAAAACTCTGGTTTGCACTACCAATTAAATCACCACCCTCTGCAAAGTCTGTTGCACTAAAAAATCCACTAAGGCGAGCATTAATTTTAATTTTGGGACTCAATGTTTGATTTAAGTTTAAGCGAAGGTCTCCACTTTTGAAGCTCGAGTTTTTCGCTAGACCTTTCTGATCGTTAAAGCCGGCAGATAAATAATAGTTCCCGTTATCGCTACCGCCTGAAACGGAACCGCCAACACTTAAACTTGTTGACAAGTTAAGTAGCTCGTCTTGCCAATCAACCGTAGTTACTGGCGTATCAGAGATGGATACATTCCCATCATTATTTACAATTTGATACAACTGATTGCCCTCAATGTGAAAGGCAGGAAACCCAGTAGCTGTTGTTCTTAAGTTTGACTCGTTTCTGTAACGCGCATAATCAAATGCATCTAGCACATCATATGTTTTGGTAACACTTCTCATAGAAGTATTTACAAAGAAATTTGTTTTGACTTGGTTAGGCGTACCTTTCTTGGTGGTGATAAGTATCACCCCATTTGCACCCCTAGAGCCATAAATAGCAGTTGCCGAGGCATCCTTTAATATTTGAATGTCTTCGATATCTCTAGGATTAATTCCATTAAGTCCATTTTGTTGTTCTTGACCTGTATTGTTACCGCCTGTGGCAACAACATCTTCACTTGCAGAGGAAATAATAATGCCATCTACAACATAAAGCGGTTCGTTATTTCCCCGTAAACTACTTGTGCCACGAATACGGACACTAATACCGGAACCCGGATTTGCAGCGTTTTGTGTTACCTGAACACCAGCAGCTCGTCCTTGAAGCAGTTGATCCACAGTAGTGGATTGACGTGAAATTGTCTCACTAACTTTAACGGACGCTACCGAACCTGTTAAGTCCTTTTTAAGTACCGTACCATACCCAATAACAACAACTTCCTCTAACTCGGAAACATCTTGTTGTAATGATACTGAGATATTACTTTGGCTTGATACGTCAACTTCTTGACTCTCAAAACCAACATAAGAAATGATGATCTTGGTTTCCCCAGCTTTTAATGCAATGGTAAACTTTCCATCAAAGTCAGTTATAGAACCTATGGAGTCGGAGCCATTGACCTGAACAGTCGCTCCAGGAAGTGGACCGCCCATGTCGTCATTCACCACACCACTGACAATTTTACCCTGTGAAAGGGCAAAAAGTGGAATTAGTAATAATGTATAAATTAGTTTTTTCATTGGTTTAGTTTTGAATTATAAATTTATTCTAATATAGAGTACCTATTTTAGAACTTTTGAATTATTCATTGAAACATTTGGTTCATTACGAAAATATTTGATTCTTTTATGTCAAATTGATAATCTTATTGCATCTGACATCTAATTTATCTTAGTTTTTAGCCCAAATCTTATACTATGAAGTACCCGCTTATTTTACTTTAGCATATTGGGCTATATACGCTCAAAACCACAAACACTAATGATATCCATATGAAATTTAGAAACCGTTATTTCCTTCTGAGTCTAGCGCTAATGGTATTTGCTGCATTTAAGCTTTCAGCACAAGATTATTATGTTTCCGCATTGTCGGGCAACGACACAAATAGCGGATCAGAAAATGCGCCATTTGCAACCATCAATAAGGGGATTGCTGCAGTAAGTGCGGGTGGTACGGTGTATGTTATGAACGGTGAATACAAAAACCAGGGTTATGGAACAGCCTCAGCCCATCCCTCAAACGGTGAATTGAGTGAAAATATGAGCAATCCTCCAGCTGTAACCATCAATAAATCTGGAACTGAAGGCAATTATATTACTATTCGTAACTATCCTAACCATAGTCCTAAAATCATTTTTGATGGTAAAGGTGGTATTCTTATAAGTGGGGCCCAAAGCTATGTGATTATTGAAGGTTTCGAAGTACAAGGCCCAGCAGCTGATATAACATATGACATGGCTATAACAGAAAGGAACTGGAAAGTTAAATGTGACCAAGATGGACTGAATTATACGCATAATTATTTTTCAGGTTTTGGTATTTGGGGTGGTTTTAGTCAGAACTTTCTCCATCATCATATTATTGTTCGAAACAATATTGTACATGACACAACCGGTTCCGGTATTCGTTTTAACGACAGTGACCACATAACCATTGAGAACAATACCGTTTACAATACTACATGGTGGACCTCTAATGCCTCCAGTGCCATTGTTTTTGCTGAAACCAAATCGCAATCCTCTTCAGATAATGGAGATAATATCAAAATGATAATACGTGGCAATACGGTATACAATAACTGGAATCGGATTCCTTTTTACATGACTCAAGGTGTCGTTCCTCCTAATGGAAATCCACCAAGTGGGAATTATGGAAATGCGAATTATTCAACAATTTTAGATGGCCAAGGGCTATATGTAACGCGTAGTGACAGTGATTATTATGGTACGTTTTTGTTCGAAAACAATTTATGTGTGAATAACGGAAAAAACGGAATAAACTTTGATAGATCTGAGGGAAGTTCGGCTTTGATTAGAAACAACACCATTTACTTTAATGGTGTACATGAAATTATTCAGGATATTTCTGCAAACGAAGGTAACCCGCCACACAGAGGACAAAAAGTAGCTGGAATAAAGTCCAATTTTTTTAGAAATGTGACGGTCGTAAATAATGTAGTAGTAACAAGAGAGTATGATTTTTTTGCCATGCAACTTCAAAACGAAAACGGTACTGTAAAAGTAGCAAACAACAATATTTTTGTTAATGGAAAATTACCTGGTTATACCAATTCAGAAAATGAATATATTGTTCATAGCTGGGTTAGAGATAATAATCAGATTATCAATGACATCGATTTTAATGATAGCAATCACATCGATCCCATTTCTTTTGTAAACGCACCTGCAATAGTTGAGGGGCCTATAAACATGTCTGGCACAGATTTTAATTTGCAATCTGACTCCCCGGCCAAAGACGCAGGTGATCAAAAAAATACACCTGCTTTTGATATTCTAGGAAACCCAAGGCCTATTGTCCAAGACAATACAAATGTAATTTCGTCAAGTAGTTTTGAAGCTGCTTCGGATGGCTGGATAAATTTTGGTAATATAACGGTGTCTCAAAGTACAGAAACGGCAAAAACAGGAGGTAGAAGCTTAAAAACATCAGGTAGAACCGCAAACTATCACAGCCCAAGAATCTTTTTAAATGATTTGCTTACTGTTGGAGAAACCTACACGTTTTATGTTTGGGTGAAATTAGCTGAAGGAAGTGGGCCTGTTCAACTCGTAGTAAAGTCAACTGTAAATGCAGCTACTGAAACTGGTGAAGACCAAATAACTTATACAAACTTAGCAAGTGAAACGGCAACAACCAATGGTTGGGTGCAACTCAAAGATGATTATACGCATACCCAAAACGATCAAAGCTTTTTGTATATAAAAGGGCCCAGCGTAAGTAACGAACAAGGTGTTGATTACTTCATAGATGATTTTTCACTGGTCACTCAAGGAACTGGAGAAGTAGATTTTACCGATACTGGAAATGTAGTTGACATTGGTGCCTATGAGTATCAAGCTGGGCTTTCTATATCAGACAATCCCATGCAAGCAAAGGCCGTTTATGCTTACCCCAATCCAACTAAAGACATATTAACGCTCATCAACTTGATGGCGCAAGAAAGTGTTGGGGTGTATGACCTGCTAGGCCGCAAACAATCCATTGAGCAAGAAAGAAATGCAGAGCGCTTAAAGCTAAACGTGTCAAATCTAAAAAGAGGTCTCTATTTTATTAATGTTTCCAACAGTAATGGTGATACAAAAACCATAAGCTTTATCAAAAAATAAACAATAAAAAAACCGCCATATCAATGATTTGAAATGGCGGTTTATACGTTAAAGTCGTGACGCTATAAACAGTGCTGTAACTTCTTATTTCTTCTTCCAAAGATTATTCATTTCTTCTAAAGTCTTGCCTTTTGTTTCTGGCACGTATTTGAGAACGAATACGGCGGCCAATACAGACATAATTCCATAGATCCAATAGGCAAACCCATTGTTGAATGTGTCAACCAAATATGAATTTTCATTCATCACCGGGAAGGATGCTGATACCAGCCAATTAGATAACCATTGTGCTGCCACTGCAATAGGCATGGCCTTGTTACGAATATCGTTTGGAAAAATTTCGGCAAGTAGTACCCAAGTGACAGGTCCCCAGCTCAATGCAAAAGCAGCAACATATACCATCATACAAATGAGCGCGGCATATCCGCCTATCTCTGCATAGAATGCAAACCCCAAAGCAATCATGGCAACAGCCATCCCCACAGCGCCAATAAACATCAAGGGCTTTCGTCCATAATTATCTACGGTTTTAACGGCTATAATGGTAAAGAGGAAGTTTACAATTCCCACAATAATGGTTTGTAGAAGCGCAGCGTCTGTGCCCAAATCTAAGGTTTTAAAAATCTCAGGTGCGTAGTATAACACAACATTAATACCTACAAATTGTTGAAATACAGAGAGCAAAATACCGATGATGATAAGTCCCCAACCATAAGTAAGCGCGCTATTGGTTTTAACAACTAGGGTGTTCTTAATATCACGCAAGATACTTTGAGCTTCGCTTTCGCTATTTACTTTCTTTAAAATTTCTAAAGCCTCAGCTTCTTTGTCGTGTGATACCAAGGATCTGGGGGTATCAGGAACAAAATACAAGAGTGCCAAGAAAATACTAACTGGAACCAGTTCAGAAGCAAACATATAGCGCCATCCAATTTCATTAAGCCATAAATCATCGCCACTCAAAGCAATGAAATAATTTACGAAATAGACAACCATAAATCCACCTACAATGGCCAGCTGGTTATAGGATACTAATTTTCCCCTGTCCTTAGCTGGTGCAATTTCAGCAATGTAAACAGGTGACAGCATGGATGCTATACCAACGCCAATACCTCCTATAAGTCTGTAGATCATAAAAACAGTAGAAAGCGTGTGATCGCCTTGACCAAGTGGTTGAATAAACATTTCAGGAAGGGCTGAGCCAAGTGCTGAAATAAAGAATAAAACACCGGCTACTACCAGTCCCTTTTTTCTGCCAAATTTCTTGCCAACGACTCCCGCAAGGGCGCCACCAATAATACAACCGATCAGTGCGATGGAAACTAGCCATCCTTTTAAGGAACTTGCAGCTAGCTCGTCTAATCCTTTGGGTTCAATAAAAAAAGCGTCTAAAGAACCTACAGTTCCTGCTATTACACCAGTATCATAACCAAAGAGTAGACCACCTAATGTAGCTACTAAAGTTAATCGCAATAAATATGACTTGTTTCCCATGATTGGTTGTTTATATGTGGTTATTTAAAATATTTTCTAAATACTCTTGCTTACCGCTTATCGGCGTGATAGCAGCCGTATTGTTGGTGGCCACATCAAATAAATCGGTCAGCGACAATTTACCTTGCTCAAATGCAGATCCTTGTCCACTGTCAAACGAAGCATATCGCCCATTAACTATAGATGAAAAAGCAGGATCGTTAAGTACTTTATCTGCTACTAGAAGCCCGCGTGCAAAGGTATCTGCACCTCCAATGTGTGCATGGAATAGGTCTTCCAAGTCCGTTGAATTTCGTCTGATTTTGGCATCAAAATTAACACCACCACCTTGTAAACCACCTGCTTTGAGAAAAACCATCATGGCTCGAGCCGTTTCTTCAATATTGTTGGGGAATTGATCCGTATCCCACCCATTTTGGTAGTCGCCCCTGTTGGCGTCAATACTACCCAACATATTGTCATTGGCAGCAACCGTCAGTTCATGCTCAAAAGTGTGCTGTGCCAAGGTTGCGTGATTGACTTCAATATTCAATTTAAAATCGTCTTGAAGGCCATATTTTTGTAAAAAACCAATGGATGTTGCCGCATCAAAATCATATTGATGTTTGCTTGGCTCCATAGGCTTAGGCTCAATAAAGAAAGTTCCCGTAAACCCTTGCGAACGTGCATAGTCTTTAGCCATGGTTAAAAAACGTGCCATGTGCTCTTGCTCGCGTCCCATATCGGTATTTAGTAACGAAATATATCCTTCACGACCACCCCAGAATACATAGTTTTCACCGTTGAGTTTTAGGGTAGCGTCCAATGCCATTTTAACTTGAGCACCCGCATAGGCAACTACGTCAAAATCAGGATTGGTGGCGGCGCCGTTCATATATCTTGGGTTGGAAAAGCAATTTGCCGTTCCCCACAAAAGCTTGATCCCTGAGGCCTCTTGTTTGGTTTTTATATAATCCGTAATGGCTTCTAATCGCTTTTCTGATTCGACCAATGAACTGCCTTCTTGGATAAGATCATAATCGTGAAAGCAGAAGTAATCAAAGCCCATTTTGGATATAAATTCAAAAGCAGCATCTGCCTTGTCTTTGGCAGCTTGAACTGGATCGTTGCTTTGATCCCAAGGAAAGTTTTGGGTACCAGCGCCAAATGGATCCGAACCTTGGCCACAAAAGCTATGCCAATAAGCAATAGCAAATTTGAAGTGTTCGCGCATAGTCTTGCCGGCCACAACTTGATCTGGATTGTAGTATTTAAAGGCCAAAGGATTGTTTGATGTTTTTCCTTCGAATGCAATTTTTGGTATTCCCTTGAAGTATTCTTTATCTCCCATGGTATAGTTAATTATTGATTATTGTTTTTAGTTCTTTTTCCCATTTTTCATAGGCTTCGACATAATCGTCTGTATTTTTTTGAGGAGTATAACTACTCACGTAATCATTTTTTGAAATTAGCTCGCCAAAAGCAGCCAAATCGTCGTGGTGAACCGAGGCAGCCCTTGCGGCACCGATGGCGCCAGTTGTATTGTATATTTCAATCTCTTGTCCAATTAAAGATGCAATGGTGTTGGCGAAAAGCTCGGATCTGAACAAGTTGTCATTTCCAGCTCTTATAACATGCAAAGGCGTATTCTCACTTTTAATAAACTTCATTCCATAAATAAAAGAGAATGCAATACCCTCAAGTGTTGCTCTGTAAATAGAGCCTTGGCTGTGTTTGTTTAGGTTGATATTTAACATCCTGGCTTCAATATTTCTATTGCCCAACATACGTTCTGCGCCATTACCAAAGGGCATCACGCACAATCCATTAGCCCCTACAGGTGCTGCATCGGCAAGTTGGTTCATGTGGTTGTAGCTCTCAGCCCCTGTATTGTTTTTCATCCATCTGTACTGTATGCCAGCTCCATTGATACACAATAACTTCCCAATAACAGGTGTGGAAGAAGTATAGTTTACGTGTGCAAAATGATTGATGCGTTCAAGTTCTTTTGTTTGCATGCTGTCGGTAAGGGCATATACCACGCCAGATGTTCCACCCGTGGCAGCAACCTCTCCAGGCTTCATCACGTTAAGAGATAATGCATTGTTGGGTTGATCCCCAGCTCGGTAGGAAATAGGTGTCCCAGCTTTTAGTCCGGAAGCTTCCGCTCCCTGTTGGTTGAGTCTTGCCTGTACAGAAAAATTATCAACTAAATCGGGGGTCATTTCTGGGTTTAGTTTGTAATATGAAAGCAGCCAGTTTGCAGGTTCGTGATTTTTATAATCCCAAAGGGTGCCCTCCGAAAGTCCATTAATGGTAGTGGTTATGTCTCCTGAAAACTTATAGGCAATATAATCGCCAGGCAGCATGTATTTATATATTTTTTCATAAATATCCGGCTCGTTGTCATGCACCCACTTTAGCTTGGAAGCTGTAAAATTTGCAGGACTGTTGAGCAAATGCTCCATACATTTTTTGGTGCCTAATGCCTTAAAGGCTTCGTTCCCAATAGCTACTGCTCTACTGTCGCACCAGATGATGGCATTTCGAAGTGGTGAACCATTGCGGTCTACCACAACCAACCCATGCATTTGATAAGCAATGCCAATTCCGCTAATCTTAGCTGAATCAATACCTGTTTGCTTTAAAAGTTTTTTTGTGGCCAAACAAATCAGTTCCCACCACACCTCAGGATCTTGTTCTGCCCAAGATACTTTGGGGCTAATCATGCCCATCTCGCCCTCGGGTTCGTGGGTAACGGCAATTTGTTTTCCCGTATCCACTTCTACTAGTGCCGCTTTTATGGAGGAGCTGCCTATATCATATCCAATATTATACATGTATAGAAGTAACTGTTAGTTATTAGAATCTCCAATCGTTACCAAAGTAAGTCTTCATTGGATCAATAGTTCCGTCTTCGTTGTGTTTAAATGTAGTGAATTTAACATTTCTCAAATGTGTTTTCCCTGAAATCTCGGTATCGTGGTAAAACAAAAACCACTGGTTTCCAACTTTCAAAGTAGAATGATGGTTTGTCCAGCCTTGTACTGGTTCGTTGAGCACACCTTGATACGTAAATGGTCCGTATGGATTGTCGCCAGTGGCATAGGCCAACAGGTGAGTGTCCCCCGTAGAGTAGCTCAAATAATAGGTGCCGTTGTGCTTGTGAATCCAAGGCGCTTCAAAAAATCTTCTGTCTAAATCTTTAGTTAAAATGGGATTGCCGTTTTTGTCTAAAATTTCAATTTGCTTTACTTCTTCGGCAAACTCAAGCATGTCGTCTGAGAGTTTTGCAATTCGTGGTAATATGGCTGGGTTATCAGGGATTCCCATATCTTTTAAAGACCCATTTTCATCATAAGATCCACTTTCCCAACGTTGTAATTGTCCGCCCCAAATACCTCCATAATAAATATAAGCACTACCGTCATCGTCTACATAAACAGCAGGATCAATGCTGTAGCTATCTTTCATTGGTTCGGGCTGCGGGGTGAAAGGACCTTCGGGTTTGTCTGAAGTAGCAACACCTAGTCTAAATATGTTATCGGCATCTTTGGCAGGGTAATACAAATAATATGTGCCGTCTTTATATGCTGCATCTGGTGCCCAAAATTTACTTTTTGCCCATGGCACATCGTCAACACTTAAACCCACGGGATGTACGGTAACATCACTGCCGTCTAGGTTCATAGACAACACTTGGTAATCTATCATGTTAAAATGATTGCCGCTATCGTCTTCAATGCCACCTGACTCAATATCGTGAGAGGCATAAATATAAATGCGGTCATTAAAAATATGTGCAGAAGGATCAGCTGTAAAAATTTCACTAACCAGAGGGGTATTTAAAAAGTCTGGATTTGGATTTACTTGTTCTGATAATTGACCACATGAGCTGATTGATACTGATATAACAAGTAATGGTAAAAAAATAGAAAAGAATTTATTGAGCATGGTTTTGGTTTAAAGTCATGTCAAATATATTATGGTGACTTGTCGGGAATTATAATAAATTGAGCAAAAACTAATACATGGGTTCCAAAGCATCTAAATCAGCTATGCTAATTAACATATTTAACCCTTTTGAGCTTATGTGAGAAACTTTAGTAATGTACCTCCATATAATCTTCATCTGTTAAGGTTCCAAGCAGGGCTTTGTCGGGCTTGTTCCATTTTGAAGTGCGATCTAAGGGATGAAGTGTCGGCTTAATTAGTGGCATGGTGTGTGTAATCAAAAAGTCGCCTTGCTGGGTCATCCATCGCGCTAATTCTTGTGCTAGCTCCTCCTTAATTTTATTGAATTTGGTATTCGATGCCAAATTGTGGTGCTCATAAGGGTCGTTTTGAAGATCATACAGCTCTTCGTAAGGAACATGCTCAAACGCTTGGGCGCCAAGTTTAATAAACGCATTAACTGCGGGGTTATCACCAAGGTTTTGGTCCACTACTTCCATAGCGTTAAAGTTTCGGATATATTTATACCGTGTTCCTCGCACCGATCTAGAGGGAAATATTTGGCACTTTTGGATATTTTGTCTGGTCGAAATTGCATAAACATAATCTCTAATGGGCTTGTCATCCCCAGAAAGTAATGGCAAAAAGCTTCGCCCGTCTATAGCTTCAATATCGCCACCACCAGCAGTATGCACCAAAGTAGGCAACACATCGGCTATGGTAACCAATCTATCTGACTGGGTTTTGGGCATTACCTTTTGAGGCCAACGCACTACCATGGGAATTTTAATCCCCGTTTCGCGAACACTCCACTTGCCCTTTAAGCCGTGGTCTGACATATACATAAACAAGGCATCGTCTAGTACCATTTCAGACGTGAGCATGCTAAGTACTCGTCCTAGTTGGGCATTGTCATCTTCAATGTTTTGATAATATCCAGATTTGTTGCGTGCAATATTTTGGGTTGGATTCTTTACAGAGGGATCGTAGTCCAAAGGTTTATCTGCATAATTATTTTGCTTGGGGTATGGGCCGTGAGGAAGATCAGAAGCGAAAATGATACAAAACGGTTTTGTTGTGTTTTGAATATATTTTTTGACTTTAATTAAGGGCAATAGTCTGTTTTCGGTAGTGTTGTAAAAATGGGTCCAGTTAAACACAGTAGAGGGTTTGATATGCCCTTTACCAGCCAAAATAACTTCATAGCCTAAATCGCTAAAATAGTCGTTGATGTCTTTCACTTTTTTCACAGGCAAATGATTTGCCATACAACCATTTCTTACTGGAAAAAGGCCCGTAAATAATTGGGAGCGGCTTGGTGCACAAATGGCCTGTGCGGTATAGGCATTTGTAAAAGACATGCCCTCACGCACAAGACGGTCGTAATGGGATGTATCCACTTGATCATTACCGTGAATTTCATAGTCCCATGCATTTTGATCATCAGCTAAATAGATAAAAATATTTGGTGTGGGGGCATCAGCAGCAGCTTGACCATGAGTCAAAAATGAAAATAATAGCGCAGAAAAAAGGGCAGTGTATGATAATTTCATCATGTCTTAAGATAAAATGCATTAATTGATGCATTAAAACTAACAATTATAATTCACCTCTTGTCTTTGTCAAAACAAATTGGCCATTATATTGTTACAAATGGCTGAATAATTATAATACAGCAACTTGTTTGGTCAAATTTTTATATTAGTTTTACCCAGATGATTAAAATTTACCATTTCTTAGTCTGTAGTTTGATTTTCGTTTTTGGTGCAATCGCACAAGAAAACCCCTTTTTGTTTGTGAAAACAAGCGAAGACATTGGCACACGTGCCATCACTTGTATGATTAACGATTCCAACAATCAGCTTTGGATAGGAACTTATGGGGGTGGACTTAAAAAATACAATGGCATTACTGTTGAGACATTCAAACATGATGTTAATACAGCTTCTGCCTTATCGAGTTCTGAGATTCACGATTTGTATATAGATCAAAAAAATACCTTGTGGATTGCCACGAGCAACGGCTTAAACTTGTACAACCAAAAAACAGCTACTTTTTCACAGTTTAACCCTGAAGGAGTAAAACTATCGGTGCACAGTTTAGCGCAATTGGATGAAATCAGAATTATCGTTGGCACGCATGAAAAAGGAGTGTATGTGTTCAATACAATTACTAAAGAATTTCAAAAAGTTATTCTACAAGAAGGTATAGAAGAAAACGGACTGCAAGTAAACGATATCGCGGTAGACAAATTGAAGCGCATATGGGTGGGCAGTAGTATAGGCTTGATGCAACTAGATTTTACAGCACTAAAACTAAAAGCTGTTGAAAATCGTAAGCTTCAAAACCAGGATCTTTTGTCTAGTGAAATCGTAAGTTTAGAAACTGATACGTTTGGAAATTTATGGGCTGGAACAGTGCAAAACGGGGTTTTAAAAATCATTCCTACTACCGCTACCAATTTTGTAATGGAACATTACCCTATAACGGAAAAACGAATTTTCTCAGTTAAAGAATATAAAGACGGACTAATTTTATGTGGTTCTGAAAATGATGGGCTTTTTGTATTGTCTAACGATGGACAAGTTTTAGATCAATACTTAAAAGAAATTGGAAATGATTTTAGCATACAATCCAATTCTGTTTGGTCCATACACTGTGATGCTAACGATCGTATATGGATGGGGTATTACGACCAAGGATTAAATAAATATGATCCAAAACACTTTAAGTTTAGCTTTCTTCAAAACAACAATAAAAGCCAGGTAACACCCTTTCCCTCATCTATTTCTGCCATTGCAAAAGACGAAAATGAGCGTGTTTGGTTTAGTTGTATTGACAAAGGGGTTTATGTATATGAACCGGCTAAGAACAAGTATATACACCTTAACGATCCTGCAAATAATATTGCTAAGGGCCTTAATAGTATGGACATCCCTTCGCTATTTATAGATAGCAAGCAAAATGTATGGATTGCCTCTTGGTATAATGGTATCTATTTATTAAAAAAAGGATCTAAGCGATTTATAAATTTCAGTACAAATTCTCATAGAAACGTATTAAAATCAAATCGAATTGTAAGCTTTTCTGAAGATTCAAACGGGGTGATTTGGATAGGTACTTTTTCAAGTGGATTGGTGTCTTATGATCAAAAGACTGAAAAAATTAGACATCACGCTAGTGAAGCATTTCAAAAGTTTGAACTGCAAAACGGCAACATCAGAAAGGTTCTTGTAGACAAGGATGATAATGTTTGGATGGGCACAAGAAAAGGTATCTACAGGTATAATCAAAAAAAGGGTGAAGTTGTTTCTTATAACGCTAAAATCCGCGAGTTGACTAATGGGGTTGTCGCTGATTTTATTGTTTTTGCGCTATATGAGGATAGCAAAAATAACATCTGGGTAGGTACGGATGGATATGGGCTGTTTAGCTATTCTTCAGTGGAAGATTCCTTTACATGGCATGGAAAAGACAGTGAGATCAGGAATATGTCCATTAATTCCATTACACAAACCTATGATGGGTTTTACTGGTTGGGAACTGACGATGGGCTTATTAGATACGACCAAGCCAATGAGAATTTTCGGATTTTTGAATCAGAAGACGGACTGTTGAGCAAGAAAATAAACCGCAGCGCCTTCTATACCGAACGCAACACGCTCTACCTAGGAACTAGTGAGGGTATAAACTTTTTTGATTTTAACAATATTCCCCTAAATGAAAACTTACCGAAAATCATTTTTCAAGATTTAAAAATTGGCAATAAAAGGATTGCTGTTAGTGAAAATGGACCGCTTAAAAAATCTATTCAATACAGCGACACCATCATGCTAAGCCACGACCAGTCTTCTTTTTCAATTGACTTTATTGGGGTAAACATGACCCGTGGAGAGAAAAACAACTATGCGTATATGCTTGAGGGCTTAGACCGTGATTGGAACTATGTTGATCAGCTTCGTACGGCCACTTTCACAAATATTAAACCTGGGAAATATGTATTTAAGCTCAAGGCGGCCAACAATGACGGGATATGGAACGATGCTTCAAAAGAGGTGTTTATAAAAGTACAACCGCCTTATTGGGCAACCGTAGGGGCGAAAATCTGCTATTTTGTAATCCTATGCGGACTTGGGTTTTATATTTTTAGGTTGATAAAACTACGTGTAAGAGAGCGACGAAAAGCAGAAGTAGAACGAAACCAACGAAAGCAGACAGAAGAATTACACGCAAAAAAAATCCAATTTTTTACCAATATTTCGCATGAATTTAGAACACCACTAACGCTTATGCTTAATCCATTGGAATCGTTATTGTCTGCCCCAGATGTTACGGCACTGCCAGATGATGTTAGAGCAAAACACCGAATCATTCACAGGAATACCAAAAGAATGAAACGGCTGATTGACGAATTGATGGACTTTAGAAAAATGCAGTTTGGTAAAATACAACTACGTGTCAAAGAAACTGACCTGCTCGCAGTTGTTAAAAATGTTACTTCGTATTACGAAGAAGAAGCACTTTACCGAAATATCCATTTGAATTTTGCCCATGAAGAAATCGGACAAACCCGATTTTGGGCTGATACATCAATGTTGGAAAAAATAATCTTTAACCTACTCTCCAATGCCTTTAAAGCAACAAAAGAAGGTGGAGCCATTGATGTAGTTGTACGCTATCACCAAGGTGGAGTGGTATTCCCGCTAATTGATAATATGCAACCGCAAGATGCGTTTGAGGTCATAATCAAGGACAGTGGAATAGGCATCAAAAAAGAAAATATCAGGAATATTTTTGAGCGTTTCTATCAAGACAAAGACAACAACGAGCAATACTATGGCGGTACGGGAATAGGTCTTGAGGTTGTTCGCAAATTTGTAGATTATCATATGGGTAAAATTGAAGTTGAGAGCGAAGAAGAGCTGGGTACATCATTTAAAATCTTTTTTGCTGCGGGAAAAACCCATTTTTCAGAAAATCAATTTGCCACTTACACTACCGAGCAACCACAACAAAATATAACACAAACACGTGACGAAAACCTTGAAAATACAGAGCCCCATACTGAAAAAGAACACAGCCTTCTTATTATTGAAGACAATCTAGAGCTTCGTGAATACCTTAAATTAGAACTTAAAGGAGCGTATCGTGTTTTAGAAGCGGCGAATGGAAAAATAGGTCTTGAAATGGCAAAACAACACAAGCCTGATGTGATTATTGCAGATGTCATGATGCCCGAAATGGACGGTATTGAAATGTGTCAAGTGCTCAAATCCAATAAGTCCACCAGCACTATTCCAGTGCTTATGCTCACAGCCAAAGTAGCCGAAAAAGAACGTATTGAAGGAATTGATGCAGGCGCTGATGTATATTTAAAAAAGCCTTTTAGTGTAAACCTCCTGAAATCACATTTACGCCAATTAGTCAAGGCCAAAAACACATTCTATCAAACCTATTTCAAAAGTCTTGAGTTAGACGTCGATGACGCTAATTATGATAAAAAAATACTTGCAGACGTGTTAAATGTTATCGGAAATAATCTATCCAAAGAAGATTTATGTGTTCAAGATATTGCCAATGAATTGGGATTAAGTAGAAGCAAGTTGTATCGGAAAATTAAGGCATTAACTGGAAATTCAGCTAATGAAATCATTCGGAAAACCCGTCTCGAAAAGGCAAAAGAATTGCTGACAAAAACAGACATGAGCATTGGAGAAATTTGCTTTAAAGTGGGATTTGCCTCTCCTTCCTATTTTACCAAAAGATTTAAAGAACATACGGGAGTTATTCCAAAAGAATACAGGCTTAACAACAAAGACCAAAAAGAAATAGCAACCAGCTAAACTTCAACGTAAAATGCATTGTTCACATAAGCTTATCTACTACACCACTGTGCTCTTATTTTTAAATGGCATCATTGCGTTTGGACAAGAGAGTACCGCAATTATGGGCAAGGTTATAGATCAAAATGGCTATGAAGTGCCTTATGCAGCAGTAGGGATTTTACAAAAGAATGTAGGCACAACCTCTACCGAAGACGGTACTTTTTATTTTCGTGTCTCCAATAATGAGCTTGAAGATAATTTGACTGTTTCCTCTCTAGGTTTTTCAAACTTCTCCATTAAAATTAAAGACTTCTTAAAGCTAGAAAAAAAGGAAATCATACTTAAAGAGCAAACCACTAATCTATCTGAGGTGGTTGTGAATTCTGTTGATTTTTATGTCAAGAATGCCCTTAAAAAATTGCGCGACAATACGGTTAGCAAAAATCATCAGTTAAATATTTTATACCGCAGGTGGTCAGTTGAAGACAATTTGTGTCGCTTTTATATTGAGCATAGTATTAATGCTATTGATCGCGGACCCAGTTCCTACCTTGTTAAGTTTTCTGTAGACCACGTACGAACCTCCGCTGATTATAGGTATGTTAAGAATGAGCAGGAATTGCATGCATTAAAGTATATGGAATATAACAACCCACTACGAAAAAGTATCAATGTCAAGTCATACAAGTGGAAAAAAACAGGGGATTCAAGTTACGATAATGAAGACGTTATCATTGCCAAAGGTGTGATAGAAAACAAAGAAACCTTATGGCTGTATATCGGAATGGATACCTATAAGATCTACAAACTAGAAATGGAAAAGAAACCTGAGATAGGAAAATCGCTCATTGCCACCTATGTCTATAAGAAAAACAACAAAGGAAAGCTGTTCTTAAGTTACCACCAGAGAGAGTGGAAAGGTGCTGCAGCCCCATCCGAAAATGTTAAAAGAGCTATGAAGAGTAGCGGTCAAACAGTCCCTAAATACATTCCCATAGCTTATAGGCACGAAGTATATGTCTTGGATATTGAAGAAAACAAAGCCCTTTTTAATGTCGGAGAGGCCTTACACAACAAAGACATGACGCAGTATAAAACTGCCTATGACCCTACCTATTGGGAAAAATTGAGCATACCGCCCGATACGCGCTTCTTCAATAAAAATATAGGAGAATTGGTTGATTTATTTGGTGTACCCCTTGAGAATCAATTTAAGTATTCAAATATGCGCTAGCCCTTATTGACCGCTCAAATCCAACACCACCGGTTCCGTATTCCCTTTTGCATGTAGAAAATCAACCATATAGGTTTTATCACCAATGCTAACAGTGCCCTTGTATTTTCCGTAAAATCCAGAAAAAGTAAGTTCTTCGCTGGGGTTAAATTCTGTTTTAAGTTTTGTTGACCACGTATTTTTTATCAATTTTTTTAACGTAAAGAAGGCCTTTTTAGGTTGCATATCCTCATCTAAAATACCCGCTGCATGACCGCGCCACGCATTTTTATCGGTCAGGTTCCACATGGTAATGGAACTCACACTGGGGTGACTAAATAGGAGTGTGTAGAAATCTTTGATATATGCGGCTTGAAATATCTCCTTCTGCTTAATGCTTGGCAGGTTCATCTTTTTCCCTGTTTTCCGGGCAGCATTGCGCTCCTCCAAAAAGGCTCCGTGGTCTTTCCAGTTATTAAACAACTTTGAACTGGTAACGGTAACTTCTGTGAACTGAATGTCTTTGCCAAGAGGAGTGAACGTACTAACCAAGTCCCAAAGCTCTTGTTCCTCAAAAACCTTATCGTGAGTTTGCATATGGGCTTGCATACCTATGGCTTGGTAGCCCACATTTTGCTCAATAAAATATTCGTTAAGTTTAAGAAACTCAGGGTCTGTTGGTTCGTAGTGGTTATTTGTATAAGTCTTATTGGGTGCCGTTTTATTAGCAAAGTCATAGAGTGCTAGCATGGCTGGGTATATACCCCCTTTGTGCGTAATCCAACGGGTAACACCACTTGGGGTAACATGATTTTTGAATGGAGCAATGGCTTCATTGTATACATCCCAATATTGGATTTCTGGATAATCAAGCAATAGATCTTGTATGCGCTTAAAGATTATTTTTTCAAGAGCAACGGGATCTTGATGGTCAATAACCCATTGGGGCAAAGATTCGTGCCACAACAACGGGTGTCCCTTAATTTTAATGTCATTTGCTACAGCCCAATCCACTTTTTGGCGCATCATACGTTTATAGCCTGTCAAATCATTTTTCTCATCACGTGCTGCCCAATAAAACCCAAGGGTAACAAAATTAAACAGTTCCTTAACTCGGTTTTGGTATATAACCTGTGCTGTGTTAGAAAGAGAACTTGCTTGTGTCATGGAAACACCAAAGCTGAATGCGTGACTAATCAACTCAAGGTTTACATGGGCCTTATCTTCAAGGGGTTTGCCGTCCAAAACGAACGCCAATTGTACCGTTCCTTTTCTTATTTTTTCAATTCTGTCCTGGGCGCCATCTAGTTGCCAAGGGGTATGGGCAAGATGTTCTTGAGCGGTTACGCTTAGCGAAAAAAAAGCAAGTACAGCATATGATCCCGCTATAAATCGGATGGTCATGAGCGTTGATTTATTGTGGTGTTAAAGTACTGCGCAATTTCAGCTTGTTTTGAAAGTTTTTTGTCAAAAACTATAATTTTTTAAAGGGATGAAAAAAATGTCCAAATATGCTGCCAAAGATGTGGGTAAGCTCCAGAAATAGCATGGCCCGCATTTTCAACACGCAGGTATTGAACCACAGCCTGATCCGAACAGCCAGAAAAAACATAGGAAGCATTCCCCGCAATTGTTGTTTGGGTTGGCGTTTCATCACATCCAAACTGAACTGCCCATTTTTTAGCACTTTCATAGGCGCTAAAAAAGGAGTGCCCAAAACGTTCGCCTCCATCAATAGGAATAACGTCATCTTGCCCGCCATTGACTTGAAAAATTGAAACAGGCTTGGTCTGCAAACTAATGTCTATAGAGGCTATCAATTGGGAAGCTACAGGCGCAATTCCTTTAAAATGTTGGGTTTTGGCCGCCAAAGTGTTAACCATTCCAGCTCCGTTAGAAGATCCAATGGCAAAGATGTTTTCGCTGTCGACGTTGGTATAGGTTAACAAGGTCTCTACAAGGGTGTTTACAAAAGCTACATCGTCAGCGGTTGAAGGCTCTGAACCCAGGTTCCAAGATTTTAAATGCCCTTGTGGATAGATTCCAATAAACGAGCCTGTATCTGTAAACTGCCTTAGGGTATTAACCCAATTGTTATTATTCCCACCGCGACCGTGAAAAGCAAAAACAAGCGGATATTTTATGTTTGCGTCGGGAATCGCAGGTGCTTGAATACGAACAGACCTGCTCACCATTTGACCGTCAATTTGTTGATCAATCGTAATGGTCTTAGTCGTCAATATCTTAGTCACTTCCGCCTCCTCTGTGCTGTCTCCGTCTTGGCCACATGAAAGCAAGCCAATCGCTATTAAAATATAAAAATTCATTCTTTTCATTTTCTAGTTTTAGGTAAATAACTTATCCAATCGTAATCTGAAAAATCGGTGTTGTCTTGCCCATTGCTTGTGGCGTAAAGCCCTATATGAGCTCCTGTAAATCCATTGAAGAGTACCAAGTCTGCTGTGGTTGTAGTCAATACTTTATAACGCTTACCCTTGGTCGCATATGAAAATGTATACGTATCATTAGCGGACACTAATTTAAAGCGTATTTCTCCCTTATAGGATTTGAGTAGTTGTGTTTTGATTGGTGCTATTTTCTTGTTTTTGTGTACTACTTCTACAACCATACCTTCAGCTTTTTTGCGAACAGAAAAAGATACATAAGTATCCTCTTTTTGCACTATGGCAATTCCAGCAGCAGACTCGTTCCCTGAAGGATTAAAGTGCATCTTGGCGGTGAAAACAAAATCACTCTCTGTCTGTTTTATACCCATAAAATGTGCCCGTTTACGTCTTGAAATGGTATTGGGATGGGTAAACAACCGTAAATGTCCTGGGTTTGCATCAAGACTATAGGTGTTCGGCATCGGTACTCTAACAAAGTTCCATGCCATACTCAATACATCTTGTTTAAAATCGTCGTAAAAAGTCAAGTCTTTAGTGTGTGCTGTACCATCAAAAATAACAGGGTTTACCTTTTCGATACGTCCCGTTTTTGGGGCGACTACAGGCCACAAAATTTTATCTTTTCTTGGATGCATATCTCGCTCCCAACTCACAGGTACGACAAACGTTTCTCTACCCATATTTGACTTACGATTTAAGTCACCTCGAACGCCCAAGAGGAACATAAACCAGCGGCCATCGTCGAGCTTAACAAGGTCGCCATGTCCAGTGCTGTGCACCCAGTTTTCATATGAAAGTTGTCTTGAGGTAAAAATTGGGTTTCGTGGATTGGAAACATAAGGGCCTGTTAGCTTGTCACTCGCTGCCACCATGACAGCATGATTAAAGGAGGTACCGCCCTCAGCAATCATCAAGTAGTATCTGCCATCATTTTTATAGATATGAGGGCCTTCTGTCCAAACGCCATCACATGCGCCACGCCACAAAAAATGACGTGCTCCAATCAATTGAAAAGTTTCAAGATCCAACTCTTGCATCCAGATTTCTTTTTGATCTATAAATTCAGGGTTGTTTGGTTTGTGCTGTCCGGTATACCAGAGACGGCCCTCTTCATCAAAATAAAGGTCAGGATCAATCCCTGGAGCTCCTTGCACAACAACAGGATCAGACCAAGGCCCTGCTGGATTAGTAGCGGTAATGATAATGTTATTGCCACTGTGCTTTTTTGTCTCTTCATCAAAGTATATGGCAGTGGTAATAATGTAAAATGTACCCTCGTGATATCGCAAGGTTGGGGCATATATGCCTCCGTTTGGCTGGACGTCAATAAGGTTAACAGCCCCATTACATTGAGTTTCCCGCTGCAAGCCATGACCAATTAAGGTCCAGTTTACCAAATCTTTACTGCTATGAATTGGTATTCCTGGGAAATATTCAAAGGATGAATTTGCCATATAAAAAACATCCCCTACTTTACAAATGGATGGATCTGGATAACCCCCTGGTAACACAGGATTGGTGAAGGTCTGTGCATAGAGCATTCCTACATGCAGCAATACCACAAATTTTATCAAAAAAGAAGAAGCATTTAACATTTTAAGTTAAAAAGCGTATGGTTGCGGTTTATAAATTTATCTAGTAAATAGATCCGCGCTATTTTTGCTCTAATATAGAAAAATGATTAGACTGTAGTGATCTACATGATTGGCTAACGGCGCTTTTTCTTCTTTCCCTTTTTGAAATCGCCAAAAGAACGGCCCTCTTTTTTTCGATTGCTAAAACGATCGCCTTTAGTATTTCGCTTTTTGGAGAAGCCTCCACCGCCTTGCAAGTGCTGCCCTCTTTTCTCAGTGGTGCGAATTTGAATCACACGACCATCAAGCTTAAACCCTTCAAATGCAGCCAATACATGGTCTTTTTTGTCCATGCTTGTGTTGAAATATGCATTGTTATCCATCACGTCAACATGATAAATATCGTCCTTTTCCAAAGAAAGGAAATCGACCAAAAACGTCTTTAATGCTTTCCAGTCGTAATCGTCACGACTTCCGATATTGATGTTGTACCGAGCATCAGCAGCCTTTTTGGAACGTTGTTGTCCTTCTGGTGCTGTTTTAGAAAGGGCATTTGATTGTTTTTGGTAGTAGCTATGCAGCCTGTTAAACTCCACGGACATCAGTTTTTTGATCAGATCTTCTTTTGAAAAATCGCCTAAAATGGAATTGACTTCTGCCAAGTATTTGTCAATTTCGTCATTGACATCAGTAGCTTTAATTTTTTCGGCAAAGTACTGTAATTGCCTTGTGAGGATCGCATTTACATCTGGAACTTCTTGAGCAATGATTTTGGCATTTATGATGCGTTCAAGTTTTTTGATCTTACCCAATTCGCCTCTAGTGAGTATAATCATGGAAGTTCCCAAACTGCTAGCACGTCCTGTTCTACCGCTTCGGTGCGTATAGGTTTCGATCTCGTCTGGCAATTGATAGTGAATCACATGCGATATGTTGTCAACATCTAAACCGCGTGCGGCAACGTCTGTAGCAACAAGGGTCTTTATTTGCTTGGCGCGAAAGGCTTTCATAACCATATCACGTTGGTTTTGGCT
This sequence comes from Flavobacteriaceae bacterium, assembly GCA_024639165.1. Lineage (GTDB taxonomy): Bacteria > Bacteroidota > Bacteroidia > Flavobacteriales > Flavobacteriaceae > UBA7446. Next base: position 7,209 of record JAHEIX010000010.1, on the reverse strand, counting down.
TAGGTCTCCGTGCAAGGCACCTGCGCTGTAGCCATCTTCAATAAGTTTTTCAGCCACACGTTGGGTGTCTCGTTTGGTGCGACAAAACACAATCGAATAAATATCGGGCTGGGTGTCAGAGAGTCGTTTTAATAAATTGTATCGTTCACGACCGCTTACCAAATAATACTCGTGGTTGATGTTTGTGGAAGCTGAATTCTTGGTGCCAACCGTAATTTCTATAGGGTTGTGCATAAATTCTTTCGCAATGCGCGCCACTTCTTTGGGCATGGTGGCGGAGAACAACCATGTTTGTTTGTCGTTTGGGGTATGTGAAAGAATATTTGTAATGTCTTCTTTAAAGCCCATGTTTAGCATCTCATCGGCTTCGTCCAAAATACAGAAGGCAATAGAAGATATGTTGATGTATTTTCTACGCATCATATCCTGCATACGGCCTGGTGTTGCCACCAAAACTTGTGCTCCTTTTTTGACTGCCTTAGCCTGGTCGTTGATGCTTGCTCCACCATATATCGGGACTATATTCAAGCCTTTAATAGCTGAAGCATACTTGATAAGCTCTTTGCTTATTTGTATGCACAATTCTCGTGTGGGTGCAATTACAAGTCCTTGAGTGGTTCTGCTATTTGTGTCTATTTTTTGTAGCATGGGCAACCCAAAAGCAGCTGTTTTACCAGTTCCTGTCTGGGCGAGTACTACTATATCCGTTTCCTTTTCTAAAAGAATGGGCACGGCTTTTTGCTGAACGTCAGTGGGCGATTGAAAACCTAAGGCATCGATAGCCTCTAGTAGTTTGGGATCAATTCCCAAAGATGAAAAATCTGTCATAAGAAGTGGCAAATGTAACCTAAATAGTTTGAAGAGAACTATACGTCTGAAAAACAGCCCTAAAGCTATATTATTTAACTATTTTTAAAGCGAATATAACTTATGAAAACAAAAGTAATTTATTTTCTATTTTTCCTGTCATTTAGTTCGCTATTTGCCCAAAATCTAGCATTACAAAAAATCACAACCACCAGTAGCGTTAGAGACAACAATCAAGGCGCTTTTGCCGTGGACGGAAATCAATCAACACGCTGGGAAAGTGATTGGAACGATCCGCAGTTTTTAACTGTTGATCTTGGGAGCACCTACACGCTAAACAGAGTCGAAATTGACTGGGAAGCTGCTTATGCAACGTATTATCAAATACAACTATCCGACAACCAACAACAATGGACAACAGCTTCAAACATCACTGGCAGTGATGGCGGGACAGATGTTATCGATTTGAATGGAGCAACTGCGCGTTATGTACGCATGTATGGTACCCAACGTATCACAATCGGAGGTGCAAAATACGGATATAGTATTTTTGAGTTTGAAGTCTATGAGGAAGTGACAACAAACAATGCTTCCCTTTCCAATATTTTTCTTGACGATGTTGCATTCGCTGGGTTTTCAAGTAATCAATACACCTATGACCATTTACTGCCGCCTGGAGTAACTAGCATACCTGTAGTTAGTGCGGCTACTGCAAATTCAAGTGCAACTTATACCGTTACAAACGCACAGTCCCTCCCGGGGACAACAACTATAAACGTAACTTCTGCAGATGGCAGCACTACCCAAACATACACCATAAACTTCAAAGGGAGTGCGTATAACTTGGTGTGGAACGATGAATTTGATTATACTGGTGCGCCAAACTCCTCAAAATGGCACCATCAAACATACCCTCCTAGTGGGTCTAGTTGGTTTAATGGAGAGGAGCAGCATTATACCGCTCGAATTGAAAATTCCTATGTTAGTAATGGATCATTAAAAATTAAAGCCATTAAAGAAACCTACCCAGATCCAACAAGTGGATCTACCAAACAATATACTGCTGCGCGCCTCAATTCAAAATACGCATTTAAATATGGACGTATGGAGGTAAAAGCAAAGCTGCCTACAGCGCAAGGTACATGGCCAGCCATTTGGACCTTGGGTAAAAACATCAGTGAAAATGGTGCTTATTGGCAAACGCAAGGATATGGCGATACAGCATGGCCAGCTTGTGGTGAAATCGACATCATGGAGCAAGATGGAGACAAGTCTAAAACATCTGGTGCCTTTCACTTCCCAGATAGCAACGGCAACCACACATATACCTTCGACTACATAAGTGTGTCTAATACAGATAGCAACTGGCATGTATATGCTATGGATTGGAGTGCAGAAACCATTGAGCTATCGGTCGACGGTACGGTTTTTCATACGCTTAACAATGCGCAAAATCCCTATTTTGACAATGAACAATTTATCTTATTAAATATTGCCATGGGAGGGCAATTAGGGGGTAGTATTCCCGATAGTTTTACTTTTGATATTATGGAAATCGATTATGTCCGTGTTTATCAATTACAACCGCTTTCATCCGGTGAGATTGACAAACAAAATATTGAAGTAAACATATACCCCAATCCTTCAATGGGTAAGTTTTATGTTGAGGCAGCTGATGTCATCAATGAAATTGTGGTTTACGACTTAACAGGGCGCATCTTGTCAAAACATCAGCCTTTGGATACTAAAGGGTCTATTTCAATACACCAATCGCCAGGGGTTTACCTCATCAAAGTAACTGGTGCTAAATTCGAAAAAGTAAATAAGGTAATTATAAACTAATGTGTGGGGTTGGCACAAATGTCGTAGGATAGATCAACACATAATTTAGACGCTTCCCTATTGAGATAAATCGCAAATTCCAAGAACTGCTAAAATACGTTCGTATTTAGTCATTTTTATTTAAATATAGTTTTAGCCTAAGCAGATTGCCTGGGTTTTTTTTAACAGTACTACGTTGTTTTTTATTGTTTTTCTAAAACTTTTTTTGCGTAGTGTTTTGTGTAAAAAAGTAAATTAAAATACACTTTCCCCTTCGATACTATTTTTTTTCTTTAAATTTGAATAACTATTTTAAAACTAATAACATGAAAAAGTTCAATTTATCATCCTTTTTAACCCTTATAGCACTTGTTGCTTTTCTAGTATTCGGAGGAATGACTAGTGCACAAGCGCAAGAAGAACCAACATTCAGTGTTTCTGGATCTGTTGATTCTTATTATAGAAGCGCTGAGTACTCACCTGGCACCTCTTTTGCTGACCTAAACGGCTTTTCGCTTGGTATGGCAAACATTGTGCTTTCTTACGAAGGAGAGAAATCAGGTTTTGTTGCTGATTTGGTATATGGGCCAAGAGGTGCAGATGCAGTATTTAACTCTACTGGATCATCAAACATCGTAAACCAATTATATGTTTACTATAATGTAAGTGATAGTTTTACGTTGACATTAGGTAACTTTAATACCTTTCTAGGATATGAGGTTATTTCACCTGTTGGCAATTTTAACTACTCAACTTCTTACATGTTCTCTAACGGACCTTTCTCACACACGGGATTGAAAGCTGACATTGCGCTTTCTGATGATGTTTCGTTAATGCTTGGCATATTAAACCAAACAGATTACACAGAACAAAACTCTTACTTAGATGAAACTACTGATGAAATGGTTGCATTTGACGATTATATGTTCGGTGCTCAGTTAGGCCTATACGGACAATACATCAACTTCTTATCTGGTGGAAACGCTAATGTATCTCAAGTTGATTTCACAGGGGGTATTAACATTTCGGACAGCTTTTTCTTAGGTGTAAATGCAACTTCTTACAAAGATGATTCCGTTGAGTGGTCTGGTGTTGCGCTTTACCCACAACTTACATTAACTGACTCTTTTTCGCTAGGTCTTAGAGGTGAATCGTTTGATATTAAAGAATCAAATAAATTTACATCTTTCACTGTTACAGGTAGCTTTACATCTGGAAACTTAACAATAAAGCCAGAAATAAGAGTTGACAGTGCGGACGAAAAAGTATCTGCATGGAGTGCTGATGGAGATGATAGCTTATCATCATTCGTATTGGCTGCTATTTACTCTTTCTAGTAGTAAATACTTCACAAATTTTAAAAACCCGCATTAATCGTGCGGGTTTTTTATTGCGTTAAAATCTTCGATTAGCCTCAACTCTTTTGGCAAATCTTAATTCATGGAAAGCTATAACAGCTAAATAGAGCTGTTACTTTATAATTGAAATACATTACAATTCCATCAATGCTTCTTTTATGCCAAAATAGGCGGGTTTCTTATTGTATGTACCATCGTGTGGGGTAGCTTGGCCACAACCATCATAATGGGTATTTATCCAACTATCATTATCAGAAGGCCCCCAAATAAGAATGGTATTGCAATTGTTGCGAGAAAAGGCAGTAGACACAATTCCCTTAAATGCCTCCTTTTGAGCCTGTATATTACCCCTGTCCCCAGCACATATTCTGATGTCGAGCTCCGTTATATTAACAGTAAACCCTGCATTGCCTAAATCGTCTAAGGTTTGGCCCATTTTGGCAATAAATTCAGGCGTTACTTGATCGATTTTAAAATGCCCTTGTAGACCTACCCCGTCAATTGGAGCAGCATAGTTTAACTTAAGTTCTTTAACTAAGGTGCGCATAAAATTATTTTTAGAAGTGCCAAAAGGTTCAATGTTGTAATCGTTGTAAAATAAATCCACATTTGGATCACCCTGCCTTGCCCACCTAAACAATTGCGCGAAATAGGGCTGAAAGCCTATATCGCCTTCATCATTTGCTTGGCTACTTACAATGTCATACCAAGTATTAGGACGAAAGTCATTGTTGACTATCGCCTCATTTATTACATCCCATTCATCAATTTTTCCAGCAGAGTAAGAAGATAATGCAAGAATGTATGATTTAGAAAAATCATACACTTGTTGTGCTGTCCAATTTGGAGCTTCTGCTTCAAGCCAAGATGGGATTTGTTTATACCATATCATAACATGACCTCGTTTACGCATTTGATGCCTATCAGCATAAGCGACAAACTTGTCTATATTTTCCGTATTTATTTCTGTGACACTAATATTAAAAGGATCTTGTGGGCGGTTTCGCAGCAGGTTAGCCATCTTCATTTTATTTCCCAACACTATGGCATTGTATTCTGTTTTTAAAATTTGATCTGTGGCACCGCCATTGACCTGTTCATTGTCAAACATGCCATCGCGCATCAAATTACCAATGAATTTGCCCTTTGCAGCGGCATATTCCTTAAGGCTTGTTTCTGCTGTGGGTGTTTCTTCTATAATTTCCGCATCAATCGTTGCCTTACTGCAACCTAAAAGAAGAAGCACAAAAAAGAGAATCGTGATTTTGTTTGTTGTAATAAGAGTAAAAGCCATCGTTTTGTAGTCTATCTATTGTTTTAGCTGGATTATGTTCGTTTTGCTAATAATTGTCAATATAATGTGTAAGTGCACAGAAATCAACCGTACAAGCGAATTTGAAACTTAACTAGCATACTATGAATCAAATGATTCAAAAATAGATCTGCTCATTTTCACAATTTGAACGTATCAAATGCTAATGTTCCTTACATACAGGGTACATTAACCAATATTAACTCCAAATAGTCAAAAAATATTACTATTGCTGATTATTATAGGTGGCAGACGTAATAATGATAAGAATAAATGACAGGCGGGCAGGATATTTTTAAAAAATAAATAGAAGGCTAATTGGTTCGATATTTCCTGAAAATTTTCAATTTGAAAATAAAAAAGTTCGAACCGCTGATATTAACCCCATTTTGCACAAAATAGCCCGTTTTAACAGCGTAAATCTAAAAAATAAAAAAAGGGATAAATCTAAAAAAGAAGATTTATCCCGTTGTGTAGACTCAATTGAGCTATTTTCGAAACAATCGCTTAGTTTTTTGAAAAAGCTTAATGATTTTCTTTTTGATTCGTTAACATATTTTGATCTTTAAAAATAAACTTTCTTGGTTTTTATATCCAGTAATAGTTTCAGGTTTGAAATAAATTTAATTTGAAAATTACGATGCTTTTATACTGGTTAACTTAAGATGATAAGTGTCTCTGGACATCTTCAATCATATTTCTGACCCCACAATAAAACGGTGTTCTCTGGTGCAGTTCTTTTGGTTCTATTTCCATTATTCTTTCATTTCCGTCAGAAGCAGCTCCTCCTGCTTGCTCTGCCAAAAAGGCAATGGGATTGCACTCGTACAACAACCGTAACTTTCCATTGGTGTGTTTTGAGGTTGGTGGGTATAAATAAATACCGCCTTTTATTAAGTTTCTATGAAAATCTGAAACTAAAGAGCCAATATATCTAGAAATGTATGGCCTATTATCAATATTTTCCTGGCAATACTTAATGTATTTTTTTATTCCGTCAGGAAAATGAACATAATTACCCTCATTAATTGAATAAATGTTCCCAGTAGATGGAAATTTTAGATTTGGATGAGATAAATAAAAGGTACCTAAAGCTGGATTAAGTGTAAAGCCATTTACGCCATGCCCTGTAGTGTACACCAACATGGTAGACGTACCATACAGAACATACCCTGCAGCAACTTGGTTAACCCCCTTTTGTAAAAAATCTTTTTCTTTTACAGCTGTACCTTGAGTTGTTATCCGTCTAAAAATAGAGAAAATAGTACCCACAGAAACATTAGTGTCAATATTTGAAGATCCATCTAATGGATCGACCAAAACGACATAATTGTTTTGATTTGTTTTGGAACTTGACGAAATACTGACAAAACAATCTTCTTCCTCTGATGCAAAGCCACAAACAATGTCTCTATTTATAAGTGCCTTTTTAAAAGCTTGATTGGCGAATACATCTAATTTTTGTTGTTGCTCGTCTGAATGATTTGTCTGGTTGGTAGCCCCAATGATATCAACCAGACCAGCCTTATTAACCTCGTGATTAACTGTTTTGGCAGCTAACCGAATAGCATTAAGCAATCGAGACAGTTCGCCTGTGGAATATTCAAATTGATTTTGATTATCAATAATGAATTCACCCAAAGTTTTCTTTGTAGTCATGAATAGAGCTGTAAAAGATAAACTATCGAATTGCAGCTATTATCGCTAAAGCTTCTCGAGTTTGAGTTTCAATTTTAGCATAGTCAAATGACACGTCTGCATGTTTGGCCATAAGCTTTGAACCCATTCCAACGCAAGTAACGCCTGCATCAAACCATCCTTTTAAGTTTTCCTCTGTTGGCGATACGCCACCCGTTGGCATTAAACTGGTCCATGGTTGGGGAGCCAACACCCCTTTAACAAAGCCAGGTC
>JAHEIX010000014.1:0-33919 GCA_024639165.1 Flavobacteriaceae bacterium | reverse complement strand
CACAGACCCCAAATTTGTTCTCTTGGACGAGCCTTTTGCAGGAGTTGACCCTGTTGCCGTTGAGGATATTCAAAAAATTGTAGCCCACTTAAAGAAACGAAATATTGGCATCCTGATCACCGATCACAATGTACAAGAAACCTTGGCCATTACAGACCGCACCTACCTTATGTTTGAGGGGAAAATTCTAAAAACGGGGACACCAGAGGAGTTGGCACAAGACGAAATGGTTCGCAAAGTATATTTAGGTCAAAACTTCGAGCTACGCAAAAAGAAGCTTACGCTTTAAGTCGCATATACAATATGCCAAAAAATGCATAGGCAAGCACTGTTAACGACAATGCTTGTGATCGAAAAATCAACAAAACGGGAATAAATATCACCGCAAAAAGCCAAAAGAAATTTGAAGGCTTTCCATTTACGAACTTTTGACTGGGCAACATGATTTTTGATACCATTAAAAGGGTAAGCAATGCAACAACTACGGTAATAATTATTGGATTAATTTCAAAGGGAATAAAAGGGATACCCACAACAAACAAAGCAAATGCTGGGGTGGGCATTCCCTGAAAATCAAGTTGACTTGACGGGGTAATGTTAAAACGGGCCAATCTAAAAATGGAAGCTAGAGTAACTACAAATGCTAAAATAGATAGCGGCACGAATTCATAAGGCAAAAAATCATTTAAGTACTTGTACATAAAATACCCAGGAACCAGTCCAAAGGAAATAACATCACAAAGTGAGTCGAGTTGCTTGCCAATTTCAGAGGAAACGAGAAAGGCCCTTGCCACTAAACCATCAATGCTATCTAAAAAAACACCTATCAATACCCACATAAGTGTTTTGTCATAATCGTTTTCGAACAAAGAAAGCAACGCCATACAACCAGAAAAGCCGTTGAGTAGCGTAAGCGTGTTTGGTAAAAATCTGATAATATTCATCAGTTAAGGTTTTGGTTAAGCAATACAAACCTACACAAAATTGTACATTAGCAAAATGCCTGTAAAAATCATACTGTCATTGTTGTTTGGTGTGCTGCTGGGTCTTTCATGGCCAACTGCTGGGTTCACCCCTTTAATTTTTGTGGCCCTGGTGCCCTTTTTATGGCTTATTGAACTTACAAAAAATGATGGCTTTTGGCGTTTTACTGCTCGTGTTTTTCTTGGTTTTTTGGTTTGGAATGTCATCACTACTTGGTGGCTTTGGAACGCTACAATTTTTGGGATGTTTTTTGCCATTGTTGTGAACAGCTTACTGATGACCACTGTTGTGCTTTTTTGGCGCCGAATTGACAGAAAACTAAGTAGAAAAGCGGGGTTCATATTCTTACCCCTTGCTTGGATTTGTTTTGAAAAACTACACTTGCATTGGGATTTTTCTTGGCCTTGGCTAAACCTAGGTAATGGATTTGCAGTCAATCCTAATTGGGTGCAATGGTATGAATATACAGGGGTTTTTGGTGGCACACTGTGGATTTGGATGGTCAATATCTCATTATATCACACATTGAAGCATTATTGGGAAACCAAAAAACTCCACAAAAAATGGATTCGTCCACTTGCTTTGATTTTAATTCCGCTTGGCTTGTCCCTTCTCATTAAAAATCAATTTGAGCAAGACATATCGGAAAAACTAACCGTAACGGTAGTACAGCCGAATATTGACCCTTATACCGAAAAGTACAACCAAACAACACAAGATCAATTTGCACTTCTATTGAAACAAACTGCTTCTGAGTTAGGTCAAAACCCTGATGTAATCATAACTCCTGAGACCTATTTTTCGGAAGGAGCTGGTATAAATTTAACCTATATTGAAGAAAGTAAGCTCTACCAAGACTTGCTTAATTATGCAAAGACTCACAACACCCAACTACTTAACGGCATACAATTTTATAAGACGTATGCTGAGGAAGACAAAACGAAAACGGCCAACAAACTCAATAATGGGATTTGGGCAGATTTTTACAACTCGGCATTTCTAACAGACACTACTGGAGTGCAGGTATATCATAAATCCAAATTAGTTGTAGGCGTCGAAACGCTGCCATTTAGAAATATAATTGAACCGCTTTTGGGCAATGTCATGCTTGATTTTGGGGGTACTGTTTTAACAAGAGCTACCCAAGAAGAACGTGAAGCTTTTCCTTTGTATAATGGCGTAAAAATAAGCCCTGTAATTTGCTATGAATCTGTTTATGGCGAGTTTGTCACGGGGTATGTTAGAAATGGGGCTCAAGTCTTGGCTATCATGACAAATGACGCTTGGTGGGGCGATACGCCTGGGCATAAACAACACTTGGCCTATGCACGCTTACGTGCCATTGAAACAAGAAGAGCGGTTGTTAGGTCGGCTAATACAGGGATTTCTGGATTTATTTCTCCGCTTGGTGAGGTAACCGCAAAACTCCCATATAATACCAAAGGCGTGTTATCAGCAACAGTCTATCCACAAAAAAACATCACACTTTATGTTCGCTATGGAGATTATATATTCAGACTTGGCGGTTTTGTAGCTGGGTTGATGCTACTATTCTCATTTTCTCGTAGAAAAAACTGAACTATATTGAAAATGAGTGGTTTACATAAAATAAAACCCCGGCACATCACTAAAATGTGTACTTTTGCGTTGAATTGCTACTACTATGAAAATTTACACAAAAACTGGTGACAGAGGAGACACTTCATTGATAGGAGGTTACCGAGTTTCAAAAAGTGATCTTAGAATTGAATCCTACGGGACGGTAGATGAATTAAACTCTTGGCTGGGATTAATTGTTGAATACCTGCCGCAAGACCGTATTGAGGAAGTTCAACGCATTCAAAGCTTGCTGTTTTCTATGGGAGCGCAACTGGCGAGTAAGTCCAAAGAACAAAAAAGACCTTTTGCAGAAGTAAATACAGATGACATAAAAACACTGGAAACTTGTATAGACGAATACGAAGTATTGCTGCCAAGAATGACCCATTTTATTCTTCCTGGAGGTAATAAGGGAGCAGCGCAAGCCCACATAGCACGCTGCGTTTGTCGCAGGGCTGAGCGTATTGTAGTACAATTGAGCCGCATAGACTTTGTGGACGAGAAAGTGCTGATCTATTTAAACCGATTATCGGACTATCTTTTTTGTTTGGCAAGAGCTTTGGCTATCTGGGACGGCAAGGATGAAATCAAGTGGATGCCAAGTAAGTAAGTTTTTATTTGCATAACTGCAATAAAAATTTATTTTTGCAACTCCTAAAAAAAAACTTCATGTACTGGACTTTAGAACTTGCATCGTATTTAAGTGACGCCCCATGGCCGGCAAATAAAGACGAACTTATCGATTATGCCATTAGAACAGGCGCTCCTCTTGAAGTGGTAGAGAATCTCCAATCCATTGAGGATGAAGGAGAAGTCTATGAATCCATCCAAGAAATTTGGCCTGATTATCCTACGGACGAAGATTATCTTTGGAACGAGGACGAATACTAATTATTCGATTTCCCTTCGCTTTTTTTTGCTTACTTTTGAATTCCTATATTCTTCTCTATGAGTGTACTTAGTGGTATTCTTAAAACATTTGTTGGTGATAAGTCCAAAAAAGACCTAAAAGGCCTTTATCCCTTGGTGGATAACATTCATCAAGCTACAGCAGCATTAAATGACTTAACTCACGACCAACTTCGCGATCAAACAACTACGTTTAAAAAAGAAATTGCAGCTATACGCAAACCATTTTTTGACAAGATAGATGCCCTCAAGGCTACTATTGATCAAACGGTTGATGTTGACGAAAAGGAAAGTCACTACAACGAAATTGATACTCTCACTAAGCAATCGCATGAAGAAGTAGCAAATTATTTGGACAAGATACTCCCGCAAGCCTTTGCTGTAGTAAAGGAAACTGCCAAACGTTTTAAAGAAAACGAGTATTTAGAAGTTACCGCAAGCCCCTTTGATCGCAGCATATCAGCAACCAAATCAAACGTCAAAATCAAAGGCGAAAAAGCCATCTGGGCAAATGCGTGGGATGCTGCAGGAAAGTCCGTCACCTGGGACATGGTGCACTACGATGTACAGTTGATTGGTGGAATTGCCTTACACCAAGGAAAGATTGCCGAAATGCAAACAGGTGAAGGAAAAACTTTGGTAGCTACCCTACCCGTTTACCTAAATGCCCTGTCAGAATCAGGTGTGCATTTGGTTACGGTAAATGATTATTTGGCCAAACGAGATAGTGCATGGATGGCACCCATATTTGAGTTTCACGGAATGTCAGTAGACTGTATTGACTATCACAAACCTAACTCAGAAGCAAGGAGAAATGCTTATAAAGCAGATATCACCTATGGTACCAACAATGAATTTGGCTTTGATTACTTGCGTGATAACATGGCGCATTCCATGGATGATCTCGTACAACGACCCCACAACTACGCCATTGTTGATGAGGTAGATTCTGTTCTGGTAGATGATGCCCGAACCCCCTTGATTATTTCTGGTCCTGTAGCCGATGGTGATCGACACGAATTTGATGCCTTGAAACCCAAAATATCAGCTTTGGTTGCAGAACAACGCCAGCACCTAACCACGGTACTTGCACAAGCCAAAAAACTCATAAGCGAAGGAGATGCGAAAGAAGGTGGTTTTCTATTGTTACGTGTATTCAGAGGGCTGCCGAAAAACAAAGCTTTAATCAAGTTTTTAAGCCAAGAGGGAATCCGTCAATTGCTACAAAAAACAGAAGGATTCTACATGCAAGACAACAACCGAGAGATGCCCAAAGTGGATGCCGATTTGTTGTTTGTTATTGATGAAAAAAACAACCAAATTGAGCTAACAGACAAAGGTGTTGAACAGCTTTCCAAAGAAGGTAACGATGCTGATTTCTTTGTATTGCCTGATCTTGGAAGTGCTATTTTAAGTATAGAGCAACAAGGGAAATCACCCGAAGAAGAAGCCAAAGAAAAAGATGCGCTTTTTAAAGAATACAGCATAAAAAGTGAACGTATTCACAGCATGAACCAATTGCTTAAGGCCTATACCCTATTTGAAAAGGATGTAGCCTATGTAGTGATGGAGAATCAGGTGAAGATTGTCGACGAACAAACAGGACGTATCATGGACGGTCGTCGTTATTCTGATGGCTTACACCAAGCTATTGAAGCAAAAGAAAACGTAAAGATCGAAGCTGCAACGCAAACCTTTGCCACCATTACACTTCAGAACTACTTCCGTATGTACCGCAAGCTTTCGGGCATGACAGGTACTGCAATAACTGAAGCAGGTGAGTTTTGGGAAATTTACAAGTTGGATGTGATTGAAATCCCAACCAACAGACCCATTGCACGAAAAGATGAAAATGACCTCATCTACAAGACAAAACGTGAAAAATACAACGCCGTCATTGATCATGTAACAGCACTTTCACAAGCTGGACGCCCAGTACTAATAGGCACCACCTCTGTTGAAATTTCTGAATTGCTAAGTCGCATGTTAAACATTCGAAAAGTAGCACACAACGTTCTTAACGCCAAGCTTCACAAAAAAGAGGCTGATGTAGTCGCTGAGGCTGGAAACGCAGGTGTGGTTACGATTGCTACTAACATGGCTGGACGGGGAACAGATATAAAAATAAACGATGAAGTAAAAGCGGCTGGTGGTCTTGCCATCGTCGGTACAGAGCGACATGATTCAAGAAGGGTTGACCGACAGTTGCGTGGACGTGCAGGTCGTCAAGGAGATCCTGGAAGCTCTCAGTTCTATGTATCGCTAGAAGACAACTTGATGCGCTTATTTGGTTCAGAACGCATATCCAAAATGATGGATCGTATGGGACACAAAGAAGGAGAAGTGATTCAAGCAGGAATGATGACGCGATCAATTGAGCGTGCCCAAAAGAAAGTCGAAGAAAATAACTTTGGAATTCGAAAGCGTTTGCTAGAGTATGACGATGTAATGAATGCCCAACGTGAGGTAATCTATAAAAGACGCTACAATGCCCTTAACGGAGAGCGCTTGCAGGTAGATATTGCCAACATGCTGTATGATACGTGTGACCAAATATGTTCGGTCAATCTGGCAAATAAAGACTATAAGCAATTTGAGTTTGAATTAATTCGACTGTTTTCGCTTACAAGCCCAATCAGTGCTGCAGATTTTGAGAACCAAAACGAAACAGAACTCACCGAATTGGTATACCAAGCAGCATTGGCGCATTATCAACGAAAGATGGAGGAAAATGCAGCACGTGTTTTCCCAGTGGTCAAAGACGTTTACAAGAACCCCAGCAATACATTTAAGCGGATTGTAGTGCCTTTCACAGACGGAGTTAAAACCCTAAACGTCGTAAGTGATTTGGAAAAATCCTTTGAAAGCGAAGGGAAAAACCTAATCCGTGATTTTGAAAAAAACATAAGTTTAGCCATTATTGATGAATCATGGAAAGATCATTTGCGTAAAATGGATGAGCTTAAGCAATCTGTTCAACTTGCTGTACACGAACAAAAAGACCCGTTACTTATTTACAAGTTTGAGTCTTTTGAGCTGTTTAGTGTATTTATGGATACCGTAAACCGAGATATTATTTCGTTTTTATTCAAGGGTGCATTACCCACACAAGATGCCAGTAACATTCGTGAAGCAAGAAGTGTACGCCGAAAAGAACGCGTAAATACCTCAAAAGAAGAAGTACTCAACCAAGACCAACAGGCCATGCGTCAAGCTTCGCAACAATCGGGACGGCCCGTTGCTGAAAAACAAGAGACCATAGTACGTGAGCAACGAAAAATTGGACGCAATGAACGTGTAAACATTCAGCACATTGTCAGTGGCGAGAAGAAAACAGTGAAATTTAAACAAGCAGAACCCCTACTCGATAAAGGGGAATGGGTGCTTATTCAAGACAGTTAAGATGGTGGTCTTAGTTGCCCCGATCCATCCTTTTAGAGGAGGCATAGCTGACACCTCTGCTGCCTTTGTACAAAGTCTTGTGCAACAAGGCGAAGACGTTTGTGTTTTTTCCTTTACCACGCTCTATCCTAAATTATTATTTCCTGGAAAAACCCAGTACGCATCAGGGCAAAAGAAACTTGATTTTACTACCATTCACACTATCAACACACTAAATCCGCTTAGTTGGTTACGTACAGCCAAACGCATCAGCGCGTTAAAACCCAAATTAGTCCTCTTTCGGTATTGGACTCCTTGGCTAGCGATGTGTTACGCTACCATCTCAAAAAAAATTAACGCAACAAAAGTGGCTTGGATAGACAATGCCTTGCCCCACGAGCGTAAAACAGCAGACAAATTTCTACTCAATACGTTTTTAGGAAGTGTAGATAAAATCTTGTGTATGTCAGCTTCCGTAACAACTGAACTAAAGAAGCACACAAAAAAAGAACTAATAACTTCTTTTCATCCTGTTGACCTTGACCTCCCAAAGGCTATTTCACAAGAAGTTGCCCAAAAAAAATTGGCCTTAGACCCAAGTTTTGACTACCTGTTGTTTTTTGGTTTAATACGTCCTTACAAAGGGTTGGATTTGCTAATAAAATCGTTACCACAATTGCGACACACCAAACCCAACGCAAGACTTTTGGTTGTAGGTGAACCCTATGAATCCATGCGAAAATATCGTGAATTGACGGCATCGTTAAACGTAGATGATCTTGTGTTTTTCCACGATCGCTTTGTGCCTACTGCGGAAATACCTCTGTGGTTTGGTGCCTGCGACTGGGTTGTTCAACCCTATAAATCAGCAACACAAAGTGGCATAACCCCTATGGCTATCCACTATACCAAACCTTGCATAGTGACCAATGTAGGTAGCCTTTCTGATGGTATTTCAGAAAAAACAGGGCTTGTTTGTGAACCCAATCCCACTGCCTTGTCTAAAATGATAACAAAGGGATTGACTGAAAATAAATTGTTTAGCGATACAAAAGCCTACGAATCGCTGCAAGAAAAAAGAAGCTGGAATGCTTTTTGCAAGGAGTTTATCAAAACATTTATAAAAATATAAACCTATGCCTGCTGCTTATCTATCGTTACTTGCTGGATTTCAATTGCTTTCATGTTCTTTTTCAGCACCAAAACCTGTTGATAATGCCAAACCGGTGGCTACGAGCGAATGCAGCGTTCCACAAGGACATGAAGTAGCTTATTTTGCTTCTGGATGCTTCTGGTGTGTCGAAGCCGTCTTTGAGCAAGTTACGGGCGTTCACGAGGCCATATCGGGCTATGCAGGTGGAACGACCAAAAACCCCACTTACAATCAGGTAGTTACAGGAAGAACTGGGCATGCAGAGACTACAAAAGTAGTTTATGACAAAGAGGTCGTATCGTTTGAAACTTTAGTTACTGTATTTTTTGGTTCGCATGACCCCACTACGCTCAACCGTCAAGGGCCAGACAGAGGGACGCATTATCGGTCCATAGCTTTTTACAAAACAGCAGAAGAAAAAGAAGTTATAGAAAAAAGTATTCAACACTTAACAATTGCCAAACGCTACCCCGACCCTATTGTTACTGAAGTAAAAAAGTTTGAAGTATTTTATCAAGCTGAAGACTACCATCAAGACTACGAAAAGAACAATCCTAACAATCCCTACATAAAAGCTGTATCCAAACCTCGTGTGAGTGCCTTTTTGCAAAATTATCCCGAGTTGATTAAATCGGATTTGGAATAAAGCGCAAGTACAGCTTAGCGAAGAGCCACCCACCCAGAATACCAAAACAGGTTCCACTGATGACATCAAGCGGATAATGCACGCCTATATAAATGCGGCTGTAAGCAACCAAGGCTGCTACCAGAAATAGCCACCGGAGCCATTTTAAATGTCGTGCGAAAAGCACCACAAAGAAAGTAGCCATAGCAAAAGAATTTGAAGCATGTCCAGAAAAATATCCATACTTCCCCCCACAGCCTGGCTTAACCTGACGCATGATGTCAGTTAGCCCAACCTCATGACAAGGACGTAAACGTTTAAACCCGTCTTTAAACAGATTGGTTATTTGGTCCGTAAAAGTAATAAGCAGTGCTATGGTCAATAGCATCCATAGCGTGTTTTTCCAACCTAGCCGTTTGCTCATAACAGCAGTAAGTATGGCATAAAATCCTATGGTATATCGTTTGTTTGTGACTGTCATCCAGAAGGCATCAAAAGGCTCTGAGCCCAGACTGTTAAGCCATAAAAAGAGTTCTTGATCCCAAAGCAGTAACGCATCCATCAGTCGGTATATTTATTTACTTCGTTGTCATAGAATTCAGTTGCGCGCTCAATCCACAAAGCAACTTCTTCTGTAGCGCTTTCTTTGTCCTCTTTGGCAAAGGTTTCCCACCATTCGAGTTCATCATTGGCCAAGTTTAGTATAAAGCGTGGAAACTGTGTGTGTACTACAAAAACAGCATCGGGGTGTTCTGCATTATCTGCAAGTAAAAATGTTGGAATAGTATCAGCCATACGTACGTATTAGTTTATTAGATAAGTACCTAAAGCGAAGATACAACAACAATGAAGATACCACCAGGCCAAGGCATAGACCAATCCAAACACCTCTTGCGCCCATATTTGCTTCTATACTCAAGTAAAGCATTATGGGTACACCTATGAGTCCATATGCCAAAAAGGTAATCCAAGTGGGGATACGAACGTCCTGTAAGCCCCTTAAACTCCCCAAAGCGACCACTTGGGCGCCATCAAAAATTTGAAAAAAGGCAGCTATAAACAACAGTGATCCTGCCAGTTCAGCAACTGCAAATGTGTCTAAACCGGTAGTTGAGTCGAGATATAACCATGGAAGCCATTCGTTAAAAGCAACAAAGAACCCTGCGAAAACAACATCCAACAGCAGTGTGAGCAAGAACACAGATAAAGCTATGCGTTTCAATTCACCAAAAGCCCTAAAGCCCTTTTGGTTTCCTACACGAATGGTTGCTGCTACACTCAATCCCATAGCCACCATAAAGGTCATGGAAGAAAGGTTGAGCGCAATCTGATTGGCTGCTTGGGCATCCTTGCTTAAAAACCCACATACCCAGATGGCAAAAGTAAAAAAACTGACCTCGAAAAACATTTGAAGAGATGAAGGCAGACCCAATTGCAACAATTGATTTAATTCTTTTTTATACATCCGTTTGGGAACCAACTGCCGTAGGATTGCAGCTGTTCTTGGATCGCGATAGAGTAATATGACTACAAAAACCAACATGGTCACTCTGGAGGCTAAAGTACCCACTGCTGCCCCCGTAACACCCCATTTTGGAAATATCCATATCCCAAAAATGAGCACGTAATTGATTATGACATTTACGACATTAGCCAATACCGTAGCATACATAGAATAGCGGGTAAGCGACATACCGTCTGAAAACTGCTTAAATGCTTGAAAAATAACAAGAGGCAATAAGGAAACAGCCACCCAGTTTAAGTAGGGAAAAGCCAATGCAACAACCTCAGGCTCTTGTCCCATTTGGAACAACAGCGGCTTGGCGATATAAACACCTAGAAAAAGAACGACACCTAGAATGATACAAAGGCGCAACCCCTCATGCAATACCTTTTGTAGGGCATGGGCGTTTTGTTCGGCATCAGCTTCGGCAATAAGCGGTGTAATGGCTGTTGAGAAACCAATACCGATGGACATGGCGATAAAAACAAAACTGTTACCTAGAGAAATAGCTGCCAATTCGGTAGTTCCCAATTGCCCCACCATGATATTATCGACAAATTGTACCAACGTGTGCCCTACCATACCTAACATTACAGGCCAGGCCAAGCGTAGGTTAGTTTTAAATTCTTTGGTGTATTGTTGGAGCATTATTGAGGTTGTTAACGCGCAAAAGTATTGTCAGATGGTACAGCCAACCCATACGTATCGTATAAATATATGAGCGAAGTCATGGTTGCTGCACCAAGCTCAAGTTCTCTCTTATTTACGGCGTCAAAGGTGTCATTTTCAGCATGATGGTGGTCAAAATAGCGCTGGGAGTCAGGACGAAGACCCGCCAATACATTGTATTTGTTTTTTAGAGGTCTGATGTCAGCCCCGCTTCCACCCTGTTCAAAATAGTGAATTAAGTAGGGCTTAAACAAAGGTTTCCAGGACTCAATTTGTGCAAATTCTTCGTCTGAGCAATTAAATGAAAAACCGCGCGGGGTAAAACCGCCTGCATCAGATTCAAGAGCAAAAATATGCCGTTCTCCTGTCAACAGTGCATTGTCGGCATAGGCATTCCCGCCTCTAAGTCCGTTTTCCTCATTCATAAACAAAACGACTCGTATGGTACGTTTTGGTTTATAACCCGTGGCTTTAAACAAGCGCAATACCTCCATAGACTGTACCACTCCTGCCCCATCGTCGTGAGCACCATCTCCTAAATCCCAAGAATCCAAATGTCCGCCTACTACGATAATTTCATTTGGAAATTCACTTCCTGTAATCTCGCCAATAACATTATGTGACCAGACATCGGGGTAGGTTTTGCATTGTTGACGAAATAAGAATTTTAGGTTGGGCTCAAGTTTCAAAAGCTTACTTAATTTTTCAGCTGCATTGGTGCTTATGGCAGCGGCAGGTATGCGTTTTGACACGTCTTGATCTCCATAGCTCATGGCCCCTGTATGTGGAAGGTCGTCCAAGCGTAAATTCATTGATCGAACTATAACTCCAACAGCGCCGTATGCACTGGCTTCTTTAGCTCCACTATAACGTTGATCCACACAACCTGAATATGCCTGAAAAGTACTTATGAGATCAGCTTGCATGGGACGATTAAAGAAAACTATTTTTCCTTCAATTTGTTCCCTACCCAACGCTTTGAGCTCCTCAATACCTTGTACTTCAACAACGAAAGCCTTTAGTCCAACAGATGGTGTCGCAACAGAACCACCAAGGGCAGTTATGGGCACATTAAAGGTAACGCCGGGAGCTGTTTCTATGAGTGCAAACTCTTTTGCACCCCTTACCCACTTGGGAACTTTAACGGGTTGCAAATAAACACGATCAAGGCCTAAAGCGTCTAATGCTGCTTTGGTCCAAGCCACGGCACGCTCTGCACCCAACGATCCAGACAAACGACTGCCTATGCGATTGGTCAAATAATCTAGCCATTCGTAAGCTTGTCCATTTAACAATGAAGTGTCAAAAAATGTTTTGAGTTGTTCCTTGTCAGAGGGATTTGGTTGGGCATGTAGCGCAACACTTAAAAAGAGAAAAAAGAAAATTCTTAACATCGGTGAAATTTATGAAAGAGTATATGTTGATACATCTTGCGCGGATATTTGATGGCCGCCCAAAATATGTAATCGCTCGATAAAATTACGCAATTGCCTAATATTCCCGGTCCAATCCATTTTTTGCAGCGCAACAACAGCCTCAGGAAGAAGTTCCTTTTTTGGTGTTAAAAGGGATAAGAAATGATCTGCCAAAAGAGGAATATCATCTCTTCTGTTGTTCAGCGCAGGCACATGAATTTCTATCACAGCCAACCGATGGTATAAGTCTTCACGAAAGCGATTTTGAGCAATCTCTTCTTTAATTTTTTTATTGGTAGCAGCAATAACACGAACATCCACCGCAATGGTTTTTGCACTTCCTACCCGTTGAATTTTATGTTCTTCCAAGGCGCGCAAGACTTTGGCTTGTGCAGCAAGACTCATGTCTCCTATTTCATCTAAAAACAGCGTACCGCCTTGTGCCTGTTCAAAAGTCCCTTTGCGATCTTTGTGTGCAGAAGTAAATGCGCCTTTTATATGCCCAAAAAGTTCACTTTCTATTAGTTCTGTGGGAATTGCGGCACAATTCACCTCTACAAAAGGGGCACTGGCACGATTACTTTTAAAGTGCAATGCGCGTGCAACCAATTCTTTACCACTGCCATTTGGGCCTTGAATCATTACCCGAGCCATGGTTGGCGCTACTTTTTCAACCATGTTGTAAATGTTTTGAATGGCTTCTGAATTTCCAATCATCGTATACTGCTTAGGAACCGCAATACTTTTGACCTTTTTGTTCGGCGAAGTATCTCGTTGAAGCGCAGCATTGACTGTCTGTAGCAGATGGTTTAAGTCAGGTGGTTTTGATATATAATCATACGCACCCATGCGCATCGCCTTTACGGCAGTTTCTAAATCCCCATGACCTGATATCATCACTACTGCTGATTGTGGGGATACATTTTGAATATGCTCCAGCACCTCAATTCCATCCTTTTTAGGCATTTTAATGTCACATAAAATAAGGTCATATGTCTGGGTATCCACCATTGATATGGCCTCTACACCGTCGGCAGCCTCACTTACGTTGATGTTTTTATCAACATCTATAAGTATCTTATGCAATACACGACGAATATTTGCCTCGTCCTCTACAATTAAAATTTGTGCCATTTAGTTGGATGTATGTATCACGCGTTGCGGGAAAGGTATCTCTATGTCGTTAATTCTCAATGCTTTTTCAATCGCAAACCTAATATCAGACTTAATCATAGCGCCTTTGAATGCGTTTTCTGTAAATACAATCAAGGTGAAATCTAGACTGCTGTCTCCAAAATCTTGAAACAGTAGTATGGGATCTTTTTTCTTTGTTGCATCGGGGTGCTGAGTCGCAATTTCCAACACTACTTTCTTGAATTTTTCCACGTCAGTGCCATAAGCCACACCCACATTTATAGATTCCCCAGTGACTTTATCGTTCTCCGTCCAATTAAAAAGTGTTGTAGTCAAATACTTGTGGTTGGGAATGACTAGTACCTTGTTGTCACGCGTAACAGCTCTCGTGGTACGCAGTGTTATATTCTCAACACGTCCAACCTTTCCATCAAGCTCAATAATATCGCCTACGTGAACGGTTTGATCTATTAAAATAAAGATACCCGAAATGATATCTTGAAAAAAGGTCTGCAAGGCAAAACCAACACCTACCAATAAGGCGGCTGATGCGGCTAGAAGCGCGTTTAGGTTGACACCTGCATTTTGCAAAGCAAGCAACACAATTACCGTATAAAGCGAGTAGTTAAAGAATGAAAAGACAGGTTTGAATTTTCCTTTGCGTTCATCAGATAATTTGCGGGTTAGTATTTTGCGCACAAAGCGCATGGTAAAGTATAAGGCAATGATCAGTAAAACCATAACCAAAAAAGAACCGACACTCATTTGAGCATCGCCTATACCAATATTATATTGAAAGATTGATTTGATTTTTTCCATACTCTAATATAGACAAAATACTTGCTAAAAAAAGAAAACCCACCCTCAAAAAGAGGATGGGAAAAAATTGCTATGAAAAAGAAAAATAACTATAGATAAATCTATCGTTAGTCCAAATATATAAACTTTATGAATACAAAACCCATAAAATCATGAAAACATGTCTTTTACCTTATCAAAAAACGATTTATGACTTGATTTTGGGCTAGGTTTAAAATTGTCGTGTGTGGCCTGTTGCTCAAAAAACTGCTTTTGTTCTTTTGTCAGTTGCTCAGGTGTCCATACATTGACATGAACCAACATATCGCCTGTGTCATAGTGGTTAAGACTCGGGATCCCTTTGCCTTTCAAGCGTAAGATTTTACCTGACTGTATTCCAGACTCTAATTTGATACGCACAGAACCACCGACTGCATCAATTTCTTTGTAGGTACCCAATACGGCTTCAGATAAGGAAATATACAAATCAAAATGAAGGTTGTTCCCCTCACGCGTTAGCGTAGGGTGGTCTTTTACGGAGATTTGTACGATCATATCTCCAGAAATTCCTTGTCCGGGTGCTTCATTTCCTTTTCCAGAAACTTTGAGCTGCATGCCATCCTCAACACCTGCGGGGATTTTAATAGATACCGTTTCCTCTTCTGATATCATACCGTAACTGTCGGCTCCTGAAGGCCGATGACGAAGAGTTTGTCCAGCACCATTACAAGCAGAACATGTTGTGGCAGATTGCATACGACCCAATATGGTATTGGTAATACGCATGGTTTGCCCTGAACCTTGACAGGTTTTACAGGTCGCATAACTAACACCGGGTGCTTGTTTTTTGCGCTTTACTTTAATTTTTTTCTCGACACCAAGCACCATATCTTCAAGAGTTAAGCTTACCTTAACACGAAGGTTGGTTCCCTTGGTTCTGCGCTGTCCGCCTCCGCCAAAGCCACCAAAGCCACCACCAAAAGCACTACCAAAAATATCCCCAAACTGGCTGAAGATATCGTCCATGTTCATACCGCCACCACCAAAACCTTGACTGCCATCAAATGCGGCATGACCATAATTGTCATATTTGGCACGTTTTTGTTCATCGCCGAGCACTTCATATGCTTCTGCTGCTGCTTTAAATTTCTTTTCAGCTTCTGCATCCCCAGGGTTTTTATCGGGGTGATGGGCAATCGCTTTTTTTCGATAGGCCTTTTTAATTTCAGCAGCTGAAGCAGATTTGCTGACGCCTAGTATGTCGTAATAATCTTCTTTCATAGCTATTGTGCCACCACTACCTTGGGGTAGCGGATAATTAAATCGCCCAGTTTATATCCAGAAGCTACAACATCAATGATGCTACCTTTTGGGTGATCATCTGAAGCAGGCAACTGGGTTATGGCTTCGTGAAGTTCAGCGTCAAAAACTGCATTGGGCTCAATCTCCATCTTGGTTAGTCCTTGCTGTTTTAAGGTGTCAAAAAATTTGTTGTAAATAAGTTGAATACCTGTGAGCTTATCATCTGCCTTGTCCAGCTCAGAAAGCGCACGCTCAAAATCGTCTAAAATAGGCAGCAGCGCTACCATAACCTCTTGTGAAGCTGTTTTGAACAGCTCGATTCGTTCTTTGGCTGTGCGTTTTTTATAGTTTTCAAACTCGGCAAATAAACGTAAAAACTTATTTTTCTCCGCTTCTAAAGCTTCTTGGGCTTCAAGGAGGTCGTTGCGCTCAACAACGGGTTCTTGTGCCTCTTGCTTTGCCTCATTTTGTGCTGTTTTTTTTTCCTTTTTGGCAGCCATAATCGTTTTTATAGTAAGTGGCAAAAGTACTGCCAAAAAAACTTCTATGTCAAAATGACACTACTTTTTTGAATTAAGTGGTAATAAATCTTCAAGAGCCTCTTGAATTGTAGGGAAAACAAAAGAAAATCCTTGTTCTTGTACGTGGGCACTGGAAACACGAATACTGTCAAAAAGTATGCTTGCCATTTTCCCCATGGCCAACTTTATTAAAAAAGCCGGAATACCAGGCAGCCATTGGGGCATTTTGTATTGCCTTGAAATAGCCTTAACCAACTGTTTTTGAGTCACCGGATTTGGGGATACAGCATTATAGGTTCCGGGATGATTCATAGCAAACATAAATAAGTGAGCCAAGTCTTGTATGTGAATCCAAGACTGCCATTGCTTTCCAGAACCAAACCAGGCGCCCAAACCAAATGAGGCGGGTGTTGCTAATGGGATTAGTGCGCCTCCAGAACGTGCCAAGACCAAGCCAATTCTGATTATACTGATATGTCTAACCAAAGGCGCAATTGCTTCTACTTGTTGTTCCCAAGCAGCCACAACCTCACCAGTGAAGGAATCCGCAACTTTGGTTTCATTTTCGCTGTAGGTTTTATCAAATGCTGAAGGATAAAGACCAACAGCGGATGCGCTTATAAAATGTGAAACGCTGTGATCGGGGTTGTTTTTGAGTGCATTTTGAATGAGCTGAGTTCCGTTCACGCGGCTGTCAAAAATGGCTTTTTTATTTTTTTTTGTCCAACGCTGATTTATTTTAGCGCCTGCCAGGCTGATGATTACGTCAACTCCATCTAGTACTTTTGCGTCTAAAATACCCTTGCTAGGACTCCAATAGTGTGTTTTAATACGGGCTGAAACAGGATTTGAATGCTTGCTTGTAGAGAGTGTTGAAATGCGATAATCCCTTTGTTCCAAGGCATATATGAGCGATCTACCAACCAATCCACTAGCACCTGTTATGAGAATATGCATCTTTTTTTTGGTAAATTTAAGCTACCTAGAATTGTGCACCCAAGATTTTTATACTTTTGTTGTGTGAACGCAACAATACACATAACACGCTCAACAGCATCTAGGATAGATAGCGTTGATTTTAGCAATCTTGCATTCGGATCTACTTTTTCGGACCATATGTTTGTTTGTGACTACCGTGACGGACAGTGGCAGACCCCAGAAATTGTACCTTATGCACCCATGGAACTTTCTCCTGCTGCAAGTGTTTTACACTACGGTCAAGCTGTATTTGAGGGTATGAAAGCATTCAAAGATGACGAGGGCAGTGTTTGGTTGTTTAGACCTGATCAGAACGCAAAACGCATTAATAAGTCTGCCGAACGTCTTGCGATACCACAATTTCCAGAAGCCCTTTTTCTAGATGGCATGAAACAGCTTATTACAATTGACAAAGCTTGGGTAAAAGCAGGAAAAGGAAACTCCTTATATGTGAGGCCATTTGTTTTTGCTTCTCAAGCAGGGGTTCAAGCATCTGCTGCAACCGAATATCGTTTTATGATTATATGCGCACCTGTTAGCAGTTATTATGGTGGTGAGGTTCGTGTAAAAATCGCAGATCATTACAGTCGTGCCCCTCAAGGCGGCACAGGCTATGCCAAGGCAGCTGGAAACTATGGAGGTCAGTTCTACCCTACCCAATTGGCAAAAAGCGAAGGGTACCAACAAGTAATATGGACTGATGCTGCCACCCACGAATATATCGAAGAAGCTGGTACCATGAATTTATTCTTTCGCATTGGTGATACCCTAATTACGGCGCCAACAAGCGACAGCATTTTAGATGGTGTTACAAGAAAGAGTATTTTGGATTTAGCAGAGCATTTAGGATTAAAAACAGAAGTGCGCATGCTCCGTGTTGATGAACTTATTGAAGCATCAAAATCGGGTACACTACTTGAGATTTTTGGTAGTGGTACGGCCGTAGTAGTCCAACCTATTAATGGTTTTGGCTATAAAGGAGAAAAATTTGAAACCCAACTGCCAGAAAATAGCTTTGCCCTAATGTTAAAGGAAAAATTGATGGACATACAGTATAACAATGCTGAAGATCCATTTCATTGGCGCTATAAAGTTTGTGACTAGTCTAAAAACTGCTTTAAATCAGGACGCCTGTAATTAGGCCCCTTCATTACCTTACCATCTTCCCTGTAGATAGGCTTGCCGTCTACACCAAGTTTGCTCATATTACTGTCCTGAATTTCTGCAAAGACATCTTCAATTATGTGTTGCATGCCGTGTGTGAGTATGGTGCCACATAATATATAGAGCATGTCGCCAAGGGCATCGGCCACTTCAACCAAGTCATTGTTATTTGCTGCTTCAAGGTATTCTTCGTTCTCCTCTGCCATCAATCTGTGGCGTAAGTTTAATATGTCTGTAGCTGTTGTAGCTGTTGGTTTTTGAGCGACTCCTACGCCAAAGGCTTTGTGAAATGCCGCTACTGCATCAAGTTGGTCTTGCATTTTTTTATAGTTTCGCTAAAAATAACATTATGTTCAGCACCGGTCAATTGATTTTTGCCCTTTTTTTTATTGTAGGCTTCACTTTCGTCATTATATATAGCTACAAAAAGGACAAACAAAAAAGCAAACAATATTTTAAAGGAAGTTTTTGGGTGTTGATAGGCTTTTTAATTTTTGTCAGCTTACTAGTAGGTCTTAAAAGCATCGTGTAGCATGAATATGATTTCTTTTTTACTCGTTTTTCTAGGTGGTGGACTTGGAAGTCTTTTTAGATATACTATCGGGCTCTTGCTAAAACCCATATCTCCTCAGCTACCTTTGGCAACACTTATCGCAAATGCAATAGGATGTTTGTTTTTGGGCTTACTTATGGGTTTTCTTAGTACAAGGTCTTCTGTATCCAGTACGCAGCATATGTTATTGGCTGTTGGCTTTTGCGGTGGACTGACTACCTTTTCCACGTTTACATTAGAGAACATGCGCTTTATTGAGCAAGGCCAATTTTTCAACTTCTTTATTTACAGTATTGGCACTTTTATACTAGGAATGGCCTGTATTTATGCTGGAATGTTATTGCACAAGCAGTTTTAGCAGTATTATTAATAAAATAAGTATTTAAAAATTACTATACCCCTATTTTAATTGGGTTTATATTCTTTTATTTATAAATATTGCCACTTACCCCCCCTAATTTAATGGGGGTAAGTGGTATTTAATATATTTTTGGCTCATTATTAATTCAAAATAAATAATTAACTAAACATTACATTATGAAAAATAATTTATCATCCATTTTAACGTTTTCAGCACTTGTAGCTTTTCTAGTATTCGGAGGAATGACTAGTGCACAAGCGCAAGAAGAACCAACATTCAGTGTTTCTGGATCTGTTGACTCTTATTATAGGAGTAGTGAATATGCTCCTGGCACTTCTTTTGCTAACCTAAACGGCTTTTCGCTTGGTATGGCAAACATTGTACTATCTTATGAAGGAGAGAAATCAGGTTTTGTTGCTGATTTGGTGTACGGACCAAGAGGTGCAGATGCCGTTTTTGGTTCTACAGGATCTTCAAATATTGTTAACCAACTATATGTATACTATAATGTAAGCGACAGCTTCACGTTGACACTGGGTAACTTCAACACTTTCTTAGGATATGAAGTAATTTCGCCTGCTGCTAACTTTAACTACTCTACATCATACATGTTCTCTTACGGACCTTTCTCACACACAGGTTTGAAAGCTGATATTGCTCTTTCTGACGATGTGTCCTTGATGTTAGGTGTATTAAATCAAACGGATTATACAGAACAGAATTCTTACTATGATGAAGATGCTGAGGAAACAGTTGCTTTTGATGACTATATGTTTGGTGCTCAGTTGGGTCTATATGGTCAATATATCAACTTCCTGTCTGGTGGAGCTTCTAACGCGTCTCAGATTGACTTCACAGGTGGTATTGACATCACAGACAGCTTCTTCCTGGGAGTTAACGCAACTAGCTATGAAGATGACGATTTAAAATTTAGTGGTGTGGCATTATACCCACAAGTTGCTTTATCTGATACATTCACACTTGGTGGAAGATTTGAAGCTTTTACTGACGAAGGCCTTGGTGCTATTGGATCAATTTCCGAGAAAGGTGACAACACATCATTCACCCTTACAGGTAGCTTTACGTCTGGAAATATGACTATTAAGCCAGAATTTAGAGTTGACACTGCGTCAGACGCATACTACATGGATGCTGACGGAGCAACGGATAGCCTATCATCATTTGTATTGGCAGCTATTTATTCTTTCTAGTTAAATTTTAATCACAAAAATTTAAGATATGTCATTATTAACTACAATACCAAACATCATTACGTCTGCAGTAGCTGTTGACGCAAATGAAGACTTTACAATATTGTGGATTCTTTTATCTGGTATTCTTGTTTTCTTCATGCAAGCAGGATTTACCCTAGTAGAATCTGGATTAACACGTGCTAAAAACGCAGCTAACATTGCCATGAAAAATTTCATGGATATCAGCGTAGGAACGATTAGTTTCTGGGCGCTAGGCTACGGGCTTATGTACGGAACAAAGGATGCGTCTGGTTTCCTTTCTATCAGCGATATATGGATGAATCCAGGAGCTGGTGCTCACGATGTATTCTTCCAAACGGTTTTTGCTGCAACTGCAGCCACGATCGTATCTGGAGCTGTTGCAGGTAGAACTAAATACAGCACTTACATTATATTCACATTATTCTTAACTGCTTTCATTTACCCTATTTCTGGTGGATGGCAGTGGTACGGAGACGGTGCTTGGTTAGCTGATCTAGGCTTCATCGACTTCGCAGGATCTTCAATTGTTCACTCTGTTGGTGGATGGGCGGCTTTGTGTGCTGCATGGATGGTAGGTCCAAGAATTGGAAAATATAAAGATGGAAAAGTCAATGCTATTCCAGGAAGTAACCTTTTGCTAGGAACTTTAGGTGTATTTATCCTTTGGCTAGGATGGTTTGGCTTCAACGGTGGTTCTCAACTAGCTTGGGGAGGTGATGACTCAATTGCTGCTTCAGCTGTTGTTATGGTTACCAACATTGCTGCTGCTGCTGGTGCACTTGGCGCATTGTTTACATCTTGGTTATACCTTGGAAAACCTAGTTTATCTCAAACATTGAACGGCGCAATTGCTGGTTTGGTAGCCATTACTGCAGGTTGTGGTAATATGACCATGACTGGTGGGTTCTTCGCTGGTTTAGTTGGTGGTATTATTGTGGTATTCTCTATTGAGTTTATTGAGAAAAAACTTAAGATTGATGATGCTATTGGTGCTGCTTCTGCACACGGTGTAGCTGGTGCATGGGGTACGCTTGTTATAGGTCTTTGGGGCGTTGATGGCGCAACTGGAATCGGCTTATTAAACGGTGGCGGTGCTTCTGTTCTAGCAGTACAAGCTATTGGAGTAGCTGCATACGGTGCCTGGGCGGTTATCACTTCTTTAATTGTACTGTACGTACTTAAAGTGACTATCGGTCTACGTGTTTCTGAAGAAGACGAGTTAAAAGGTCTAGATATGGCAGAACACGGAGAGCTTGCTTTCAACAGCGATCTAAATCCATAAAAACATTTAAACTTAATTTAGTTAGTAGTTAGTTTGTTATAATTAGATAGTTTTTTAATGTAAAAGGGATTGAGTCTACTCAATCCCTTTTTTTTGATTATACTTGCGCCTTAATTATTTAAATAATGAAAAAAATAGAAGCACTCATCCGAAAAACGCAGTTTGAGGATGTAAAAAACAAACTCCACCAAGCTGGTGTTACATTTTTCAGTTATTGGGATGTAACTGGTCTTGGGAATGAAAACAAAGGACGTGTATATAGAGGAGTATCCTATAGTACTTCCGCTATTGAACGCAGAATGCTCTCAATAGTTGTCAATGACGACTTTGTTGAGCCGGCTGTACAGGCCATAATTGAAGCTGGTGGAACGGGAAACATTGGCGATGGAAAAATATTTGTTCTCCCCGTTGAGGAAGCCTACCGCATTAGAACGGGCGAAAAAGGCGGAGATACTTTAAACTAAACAAACATTAATGGATACTGCACTATTTACTGCAAACAATGTATGGATGATGATCTGTACAGCACTCGTATTTTTTATGCACATGGGCTTCTCGTTACTCGAAGCTGGACTTACACGTCAAAAAAACACCGTTAACATTTTATTCAAAAACTTTTTTGTTATTACCGCTGGGCTACTGCTGTATGCGCTCGCTGGTTTTAACCTTATGTACCCCGGTTTTGAAGAAGGAGCTACTGGCTTCTTTAAATTTGCTGGGTGGGGTATTGCTCCTCCTGAAGGAGGCATGACCGCTGCTTATGCAAGTGGTGGTTATACTTGGTGGACAGATTTCTTGTTTCAAGGAATGTTTGCTGCCACTGCTGCTACCATCATTTCTGGAGCTGTTGCAGAACGCATCAAGCTAGAAGCCTTTTTTGTAATAGCCATATTATATGTTGGAATTGTTTACCCTATCGTAGGTTCATGGCAATGGGGAGGCGGATTTCTATACAATTGGGGGTTTTATGACTTTGCCGGTTCAACGCTAGTACACTCTGTGGGAGGATGGGCAGCGCTTATCACCATATACTTTTTAGGGGCGCGTATAGGCAAATACAGCGCCGATGGAACTTCAAACCCAATCTTTGGTCACAATATGCCTTTAGCGGCTGGGGGTGTACTTATCCTCTGGTTAGGTTGGTTTGGCTTTAATGGCGGCTCTGTATTATCTGCTGATCCTGCAACCACTTCATTGGTACTTGTTACTACAAGTTTAGCAGCAGCAGCAGGTGGGATTGTAGCTTCAATATTTTCACACATACTTTACAAAAACTACGATTTAACCATGTTTATGAATGGTGTTCTTGGTGGATTAGTTGCCATCACAGCTGGCGCAGATCAAATGTCGACAGGAGAAGCCATTATCATTGGGGCTATTGGCGGTGTTATTGTTGTACTTGCCATCGCGTTGCTTGAAAAACTAAAATTAGATGACCCCGTTGGCGCTATTGCCGTTCACCTTTTTGCAGGAATGTGGGGAACGCTTGCCGTAGGTATCTTTGGTAATATGGCGAGTACCAAACAGTTTATGATACAACTCGCAGGAGTAGGTCTTGTTGGCGCTTTCTGTGTTTTGAGTGCTTTGCTCTTAGTGCTTGTTGTAAATGCAACTATAGGACTCCGAGTGACTAAAGAACAAGAAATCGGCGGGCTTGACGATGCTGAACACGGCATGTCAGCTTATGCAGACTTTAGTGTTTCTAAAAAATAGTACATAAATAAATTATCAAGCTAAACCCGAGTGTTTTTTATAAACACTCGGGTTTGTTTTTTATGTATGTTTGCAGCAAAACAACATATGTACGCCATTACACTTGTTATTCAGTGTCCAGACAAGAAGGGAATTATTGCAGATGTAACTTCTTTTGTTTACCAACAAAAAGGAAATATCCAATATATTGACCAGTATGTTGATAGAGAAAATGGTGCTTTTTTTATGCGCCTTCAAGCCGAATTAGACGAACAACTGTGTTCGTATCAAAATTTCATTCGTCTGTTTGAAAACGAACTGGCAAACGAATACAATATGACTTGGAGTCATCAGCCACTGCACTACAAACCCAAAATGGCTGTTTTTGTGTCAAAATACGATCATTGCCTTTATGATTTATTGGGACGTTATAAATCTGGAGAGCTCGCCGTAGAAATCCCCTTTATACTCAGCAATCATCAAGACTTGGCATCAATAGCAAAAGCTTTTGACATTCCTTTTTTCCACACTCCAGTAACCAAAGAAACAAAAGCAGCTGCCACAAAACAACAACTTGCACTCTTGACAGAACACGAAGTAGATTTTGTGGTTCTTGCGCGTTATATGCAAATCATACCTACAGATCTTATTGCAGCATACAGAAACAAAATCATCAACATCCACCACTCATTTTTACCTGCCTTTCCTGGTGCAAAACCCTATCATTCCGCATTCGAACGTGGCGTGAAAATCATTGGCGCTACCAGTCACTATGTTACAGAAGAACTGGATGCAGGACCTATTATTGAGCAGGGAGTGGCACACGTATCACACAACCATAGCGTTTCACAATTGATTGCCAAAGGGCGAGATTTGGAAAAAATGGTATTGGCTAATGCCGTTAAGCACCACGTTGAGAAAAAGGTGCTTGTGTATGGAAATAAAACTGTAATATTTACCTAGTTAAGGGATTTTAGAAAACGCAGTGTTGTCGCATTAAAAAACGCAGGCTGTTCTACATTAACAACATGTCCACAGTCAGGGACAACCGTGATTTGCGATGTTTGGTGCATTCCAGCCAACTTTTGTACACTTGGCAGAAACATATAGTCTTCTTCTCCCATGACATAGAGCGTCGGAATACCAACGTCTACTTGTCTGAACAGTCGAAGTAATGGCTTTAGTTCTGAAGTAAGCCTATACCAACGTAAAAACTCTTTGTGGTAAAGCTTTTTTGCTTCACGAACAAAAAGTAACCTAGACTCACGATGGTTTTTTTTAGGCATGATAATAAATGCAAAAAAACGATAGAGCCACAGGTAGGGAATCACCGACTTAACGATATTTCCCAAGCGCATTAAAATCTGTGATCTGATATTAAGTTTCATAATTGCACCACCCATAATCATACTCGAAACGCGTTCAGGATGATTTTCTGCCAATTGACGAATCAGTATGGTACCCAGCGAAATACCTATAAAATGAGAACTTTTAATCTTTTCATAATCTAAAACTTCAATAATATCATCAACGATACTATCGAATGTATACCGCTTTTCAAAGGCACGTTTGATGGTGGGTTTAGAATTCCCATGACCACGAAGATCTAGCAACAACACATTGTAATGCTTGGCATAGTCACGCACTTGTTTAAACCATATAGACGAGCTACCTCCTGCTCCGTGAACAAAAGTGACCCATTCAGAAGACGTTTGATGTATATAGCGACTGTAATGCAGCATCAGGCGAGTAGTTTTTGCATTTGATTTTGAAGCGAACCAGCAACCTTAGCAGCAGCAGCAGCATAATCTTCACCCTTACTGGCATATAAAATCCCACGAGACGAGTTAACCAAAAGGCCTATTTGTTTATTTGCACCATTTTCAAAAACATCTTTAAGGCTACCGCCTTGTGCACCAACACCTGGTATCAACAAAAATGCATCAGGCACTAATGCTCTAATTTCTTTTAAGTATTCTGCTTTGGTTGCACCAACCACATACATAAGCCTATCGGCATTTTCGTAGTTTAAAGAAGTGGTCAACACTTCTTTAAATAATGGCGTTTCCGCATTTTTAGCTACTTGAAAATCAGCTGCGCCATGATTAGAAGTCAAGGCTAACAAAATGGCATGCTTGTCTTTGTATGTTAAGAAAGGTTCAACGGAGTCTTTACCCATATAGGGAGCAATGGTAATGGAATCAAAGGGCATGGCTTCATAAAAGGCTTTAGCGTAGCGCAAAGATGTATTGCCTATATCGCCGCGTTTGGCATCAGCAATGGTGAACAAATCGGGATAGTGTGATTTTATATAGTGTATGAGTTTAGACAAAGATGCATACCCTGTTTCTCCGTAAGCTTCAAAAAAGGCTGTATTTATTTTAACCGCTACACAAAGGTGTTGCACTTCATCAACTATGGCCTTACAAAAATCAAAAAGGGGTTCTTCGCTTGAAGCAATAAGCTGTTCGGGCATTTTTTCCAAGTCAGGATCTAGACCCAAACACAAGAATGATTTTTTCAACTGAATTTGATTGTATAAATCTTGTCGTGTCATACTAAAGCAATTCGTCTGAAAATTTGAGTTTCTCGGTGTTTTGATAGAGCTGCATTTCATCAATCAGCTTTTGAATATCTCCGTTGATGATGTTTTGCAAATCATACAACGTTAATCCAATGCGGTGGTCTGTGACGCGGCCTTGTGGATAATTATACGTTCTTATTTTAGCAGATCGATCTCCAGAAGAAACCATGCTTTTTCGTTTTTCTGAATCTGCAGCTTGCTTTTTGGCAAGCTCCATATCATAGAGTCTTGAACGCAGTACTTTTAAAGCCTTTTCAAGGTTCTTGTGAGAAGATTTTTGATCTTGGCAACTGACAATCATACCCGTTGGCTCATGATGCAGTTTGATAGCAGAATAGGTCGTATTAACCGACTGACCGCCGGGGCCTGTTGAAGTAGTACGCTCAATTCTTATTTCAGACATATCGAGTTCAATATCAAACTCCTCTGCTTCTGGCAGTACCATAACAGTAGCTGCTGATGTATGAACACGTCCTTGGGTTTCGGTTTGTGGCACACGTTGAACACGGTGAACTCCCGATTCAAACTTTAATGTCCCATATACTTGGTCACCATTTACTTCAAAAATAATTTCTTTAAATCCACCAGAAGTGCCTTCGCTCATATCCACAACGTTTACCTTCCAGCCCCTACCCTCACAATATTTTGTATACATACGGAACAAGTCACCGGCAAAAATACTCGCCTCATCGCCACCTGTACCAGCACGAAGCTCCATCATAACATTTTTGACATCCTCAGGGTCCTTGGGAATAAGCATAAAGCGAATTTCATCTTCAAGGGAAAGTAGTTTTTTTGAGGAAACATCCAATTCTTCTTTAGCCATTGTAAGCATCTCAGGATCTTTCTCTTCTGAAATAATGGCTTCTGCTTCTTCCTTATTACCTAAAAGGCTCAAATATTCCTCCCGTTTTTCCATCAATGCATTCAAATCCTTGTATTCGCGATTCAAGGAAATGTATCGCTTTTGATCAGCGATAATGCCAGGCTGAATGATAAGATCAGAAACCTCATCAAAACGCTGTTTTACAATCTGTAGTTTTTCTTGTAGCATGTACTATGATGCAAAGGTACGCAACTCCAACCTAAAGCTTATATGGATATTGTCACGAATCTTGACAAGCATAAAGGCGGGAAGCGTAATATCAAATTCAGAAGGCTTAAAATCAAAATCCCCTTCGAGCAACCAACCATCATCTTTTTTAACCCAATTGGCAGTAGTTGTGAGACGTATTGTTTTGCCATGAAATGTTAAATTCCCGGTTATGCTTAGGGTTTCGCCCTCTAAAGTAAAGGTGTCTGCGTAAAATGAAACTTTTGGAAATACTAAAGCCTCCAACACTTCAAGGGCGTGAGCATCACGACCCTCATTTCTAGAGTCAAACGAAGCAACTGAGGTAGCAATAGCCATGCGAGAAGGAACAGCATCGTTGAGCACAACCACGCCTTGGACTTGTTTTGAAGTGCCAGACCAATCATGTACTACATGTGAGGCTTCGTAAGTGATTTCTGATGCAGCGGTTTCTACGCGGAGTTGTTGTGCCCCTAGGCAGGAAGAAACAAGTAAAAAGAGGAATAAGTGACGTGTCATTTTAAAATTTAAAAACCAAAACAGCCATCGCATAACTTCCAAAGGCGGTATAAGCGGCCCCTTTGTGGATTTCAGGATTTTTGTCTTTGTATATGTTTGTAGCTACCATAGCGGAAAAGTGAACAGTTGCAAGTATTTTGTGTGCTTTAATTGATGAGAACCCTCGCACCCTTTTATTGATGAGTGGAGGCGGTGCAAAGAGAGACATTCCCGCAGTAGTAAAATAACCAATATTCACCACATCACCCATGGTTTTGTGAAGGTTATACAAGCTGTCGTCTCCGTTATATAATTTTCCGCCAATAATTCCTTGAGCAACCATAGCTGCTAAAGTTGCGTAGCCAAGTACTTGGTGTGTGGTAAGCATTACACGGCGAACCTTAAGCTCTTTTTGGCGATGTTCCATATTTAGGGGAGCTACCCCTGTAGTTCTAAAAATACCTTTTTCACCCCAAAAAATTCGCTGTGTAAAAACCATGCGTTCTGGAAGTAAGGGTGGCGCTTCAATACTTTCGTCAAATAGCATAAACAGGTCCTCCCCTTCTTGAGCAAAAGAAAGCGTATGCACACCAACAGCAATCGCAATAATCAATAATAGCTTAGGCATATTCGAAAGTTCCGTTTGGTGTGGATAAGGTAAGTTTTTTTGTTGGGTGCTCAGTCACACGACCCACAATTTGGGCGTCAATAGCAAAAGATTTGGCGATTTCAATAATTGAATCTGCGTTTTCAGGAGCTATGTATAGCTCCAACCTGTGGCCCATATTAAAGACCTTGTACATCTCACGCCAATCTGTTTTTGATTCGGCTTGAATCATTTTGAACAGCGGTGGAATGGGAAACATATTGTCTTTGATAATATGTCCGCTATCAATAAAATGAAGCACTTTGGTTTGGGCGCCACCACTACAATGTACTGCTCCGTGAATTTCTTGAGGGCTAAAGGCATCTAAAATTGCTTTCATAACCGGCGCATATGTTCGTGTAGGAGACAACACCAACTTACCCGCATCTACAGCAACACCTTCGACGGCATCTTCTAAGTTTTTAGATCCTGCATAAACCAAATTACTTGGCACCAATGGATCAAAACTTTCTGGAAACGCATCGGCGAGGGATTTGTTAAACACATCATGACGCGCAGAGGTAAGCCCGTTACTACCCATACCCCCATTGTAATCGGTTTCATAGGAGGCTTGCCCATAAGAAGCCAATCCAACAATAACGTCACCTGCTTTGATGTTGGCATTATCAATTACATGATCGCGCTTTAGGCGTGCCGTTACGGTAGAATCCACAATGATAGTACGTACCAAGTCACCAACGTCTGCGGTTTCTCCTCCTGTCAGTGTAAGCTTCATGCCTTGTGCATTAAGCTCATCGACAAGCTCGTTTGTTCCTTGGATAATAGCTTTAATGACTTCCCCGGGAATGTGGTTTTTGTTCCGTCCTATGGTCGATGAAATAAGAATTTCATTAACAGCACCTACACAGAGTAAATCATCAATGTTCATGATTAGTGCATCTTGTGCTATCCCCTTCCACACAGAAAGGTCGCCGGTTTTTTTCCAATACATATACGCTAAAGATGATTTTGTACCAGCCCCATCAGCATGCATCACCAAACAATAGTCGTCATCTCCAGTAAGGTAATCCGGAACAATTTTACAAAACGCTTTTGGAAAAAGTCCTTTGTCTATATTCTCAATAGCTGCGTGTACATCTTCTTTATCTGCAGATACACCACGCATTTGATAACGCTCACTGGAAGGGTTTTTTGTCATATTAACGTAAAAATAATAGTTCTCGATATTTGGCTAATGGCCAGGCTGAATCATCAACAATAAGCTCTAGTCCATCTACACATTCACGGATTTTATCAAAAAGCGGAAGCACGTTTTTAGCATACATCTGGGCACTGTCGTCAAACTTGCTCATGCTATTGGCCTTTGTTCGTTCTTTAGCAAGTGCTGCACAAGCAGTAGCTAGTTTATCTGTTAAACCGCTAATTTTCTCGATAGAATTCATAGCAATAGGCGCGTATTTTGAGAAGTCATCCCCATATATTTCTTTTAAGCCTTTCACATTTTCAATCAGCATGCTTTGGTATTTAAATGCCGTTGGAAGTATTTGATTGTTGACCAGGTTTTCCAATACAAGACTTTCAATTTCTATTGTTTGCACATACTGTTCCAATTGAATTTCATAACGGGCTTTTTGCTCAACGGCATTCATGACATTGACAGAGTCAAACAAATCAATCACATCTTTGTTCATACGAACCGATAATGCTTCTGGGGTTTTCCTCAAATTAGAGAGCCCTCTTCTTTTGGCTTCCTTTTCCCATGATTGGCTGTAACCATCTCCGTCAAACAAGATGTTTTTTGTGGTCTTGACATACTCACGCAATACATTAAAGATAGCATCATCTTTCTTAAGTTTTTTGGACTTAATAAGTGTGTCAACTTCGTTTTTAAATGCAATTAACTGCTTGGCTACTATAGTATTTAAAACAGTCATGGGTATGGCGCAGTTCTGATTGGAGCCAACGGCACGAAATTCAAATTTATTCCCTGTAAAGGCAAAGGGCGAGGTTCTGTTTCTATCGGTATTGTCCAGCAGTATCTCTGGGATTTTACCCACAACATTTAGCTTTAAATCGGTTTTTTCTTTGGGAGATAGCTTTCCTTTAGAGACATGTTCCAAATTTTCGAGGACGGATGACAATTGAGAACCGATAAAAATAGAAACAATGGCTGGCGGCGCTTCATTAGCACCCAAGCGATGATCGTTTCCTGCGCTAGCAACAGAGGCGCGCACAAGAGATTCATAGTTTTGAACCGCCTTAATGGTGGTGATGAAAAATGTCAAAAACTGCAAGTTGCTCATGGGTGTCTTGCCTGGGCTCAAGAGATTAACACCTGTATTGGTAGACAGGGACCAGTTGTTGTGTTTTCCAGATCCGTTGATACCGGAAAAGGGTTTTTCGTGAAGCAGCACCTTAAAGTGATGCTTACTGGCCACCTTACCCATAATATCCATCAGCAGTGCGTTGTGATCAACAGCTAGGTTGGCTTCTTCAAAAATAGGTGCTAATTCAAATTGGTTCGGCGCCACTTCATTGTGGCGTGTTTTTACAGGAATTCCGAGCAACATAGATTCATATTCCAATTCGCGCATAAAATTAATAGCACGAGAAGGAATAGATCCAAAATAATGGTCGTCCATCTGCTGTCCTTTTGGCGGGGGGTGTCCTACTAAGGTTCTGCCCGTCAGCATAATATCTGGTCTAGAAGACGCTAAGGCCTTGTCAATAAGAAAATACTCTTGCTCCCAACCAAGGGTAGCGTGTACATGTGTAACGTTTTTATCAAAGTATTTGGCTACTTGTGTAGCTGCGTCGTCAACTGCATTCAATGCACGAAGCAATGGTGTTTTGTTGTCCAAAGCTTCACCTGTGTAGGAAACAAAAATTGTAGGCACACAAAGCGTAGTGCCATAGATGAATGCTGGGGATGAAGGGTCCCATGCGGTGTATCCCCTTGCTTCAAAAGTGTTGCGAATACCGCCACTTGGAAAACTAGACGCGTCTGGTTCTTGTTGCACCAATTGCGAACCGCCAAAATATTCAAGGCTATCGCCGTTAGAATCAAAATCAAAAAAGGCGTCGTGCTTTTCGGCAGTAGCCCCAGTTAAAGGTTGAAACCAGTGTGTGTAATGCGTAGCACCCATAGACATGGCCCAATCTTTCATTGAAGCGGCTACATGGTCGGCAATATTTCGATTAATTTTTGTGCCTTTTTCAATAGCTTCATCGACTTCGGCAAAAGCTTGTTTTGTCAAAAATGTACGCATCACCTTCTTGGTAAAGACGTGACTAGCAAAAAGCGACGATTTTATTTGGTCGTTATGAAAGGGTTTAGGTAGGCGGCTGACAGCGTCCTGAATGGCTTGAAAACGCAGTTTATTCATGATTTTAAGGTTTTAGGAAGTAACAAATATACATCAAATAGCGGTATTACGTTTGTTGTGTTGTCATTTTGAATTTAATGTAAAAACTTAAGAATATTACATAATTTATAATTATACCCCCTCTATTTTAAGGGGTTTATAAAAATATGTATAATGTTTATAAAAAAACACCCTACTACCATAGTGGGTATATTATAAATTTTATTTTTGTTTCATCATATTATAAAATCATGAATAAATCAAAACTTGAATACATCTGGTTGGACGGCTACAAGCCCACTGCCAACCTTCGTAGTAAAACAAAAGTAGTTAGTGACTTTTCTGGAAAACTAGAGGACGTCGAAATGTGGTCTTTTGATGGTAGTTCTACGCTTCAAGCTGAGGGAGGGTCTTCTGACTGTCTTTTAAAGCCTGTTGCTATCTACCCAGACCCTGAAAGAAGAAATGGATATTTGGTCATGACCGAAGTTCTTAATGCAGATGGGTCAGCACACGTTTCTAACGGTCGTGCAACCATTGAAGATGATGATGATGACTTCTGGTTTGGATTTGAGCAAGAATACTTTCTATGGGATCCTGAAACAAATCTTCCACTTGGCTTTCCAAAAGATCAAACGCCACAAGGCCAGTTCTACTGTTCTGTGGGAGCAAAAAACTCTTTCGGACGCGAGATTATGGACCGACACCTAGACATTTGTTTGGATGCTGGACTAAACGTAGAAGGAACAAATGGTGAAGTAGCTCCTGGACAATGGGAATTTCAGATTTTCTCTAAAGGTGCTGCCGAGGCAGGTGACCAAATATGGATCGCCCGTTATATTTTAGAGCGCTTGGCTGAGGACTATGGTCTAGCTATTGATTATCACCCAAAACCACTCGGTGCTACTGACTGGAATGGTTCAGGTATGCATGCAAACTTCTCAAACACAACACTTAGAACTTGTGGTTCAAAGGAAACGTATGAGAAAATTTGTGAAGCATTCCGTCCTGTTATAAAGGAGCACATCGAAGTTTATGGTGCGTACAATGACCAACGTCTCACAGGCGATCACGAAACACAATCTATTGACGCATTTAGCTATGGTGTTTCTGACCGTGGTGCATCTATTCGTATTCCAATTATGACCGTAGAAAAAGGTTGGAAAGGTTGGTTGGAAGACCGCAGACCAGCTTCTAATGCGGATCCGTACAAAATTGCTGCACGTATTATAAAGACTGTAAAGTCTGCTGACGTGTAAGCTTACTTTTAATTTTAGCTGATAAAGCATCTGTTTTTCGATACGTTCGAGAATCAGGTGCTTTTTTTTTATGAAAGCGTAAGCGCCATATAAGCAGCATAACATAAGGTCAGAACAAGACCCTGTCGCCATGAAAGTTGTAGTCCTTTAGCAAAAAACACCAAGGGCAATAAGAGCACTGCAAAGCCAATCATCACCCAAATATCAAAAGCTAAAAGCTGCTGATCGACAAGTTGTAACGGATGAATAACAGCTGTAAGGCCCAAAACCGTTAGGATATTAAACAAGTTGGAACCAATTAGGTTTCCAATAGAAATCCCCTGCTCTTTTTTAGCAATTGCCATACCAGAGGCTGCCAATTCGGGCAAACTCGTTCCTACCGAAACCAGCGTAACACCAATAACACGCTCGCTAACGTCATAGGCACGTGCCAAGCCCACTACGCCTTCTACCAACCATTGCGAGCCAAAGGCGAGGCCTAAGGAGCCGAGGGCTATAAAAAAGCTAATCCACCACCATGACTTTATCGCCACATCTTGTGGTGCTTCCTGCAGCACCACAGGAGGTTGAAATTTAATCAAATAAGTCATTACTGCTACAAGTACGCAAAGCAGCAGTACGCCATCTGAAGTACTGATTATTCCATCGTGAAGTAAGAAAAACAACAATAAGGAAACAGCAAAAACGACGGGCCAATCAAATTGGTAAAAACTTTTTTGCACTTGAATACGGCCAAAAAGCAGAATAATCCCCAAGACAAAACCCAAATTGGCAACATTTGAACCCACCACATTGCCAAGTGATAAGTCAGGATATCCTTCAAGGGCAGCACGAATGCTGGTAATGAGTTCTGGAAGTGATGTGGCAAATGAAACAACGGTCATACCCACAACCACCTTAGGAACCCGCCAACGCGCAGCAGTTGCCACGGCAGCTTTGAGCAGCCAATCGCCTCCTAAGAGCAAGAGGGAAAGCCCACCAACAAGTAATAATCCATTCATACGTTATGGCGAAGATACGCAGCACAAGGTTTTATACCTTTGTGGTATGGGAAATATTTTTTTCAAGGTCATAGCAAGATGCAACAAAGCTTTATTACCAAGCCTTTCCAAAAAGCAGGTTGACATAAGCAAGGTATCAAAAAGCCAACTGCTGTTATTGGCTTGGCGAACATATATAACAATGCGTGCACTTTAGTTTTGCTGCATTGTTAAAATAAGATATATTTGCACCCCTAAACGGCCTCGTGGCGCAACTGAATAGCGCATCTGATTA